>NZ_CP093302.1:2423003-3886007 GCF_024362765.1 Alkalihalobacillus sp. LMS6 | reverse complement strand
AAAAGCCCCTCCTTTTGCGACATTCCTGCACTGTACAACTTTTGTATAAGTTAAGGTATAAATATACGTACGAATAAATATGGCGAAGTTTTCATAATATAGGATGTTGAGGAGAAAATCAATGTCTTCAACAAATTGTGGATAACAAGTAAACAGAAACAAAGAACCTGTCCACAACCTTACCCACAGGCTGTGGACAGGTTCTTTTAGTAGTCACATTGTCCACGAAAGAAATCTCTTATATCATATCAAAAAGAAGCTGTAGTCGCAATGGATGAATGAACTTATCCACAAAATACAGGATGTAGTGGTTTTTGGTTGTCCACAATACAAGATATGTGTAAATCGTTGTCGATAACGTGTAGATAATGTATTAGAGGCAAAAATAATGTCCACAATTAAAAAGAGGGAGCTGTTAAAAAGAAGGAAAAGAAGATTTTTATAAGAAAAAAAGAAAGTTTTTAATAAGGCTTGACATAAACGGTTAAATCTCTATATAATTTTTGGGAGTGCCTGAAGATTTAAATCCTCGAAGGAGGTGGAATACATGGGTAAACCAACGTTCCAACCAAATAACCGTAAACGTAAAAAAAATCACGGCTTCCGCGCTAGAATGGCAACGAAGAACGGACGTAAAGTACTTTCTCGTCGTCGTCAAAAAGGAAGAAAAGTATTGTCTGCATAGACCACTGACATCAGTGGTCTTTTTCAGGTATATACATCAAATGAGCCAAGAGGGTCGTGTGACGTATGAAAAAAGAGCAACGAATAAAAAAAAATGAAGAGTTTTCGGCGGTCTTCAATAAAGGATCTTCAATGGCCAATCGACAATTTGTTCTTTATATTCTCCCAAAAGAGGGACAAGATTCATTACGTCTCGGATTATCGGTTTCAAAACGAGTAGGGAATGCTGTCTGTCGGAATCGTATTAAACGATTTGTTCGTGAAGTGTTTACGCAGATCCAAGGAGAAATAAAGCAAAATTATGATTATGTAGTCATTGCACGTAATCCTGCTAAAGATATGAACTATCATGAAATTAAAAGCAGTCTGGAACACGTATTAAAGAAATCAAAAATGATCGTACGTTCACAAAAAAATAAAGAAAAGTAACAGCTAGGAGGAAGCAAAGAAAGTGAAACGATTTAGCTGGCTCGTAATTATGGCGAGCATGCTCCTTTTATTATCTGGTTGTTTTAGTATCGACCAACCGATTACCTCTGAAAGTTCGGGGATTTGGAATTCGTTCTTTGTGTATCCGTTATCACAGCTCATTATTCTGATTGCAGAATGGGTAAGCAGCTATGGTTTTGCGATTATACTTGTAACAATTCTCTTTCGTTTGATCTTATTGCCATTAATGTTAAAACAAACAAGAAGCATGAAGGCAATGCAGCAGCTACAGCCGGAAATGCAGAAATTAAGAGAGAGCTATAGTGCAAAAGATCAAAACACGCGGTTAAAGCTGAATGAAGAGATGCAAAAGTTATTTGCGGATCATAAAGTGAATCCTTTTGCAGGGTGTTTACCAATTTTGATTCAAATGCCAATCTTCCTGGCAATTTATCATGCGATTATGCGAACTGAGAATTTTCAAGGAGAGTCATTTGCATGGTTTCAATTAAGTGATCCCGATCCATTCTTCATTTTGCCGCTTTTAGCGTTTGTCTTAACGTTTGTTCAGCAACGTATGATGATGGTGCAAAATAATCCACAAGCTAAGATCTTACTATACTTAATGCCATTTATGATTTTAATCATTGGGGTCTTTTTGCCAGCCGCAGTTATTTTATACTGGGTAGTCGGGAATATCTTTATGATCCTGCAAACCTACTTTGTGACAGGTCCGAATGCAGGAAAAAGAGGACTAGAATCGACTGTAGGGGTTAATCAAGGCGCTCAAAAGGGTAAGAAGTCATCAAGTAATCAATCTAAGAGTTCAACGAAGAAGAAGAAAAGTAAAAAGAAAAAACGGAAATAGGAAAGGGGCATATGATGGCAACAAAAACGGTGAAAGGTCGAACTGTAGACGAAGCTGTTCAAAGAGCGTTAGTAGAATTGAATGCAGAAAAAGATCAATTAATTTATGACGTTGTTGAAGAACCGCAAAAAGGGTTCTTAGGATTATTTGGTGGAAAGCCAGCAGTGATTGAAGTTCGTTTAAAACCAAAGACCGTGGATGTTGCTGAGTCCTTTCTATTAAAAACAACGGAACTGATGGGGATCAATGTGAAGGTCACTCATCAAAAGGATGGAAAACATCTATCTGTTAATTTAGAGGCGATAGAAACCGAGGGCCAAGGAAAGTTAATTGGAAAAAAGGGGCAAACCTTAGATTCTTTGGAACACCTGACAAACCTCGTTGTTTCAACTAAACAAACAGCTGATGGTTCACGTATTCGCTTGAATGCTGGAGGCTATCGTGAAAAGCGGGAAGAGACGCTTAAACAACTGGCGCTGCGTGTAAGTAAAAAGGCAACGTCTACGAACGAAAAAGTTGTGTTAGAACCAATGCCTGCTAGAGAGCGGAAGGTTATTCATACAACGCTAGCGAATAGCAAGGACGTTACAACTGAATCACAAGGCAACGGATCGAAGCGGCACGTTGTCATTGAACCTAAGAAATAAGGAGTGCAACTCGATGCACTTCTTATTTTTTTCGAACTAAAAAATCTGGAAAAGAAAGTTCACTGTCAAGCAATGGCTTTTCGACTATGCGTATGCTATTCTTATTAGTTGAAGCTGTAATTTACGGAGGTGATTAATGTGGATACAATCGCAGCAATATCAACAGCACTTGGTGAAGGAGCAATCGGGATTGTCCGGCTCAGCGGAGATCAAGCTATAGATATTAGTGATAAACTTTTTAAAGGCACATCAAAACTAAATGAAGTGAACACACACACCATTACTTATGGACATTTAGTAGAAGGAAATGACGTAATAGAAGAGGCCATGGTTACGGTGATGCATGGACCTAAGACCTATACACGTGAAAACATTGTTGAGATCAACTGTCATGGTGGGTTGGTTTCGGTTAACCGTGTTTTGCAAGCAGCGTTAGCACATGGAGCTCGATTGGCTGAGCCGGGAGAATTCACAAAACGTGCCTTCTTAAATGGTAGAATTGATTTGTCGCAAGCAGAGGGTGTTATGGATTTAATTCGATCTAAATCGGATCAAGCCATGAACGTAGCAATGCGCCAAGTGGAAGGGCGATTATCGGGAAAAATCCAGCAACTTCGACAGCAATTACTTGAAACAGTTGCTGCGGTGGAAGTAAACATTGATTACCCCGAATATGATGCGGAAACAATGACTCAAGCCATTATCCAAGAAAAGATGGTGCCTGTCATAGAGGAAATAGATAAATTGCTTGTCACAGCTAAACAGGGAAAAGTCTTACGTGAAGGACTGGCTACGGCGATCATTGGCAGGCCAAACGTGGGGAAATCATCGTTAATGAATAGCCTTGTTCATGAATCAAAAGCGATTGTGACAGATATACCAGGAACTACGCGAGACACACTAGAAGAGTATGTCAATGTACGTGGTGTGCCCCTTAGGCTAATTGATACAGCAGGCATACGTGAAACGGAAGACATTGTTGAAAAAATAGGTGTTGAACGATCCAGAAAAGCATTAAAAGAAGCTGAATTAATCTTGCTTGTATTAAATAATAGTGAAGCATTAACGATTGAAGATGAAGCACTTTTTGAAGCTGTTATGGATATGGATGTTGTGATCATTGTAAATAAAACAGATCAAAAACAAGCAATTGATTTAGAAAAAGTCTATCAATATGCTAACGGTCGCCCTGTCGTGACAACTTCTTTAATTCATGACGAAGGCGTTGATCAATTGGAAGAAGCCATTAATCAATTATTCTTTGCTGGCGACATTGAAGGACAAGATCTTACGTATGTGTCGAATGCAAGGCATATTGGTCTTTTAAATGAAGCCAAACGTCGAGCGGAAGAAGCTTTACAAGCGACAGAGGCCGATGTACCGGTTGATTTGATTCAAATTGATGTCACGCGCACATGGGAATTATTAGGTGAAATTATTGGAGAAGATATACAAGATAGCTTAATTGATCAATTGTTTTCTCAGTTTTGCTTAGGAAAATAAATCGCTTATGAAAGGAAGGGAGACTAGGATAAATCTAGTCGAAACAAACATGAATTACCAAGCCGATTCATTTGACGTAATCGTCATTGGCGCTGGTCATGCAGGCGTAGAAGCCGGACTTGCTGCCGCAAGAATGGGTTCAAATACCCTTATGCTTACGCTAAATTTGGACGCCATTGCGTATATGCCATGTAATCCATCAGTAGGTGGTCCTGCCAAAGGAATCGTTGTCCGAGAGGTTGATGCACTAGGCGGCGAAATGGCTCGTAATATTGATAAAACGCATATTCAAATGCGTATGTTGAATACGGGAAAAGGTCCTGCAGTCCGCGCGTTACGCGCGCAAGCAGATAAATTTCAGTACCAACATGAGATGAAAAAAACGCTTGAAGAACAAGAAAATCTCTTAGTACGTCAAGGAATGGTTGACCGCCTGATCATTGAAGAGGGTGAGTGTCGTGGTGTGATTACGAACACTGGCGCTGAATACCGGTCAAAAGCTGTTGTGATTACAACTGGAACCTATTTAAAAGGAAAGATCATTTTAGGTGAACTTTCTTATGAGTCTGGTCCAAATAATATGCAGCCTTCTATTAAATTATCCGACCATTTAAAAGAGCTAGGTTTTGATATCGTTCGGTTTAAAACCGGCACGCCACCACGAGTGAACGGAAATACGATTGATTATACAAAAACAGAAATTCAGCCTGGTGATGAGACGCCAAGAGCCTTTTCGTATGAGACTACAAAGTATATTACGGATCAGCTACCTTGCTGGCTAACGTACACTGGCTCAGAAACACATGAAGTAATCGGTGAAAATCTTGGACGTTCCCCGATGTATTCAGGTATGATAGAAGGAACAGGACCAAGGTATTGCCCATCTATTGAAGACAAGATTGTCCGCTTTAACGACAAGCCACGACATCAAATTTTTCTTGAGCCAGAAGGCCGAAATACGACAGAGGTATATGTGCAAGGACTTTCTACTAGTTTACCTGAAGATGTTCAATTATCGATGCTGAAAACAATTCCTGGACTTGAAGCGGTAAAAATGATGCGTCCTGGTTACGCGATTGAATACGATGCGATTGTTCCAACTCAGCTATGGCCAACATTAGAAACAAAAGCAGTTCCAGGTCTTTTTACAGCTGGTCAAATTAACGGAACGTCTGGATATGAAGAAGCAGCTGGTCAAGGTGTCATTGCAGGTATTAATGCTGCTAGAAAAGTTTCAGGCAAAGAACCGCTTATTTTAGACCGATCAGATGCTTATATTGGCGTCATGATTGATGATTTAGTAACAAAAGGGACGAATGAACCATATCGTTTATTAACATCAAGAGCAGAATTTCGCTTAATCTTGCGTCACGATAATGCAGATTTGCGTTTGACCGAAAAAGGCTATGAGCTTGGCTTGATTTCTGAAGCACGCTATGCACAATTTTTGCGTAAGAAACAAGCTGTTGAAGAAGAAATTGGACGCATTAAAAGTCTAATTGTTAAGCCATCAGCAGACGTTAATGAGCTGTTGGAACAAGTAGGCTCCAAGAAAATGAACGAAGCATTAAAAGCAGAAGCCATGTTAAAACGTCCAGAGATGACTTATAAGGACTTATTAAAAGTGATCCCTCAGCCGGAACAGGAAATTGATGACGAAGTATGTGAACAAGTAGAAATTCAAGTCAAGTATGAAGGGTATATCGAAAAACAATGGCAGCAAGTTGAGCGATTAAAGAAAATGGAACGTAAACAAATTCCTGAAGACCTTGATTATGATGCCATACAAGGCCTAGCGACGGAAGCTCGGCAAAAATTACAACTGGTTAGACCATTATCTGTAGGACAGGCTTCTCGTGTCTCTGGTGTAAATCCTGCAGATGTATCGATTTTGCTCGTGTATTTAGAGCAAGGCCGTCTTGCCAAAACATCATCGTGAGGTTGTTTATATGAGTTACGAGAAGTTTCCAGAATTACTTGCAGAAAAAAATATTATCCTTTCTTCTACTCAAAAAGAGCAGTTCAACCGTTACTTCGAACTGCTCGTTGAGTGGAATGAAAATATTAATTTAACGGCAATTGTTGCTAAAGATGACGTGTATTTGAAGCATTTTTATGACTCCATTACACCGAGTTTTTATTTCCCGTTTACGAATCAGTCTATTTTAGATATTGGCGCAGGAGCTGGTTTTCCAAGTCTTCCATTAAAAATTCTTTATCCTGATTTACAGGTATCCATTATTGATTCTTTAAATAAAAGAATAGGATTTTTGACGTTTTTAGCAGATGAGTTAGGCCTCACAAATGTGTCTTTTTACCACGATCGTGCAGAATTAGCAGGTAAAAGCAGCTTGCATAGAGAAAAATATGATATTGTGACAGCTAGAGCCGTTGCACGAATGTCAGTTCTTGCAGAACTATGTTTACCTTTTACGAAAGTGGATGGTTCTTTTATTGCTTTAAAAGCAGCAGGTACGAATCAAGAGCTTAATGATGGGGAAAAAGCAATTAAACTATTAGGTGGACAAATTGAACATAATCATTTCTTTTCTTTACCAGTTGAAAAAAGTGACCGTCATATCGTAACGATAAAAAAAATAAAATCAACGCCGAAAAAGTATCCTAGAAAGCCTGGAACGCCTAATAAGCAGCCAATTGTTTAAGCAGGCAAATGTACGATACAGCTGTTTCACGTGGAACACATTCGTCTCAACAGAGGAATGACTTTTAAAGGTGTCGAAATACAAATGATGGTTATTTAATAAAAGGTGGTGTCTGAGGCGATGAAGCAATCGTTTTCACGCCTATTTGGCTTTAATGATAAAAATGACGATGCTGATCTAATTGAGAATGAGGAAGTAAAACAAATTCCAATTCAAGACATTGTACCAAATCGCTTTCAGCCAAGAACGGTTTTTGATGAAGAGCGAATCACAGAATTAGCACAAACAATTCGTACACATGGTGTCATACAACCAATTGTTGTCCGAATTAGAGAAGAAAAATATGAAATCATTGCAGGGGAGCGTCGGTTTAGAGCTGTTTCTTCTTTAGGATGGGAAACCATACCTGCAATTATAAAAGAGTTTAATGATTCACAAACAGCATCGATCGCTTTAATAGAAAATTTACAACGAGAAGGCTTAACTGCGATAGAAGAAGCAGTCGCTTATGCGAAATTAATTGAAATTCATCAATTAACACAAGAAAGCCTTGCGCAACGATTAGGTAAAGGTCAGTCAACGATTGCAAATAAATTGCGTTTATTGAATTTGCCAGAAAAAGTACAGGACGCCATTTTAAACCGCTCCATTTCTGAAAGACATGCACGAGCACTTATTGGATTGAAAGATAACCATGAAGCACAAGAGATGATTTTAGAACAAATCGTTGAAAATCAACTTAATGTGAAACAAACTGAAGAACTTGTTCAACGTTTTTTATATCCTGAAGTAGAAGAACAGGAAGAAGTTAAGAAGAAAAAATCGACACGAAAGTCATATCCAAAAGATATGCGAATTGCGATGAATACGATTCGTCAATCTGTTGATATGGTGATGAAGACAGGCTTGAAGGTCGATACAGACGAAGAAGATAACGATGATTTCTATCAATTTACCATTAGAATACCTAAAAAGTGATCTATCTATTACAAAAGATAGGTCTTTTTTTTAATAGGATTATGAAGAATCTATGCTAAAATAAAGATAATCTATTTGTTTTACGTATAGAAAGTTTTTGCAACGAAGGAAAGTAGGTGTCCAAGTGTCAAAGATAATCGCTGTCGCAAACCAAAAAGGCGGCGTAGGAAAAACAACTTCTTCAGTGAATTTAGCAGCATGTTTAGCACATTTAGGCAAAAGAGTTCTGTTAGTCGATATAGATCCGCAGGGGAATGCAACAAGTGGTGTTGGTGTTGAAAAAGGGGATGTTGATGAATGTATTTACGATGTCCTTATTGAAGATGTACCAGCAGAAAACGTCATTTTTTCCACGGATGTAATCAATTTAGATGTGATTCCGGCAACAATTCAATTATCTGGAGCGGAAATTGAACTTGTTCCAACGATTTCAAGAGAAGTTCGGTTAAAAAAAGCATTAACGCCTTTAAGAGAGACGTACGATTATATCTTTATTGATTGTCCACCTTCACTTGGGTTGCTTACGATCAATGCTTTAACTGCTTCAGATTCAGTTATTATTCCCGTACAATGTGAATATTACGCGTTAGAAGGGTTAAGCCAACTTTTAAATACGGTCCGTTTAGTACAAAAGCATTTGAATACGTCCTTGGCGATTGAAGGAGTACTTTTAACAATGCTGGATGCGCGTACAAATCTCGGTATTCAAGTCATTGAAGAAGTGAAAAAGTATTTTCGCGATAAAGTATTCGATACCATTATTCCAAGAACAATTCGCTTAGGTGAAGCCCCGAGTCATGGCAAGCCAATTATTGAATACGATGCCAAGTCACGTGGAGCAGAAGTGTACATAGACTTAGCAAAGGAAGTGGTTGCGAATGGTTAAATCGGTTGGAAAGAAGGGACTAGGCAAAGGATTAGAAGCTTTTTTCCCAAACGAGAAGGACAACACTCAGGAGCAGGTTACACTTATTTCTGTGTCTGAAGTTAGACCAAATCCATACCAGCCGAGAAAGACTTTTTCTGAAGAATCATTGAAAGAATTAAGTGATTCCATTAAAGAACATGGAATTTTACAACCAATCACAGTAAGAAAATCAATAAAAGATTATGAGATTGTAATGGGAGAGCGTCGTGTTCGTGCAGCAAAACAAGCCGGCTTGGAGCAAATTCCTGTAATCATTCAAGATTTAGATGAAAATAAAATGATGGAAATTGCGCTGATTGAAAATTTACAGCGAGAAGATTTAAACCCGATTGAAGAAGCCATTGCATATGAAAAACTAATGACTCATACAAAAAGTACGCAAGAGCAAGTGGCAAAGCGTTTAGGGAAAAGTAGACCACATATTGCAAATCATATGCGTTTATTGCAGTTACCAAAAGTCGTTCAAGAGTTTATCTCGGTTGGTAAATTGAGTATGGGGCATGGACGAGCTCTTTTAGGCCTACAAAATAAAGACAAATTGTCGCAAGTACTCGAAAGTGTTTTACAGGAGAAATTAAGCGTGCGTGAAGTGGAAAAACTTGTTCAACAAATAAATGAGCATGTTCCACGTGAAACGAAGGAAGTGAAAGTGAAATTGTCGCCGTTTCTTAAAGATCATCAGGAGCGGTTACGAGATTCACTAGGTACATCGGTTATGATTAAACCTGGTAAGAAAAAAGGAAAAATTGAGATTGACTATTTTTCAGAAGACGATCTAGAAAGAATATTAGAGATTCTCATTCAAACGAGAGAATAAGAAGCTAGCCTGTATTAGGCAGCTTCTTTTTTGAAAGGAGCAAGGAATGTATTATTTTGATCAAGCAGCAACATCGTTTCCGAAACCTAAATCAGTTATTGAGGCAGTGGCAAACACAATGGAGCACTACGGGGCAAACCCAGGAAGAAGTGGGCATTTACTATCTAGGCAAGCTGCTGAAATTGTTCAAGAGACGAGGGAAAAAGTAGCATCTTTTTTTCATGCTCCGGCAGCAGAACATGTTTGGTTTTATGCTAATGCTACGTATGCGCTTAATCAAGCGATCTTAGGGTTTCCATTTGATGAAGGTGATGAAGTAGTTACTTCTTATTTTGAACATAATTCTGTTCTGAGGCCTCTTTACACACTCGAAAGTAAGGGAATTGAGTTGAATTTTGCAGGAGGGAAAACAGGGGAAGAGACGGCTGATGCCATCGTTGAGTCAATTACTGAGCGAACGAGATTTGTTGTCATTAATCATGCTTCAAACGTGACTGGAGATATTGTCCCCCTGTCGACGATTGCACAAAAAGCACATGCAGTAGGTGCTATACTGTGTGTAGATGCATCACAAACGGCTGGAGTCATAGATATTGATATGGATAGAGACGGAATTGATTTACTAGCTTGCCCAGGTCATAAAGGCTTACTTGGTCCACAAGGGACAGGGATGCTTGTGTCAAAAAAAGATTATCAGCTAAAGCCGTTAACGTACGGTGGGACAGGTCATACATCTGAAAGCAAAGACCAACCACACACATGGCCGGAACGATATGAGGCAGGAACATTAAATACGCCTGCACTTGCTGGACTTGGCGCCGGCTTAGATGAAATCGAGCATTTAGGCGGTACCGAAGCAATCTACAAACATGAAATGGACCGATTAGACCAATTGCTTACTGGATTAAAGAACACGAATGTGACACTAGTGGGTACCGATTCAACAGAAGGACGTTTAGCTGTTGTCTCCTTCGGCTTACCAAGTATGAGCAGTCAGGAAATCGCAATTATTTTAGACCAACACTATCAAATTGCAGTTCGCGCTGGCCTTCACTGTGCCCCTAAGCTACATGAATGGTATGGCTCAATTGATGAGGGGCTTGTACGTGTAAGTTTTGGACCTTACACGACCAAAGATGAGGTTGATTTGCTCTTACAAGCCATTCAAGATATTTCAGAGGCCATGTAAATTCAAAATGACATGCCTTTCTTTTTAAAAAGAGAGGTGTGTTTTTTTAAAGGGACTTGTTCCTGTTGAAGATGTCGATCAGCAAATGTAAAAAGCGTACTCATTTTTTCGGCCATACACATAACTTCATGTAGCCTTGTGCTTTGTAACGTATGAAAATCCATTAGACCAGCCACGTTCACAACACCTGTCAGAGAGCAATCTCCAACTTCAGGCAAAGTCTTTCCCATTGCAGCGCCCGGCTTCAACGTTCGATTTGAGAGAGTGATAGAGCCGACGTTAACTTGTCTTCCTAAGCACGCATCAACGGCAATTAAAAATGCATTTGGGTGCGCGAGGTGAATGATACCTAAACGGGTTTCTAAATTAACAGCATGCAGCGGATCAGCGAGTGTACCATACACGGTAAAATGGTGTAAGTTTTGCTCGATAAGCATTGATCCTAATATGGGCCCTAGTGCATCTCCTGTGGATCGATCTGTTCCAATACAAGCGACAACGAGCTCTTTTGAAGATGATCGTTGACATTGGGATAAGAGCGCATTTCCTAATTCTTCTGTAAAATCTTGTTCATCTATATGCATTCGTTGGGAAAATACTCTTTTTTTAAAAGGCCAGAGGTTTGTACTCATATTTTTAACTCCTTCGCCATACTAGTAACAGTATAGTAGATTTGTAAAAAATCTATACATTGAAATATGGCGAGGGTGAGAGCTTTGTGGGGCAATGGACTAAAATGGATGTTTTTAATAGTAGGGACAATCATTGGTGCAGGCTATGCATCAGGCAGAGAATTATGGGAGTTTTTTGGAGCTGAAAGCGGACTAGCTATCATCCTATTTTCAATCCTTTTTTCCATAAGTTGTGCGGTCATATTAACCGTCTCAAAAAGAGAAAAGACGACACATTATTTACCTGTTCTTGAAAAAATTTTAGGGAAGCGATTAGCGAAAGCTTACGATGTCATGATTGTGCTGTATTTGTTTTCGGTAACGGTTATTATGCTGGCTGGGGCAGGGGCAACGCTTGAAGTGTATCATATTCCTTTTTGGCTCGGGATTGTATTAAATAGTGTTCTAGTAGTTCTTATGTTCATAAAAGGGACAAGTGGGATGACAAAAATAAACGCTATTTTAATTCCTATTTTAATTGCTTGTCTAATGGCGGTTTTAATTGTTTATCAAGAATCAGTAGGGTTTTCATTCTCGTTTCATTTAAATGAGCAGCGTAATTGGCCATCTGCGTTAACGTTCACTTCATTAAATATTTTACCTATTATTGCGGTACTTGGGGCAGTAGGGCATCAAGTGAAGCATCGGGGAGAAATTTACATCGCCAGTATTGGGAGTGGGTTAATTCTAGGTTCTGTTTCTTACATTTATAATGAATCGTTATTAACTGTTGCACAAGAAATCATTTTTTATGAGATTCCGTTATTTGTTATTTTGAAACATTATCCATCTGTTATGGTTCTAGCCATATCTCTTGTTCTATGGTTAGCGATCTACACAACGGCTACTTCGGGTGTGTTAGGTTTAATTTCTCGATTGCAAGTAAGAGTACAAGGGGAACCATGGTTAATTGCGATGTTACTAGTGGCGATGATGGCACCGTTAACTCTTTTTGGATTCTCAACATTGATATCAATTTTATATCCTTTATACGGAATTTTGAATTTGTATATCCTTGCTGCACTCTTGTTATATCCAATTTTAAGGCACCCGGCTACAAAAAAGAAACGCTGATACTACAAAGGGAGCATTCCTTCGTGTATAATACAAGCAGAAATACCCGGAGGAGGAAAGAACAGTGGCAGATAAGGAATTTGCGTTACATGATGTCGTAGAGATGAAAAAACAGCATCCTTGTGGAGAGAATCGATGGAAGATCATTCGCATGGGGATGGATGTGCGTATAAAATGCTTAGGTTGTCAACATAGTGTCATGCTACCACGTCGGGATTTCTCAAAAAAACTAAAAAAAGTGATTGAATCTGAGAAAGAGTAACTATTACTATTCGGATTTGAGAATCGATAAATAAAAAGGACGTGACGGAAGTGGCTTTAACGACAGGAATTGTTGGTCTACCAAATGTTGGGAAATCAACGTTATTTAATGCAATTACTCAGGCTGGTGCTGAATCAGCAAACTATCCGTTTTGTACAATTGACCCGAATGTGGGAATTGTTGAAGTACCGGACGATCGTTTAAATAAACTGACGGAGCTTGTTAAACCGAAAAAAACCATTCCAACTGCATTTGAATTTACAGATATTGCAGGGATTGTTGAAGGGGCAAGCAAGGGAGAAGGATTAGGAAACAAGTTCCTATCACATATTCGTCAAGTAGACGCGATTTCCCACGTTGTACGTTGCTTTGCTGATGAGAATATTACGCACGTATCAGGTGGGGTCAACCCGCTAAGAGATATTGAAGTCATCAATTTAGAATTAATTTTGGCTGATCTAGAGTCTGTCGATAAACGATTAACGCGTGTAGCGAAATTAGCGAGAACAAAAGATAAAGAGGCAGTTGCAGAGCTTGCTGTGCTGGAAATGTTGAAAGAAGCCTTTGAGGATGAAAAGCCTGCTCGTAGTATTGAATTTGATGAAGATCAGCAAAAAATTGTGAAACAGCTTCATTTGTTAACAAGCAAGCCAGTTTTATACGTGGCAAATGTCTCTGAAGAAGATTTAGTAGCAGATGAAGACAATGAGTATGTGAAACAAGTAAAAGAATTCGCTTCCCAAGAAAACAGCAATGTGATTGTCGTATGTGCGAAGATTGAATCTGAAATTGCAGAGCTTGAAGGCGAAGAGAAGGAAATGTTCCTTGAAGAGTTAGGCATTGAAGAGTCTGGTTTAGATCAGCTCATTCGTGCAGCTTATTCTTTACTTGGTCTTGAGACCTACTTCACAGCAGGAGAACAAGAGGTAAGAGCGTGGACTTTCCGCAATGGAACTAAAGCGCCTCAAGCCGCAGGAATTATTCATACAGACTTCGAACGTGGCTTTATTCGTGCGGAAACCGTATCCTATGACGATTTAGTTGATGCTGGGAATATGGGCGTAGCGAAGGAACGTGGGAAAGTGCGTCTTGAAGGGAAAGATTATGTTGTTAAAGACGGAGATGTCATTCACTTCCGCTTTAATGTATAAAAGAATTTTTAAAGGTGCGGAGAAATCCGGGCCTTTTTACTATGCAAAACCTATATGTCGAAAAATATCTTTTTTCCATGGAAGGAAAACGAAGGAAAATGACGTAATAAGTAGGTAACCCCTTAGAACACATCGCAACACTCCAACACCTATATTTCCCTATCTTTCAAAATTATTATTTAAAGGCAGGTGATTTTTATTTGAAGCTTGCTCAATTATAGATGAAATGCTATAATCGTGAAATGTGAGTGAATTGATTTTTGCTCCTTGCTCTGTGTCGAAACAGAGCCGTTTAGACCAAGAGGAGGTGAATGGAATGCGTAAGTACGAAATTATGTACATTATCGCTCCAAACCTAGAAGAGGCAGCAAACAAAGAAATCGTTGAGCGCTACAGCAAAGTGCTCACTGATAATGGTGCTGAAATCTTAAAGGTAGACGAGATCGGTAAAAAACGTTTAGCTTATGAAATCAATGATTTCAAAGACGGCTACTACGTTCTTATTAGCGTACAAGCAAACACTGAAGCAATCAATGAATTTAATCGTCTGATTAAAATTAATGATAATGTTATCCGTGTGCTTGTTACAAAAGACGAACAATAATTACGATAAAAAATAAACGAGCTAGGCTGGAGGGATCGCATTGTTAAACCGTGTTGTTCTTGTAGGCCGACTAACCCGTGACCCTGAGCTTCGTTTTACACCAAATGGTGTGGCTGTTGCGAACTTTACGCTTGCAGTCAACCGACCATTCTCAAACCAACAAGGGGAGAGAGAAGCGGACTTCATTAACTGCGTTGTTTGGAGAAAACCAGCCGAAAACGTAGCAAACTTCTTAAAAAAAGGAAGTTTAGCAGGCGTTGATGGACGAGTTCAAACGCGTAGTTATGATAATAACGAAGGCAAACGGGTATTTGTAACTGAAATAGTGGCAGAGAGCGTTCAATTCCTTGAACCTCGTAATAGCCAAAATAATCAAAACCAAAACGCTGGTGGTTCTCAAGGAAACTATGGTTCAGGATCAGGAAATTCAGGTTCAGGTGGAAACCGTTCAAACGGTTACGACAACGATCCGTTTTCAAATGATGGCTCAATCGATATTTCCGACGATGACTTACCATTTTAATGGTTGATAGAAAGGAGAATGTATTATGGCACGTCGCGGTCGTCCAAAGCGTAGAAAGGTTTGTTTCTTTACAGCAAACAAAATCACGCATATTGACTATAAAGATGTTGATTTGCTTAAACGTTTCATTTCTGAGCGTGGGAAAATTCTTCCACGTCGCGTAACTGGAACATCTGCAAAATATCAACGTAAATTAACTGTAGCTATTAAGCGCAGTCGTCAAATTGCTTTACTTCCATATGTAAACGAAGTAAATTAATTTTGCTATAAAAGAGGGTGGATTAAGCTGGTTTTTTGAAAGCCAACTTGATTGCTCTCTTTTTTTAATTTCAAATTTCGTCGCTTTTACTTTGGAAGTAAGTACGATAAAATAGATAAAGGCTGTGAATGGATTACAGCATGTACGTTAAAAGAGGTGACGAATTGGAAGACAAGAAAGTAGTAACGAGAGGGATTATGAACGGCTTACTTTTTGTGCTGTTATATAGTTTGCTTGTTACGGGCATTCCATTAATAAATATACTTGCATTTATTGCACTTCCATTACCGCTTCTCTATATGACTTCTGTATATGGCTTGAAAACGGGAATTCTTACAGGAAGTCTGTCGAGTATCGTTGCTATACTCATATCGCTTATCTTTTCAAGCATTATTCTGCTACCAATTGGATTTGCGTTGATAGGTGTACTTGGTGGTTATTACCAATACATGAAAAAATCAGCTGTGGAAAGACTTAGTATCTTCATCATTGCTCCCTTTCTTTTTTCAGCGATTATCTATGTTGTGATCGAAGGCTTATATGGCATTTCCATTTTAGGAGCTGTTCGCGATACAATGTATGAAACGCAAAATCTTGCAGAAACGTTTGCAGTGGATGTTTATGATGATGCCTTTATTGACGCGTATATTCAAATGTTACGTGATATGATGCCGTTTCTATTGCTTATTTTTGGTGCCATATACGGCTTTATTGTTTATGGTCTATCTACGCTGATGTTTAAGCGTGTAGGCATCACTTATAATAAACTGCCTCCATTTAGAGATTGGGAATTTCCTAGGTACTTTATTGTTTTCTACTTTATCTTTCTAGTCTTAGGATTATTTCCTTTTGAACAGGGATCTTTTATGGCGAGCGTCTCACTCATAGGGTTTAATATTTTTAGTATCTTCCTTGTCTTACAAGGGCTTTCTTTTATTCAAACCTATATGTATTATAAAAAGGCATCCAAAGCTTCGATGATCATGGTGACAATTGGAATTGTTTTATGTATGCTGTTGATCTCGCTAGCTGTGTTTTTTGTAAGGATTATCGGAATGTTTGATATGATGCTTCGTATAAGAGATCGATTTAAGGAATAATTATTTGGTAGTAATGAGTAGGAGATGACATTCATGCCTAATTGGAACAAGCCGTGGTGGCAGCACACGTATGTCATCACATTGTTTGTCCTTGTTTTGTTTTTAACGACGTGGCTTATGTTTAATCGTTGGGAGGCTGGTTTACTCGTAACGGTGCTGTTGCTTGTGTGGTTGTTTTTCTATTTTCGTGCAAAGAAAAAAGACGATCATTATCTTGATACGTATATCTCGACTTTATCGTATCGAGTAAATAAAGCAAGTGATGAAGCAATAACCAAGCTTCCAGTCGGGATTGTGCTTTATAATGAGAGTGGAACGATTCAATGGACAAATCCATTTATTCAAGAACGATTTGGTACAGGGTTAAATGGACTGGATGTAAAGGTAATTCATGAGGATTTACAGCAATTTATCCAAGGGGAAACGACGGAAGAAACTATTCAGTTTGATTCAGGTTATTACCACTTTACCTTTGAACAAAACGAACGGCTTATTTATGTTGTTGATGTAACAGAGAAAGAGACGACGCAGAAGCGGTATGACCATATGCTACCGTTAATCGCTCATATCTATTTGGATAACTATGATGAAGTAACACAAAGCATGGACGACCAAATTCGAAGCCGCTTATTGGCCCAAGTCACTACAGCGCTAAACAATTGGGCGAATGACTATGACATTTATTTGCGCCGAACGTCTTCAGATCGCTTTTTAGCTGTGATGAATCACAAGACATTGTTGCTGTTAGAAGAAAATCGGTTTGAACTTCTTGATGAGATTCGTGAGATTACCGCAAAAGAAAAGGCGCCTATCACATTAAGTATCGGTGTCGGTACGGAAGAAGCATCACTGAAGCAGCTTGGTGTTTTAGCGCAATCCAGCCTGGACCTTGCATTAGGTCGAGGAGGAGATCAAGTCGCGATTAAAAAGAAAAATGGTCGTGTTCGCTTTTACGGAGGGAAAACAAACGCCGTTGAGAAACGAACGCGGGTCCGTGCAAGAGTGATTTCCCATGCTTTGCGTGATTTCGTTAAAGAAAGCGAGAAAGTCATTGTGATGGGGCATAATCGTCCTGATATGGATGCGATTGGTGCGTCTATAGGCGTATTAAAGTTAGCGGATTTAAATGATCGTGAGGGCTTTATCGTCTTAGATGAGGAAGATACAAATGCAGATGTTCAGCGCTTGCTTGATGAAGTGAAGCAACAAGATCATTTATGGAATCAATTTGTTTCTCCAGAAGAAGCGATTCAGATTGCAGACAAAGAAACGTTGCTCATCATCGTAGATACGCATAAACCTTCTATGGTTATCGAACCAAAGCTGCTACAGATGGTTGATCGCATCATTGTTCTTGATCACCATAGAAGAAGTGAAGATTTTGTTCATGATCCCGTTCTTGTTTATATGGAACCCTATGCGTCTTCAACAGCAGAGCTTGTAACAGAGTTGCTTGAATACCAACCGATGCAGTTTAAAATGGATCGATTAGAAGCAACGGCCCTTTTGGCAGGCATTACGGTAGATACGAAAAGTTTTGCTGTGCGGACAGGTGCAAGAACGTTTGATGCAGCCTCCTTTTTAAGGGCTAATGGAGCTGATACGGCACTGGTTCAGAAGTTGTTAAAAGAAGATCTAGGAAGCTACGTACGTCGTGCAAAGCTAATGGAAAATGCATATGTTTATCGCGACGGGTATGCGATTGCGATGGCAAAAGATGATGAACCATACGATCAAATTATTATTGCTCAAGCCGCAGATACACTGTTGACGATGAGCGGTGTGCGCGCATCCTTCGTTGTTTGTAAGCGAGGCGATGGTCGTGTCGGAATTAGCGCTCGCTCGTTAGGTGATATTAATGTTCAAGTCATTATGGAGCGGCTCGGTGGTGGCGGGCATCTTTCTAATGCGGCAACGCAATTAGAAGAGACCACACGTGAAGAAGTTAAAGATAGGCTAGAACAAGCGATTGATGAGGGATTTGAAGGAGGTACCGAACGATGAAAGTTATTTTCTTAAAAGATGTTAAAGGAAAAGGAAAAAAAGGTGAAACAAAGGATGTTGCAGAAGGTTATGCACGTAACTATTTGCTACCAAACCACTTAGCCAAAGAAGCAACTACTGGTAATATGAAAGATCTTGAAGCGCAACAGAAGAGTCAAGAAAAGAAAGTTCAAGCTGAATTAGAAGAAGCGCAGGCATTTAAACAGAAACTTGAAGAATTAACGATTACGATTCCTGCAAAAGCAGGTGAAGGTGGTCGCTTATTTGGAGCTGTCTCGACAAAACAAATTGCTGAAGCTCTTCAAAAAGAAGTCAAGAAAATTGATAAGCGAAAAATTCAATTAGATGATCCTATTCGTACTCTCGGCTACACGAAAGTACCAATTAAGATTCATCCAGAAGTAACAGCTGTTTTAAATGTTCATGTAAAGGAAGTATAAGGAAAGGTAGAAGCTGACTCAAAGCGAGTCAGCTTCATTTCCGTTACTACTATAGAAGGGGTAGACACTATGAGTGATCTTCTAAATGATCGGACACCACCGCAGAATATTGAAGCCGAACAAGCCGTTCTAGGCTCTATTTTAATAGAAGTAAATGCGCTAACTACGGCGAGCGAACGGCTCCTTCCTCAAGACTTTTATCGAGCGAGTCATCAGCGAATTTATGAAGCGATGCTGGATATTAGTGAAAAAGGTGATCCTGTTGATTTAGTGACATTGACTGCTGAGCTCCAAGGAAGGCAATGGCTGGATGATGTTGGCGGTGTTCCTTATTTAACAGATATTGCTGAAACCGTGCCGACAGCGACCAACGTTGATTATTACAGCCGAATTGTCGAGGAGAAATCGCTGCTTCGACGTTTGATTCGTGCAGCCTCTGATATTGTCAAAGATGGTTATGCAAATGAAGATGAAGTAGGCGCCATACTGGACCATGCAGAAAAAACGATTCTGGAAGTGGCTCAACAGAAAAACTCTACAAACTTCGTGCAAATTAAAGACGTTTTACTTGAAACGTACGATCAAATAGAAGTGTTGCAACAATCACGCGGAGATATTACAGGGATTGCAACAGGATTCTCTGAACTAGATACAATGACAGCTGGATTTCAGCGAAATGATTTAATTATCGTTGCAGCACGTCCTTCTGTCGGAAAAACCGCATTTGCATTAAACATCGCACAGAATGTAGCAACCAAGACAGAAGAGAATGTGGCTATCTTTTCATTGGAGATGGGCGCAAGTCAGCTTGTCACACGAATGTTGTGTGCAGAAGGCAATATTGACGCCCAGCGAATGCGAACAGGTGCGTTAGAAGAAGAGGATTGGCATAAACTATCCATGGCCATGGGTTCTTTATCAAAAGCAGGAATTTATATTGATGATACACCGGGAGTGAAAGTCGGTGAAATCCGTGCTAAATGTCGCCGATTGAAGCAAGAGAGTGGTCTTGGCATGATTCTGATTGACTATTTACAGCTGATTCAAGGAAACGGTAGAGGTGGTGAAAACCGCCAACAGGAAGTATCGGAGATTTCACGGACTTTAAAAGCAATTGCCCGTGAGCTTGAAGTACCCGTTATTGCTCTGTCACAGCTTTCTCGAGGTGTAGAGTCACGACAAGATAAGCGACCAATGATGTCCGATATTCGTGAATCAGGGAGTATTGAGCAGGATGCAGATATTGTTGCATTCCTCTATCGTGATGATTACTACGATAAAGAAACGGAAAATAAGAATACAATAGAAATTATCATCGCTAAACAACGAAATGGTCCAGTGGGAACGGTTGAGCTTGCATTCGTTAAAGAATACAACAAATTCGTGAATCTAGATCGAAGACACGATGAAAGCGATATGCCACCAATGTAATAAGAGTTTTAAACGAATGATAGTAATATTAAATCTATAAACGTTCGGATTTTATTGACGCTCATGGATGGAACTGCTATACTTACAATGGTTTTTAATGAGCGCGGAGGTGTTAACATGTCTTCAGTTGTTGTTGTAGGAACACAATGGGGCGATGAAGGTAAAGGAAAAATTACGGATTATTTATCCGAAAAAGCCGAGGTTGTTGCTCGTTATCAAGGTGGGAACAATGCAGGACATACAATTGTTTTCGGTGGAAAGAAGTATAAGCTTCATTTAATTCCTTCAGGTATTTTTTATAAAGATAAAACATGTGTAATTGGAAATGGCATGGTGATTGATCCAAAGGCACTTGTAGAGGAACTTGCTTATTTGCATGAGCGAGATGTCGATACGAGTAACTTACGTATTTCAAATCGTGCGCATGTGATCTTACCTTATCATATAAAATTAGATGTAGTAGAAGAAGAGCGAAAAGGTGCAAATAAGATCGGGACCACCAAAAAAGGAATCGGTCCAGCTTATATGGATAAAGCAGCACGTATTGGGATTCGTATTGCTGATTTGCTAGAAAAAGATACATTTGCAAGCAAAGTTGCATCTGTTCTTAAAGAGAAAAATCGTTTATTTGAAAAGTATTATGAAACAGAAGGATTTTCGGTTGATGAGATCGTTGAAGAATACTTTGAATATGGACAGCAAATTGCGAAGTACGTTGTTGATACATCGGTTGTTTTAAATGACGCTCTTGACGAAGGACGTCGCGTTCTGTTTGAAGGTGCACAAGGCGTTATGCTTGATATCGATCAAGGAACCTATCCGTTTGTTACGTCTTCAAATCCGATTGCCGGTGGTGTCACAATCGGTTCTGGCGTAGGCCCTTCTAAAATTCATCATGTAGTAGGTGTTTCTAAAGCGTACACGACTCGAGTAGGCGATGGACCATTCCCTACAGAGCTTCATGATGAAATTGGTGACCAAATCCGTGAAGTTGGAAGAGAATACGGAACGACTACCGGTCGTGCGAGACGTGTTGGCTGGTTTGACAGTGTTGTTGTACGTCATGCAAGACGTGTAAGTGGCATTACAGATCTTTCATTAAATTCAATTGACGTATTAACAGGGATTAAAACGTTGAAAATTTGTACAAGCTATCAGTACAAGGGTGAAGTGATGGAAGAGTTCCCTGCAAGTTTAAATGTTTTAGCAGAATGCGAACCGGTCTATGAAGAACTTCCTGGTTGGGAAGAAGATATTACCGGTGCAAAAACATTGGAAGACTTGCCTGAAAATGCACGTCATTATATTGAGCGTGTAAGTCAATTAACAGGAATTCCATTAACCGTTTTTTCTGTTGGCCCAGATCGAAATCAAACGAATACGGTTCGTGGTGTATTTGCATAATTGAACGTGTGGAAAACGTAAGGAAAAGCTTGCGTTTTCCCTTTACTTTCAGTATGCTTAAGACTGGCTTTCGTGGTAAAAAAAGTTTTTGTAAAAAAAGTTTTTAAAAAGTGTTGCGCAGATGATTTATGTATGATATTATAAATCTTGTCGTCGAGAGGATATGACGAAACACGGCTTGCTTATTGCACCGTCTGCTCAGTTTTAATATTTGAGCCATTAGCTCAGTTGGTAGAGCATCTGACTTTTAATCAGAGGGTCGAAGGTTCGAATCCTTCATGGCTCACCATTTCTACAGTGGCCCGTTGGTCAAGCGGTTAAGACACCGCCCTTTCACGGCGGTAACACGGGTTCGAATCCCGTACGGGTCACTTTTATATAAATACATACACAAAATGGTCCGGTAGTTCAGTTGGTTAGAATGCCTGCCTGTCACGCAGGAGGTCGCGGGTTCGAGTCCCGTCCGGACCGCCATTTTTTCTTAGTAATTTTTAAAATAATCATGATGTTATAGCAAGGCTCAGTAGCTCAGTTGGTAGAGCAACGGACTGAAAATCCGTGTGTCGGCGGTTCGATTCCGTCCTGAGCCACCACTTGCCGGTCTAGCTCAATTGGTAGAGCAACTGACTTGTAATCAGTAGGTTGGGGGTTCAAGTCCTCTGGCCGGCATCGAAAGAACTTTATGTGTATGCATAAAGTTCTTTTTGTTTTTGGTAGATATGTTAAACTAGAATGAGGGACAAATTATTCCCCAGGCAATTTTTTTGTGGATAAACATCAGCAGGCGCTGGTGTTTTGTTTAAGTAAACAGTTCTTATACGTGATGATTTAAGATTGATTTACGTTTCAGGAGGAAAAAATAATGGATAAATATATATTAGTTGTAGATGATGAAAAACCAATTGCAGATATATTGAAATTTAATTTGGAAAAAGAAGGCTTTAGTGTTGATTGTGCATATGACGGAAATGAAGCATTGGAAAAAGTGAGCGAGCGAAAACCAGATTTAATGTTACTGGATATTATGCTGCCCTTTAAGGATGGAATGGAAGTTTGTCGCGAAGTGCGGAAGCAATACGACTTACCGATTATTATGCTCACTGCAAAAGACTCAGAAATTGATAAAGTTCTAGGCTTAGAGCTAGGCGCGGACGACTATGTAACGAAACCGTTTAGTACACGCGAACTATTAGCACGAGTAAAAGCCAATCTAAGAAGGCAGCAAGCTGCAACAGACGACACAGGCTCGTCTTCAAAAGAAATGCATATTGGCGATCTATCGATTCACCCAGACGCTTATCAAGTGCGAAAACGTGGAGAAGCGGTTGACTTAACACATAGAGAGTTTGAGTTGATTCACTATCTTGGAAAGCACCTTGGACAAGTCATGACCCGTGAGCATTTATTACAAGCAGTATGGGGCTATGATTACTTTGGTGACGTGCGTACAGTCGATGTAACAGTAAGACGGTTAAGAGAGAAAGTTGAAGATAATCCAAGCTATCCTACGTGGATTATGACCCGCCGAGGTGTCGGGTACTTCCTAGCGTCGCAGGATAATCAGGAGTAATGGTGTAAATGGATCGAAACGTAGGTTTCTTCAAATCAATACGGTTTAAACTCATTATTATTTATATGCTTCTTATTGTCCTGGCCATGCAAATTGTTGGCTTTTATTTCTCGAATTCACTTGAGAGAAGCTTAATGGATAACTATGAAACGGTAATTAGTGACCGGGTAAATTTATTGACCGTGAGCGCGGCAAGAGAATTAATTGACGAGGATTCAGACACACAGGAAAATTTAAATACACTTCTAAACGAAACATTTCCGCAAACAGACGATAATATTCGGTTTGGGAAAGCACAAATTATTGGAAATGATTTTGTATTGCTAGCTAGCTCTGATCCAAGTGATCAAAGTAGAATTGGTCAATTAACAGAACAAACCATTGTAAGAAGAGCCATTACCGGTGGTTCTTCTCTAAGCGATCAACGGATTAACGAACAGAACCAGGAGCGCTATTTTGTTAAAGCACAGCCGATTCGACCGAATGAGGATTTTTCGAGTGCTTCTATTGATGGAGAAAGCCCTGAAGCAAGTGAAATTCAAGGTGCTGTCTATGTAGAAGCGTCAATAGAAGAAGTGACAGATCAAGCGCAGTCTATTAACCAAATTTTTATTGTCGCATCGACGATTGCTTTGTTAATTACGTTTTTCGTCATTATTTTAGTAGCGCGGACGATTACGGCACCAATCCTCGATATGAGAAGACAAGCTTTACGTATGGGTCATGGGGACTTTTCTAGACAAGTAAAAGTGTATGGATCTGATGAGCTTGGTCAGCTAGCGATGTCATTTAATGAGTTAACGAATAAGCTTCACGATACAACTTTAATGAGAGACCGGGAGCAGAAGCGACTTCGTTCTGTTCTTGCACACATGACGGATGGGGTAGTAGCGACTGATCAAAGTGGATTAATTATTCTGATGAACCGTCGCGCCGAAGAATTGCTAGGCATTTCGCTCAAACACGTACTTAGGAAACCGATTATTGAAGTGTTGAATATGGATGAAACACAAAGCATCTATGATCTTTACGAAAAAAATGAATCGGTATTGCTAGACTTTAGTTATGGCGATAAGCTTGTTTTATTAGAGGCAAATTTTTCTGCGATTCAAGAAGATGAAGGTCCTATGAACGGCCTAATTACGGTTCTTCATGATGTTACGGAAAAAGAGAAAATTGAAGGGGAGCGTCGTGAGTTTGTTGCGAATGTATCCCACGAGCTAAGAACGCCTTTGACTACGATGAAAAGTTATCTTGAAGCGTTAGCGGATGGAGCAATAGAAGACAAGGAAATTGCGCCGCATTTCCTAAACGTCACTCAAAAAGAGACAGATCGAATGATTCGTTTAGTGAATGACTTGCTACAGCTATCAAGAATTGATTCACAAGATTACGAGATGGATTTACAATGGGTTGAATTAGGCTCGTTTTTACACAGTATCATCGAACGATTTGAAATGATTGTGAAAGATAAAGATATTGAATTTCATCGTCATATTGTCAAGCAGCCTACGTTCGCTAAAATCGATGAAGATAAGTTGACGCAAGTTCTAGATAATATTGTGTCTAATGCGATTAAGTATTCTCCAGAAGGCGGAAATGTGACGATTACGCTTCTGCATCAAGGAAATAAAGCAAGAATAAGCATTTCCGATGAAGGAATGGGAATTCCGGCTGAATCGCAGGATAAGATTTTTGAACGTTTTTATCGAGTAGATAAAGCAAGAGCACGTAATGTTGGTGGGACTGGACTTGGTCTAGCGATCGCAAAAGAATATGTGCTTGCCCACGAAGGAGAAATCTGGGTTAATAGTGAATACAATGAAGGAACAACGATCTATATAACATTGCCTTATTCAACGTTTAAAGGAGGTAAAGTGTGAAATACGAACAGTTTAAAACTGTCACTTTAGTTGCTTTAATTTGCTTAAGTTTGTTTTTTACTTATCAATTATGGACGTATCAACCAAGTATGCAAGCACTAGAAAGTGAATCGGATGTAAGTGAAAGTTATGCGAATTCCATGATAGGTGAAGAGCGAGCAGTGACAGAGCTTATTCAGCCAAGCTCAATGATTCTACACAAAGATGATCAAGGATACGCGTTAATGAACCGTGTAGATAATCGATTTGAAGAAACGCTGGGGAGCTTAAGAAGTCACGGATTAGAGCATGCCATATCAGCCGATCCTGTCCAGACAAGTGCACAAGGTATTGAGTTACGTTTCCCTGATGAAATACCGCTTCAATCGCTTCTCGCTTTTTTTGATGAAGATTATGATCAAATGAATACGAATCGTGAAGTCGATCGTCTGCTTATTTATGTAGCGGAGGATGAGCATGTGAATTTAACCTTTGCGTCAGCGGAAAAAGAAGATTTCATGTCGATGCGTTCGTCAATGCCAGCGAGTGAACTGAAAAATTTAATTTACGCGAATGACACAGAAGCAGAGCTAGAAACGGAAGTCGTTAAAGAAAATGACTCTGATTATTTGTTGCTACGAAATGATATTTACGTGCCAGTAGAGAAACAAGTTGTACGTTTATATGACTATACGCTAAATATGGATAGTGACATGCCCATGCTGATTAATCAGCGATTATTTAGTGGAACGGATGTACCGAGAGCCAATCAATTAAATGGAGAATATTTATTTACAGACGGCAGTCGAACAGTGACGCACGATAGCACGATCTCGTATTTAAATTACTCGTATCCATATTCTACAGATAGCCAAGAAGAGAGCAGTCGTCATATTTTAGAAGTCGGACAAGAATTTATTAACGCAACAGGTGGATGGACGGATCAATATGCGGTCGATCAAGTAAATAAAAAAGATTCGACTGGCCAAATTGAATTTCGTTTACATGTTAATCATCTTCCTGTTCATGAGTATCGTTTAACGACGGCAAGTAGCGATCAAGATCGAATGAAAATGTACATTACCCGTGCAGGGACACAAGTGATAAGCATGGGTCGACCTTTATTTCAACTTCAAGATTCATATACCCATCAAGAGCGAGAAGTCGCTTCAGGTGTAGATGCAGTGGAATTGTTGAAAAGTAGCTCATCGGTTCTTTGGGAAGACGTGAAAGATGTTCGTTTAGGCTATAAAGCAACGATGACCAGCCGAAATCGTGCTGAGCTAAGCCCGGCATGGTTTTATAAAGCAAATGGAGATTGGAAACCAATTGAAAAACCGGACGAGGAGTTACCAGGATGAATTGGAATCGAACAAAATCGATTTTTATTGTCGTTTTTCTCCTGTTGAATGTGTTTTTAGGTTGGCAGTTTGTCGATCGTGTAATGGAAGGTCAGCTTCAAAGTATTGAACAAGCCCCGGAAATCGTTGAACGATTAAATGACAACAATATCACGTTACCTGATGGAAATGTAAATACATCAGATGCGCGAGGCGTTGTGTTAGAGGGCTCTAGAATCAGCTTTACAAGCGATGAAATTGAACAACTTGAAGATGAAGGACACACCGTAGAAGCACAAGGGCAAACGCCTAATGAAATTCGAGTTGAACTAAATGAGCCAATAGATATTCGCTCAGCATTAAGTACGAGTACAGATGAAGGGTTCGCTCCTTTTCTAGCAGAGAACATTTTATATAGTGATCAATATGTGTTCTCAAAAAGAGAGGATGATTTGCTTCACTTCAATCAAACGTATAATCAGGTTGATACATTCATAGATAATGACGAAGCACTCACATTAGAATTAAATGATGATGACGAAGTGGTTGCCTATGAGCAACAGCGCTATAGCTTTGATGAAAACCGAGATGAGCGAGATATCATTCCCTATATGGATGCTTTAAGAGTGCTATTAGATAACCATTATCTATCTATGAATAATAGTGTTGAAAAAATTGAGTTTGGCTACTATAGCCTATCAGATCAAACGCCACGCTTTTTTTCACCGATGTGGGCTGTGACAGTTGATCGATCAAGTGCAGATGCAGAAGAGAAAGATATGCGTGTCTACCTTGTAAATGCGTTGCTGCTGGAGCAACATCAATGGTACCCAGACGAATCACAATCAGATGATGAGATTGATGATGAGTTAAGTACAGATGAGTAAATGAACGATCCTCATGATGAGGGAGTGGATAAATCAAGGAGGACTGAAGATGGCTATGCGTTTCAGTGTACTTGCGAGCGGAAGTACCGGAAATGCGATGTATGTAGAAACACCATCGCAAAGAATTTTAGTTGATGCAGGTTTAACTGGCAAAAAAATGGACGAGCTTTTTAAGAAAATTGACCGTGACCCTAAGCAAATTGATGCCTTACTTGTGACCCATGAACATAGCGATCATATAAAAGGTGTGGGGATTTTTGCTCGTAAGCATAATCTCCCCATTTACGCCAATGAAAAAACGTGGAACGCCATGGAGAAACAGCTTGGTCAGTTAACGACCGATCAGAAATTCCACTTTAATCAAGAAACGGTTAAACAATTTGGGGACCTTGAAATTGAATCATTTGGTGTGTCTCATGATGCCGTTGACCCCATGTTTTATTGTTTCCGACATGAGGGAAGAAAGCTTGTGATTGCAACCGACATGGGCTATGTTAGCGAACGGATTAAAAAAACGATTGTCGGTGCAAATGCCTATGTATTTGAATCAAATCACGATTTAAACATGCTACGTGTTGGTAGATATCCTTGGAACGTAAAAAGACGAATTTTAAGTGATATGGGTCATGTCTCCAATGAGGATGCAGCACTTGCACTTCATGATGTGGTCGGCGATACACAAAGCCATGTTTACCTTGCACATCTAAGCTTAGATAATAACATGAAGGATCTGGCGCGAATGACGGTGAAACAAGTATTGGAGCAAGAAGGGCATCAAGTCGGAAGTTCGATCCATCTTCATGATACCGACCCTTATTACCCGACCGCACTATCTGTGGTTTAAAAGCTGAGAAAAACGTAAATAAATAGGTAGTAGACCTTTAAAATTTGTTTTTTTCTCATGATTGGTCTCTCTTTCTAAATAATTGTTTAAAGAACTACAAAAATCATTTAAATCATTGCTTTAACCTAGAACAATGAATCTAAATGGGTATAATGTAGGAAAATGAGTAGAGACATGGAAGGGGTTAAGGTAATGGGCTATTACGATGGAAATGATTCTCGTTATAAAGAACCTAAGCAAGGAGCGAGTAATGGAAAAGTCGCTGGTTTTTCTGCTTTTGGTGGAGCAATTATTGGTGCAGTACTTGTATTAGTTGCATCTCCGTTATTGTCTAATCTAGCTTTATTTGATGATCGTGTGGAAGAACCAGGAGAAACAACAGCTGCTGAACCGCAAACAGAGCAAGCGGATTCTAACGTCATTAATTTAGATGTTAATTCGGCCACAACAGATATTGTTAATGAAGTTTCTGACGCCGTAGTGGGCGTGATTAACTTGCAGCAAACCGATTTGTTTGGTGAGGGCGATGCAAGCGAGAGTGGAACAGGCTCTGGTGTTATTTATAAATCTGAGGGTGACTCAGCTCACATCGTAACGAACCAACACGTGATTGACGGTGCATCAGAAGTTGAAGTAGCGTTAACAGATGGTACTAGAGTGGAAGCTGAAGTGGTTGGAGAAGATGAACTAACGGATTTAGCCGTACTACGCATAAGCTCGGAGCATGTCGATACCGTTGCATCATTCGGAGATTCTGATTCACTTAGTGTGGGAGAGCCTGCCATTGCAATTGGAAATCCATTAGGACTTGAATTTGCTGGTAGCGTGACACAAGGAATTATAAGTGCAACAGAAAGAAGCATTCCAATTGATACAACTGGAAACGGTCAAGCAGATTGGAACGCAGAAGTATTGCAAACAGATGCAGCCATTAACCCTGGTAACAGCGGTGGCGCATTAATTAATATAAATGGTGAAGTCATTGGCATTAACTCAATGAAGATCTCTGGAATTGCAGAGGGGTTAGGTTTTGCGATTCCAGCGGCAATTGTTCAGCCTGTAATTGAAGAACTAGAAACAACAGGAGAAGTTCGTAGACCATCACTAGGCATTACCTTACGTAATTTGAATGAGCTACCAACAGCCGCCTTACAAGAATCGCTCGGACTACCTGAAGATGTAACAGAAGGGATTCTCGTAGTGAACGTTGCTGGAGGAAGCCCAGCTGCAAATGCAGGCATTCAAGAGCAAGATGTCATCGTAGGCATCGATGGTGAAGACATTACAAATGCGCAAGATTTAAGACATATGCTGTACCGTGAAAATTCAATTGGCGATACAATTTCTGTTACGCTGTATCGAGGTGGAGCGGAAGAAACGGTAGATGTAACATTAAACGAACAACCAGACCTTTAAGTATCGAAAGGATCTCTTTCAACAAGAAAGAGGTTCTTTTTTTTTTGTGAGAAGCCTTTGGTCTGTGGATAACATAATGGTATACTTGGAAAATGAGAAATGGAAGGACGTGCATGATGATAGCAGCGTGTGAAGAACATATAGAATTAGCGTTAGACGTGGCTGTGGATGAATGGGAAGCCGCTCCAATCGTTGAAAAAGCAAAAGAGGTAGTCACTTGCCAATTCTGTGAGCAACAAGCAACATACACAGTTACGAAATAATCAGATACTCACACTGTTGATATGTGGATAACTTATGTGGATAAGGTGATTCTTGTTGCAAAAACAGTTATACACATGCGGATAAACCGAAAGCGGAAGGACGTTATTCACAAGTGAACATTAGTATTATTACTGTAGGGAAACTAAAAGAAAAATACTTACGAGCAGGAATAGATGAATATAAGAAGCGACTAGGCGCCTATGCGAAGATTCAAGAGATTGAAGTGGCAGACGAAAAAGCACCTGAAAATTTGAGCGAAGAAGACATGAACATCGTAAAGAACAAAGAAGGCGAGCGAATCCTGGCAAAGATAAGTGCAGATACCTATGTTATTGCGCTAGCAATCGAAGGAAAAATGAAAACGAGTGAGCAGCTATCAAAATCGATTGAACAGCTAGGTACGTACGGAAAAAGCAAAATCGCTTTTGTGATAGGAGGGTCACTCGGACTTTCTGATGATGTTTATGCTCGTGCAGATGAACTGCTCTCTTTTTCTAAAATGACATTTCCTCATCAGTTAATGAAGCTTGTTTTATTGGAGCAGGTATATCGAAGTTTTCGAATTAATAGAGGCGAGCCGTACCATAAGTGAGTGAGGTTTTTGTGGAATGATAATTGAGAGTAGAAGATAAAATCAAAGACTATAGAGTGAAAAAATTCACCTATGGTCTTTATCGTTGCAAAATATAATACAGATTTAGTCTCATTAATACTTATAACAGCATTAATTTATTTTATTATCGAAGTGACTGGTGTGATAGACTACACAATATAAATCCGTTTTATGTTAGTTCAATTAAGATTATAAATCAAGAAAAAAGAGGTGTTTAATATTTCTGATTAAAATTAATTTTTAAATTTTATATTTAATAATTCCTCAAAAAAGAAAAATCAAGATTGAAACAAGCTCCATGAATGATGTAAAAAGAGGATATCTTAGAAAAAAGAAAATAATGGGGGAGTTATCATTGACTTTATTTCTAAGTTTGAAAAAGGCATTGGAATCAAAAGGTGCAAGACCTTTTTTGATTTCTGGTTTTTTAACTAGTTTAGGAGATTGGATTTATTTTGTAGCGATGTCGGCTTTTTTATTTAATCAGTTCGGTCCGATCGCCATAGGTTTATTGTCAGTCATTCGACAGACATCAGGGATGTTGTTTGCACCTGTTGCAGGCTTTTTGGCTGATAAATATTCAAAGAAGAAGTTAGTGTTACTATCAAATCTCTCAAGTGCCTTTTTAATGGCCGTCCTTTTAATATTGACCTCTGCAGAAAACCAATCTTTACTTACCTATTTAATAATAGGTACCTTATTAGTTTTAGCAGCAACTTTAGATAGGATTTGTAAACTTTCATTAGTACCTAATTTAGTTGATAAAGAAGATCGATTAGCTTTAAACTCTTTATTAAATACAATTGGGACTTTTTCATTGATGGTAGCACCTATTATTGGTGGCTTTTTAGTGGGCACGGGCGTGTTAGCTTGGAATTTCTTATTTAATACGATCGCGTATATTTTAAGCTTTTGTCTATTATCTTTTTTACCGAAAAACATTGGGAGTAACACCCTTATAAAACAAAATGAATCTTTAACAATTAAATCCACTTATAAAGAGTGGATTGTTGGTGTGAGAGCCATCTTTAAAAAGAGGGATATGAGAAGTTTAACAATCTTAATGTTTTTGAACCATGTGATTGTTGGGTCTACGTTTGTTTTTATCCCAATGTTATCGCAATTAATTGGTTTAGGTGATCAAGGAATAGGATATTTATTAACGGCAATTGGTGTTGGCTCAATCATTGGAGCACTCATAGGAGCTATGATTGGAAGTAAGTCTTTAAACGTTGCGATAAGTATAGGTGTTATTGGTTTGCCGCTAACTCTAGCATTATCAGGTTTTCACGAATATATGATCATTTCTTTTTTATTTGTTTCACTCTTAGGAATTTTTGCGAATATTGGCGATGGACCAATGTGGACCTATTTACAACGGATAACGCCCAGTGAACAGAGTGGTCGCGTCTTTTCGACAGTAGATGTTATTACAGTAGGTGGTATGTCTCTTGGATCGTTAATAACTGGCTTTTTAATCAGCTATCTTTCATTGAAATTATCTCTCATTATTTTTGCTAGTGTCATTATTCTTGTTAGTGCTTATTCATTGCTTGAGCTGATTACGAAGAATAAAGGAAAAATTATAGATAATAAGGAGAATGCGCAAGTATGACATGATATTCTCTACAACTTTCTTAGATAATTATGAAAGGATGGAATACCCTCACTTAGCATTGTTACCGTGAACCTTATCATAAGTGAGTGAATGTAGCAGGAAGGAGGGTCTAGTGGCGCTCCTTTTCTTTCTGTGTGGGTAAAAAATCTAGGGAAAAGTTCCATAACTTACATATAATAAACCGGTGCTGCCCATAATAAGATGGGTGAAAAATTATGTCATATAAAATTACGTATAGACAACAAGCGATGTTGGATGAGTTAAAGGCTTTCCATTTTAATGAGTGTTCTATTATGGAATGGAAAGATAAATTAACGGAGCCATTTCCAAAGAATGCTATTGGACCAAATGAACAGAAATGGATTGAGAAAGAAGAGCAATTTCAATTAAGGTTTTATTCAAAAATAGTAGGGATCAGCCTTATTTTTAAACGTTATTATCAGATAAAGAGAAAACGGACAAGCAAACTTGATCAATCCTTATATCAAAGGTGGGAAAAGGAATTACCATTTACTAAACAAATAATGGAAGGTCACCAGCAATCTTGGAGAGAGGCAGTTAAAAAGTATGCTTCGTTTCACCAGAACCTTAATCTTGCCAAGGCATATAGCTTATACGTATATGATAGGCATACAGTAGAATGTGATGTTTTTATTCATTCAATAGACTCCGTTATACCAGCTAGGATCGAGAAAGTAACAAAACGGGGTACCATTCGCTATCATGATATGGGCAAAACAAAACGCAATGATTTATATCAAGACTATGTATACAGTTGTGTAAACAAAATCGTAAACGATTTGTTTGCAGTGCTACCGTGTAAACGAGTGTTTATTAATGCTGTAATAGGTTCCTATGATGATCATCTGCCAATTCTGTCTTCTGTTGTGGAAAGAAAGCATCATAGGCAGTTAAGGTGTGCAAAAAATACATTAGAGAAGCAACGCCACATGGTTAAATTCAAAGTGAGAACTGGTTTTGAGCCAATACATACAATTTATTCACCTGATCTTCTTTTTAGAGGCGATAAATGATGAATGTGCTTACTTTGTTCATTGTTGCGCTTAGTATTCTTTTCATATATAAGGCAGTTCGTATGCTTGCTAAAAGGAGAATTACTCAACTACAAATGTCTGAATGGCATGATTTAGCTCCTTTACGAACACGCTACGAATCAAAAGGTACACATACGAGCTATGTTTATTTTATCAGGGAATCGGGGATGCAGCGGGTCAAAATTGGAAAATCTGATAATCCTGAGCTACGAAGAAAAGAACTCAGTACAGGATCTGCACATCTTCATGAAATTGTTCACACGGTCAAGAGTGAAAACGCATTTAAAACCGAAAATTTGTTCCACAAACATTTTGATTCTAAAAGATGCAAAGGAGAATGGTTCGATTTAACTGAGTTAGAGTTGAATTGGATTAAAGGAGAGCGTTATCCAAGGAACATCAAGGATTCAATACGTGGATACTAGATAAACGTATTGATAATGAACTCTTATTTAAAGAGCACTAGTTTCTCATCACTGTACATTAAAACACATTCTTCCACAAAAAGGTGATCCATTTTGACAAAGTATTCGTTCTCTTTGTAAGAGGTTACATATTAGCTAGGTATAAGCGTTGAGATTTTTCGATAAAGGAGGCATGAAAACAGCTAAGTGTGATTTCATTAATCATAAGGGAGCGATTTTTCTATGAAAAAAGCAATGATGTTTCCATTAGCGGCAGTATTGGCTGTCACAACTTTTGCAGGTACGGCATCTGCCGATCACGAGGGTCGTGAGTTTTTAGTTGAGCTTAGTCCAGATAATGAAGTCATGGATGTTGAAAGCGATGCAATGGGAAAAGCGCACTTTGAAGTAAGTGAAGATGGAGATACACTTGAGTATTGGATTCATGCTGAACATCTAGAGGATGCAACAGCAGGTCACTTGCATAGTGGTCCTGCAGGAGAAGATGGTCCGGTAGAATTGTTCTTATTCCATAATGATGAGCCAATGGATTATAACGGTGAGGTGGCATCAGGAACGTTAACTGCGGATGATCTTGTTGGAGATTTATCGTGGGAAGAGTTTTCAATGGCTCTTGTAGCTGGTGATGTCTATGCAAACCTTCATACGGAAGAATATCCAGATGGTGAGATTCGTGGACAGCTTGATAAAAATGCACAGGATGCTGCAATGGAAGAAGCGAACATGCCAACTGATATGCCTCAAACAGGTATGGGTGGTGCACAATCAGGCAACTGGTTTACATCATTATGGGCGAGTGTTACAGGATTTCTCTTTAAATAAGATGTAATCGAAATAAAGACTTTTTGAGTGATCGTCATCACTCAAAAAGTCTTTTTAATGTTTGCAAAATACTACAGCACGGTATAAAGCAGCACAGCAATCCCCAAAGCGACCGTTGGAACGATGGTACAGACAAGAAAAATTGGCCCATATGCGCGCTTGTGTGTTTCCCCACAGATGGCGCGAACAGTCGTGACGACAAAGCCGTTATGGGGAAGGGAGTCTAACCCACCAGACGCCAAAGCGGAAACACGGTGCATTGCTCCTGGGTCAACGCCTCGCTCCATATAATCTGGAGCAATCAGTGGAAGTGCAATCCCAAGTCCTCCTGATGCAGAGCCTGTAATGCCACAGATAACGGTTACGAAAATCGCTAAGCTAAGCAGAGGCGGTCCTGGCATTTCCGAAAGGGCAGTCAAAAAGACATCAAATGCAGGTACCTGTGCAGCGACTGTTCCAAAGCCGACAACGGCACATGTGTTAGCAATGGCAACAATGGAATTTTGTGCACCAATTCCGAGAGAACCCCAAACCTGCTTCACGAATGAGAGATTGAGTAACCATGTTGAAAACACACCTAAAACAAGCGCCACTAACACCGCTGTTTTGGCGTCAATATACAGCGCTAAAATGTTAAGAGAGACAATGACGAGAACGAGTGGAAGTAGAGCAAAAATAGGTTTTGGTAGAATCGTTTCTTTTGTTGCTGCTAATTCTTCTAATGATTCTTTCCCTGCTTGGAACATAGGACTTTCCTTTGGCATGTCAAAGCGTTCACCATTTTTTACAGCACGTTGTAGCATGAATCGAATCCACAAACCACCGACGACCATAATAAATATTCCCATTGCGGCACCAACCCAGCCACCAGCTAATGGTGTCGTACCGAAAAATTCAGTTGGGATAATGTTTTGAATCTCAGGTGAGCCGGGAGAAGTCATGGTGAACGAGATCGCTCCAAACACAATGGCTACTGGTATAAATCGATGCGGGTAATCAGCAAGGCGAAATAAAGACACTGCAATGGGATACACGGTAAAGCCGACCACAAATAAACTGACGCCGCCGTACGTCATAATCGCACAGGCTGTAATAACAGCGAACAGTGCCCATTTTGCACCGAGTCTACGTCTCACCCAGTCTGCAATTGACTCAGCCGCCTTCGTATCTTGCATCACTTTACCGAAAATCGCCCCTAATAAAAAAATGAGAAACCAAGAAGCAAAATAGTTGGTGAACCCATCCATATAATAACCGCTCATTGCTGTATTGAGATTTAATCCGCCTGTAAGAGCGAGCACAACAGATGAAGCAATTGCGGCTATAATGATGTTAATTCCACGCAGTGTCATGATAATGAGCATGGCGAGAGAGACAATCAATCCAATCATACTTACCATATGCCTTGCCTCCTTAGTGGGAAACAGTCGATTTTCGATTTATTAACTCTTTATATAACGTCATGATGTCTTCCTTAGAGGGAACTCTTGGATTGTTTTGCGGGCTGCCGCTCATTAGTGCATCATCCGCCATTTTGTCTAGTACGCGATGAAAGGCATCTTGGTCAACACCCCATTCAGATAAGGTAGGGATAGCGAGCTGCTGACATAATGATACAATTCGTTCCACAACGATTTCCGCAAGCTGTTCCTCTTGTGTGGTTTTCTCTTCAGGAAACAACACACGCCCAATTTCTGCTAACCGTTTCGTACAATGATTTTGTGTATACCTCAGAACGACAGGCAACAGCATAGCGTTTGAAATGCCATGGGGGACATGAAAAAGTGCGCCAATTGGCCGAGACATCCCGTGTACGAGACAAACAGAAGAATTTGAAAAAGCCATTCCTGCAAGCATGGATCCATAGATCATTTCGTGCCGCGCTTGGAGGTTTTTTCCATCTTTATAAGCAATGAGAACATGATGGTACAGTTTTTCGATTGCGGACAACGCAAGTGTATCTGTAAATGGGTGTGCTTTTTTACTGAGGTACGCTTCTAACGCATGGGTGAAGGCATCGACACCAGTTGCTGCTGTAATATTAGGCGGTGAGGAAACGGTTAAGACTGGATCCACAATGGCTACTTGAGGCATAAAGGCTTCTTGCTTAATCATCATCTTCACTGCTGTCGTCGTATTCGTAATGACTGTCGCATCTGTTGCTTCTGAACCTGTGCCACCTGTTGTAGGAACAACAAGTAAAGGGAGTGCTTTTTTTCGTGCAATCGATTGGTTATTCATGTAGTCACTGATATCACCACCATTTGTTGAAACGACGGCAACGGCTTTTGCTGTATCAATGCAACTTCCGCCTCCAATCGCAATGATGTGGTCACAATTATGATGAAATAATTGTTCTAAAGCCTCATAAACGTATGTATCTTCTGGTTCAGCGTTCACGCCTGTATAGACCGATGCATGAATTCCGTGTTCCAGAAGAAGCTGTATTGCTTTCTCGATATTCCCTAATTGTTCCATAATCGGATCACTAATAATTAGTGCATGAGTGCCCGCTTTCGCAGCTTCAGCGCCTAATTGTTTGAAACTATCTTCACCGTAAACGATGGTTGATGGTAAATGATTGACTCTCATGTTCATGTTTTATCCCTCCTACTTACCGACTTGCAAAATCTATGCCATAGTAAAAAGCTTTCAAATAGAGCGCTTACATTTCGATATGTTGCAAATATGCAACATATGTCGCATAAAAAATCGCTTTCCGTTGAATGGAAAGCGACATCATGAGATGGCATATTCTTTCATCTTACGATAGAGGGTGGCACGGTGAATCCCTAACAATTGAGCTGCTTTTGTTTTACTTCCGTTCGCTTGAATCAGTGCTTCTTTAATACGTTTTTGTTCTTGATTAAGCGTGATGTGTGTAAATAGAGGTTCATGAGCCAGACGAATTGATTCTGGAAGATCTTCACGATACACCTTCCGATGGTCACAAATCGTCATGACATAATCAACGACATTCACAAGTTCGCGAATATTACCAGGCCAATCATAGGCGAGCAAGGTTTGGATGGCCTCTTCCTGAAATTCTTTTTGTTCAACTTGGTAATCATGAGCAAAAAAATCAAGATAGTGTCGAAGTAAACTAGGAATGTCTTCTTTCCGTTCTTTTAATGACGGTAATTTTAAATGAATGACGTGAATTCTGTAATAGAGGTCTTTTCGGAATGTCTCTTGTTCAACCTTTTGTTCAAGGTCATGATTCGTTGCAGCAATCAAACGAATATCTACTTGATGTGTTTGACTTCCACCTACTTTGGTGATTTCTCTTGTTTCCAGTGCACGCAGGAGTTTGGCTTGCATCGCTTGTGACATATCGGCAATTTCATCTAAAAAAAGGGTTCCGCCTGTAGCTTGTTCAAATTTACCGATGGCCCCACCTCGTTTCGCACCAGTAAAGGAGCCTTCTTCATAGCCGAAAAGTTCGGTTTCTAAGAGTGTTTCCGGCATAGCCGCACAATTTACAGCGATAAAAGGACGTTCTTTTCGTGCACTTAGCTGGTGAATGGAACGAGCAAACAGTTCTTTACCCGTTCCTGTTTCACCAGTAATTAAGACGGACGCTGTTGTTCGTGCTGCTTTGCGCGCAAAGCTCTTCGCTGCTTGTAATGATGCGCTTTTCCCAACCATTTTCTCAAATGTGCACGTCTTGACGCTTGGTGAGAGCGCGTCCACCTTAATCTCTTCCGTTTTGCCACTCATTTGCTTCATAATTTGATAGAGTTCAGACACCCCTTCAAAAATTAGCATGCCAATTGCGCCAACGACCTGTTCATTTTGCCAAAGGGGGATGCGATGAACGACCATTTTTTGTCCTTGTATTAGTTGAACCTTTCCTCGCTCAGGCATCCCTGATTTCACAATGTGATGTAATTGCGTATTTTCAATCACATCTTGTACAGGTTTGCCAATGACGGCTTTTTCTGAAATACCGCCAATGAAATTACGATATGCTTGGTTCATTTGCACAATACGTCCTTGCTGATCGACAATGACAATCCCTTCATATGCGGTTTCAAAGATCGCTTCTAAAATTAAACGCTGTTTCTTATTGTCAGCGAAATCACTTTGCGGCTGATTCCAACAGATGGTGCCGAGCATACGGTTTTCATCTCGTACAACGATAAGTGTAGAAGGAGAATAGGGCAGATCTTTTACTAAACAAGTTGGCGTAACGTATGTGATCGGTGTGAGCCAATCGTCGTTCACGTACGATTCAATCGAGTTGTTCAGTTGATGATATGAAGTAAAGTTAGGTAGGAGCGCACCAAGAGCCTCTCCATTTTCATCGAGCACAAGCACTGAATGTGTAGACTGTTCAACAAGAAGCTTCCACTGCGAGTGAGTCCGCAATTGATTCGTCACTAATGTGAAAGGTTGAACGATGTCCATACAAGAAGTAGATGCTGAGTCGAACAGAATACGTTCCATCATGAAGATCACCTGTTAATCATTAGGATTGGATATGTAACCATTCGCCATTTTCACTGGAACTTCCTTTGCTTACATTTAAAACGGTGTCTTCCCGCCATGTGGATAAGATGATTTCATTTTCTGGTGTCCACTGCACTTCTTCCAATCCAAGAAAATATGTATGCGCACGATCTTGTTTTTCGCGCATGGGAATATAAAAATTGATGCCTTCCTCATTGATTTGTCGTAGAAACAGCCCATTTTTTTCATACACATCCATGGTTAATGAAATATCAAGAAATGAATGATCTTCATAATAAGCAATGATCTCCATGTCTCCATTGTTTGATTGAAGAACTACTTGGCTTGATTCAGTGAACATGTCGATAAGGAAAATCATTGTAGCAGAAAAGAATAGAAAGCCCATGGCGACAATCCCAAATATTGTCCGAATAGCTTTAGGATTTGCTTTCAAAAGACCAATACTCATAAACAAAAGTCCATTTACGAACATAAGAGCAAGAACCATGGGAATGTCCAACGTAATTCGCCAAAAATGAACGGTGTCTAAAGCAAAGAAAAGACTATTTGTAAGAATGATGGCTAAAAGAATAAGTGCGGTGTTGCGTTTTGTCATGTCAGCCCTCCTTTAAAAACGTTAACAATCCTATCAAGCGTAACAAATAGATTTGCACAATGTAAAAGAATTTTCTTAGATATGGACGTAGACTAGTAGAAAATTGTGCAGGTTTTCTTATCTCCTTGCTCTTCTCCTGCTCTCGTTTTATGTTTATAGTGGAGGGGTAGAGCGTATTACCAACTGAATAAATTCCAAGCTGAATTCAGATGAATTGTATCGAGACGCTTAGATAATAGAGGAGGCATGACATAATGGAGTGGAAGAAGTTTCAACAATACGTTGAAGATTTTTGTGAAGAAAAGGGATTCGATGAGGTTTCTGATGAAGAGCGCTATTTGTTTTTTATGAGCGAAGTAGGAGAGATGGCGCAGGAGATGTTGAACTATCGCTACACAGAGAGTTTAGAGAAAAAAGCGGAAATGAAACAAGCGCTTAGCCACGAAATCTTTGATGTGATTTGGAACGCAGTAGAAATTGCCAATCGCTATGAGATTGATTTAACAAAAGCTTTCTCAGAAAAAATGGAAATCAATCGGAAGAGAACGTGGTCATAACGTTCTCTTTCTAGCAACCACACTAGGAAGACGGTTCAAACGTGGCAGTGGCGAGATCGTTGTGTTATTGTCAAAATAGTAAATTCATTTAATGGGAGTGGTCGTATTGAAGTTGATGTTACGGAAAGATGTACCCGTTGAAGAGACATGGGATTTAACGCCAATTTATGCATCGGATCAAGCATGGGAAGATGCTTATGTACAGCAAGAGGCAGAACTAGATCAATTGTTGGCAAATAGCCTGTCTGTCAATACCGCTAGTGAATTAGTCACTTCTTTAAATACGTATAATCTTGTTATGGAAACGCAAAGCCGTTTAGGTAGTTATGCGCTCTACAAATACTCTGAAGACAGTACGGATCAGCACAACCAAAGTCGAATGGGACGTTCACAACTACTGGGGAAAAAAGTGTCTTCTTTAAGTTCACGTCTTGTGAACAAATTGCTCGAGCTTCCCGAAGAGAGATTGGCGACTTTTAAAAAAGAAGAGAAGGAACTTATACAGTATCACCGTTTTATCGAGAAACTAAATCTTTCCCGACCTCATACACTAGAACCCAATGTAGAAAAAGCCCTCTCCGCAGTCATGCAACCTTTAAATGTTGGCAATACGATATACATGTCTATCACATCATCCGATATGCAGTTTGAACAAGTTAAGAATAAGGATGGTCAAGATGTCTCGGTGTCTTTATTTACATACATGACGCAAATCGAAACGTCCCCTGACACTGTGCTTAGAAGAAATGCGTATGATTCTCTTTCCGAAGGGTTAAGCAAGTACCAACATGGCTTGGCTCAAACATTAACGAACGAAATCCAGAAAAATGTCGCAATGGCACATTTACGCCAATATCCATCTACCTTAGATTATTTACTGCACTATGCGTCTCCAGCGAATAATCAATTTTATGCAGGAGATGGGGTTTCGGCAGCTTATTTTGAAGATGTGCTAGATACATTCCAGCAACATCTTGCTCCTCATATGCAGCGCTATGCTCGTTTGAGAAAGAAACAGCTTGGCTTGGAATCACTGAAATTTTCTGATGTAAAAGCACCGCTTGATCCTAATTTTGATCCCTCGATTACGTTTGAAGAAGCAGGTGACATTATTGTTGCTGCAGTGGAACCGTTAGGTAGGGAATACCAAGATTTGATGAGGAAAGCATTTACCGATCGCTGGGTGTATAGAGGCAACAATGTAGGCAGAAGAATGATTGCATTTGGTGGCGGTGTACATGGTGTACATGGGTATTCCTTTTATCCGTGGGGAGGCAACTTATTTGATCTCGTTTTGCTTGGCCATGAACTTGGACATGCAGTACATGCGAATTTATCAGCGGATCAGCAAAAAATAATAAACAATGGGCAGTCTTTATTATTTGTAGAAGCCCCATCAACGTTAGTGGAGCATTTAATTGTGTCTTATTTGAAAAAAAATCGTCGCGATGCGCGTCTTCATCGCTGGCTCAATATGTACCTTATGATGAGTTATCATCATAACTGTGTTACCCATATTTTAGAAGCAGAGTTATTAAGGCGTTTATATAAAATGGCTGATGCGGGAACCCCTCTTTCAACTCATGTTATGAATGAAACGAAGGGTGCGATCTTGAAAGAATTTTGGGGCGATACGGTGGAAATAGACGAAGGTGCAAAGTTGACATGGATGCGCCAACCACACTACTATATGGGGCTTTATCCATTTACGTATTCAATTGGTACTTCCGCTTCTACTGTTATCGCCAACCAAATCGAAACAGAAGGCGAGAAAGTTGGAGCGTCGTTCACCAATGTATTAAAAATGGGCGGAACGTTAAGTGGATTAGAGCTATACAAACAGGCTGGGATTGATATGGCTAATATGAACGTTATTAAAGAAGCGATTCAACATGTCGGGCAAATCGTAGACGAGCTGGAGCAGAGTTTTTAATAAAGAGCAATTGGACCGAATTCAAAATAAATCGAAGCAAAAAAAGAGCGCTAGACGGTGACTCCGGCTTAAGCGCTCATAGATCTTGTTAACGGGCAACTGCTTGTTGTTTGCTCTTTATATCTTCTGCAATTAAATCAGCGGTTAGTTGTCCTGATAATGTGACCATCGGGACACCTCCACCTGGGTGAGTGGACCCACCAACAAAATATAAGTTGGAAATAAGCTCGCTTCGGCTTGGAATTTTAAACCCGCCATTTTTCTTTTTATCAGCGACAACGCCGTATATGGAGCCACCGTTAGCTCCGTAAAGGGATTGAAGGTCATCTGGGGTAAACGTCAGTTCAAACTCAATATCATCGCGAATCGTGGTAAGACCATTTCGTTCTAATTTACTTAGCACCGTCTCTCGGTAGCTTGTTTTAAATTTATCCCATGTTTCGCCTTCTTTTAATGGCGGGACGTGAGTGAGAATAAAATGGTTTTCTTTCCCTTCTGGTGCTTGGCTAGCGTCTGATTTAGACGAAATGCCGATGTAGACCGTAGGGTCATCCGCTGGTCGTTTTTCTTCGAATATTTGTTTGAACTCTAATTCAGGATCTTTTGAAAAAAAGAAGTTATGATGAGCCAGCTGTGGATATTCACGTTTCAGACCAAGAAGTAGAACAAGACCAGAAACACTTGGTTCAAATTTCTCTAATTTCTTTTCTTGTGCTTTATGTTGAGGGTGTTCTTGTAACAAATGACGATAAGTCGGAATGGCTTCTAAATTCGAGACAACGATGTCGGCATGGACTTCTTCTCCATTCGCTAAGCGCACGCCTTTTGCAACAGAGTCAACTTGGATAATACTTTTCACCTGTGCTTCCGTGCGGATGGTTACATGTAGTTCAGTCAGTAATTTTTCCATTCCGCGGACGATGTTGTACATTCCACCTTTCACATAAAAATTTCCGAGCCCAAACTGAACATACGCAAGTTGAGAAAGAACAGCTGGTGCCTGATAAGGGGATGAGCCCACGTACATCACAAGGAAGTTAATAAACTGTTTAATATGAGGGTCTTGAATGTATCGTTCTGTGCCCTCATTCAATGTTTTCATTGGGTCAAAGGCCATCAGTTCACGCAACGTGTGTAGCTTACGTAGTTCACTTAAGCCAGAAATACTTCTGTTATAAAAGCTTTTCATGCAGAGTTCATACATCTGCGCACTGTAATTTAAGTAATTCATAAATGGAGCAGCATCATCTGGAGAAACTTTCTTAATTTCTTCCAGCATATCAGGCAAATCACCTTTTAAGTCAATGGATACCCCATCTTCAAAAAACGTGCGCCATTGAGGTTCCACTCGTTCAATTTTCATGTAATCATGGACATCTCGGCCAGCCCGTTTAAACAAAGCCTCCAGAACCCAAGGCATGGTTAAGATCGATGGACCTGTATCGAAGTGAAAACCTTCACCACTTCGAATGTTACATTTTCCGCCAATACGCTCATTTTTTTCAAGCACGGTTACGTTGTGTCCTTGAGAAGCTAGACTGATAGCCGCAGATAAGCCGCCTAAACCGCCACCTATGATAACTGCTTGTTTTTTCCCCATACCTCACACACCTTTTTCATTGTCTATTAATACACCCAAGGGAACAAAATCCAGCGACTTTGTTTCCATGTTTCGTAGTGATTGGGTAGTGTTGCTGTTAGCATTTTTTCTTCTAAGTGAATTCGTTTCAAGAGCACACTGAGCATAACAACTAATGTGACAAGCACACCTATAACCGTTGCGGTATAAATAGCTACACCAAGGACACATAGAAACAACCCTGTATAAAGTGGATGGCGCATCACGCGATAAGGGCCGTTGCTAACTAGTTTCATGGTAGATGACGTTTGAACATGTCGTGAAAACTGTTTACGGAGTAAGAACATGGACCAATAACGTAAGCCAATTCCTGCGCTATAAATGACAACGCCAGCTATTGAGATAAATGGTGCATCTATGCGTGTCCATTCTAAGTACTGCAGGAGAATACAAGCGCAAATACAGATAACTACGCAAGAAAAGATGAGGTAAAAGCTTCTATTCTCACGCTGCTCTTTCTTTTCATCATCCGCCCTTTTTCCTCTAAAAAGGAAGAACTCGCTTACCCATAAAACGGTTAAACAAATAAATAGTACCTCGACCCACGGCAATGTTACACCTCCATTCCTACAGTTATACGTATGTCCAAAGCAGATAAAATAAAACCGATAACAAAGAAAAACTTGTACAAAACGTATTCATTTACGAGGGCGTGGGTGTGTAAAGAGACACCATGAGCGCAAATAGATGTCACGCTTGTGCCTGTGGTGAAAGTTTCTTTGTTTACTAGCTTCATTTAAATCGAAAGATCTTCAGTCTAGTATAGATCCGAAAACAAATTCATCTTAATAAGGACACGCTAAAACGCATACAGTATAGGGGAGAAGTGGCAATAGGTGTTTTACAGAAATAAGGGCATCCTAAGTTTTTGCTTGCCAAATGGAAGTGAAAAGCACTATGATGTGTATAATCAAATAAGTTGTGGAATACTAAAAAAACTAAGCAAAAAGCCGTTATTTCGGGATTTATGAAGAAAAATACGCAATTTGCTTCCTTCACACCTTTTTTATCTGGCTCAAATGGTTTATTATTAGATAATAGAGGTTTTTCTAAAGACTAATGGACATAAGGATGAGCGAAATGAGCTATAGAGAAACTAAGTCAGACGTTATTTTAATTGGCGCTGGAGTGATGAGCGCGACGCTAGGCACGTTATTAAAAGAGTTAGCACCAGACTGGAAAGTAACCGTTTTCGAAAAGTTGAAAAGTGCAGGAGAAGAAAGCTCGAATGAATGGAATAACGCAGGTACAGGTCATGCAGCACTGTGTGAATTAAACTATACGTCGGAAAAACCAGACGGAACACTCGATATCAGTAAAGCTGTTAAGGTCAATGAACACTTTCAACTGTCACGTCAATTTTGGTCCTATCTTGTAAGAAAAAAGCTAATTGAAAACCCGAGAGATTTTATCATGCCAATTCCTCACATCAGTATGGTTCAAGGAGAAAAGAATGGCATCTTTTTAAAAAAGCGTATGGAAGCGTTATCAGACAACCCTCTTTTTGAAGGAATGGAGTTCAGTGATGATCCAGATGTGTTAAAAGAGTGGATGCCGCTTGTGATGGAAGGCCGCAAAGACGAGGATGAACCAGTTGCGGCTACGAAGATTGATACTGGAACAGATGTTAACTTTGGGTCATTAACAAGGATTTTATTTGATCATTTAGAGCAGGAAAATGTCGATGTACGTTATGAACACGCTGTAAGAGATATTAAGAAAGCCTCTGACGGGTCTTGGAAATTAAAAGTCCAAAATGTGCAGACGGGTGAAACGGAGAATCACTCGGCCAAATTTGTGTTTATCGGTGCTGGCGGAGGGAGTTTACCGCTTTTACAAAAAACAGGCATCCCGGAATCGCGCAGAATTGGCGGCTTCCCGGTAAGCGGACTGTTTCTTGTTTGTAATAACCCAGAAGTGGTGGAGCAACATCATGCGAAAGTTTATGGTAAAGCAAAAGTTGGCGCACCGCCAATGTCTGTTCCACATTTAGATACACGATACATTAATAATAAGAAATCATTACTATTTGGTCCGTTTGCAGGATTTTCACCAAAGTTTCTTAAAACGGGTTCTTATTTTGATTTAATTGGCTCTGTAAAGCCGAATAACTTATTTACGATGCTTGGCGCAGGCTTTAAAGAAATGGGCTTGACCCGCTATTTAATTCAACAAGTGATGTTATCCAATGAAAAGCGTATGGATGATTTAAAAGAATTTATTCCAAATGCGAAAAGTGAAGACTGGGAAATGGTTGTAGCTGGTCAACGGGTTCAGGTCATTAAAGATACAGAAGCAGGCGGAAGAGGAACGTTGCAGTTCGGTACGGAAGTGGTTACTGCTGAAGATGGATCTGTAGCGGCATTACTAGGCGCTTCTCCGGGTGCATCCACTGCTGTTCACGTCATGTTAGAAATCTTAGGAAAATGCTTCCCGAATGAAATTGATGGGTGGGAGCCAAAAATTAAAGAGATGGTGCCGTCTTATGGAAAGCTATTAATGAGCCATCCAGCGCTTTTAAAAGAAATTCAAACATCAACAGCTAGAGCGCTTCAGCTTGAAGAGACGTATGTACAGACAGAAGAGCATTTAGCATAAAAGAAAACGCCCTCCAACGTAACTCTTTAAGAGTGGTTACGGAGAGGGCTTTTTTTTATGATCGGAATAGATTTAAGAAGCGTTGCCAGATGCTAAGCTCTTCTTCCTCTTCTACTTCTTGCGTGGGTTCATCTTTCGTTAACGGTTCAGTCTGGATCACAAACTGTACATTTTCAACGAGGTCATCGTTGTTTTCGTGAACAAAGGAAACGGGTTCGAAATCCGATTTGTCATATTGCGAGATCATATCATCAATCTCCTGTTGCATTTGTTCTGGTATTTCTGCTGTTGCATCATGAAGTTCATTGATACCTGAATGAAGCGATGCACCGCCGTCGGCAAGTTCAGAGGAACCGGCTGCAGACTCTTCAATGCCGTTTTGAATTTGATTATACTCAGAAGCTACTGTGGAAACACCTGATGTATAGGAATTTAACCCTTCATGGAATTGTCCATACTGACTTGCAAGCTCAGCAATACCAGTCGTTAATTCGTCTAAGCCACTATCAAAGTCGAACGAATCTTCGAGAGAGGATAAGGAGTTGGATAGTTCGCTCAAGCCATTTCCCATTTCTGAAGTCGATGTACTCATTTCATTTAATGCAGGTTTTACAGAGGTAAATGCTTCCTTCACACCTTCAAATGTGCCTTTAACCGTTTGGGCGGCTGTATAAGATGAAACTAATGCATCAAGCGTCTCCATATCTTCAGTCGTTGCATATAGGTTGCCGATATCTTCTTCTGATAACGTTGCCTCAGGAATCGCGTCAACAGCTTCTTCTAGTGCGAGATAGCCTTGTTCATGATGCGTGCCTAACTCAGTCAAGCCTCCTGACAGTTCGTCTAACCCTGTGACAAGTTGATCAATGCCATCTGTTAATTCAGAACCAACCGATAGATCCATCTCTGTATTTAAATCAGACTGACTTAAGGCATTGTTTAATTCATTGAGTCCAGTTTGTATTTGACTGGAGGCTGTCACGAGCTCATCTCCATTTGAGGACAGCTCACCTAAGCCTGTTTGAAACTGAGCGGAACCAGTCCCTAATTCATTTAACCCGCCAGACAAGCCGTCAATGCCTGTTTTTAATTCACCTACTCCATTTGCTAGGTCACCAATCGCCCCTGTTAAGGAATCGAATTCACCGGTAAGTTCGTCTGTATCAGGCATATCCACGGCAAAGGACGACGGTAATGCCGAAATCTCTATGCCATCAAGTTCAATGTCTGTTGCTTCTGCAGAAATACGTAATTCTGCTTCCTCTTCAGGCATGACCGTGAAAGCCAGTTGTTTATTTTTTCCTGCATTTGCAACTGTGGCATTAGGAGCATCAACGTCTTTAAACGCTTCACTGTTTAAAGGAACAGATACTTGAAGAAGATAATTTTCAAAAAAACGCTCATTTCCGTCTTCATTCTGTGTGACATCAATCTCTAGTTCAAATGAACCGTCTTGACCAATAACGTCTTCAGGTTCAACGACGTCTCCGTCAAGAATGTAGCGAATATCAAAGTTCCAAGGCAGTTCAGGATTGTCTTGAATGTTTCCTTGATAGTGAAACGTGCCTGTAGATGCTTCTAGTTTTACTTCGTCATCCTCTTGTTCGATCGTAGAAAGATCGGTTAAATTCGTGATGCTGTCATAGTGACCAAAATCAGAGATGGCTCCGTCTTCTGAAACCGTCAAAGCATTGACGATATAAAGCTCTTCAATGCCTCCTTCGGCAAATAAATTTGCATAAATGACTTCATCTTTGCTTTCAATCGTTCCTTCTGTTTCAGCAGCTGCGTAAGAAAGAGGTGTCAGCATAAGTACACATACAGCAGTGCCAATGGTCCATCGTTTCTTCATCGATCGGTCTCCTCCTTGTTCTCTTCATAAAAATTTGGTTTGTATGTTGTTTTTTTAACAAGTTTATCTCCAACTAGTAACAGTGCCGGCAAGAATACGACGACGAGAACAAAAGCGAGCAATGCTCCTCGTCCGAGTAAAAGTCCAATGGATGAAACTGTTGGATTGGACGACGTAATCCATAGAATTAACCCTACACTTGATAGAATCGCTGCGGAAATAATGATGGAAAAGAATTTTTCATCTAATGCTTGCTTCATCGCTGGAAACGCCGGCATGCGCTGACGATGGTGTTTATACGTTTCCATCAAGAGAATGCCGTAATCAATGGTTGCCGCAAGCTGAACGGTACTTACCACCAAGTAGCCGACAAACACAAGTGGGTCATTGGTGATGTATGGAATGGCTAAGTTTATCCAAACAGCCGATTGAATGGTCACAAGCAAGATAATGGGGATCGAAATCGATCGAAACGTAATCATCAGGACAATCGCAATGGTGACGATCGTAATCGTATTGACAACTTGATTATCGACTGTAACGGTTTCCTTCATATCATAAAGCGTGACACTTTCCCCTAGTGTATAAGCATCAGCACCATAATAAGACTCACTTAGTTCACGCACATCTTCCACTAAACCAAACGGAACATCTCCTTCTACACCAGCATCGGTTGAGACCATAATGCGACTATAGTTTTCGGATTGAAATTCGCTTATAACCGAATCATCGAGGAATTCAGCTGGAATACCTGTTCCAACGACATTGGCATAAGCCATTACTGAATCAACGTAATTGAGTTCTTCTAATTGATTCACGAGTTCTTCTTCTTTTGCAATATCATCATTCGGAACAAGTACAACAATTGGAGTGGACTCACCAAACGTTTCTTCAATAAGTGCAGCATCTGCGCCAGCTCGGGTTGTATCAGGTAAGTCCCCTAACCCATAGATAAAGGACGTACTTCCTTGAGCAATAAAACTTGGCACGATCAACAATGATACAAGGATTAGCGCAGGGTAGCGTAATTTTAAGATCTTCGCTCCAATTCCTTTAAAGCTAGGCACAATCGACTTATGGCGTGTTTTTTCAATCCATTTATAGAGTAAGAGCGTGAGTGCAGGTAAAAAGACAACGACAGATATAAAGCTAAATACAATTCCCTTTACTAAGTTAAGACCTAAGTCAGCACCAATTTCAAAGTCCATAAACATAAGAGCCATGAAACCGAAGAACGTTGTAACGGCGCTAACAAAAATAACAGGGAATGAATTTCTCATCGCTGCAGCCATCGCCTGTTCTGGTTTTTTCCCCTTGGCTAGTTCATCGTTAAAACTATGTAGCAAGAAGATGGCATAATCCAGAGAGACGGCCAATTGTAAGATAGGAGCGACGGATTGGGTGACAAACGAAATTTCCCCTAAGAAAATATTTGAACCAAGGTTAATTAACACAGAAACACCTATTGCAGTAAGAAAAAATAAAGGCTCTGCCCAAGAATTTGTGGAAAGCACTAAAATAATAATGATGACAGGTACGAGTAATGCCGCCGCATAAATCGTTTCTGTTACAGCCATGTTTTGTGATGTTGCGTTGTTGACTGCTTCACCCGAAATCGCATTTTCATCGCCAATAACTTCGTAAAGCGCGTCTGTCGCTTCGACTTCTTCACCGGTCGTAATCGTTAGCGAAAATAAAGCATCCCCATCTTTGTAGTAGGATTCAAGCATACTGTCATCGACCATCTCTAACGGCACTTGCAGATCCATCATGTCATCTAGCCAGAGGACATCCTCCACACCGTCAATCTCTTCAAATGCTTCTTTATAGGACAATGCCTCTTGAATTGTTACATCCTGTACCATGACATTCGTATTTGGAATCGAGGCAGTAAATTCGCTTTCCATCACATCTAATCCTTCAGTAGAAGGGGCCTCGTCCGGCAAATAATCGGTCATATTATAATTCGTTGAAACAAAAAACTGCGCAACAACAGAGATCATTGTTAATGCAGCAAAAATAATGACAACAGCCTTTTTATGTTTAATAATTCGATCGACAAGCAATTCCATTCCCCACCCTATTGACTTCATCTTCATTTCTTTTAACATTATATCTACACGGTGTTGTCCATACAACAGACAGTTGGAGAAGATCTGTTAGCTGAACAACACAATTAATATTTATGTCGGTTAAAATTATGAAAAGGTTGTGAACACGTTGTCTGAGAAGCTTGATCGCCGAAAACAATTCACACGAATGGTGCTAAAAGAAGCGTTAATGGAACTGTTAAAAGGAAAACCAATTTCTTCTGTAACCGTTAAAGAACTATGTGAAAAAGCTAACATTAATCGGTCAACTTTTTATAGCCATTATGTTGATCCTTATGATTTGTTAGACAAGATTGGAAAAGAAGTGTTTGACGATATGTACGAAACGCTCAATAAATATAATTTTCAAAAACAAGACGAAGTTCTGCAAATGTCAACGAAGATTCTAGAGTATGTGGCGGAGAGAAGTGAGCTTTGCCAAATTCTTTTAAGTGAAAATGGGGACACATCATTTCGAAAGCGTGTCACAAAAATTATTCAAAACTTCATTATGAATAAGTGGATGGAAGAACATCAGTTAGGAGATGAACTATCTGAGTACATTCCGCTGCTCGTTGTAAGTGGAGGTGTAGATGCGATTGAAAGCTGGCTGGCGAACGGGAAGAAAGAATCCCCTCAAGAAATGGCCTTACTCATCCATCAGTTTATTAACTATGGGTTATCAGGCTTTCGAAAGGGTGATTGAATGTGGGAGTTAGGTGTTTAATTTGTCAGTTAGGCACGTCCAATTACAGCAAATAATCAATCCCTACTAATCCGGTAAAAATTATTTAATTTACTCAACGATATGGTATGATGAAACGACAACAAGGGTAGAACAGGTGATGAAATGGTAAGAGAAGAGGAGCGAATGAAGAAGCGACAAGATAAAATGATTGATAAGCTGTTAAAAGCTGGTGTTTATAAATATAAAGATACTCACTTATATGAATTGTCGTATGGAGAAGTGGAAGATGCTTTCTTGCGTTTAATGGAAGAAAAAGAAAAATAAATCAAGGAATCCATAAAAAAGTGGGTTAATTTTCTCTTGAAACGGTTAACAATAAAGATACTAGCTGATTTTTAGCAGTAGTACGAAAAGAAAATTCGTTTCATTAAGGAGATTACCTATGAAAAAGTGGATGGTTTTGGCCGGATTAACGTTATTTTTAACAGCTTGTGGTGGTGGCGATGGAGATGATGCAGAGGCGCCGGAAACTGATAATGGAAACGGTGGCGAGGAAAGTTCGGAAATGGGTGATTATGATGTGGCCCAAGCAGAACAAACGTATCAGCAGAGTTGTATCCAATGCCATGCTGGTTTAGACGAGGGTGGATCTGGTCCAGCTCTTGCGAATAATAACCTGGCTCCGGATGAAATTAGAGAAATTATTTTAAATGGACAAGGTTCAATGCCTGCACAATCCCATTTAGAAGAAGATGAAGTAGATAATTTGTCTATGTGGTTGGCAGATCAATAAGATATGAAGGAAACTACTCAAACATTTTGGGTAGTTTTTTTAATGTTTAAAGGGTTTTTGACAAATTTTGAAGACCGATTTTTTTCGCATTGCTTTTTTTCCCAAGCAAAAAAAGAAAATATACGGTTGTTTTGTAAATCAATACTGGAGATGGTTGTCGGAGTTAGAAATCTGAGAGAAAAAGTTGAATAAATTAAGCTGATTGTGTCGCTAAATCTGTCTCAAAAAAAATTATTCGTTTCCCAGTTGCTTATCGACGTCTTTCGATGGATTCAGTACAAAAACCTAAGTAAAGTAGGGGAAGTGATTCAAGGGGGTCAAGTTAAATGTATGCATGTGCAAGAGAAGATATGAAACAAAAATTAATGAGGAGGCATTAGAATGAAAAAAAGATGGTTTTTATTCGTTTTAGCACTTATTGTATTTTTTCCGTTTCAATCAAGTTTTGCAAATCAAGGGGTAAAAGATGTGGGGAAAGGCAGTTATTCTTTACAATATCCGCCGATTGATTTTGATTCCATTGGTGATCCTGGTTATGCAGATCAACAAAAGGAGCCACCGGAAACAATTTTCCGAACCTCTAATGTAGATGGGCCAATGCCCACCAATAGGTGGTGGAGCTCATTAGCTGTTGATCCATACGCCAACAATCATTATGCGCACCCTTTTAGTGTGAGGCAAAATGAAAAAGGGCTAAACGTATTTTATGATGCCCCTCATAATGTTGTCGTTCACGAAAACAGTGAGGCTGGTACATGGCATATCGTTGGTGCGATTTCAACCGATTTTACAATTGGCCATTCCAATAAAAATAACTTTAATGACGCGAAAGTCGATGATTACGGTGACTGGCATGTGCGATCCTTGGCGGAAAACGATTCATCGTCCTTAGCGCTTACATACGGTGTCGGTATTCCATATATATATGCAGAATATACAGGTGGACATGCTGTCATTGATTTTCCTCAGAACCCTCAAGTATGGGCAGAACAAGGGCATGTGATTGGTTTTTCCACACATGATAACAAGCATTACGCTGCGTTTGCTCCTGAAGGGTCAAACTGGACGTTAAACGGGCAAACATGGGAAAATCCCTCAGAATTTATTAGTGTAGCCAAATTGCCAGATACACGTGCAGAGACGTTAGCACTTTTCGGTGAACATGCGTATTCAGTCGTGCGTGAAACGCGAGCGGATTATGAAGTGAATCACGAAACCAATGATGTTATAACAACATATTCAGCGGAAACAGAAGAGATCAGTGGTGAGTCAGGGAATGGTACCCTGTTTGCCTTATACCCGCACCAATATCGTCATTTATCAGCTGGGAACGTCATTGAAGGAATGGATCTTTTTACGTACGATTCGAGGCGATATGAAGCTTGTGCAAGGTGAGCAGTTTGAAACGAACCTTACCTATACAGGTGTGCTCCCTAGCTTACCTAATGCAGGGGTTGATGCAGAACGTCTAAGCGGATACTTACATGAAGCGCAAGATGACTATCCAACAGGGCAAGATACGTACGAACTTGGAAAATACTTAGGCAAACTCTCGAATTTAGCGCCGATTGCCGATCAGCTAGGTGAACAGGCATTGGGTGATGACTTTAGAGCGGAACTGCAACAACATCTTGAAGATTGGTTACAGGCTACTGACGAAAGCAATGCAATAAAAGGAGAAAATCTTTTTTACTACAATCAAAACTGGGGTACTTTACTTGGCTATCATGCGGCACATGGGTCAGCTGTCAGGATCAATGATCATCATTTTCACTATGGGTATTTTGTTAAAGCTGCGGCAGAGGTAGCGAGGGTAAATCCAGATTGGGCGCAGAATGATGAATGGGGTGGAATGGTTAATGAACTCATTCGAGACTTCGCTGCCGGTCGAGATGACCCGATGTATCCATATTTACGAATGTTTGATCCATACTCGGGGCATTCATGGGCAGATGGACTAGCCACATTTGATTCAGGGAACAATCAAGAGTCCTCTTCAGAAGCCATGCATGCGTGGACAAATTTAATTTTGTGGGCAGAAGCGACCGATGATCAAGAACTGTTAGATCGAGCGATTTATTTATATACAACAGAGATGAGCGCCATAAACGAGTATTTTTTTGATGTACACGATGAGATTCATCCTCCAGAATACGAACCTGAAATAGTGACGATTAACTGGGGCGGAAAAATGGATCATGCGACGTGGTGGAATTCAGGAGCAGTAGAGAAGTATGCGATCAACTGGCTCCCGATACATGGAGGAGCCCTCTATTTAGGGCATCATCCTGACTATGTGGAGAATGCCTATCAAGCATTGAAAGAAACAAATGGATCAGAGGAATGGAATTGGTGGTCCAATATGGTCTGGAGCTACCGCGCATTAACCGATCCAGGCGATGCGCAGACGCAAATGGAGCAAAGGATTGACGATTATACGGAGTTCGACCCAGGAGACGAAACCATTATTGAACGTGGAAGTACAAAAGCCCAGACGTATCAATGGATTACAAGTCTAGCATCGCTCGGACAAGTGAATCCTGACATTACGGCAAATATTCCAACGTACGCTGTGTTTGATCAAAACGGTGAGAGCGTCTACGTTGCCTACAATTATGACAGTGACCCTCGCTCAATCATGTTTTCAGATGGACACGAGGCGACTGTGGAAGGGAATAGTTATTACGTTAGTCAAGGAGGGAGCGGACCACCGCCGACAACCCCTCCAGAAGAACCGGAGCAACCTGGTGATGACGGGAAAGTAATCGAGAGAGATGATTTTACCGTAACGGTTGATGAAAACGAGGCGGATCGGGTCCTTACGTTTACACCAAATACGCCTGCGCGATATGTAGATCTACATTATCGCTTAGATGATGGTAATCAAGAAAATGTGCGGATGCAACAAGAAGAAGGCAGGTGGTTTTTAATGATCCCAGACGTTGAAAATAAGTCTCTTTCGTTCCGTTTTACTTATGAAAAAAATGGGCCACAATACGAAACGGAATGGTTTAGTTATCCGTGATGTGTTGAGGAAAGCTTCTACGTTCTAGTAGAAGCTTTTTTCTATTTGTTTCTCGTGAAACATTTTCATTACACGTTTGAGTTGTTTGAATTTTTACATTAATATAGAGGGAAGCATTATAAAAGGGTGGGTAAGATGAGCAATATAAACAAGTTATTTACAAATACGCTAGTAAATGAAAATGGGCAATTAAATGAATGGAGTATTGGCTGGTCTGCTAAAGATGATCTTATTAGCAACATTAGTGGTCGTTTTCTCAGAAAGAAAATGTGGAACTACTGGTGCGTAACGAGTAGCGAACTACTATTTTCAGCAACCATTTCTCATATCGATTATGCAGCGGTTCTTTTTGTCTATATCTTTGACCGTCACACACATGATTTTCATGAGGAGACGCTACTAATCCCTTTTGGCAAAGGTGTTCACATGCCACAACGTGTAAGGGAAACGATTACGTATTCAAGTCGTAACATGACGCTTGCCTTTATTGAATCTACGGAGAAGACGAGGATTGAGGTAACCTGTCCGTCATTTGGTGCAAAAGGTTCTTTAAAAGCTACCATCGTGATTGAACGTGATCTAGATATGGAATCATTAAACGTAGTGATTCCATGGAGTAGTCGGCACTTTCAATTTACATCAAAGCAACCTGCTCTGCAGGCAACAGGTGACATTCTATGGGCAGAGCAACGGTATACATTGGCTCAAGGCGATGGGTTTGCGTGTCTAGATTTTGGAAGAGGGGTTTGGAAATATCGTTCAAAATGGAATTGGGGTTCCGCATCAGGAATGGTAAATAAAAAGCAAGTTGGCATTAATTTAGGTGGGCAATGGACGGACGGTACAGGTCAGAATGAAAATGGTGTCATCGTTGATGGAAAGTTATATAAAATCGATGATGATATTGAGTGGTTCTATGATCGGACTGATTATCTGAAGAAATGGGAGATCAAAGCTGCGCACGTTGATCTCACGTTTGAACCAATTTTTGAACGAAAGGCAGAAACCAATGCGTTCATCATTCAATCTTCTGTTCATCAGCTGTTTGGCTATTATTCAGGAGAAATTTTACTTGGAACGGGTGAAATCATACGGTTAGAGCGTTTATTTGGTTGGGCAGAAGACCACGTGGCAAAGTGGTGACAGTGAGGGGGGATGGACAAAGGTGACTAAACAACAGAAAGAACAAGTTGAATATTGGTTAGCGAATGCCGAATACAATCGCGCTTATGAAGAACTTCACAGTTGGTTAAAAGAAAATCCCGACGATGCCGATCTCAACTATTTTCTTGCATCGACATGTGATCCGCAAGGCAAAGAAAAAGAAGCTTACCCTTACTACGAAAAAGCGATAAAACTGGGATTAGCTGATGAAGATTTAAAAGGAGCTTATTTAGGTCTTGGTAGTACATATCGGACTTTGGGCATGTATGAGGAGTCAAAAGCGACGTTTGAAGCAGGTTTGGCTAAATTTCCAACGTATTATGCGTTAAAAGTGTTTTATGCAATGACGCTTTATAATTTAAAGCAACATGAGCAAGCGATGGCGTTGCTATTAACGTGTTTAACTGAAACAACAAAGGATGAAGAGATTTTAGCATACCAAAAAGCAATTTCGTTTTACTCAGGTCGATTGAATGACGTGTGGGATTAAACAAAATGATTAGGGCCGTTCTGTTCATTCAATTCGATTGATCAAGTCAAGTCCGTATCTCGAGAACATAAATTAAAGATAGACGCGATTCCTTTTGTTTAAGAGACGCAATTAGTAAACATAAGTAACACTCGTTTTTGGAAAAGACGGGTGTTTTTTTGCATTGATAATAAAATAATCTAAAAATAATATTGACAATGATAATCATTATCAATATTATAGCAGGTAGTACATATAGTGAGGGGAACAACGATATGAAACGGATGATGATGCTTTCTACAGTTGGTTTAGCGATGTTGGCTGCATGTTCAAATGGGACGGATGAGTCAGCTAATCATGAAGTGGAGGAGGAACAAGAGCCGATATCAGTAACGGATAAACTAGGAAATGAAGTCACGGTTCCAGCAAATCCACAACGTATTATTGCTTCTTATCTAGAGGACCCTCTCGTTACACTTGGGGTAACCCCAATACGTCAATGGTCAGTTGCAAGTAGATCCAGCACGCAAGATTACTTAGAAGACCATTTAGAGGGCGTTGAACCAATTGATTCTACGTTGCCATTGGAGGCCATCATGGAGGCGGAGCCTGACTTTATTTTTGCATCAGGTGAAGATTCTTTGGCTGGTGGAAGCTATGAGCAATACAATAAAATTGCTCCTACGTACGTCATAGATGGGGAAACAAAAGATGATTGGCGCGCAACGCTATCGCTTATGGGAGACGTTCTTCAAAAAGAAGATGAGGCAAATCGAGCGATTGATGAGTACGATGCACATGTTGAAGATGTCAAAGCACAGCTTCAAGACGAAATTGGGGATAGTAAAGTAGCGGCACTATGGGTGATTGGTGGTAAGTATTATGTTGTTGCACCTGATGTGGCAAGCGGTGCGGTGTTATTTGAAGATCTCGAATTGACGCCTGCCAATTTAATTGATGAGTTGCCAGAAGACGTGGGTGCCCATTGGAATCCTGTTTCGCTAGAAGCGATTGCAGAGCTTGATGCAGAGTATTTGTTTTTAATTGACAGTGACCCAGAAACGATCGAAAAATTAGAATCAGAGTCAGTGTGGTCAACGATTCCTGCAGTAGAGCAAGGGAATCTTTATAATCGTGATGGCAGCAGTAGCTGGCTCTACAACGGTTATCAAGCAAATATGCAAACCATTGATTCTGTATATAACGCCATTATTGAAGGCGAGTAGAAAGTGAGAGTAGGTGGAGTACCTACTCTTTTTTTGTGTGCAAATTAAAGATGAAAAATGTCGATAATCTGATGAAAAGATAGAGATTCGGGTATAGTAAGGAGTGCTTTATCACGGGGTAAAGGAATTTTTTGAGAGGAAGGCGATAGAGGTGAGATGGTCGAGTAAGCCGATATTAATCGCTGCACCAATCTTATGGGTTGCGGCAACTGTTTTGTTGTTGCTGTTTTCACCTGATTTAGATCGATTAGTTAGTGAAAAAGGGCAGATCGAAATTCCGGATCATTATCCGACGGAACGCTATGAAGCGTTAATTCAAGAAGATGGAGGTTTTCAAGGACAGCAAGTAATTGTTGCCTATTATGAAGAGGATGGATTAACAGCGGATCAGTACAATCAAATTGAAGAAGTCGTTCATGATATCGAAGAAGATGCAGGCGATATTCCTTTACATAATGTAGTATCCCCGTTTGATGGGGAGCAGCAAGAAAATCAGCTTTTAAGTGACGATGAAGAGCTGGTATTAGTGTTACTCGAGCTCGATATAGAAGATGAAGAATATAGTGAGTATCGAGCCGCGATTGACGAAAAAATGCAAATTGATGAGCTCACACATTACCAAACGGGAGCGCCGGTCATCAATGAGGATATGGACCAGAGCATTCAAGATGGGTTAGCTGTCTCTCAATGGATTACGATTGCACTTGTTTTTGTCGTCTTACTTATTGTGTTTCGTTCCCCTCTAGCGCCAATTTTTCCATTATTATTACTAGGAACTGCCTACGTATTTTCCATATCGGCGGTATCAATACTCGTCGAATGGTTTGATTTTCCGATTTCGTCTTATACGCAAATTTTTATTATGGCGGTCGTATTTGGTGTCGGGACGGACTATTGTATTTTACTAATGAGACGATTTCAAGAGGAACTCATTTCTCAAAATGATTCAAAAGAAGCGATGCTTGTTACGTTTAAAGCGTCGTCAAAAACGGTGTTATATGGTGCCATCACAGGTTTTATTGGCTTTGCGACTATTATATTTGCGGAGTTTAATATTTTCCAGTCGGCGGTGGGGGTGTCGGTTGGCGTTCTGGTTCTTGTGCTAGGAATTTGGGCACTATTGCCAAGTATTATGGCTGGGTTAGGTCAAAAAATGTTTTGGCCAAGTAAGCCAAAAGATGATGGGGAAAACAATTGGCTCTGGCGGAAGATGGGGCGTTTCTCTATCTATCGGCCTGGCTATGCTCTTTTGTTAGTTTTTCTCATCGTAACGCCACTCATGCTCTACTACGATAATGATGTTTCGTTTAACAACGTAGAAGAGATTGATGAAAGTTACGATTCGATTTATGCGTATGATTTAATTGCAGATAAATTCGGTGAGGGTGAAATCTTTTTTACGACACTTGCTGTTGAAACACCTGAAGAGACATGGGCGAACCCGAATTCCCTGCCGTACTTAGAATTAATGGCTTTGAACTTGGAAAAAATTGAAGAGGTTGATCAGGTTCGAACGGTGACAAGACCGGAAGGGGAAAGGACCGATCTATTCACAGTTCCCGAACAAGCCGATCAGCTAGCGGACATGATTCGTGAAGCGATTAATGGATTAGATGAAGTGATGGAAGGTCACGACGATTTAATACAAGGCGTTGAGGAAGCGGATCGTGAACTCGATCAAGTTGGACAAGGAATTACTGACTTGCAGAGCGGTGTTGGTGATGCACAAGATGGTGCAGCGGCCCTCCAATCTGGATTAGCTGAATTAGGAACAGAATTATCAGAGGCTCAAACTGCCGTTTTAACTGTTTCAAATGAGATAACGACTTATCAGGAACAAGTGCAAGGGTTAGCAAATGAATTTCCGGATATGCAAGAGATTGAAACAGCTTTAAATGAAGCCGAAGAGCTAAGAACATCCCTTTTGCAATCCATTGATGAGCGGCAACAGCAATTGGCAGAACTACAAACGATTGTTGCCGGATTGGCGTTTGACCCAAATGTCTTTGACGTTGGGTTGAGGGGGCAGCTAGATTCATGGGAGCAAACCGTAAACGAGTTACGGGATCAAGCAGAGGCAGAGGCTGGAGATACGGAGATTCCAGGCTTGCTGCAGCAGTTGGAGGAAAGTTTACAAACTGGTCAAGGGCAACTGCAAGAAGCAATTACGTTTGTAACCAACGTAGAAGAGACGCGGGCTGCCATTGAAGGTGAATTGGCAAGCGCGGTTGCAGAACTGACCGAATTACGGCAATTGCTCACATTTGATACGCCTCTTAATCAAATTGACGTTCCTTCTCCTGATGGAATTGCGAATGAGATTAACGAAGAACTTGGTGCGATTCAAACACAGACAAATGAGCTTGCAGCTGGCTTAGGAGAAGCTGTGACGGCAATCAGCACGTTAGGAGAAGGAGCCGACGAAATTGGTTCTGGGTTAGGTGAAGTTCAGGCAGGATTGAGTGATTTAGCAGCAGGCATGGACAGCTTTGAAGATGCACTGAATGAATTTTCCTCAGGCATTCGTGAAGCGCAGGATGGTGTAGATGACGTTCGGAATGGTCTAACCGATTTAGAATCGTTTACCGATCAAATTGCGAATCAACCTGCACATCCGCTCGAAGGGATTTTTATTTCAGAAGATATGCTGCAAGAGGAAGAGTTTGATCAACTGTGGGAGCATTATGCAACGCCAGATAATAAGGTGGTTTCACTGATTGAAGTGACGCTGCATGTTGATCCGTACCAGCAAGAAGCGATTAATGCAGTAAATGAGATTGAAGACGTCGCGAAGTTTTCATTAAAAGACACACCGTTTGAGGATGCTACTGTACTGGTAAGTGGGATCTCAGCACAAAACCGAGACCTACAAGATATTACGAATCAAGATTTTCTTATAACGGCTTCCATTATGCTTGTGGGGATTTTTATTGCGCTTGTTGTTTTATTCCGCTCGCTTATTATGCCTCTTTATGTATTGTTTTCACTTGTTGCCACGTACTTTAGTGCAGCAGCGATAACAGAATTTATATTTACGGGCATATTGGATTATCAAGGACTGATGTGGCCGGTACCGTTCTTTGGTTTCGTACTCTTAATGGCACTCGGTGTCGATTACTCCATTTTTCTTTTAACCCGTTTTGATGAGGAGTTAAAGGAAGGGCACGGATTTAAAGTTGCCATGCATGAAGGAATGAAGAAAATTGGTGGAACCGTTCTATCAGCAGCGCTTATTTTAGGCGGAACGTTTGCTTCAATGCTCGCTTCAGGCGTGTTGACACTTATGCAAGTAAGTACGCTCGTTGTCATTGGCTTATTGTTTTATTGCGTCATCCTGCTTCCTTTATTTGTTCCGGCGATTGGTTCGGCGATCGGCAGTAAAAATTGGTGGCCATTTAAAAACAAAGTAGAAAATCAACAGCGAGAAGAGCAATAGTATGTAAAAGAAAGCCCTCCAAAGTAGACGCGTAAAAGTGAAAACGTTGGGGGGTCTTTTATGTAAACAATTCCCTCCTATTTGTCAGAGTGATCTCTTTCCAATGTTATACTGACCGCTTATAATGGAGGAATCAAACCTTTCCACACAGGAGCTGTTGTAATGTGACGGAGCTTATTTGGATAATTGGGATCGTCTTGTTGCTGTTGCTTATTTACAATGCAGCAATTCATCCTCGTGTCATGAAGGCGCGGCGCTTAAAGCGTATTGAAAAAAAGTTAGTAGAAAATGATGCGTATAAGGATCTACTTATCGCAACGTGTAAAGCAATTGAAAAAGAACTACGTCGTGCAGACGATGCTGTAGATGAAATAAAGCGACACTATAATTTAATGGGAACAAAAACGAATCTTAACCTAGAGCAAAAGAGTATTGTCATTGCGTTCGTACAGGACGATGAACAACTTACTTACTCAAATGGCAACTGGTCCTATATGGATCAAGACGAGAATCATTTTGATATTCCGTTCAACCATTATGATGCAGATTTTTACCATCAAGCATCAGATGTTTTTCGTTTACTGCCTTTATGGTGTCAAGCTGCAAATACGCACTACTTCCTTCCAGAAGATGAAGCGAACGTGAAGCGAGAACAAATTGAAGCGAAACTGTTTAGAGAGATTCGAATTTTTATTGATACATTGGCGTCTAAGTATGAGCCAAACCCTTTATTAAACGTCAATTCTTACCAAGAGAGGAACAGTGTGTAGCTGTTCCTGTTTTCATTGGTCTTGTTCAATTTGAATGGTCGCATGCTTAATTTGTAAGTGATGATGTACATATTCGTTTGCTTCTTGAAGGACTTGTTCGAAGGTTGTTTCGCTAGTTGACTCGATGACGATATGTGCTGTTAAACAGTCCATCCCAGATGTGATCGTCCAAATATGAAGGCTATGAACATCTTTCACACCAGATATGGCGGTTAAATTTGCTTTTACGTCATCGATATCAATGCGCTGTGGCGTTCCTTCCATTAAGACGTGAAGCGTATCTTTTAAAAGTCGAACAGCAGAGATCGAAATCATAACGGCAATGAGAATACTTAAAACGGGGTCCGCAGTGTACCAGCCTGTTAAGAGGATAATCACCCCTGCAAGAACGGCTGCGACGGAACCTAATGTATCGCTAAGTACATGTAAATACGCGCCCCGCATGTTTAAATTGTCTTTCACATCCCCACGCATAAGCACGAACATCGCCCCAAGATTTGCAAGTAAGCCAATAAAAGCGAGGACAATCATTCCTCCACCCATGACTTCCTGTGGTTCAACAAAACGTCCGATCGCTTCACGAACGATAAAGAAGGCAATCACCAATAGCATCACGCTGTTTAATAAGGAAGAGAGCACTTCATACCGATGATTTCCAAATGTTCGCGTTTTTGTTGCAGCACGTGCAGCGAGGGTGATGGCAAGAAAACTAATAAACAGATTAGCGAAATCATTAAACATGTGAACGGCATCGGCTAAAAGCGCTAAACTACCGGTCCATAAACCTCCAATAAATTGAATGAACATCCAGCTTCCGATAATAATCATTGCGAAAACTAAATTCTTTTTGTTTGCTTGCCCGGTTGAATGGTGGTGATGATTATGCCCATGGTGGTGTCCCATTGTTGTTCCCTCCTTAATGTTATATATGATCAATTATTCATATATTAAACAAACAACGTCACACAGCTTTTAGTCGTGTGTAGCGTGTTCAATCGTTTTTTCTAAAATATCTAAGACATGTTCGTCTTGCGGCGAGTTGTATATCGTGGTTCCAGCACGTCTTGATTTTACTAGTCGAAGGTTTTTAAGGAATCTTAATTGATGAGATACGGTTGATTGTCCAAGCTCTAAATGTTCAACAATTTCGCCAACAGAGCATTCTTTATTCGCTAATAAATGAAGAATTCGGATCCGGGTAGGATCACTTAATGCTTTAAAACTCTGTGAAACGATAAAAAGTGTTTCTTGATCTAAGTCATATCTCGGTTCAGACATTGTTTTTTCCATCCTTATATGAGTATATGTTCATGTTAGCATTATAAATATGATTTTTCAATCGTGTTCTGAATAAAAATGATATATTCATAAGATTCTAAATAAATTATAGTGAAAGAAAGACTATTGAATCACTAAGCAGAGCGTTAGGCTAATCTTTTCTGTCCTTCTTTGACATGATAGACTAGAGAAATCGTGTAATAAGGGAGATGGGCAGAACGATGACCGAAAAAAAGAGGTATGGACGAAGATTAGGAAGCGCGACGTTTATTGGCCTTGCATTAGGGCTGTCGTTTGGTTTATTTACAGGTTCTCTTGTGTTGTATGTGGGCGCAGGCTTACTATTAGGTTTAGTTGTTGATTGGAATCGTAAACAAGGAAGGTAGCGAATCTGATCAATGCGAGGAGGTGCGCTGGTGCAAGTGAAAATTGGATTAATTGTGTTAATGAGCATCGTCTATATCTTGCTGATGAGTGACCAGTCGAATCAAATTGTAAGCGTTATCTTTAAAATTGTTCCAATGCTTCTTATTGTTCATTTAGCTTTAAGCAGCGTTCGTACACACAAAGCCAACTTGTGGATCCTAGCTGGTCTTATCGTTTGTACGGTTGCAGATGCTGCCATTGCGTTTTCATTTTTAGCTGGTTTAGTCATTTTCCTCGTAGGGCATCTTTTATATATTCCAGGTTTTTATAAAGCAACATTAAAAAAGAATCGAAAAAAACGGGTTGTTCTTCCTTATGCCCTATACGGATTCTTAGCGGGTTCCATCCTTATTCATTCAATGCTTCAGTCCGGTGAAGGAGCTTTAGTTATACCTGTTCTTTTTTACATTCTTGTTATTACGAGTATGGGTATTGTCGCTTGCTGGACCAGGAATCGTTTCGCCTTATTTGGAAGCATATTGTTTATTGTTTCTGATACAATTTTGGCGTGGAATCTTTTTGTAAGTGCTGTTCCTCATTCGACTGTCTGGATTATGACAACGTATTATAGTGCACAGCTGTTTATTGCCTTGAGCATGAAGCGTTTACCATAGAGAAATGAGAGGTGAACAAGGTGCGAAATTTATCGTTAACGCACACCTATCCAAAGAAAGTGATGAATAAAGGAAGTGGATTTTTAACGGGCTACTCACATACATTAAACCCTTATACCGGATGTTCTTTCGCTTGTTCTTATTGTTATGTACGTGAGATGCCTGTTCAGCGTTTTCGAAATAAGGATTGGGGAACATGGATCGATATAAAAACGGATATCGCCATGCGGGTAAAAAAAGAAATTCAAAATGGTAGGAAGCGTGGACCTGTGACGATTTTTATGGCATCAAGTACCGATCCGTACCAACCGATTGAACATCGTGAACGTATAACACGATCAATTCTTGAAGTGATGGTAGAAGAACCGCCAGATTTTTTACTTGTTCAAACACGAAGCGCTCTTGTGACGCGAGATATTGATTTACTGAAAAAACTAGGAAACCGTGTCAGGGTGAGTATGACGATCGAAACCGATCGTGATGAGATCAGAAGACATTTTGCTCCTCAAGCACCGCCAATTCAAGGGCGAATAAAGGCATTAAAGCGGCTAAGTGAAGAAGGAATCCCAACCCAAGTAGCCGTGGCTCCATTATTACCAAGTTCAAGGTCATTCCCTGAACAATTATTAGATGTGGTGGATCGTGTCTGCATCGATGATTTTTTTATGGGGGATGGATCTGGAGGAAAACGGACGGAAAGGTTAAACATTCAAAATTTGTTTTTTGATATTCAAATGGAGCGGTGGTATCAAAAAGATACCATTGACAAAGTGTACAACCGTTTTTTACAGCATTTTTCGAAGGAGCAGCTTTATCTGAGTCAAGATGGATTTCTACCGTAAGTTAAGGGGGAAAAGGGATGCATGCAGTGGAGCGCAAGTTGAGTAACGGCTGGGTTGAGTATGAATTAGAAAATGATCATGGAATGCGGTTTCGTTTTTTAAACTTTGGTGGAATTGTCATAGAAATCGTCGTACCTGATAAAGAGGGGATACGAGAAAACGTTGTTCTAGGTTTAGAGGATGTAGAAGAGTATAAGGAAAATAAAGCATACTTTGGTGCGCTAATTGGTCCTGTTGCTGGGAGAGTGAAAGGGGCAACATTTCAAAAAGGACGAGATGTGTATCGAGTCCAGGCAAATGACGGCGAGCATTTGTTGCATAGTGGATCAGAAGGTTTTCACAAGCAGTTGTTTGACGTGATACTTTTTGAACATGAAGACCGGGTAGGTGCGCAGCTTTCATTAAAGTCGCAACAGACGAGCCTTTTTCCTGGAGATATCTCGCCTCTCATTACTTATATCGTAACAAACGAGAATGAGTGGATCATTGACTATCATGCAACAGTAAGCGAAATGACGCCTCTTGCGATGACGAACCATACGTATTTTAATTTAGCTGGGAGCGGCAATGAATCCATCCATACTCATATAATGAAAATGAAGAGCGACTGTTATCTTGAGTTAGATCACGCGTTAATCCCTACCGGACATATTTGTTCTGTGGAAGAGCAGCCTGCTTTTGATTTTCGAAAGGGGAAGCGAATTGGAGAGGGACTGGCTGCTTTACATAGGCAGTTAAAGATTGCAGGAGGCTATGATCATTTCTTTTTACTAAATGAAAATCGAAGCGAGGCTGTAAGCGTATGGGATCAGCGCTCGGGACGAGTTATGAAAATGACCACGACCCAGCCTGGCGTTGTATTTTACACAGGCAATGGGTTGGATGGGCGCTTGGCTCTAAACAATCGAAAAACTGCGATCAAACATGGAGGATTTTGCTTGGAAACACAGGGTCACCCTGTTGCGCTTCACGTCAAAGGGTTCCCTTCAATCTGGGTAAAGCCAGACGAGCACTATAACCATCAAACGCGTTATCAATTTACAACTGAATAAAGGGATGATTGAAGTGGTTATTAGCATACTTTTATGTAGTCTACCAACGGTTTTTCTAATTTTCCTCGTCTTTCGTTTGGTTCAGTCCAACTTAATAATTAAAATAGGCTTATCCATATTGATATGCATACCGGGTGTAGGAATGGGCGTACATTTTAGCGGCATGGCGCTAAACAATATGGCGCTTCTACTATTAAGTTTTTTCATTCCTTGGCTATTTTTATTTGTCGGTGCAAGTTTAATAGGCATTGGCGCACTATTTTTCCATCAAAAAACAAAGTGAGCGTGGGGCTCACTTTCACGCTCTTTGGTAAATAATTTCCCCAGTGCATTCCACATTATAGCCACCTAAGCGAGAGAGCTCATTTTTAAAAGCACTAGAATTTAGGATGGAGAGGCATGTTTCAATAATTGGTTCGGTACGCTCATTTCGCAGAATGACGAGGTCGTACGATTCTTCAATTAAAGGAATAAACGTTGTGCCAGTGGTTTGTGCGGCTTTTTCAATACCTACTCCAACGTCTGCCTGTTTTTCCTTCACTAAACTCGCTACGCCTAAATGAGTAGATTCTTCGTGATTGTACCCTTTTATACGTGAATGGTTGATCTGGTGTAAAGATAACTGCTCATCTAAAAGCACCCTAGCGCCAGACCCTTTCTCTCGGTTGACCATTGTTAGACCAGCTTGGCCAAGGTCGCGCCAACTGGTTAAATCTTTTGGATTGCCATCTTGAACATAAAATCCAGCTTGTCGTTTCACCACATGAATCATAATATAAGACCGGCCTGTTAATAAACGCTTCACATAAGGAAGATTATACGTTTGGGACTCTCCGTCAAAAAGGTGAAGACTGACGATATCACACTCACCTTTGTACATGGAAACAAGACTATTTAAACTTCCTTGATAGGAGCGCAATGTGCGATAGTGTGATTCTTGGTCAAAATAGCGACTCAGAATATCTAAACAGATGTCTTGTCCACTAATAATAAGTTGGTCATGTTGTCGGCTCGCTTGTTTAGTTTGGCTGTCGCTAAGGGGAGAATCTATTTGCTTTTGCTTGTTTTTATAAGCTTCAAGATCAGCATGATCAATCCGCATTTGCTTGCCTACCCGATAAGATGGAAGCTTCCCTTTCTTAATTAAATCATAGACGGTCAGCTTTGAAACTTTTAAGTGTTTCGCTATTTCCTCTGTTGTATAAGATATTTCGCTCATAAGACTACCCTCACAATCCCTTTCTATTAGTTTAACAGCATTTTGAAAAAACAACAGGTTGAATGAATTCCATCACTCAAGACATTTACTTTTGATTTAATTATAACTAAATAAATTTACATATAACTAGATATAACTTATACTACATGAAAACGCATAGAAAAGAGGCTACTGGATGAAAAAGGGAGTGCTACTTTTACTAGCAGGAGTAGGTTTTGCTGGTTGTTCGCAGGGCTCAGAACAGAATGATGAAGTCATGGTGATGGCTGCAGCTAGTCTTAATGATGCGATGGATGAATTAATTGAAACGTATGAACAAGAACATGATGTGGCGATAACGGTGAACTATGGGTCATCCGGTCAATTAAGGCAGCAAATTACTCAAGGTGCGCCAGCAGATCTGTTTTTATCAGCTTCTGTAAGTGATATGGATGAAGTAGAAGAGCAAGAGGGATTGGAAGCATCAACAACTTTGTTGGAAAACAAGCTTGTTTTGATCACGACTCCTGAGATTTCTACCGAAGTTACCGATTGGGATGACCTTCTAACTTCAGACTATCAAGGAATGGCAATCGGTGAAACAGACACAGTCCCCGCTGGTCGCTATGCAAAACAAACGATTGATTCATTAGACTTTTTTAACGAAATAGAGGACAAGCTTATTTATGGAAAAGATGTACGACAAGTACTTACATATGTGGAGACAGGGAATGCGGATGTCGGGATTGTGTATCAGACAGATGCGCTGATTGCAGGGGATGCAATTGAGATTGTAGCCGAGGCTCCTACAAATAGTCATGATCCGATTTACTATCCGATCGGACAGCTGAGCGAGAATGATGCTGCGAGCGCATTTTATCATTGGCTTCAAGAAGATGCGGCACGGACCGTTTTTGAATCTTACGGATTTCAAGCAGGTTCTTAAGTGATTGATTCAAGCTTTTGGACGCCGATTGTTGTTTCCTTACAGGTCGTAAGTGTCGCAAGTGTACTCGCTTTTTTACTCGCTTTATGTGCCGCTTGGTTTTTAAAAAAACGAACGTTCAAAGGAAAAGTGGTTGTTGAGACCCTTTTAATTTTGCCACTTGTGTTACCACCTACGGTTATTGGTTTTGGTTTGTTAGTTGTATTCGGTAGGCGTAGCGTAATCGGACAATGGTATGAGCAATTATTTAATCAACCAATTGTATTTACTTTGGTGGCAGCGATTATAGCCGCAACAGTTGTTGCCTTTCCTTTAATTTATCAGATGCTGATGAATGGATTTGAAGCGGTAGAAGATGATCTTGAAGATGCGGCACGCCAGATGGGAGCAAGTGAGTGGGCTGTGTTTCGTTATGTTAGCTTGCCGTTAGCATGGCGTTCTCTCGTCTCCGGTTTCACTCTTGGTTTTGCCCGTGCTTTAGGAGAATTTGGTGCAACGCTCATGTTTGCTGGCAGTATTGTAGGCGTCACACAAACCATCCCCATCAGTATTTATCTAGCTGTTGAAACTGGAAATACTATAATGGCAACGTATTGGGTACTTTCGATTGTACTATTTTCTTTTGTTCTTCTTGCAACCGTTCAACGATTGAAACGGTAAGATGCTCTATCATTAGGCGCAATCAAAAGCAGATTGCGCCTCTTCTCGTTCTATCGTTTTCTACCTGTAACCATTCCCCACATATCGCGACGATGATTGCGATTCTGAGGGTCAACACGGCAGTTCATTAACCACTGCGCATGACGATCTCTTTGTTGAGGTGATACGGGAACACCTAAACATTGAGAAAGCTCATCAATCATAGAGCAGCATTTTCCATAGTGATTTAAGTCTTGTCGGCGTTTGCAGCAAAGGATTTTACAGACATTGTGAAAATGTCTTGGGTTTTTCATCTTCGAACGAAACGTATTCATTAATTGCGGATCAATTGTACTCATTGGATCTCCTTTCAAAACAAATTAGTCGGTTTAACACGGTTGTGTTCTTATACCTTATGTTTGAAAAGGTGAGTTGGACAGGGCTAGTTCCTTAATTCTTTCGCCTTTGTTTTCACGTATTTTTGTTTATAGCGATTGATGGTGACAAGTGGCCATAAAAGTGGGTAGCTATGATAATGAATATAAAATTGCCCAGGTAATCCGCCGCCAGTTGGATACGTTGTGCGGATGTTTGTTGTACAAACCCAATCTAATAACTTATCAAGGGCATCTTCCATTTGTTTAGTAGGTCGTTCATAAAGCGAGATTAATGCATCTAACACCCAAGCTGTATGGACGACTGTGGAAAATTGTAACGGAATAAATCGTTGTGCCACATCACTTTTACAAGACTCTCCCCAACCACCGTCTAAAAGTTGAATATTTTCTAGCCAGCGCCGAGCTCGTTGTAAGCTATTTGTATCAATGGGTGTTCCTACTGCGCGTAAACCTGTAACGGCAGCCCAGGTTCCATAAATATAGGAAACGCCCCATCTTCCTTGCCAGCTTCCGTCTTTTTGTTGATTGTTTTCTAACCACTCAACAGCCCGCTTTATAGCAGGGTGCTTGACTGTAAGGTGACCATAGTTCCCAAGACTTTCAAGGGTTCTCCCTGTCACATCAGCGGCAGATGGATCATTGATGGTGTCCGTCGCATTTTGTAGAGGCAGTAACAATGTAGCACCACTATTCTTTTCAAAAGCTGCCCAGCCCCCGTCTCGATTTTGTCGCTCTAATAACCATAAAAAGCCAGAACGCCAGGCGCTGTTCGTATGATTATCGTCTAAGGATGCAGACAGGAATCGTAAGCTAGCTTGGGTATCGTCAACGTCGGGATTTGTTGAATTGCTAGCAGAAAACCCCCAGCCCCCGGAGGCATGTTGATTTGCTAAAACATACTGAGTAGCGGCATTGGTTTGTTCGGTATACGTTGTTGAATCTGCTTGGTGAATAGCTGCAGCGATTAAAGCCGTATCCCAGATAGCGGATGGTGAATTTTGAATATGGCTTTCTTTGTTGTTTTCATGCAAGTAAGCGTGGGTCTGTAAGCCAGCCAATGCTTGGGTCAAGATAGGTGAGTGTTTTTTATAGCCTAATGCGAGTAAGGCATAGATCATTAAAAACGTTGCACTTGAGTAGCTGTGAAGCGTGCCATCGTTTTCAATATGCTTTAATAGATAGGCTTCAGCCTTTTGGAAGGTTCGCATGGTTTGTTTTGAGAGGGTGCGTCGATGCTGTTTACGTAGCTGCAAATGCTTGGACGTTTTGTACAAATGTTGAATAAGACGATTATGCTTTCTTTTTACATGAAAGCGCGTGTGACCTAATATAAGAAGAGATGCGAAATGGGTTTTAACATAAGAACTATATCGATAAAAGCTAAAAGGAAGCCATCTTGGCAAGCCGAGTAAAAAAAGGGGAAGTGGAAAAAACGTCGGCCACGGATATAAATGGTGTAGCGCAAGCATGGTCTTTGTAGCAATATGTGCGTTTTCAACGCCACCATGTTGTAAAATAAAGGCCTCAGCTGCTTTCATGTTGAGATCGCTTTTTTTTGCAAATCCTGATACGTAAAGAGCAACATATGCCTCAATCGTAGAAGAGAGATGGCCAGCATCGTCTTCGTAAAGCTTCCAATAACCTTCTTTCGCCTGAGTTCGGTGAAGCCGATGTGCTAATTTATGTTGTAAACTCTGATCACAATCAAAGTGGGCTAAAAGCAAAAGCACATATGCGTCAGTCATAGTTCCTGATTCAAAGCATAGCAAGTACGATCCATCCTGTTGTTGATGGCTCAATAGCTGGTCGATTATTTCTGATTGCTTTTGAGTCAACCGCGTCATCAGGTTCATAGGAGTACCTCCAAACATTAACAAATTGAAGCGTAAAAAAAAGCTTCTTGCACATCCTATGTAAGATGACAAAAGTCGGAAAGGTGCTCTACCCAAGTAGAGCAAAAAAAGGAGTTTACCATGTTATATCTTATTTTTATCCTTCTTGCAGCAGTAACAGTCTTTGCTGCAGTAAAGCTATCTACATATGCAGATACAATTCAGTTACGAACAGGGATGACGGGCTTCTTTACAGGTGCCGTCTTGATTGCAGGTGCGACTTCATTGCCAGAAGTGACAACAAACATTACAGCTGGAGTAATAGGAAGCCCTGATTTAGCTGTAGGAAACGTCATTGGAAGCAATCTATTTAATTTACTGGTACTTGCATTAGGGGATTTATGGTTTCGAAAAAAACGAATGTACACGCATGTATCACAAAAAAATGTCATGCCAGGAACGCTTAGCTTAATTTTGACCCTAATTGTTGCGGTTTCTCTACTAACGCAGTTCTCTGTCTCTCTATTTAGTGTTGGTCTTGATTTGATGCTTGTGGTTGCCGTTTATTTTGGTGGCTTGTACTATTTAAATCGTCGGAATATGCTTCCAGATGAACCACCAGCTGCTAAGGATGTATCCATGTCACTAAAAGGAGCGATTACTCGTTTTGTGATTGCAGCCCTCATTATTTTAGCTGCAGGTTCTTATTTAACGATTATCGGGGATCAAATTGCGATCGAAAGTGGATTAGGTCAATCGTTTGTGGGATCATTACTTCTTGCAGGTGCAACGTCTTTACCAGAAGTATCTGTCATTTATTTAGCTTTAAAACGTGATCAATTTAGTGCCGCTGTAGGTGTCATTATTGGTAGTAACATGTTTAATTTAAATTTACTTGCATTAGCAGACGTTTTTTACCGTCAAGATGCTTTATTATTGAGCGCAAGTACAAGTAATTGGATTACATTAATTGGTCTACTATTGCTAACAACTGTAGTATTACTCGGTATTTGGAGAAATGAGAAGTTAGGTCGTTTGTTTTGGCTACCGTCAATTATTATTGTCATTGGATACTTCATCTCAATGATTACACTATACATGTACAGTTAAGCATAGTTCACAAGCTCTTCCTCTTTAGGCTCTTTGTCTGAAGATGGTAGAGCTTTTGTTACGCTTAAAGCGGATAAAACAGCGCCTATTGCTTGAATCCAACTACCAACTGAGTTCACGAGCTCCTCGTGATCATCGACGATAAAATCCGATATCGCTGCATAAGCTTGAGTGGCGTTGCCGACAACTTGTAAAAAGTCACCAATGACTGCATAAAGTGCAGCCATACTAACATCTTCCTTTAGGTCTTCATTAAACGTAACGGCTCCACCAGTGGCTTGGAAGAGGTTCCCTTTAATAATAAGGTTCTGTTCTACAGTTTCATCTAATGAAAGAGTAAGCGCTCCTACAATGATTGTATTTCCTGCGGCTTGAATCGCGTTGCCGGCCTGATTCATTGAGCCAAACTCATTTGTATCCGCCATTAATCCATTTCCTGTTGCTTGTAAGGCGTTTCCGTACAAACCAAGGTGGTTGACTTGTTCTGGAGTTAACCGTGTTGATGGGGTATCAGCGACTGCTGCTACAATGGTACCGATCGCTTGAGTCCATGACCCAAATAATTCCTTATCATTATCTGGCATGGTCTCACTCCCGTCATCTAGGCTTATAACTAACGTATTCATAAATAATAGGAGGTGTACGCCTAGTTTTGTGTGTAAAGAAAATTAAGAAATGGAGCAGCGTTCCAATAGAAAAGATAGCGAAATCCTGTTAGACTAAAATGAAAGCGCTTTTATTTTTTTCTTACGATTAAGGAGGTCTCGTACATGAATAAAGTCATTGATTCTTTAGAAACCGTCATGAACCACATTCAAGATGGGCAAACACTGGTTGTTGGTGGATTTGGTTTATGTGGCATTCCTGAATATTTAATTGCAGCAGTAAAAACAAAAGGGGTTAAAGAGTTAACGGTCGTCAGCAACAATTGTGGGGTAGACGATTTTGGATTAGGATTACTGCTTGAAGATAAGCAGATTAAGAAAATGGTTTCGTCTTATGTAGGCGAAAATAAACAATTTGAACAACAATTTTTAAAGGAAGAGCTTGAAGTTGAACTTGTACCCCAAGGGACGCTGGCTGAGCGATTGCGTGCAGGTGGGGCAGGTATTCCTGCATTTTACACGGCAACAGGAGTGGATACACCGGTTGCGGAAGGGAAAGAAGAGAAAACGTTTGATGGGAAACGGTACATGATGGAACGGGGCATTGTTGGAGATGTGGCTTTAGTAAAAGCTTGGAAAGCAGATCCGTTTGGCAACCTTGTTTTTCGAAAAACATCACGTAACTTTAACCCGTTAGTGGCGACAGCGGGAAAAGTGACAATTGTTGAAGTCGAAGAACTTGTTGGTATAGGGGAACTGGATCCAGATGACATTCATCTCCCAGGTGTCTACGTGCAGCATGTATTCGTTGGTGATTCCTACGAAAAACGTATTGAACGACGTACAGTACGAACCGAGGAGGGCGCATAAAATGAAAGATACGAGAAAACGTATTTTAGAGCGAGCTGTGAAAGAAGTTCAAGATGGCATGTGTGTGAACCTTGGAATTGGGATGCCAACATTAATTGCGAATTTAATTCCAGAAGACGTCAATGTTATGCTCCAGTCTGAAAATGGCTTGCTCGGGATTGGACGTTATCCAAGCGAGGAAGAAGTAGATCCGGATTTAATTAATGCTGGAAAAGAAACCGTGACTGCTAAAAAAGGCGCTTCTTATTTTGATAGCGCTGAATCGTTTGCGATGATTCGCGGTGGCCACATTGATTTAGCGATTTTAGGCGGTATGGAAGTCTCTGAGACAGGCGATCTCGCGAACTGGATGATTCCTGGGAAAATGGTGAAAGGAATGGGCGGGGCGATGGACCTTGTTCAAGGCGCGAAGAAGACGGTTGTGATTATGGATCATACGAATAAATATGGCGAGTCAAAAGTAAAGAAAACGTGTGAACTTCCACTAACTGGGAAGAGCGTTGTAGATTTATTAATTACAGATTTAGCGATCTTTGAATTTCATGATGGCAAGATGACCTTGTTGGAATTACAAGACGGTGTGTCGCTTGATGAGGTGAAAAAAGCAACAGAAGCAACGTTTCAAATGGGGATCGGCGTTTAATACCATACGTGAACTGTCTTAAAGATCGTTGCTACAACGATTTAAGGCAGTTTTTTATTTGCAATGAGGTCGTTCAATCTTTGTCTGTTTGCAATTCCTTGTAAATCCAATTAAGCTTAAGCACAGATAAACGGGTGAGGAAAAGGGTGAAAACGGATGGCCGCAATTTTATTAATTGAAGATGATCAAGCACTTTTTGGTGAAATAAAACAACAATTAAAGCAGTGGGATTATCGTGTCTATGGGATTGATGATTGGAATCAAGTAATGGAGACATATACGAAGGTGGAACCTGACCTCGTTTTAATTGATATTCAACTCCCAAAATATGATGGGTTTCACTGGTGTCGTATGATTCGGACCCATTCAACAATTCCGATCTTATTCTTATCTTCAAGGGAACATCCAATGGATCAAGTGATGTCCATGCAGCTTGGGGCAGATGATTATATTCAAAAACCATTTCATTTCGATGTTTTAATTGCCAAAATTCAAGCAACCTTACGACGCGTCTATAACTATAATAGCGAACAAAAACATGCCTTTCTTATTTGGCATGGAGCAACGATAAATGTTGAAAATAATACTGTTTTTACTAAAGAAAGCAAGATTGAGTTAACAAAGAATGAAATGTTTATTCTGAAGCATTTAGTTTCAAAGAAAAACCAAATCGTTTCGCGAGACGATCTAATCCGTGAACTTTGGGACGATAAGCGTTTTGTTAGCGACAATACATTAACTGTAAACGTTAACCGACTACGTAAACAGCTAGGAGCATTAGGTTTAGGGAGCTATATTGAAACGAAAGTCGGACAAGGGTACGTAGCAACCGAAGGAGAGGCGTGATGAAAAGACGTTTTATGAAAGAAAGGGCCGCGTGGATTGCCTTTATCTTCTTTCTGCATGGATTTATTTTGTTTATTGCAGCTATCGATCAAAGTTTAGATGTTGAGCATATTGGCTACCCGTTACTACTTTCGTCTATTTTATTTGTCTTTTTTATCGTGTATCGCTATTATAAAGAATCACGATTTTACCAGCAGTTAGAACAGTACGATCAACATGAACAACTCTCCGATTTACCAGACGGTCAATCCCCCTTTGAAACGATGGTAGAAACCGCCTTTGAAGAACAACGAAACCATCTTTTTCAAAAATACATGATTCATCGTCAACAAGTAGACAACGATAAAGATGAGATGATGGCGTGGATTCATGAAGTCAAGACCCCATTAACAACAATGGGGCTGATCATTGATCGACTTGAAGAAAAAGAGGCGAATACTGCTCTTCATCTCGAATGGCTACGCATTCACCTTTTATTGGATCAACAACTTTATCAAAAGCGTATGGATTTTATTGAAAATGATCTTTATTTGGACAAAGTAGAGCTGGAGTCGGTGTTTCATCAAGAGATTCGTACGTTTCAGCAGTGGTGCATGCAAAAAGGGATTGGAATTGAGCTTGAGCTTAAAGAGCCTTTTGTATACAGCGATGCGAAATGGCTGGCTTTTCTCATTAGGCAAGTCCTTTCCAATGCAGTGAAGTATAGTCATTCTGGAGACATTTTCATATCATCTCAAACGCACAACGGACAAATTGAGCTAGTGGTAAAAGATGAAGGCAAGGGAATTGCGGAGCAGGACTTATCACGTATTTTTGAAAAAGGATTTACCTCGACAACATTTCATCATGAGCAAGCTGCAAGTGGGATGGGCCTTTATTTTGCAAAGAAAGTGGCAGATGGACTTGCGATTCAATTGACGGTTCAATCAACACTTGAAAAAGGAACGATGGTAACAATGTTGTTCCCTCGAAAAAATGATTTTATGTCGCTTACAAGCATGTGACAAGAGTGTCACATGCTTTCGCATATTGTTCGCTCTTTCGAAGGACTCTATTTGCAGATCCTCCTATACTGAAGTTACAGAAAGACAAGGATAAAAGAGGAGTGTTAACGTGGAAATTCTACATGCAAATAAGTTATCGAAAAGCTACGGGAATAAGTGGAATAAACAAGAAGTATTAAAGAAGATCGACCTGCGCATTTACGAAGGTGAATTTGTCAGCATTATGGGTGCATCAGGTTCTGGAAAGACGACGTTGCTCAACGTATTGTCGACAATCGATCGGGCAAGTGGCGGATCGATTTTAGCCAACGGAATGGAACTTACAGGCATGAAGGAAAAACATCTAGCCGAGTTCAGAAAAAAAGAACTAGGATTTATTTTTCAAGAATATAACTTACTTGATTCTTTGACAGTAAAGGAAAACATCATACTACCGTTAACTGTACAAAAGGTGAATAAAAAAGAAGCAACGGATCGGTTTGAAACGATCGCCAAGCAACTTGGCATTGAAGAATTAGCACAAAAATATCCGAATGAACTGTCAGGAGGACAGAAACAACGAACATCGGCGGCGAGAGCTTTTATCCACGAACCAAGCATCATTTTTGCCGATGAACCGACTGGCGCACTTGATTCAAAAGCAGCCTCTAGCTTGTTGGAAAAGTTAAGTCAGCTCAATGAAGAGCGCAAGGCAACCATTATGATGGTCACCCATGATCCGGCTGCAGCAAGTTATGGATCAAGTGTCGTGTTCATTAAAGACGGTGAAATTTTTACGAGATTAACAAAAGGTGGGCAATCAAAAAAGGCATTTTTTAAAGACATATTACAAACACAAGCGGTGCTAGGTGGGGTTCACGATGAGTAATGCACTAGCCCTTAAAAACTTAAAAAAACATGCAGGCACTTACGCGATGTACTTCTTCTCGATTAGTTTTAGTGTGGCGATTTATTTTGCATTTGTCACTTTGCGGTACGCGCCGGCAATGGAAACCGTTGAAGACACGATGCGTGGTACAGCTGGTATTGGCATAGCTTCTGTACTGTTATTTTTCATCATTGCGTTTTTCCTGCTGTATGCAAATAACCTCATGATGAAGCGCCGAAGTCAGGAGCTGGGGCTACTACAATTAATCGGGATGACGAAGCAACGTATTTTTCGTCTTGTGCAGGTAGAGATTCTGTACCTTTACCTCATTGCTCTTGTTATAGGCATTACAGCTGGTTTTTTAATGTCAAAGTTAGTGACGATGATTTTATTAAACATCATCGGTGTAGAAGAAGTGGTTTCGCTTCATTTTTCTGGTACCGCTTTTCTCCAGACGTTGCTGGTGTTTATAGGAATCTACTTGTTTGTGATGCTGACGAATGGCTTTTTCTTGAGACGTCGTACTATACTACAGCTGTTTCATTTTCGAAAGCGTACTGAAATTGTAGTAAAGAAGTTGAGTGTCTGGGAAGTGATTATTGGCATCTTAGGCATTCTTCTTATTGGAAGTGGTTATTACGTTTCAACCATTCTTTTTAGTGAGACTATTGCAAGTACTGCAGGAACATTATTTATAGGCATGGGCTACACGCTAGGTGCCGTTATTTTAGGAACGTATCTATCTTATCGAGGTTCCGTTTCCTTCTTGGCAAAACTTGCTCGCAAAAAGCAAGCAGGGTATATGACCGTCACAAAAGTCTTGTCTCTCTCGTCGATTATGTTTCGAATGAAATCGAGTGCAATGTTGCTAACGATTATTACAACGGTTTCTGCACTAGCAATTGGTTTACTATCGTTGAGCTATATTTCCTACTATTCCGCAGAAGAAAATGCTCAATTTAATTCGCCAAATCATTTTGGTTTTATAGATGAGCAAGATCGAACGGACCTTATCCATTTTCTAGATGGAGAACAAATCGCGTATGAGTTAAAAGAAACCGAAGTAAAAGAAATTTATGCCGATGTAGACGATCTTTTTGTTCACGAGAATGATTCTTTTTTCGTTGATACGGAAGCAATGCTCCTCCCTATGATAAGTGACAAGGATGTAGAAGGAGTATTTGTACAAGCTGGGGATGTATTTTTTACACCGATGGCGCCGGTTTTAGAAGTTGTCATGGAGCTTAATGATAGCGGCACGATCTCCATTCATACGCCTGAAGATCAAATTGATTTGACGTTTATTGGGGAAGGCGACGAGCCAGTTGTTAACTATATCTTAACAGTCGGTGGGTTACCTGCACTAATTGTGGCAGATGAGGTTTATCAAAAATTAGAAACGGAATCAGAACCGCGAACTGAATACGCCGTAAATATCGCAGATTCATCTGAATTGGAAGAAGCAAACAACTGGTTTATGGATAACACTGAATCATTTAATGAGTTAGCCATATCGCAGCTAGAAAGCGAACAGTCACAAAAACAACAAATGGGGCTAACCATGTTCATCGTAGGGTTTCTTGGCTTTGCGTTTTTATTTACCTCAGGCTGTATCCTTTATATTAAACAAATGGATGAAAGTGAAGCAGATCAACCAGATTATACGATCTTACGCAAGATTGGCTTTACGAAAAAAGACTTGCTAAAAGGCCTAAAGGTACGCCAACTTTATAATTTCGGGATTCCGTTATTAATCGGTTTATTGCATAGTTATTTTGCCGTACGTTCGGGATGGTTTATTTTTGGAAACGAGATGCACATTCCAATGCTTCTCGTTATGACTGTGTACACCGCGCTCTATTCCGTGTTTGCCATTCTTTCTGTTGCACATTCAAAGAAAATCATCAATCAATCGTTATAAATTGAAGAGATAAGGGTGACGCTTCCCCTTATCTTTTTCGTATTTAATCAATTAATTGTAGCCGAGCTTCCTCGAGTGTTTCCCCTACTAACCGAAAGCGATGGTCTCGATTCTCAACGATTTCGAGTGAAAAAACTTGTTGTAGATCGTATAGCTCTCCATTTTTATCAATATACAGAAAGAAGGAAAAATCATAGTCGTTATAAATCCAATCATTTTCTTCTGCAAATTCAATCGTCAATTCTTCTCCTTTTTTCATAGGTGATTCATCTGCGTTGGAGACACCAGCTAATCCATCTTCGTATTCAATCTCAAATCCATACATCGGAATAGTTGACTCATTGACAATCGTAACGGACATGAACGTTTCTTCTTCTATAAAAGATTGATTTATACATCCACTAGCAAGTAGAGGCAGGATAAGTAGAGCCAAGAGCAATTTTCTCAAAAAGGTTCCTCTTTTCTGTTTTTTCTTATTGTATGATTATATTTATCGATTATCAATAAAAATTTGTTGTTATGTAATATATATGATGAGGGAAGTCTATCTTTTAATAAGAAAACCGGTTGAGGTTTGACTCTTTTTTATGAATGCAAGCATAATAGATGAAAGAACCAGCTTTTTGGGAGGTAAGTGAATGTATCAAAGTTTAGAAGAATGCGTGCTTGATCTAGAAAAACATGGCCACCTTGTGCGAATTAAAGAAGAGGTAGATCCTTATCTAGAGATGGCTTCCATTCAACGTAGAGCGTACAAAGAAGGCGGACCAGCAATCCTATTTGAGAATGTAAAAGGCTCAAAATATCCTGCGGTCGCAAATCTTTTTGGCTCCATTGAACGAAGTAAATTTATGTTTCGAAAAAACTGGGATTCAGTGCAAGACATTATTGCGCTTCGGGATGATCCGATGCAAGCGGTCAAAAGCCCGTTTAAAAACATCGGCAATGGCTTATCAGCCTTAGCGGCGTTGCCAATGAGAAAGCCAGGCTTAAATGGTTCGAAATTAGAAGAGATTGCGCTAACAGACATTCCATTTATTCAATCGTGGCCAGATGATGGTGGTTCATTTATTACATTGCCACAAGTGTATACAGAAGACCCGGACAAGCCAGGGATGATGTCTGCCAACTTAGGTATGTACAGGGTTCAGCTCGATGGGAATGAGTATGAGGTTGGAAAAGAAGTTGGATTGCATTATCAAATTCAACGTGGAATTGGTGTTCATCAATCGAAAGCGGTAAAGCGTGGGGAGCCTTTGAAAGTGAGCATTTTTATTGGTGGGCCGCCAGCTCATACGCTGTCTGCGGTTATGCCATTACCAGAAGGGCTTAGTGAAATGTTGTTTGCTGGACTGCTCGCAAATCGACGCTTTCGCTATGGTTACGTTGATGGCTACTGCATTAGCCATGATGCCGACTTTGTAATTACAGGTGAAATTTATCCGGATGAAACGAAGCCAGAAGGACCATTCGGCGATCACTTAGGCTACTATAGCTTAACGCATGAGTTTCCGGTTATGAAGGTTCACAAAGTTTATGGAAGAAAAGGCGCGATCTATCCTTTTACTGTCGTAGGACGTCCGCCGCAAGAAGATACGAGCTTTGGTGCGTTAATTCATGAAATAACAGGGGATGCGGTAACGCAAGAGTTACCAGGCGTCAAAGAAGTACATGCGGTTGATGCTGCTGGTGTTCACCCGCTTCTTTTTGCTATTGGGAGTGAGCGTTATACTCCATATGAAAAGGTGAAAGAGCCTACCGAGTTACTAACTATTGCAAACCGTATTTTAGGTTTTGGCCAGTTAAGCTTAGCGAAGTATTTGTTTCTAACTGCAGAAGACGAAGAGCCGATTCATACACATGATGAAGCAGCGTTTATCCAATACATCTTAGAGCGCATTGATTTAAAGCGAGATCTTCACTTCCAAACGAACTCTACCATCGATACACTCGATTACAGCGGAACAGGCTTAAATCGGGGTAGTAAAGTGACCTTTGCCGCCTATGGTGATGTGAAACGGGATCTTTGTAAACAAGTGCCGAATGGAATGAAGCAGGTTAAAGGCATTCAAGATGCAAATCTTGTCATGCCAGGTGTTGTTGCTATAGAGCTTACAACTGATTTTGAAGAGTATGAGTCGGTTGAAGAAGAAATGAAGCAATTAGCAAATGGATTGAGTGAAGTAAATGTTGAGCGAAGCCCACTCATTGTGGTGTGTGATGACAGTGAATTTCTTAGTGAATCATTGGAGAATTTCTTATGGGCAACATTCACAAGAAGCAACCCGTCTCATGATATTCACGGTGTCAATGCGTTCATCAAACATAAACATTGGGGTTGTGATGCAGTCATCATTGATGCGCGGTTAAAACCGCACCACGCACCGCCGTTAGTAGAGGATCAAGATGTAGAAACACGTGTGGATCATTTCTTTGAAGAAGGCGGCGTACTTGCTGCTAAGAAAGAAGAAGTGGGAGAAGTATAGAAGAAGGTCTCTGGCTATTATAGGTAGTCAGAGTTCTTTTTAAAAAGTTGGACATAGTAACAAAAGTGAACGTAAAACGATGTATTGACATTTATCTCGAATTAGTTATAATTGAATTAGAGATATTTTACTTTTTGAGGAGGTTTTCATATGAATCATTTAAAAGGTGTTCACCACGTAACAGCAATTACAAGTAGTGCAGAAAAGAACTATGAGTTTTTCACTTATACTCTTGGTATGAGACTAGTGAAAAAGACAGTCAACCAAGATGATATTCAAACGTACCATTTGTTTTTTGCGGATGATAAAGGAAATGCAGGAACGGATATGACGTTCTTTGATTTCCCTGGTATTCCTAAAGGGTCACACGGAACAGACGAAATCTTTAAGACATCATTTCGAGTACCCACGGATGAAGCAATTGATTACTGGGAAAAGCGTTTTGATCGGTTAAATGTTAAGCACACAGGTGTAAAAGAAGAATTTGGAAAGAAAACTCTTTCGTTTGTAGATTTTGACGATCAGCAGTATCAATTGATTTCTGATGAACACAACAAAGGCGTCGCGGCTGGTGTACCTTGGCAAGATGGTCCAGTTCCCTTGGAGTATGCGATTACAGGACTTGGCCCCATTTTTGTTCGAGTTGCGAACGTAGATTTCTTTAAACAAGTGCTTGAAAATGCGCTTTTCTTCAAAGAAATAGCGCATGAAGGTTCTCGGTTCTTATATGAAGTTGGAGAAGGCGGAAACGGTGCACAAATTGTTGTCGAACATAATTCCATTCTGCCTCGTGCGCAACAAGGTTATGGCACTGTTCACCACGCTGCATTCCGAGTAGAAGACCGTGCTGTACTTGATGAGTGGACGAAGCATCTTGAATCTCTTGGCTTCCAAACATCTGGTTATGTGAACCGTCATTTCTTTGAGTCACTGTATGCGCGCGTTTCTCCGCAAGTATTATTTGAATTTGCTACAGATGGTCCTGGGTTTATGGGAGATGAGCCTTACGAAACTCTTGGTGAAAAACTATCGCTCCCACCATTTCTTGAGGCGCAGCGAGAGCAAATCGAAAGTGCCGTTCGACCAATCGATACGGTTCGAAGCACGAAAACGATTGAAAAAGAATACGAATAATGGCCAAACCTACCCTCTGAGGGTAGGTTTTTTCATATGAACATTGAAATCTTTGCGAATTGTGTAGGGTTTGGCTATGATTAGGGTGTAAGGATTTGTTAATGTAGTAATGGAAACGATTTTTTAGCCAATACTAATGACTGGAAATGAATAAAAGGAGTGCAATGACATGTCAGACATGAAACAAACAGCCCATATTAACCCTACAGGAGAGATCGCGGAAACGGTCCTTCTTCCTGGTGACCCGCTACGTGCAAAATTTATTGCAGACACGTTCTTAGAAAATGTCGAGCAGTTCAACAGTGTACGTAATATGTTAGGGTACACAGGTACGTATAATGGAAAGAAGATTTCTGTTATGGGTACAGGGATGGGGATGCCTTCAATGGGCATTTACTCATGGGAACTTATCAACATTTACGGTGTTAAAAACCTAATTCGTATCGGTTCTTGCGGTGCGTTACAAGATGACTTAAATTTATACGATATCATTATTGGAATGGGTGCTTCTTCAAACTCAAGCTATGTGAGTCAATATCATATTCCTGGTCACTATGCACCTGTCGCTTCATATTCTTTACTTGAAAAATCAAAGCAAATTGCAGATGAAAAAGGATATCCAGTGCACGTTGGAAACATCCTTTCAAGCGATACGTTCTATAGCGCCGATAAAGAGGCAAATGACAAATGGCGTAAAATGGGCATCCTCGGCATCGAGATGGAAGCAGCAGCGCTTTATATGAATGCCGCTGAAGCAGGCGTAAATGCGCTATGTATCTTAACGGTCAGCGATCACATTTATAAGCAAGAAGAAACAACAGCGGAAGAGCGCCAAACATCATTTACAAAAATGATGGAGATTGCGTTAGAGCTAGGTGAATAATAAATAAAAAGAAGGTTTGGCGCTTATGCCAAACCTTTTTTATATGCGTAACACCAGCGTTGATTGGGCATGATTTAAAAAAGAAGTTTTAAAAAACGAGATGTGGGTATGGGAAAGGAGCTAAGAAAATCAGACATCCCGCTTTAGGTTTAAAGGAGCAGATTATATGGAAGACATGAAATTTGAATCAAGTTATGAATCAGTTATTGAAGTATCCAACAAACTATTTAAGCTTATCTCCAATAAATTAGGGGTGAACACCGCTTATATTGCAAGAAAAGAAAACGAGTCGATAAAAATCGTAAATGCCTATAATGATGAAGAAACGATTCTTTCTAAAGACTTAGAGCTTGATTATGTTCAATCTAGCTGTAAACAAGTGTTTGAAAATGAGAAAGACTACGCGAGATTCGAGAATCTTATGACAAACCCGCACACGCAAGATCAGCTCGCGGCTAGAGAATGGAACGTACGTGGGTTTATGGGTGTAAAGTTAAAGAGTATGGCTGGCGATACATTCGGTACCCTTTGCGTCATGGATCATGAAGAAAAACGATTCAGTGATGAAGATATTGAATTTCTTAAAACCATTGCGAATGTGCTCTCTTATATTATTGAACTTGATGAAACGTTTGCTGACATTGAACTTTTAAGCGTTCCAATTATTCCGATACGAAAAGGCTTAGCTATTTTAGCGGTTCAAGGAAACATTAACAAAAAGCGAGGAAAGAAGATTTTAGAAGATACGATGAATTATGCACTTGATCATCGTGTGAATCACTTTATTATCGACCTATCTGAAGTGAAGCAGAGTGCATCAAGTTTTGCAGAGTTGCTTCATTCGCTTGTATCAGCATTACGATTAATGGGTGTAAAAGTGATGTTGTCAGGTGTTCCCGTTCAGCTTGCTCATGAACATCATATTCGAGATCAACTCGTCGGATTAGATGTGGCGTTTGTAAAAACGATTGAAGCAGCGTTAATGAATATCGGCTATGTTTTAAAAGATGTAAATGAGGATAATGAATAAGTGATCTTATGATTTGCAGGAGGTTTTTATGTTTGATGATTTATGGAACTCTACGTATGAGCTGCTTTCAGATTCAGAGTTCTGGCTAACCGTTTTAAGTACGCTTGTAAAAGTTATTGTTATTTTAATTCTTGCTCGTATTGTGTTAGGCGTGTTAAAACGGGTCATTTCACGGGTTTTACAGAAGCGCGATGGAAAGTATGTGAATGTTTCTGAACAACGAAGCAAAACGCTCACATCGCTCTTACATAGTGTTGTAGCAAATGTAGTGTATTTCATCGCGATCTTACTTGTATTGGATGAACTTGGGTTTAACTTGGCATCTGTTCTTGTAGGTGCAGGTGTACTTGGTCTTGCGATTGGTTTCGGTGCTCAAAACGTCGTTCGAGATGTGATTACAGGATTCTTTATTTTGTATGAAGACCAATTCTCGGTTGGCGACTATATTACAACCGGACAGTACACAGGAACAGTCATTGATTTTGGATTAAGAGTAACCAAGATTCAAGACTGGACAGGCGAAGTGAATATCATTCCAAATGGTCATATTGAAGACTTGAAAAACTACTCCAAAGAAAACTCCTACGCAGTTGTAGACATGCGCGTCTCGTACGGGCATGATTTGGAGAAATTGCAACAACTCATTATGGACGCGAGTCTTGTTGTTTACGAGAAAGACGAAAACATGATTGAAAAGCCAGATATGATGGGCGTTACAGATATTAGTGAGTCTGGTGCTGTCATCCGTGTGATTGCCTTGTGTAAGCCTGTTATGCAGTGGGGCGTAGAGCGTGAGATACGTCGAGCAATCCTCGATTCCTTTAATGAAAAAGGAATTGATGTACCATACCAACAAGTAACGGTTCACCAAAAAGAGGCATAAGTAGACAGAAGACCCCCTTGCAGCATGATGTTGCAAGGGGGTTTTGACAATGAAATACGATTTCTTAATTTTATTTACTTCTCATGGCCATTTTTGTTGTCTTTCTAAAGACTCTTCGTCTTATTAAGTTCAATAACGGCTGTCGTTTTTCACCAATTAGACCAATAAGCTCAGCAAAGAGCTGAATGAGTATGGTGACAACAAAGAGAAGCAGAAGCGAGAGCCAAAGGTTGGACATGGTCATTAATAGGGCTGCAGTCGCAAATAAAATACTCACTCCATAAATGGTCAGAACGACTTGCTTATGGCCATACCCTTTTTTCAAGAGACAGTGATGCAAGTGCCCTTTGTCTGCCGAACCAATGCTTTGCCTGTTTAATTTCCGCCGGATAATCGCAAAGAATGTATCCATAATAGGCACACCTAAAATGAGGATTGGCACAATTAAACTTACCATCGTCACGCTTTTAAATAATCCAACGATTGATAGAACCGCAATCATATAGCCGAGAAAGAGCGAACCGGTATCACCCATAAAAAGTTTTGCAGGGTGAAAGTTATAAAACAAGAAACCACCGACACTCCCGATAAGTGGGATGCCAAACGCAAACACAAGTCCGTAGGCAGCTGGGTTTCCTGAAGCGAGTACAAGCATAGTGGTTAATGCGATCACGCTGACTCCTGCGGCTAGTCCATCTAGACCATCAATTAAATTAATGGAGTTCATAATCGCAACAAGCCAAAAGATCGTAATAATTGTGCTAAGAAAACCGAAATCTACTCTGTCTCCAAACGGGATGGAGATAAATTCAATCGTTAAGCCGGAACTGACGACAATACCTGCTGAAACGAGTTGAGCCAGTAGTTTATATTTAGCTTTAAGAATAAACCGGTCATCGATTAAGCCGATTATGATTAATGGTAAGGCGCCGAGGATAATAAATAGTGTTGTTCTCAGATCGACTTGCAGGCGATCTGTCACAAACAGAAGACCAACAAGCGTACCAAGAATAAACGCAAGGCCACCAATTCGTGGCATCGCTTTTTGATGAACTTTGCGCTCATTCGGTTTGTCGACAAAGCCAAACCGATGTGCAAACCGGATCATAAAAGGGGTAAGAATGAGCGTACTTATAAAGCTGATAAGGCATGCAAGAATTAGAGAGTCCATGATGTGCTCCTCACTGTGCTTCGTCTAAATTGTAATGTGTGGTTAAAGTTTTTTGACCCCATTCCAAGCGTAGCTACAAAAGACAAGGCATGCTTTTGCAAAGGGTAGTGCTTCGTGCTTTCGATAAATCTCCCAATTTTGTTTAGCAGCTTTCCATTTATTGCTCGATATTGAGTTTCCTACTTTGCGGTATGCAGCAAGTTCTTCGTTCATGCCGTATGCAATCGTTCCTGTTCTTAAAATGCTTAGCCAAAGCATGAAGTCTTGTCTTGTTCGAATGGTTGGCATTTCGAGCTTGCCTAATGCTTCTTGATTGAGCATAACCGTTAAACAGCCAATAATGGTATTGGCAAGGAGTTGGTCATAGGAAATTTTTTCAGGCGCTGGTACAACCTTAGATCGTTCGCGCCCGTCTTCGCGAATGATGCGATAGCTTGTAAACGTGAAGACATAATCATTTTCTTCCATGAACTGGACTTGTCGAGCAAGTTTTTCAGGTCGCCATAAGTCGTCACCGTCCAAAAATGCAACGTACTTTCCGTTAGCGTGATGCAATCCAATGTTTCGTGCTACAGCAGCTCCACGATTTTGTGGTAAATGATAAAGATGGATGCGGTGGTCTTGTTGCTGAAACAGATCTGCGATGGTTTTACTTTGATCGCTAGACGCATCATTGATAAGTAATAATTCCCAATTTTCGTACGTTTGATTAAGGATGGACTCAATGGTTTCTGTCAAAAACGTCTCGCAATTATATACAGGTGTAACAATGGAAACAAGAGGAGCTGTCATTGTTCATCGACCTCCGTAACGGTTGTAATTTTCCATAGGTTTTCAACCTTTTTATATTCGACGAGCGTGTTCGACCAGCTTAACGTGACAGCTTGTTCGTTTGCTGTCACAATGGCAGGATCAATTGTCGTTCGAACGGAAAGGAACTGGTTCAGCTCTTCGTCTGTTAGATCCACTGAAACATGTTGAGACAGTTTGCTAGCGTCGTCATGGTTGGCTACAAATGTTGCTGCAAGGTGATGCCGTCTAATTTCCCCAATCGTTTGGTCATCGATGGCTTCGTCGGTCTCTTTGTATGGATTGGCGTTATTACGATCGATGAAGAAGAAACCTGTTAAAAATAGGATAGTGATTGCGCCAATGGCAATATTCCGTAACAAGGAAAGGCCTCCTTACTTGGTGCCTGTTTGTGTATATAAGGCTTTTGAAAACACATTCGCTGCTGGTAAAAATCGTCCGTCTACTTTTGTGCGACCAATAGAGTCGTAATAAAAACCGTACGTCAACATCTCTTCTGGTGCGAAAAGATTACGGCCATCTATCACGATAGGTTCATGCATAAGCGACTTAAGTTCATTTAAATCAATGGCTTTAAACTCTGGCCAATCAGTTAAAAGAAAGACAGCGTCTGCAGATTTGACTGCTTCTTGCCAGGAAGATGTTAGCACTAGATTGGGAAGGAGACGTTGAGCTTGTTTTTGAGCAACTGGGTCATACCCGACGGTTGTAGCGCCAGCAAGATGGAGAGCTTCTACAAGATCGATAGACGGCGCTGCTCTCATGTCATCCGTATCCGGCTTAAATGCTAGGCCTAGAATGGCCACTCGCTTTCCTGCAAGAGAAGGAGAATAAACGTTTTTTAATTTATTGAAGAGACGTTGGCGCTGCTCTTGATTGACTTTTTCAACTGCAGGTACAATTTGTAAGTCGTAGCCTGCTTGTTGGGCAACGCGAATGAAAGCTTGAGTGTCTTTTGGAAAGCAAGATCCTCCGTAACCCACTCCTGCTTGTAAATAGGAAGGACCAATACGGTGATCAAGACCCATAATAGTAGCAAGTGCCTCAATATCAGCCCCGACATTTTCACATACGTTTGCTACTTCATTGATGAAGCTAATTTTGGTTGCTAGAAACGCATTTGCTGCATACTTCGCGGCTTCTGCTGTTTCAATACTTGTCACAACAATGATTGTGTGAATCGGTTCATGCAGCTGTCGTAATACGGTTTCGGCAACAGCATCTTCAACGCCGAGCACAGCTCTTTCCATTTCTAATGTGTCCTTTATGGCGTTGCCCTCTCTTAAAAATTCCGGGCACGATGCAACCGAAAATTGCTGATGACCACAGCTAAATGCAATCCATTGTTTAATCTTTCTATTTGTTCCGATTGGTACCGTACTTTTTGTGACAACTGTTACCCCTGGAGTTAAATAATGACCAATATCTAACGAAACACGTTTAATAAATGATAAGTCTGCCGAGCCATCTTTGTTTGCAGGTGTCCCAACAGCGATAATGATTACTTCTGCCTGTGCCATCCCACGTTTCATATCAGTTGTAAAAGAAAGGCGTTGCTCGTTTCTATTCTGATCTAGACGCTCTTTCAAGCCAGGTTCATAAATCGGCACAACCCCATCCTGTAAGCTTTGTACTTTATGGTGATCTTGGTCTACACAAATGACGTGATGACCAAGTGAACTAAAGCAAACCCCTGTTACAAGTCCTACATATCCTGTTCCGATTACACATACATTCATGACGTAGTCACCTTCGCTTTCAATAATGTAGATTTTTGGCTTGCGATCGAGATTTTTTGACGTGCTAATTCAGTGAGGCCGGCGACGATGACGATAATTAGCCAAAATCGAGGAGAAGCAAAGTCAGCACGATAAAGGCTTGTAACACCTAAATGAATCCAGAGCACGAACGCGACGCTGTAATACAGATGATTGTTACGTGCTTTCCACAAGTACGTCGCAACAACTAAAAACGCTAGTGTAAATATAAGCCCTCCTACTAAGCCATGTTCAAATAGCAAGTCAACAAACACATTGTTCGAAGTGCCACTTACAGCGCCTTGATGACTGAGAAATTTTGTCCGAGCTAAAAAGTCATAACTACCAGGACCAAATCCAAGTAAAGTATTAAAAGGCGAATAATCGAACAGCCAAATGAAAGGAAAAACTAACATATAAAGTCGGCTATGATGCATGACATCAAAGAGTCCATCAAGCCTACCGAGAATTGGCATAAAGAGTGCCGTGAACAGTTGCGGAAAAACTGTAAATGCTGCAAGGGCGATCCCGATTGCACTTAGTGCGCCATATAGAAAGAATTTTTTAGGCACATTGTTCCTCAATAAGAGTAAAAAAAAGGTTGTAAAACCGACAATCGCTAAGTTGATATAGCCACTCACAGAAAACGATAAAACCAATACAAGCACTGCAAAAGAGGCAAAGGCGATATACGTTTTTCTAGTAAGGAGCAAGCCTCCAATAATTAATCCGTCTATTAGAAAAGGCACGAGAAAACTAGGTTCGTCTGTGAATGACGTTAATCGAAAGTTAACTAACACATCATTATTCACGCTATGTACGTATGCACGGGTTTCAAACCCTGGCATCGGGTAGCCAATCGTAAAGTGTAAAAACTGCCAGATGCCCCCGGCTGTGAGAATAATCGTGCCGATCGTATAGCCATACATAAGTGATGTTGTCGTTTGATGGGCATTTTTATAAAGAAACGTTAAAAGACAGATGCTTAAAAGTGAATACATCGTTAAGTTAATCAGCCGATTCAGTAAAGACTGCTCCATATAAGCAAGGTACTCAGCGGATTGAATCGAACTGAGAGCAAAGACAACCCCAAGAAGCGAAAGGAGAGCTGGTAAAGTAACGGCTCCGACCATTAGCAAACCAATTCGATTCATTTCTTTGAGCGACAATACTTCTCGTTCTGTCATCAAAACTAGGATAAACAGTAGACAAGTTAAGAACGTTAGCAAAACAGAAGTAGGGATTGGCAATAGATGCTGGAACGTTCCAATGACGGCAATGGGTGCGCAACTTGCGTAAAAAGACATTGCTACGTAGACAGGAATGGTACGTCTACGAGTTACTGGATAGATGAGTGACTGCATAGATCGATTAATCCTTTCACATTGAACTGCCGTCATCGTAACACGATAAATAACGGCGTTTATAAAGGCTTATTAAAGATAAGATTAAGATTGTAGGGGAGTGACCTTTACGATTTTAATGAAAATGGACATAGAGGTTGATTTAATAGGATCATCCTTTTAAAACGCGTCATTTCTGCGTTTACAATCAAATAGGGGAGGTCTATCATCTCTGTGAAAATCAAGATATAGTGAGGAGAGAATTTATATGGAGGGTGAATGGAAGTGAAAAAAATTATCGTTCTTCTCTCGCTTATCTTTTTAATCGGGTGTGGCAATCAAACGCTAGATGTACGATCAGCTTTAGAAGGAGATAGCTATTTACGTAATAATATTGAGCATTTATCGGAAGAGCAGTTTTTAACGTTTGCCAGCGAGGAGCAAAAGCTAGATCGCCAGGTTTATGAAGAATTTAAAACGAGGTTAGACACCCATGACCAAACGCGCTACCTTCTAGTTGATAACCGAATCTACCGCTATACAGTGGAAGATGAGCTATTATACGTAGCGGATTGGGTAGAAGAAGAGAACCTTCATAAATTAGATTCATTGACGTTTCCATAAAAAGAAGTCTTCATCGTAGTGATGAAGACTCTTTTTCATGGTCAAACCAAAGTTGGGCGTACTGTTCGGCACAAGCCTCTACCGTAAATTGCTGTGCGCGCTCTATTAACTTTGCTGGAGAAATAGGCTGAAGTAGGGCACATTCCATTGCCATAGCGAGTTCATGTGCGTCGCCAACAGGAACGAGGTGTCCATAAGTGCCGTTCGCAAGGATTTCTTTAGGGCCGCTTGGGCAGTTCGTTGAGACAACTTGTGTTCCGGCAGCCATCGCTTCTACAATGACGTTGCCAAACCCTTCGTATAAAGAAGAAAGCACAAAGACATCGGCTTGTTTCATATACGAATAAGGATTGCTTTGATACCCAACAAAGCTAACGCAATCGTTTAGCCCCTGATTTGCTACTTTCTTTTGTAAAGCTTCTTTTTCATCACCATCACCAACAAAAAGTAAGCACGTATCGGGTAAGTGTTCATGAACGATAGCAAACGCATCAATCAAGGTTTGGTAATCTTTTTGCTCATGAAGTCTACCGACAGCAAGAAACACGTTCTTCTCGTCAGCAGAAAAAAAGGGATGGTCCACACGCTGATTCATTTTCATTGTTAATTCAGTTGTTACAACAGGATTGTAGATTGTGTGCACAATCGGTAAGTCAGCGATCATTTGAATATCATCAGCGACCCCTTTTGAAACACCAATGACGTGATCGGCGTAGCGATAAGTTCGCTTCACCCATTTTTTCATCTGTTCGGAAGAAGGGTTTTGTCTGGCTTGTTCACTTAAGTGAACGCGGCTTGAGACAAGTAACGTTGCGTTTGATCTGCTGACTTTTTTTGCAAAGATCACGAGCACGTTTAAATAATCTTTCGCTGAAAAAATAATGTCAGGCTTTTGCTTTCGAAAATAAGAAATCATTGCTGGAACAGCGGCTTTTGCTTGCTTTTTTGACAATGAGATTACACGGACACCAGCTGGAATATGGGCGGCGTATTCGCCTTTTGGATTCATCACAATAAGGTCAACACGATACCCGTGCTTGATAAAATACTCTGCTAGATGAAGCGTCATACGCTCAACGCCACCTGCATCAAAAGAGTAAAGAATAAAGGCAAGTCTCCTCATCTATTTCACCTCTCGATTCGCAAAAACAATTAGCTCTTTCACTGCTTTTGCATAATTTGCTGCAAACCCATCGATAAATCTTGCTTTCTTAACAAATAAAGCTGTTAGAAAAAGAAAGCCAACAGGCGCATTATACATCGCTTTAAAAAGTGGCCCCTTGCTTATAAGCTGGCTTTCCGACAGTCGGGATTGAGGTGTAGGCTTCTCGTGATAGACGATCACTTCTGGGTAGTAGGTAAGGCGTTTCCCACTTTTAATAAACTCCTTCAGAAAAAGATTCTCTTCACCGCTTGGATAGCGACTACCTAATCCAAATGATTCATGAAATCGGAGCGTTTGAATAGATTCTTTTCGAAAAAATAATTCAATTGACGACGTTCGAAAAATCAACCGGCCTTTTACAGATGCTACTGATTTAGAATGATAGTGTTTATACGGCTCGTGATGAACAGGGTCATAAATTTGTAAACAACATGCATCTACGCCGTTATCCATACGTTCATAAACTGTGGCAACAGCATGCGCTGGATACCAGCAATCATCATCGGAAAACGTGACAATGTCGCCAGTAATGTGTGAAAGCCCAAGGTTACGCGCTTTTGACAGGCCACGCTCTTTCATTTGAATGTGTATATGAGCAAGGGGGGTGTTGGCTAACCAACGACTGACCTTATCGTGATTCGCTTGGGAGACGACGACTAGTTCCATTTCAGTCTTTGTTTGTGCTTGAAGGCTATCGAGAAGACGGGTAAAAGCTTGCTCTCGCTGACCTAATGTAGGAATAATGATTGATAACATGCTCGTTCGCTCCTTTTATGTATGCTGGTTTTTATTTACTTTCCGTTTTAAAACCATGTTCGTTAAATCTTTAAAATAGAGGCATCCACAAACGAAGCAGTAAGTCAGTCCAGCGACAATGACTTGTAAAAGAGAGATGCCTAATCGTTCATCACCAGCAAAGGGAAGTGTCGACAAGCCCATAATCGCACTTGCAAACAAAATCTTTACAAAGTCTTTAACTGGGAAAGGAAGTGTCGTTCGTTGTGCAGCAAGAAGCAACCAGCTAGAAATGATGGCGAAAGCATAGGCGGCAACCGTTGCCATTGCAGCACCTTCAAGCCCGTAAAGTGGAATAAGTATGATGGTTAATGCGACATTGACTGTGGCAGCTACCACAACAGGAATGATTTGAATTTTTGTCTGCTTTGTGAGATGAAAAACGATATCAATTGCATAAAGTTTCATTCCTTTCAGCAAAGCGCCGATTGCAATATAGGGGATCAGTAAAATGGCTGTTTCCTGAAATGCAGTTCCTAAAAAGACTGTTGCTATGACATCTTTTAATAAGATAAAGCCGATGGTTGCAGGTATACCGACGCCTAAAAGCAAACGAGTGTTTTTTCTTACTTGAGCCTTAGCGGCTTGTTCCCCACGTTTTTCTAAAGCTCGAACGGCTATCGGAAAAGCAGCTAGGTTAATAATGAGCATAAGAGTGAAAATCGATTGTTCCGTCAAGTCATAGGCAATGGCATACTGTCCCGTAGCTTCTACGCCAATCATTGCATGAATAATAAGGCGATCGGAGTGTTGAATAATGATGCCGAGAAGCAGCGTAATCGTTAAAGGCAGTCCATAGCTAGCGAATTGTTTTAACAGGGTGCCGTTAACTTTTTTAGGTTTCACGCGAACTCCCCATCGTGTAAAAACCATTGGTGCGACTGATAGAAGCAAACCAATAACAAGTCCCACAACTAAGCCGAAAGCGCCGTAATCGAGTGTAATAAGGAGCGTTGCAAACAATAGCCCTGTAATAGCACGAATAAAAGCCATTTTTCCATAGCCCAGAGGATTTAACTCTGCTCGTAATAATGAGAGGTTAAGCTGATACCAAGACTGGCACGATGATAAAAGTAAAACGAGCAAAAGGAACGATGGCGACAGGGAATTTAAGAATAGCAATACTGCGACTCCTATAAGGAAACTACCAACGATAAGCGTAATGAATGCAACTTTTATCGTCATATAGTACGTGGTTTCACCAACGTCACGCTGTTTCTGGATACGCAAAACACTTACTTTTAACCATTCAAACACAACCGCATTTACGATGGCTGCACTTGCAAATATAAGTGCGAACTGTCCGTATTCCTCTGGAGAAAGCAGGCGTGAATAAATGGCGATCCCTAGAAATCCAACTATTGCTGGAATACCGTGCGATAATAAATAAGCAAATGCATGTTTAGTAAGCAAGCTCTACAGTCCTCTCGTTTCGTGCGTTTCAAGATAAGATTGTAGCAGAGTAAGAAGAATTTGAAAAAAAGCGCTCATTTACAAATGACATAAAGATTTAACATCATTTACAAAACCTTCATAAATGAGCCTTTGTAATCATTTGAGCACAGGTGCTGGTCTAAATCTGTTCTTCATTTCGGCTAGCTCCGAACATTTTTCGTGCAAGTAAGCGATTACGTTCGAATTTTTTTCTATAGTCGTATAATTGCGCTTTTTAAGACAGCGTTTACACTTAGCGGTACGTGTGTCATACTACAAGCAACGTATGTTATGCTTTCTTAATAAGCCTTGTTAAAGGGAGATTTCAATGACAAAGATCAAAATTGTGACAGATTCTACTTGCGATATAGAGTCATCAATTTTACAAGAGTTAGGGGTTACTGTAGTCCCGTTATCAATTAACATAAATGGAAAAAGTTATTTAGACGGGGTAGATATATCGAAAAAAGAATTTGCGCATCTGTTGGTGACGAATGAAGAGTTGCCTAAGAGCTCGCAACCCCCTGTTGGTGAGTTTGTACGAATTTACGAAGAATTACTTGATGAGCCTGATACGCATGTACTGTCTATTCATATGACAAGCGCAATGAGCGGGACAGTAGCTTCTGCGCAGATGGCAGCGGATGAATTAAATGGACGAGTTACAGTTGTGGATTCTTGTTTTATTTCCATTGCGCTCTCGTTTCAAGTGAAACGAGCCGCAGAGCTGGAAAATAAAGGGGCTTCTTTAGACAGTATTTTAAATGAAATAGCGGATATTCGTTCGAAAACATCCCTTTATATTGTGGTGGATACTCTTGAATATTTAGCTAAAGGTGGACGTATTGGCAAAGGGAAAGCGTTGCTTGGGTCGTTACTAAAAATCAAGCCCATCGCTTCCTTGCAAGATGGTTCGTATACACCTGTTACAACAAAGCGTTCCCAGAAGCAAGTCCTCGATTTCTTATCGGAAACATTTGAAAAAGAAACCGATTCAAAAGATGTGGAACACGTAGGAATCGCTCATATTGAAGCAGAATCATTTAGTGAACAAGTGATGGAACGTCTTAAAAAAGTTCGTCAGCACTTTTCTTCGTCTATTTTAGAAACGTCACCTATTATTAGTACCCATACAGGACCAGGTGCAATTGCATTAATGTACTACACGAAATAATCGTGTGGCGAAGTGGTTTACTGAAATAAAAGCAAAAGCCCTTTTCTATTTATGGAAAAGGGCTTTTTTTTCTATTCAAGGGACTGCTCTTCATCAATGATCGCACCTATTTGGGCGTAATGAACCAGTTTGTGCACTTCGGCTTCGACCCGTTTTCGACTATGAGGGGAAACAAACCAGTTTTCCTCTTTTGTACTACGATCATCTACAGGGGCGAGTGAATATGTAATCCAAGGTGGCATATAGGTACGCATGGTTAACCATACTCGTAATGAATGGATGCTTGATGTAACGATGATAAGATGGTGAAGGTGATGAAGATCAAAAGCGCGATCCAGAACGAGCAAGGAGGCAAGTACGTTTTCTTTTGTATGAAGCGACTGTTCCTCCGTTAAAATGTCTTTAGCCGGAATGCCCAGTTGTAGCGCGCGCTCACGCATCATGACTGCCTCTGGTTTTTGGGAAGCATCCCAAGAGACACCACCCGAGAAAAGAAGTTTATTTGCTCGTCCGTCTCGGTAAAGCTGAATGGCTTTTGGTACTTTGTATTCAACAGCTTTACTACTTCCAGGAACAAAGATGCAGTCTCCCGCTTTTCCGTCGTCAGAGGTGGAGTGATAGAGGAGCTTTGTAATTTGCTCATCTGTTAATTGATTGGGCTTTATTTGTGAGAGACGCATGCCATTCCTCCTTATTTCATTGCGTTTTGTAACTGAATAATTTTTAATTGCTGTCTTTGTTCATCGGGCCACCAAGCGCCGCAATCATCTGAAACGACACATGCGGCACATTTTTTTAGGTCATACACTTTCATTCCTGATATAGGTGGGGCATAGAGATGTAGTGTTAAAAGGTCCTTTTGCCCTTCCATCTGATGAACGCTTTGTTTCGGGGCAAAAAAGACAGTACCTTCTGAATGATGCTTTTCGAAAAAAGGTTCTGGAAGTTTGCCTGGTTGTACGCTGAACAGCTGGTTGCGTACGCTTCCGTTCATGACTTGAATCCAACCAAACGAATGACCATGATCGTGAGGAGCACAATCAAGTCCAGACCAGTTCATGAGCAGAAGTTCCACATGATCAGAGTGAAACAGAAGTTTACGATAATAAGGTTTGTCGCTACTTGATTGAATATAAGGAGCCACGTCCTCGTATGTAGCATGGATTTGGTTTAGTGCTTGACGCAATGTCTCGATTGTTGGTTTATGTAGATTGTTTAGAATCTCCGTTAGTCGCTGTTCAAACATAAAAGCCTCCTTTCTTTATTTCCTGATTTTCCGAAAGGTTAAACTATGGTTTGAGAGCAAGACCCCTCATATAAGTATGATTCGACTAATGAGACTTAGAAGTGAAATGTCTTCTTTCAAAAAAGAATGAGTGCCAGAAATGTTATGCACGATTTAGCGTTGCCCTTTTGGCATTGTATGCTGACGTAAGAAAGAAATGTCCAAGCAATAAAAAAAGCCCCCAACATTTGTTGGAGGCTAAGGGGGATAGGGGAATACGTTACTCATTCTTACCACTTCAATCAAGTCTATACATTCTTTGTGAAAAAATTTAAAATGTGAAGGAATGACAAAACATTAGAATAAAAGCAAAAGGTGGTCCGCTAATGAAAAGAGAATCAGTTACGCTTAGAACACAAACGATGCTATTAAGTGGAGGCGTCGTGTTAGTGGCGTTATTGCTGTTTGGTTTATTCAGTGCGTTTCAACAGGCTACGCTAACACGGGACCATCTTGCAGATAAAGTACGAATTAGTGCCAGCCATTTGAAAGAACATCCTCAGGTTGTTGCCACCTTACAACAAGGAGAACCGTCTGCAGACTTGCTTTATATGGTAGAAGCCATTCGGGAAGAAAATGACTTTCTTTATATCGTCGTCATGGACACGGAGCAAAATCGATACACGCATCCGGTCGCAGAACGAATTGGTCAAACGTTTGTTGGCGGTGATGCAGATCGAGTATTTGAAGGAGAATCATATATATCAGAAGCGGTCGGTTCACTCGGACCTTCTGTTCGTGCCTTCGAACCTGTGTACGGTCAAGAAAATCAAGTAATTGGTGCTGTCTCAGTTGGTATTCCTACCGATGCCATTGTGGAAGCAGAAAATCAAGCTGTCCTCACATCAATTATTGGTGCAAGTGGGAGTTTACTTGTCGGTTTAATAGGTGCGTATTTTTTATCCAACCGAATAAAAAAACAATTGCATGGTCTTGAACCCCAACAGATTGCCAGACTAGTAAATGAGCGGGAGGCAATTTTAGAAGCAGCAGGAGAAGGCATCATTGCGATTAATGAGCATGGTAAAATAATAGCAGTGAATGGAGCAGCTACGACTTTTCTTCGAGCAGCTGGTCATACTCTTGGTGTAGAAGGTAGAGATGTGAATCAAGTGTGGCCAGAATTAGAATTAGAGCAAGTAATAACAGAACGTAAAGGCAACTATGACGATGTGTATCATCGTAGTGAACTTGAAGCGGTTGTCACGAAAGTACCTATTTTTTATCAGGAACGATGCATCGGTGCACTCGCAACGTTTCGCGAAAAAAATCAACTAGATGATATTATGAAGCGGTTAAGTGGCGTAGAGACGTATGCGAAAAGTTTAAGAAGTGAAACCCATGAATTTATGAATAAACTTCATATTATTAGTGCGATGGTTGAAACAGAGTCTTATAGTGAGCTGCAAGAGTATATCGAAAATCTTTCAATGCGCTATCAACAAAAGAAAAATAGTCAATTACCTGATGAGATCGGTAAATTAGTTTCGGATAAAAGTTTGGCACAATTTCTGTCACGAAAAACAAGTATGTTAGAAGAACAAGGAATAAACGTCATTTTTCAATCAGGAACGCCTTGGCCAAAGCTATCAGCAGAATTAATCGATGCGTGGATAACGATTATTGGGAATACAGTGGATAATGCAGCAGAAGCAAGCATGAATCAGCCCCAAGCATTTATCATTATGACGATCAAGCAAGTTGGTGGTGTTCTACGTTATGTGATTGAAGATAATGGAAGAGGATTTTCTCCGCAGCAAGGAAAAGGGGATTGGCCATCAACTAAACAAGGTGATCACGGTTATGGACTAGAAAATGTTCGGAATGAAATCAATCAATACGGGGGAACAATGGATCTTTTATCTAGAGAGGGAAAAGGAACAATTGTGACTGTGCATATTCCACTTGGTTTAGAAGGGAGTAGAGAAAAATGATTCGCGTTACGATGATTGAAGATGAACAAGAAATCGCACATTTCCATTCCCTATTTTTAAAAAAAGTGGACGGGTTTGAGCTTGTATCAAAGGCCTATACGTTTGAAGAAGGGATGCAGCAGTTAAAGACATTTAAGCCTGATTTGCTGTTACTTGATGTCTACATTGGAGACCAAAATGGACTAGATATTCTGAAGCAAGTTCGGTTAGAAGAGCGGAATATAGACGTTATTTTGATCACATCAGCGAACGATACTTACACCGTTCAAACAGGCTATCGATTTGGTGTTATAGATTATTTAGTAAAGCCGTTTTCATTTGCCCGGTTTAAAGAAGCACTTCAACGGTACCAAGCAATGAGACAAGAAACGCAGCAAGGTTCTTTCGTTCAAAAAGAGATTGATCAATTGATTCAGCGGACCGAAAAAGCCTCTCCGGTAGAAAAACATTCGTTTCCAAAAGGAATTACCGAAGTGACAGCGATGCGCATTTTACATGCGCTGGCTGGCGCTGGTGAAGCCTGGCAAACTGCTGCAGAACTTGAAGAAGGAACCACAATTTCTCATGTGTCACTACGAAAGTACTTGCGTTTTTTTGACGAGCAGTCATTTATTCAAAAAGATCTCGTTTATTTAACACATGGCAGACCTTTTAATCGTTACCGGTTGTCAGAGCAAGGGAGAGAATTTTTAGACAAAAATGATTTCGTTTAATTAAAAAAACTAGATTATTCGACACGTCCATGAAAGAATAAGTAAACGCTTTCAATGGATGGAGGAATGACAATGAAGCTCGTCTGGGACAGATTATGGCAACAATCTGAGCGAACAAAAGATCTTTTAAATGTTTTCTCGTATGCAAACAAAGGTTCAGCTGCATTAAAAAAAGAAGCAGCTCAACATAAAGAGAAGAAGCAGTCGAAACAAGTTATGCCTGACGGAGATCAGCAAAAGAAACCCTATTCACGGGCACAGCTTGTAGGGTTAATTCTTGGCCCGTTATTATTTCTTTTAACAATCTTATTTTTTGAACCTGCAGGTCTTTCGGCAGACGGTCAACGAGTCTTAGCCGTCACATTATGGATAGCGACTTGGTGGATGACAGAAGCCATTCCAATTCCAGCCACATCGCTAATGCCGTTAATTTTGCTACCCATTACAGGAGCAATGGAAGGTTCCGATGTTGCATCGTCTTACGGAAATGACATCATCTTCTTATTTTTAGGTGGATTCTTTATTGCAACGGCAATGGAGAAATGGGATCTTCATAAACGAATTGCCCTTTTTATTATCTCCGTTATTGGAACGAGTACACAAAGAATTCTGTTAGGGTTTATGCTTGCGACAGGCTTTTTATCAATGTGGGTATCAAATACTGCAGCCGTAATGATGATGATTCCTATGGCTTTAGCAATTACGGCTCAAGTAGCGGCTGCATTAAAGGATGAGGAACACAAGCGTGACTTACCGAAATTCGAGAAATCACTATTATTTGGTGTCGGTTATGCAGGAACGATTGGTGGTCTAGGTACATTAATTGGAACACCACCAAATATAATTCTTGCCGCGCAGCTCGATACAATCTTCGGTATAACAATTGGATTTGGAACGTGGATGTTGTTCGCAGTTCCGGTCGTTCTTATTCTACTATTCTTTACATGGTTCTATTTAGGAAGAATTAATTTTAAAACAAGTATTAAAACGTTACCTGGTGGAAAAGAGTTAATTGCAAGTGAACGACAAAAGCTTGGAAAAACATCGTTTGAGGAAAAAGTCGTCGGTGCAGTTTTCTTATTTGCCGCATTTATGTGGATTACAAGAGAGTTCTTCTGGGCTGGAGACGATCCGCTCATAGTACAGCTACCTGGAATTTCAGATGGAATGATTGCCATCATTGCGACGATGCTCTTATTCTTAATTCCAGCAAAAGCTGCTACAAGAATCCTTGATTGGTCTGATTCAAAAGATATTCCATGGGGCGTGCTGCTTCTATTTGGTGGCGGTCTTGCCATTGCAGCTGGGTTCCAATCAAGCGGACTTTCAACATGGATTGGGGATCAACTGACTATTTTAGATGGCTTGCATATGCTTCTTATCATTGGTGGCGCAACACTTTTAATTATGATGTTAACGGAAATTACTTCCAATACAGCGACGGCAACAATGATTTTACCTGTTGTAGGCGCACTTGCTGTAGCCATTGATATTCACCCATTCGCACTTATGATTCCTTGTGCAATGGCGGCAAACTGTGCATTTATGTTACCAGTAGGGACACCACCGAACGCCATTATTTTCGGTACAGGTAAGCTAAAGATCATTGAAATGGTTAAAGCAGGCTTTTGGCTCAACGTATTTGCAACCATTCTCATTGTATTAGCGGTATACTTCTTAGTCCCACTTACAATGGGTATTGATCTTACAACATTCCCAACGTCACTACTTGATTAAACGTTAAAGAAAAGGAATTGGGACAAAAGAATAGGTACATGTTGAAGAGACGACTAATTCAGTGGATTAATCGTCTTTTCTTCGTTATCTGTAAGGGTGTTAGAAGAACTAGAGACTGCTGCGGGACAGTACGTGTCTGAAGACACCGTGAGCGCAAGTGATAACGTAGCGCAAACGGATGTCGCGCTTGTGCCTGTGGTGAAAGTGTCCATCCGCGCGATAAGTGATGACGATCATTTGAATGGACCTTCCCATTTTTGGATAAAAGGTGACAGCCTTTCGACAGACCTAATCAATTTATAAAAGCATTGTATCGTGATTCTACACGGAGATGTGGACTTGACTAGTTTTTTTTGGCACTACCTTTTTTTTATGAATACATCATCGAGTGAAAATTTTTTGTTTACGGTAAGATTAAATTGGGAATTAAAAAAATGAATCCGTTTACAAAAAGTGTTTCTCGTACTATAATAGCATCATGTTAATAGAGTAGCTGATGAGTATATGAGAGCAGCTTTTTTTACGGAGCCCTAGGGCGACCTGTGAAAAAAGGTGCTCTTTTTTGTACATAAGCTTCTCAAGAAAGCAGAGGGGGAACAATAATGGCAGAAATTATTGCAGAGTTTGTAGGAACGATGATTCTCATTATATTTGGTGCTGGTGTAATAGCAGCCGTTAACTTAAAAGATTCGAAAGCAGAAGGTGCAGGCTGGATGGCGATTGCCGTTGGTTGGGGCTTTGCCGTTGCTTTAGGTGTATATGTGTCTGGAACAGTAAGTGATGCCCATTTAAATCCAGCTGTTACAATTGGTTTTGCAGCAGTAGGTGAATTTCCTTGGAGTCAGGTCCCTGGTTATATCATTGGTCAAATTTTAGGTGCGATAACAGGTGCGGTCATTATCTTTCTTCATTACTATCCGCATTGGAAGAAAACGGACGATCCAGATGCTAAATTTAGCGTCTTCGCAACTTCTCCAGCGATCAAGCACACACCGTCAAATTTCGGTGCTGAACTAATCGGTACGGCCGTTCTTGTATTTGGATTACTTGCAATCGGTGCAAATCAGTTTAGTGAAGGGTTAAATCCTCTTGTTGTTGGGGTACTCATTATTGCAATTGGTCTTTCACTCGGTGGCCCAACTGGATATGCCATTAATCCTGCACGTGACCTTGGTCCACGAATTGCTCATGCAATTCTCCCAATCGATAAAAAAGGTCCTTCTGACTGGGGATATGCATGGATTCCGATTTTAGGTCCAATTGCAGGTGGTGTTATTGGTGCTATCTTCTTTACCATGATATTTTAATAATGAGATGAGGAGGAATCTATTATGAAGAAAAAGTATATCTTAGCAATTGATCAAGGAACAACAAGCTCGAGGGCAATCCTGTTTGATGAGAAGGGAGCCATTTTGCACACAGCTCAGCGTGAATTTAATCAATATTTTCCTAAGCCAGGCTGGGTTGAGCATAATGCAAATGAAATTTGGACTTCGGTGTTAGCGGTTATTGCCGAAGTGTTTTCAGAATCAGATATTAGTCCAGGAGATATTTCTGGTATTGGTATTACAAACCAGCGAGAAACAACAGTCGTGTGGGATAAGAAAACAGGAAAACCAGTCTATAACGCATTAGTGTGGCAATCTCGTCAAACGGCCGATATTTGTAAAGATTTACGCGAGGCAGGTCATAACGATACGTTTAGAAAGAAAACCGGACTGTTACTTGACCCGTATTTTTCAGGGACAAAAGTGAAGTGGATCTTTGACAATGTTGATGGTGTCAAAGAACGCGCAGAAAACGGTGAACTGCTTTTTGGTACCATTGATACATGGTTAATTTGGAAATTAAGCGGTGGAAAAGCGCACGTAACCGATTACACAAATGCGGCTCGTACGCTCATGTATAACATTCACGAATTAAAATGGGATGACGAATTGCTAGAAATTCTAGATGTGCCAAAAGCGATGTTACCAGAAGTGCGCTCGTCTTCTGAAGTATACGCGGAAACAATTGATTACCACTTCTTCGGAGAAAGTATACCAATTGCAGGTGTAGCTGGGGACCAGCATGCAGCGCTGTTTGGGCAAGCTTGTTTTGAAGAAGGAATGGTGAAAAATACGTACGGAACGGGCTGCTTTATTTTAATGAACACAGGCGAAAAAGCAGTTGAGTCCAAAAACGGTTTATTAACGACTCTCGCTTGGGGCATTGATGGAAAAGTTGAGTACGCTCTTGAAGGAAGTATTTTCGTTGCAGGTTCGGCCATTCAATGGCTTCGTGACGGCGTCCAATTAATTGAGAGCTCTGCAGAAAGTGAGAAGTTAGCAACGCGCATTACGTCTTCAGATGGCGTGTATGTCGTACCAGCTTTTGTTGGGCTTGGTACACCGTATTGGGATAGTGAGGCACGTGGCGCCATGTTCGGATTAACTCGTGGAACAGAACGTTCACATATTGTCCGGGCAACGCTTGAATCGCTCGCTTATCAAACGAAAGACGTTATGACTGCCATGGAAAGTGATTCAGGCATTGAGTCAAAGAAACTTCGAGTTGACGGCGGTGTTGTTGCGAATGACTTCTTAATGCAGTTCCAAAGTGATTTACTTGATGCACCGGTTGAGATTCCATCAATCACAGAAACGACTGCATTAGGTGCTGCCTATCTTGCAGGGTTAGCTGTGGGTGTTTGGGAAAGTAAGGAAGATATTGCAAAGCAGTGGAACATGGATCGCTCGTTCAAGCCTGATATGGCGGAGAAAGAACGAAATGAATTGTATAGTGGCTGGAAAAAAGCAGTTGACGCTACAATGACATTCAAACCTTAATGCTTTACGAATAGAAGAAAAAGTCGTACACTGTACGTAACAAGTTAATACATGAATCTTTGAGACGATGAGGGGATTACAGCACTTAAGTAGGTTTAGCGCCTGCTTGAGCATGTTGTAGTCCCCTCTTTTTTTATTTCCTTAGGAGGGATATAGATGGATTTTTCAACATTTGCTCGTAAACAAACGCTAAAAGGGATGCAAGAAAAACAGTTGGATCTCTTAGTCATTGGTGGAGGAATTACGGGATCAGGAATTGCGCTTGATGCGCAAACAAGAGGGTTAACGACAGGTTTAATAGAGATGCAAGATTTTGCTGCTGGGACGTCAAGTCGTTCTACAAAACTTATCCATGGTGGCTTACGCTATTTAAAACAATTTGAAATTAAGCTTGTAGCAGAAGTGGGGAAAGAGCGAGCAATCGTTTATGAAAATGCGCCTCATGTAACGGAGCCGGTAAGAATGATGCTGCCGTTTTATAAAGGTGGCACATTTAATTCCTTTACAACATCGGTTGGTTTGTCTGTCTATGATCGTTTAGCTGGAGTGAAAAAAAGCGAGCGACGAAACATGATGAATGCGAAAGAAGCTTTGAAAAAGGAAAGCATATTGGCTAGTGAAGGGTTAAAAGGTGCAGGTATGTATGTGGAATATCGTACAGACGATGCGCGCTTAACGATGGAAGTAGCGAAAAGTGCAGCCGAGCGCGGAGCAAAGCTTATTAATTATGTTCAAGCGAATTCGTTTCTTTACGAAGACGGAAAACTAATTGGTGTGCAGGCTACTGATCGCTTAACGGGTGAAAGCCTAAAGATTTATGCTAAAAAAATCATTAACGCTACGGGCCCATGGGTCGATACCTTACGTGAACAGGATCGTTCTAGAGAAGGAAAGTCCATTCACCATACAAAAGGTGTCCACTTAGTCGTTTCTAAAGAGCGATTGCCTCTCACGCGTGCGATTTATTTTGATACGCCATTTAATGATGGACGGATGATGTTTGCCATTCCACGCGGCAAGAAAGTGTATATCGGGACGACCGATACGAACTTCAAAGATGATGTAACAGAACCTGGTGTGACGATTGACGATGTGAACTATATTTTAAAAGCAACAAATCACTTATTCCCAGGCTATCATTTAACGAAAACGGATGTAGAATCCAGCTGGTCAGGAATTCGTCCACTTATCCATGAAGATGGAAAAGATCCATCAGAGATTTCAAGAAAAGATGAGATTTTTCATTCGAAAAGTGGGCTAATGACGATTGCTGGAGGTAAGTTAACTGGTTACCGCAAAATGGCAGATACCATCGTATCCATTGCAGCTGATGAAATCGCAAAAGAAACTGGTAAAAGCTATCCAAGCTGTAAGACAAAAGAGCTTGCTTTGTCTGGCGGAGATGTCGGTGGGTCCGCAAAATACGAAGCATTTAAAGAAAAAGCGATTGCAGATGGAAAAAATAAAGGATTAAGTCATGAAGATGCAAAAGAAATAGCAGAACGTTACGGTTCAAATGCCTCTGCAGTTCATGGGTATGTCAATGATGAAAATGGTTATGGCCTTCCTGGGTCTTTATATGCCATGCTTCGTTATGGCATCGAGCACGAAATGACTGCAACACCTGTTGATTTCTTTATGCGACGTGTCTCGTATCTTTTATTTGATATTGATCAAGTAAAAGTGTACAAAGATCAAATTATGACGGCAATGGCTGATCTGCTACAATGGTCAGAAGAAGAAACAACTCGCTACAAAGAGGAATTAGAACAACAACTAAACCAAGTAACGTTGAGGAGCTTAAATTAATGTTTAATGGTCAGCGCATTTTGCCAGCAGTAAATAATATGAAGGATTTTGAGCGCGTCATGAAAGAAGAAGAAGGTCATTATTTTGTAGTGCTCGATGTTCACCTTTCTCTTTTAGCTAAAATGAAAAAGCTCTCAAAGGAAGCAGGCAAAAAAATGCTCTTACATGCTGACCTTGTACAAGGATTAAAGAGCGACCGCTACGCCGCTGAGTTTATTTGTCAGACGATCCGTCCAGCAGGTGTTATTTCAACTAGGGCGAATATGTTAAAGACAGCGAAGAAAAACAATATTTTAGCGATCCAACGAATTTTTCTGCTTGATACGATGGCGTTAAAAACGAGTTATCAGCAGGTGGAAGAAGTTAAACCCAATATTCTAGAAGTACTCCCAGGAGTCATACCGGATTATATAAAGAAAGTTCGAGACGAGACGGGGATTGAAGTGATTGCAGGGGGATTAATAACAACAGTTGAAGACATCCAAACCGCACTGGACGCAGGTGCACAAGCAGTCACAACCTCAAGAACGGACTTATGGCAACAGTAAAAAAGCAGGTGTTTCATGTGAAACACCTGCTTTTTCTTTCGGTTTATGAAGGCATACCGAGAACAGCTTTTACTTCTAAATACTCTTCAATCCCAAATTCGCCCCATTCTCGACCGATACCAGACTGTTTGTAGCCACCAAACGGTGCATTGAAATCGGTTTGAGCATTGTTGACCGTAATTTGACCTGCACGAATATTTGAGGCAACATAGCGAAGTTTCTCTGGATCTTGACCAAAGACATAACCCGCAAGACCGTAAATTGTATCGTTGGCAATCTCAATTGCGTGATCAAGATCATCATAATAAATGAGTGAGATCACAGGTCCAAAGATTTCTTCCTGAGCAATGACCATATCGTTTGTCACATCTGTAAATACTGTCGGTTTGGCGAAGTATCCTTTATCAAGACCATCTGGCTTGCCTGTTCCACCAACTAAAACAGTTGCGCCTTCGTCAATCCCTTTTTGAATGTAAGACTGAACCGTGTCCCATTGTCCTGATGAGACAAGCGGGCCAGCAGTATGACCTTCTTCACGTGGATTACCCATAGAGTAAGATGAAACGGCTTCTTTCATTGCTTCCTCAAACTCATCTTTTTTCGTTTTTGGTACAAGGATCCGTGTCGCTGCCGTACAAACTTGACCAGAATTAAAGAACATATTCGAGGCTGCTGTTTTAGCCGCTTTCTTCATGTTTGCATCGTCAAGAATCACGAGTGGTGATTTACCACCGAGCTCAAGCGCAACTTTTTTAATCGTTTTAGCTGCGTTTTGCATGATTTTTTCTCCTACACCACCAGAACCAGTGAAGGATACAAAATCAATATCAGGATGAGAGCTAATTGCGTCTCCTACTTCGTCACCAGTTCCGTTAACTAAGTTAAATGCACCTTTTGGTACACCCGCCTCATGAATGATTTCAGCAAGCATCATAGCAGCATAAGGTGTTTTTTCTGCTGGCTTTAAGACAACGGGACTTCCTGCTGCAATGGCGCCAGCTATTTTTGTTGACGTTTGGTTAGTAGGAAAGTTCCAAGGTGTAATTAAACCGCTTACACCAATGCTTTCTTTAACAAGTGTATGTCCATCTTTTTCTTCTGAAAAAGAGAAGGTATCTAATGCTCTAGCGGCTTGTTTAAAGTGAGCTAAACCCATTTTAAAATGTACGTTTTCTGAGACGGATAAAGGAGAGCCTAACTCTTCTGTCATCACATCGATAAGTTCTTTGCTTCGTTTTTTATAGCCATCAGCAATGGCATTTAGCCATTTGATTCGATCTTCTTTCGTTGATTTCGAAAACTCGGGAAATGCTTTTCGTGCAGCGGAAACTGCTTTATCAACGTCCTCTTTCGTACCTGCACTAATTTTGCCAATTACGTCTTCTGTTGCTGGATTAATGACGTCAATGGTTTCGGAACCTGTTGAATCGACCCATTCTCCATTAATAAAATGTTGAGTTTGATTACGCATAACAATCGCTCCTTTTAATATAAGCTACTGATTTTGGAAAATAAAGCGCTACTGATGGTCTACCCTAATAAAAAATCATTAAAACATTTAAACCTAACACTATTGTAACGGACGTTGTAAAAAAGTGAAACTTAAATGTTTAAAAAGTGAGAATTATTTTTGGGTTCGATATTGTACGCTGGCATAAAGTAAATGAGGTAGGAAAGCTAAACGAACTTGACGGATGGCTATTATTTTACGTATTCTTTGCAAATAAAGATAAAAAGAAAGACGGGTAGGAGAGAGGTTATGCGAACGTTCTATTACTTATTTGCGTTAACGTTAGCAGCTTTAAATTTACGGCCAGCCATTACATCAATTTCCCCACTATTAGAATCCATTCAGGCTGAACTAGGTATGAGTGGGGCAACAGCAAGCTTGTTAACAACGTTACCTGTTTTATGTATGGGCATATTTGCGCCTTTTGCCGCAATCATTAGTAAAAAAATTGGTTTAGAAAGAGCGATTTTCGTATCATTGATTTTTATTACAGTAGCAACATTGATGAGAGGGGTTGTTGGATCTGTTCTCTTACTCGTCGTAACGGCATTTCTTGCGGGTATTGGAATAGGGCTTGCTGGACCATTACTCTCTGGATTCATTAAACAACATTTCCCTACAAAGCCAGGCTTTGTTAGTGTCTATTCCGTTTCTTTAGTAATCGGCGCAGGTGTTGCAACTGGGTTCGCTGTCCCTGTTTATGATGGATTTAATGGAAATTGGCAGCTCGCTTTGGCTGTATGGGGGTCCCTTGGGTTACTAGCGTTGTTTTTTTGGATTGGTTTAATTCGTAAACGGCCAACCGCATTAAAAACAACAGATTCAGCACTTCCGTTCAAAAATAGGCGTGCGTTACTCATTACGTTATTTTTTGGTTTGATGGCAACGGTTTTCTACACGATTACCGCTTGGGCTGCACCAATTGTGATGAGCTTTGGCTATTCGACAGCAATGGCGGCTGCAGGAGTTACTTTGTTTCAATTGATTCAAATCCCTGTTTCGCTCGTTTTACCGAGTATTGTCTCTAAGTATGGCCACATGACGACTGCGCTCATTGGATGTAGTCTTTTAGAATTAGTAGGGGTTATTTTTCTATTAATCGGCTTTCATCCGTTGCTGGCGCTAGGTTTGATTGGGCTTGGTGCAGGAGGACTATTTCCTTTAGCATTAATGATTCCCATTATCGAAACCGATAGTGCCGACAAAGCGAGTGCTTTATCTGCTTTGAACCAAGGCGGAGGCTATGTTTTTGCGGCTCTCGGACCACTGGCGGTTGGCACTCTTTATGATGTATTTGGTACCTTTAAACCTGCCTTATACGTGCTGATCTTTGTTATCTTAATCATGGGCACAGTCCAGTACCTTTTAGGAAACAAAACGAATGCGCAAAAAATAAAAGGGAAGTTAGGTTAATGATCTATGCAGAAAGCAGAGTGACTTCGTATGGATTTCACATTTACGTGCTATACTGTTCGAAAAAAGGAGGGAGAAAGATGAAACGTTCTTTATATGCCATCGTTGCAACATTCTTCCTTACTTTTCTTTCTTCATGTGCACAAGACCACGTTCAGACACCTAGTGAAGAAGGTGGTTATTTCTTAGTTTCTCATCTAAAAGAAGCGTCACTTGGTTTTATTGATGAAAACAGTATGACAGTCACCTCCCTTTCTTCATTGCCGACTGTGTGGGAGCAAATTATAAAAATTAATGAAACAGAATTTCTCATTTTATCTGATCAAACACGTACGTTGTCGCATTTTGACCTTCATACTGGAGATGTGACGCCTTTAACCGAATTTGATGATATGATTTCGGACATCGTTTATGATGCTCGTGCGACAAACCTTATTGTTTCGTATACGAATACAAACAAACTTGCGTGGATTTCGCTAGAAGGGGAAGTCATGGAAACGGTCACAATAGAGAACAGGGCAAATGATTTATATGTAGACAACGATCGTTTATTTGTATTGAATGCAGACGAAGCAAGCGTAGACGTTATTTCCCTAACTTCATTAGAGATCGAGCATACGATTCCTGTTGTTGAAAGAGCATCAGGCATGTTCTTTGATGGAGAGTTGCTTTGGGTCGGCGGGCATGGCCCGACTGGCGAGTTAAATCAATCGGTTGTTGGCTATTCCCTAGCTAGTGAACAAGAAGAAGAGAGAATCCCAATCGGCTTAATGCCCATTGCTCTTGGCGGAAATCAGTCGGAAGCTAGTATGTTTGTTATATCCCATGGCAACGACCATCTGTATAAAATTGATACGTCGTCTCAAGAAATACTGAAAGAAGTTGAAGTCGGACACAATCCTAATTATCTTCACGTTGATGACGATTACGTGATTGTCAGTAATTTTGATAGTCAGTCATTGTCCGTCTTCTCAAGCGATTCTCTTGAAAGAATTGCTGAAATTGATGTAGGTGCAGGCCCTCATGTTATCGTGTCAGGAGAGATGAAATGAGTCAATCGAGAACGATTCTAGTTGTTGATGACGAGCCAGATTTAGTTAAGCTTGTTGTCACCTATTTACAAAATGAACGTTATCAAACGTTGGAGGCGCAAAGTGGACAAGAAGCGTTGCGCCTATTGGAAACCGATACGGTTAATCTCGTCATTCTTGATGTGATGATGGAAGGCATGGATGGATTTGCCGTGTGCAAAGCAATCCAAGAGACGTATGCACTACCTGTGATTATGCTTACGGCTCGCAGTCATGAAGAAGACAAAATTAAAGCATTAAAAATAGGGGCAGATGACTATATGGTTAAGCCGTTTAGCCCGCGAGAACTAATGGCTCGAGTAGAAGCAACGTTACGACGTGCGTATCCAAAGGAAGAGAACGCCGATAATCTTTCTTTTGGAAATCTCCATATTCACCGTAGTGGTCGCGAAGTCTTTGTAGATGATGCAGAAATTTCGTTAACGAGAAGGGAATTCGATTTACTTCTGCATTTGGCAGAAAATAAAAATCGTTCTTTTACAAGGGAACAACTGTTTACACAAATATGGAGTGACTTAAGCAATAGTTCTTTACGAACCGTGGATACACACGTGAAAACATTGCGTTTAAAACTTGCTGAAGCAGGGAAGAAAATCCAAACTGTGTGGGGCGTTGGTTATAAGTTTGGAGAAAAAGAATGAACGCGCTATCGATTAAAAAGAAGGTCTGGATGGGGATAGGAGTGACAGTACTAGCTGTTATTCTCTTATCAAGCATGTTGATCTTCTTTTTGTATGAGCGGCTTTATGTAGACCAACAGATTGAACAGTTTGAACGAGAAGGACAAGCGTTGGCAGCCTTTTATGACCAAGAAGGCTTATCAGACGAATTTTATTCATTTTTAGAGTGGTCGCAGCAAACGTCAGATGCGGTCTATGTTGTCACAGAAGACCCGATGGAGCTTGCAGGTGGCGCTCCGTTTGAAGATGAATACAGTGAAGAGATGATTTCATTTGAAGAGCGACAAATACTTTTGCAAGGGGAGTCTGTTTACGTTAGAAGGGATCATCCACGTTTTCAGCAAGAAATCATTGGCGTGGCGATTCCGTTTACAGGAGAAGGGAATCGTCTTGAAGGAATTGTCTTTATTTCTCAACCGTTAACAGATCTTTATGAGTTGTTTTCAAATGTCTTGTGGTGGGTAATTTTGATTGTTGCGTTAGCTGGTGGGGTTATTTTATTTATGGGAAGTCGATTAACGAAACAGCTCGTTGGTCCGTTGTTGAAAATGAAGCTAGTGGCAGAAAAGATGGAGTCTGGAGATTTTTCAGAACGAATTACTTTAAAGCGTTCCGAAGATGAATTCATGCAGTTAGCAGAGTCTATAAATCAACTAGCAGATTCATTAGAACAAGTGGAATCAAATCGGCGGATTTTCCTTGCAAATGTGGCGCATGAGCTACGAACTCCTCTTAGCTATATGATTGGTTATATGGAAGGAATTGAAGAAGAGGTCATTGAAACGAAAAAAGGAATGATCATTCTTACTCAAGAAGCCCAGCGACTAAATCGTCTTGTAAACGACTTGTTGGACCTCGCTCAACTTGAGGGAGATAAAGATTCATTTGATAAGCAGCCGGTTGTCTATGCAGAATTAATTCGAGAAGCAAGTGAGACCGTTCAGGTAATCGCGCATCAAAAACAAATGCCGATCAAGCTAGAGTTGAATGAAGAAAGTATTATTGTCGCCGATCGTGATCGGATGAAACAAGTGCTTATCAACTTGCTAACCAATGCAGTGGCTTATAGTGATCCTGGTAACCCGATTCACGTGACGTTACAATCAGTAGATGGAAAAGCAGAAGTTGAGATAAAAGATCACGGTTATGGTATCCCAAAAAAAGACATTGCGCGGGTAACAGAGCGTTTCTTTAGAGTGAAAAGAGGGCGTAGTCGGAGCGATGGAGGAACAGGGTTAGGACTGTCGATTGTACAAGAAATTGTCGCAAAACACGAAGGTACATTCCACCTGCATTCTGTGGAAGAGAAAGGAACCAAAGCAATCATTGTTTTAAACGAATACGATTAAGAAAAAGGTGATGACATTGTGGCGAAAGATCAGTTTCGTGTTCTCCACACTTCTTGTTTTTTCAGCTTGTGTAAATGAACAGTCTGAAACGCCTCGTTCTGTAGATGATCTTGATGTGCATATTCAAGTGCAAGAAGAGCAAAAAGTTGGTGAGGAAGTGCCATTGCAAGTTCAATTGTTAGAAGGGCAAGCGTATGTGGAAGATGTAGACCAAGTTAGATTTGACGTGTGTGAAAAGGAACAGACGGATACCGTTACAACGAAAGAAGCGCGCTACGTCCAGGATGGCATATTTCGTAGCTCCATTGAGCTTGATGATGCGGGAGAATATGTGGTTGAAGTGATAATAACAAATAATGGAGGGCAGACGAGTGAACAGATGACTGTTGTTCTTTTTGAGGAATAGCATGCTTTATTCATATTCCGTTCATATAAACATTGTACATTTAAATGAAAGAAAAGGAGGAAGGTAGAATGAATTATTCGAAACTCTTATTAATCGTTTCTTCTTTATTTGGTTTATGGGGTGTCCTGATGGGTGCGCACATGGCTGGCGGTGGTTCTTATGCGTTATCTGCCATTCATGCTCACGTCCTTGTGTTAGGATGGTTAACATTATTTGCATGGAGCGTATTTCATAAATTATATAAACCAAAACAAAGGCTATTAGCCGGTTTGCAAGCATGGACAGGCATTGTTGGCGCTTTGCTTCTAACGGTTGGCATGTGGCTCTACTCAAATCAACCATTTGATATTCCAAATGCGTTACAGCTTGGATTGTATATTGGCGGCGGCATGACCGTTGTAATTAGTTTCTTGTTATTTGTGATTTTGGCGTTTTTATCTAGCTCTAAGGAAGAATAGAAGAATAAATGGACTGCCCTCAAAGTATAATGACACAAGGGCAGTCCATTGTTTTATTCATTTGAATAAAATTGATTACATGCTTTAGCAGCATCAAGGTCTTTTTGTGTTAATTTGCCTTGATCAACCGTCGTCCATTTAACGGTAATCGTCGTGTGATCAATTGTGATGAAAGGGTGGTGTTGTGCACCTTCTGAATACGCAGCTAGATTTTGAACAAAATCAATGCCTTCTAAGAAATTACCGAATGAGAAACTTCTTGTAAGCGTTTCATCTTCTACTGTCCAGCCTGATAACTTCTCAGCCTCTTTTTTTATTTGACTCAAAACGACTCCTCCTAAAAATTAGGTTCTTTTTCATATACCTGTTTTTAGGCTCAAACAAACCTATCTCTCATGAAAGCGTTTAGTAAATTTTCACATAATAATTAGTTGGACATTTTTTGACAAAATGTGATACAATTCTCAAATGACATAATTAGTCAGATAATTTAAACAGTGAGGTGACATATGAACCAATTAGGTGGAATTTCAAACAAGCAAACACTTTATATTGGGTTGATGCTCTTTTCACTTTTCTTTGGTGCTGGTAATTTAATTTTCCCGCCAGAGCTTGGTCAAGATGCAGGAACAAATGCATGGCCAGCCATTATTGGTTTTCTTATTTCAGGTGTAGGCTTGCCTATCCTTGGTGTAATGGCGATTACCTATGTAGGTAGTGACGATGCAGAAGGTTTAGGACGTCGCGTACATCCCTACTTTGCGATTGGCTTTACAGCATTGACTTTTTTAACAATTGGTCCATTCTTTGCAGTACCTAGAACTGGAACGGTGTCTTATGAAATCGCGATTTTACCATTCATAGAGATGAGTCAACTTGATCCGTCAAATCGAATCTGGCTTTTCTTATTTTCCATCGTATTTTTTGCGATTGTCTTCTACCTTGCGTTAAGTCCAGGGAAGTTTGTTGATCGAATCGGTAAACTCATTACGCCATTTTTATTAGTTGTTATAGCGATTTTACTCGTAACCGTATTATTTAATCCGTTAGGAACCTATTTAGAACCTGCTGATAGCTCGTATGCGAATTTCCCATTTTTCCGAGGGATTACGGAAGGTTATCTGACGATGGACACAATTGCAGCCATTGTCTTTGGAATCATCGTTGTAAAAGCGATTAAAGACCTAGGTGTCACCGACCAGCGTTTGATTAAACGGACGGCTTGGAAAGCGGGCTTAATTGCTGCGATCTGTCTAGGAACAGTGTACGCGGGACTTGGTTATTTAGGTGCAGTAAGTGCGTCAGAACTATCAGCCGACAGTGGGGCTGGCATCTTAGCAAGTGTGTCATTTGAATATTTTGGACTTGGTGGAAATGTTTTATTAGGTTTAATTATTTTAGGCGCGTGTATTCCGACAGCAACAGGATTAATTTCTTCTTGCTCGATTTATTTTAATAAATTATTTCCGAGTCTATCGTACAAAGTTTTTGTAGTAATCTTTACATTATTTAGCTTAGGGGTATCAAACTTTGGTTTGAGTACCATTATCGAATTTTCCGTACCAGTACTATCGTTTATTTATCCAATTGCGATTGTCTTAATCATCCTGGCGTTTCTTGAGCCGTTATTTAAAAGAAGAAGAATTGTTTATCAGGTGACAATTTTATTTACGGCGATCGTTTCAATACATGAAGGATTGGTTGCTGCTGGGCTACCTGGTTTCTTAAGCGCCGTTCCATTGCCTTTTGCAGAAATTGGATTTGCTTGGGCATTACCAGCTTTAATTGGTTTTGTTATTGGTTTATTGTTAACGCCGATCTTTAAAGGAAGTGAGCCGAAAGCGTGACGATAATAAAAGGAAAAGTCGTTGATCAACAGACGCGATGCGTACATTATCAAACGCAATTTGATATTGTTGCCATTAAATTTGCATGTTGTGGTGACTTCTATCCTTGTTATAAGTGTCATGATGAAGCGGTTGATCATAAGAGAAAGCAATGGAAACAAACTGAATTTACTCAAAGAGCTATTTTGTGTGGTGCTTGTCACGGACAGATAACCATTCATGAATATGTGCAGGCGAGTTGTTGTCCTTTATGTCAGGCACAATTTAATACAAATTGTTCATTACACCATCATCTTTATTTTGAAGGTATTACGAGCGATTCCGATTCATAGGATTAGAAAGATCGTATGAAGGAGGAACGCAAGTGATGAAACATTATGTCTTGTTATTTTGTGATCCTGGTATTGATGATGCCATGGCAATAATACTTGCGATTATGCATCCACAGATCGAGTTAGTAGGGATTGTCACGAGCTATGGGAACGTAACAAAAGAACAGTCGATTATAAACGCAGACTATATATTGAAAGTAGCAGGGATTGCGCATGTACCAGTCATCCCTGCTGCTTTTCGTTCTTTTTCAGAGTTTGATGAAGAGACTTATCCAGAAATACACGGTCCAGCGGGTCTGGGCTCAATCATTCCGCCGAATCATTTCCCTGGAAATAGAGTAGGGTTTGATACAATACGGTCGATTCTCTTAACATACAAGCAAAATTTAACCATTATAGAATTAGGTAGAATGACCGCTTTAGCAAAAGCTTTTAATTTATTTGAAAACGAATTTCGATATATTAAAAATATACTTATAATGGGTGGAGCGTTTTTCATGCCCGGAAACCGAACCCCTGTTGCTGAAGCAAATATTTATGGCGATTCAGTTAGCGCAAAATTTATTTTCAACTATTTAAATACGATTATTACCCCTTTGAATATTACATCTCAAGCGATGTTTACACCTGCCCTTATACAACGTTTAACAAGTCACCCCAAATTCGGTCAAACGATCCAAGCGCTTCTTTCGGTATACACGGCTTATTATAAAGAAAATCAACCTCAGCTTCCTGGTCCGCCAATTCATGACATTGTTCCGCTACTAGTCATGGTTCAACCGTCTTTATCGACTTACGTGTATCGCGATGTTGATGTCATTACAAATGGAAAGGCAAAGGGGATGACCATGATTGATTTGCGAACAGGAAGCGAAGAGGGACGGCAAAAAATTGCCTGGACAGTGAATGCAAATCAGTTATTGCACGAATACGAACGAGCAATGTTCACTGGCTATGCAGATGAATGAGTTATTGTTATAATATTTTTATAATTAAACGGAAGGGTGATGGCTATGAACATATTGCATGTGTATAATCCAAACAAATCTAAAATAAAAAGGAGATTGTTAATTGATCAAAGGAGACAAAATTGAATTAAGACCTGCTTCAAAGAGTGACTTTGTTAGGCAAGTTGAATGGCGGAATCAGGAAGAAACGGCGCGACTAGCCGCTGGATCCTATGCAGCATTGTATAGTCATGTCACAGTCGAAGAGGTAGAAGCACTCTACGATAAGCGAGTTATTCGAGATCGGAAACAAGAGAATGTGTTTGCAATCTATATAGTGGAAACAAATACACATATCGGAAACTGTGATTATCGCGATGTGAACCCGATTGCTAGAAGTGCAGTCGTTGGGCTTACCGTTGGCAATCCATCGGAACGGGGTAAAGGTTATGGTACTGAAGCTTTACAGTTACTCGTCCATTTCTTGTTTCAAGATCTTAATTTGCAGCGTGTCCAGTTAGACACATGGAGCGGAAATGAACAAGCAATTCGTGTTTATGAACGTTGTGGATTTAAAATTGAAGGGCGACTACGGAGAGCAGAATTCGTAAACGGCACATATTTTGATCAGTTAATTATGGGGCGCTTACGAGAAGGCGTATCATAGAATAGTAAAAAAGGAAGAGATCATGATCTCTTCCTTTGTCTTGAACCGTGTTCGTTCATTTGGTTTTCTAGTGCTATAGCAGTTTGTTGCAAATAAGGTAAAGAGTGGGGAACGAGATCGTCTCTCGTGAGCTTTTTTGCTATCGTAAAACGTTGCCCGCCATCTTCATAAAATCCAGTAGCATTCATGAATGAGGTTTCGTTAAAGCATAGTTGTTTAAATTGATAAAAGGGGACTTTTACAATACCTGCAACTTCTTCTTTTTGGAGCTGAATTCCTTTATCTGAAAGAGATTGAAAATAAACGTAGGATAAAGCAAACTCTTGATCTAAAAACGTATCCGTATGGATGACATCTAAAAATTGGCCAATAAACGAGATGTCTTCTTCCGTTAGAGATAGTCCAAGCTCTTCCTCGACTTCTCGCAACCCATCTAGGGGCGTTTCTTCAGCAAGTAAATGACCAGCCGCTGTAATATCAAATAAATTCGGAAAATCCTTTTTTATCTGACTACGGAGCTGTAAGTATAATTGTGGTTCGTGTTCTGAAACATCCATGATCCACAGGTGAAAAGTCTGGTGCCAGAGCCCTTTTTCGTGAGCTGTTTTGCGATCCGTAATGTTAATAGGTTCTCGAGCGCTAGTATACACATGTATTTTCTCTTCATTCATGGCGATACCTCCTTATAAAACGCTAATTAAGTATAGCATAGTGAATGGAGCAAGGAGGATTAAACGGTTGAAACACATACAAGTAAACGATTTAACAGTAAGGCAGCGTAATCGATTTAAAAAAGAGATACTCTTACAAGATTTAAAGCTCACGGTGCGGCACGGTGAAAACGTGAGTATTTTTGGACGAAAGAAAACAGAAACAGAAGCGCTCATTGATTGTTTAGTAGGAATGAAAAAGCCGATATCTGGAGAGATCACGATTGGAAAACATACGATGACAAGCTTAAATGAAGAAGAGATTGCAGACGTTCGGAGAAACGAAATAGGGATCATTTCGGCACGTGTACCATTAATACAAGAGTATTCTGTTGAGCGTAATCTAAACATCAACAATCTGATTTCAAAGAAACAGAAAGATATTCAGGAAGAGCTAATGCCGCTCTTTCACTATTTTAACGTTGAAAACAAACGCAAAGAAAAAGTCCAACACTTAACAACTGCAGAACAAGAAACGGTTCGAATCATACGGGCTTTGCTCGCGAAACCCTCGATCCTTATGATGGAAGCACCTAGTCATGTTGATGGATTACAAAAACTTATTCACTATGCGTGGGGGCGGCAGCTAACATTTCTCTATACGACGGAAGATTGGGAGCGGGCAAAGTTAGCGCATGGGATGTTACACCTGAAAGATGGACGGTTATATGAAGGGTAATTGGAGGATTTAAATGGGCTTTTTTCGATTTATAACGTTTGGACACACCTCGTTCTTACATAAACAGGTTGTCATAAAAATACTTACATACTTAGGGCTTATCCTCTTTACTACATCATGTATTCTTTTTACGATTCAAGTTGGTACACAGACCATTAAAGTAAACGAGCTATCGAGTGATGGGACAAGTGCAGGTCTCTATACGCTGCATACCTCATCAGTGGTTGACGATGATGCAAAAGCTTTCTTCGATGATCATGAATTTGTGCAGCATTCGTTTTTAAGAAGTGAGCTAGAAACGTATACAATGGAAAAGATGGAGTTCGAGTTACAGACGTTAAGCGCTCCTTATTTTTCTGAAACTGGCGCGGAATTAGTTGTGGGAGAGTGGCCGAAGAAAGAGGGAGAATGGGTACTAGATCAAGTTTATGCTGCTAGTTTTGGGGAAAATGTTCAAGTTGGTGAGAAGGTTATTGTTAAAACTGATAACGGTCATCAGAAGGAAGTGAAGATTACTGGGTACTATAGAGATTTATATCTTAATGTGCCTCATGCACCAACAGCATTAACGTTAGGAAATGTTAAAAACGGATTTATTATGGGTGTAACAAATAGTGAGCATATCGCCGAGGTCTCTACAGAGATGCGAGAGCAGTTTGGGTATGCGCTCCATAGAAACCAAATCTATCAAACGTCTACATTGCAACAACTGACTGATAGCCAAGCATTGGTTCCTTTTTATAGTCTGCTCATTGTCTTGCAGTTGATTGCTCTAGGATATTTATGTACGAAATTTGTTTCAATATTCAGGTATGAACGGTACTTGAAGACATTACGTTATTTAGGCATGTCACCACGGCGCATTCGGACGTATTTTAGCATTCTCTTTGCTACGTTTTCAATTGTTAGTTTAAGTATAAGTGTATTCGTTGTGTACATTAGTTTTCAAGCATTTGGAGATCAATGGAGTCATTTGTTTGGGACTTCGCTTTACAATCGAGTTCAGCATATTGAAAATCAAATTTCTATCCCGATTGATTATACATTTATGATCTTAGGTGGGATTGTTTTAGCCATATTTGTAGCCACATTGCTTCACGTAAGCAAAGAAGTGAAACAAAAGAATAAGCGATGGCTTGCGGGAATCGTAAGCATACTCTTTCTGCTTTTTCTCCCAACGGTTTTGTACAATCAAGTAGATTATCCATCGTTTCATAATGAAAATAAGGCAGACATTGAAACGCATTTCTATGTGATGAATAGTGATCAAGCGTTAACAATCTCTTCATCCAGCGAGCGAGATGTACAAATGATAGACGATTTAGCCGCAAACTTGCATGATGAATTGGCGTATCTCTATTTAAAAGAGTTGATTGGTTGGAGAATCTCGACTATGGAGCATGGTCAAGAATCGTTGTATCAATCTCGAGTGCTCGTCATTGAAGATAAAGATTGGCCAGAGTTTTTAAATCAAATCGGCTGGAGTAAATCGGAGTGGCAAGAGATACAACGTCATGATTATCCTGCTGTGCACATTAATGCTACAAGGGATAATGGGTTGGAGGCAGTACAATTTGAAGGGAGTGAAGTTGAAGTCTCGTACATGAACCACGGGGATAATGTTGATCAAGAGACAGAGTTTGGAGAGTCGAGTGAAGAGGAACGTACTTTTCATGCTTATAGTGCGGATACGGAGCTTGGGTTTGATTGGGATACGATTATCATCCCTGCTAGCTATGCAGATGGCTCGGTTCAATCTGATACATTAGCATCGAGCTATTTTTTGCCTACAGACCTTCGGATTGCTGAGTTTGAGTATATTTTTCATTCTCAATATGCTCAAGCGTACCCCACGTTATGGTACGTATCAGGAATTCCTCATGGCACGTGGACCATTGCAACAGAGCACGCGGAGCAACAATTTAATGTGATCGTGATTTTGCCAATCTTACTTACGTTGTGCATAAGCCTGTGGTTGTCTTTTTTAACAGTGTTTTCAAAACGAGGATCAGAAAAAGTGGTGCTTTTTCTTGTTACGGTTGGAAGCTTTTTAACAAGTTGGCTAGGGTTAACAATCTTTACTGATCAAGTTTTGCCAACGCTATTCAGTGCAGTGGTGACGGTTGCTGTATTTCTCGTCGGCATAATAGCTTACACTTATCATAATAAGAAAACCCACGTGACCATTTAATCACGTGGGTTTCTTGTCTTGTAATTGGGGTAGGCGGTAATTTTTAGATCGGGACCGATCACACTACTTTCTGCGAACGTAAGCGCAGTGGCAGAATCCATCGTTTCAATTCCTTCGCCTTCAAAGAAACTTCGTGCACTCTTTCCGCCAATTAGCTTTGGTGCCACATAAATCAAGTATTTCTGTACAAGTTGATGCTCGATAAAAGCGGCGTTGAGTGTCCCACCAGCTTCTAACAACAGAGAATGTATTCCTCGTGAAAACAAGGTTGACATCATCTCATCTAGGTTCACATGCTGCTGACCAGACGTATAAATAACGTCAATTCCCAAATCTTTTAACTGGTCTTCTTTTTCTTTATGTTCCGGCTCGGCTGAAGTGAAAAGATACGTTGGTGCTTCATAATCAGTGACAACTGAACAATCTAGGGGAATGCGTAGCTGGGAGTCGACAATCACTCTTACTGGGTTTCGTCCATTTGGGATACGTGCAGTAAGTGAAGGGTTATCTTTGAGGACCGTTTCAATCCCGACTACAATTCCTTGATGTTCGCTTCGCAGCTGATGTACGTCTTCACGTGCAGCAGAAGAGGTGATCCACTTGCTATGGGTGGTTTTTGTGGCAATTTTACCATCTAAAGACATGGCAGCTTTTAATGTCACAAATGGGCGTCGGTTCACAATCGCATAGTTAAACACTTCATTCAGTTTAAAGGCTTCTTCACCGTAGAGCCCTGTTTCAATTTCAATTCCAGCATCTTTCAAACGCTTTACGCCGTTTCCTGCAACCTTTGGGTTAGGATCAAGCGAGGCAATGATTACTTTTCGAACACCCGCTTCAATGAGAGCATTTGCACATGGACCCGTTTTGCCTGTATGTGAACAAGGCTCTAATGTGACATAAGCTGTAGCGTCTTTAGCGAGGGTGCCTGCCATTCGTAATGCGTGAATTTCTGCGTGAGGCTCGCCTTCTTTTAAATGAGAGCCAATTCCAACGACCCTGCCTTCACGAACGATTACGCAGCCAACAACCGGATTTGCTCCTGTTTGACCAATCATAGCTTTTGCATTTTCAAGTGCAAGCTTCATATAAATGTTGTCAGACATTCCATACACTCCTTATGATAAATATTGAATCCCTGATAATGATTCTGAAAGCGTCCATAGCTTTTTTGCTTCAGATGTTCGATCGATTTTTTGACGTGTTTGATGAACGCGAGGTGCACCAGACCATTCTCGAAACCCGCTTGGCCCAATCCATTCTCCACCATGAAGATCGTTATTCGTTGCAGCATAAATCGTTGATGCTGCACCATGTTCAGCGGATTGGATAACGTGTGGCAGAAAGGAGCGAATGAGCCAGTGTGCTTGCTCACCAGAACCTCTTGAAAGCAAGTTTGAATAAGCGAGACCTGGATGACAAGCGACGCTTATCGTCGAGACTTTTATCTGTGCTAGCCTGCGATTTAATTCACAAGAAAATAAAAAGTTCGCATATTTGCTTTGTCGATAGAAATTCATTGCTCGGTAGCGAACCTCTCCGTTATAGTTTTGAAAATCAATTGACCCTTTTATAGCGGCTATACTCGTTACCGTAACAATTCGTGCTTTCGCTGACGCGTTTAAAAGAGGGAGCAGGAGACCTGTTAGGGCAAAATGACCGAGGTGGTTGATCCCAAACTGCATTTCAAAGCCGTCCGCAGTCTTTTGGTAAGGGGGTATCATAACACCAGCATTATTAATTAACAAATCCAATGACTGAACATGTTGTTGAATGGATTCTGCAAAAGCTCGAATCGATGACAGATCAGCAAGATCTACGTAATAGAACGACACATCGCCGTAAGGTTGAAGTTGCTGCACGACAGCCTGACCCTTTTTTTGATTGCGGCTTGCGATAATGACTTTAAATTGAAGGTTCAGTAACATTTTAGCTGTTTCAAAACCGATTCCACTCGTTGCCCCTGTTATAAGCGCCGTCTGCTTCATGTAGTTAGCTCCTTCTAAGCCATCATTGTCTTCATACTATACTAGTCTTATGAGAAATTGCCAAAGGTTAAACGTTGAGGTAGGAAAGCGGGGCTAGATTATGGTTGTTTTTATGCATATGTATATCAGCTGAAACAAACGGAACAATAAAAAAAGCGAGCAGCGATGAGAATCACTGCTCGTCCATATCTATTAACCAAGAGTTCCCACAATACTAGAAACTGATTCAAATAATTGTGTAAGTACATCTGTGAGCATTTGATCCACCTCCTGAAAAAAGTTTTTAGAGATTAAAGGAATTAGCCTAGAGTGCCGATAATGCTAGAAACCGATTCAAACGCTTGAATAAGGATGTCTGTGAACATGAAAGTCACCTCCTGAAAAAAGTTTTTAGAGATTAAAGGAATTAGCCTAGAGTGCCGATGATGCTAGAAACAGATTCAAACGCTTGAATAAGAATGTCTGTGAACATGAGATTCCCTCCTTTTTTCGTTCAGTTTTTCTTACTTATAGAGATAACGCAGGAGAATGTCATTTGGATCACTTTTTTTGAAACTTTTTTTATTGAAGTTAGGAAATCTATGGGAGAGCACAATTATTGCACTTGTTTATCGATGGGTATATCGTATAAGGAGAAAGGGGCGAATCCAGGATGAACGTAGAGATTTGGTCGGATATTGCATGTCCGTTTTGTTATATTGGGAAGAGGAAATTTGAACAAGCTTTAGAGGCATATGATGAGGATGTAGACGTAACGTTTAAAAGTTTTCAACTTGATCCGAATGCACCAAAAGAATCTAATGAGTCGATGGTGTCGGTTCTCGCTAAAAAATACAATATGCCTGAAGCAAAGGCAAAAGAGATGAACAGTCAAGTAACTGCTCAAGCTGAAGAAGTCGGTCTTCATTACAAGCTCGATCAAGTTCGTGTTGTTAATACTCTAGATGCTCACCGTTTAAGCCACCTTGCTAAAGAACAAGGCAAGATGGGTGAGGTCATGGAAAAACTACTTGATGCCCACTTTGTTCAAGGTCGTTATGTCGGTGATCGCGATACCTTAGTGGAGATTGCAGCATCTGTTGGTCTTTCTAAAGAAGAAGTGAATGGGGTGTTAGACAGCGATCGTTATAAAGATACTGTAGAGCAAGAACAGGCAGAAGGAGCGCAGATTGGGGTTCAAGGGGTTCCTTTCTTCGTATTTAATCGAAAATATGCGGTTTCAGGCGCTCAGCCGAAGGAAGCCTTCCTGCAAGTATTGCAGAAAGTGAAAGAAGAAGAAGGTTCAACTATTCAAGTTATCAATCAAGGGGACACGTGCTCTGACGGAAGTTGTTAAAAGGCTTAAAAAAAGAATCTTTATGAGTGAGTAAAATCATTCGTAAAGATTCTTTTTGTTTCAAGCTATTCGTTAAGCTCTTTACTAGAGAGCCATCTCTCTTTCTAAAGGTGTCTATTCTTGATAATGAATAAATGATAATGCTTGTTTGTGCATTTGATACGTAACAGGTGTTTGATCTGTTTTTTCACCATCACTGTCGATATCAAGGGACGGAGACGTCTTCACTGTACACGATTGAACATTCAACATTTCTAATTGTTCGGGATTATCAAGCCATCCTTCGTCTGCTCGTGCTTGATTGTACATATTTTTTACTAGTGTTAAACCGGCTTCTTTAATAATAAAAAGGTGGAGTTGTCCATCATCAAGAGAAATGACATCCTCGAAAAGTCCAACTGTGCCAATATATTGTCCGTTCATCGCCAGAATCATAACGGCTTCTCCACTTTTCTTTACGCCTGTATCCGTTTCAACTTCATACGTAAACGTTGTCGGTTCTTTTAAAGATCGAATGGCGCTTATAATATAGCCAAGTTTACCGAATGAGTCTTTCGTCGATTCCTCAATCTCTTTGGATGCTTCTGTGATAAGTCCAACTCCTGAGAAATTACTGAAATAGCGGTCGTTTTGACCAATAATATCAAGCTCGGTCGTATGTCCAGCAAGAATGGCATCCAGAGCTTCGTCAAGAGTTGGTGCGTTCAAGGCCCTTGATAAATCATTACACGTTCCAGTAGGTAAAACAGCAACAGTTGGTCTTCCTGATTGTTGCATAAGACCATTTACACATTCGTGAACCGTACCGTCCCCACCCATAATAAGAATCAAATCGACTTCACTGCCATATCTAGAGCAAAGATCCTCTGCATCCCCTTGTTGCTCCGTCTGACGAAGTGTAAATTCTTTAATCGACAGCGCTAATTTGGGGACAATTTTTTCAAGTAGCTCAGATGCATCTCCTTGTCCAGCTTCTTGATTGTATATAAGTAACGCTTTATTGTACGTAGTCATTCCTTCACCTCTCTATAAACGTGTATACCCGATCTAAGCGTAAATAACTTAAGATGAAGCCGATTTTTTTTGAACGGAAAACGTATTGTTAAAATAACTACAGTAAAAGACATGTTCAACGGCAACAATCCCCTTCACTTTCAGCTGTTGACGCACCCAATCTTCCGTAAGGTTAAGAATTTGAAGGTGATCTTTTTGTAATACGCCATCCATAATTAAAGGGAGGGTAAACGGAGTATTGTCGTTTTTCTTGAAAATAGACAACGTCCCTGATGCCTCAAGCATCGCCCAATCGACTTCTTGGACATCTGCAACATTTTTATCTCTTAGCTGTAACATGATATCATCAATATTATAGTTTTGTTTTTCAAGATTTTTTTGTAAAAATTGGCCATCCTTAATGATAATGACAGGTTCGCCGTCAACTAGATCTCTAAACTTTTGATTTTTCACTTGTAGATAAGCAAAAATTCGTTGTAAAAGAATTAAAAGTGCAATAGGTGCCAGCCCACGATAAAGGGGCAAGTCAGGATCATCAATTAAGATAACTGCTAATTCAGCGATCATTAATGTAATAATGACGTCAAGTACACTGACTTCACCAAGTTCTTTTTTTCCTGTTAATCGAAAGAATATTAATACCGCAACAAACATTATAACCGTTCTGATTAGGATGGAGAGTAACTGGTCCAACGTACATCACCTCCATTAAAGTATGAACGAATTGAGAAAAATTTATTTATCTAAAAAGGAGATGGACGTTCATGCATAACGTAACATTGATGGATTTACCAGCTAAAGAACGATATAAGCTGTTGAGTGGCGCTGTCGTCCCACGCCCGATTGCATTTGTCACAACGGAATCAACAGAGGGGAATGTGATTAATGCCGCGCCGTTTAGCTTTTTCACGATGTTAGCAGGTGATCCACCTCTGCTTTCTATTGCTGTTGGTCGAAAACAAGGCGAAATGAAAGATACAGCGCGGAATGTCGTGACGCATAAAGAACTCGTGATTCATGTTGTTGATGAATCTTTAGTGGAAGCGATGAATCAGACGGCTGCGACGTTAAAAGCAGATGAAAGTGAACTTGAGTTAACGGACTTAGCGCTTGTGAACAGTACAAGCGTCCGCGTTCCTGGTATTAAAGAAGCACTGATTCGATTTGAATGTAAACTAGAGTCTCATCTTCCTATAGCAAATGATGATGGCGTTACAGCATTTGATTTACTCATTGTTCGTGTGATTGAGATGCATTTGGATGAACGTGTGTATGACCACGAAAAAAATTATGTTCTGGCTGATCAATTGAATCCTGTCGCTCGTTTATCGGGTCCGAACTACGCTGGCTTAGGAGAGTTGTTCTCGTTAAAACGTCCTGACTAATGAAATAGATAGGTACCACAGACCAAAATACACGTTTGGTCTGTTTTTTTGAGTCATTTTACGTCATAATGTAGAGATGAAGAATGGGCTTTTCATGCATAAAGAAAGCCAAATCGGGCACATTCACACTAAAGATGCATATAGCTACTATAGGCGAATGTTTTGAAGAGTAAGTGGATGATGACCTTAAATTAGAGGACGATGATAATGAACGAATATATACAACGTTGTGAAGCTTTAATTCAAGAGTTACCTCATGATGCCGTACGTCAAAATGAACCAATTTATAAACATACCTATACGCAAATGGGTGGATTAGCGGATTTATTTATTACGCCAACGACCTACGATGATACGCAGCGTGTGTTGAAGTTTGCACACAGGAACGATATTCCGGTTACGTTACTTGGAAACGGGTCGAACGTCATTGTAAAAGACGGTGGAATTCGAGGCATCACGCTTTGCTTAAAACATTTGAATAACATTGAAATAACGGATACAAAGGTAGTCGCGCAAACAGGTGCGACCATTATCGGCGCTTCAAGAGAAGCATTAGCAGAATCCCTAACAGGGCTTGAGTTTGCATGTGGCATTCCAGGCACAGTAGGTGGCGCCTTTTACATGAACGCAGGTGCGTACGGTGGACAAATTGCAGACGTATTGGAACGTGTGCTTGTGCTGACGGAAGAAGGAGATTTTCTAACACTCGAAAAAGATGAATTTGAGTTTGATTATCGTAAAAGTGTGTTCTCCAAAAAACAATACATTGCTTTGGAAGGAACCATGTCTCTTGAAAAAGGAGATGTTGTTCAGATTAAACAGAAGATGGATGAACTGACAATCGCGCGGGAAACAAAGCAACCTCTTGAATATCCGTCGTGTGGAAGTGTATTTAAGCGACCACCAGGGATGTTTGCAGGAAAACTGATTCAAGAAAGTGGTCTACAAGGGACGCGTATTGGTGGTGCGGAAGTATCAAAAAAACATGCTGGTTTTATTGTGAATGTTGATGGCTCAACAGCGTCCGACTATATGAATCTTGTTCGTCACGTACAAGAAAAAGTAAACGAAACGTTTGGCGTGATGTTGGAAACCGAAGTCATTACAATAGGAGAAGATCTTAAAGACCCTGTTAATGATTAATTAACAGGGTCTTCTTACGAGAGGTGATGAGAATGCCGGAAGGTCCAGAAATAAGACGAGCTGCATTTGAAGTGGAGCAAGCGGTTGCTAATCAACCTCTTGTGGAAATATCGTTTGCGTTTCCGCATTTACAAGAATATGAAGAGGCTCTTTCATCAGCAAATGTAGTGGCTGTGCGCACAAAAGGAAAAGCGATGCTGATTCATTTTTCAAATGGGTACAGCATTTATTCTCATAATCAACTGTATGGAAAATGGATGATTCGCAAGTCTTATACGTACCCAAAAACAAACCGTCAACTCCGACTCGCGCTGTATACAGAGAAGCAAGCGGCGCTGCTTTATAGCGCTTCCGATATAGAGGTGTTGAAAACGGACGAGCTTGATCAACACCCTTTTATTATGAAGGCTGGACCAGATGTTTTGTCTGATCAGGTGACGGCAACGACTCTTCTTGAACGCATGAGATTAAAATCATTTCGTAATCGAGCGTGGGCCGCCTTACTGCTCGACCAAGGCTTTGTAGCAGGGAATGGCAATTATTTACGAAGTGAGCTATTATATGTAGCGGGTATTTCACCTGATGCAAGACCTGTAGACTGTTCGGAATCGGAGCAAGAAGTGATGGCTGAAGCGCTCATTACGTTGTCGGAACGTTCGTATGAAACGGAAGGTCTTACCGTTGAAGCGTTGCTAGTAGATGAATTAAAGCGTGCGGGTAAGAAGCGCCGTGATTATCGCCACTATGTGTTTAATCGTGAAGGCAAGCCATGCTATGCATGTGGAGAAACGATCTTAAAAATAATGAAAAACGGACGAAGATTGTATTATTGTCCGTATTGTCAGTAAATAACCTTTGCTTTTTTGGCGTCCTTCCGATAAATTAGGGAGGGGTCTGCTGATTAGGCAGAGAGTGAGGTAAATATGTTAAAACGCTTTTTTGCTTACTACGTTCCGCATAAGCGCTTGTTTTATATTGATTTCTTTAGCGCGATCGTAGTAGCAATTCTAGATTTAATTTTCCCGCTTGTGGTGCAGTGGTTTATTAATACACTCTTACCAGAACAAGAATGGGGAACTGTTGTATGGGTATCAGGTGCCCTATTAGGAACGTATCTTGTGAGTGCATACTTACAGTACAATGTAAATTTCCTTGGTCATAAACTTGGAATTAACATTGAAACTGATATGAGGCAGGATTTATTTGAAAGTGTACAAAGACAGTCGTTTCGTTTCTTCGATAATACAAAGACTGGGCATATTATTAGTCGAATTACGAACGATTTGTTTGATATTGGTGAACTTGCTCACCACGGACCGGAAGATTTATTTATTGCGGTCATGACGTTTGTTGGTGCATTTAGCATCATGTTTTACGTTAATCCAAGCTTAGCACTTGTGGCACTAATCTTTGTTCCAATTTTAATTGCCTTAATTACATACACGAATATTAAGATGAATAAAGCGTGGAGAAAGATGTACACAGAAATAGGCGATGTAAATGCTCGGGTAGAAGACAGCGTGTCAGGTATGCGTGTTGTTCAATCGTTTACAAATGAAGCCCACGAAGTAGAGACGTTCCGTGAAAATAACAAACGCTACCGTAACGCAAAAGTAGGCGGCTATAAAGTCATGGGCTACACCTCTTCAGGAATTTTCTTAGCGACTCGTTTGATGATTCTTTCAGTGCTTATTTACGGTTCATGGTTGTTATATGTCGGTACGATTGATGTAGGAGAATTCGTGCTCTTTATTCTTTATATTAATATTTTGTTTAAACCAATTGAAAAAATTAGTGCGATTCTTGAGCTTTATCCAAGAGGCATGGCAGGGTTTAAACGCTTTACTGACTTAATGGATGAAGAAGTCGACGTTGTTGATAAGGATCAGGCAAAAACAGCGCCAGTACTTGATGGAGCGATTGAATTTAACGATGTGACATTCGGTTATGAAGAAAATCGTCCTGTTTTAGAAAATGTCGACTTGCACATTCCGGCTGGAAAAACTGTCGCGTTTGTTGGACCATCTGGTGCAGGAAAAACGACGATCAGTTCATTAATTCCGCGATTCTACGATATTAATAGTGGAAGCATCATGATTAACGGTATGGACGTAACAGATATGACAAAACAGTCATTGCGTTCACAAATCGGCATTGTTCAGCAAGACGTGTTCTTATTTAGCGGGACGTTGCGTGAAAACATTCGTTATGGAAACTTAGATGCAACGGATGAAGAGATTTATCATGCTGCTAAGTTAGCAAACTTAGACGCACTTGTTGAAACCCTTCCGAATGGCTACGATACGCAAATTGGCCAGCGTGGACTTAAGCTCTCTGGCGGGCAGAAACAACGGATTGCGATTGCGCGTACATTCTTGAAGAATCCGCCAATTTTAATTTTGGATGAAGCGACGTCCGCACTCGATACAGAGACTGAAGCGCTTATTCAGCAGTCATTAAAAGAGTTAGCAGAAGATCGTACGACCCTTGTCATTGCGCACCGACTAGCGACAATTCGTCATGCAGACCACATTGTCGTTGTCACAAAAGACGGGATCGTTGAACAAGGTACGTATGAAGAACTAATTCAACAAAATGGTGTGTTTGCCACACTAAACAGCATTCAAATTAAGCAATAAAGATCGATTAAAGCAAATCATCACTAGATGATTTGCTTTTTTTATGCATAAGCTACCTTCATTTGGAAAAGATAGATGTGAAAGAATGATAAAGGAGCTGTATGTAAAATGGATGAAAAGCATAAGTCCCCTTCATTTGGAACAGGTGTGACAGGTGCAGGCGATTCTCTCGATCAGCGCAAAGCATCGAATGAAAAAGACGAAACGCTGACTAACCGTCAAGGTCACCCTGTAAAGGACAATCAAAATGTTCGAACAGTAGGAAACCGTGGGCCGACAACACTTGAAAACTATGATTTCTTAGAAAAAGTAAGCCACTTTGACCGAGAACGAGTACCTGAGCGTGTGGTACATGGTCGTGGCGCAGGAGCACATGGGTATTTTCAATCGTATGGAAAAGTAGGAGACGAAGACATTTCCAAGTATACGAGGGCAAAAGTTTTCACAAATACAGAAGTGCAAACACCGGTTTTTGTTCGATTTTCAACTGTTATACACGGCACACATTCACCAGAAACGTTACGTGATCCACGAGGATTTGCGGTTAAATTTTATACGGAAGATGGGAACTGGGATTTAGTCGGGAACAATTTAAAGATTTTCTTTATTCGTGACCCACTTAAATTCCCTGATATGGTTCATGCGTTTAAGCCAGACCCAGTAACCAACCGTCAAAGCATGGAGCGCTTCTTTGACTTTGTTTCCTCAAGTCCAGAAGCTACGCATATGATTACGTTCCTATTCTCTCCTTGGGGAATTCCGGCAAACTATCGGAATATGCAAGGTTCTGGGGTTCATGCCTATCGCTGGGTGAATGAAGAAGGCAAAGCGGTTCTTGTGAAATACCATTGGGAACCTGTACAAGGTATTAAAAATTTAACGCAAAAAGAAGCGGATGAGATTCAAAGTCAGAACTTTAACCATGCGACACAAGATTTATATGAAGCCATTAAAGAAGGCAATTACCCAGAGTGGGAACTATATGTTCAAATTATTGAGGATCACGAGCATCCTGATCTTGATTTTGATCCACTCGATCCAACAAAACTCTGGTACAAAGATCAATTTCCATGGCATAAAGTCGGTAAAATGGTCTTAAATAAAAACCCAGAGAACTACTTTGCTGAAGTCGAGCAAGCCGCTTTTGGAACAGGTGTCCTTGTGGACGGCTTAGATTTCTCTGATGATAAACTATTGCAAGGGCGTACGTTCTCTTACTCGGATACGCAGCGTTATCGTGTTGGCGCGAACTACTTGCAGCTGCCAATCAATGCACCTAAAAAACGTGTGGCAACAAACCAGCGTGATGGTCAAATGGCGTATCAAGTTGATTCACCACCAAGCAACAATCCCCACATTAACTATGAACCATCAGTGATTGGCGGATTAAAAGAAGCAGAGAAGACAGAGAAAGATCATACCCCTCATGTCTCTGGCGAAGTAAAAGGCGAAGCGATTGATCGACCAAATAACTTTGGTCAGGCTGGTGAGACGTACCGTCGCTTAGCAGATTGGGAAAAAGATGAATTAATCTCCAATTTGTCTGGTGCATTAGCTGATGTTCACGATGCAGTCCGCGAACAGATGATTAAAAACACAACAGAAGCCGATGCGGAGTACGGTAAGCGACTGAAAGAAGCAATAACGAAAGAACGAGAAAGTATGGAAGATCGGAAAGAGCAAAAGGTCGACGAAGCGAAGCAAGACAGTCAACCGTCTGACCCGTATTAAGAAAAGAAGAAGCTGTCTCCATTGAGGCAGCTTTTTTGGATGAAAAACGAGCGTTATGCCTGTTTTGACTCAAACTCTAGCAAATACCCTGACACGTTGATAGATTTTGCATATGAATAGCATGTGGCGTAAAGCGCTGCATGCTTTTTCGCGTCGGTAATGGATGCGGACAAGCACCTAAATGTCAAAGGAGGAGAAAAGAATGACAAGAATTTTTCTAGATCCAGGACATGGTGGAAGTGACCCAGGTGCAGTAGGAAACGGGTTACAAGAAAAAACGCTAACACTAGCAATTGCAACACGTATTCGAGATATTCTACTAAATGAATATCAAGGTGTTGAAGTTCGTATGAGCCGAACAAACGATGTATTTGTCGGGTTAACCGAACGGACACAGCAAGCCAATGCATGGAATGCCAACTACTTTATGTCCATTCACATTAATGCAGGTGGTGGTACAGGCTTTGAATCGTTTATTCATACGAATGCAGGAGCAGAAACGGCGCGTCTGCAAGGCATTATTCATCCTGCCATTATGCAACAGATGAATGTGACGAACCGGGGTCAAAAACGAGCAAACTTTGCTGTATTACGAACGTCTAATATGCCAGCAATCTTAACTGAAAACCTCTTTATAGACCGTGCAGCAGACGCAGATCTTTTAAGGAGTTCCGCTTTCTTAGATCGTGTAGCGAGAGGACATGTAAATGGACTAGCACAAGCCTTCAATTTACAGCGAGGCGGTGGCGGTGGTGGAACCATCTATCGTGTCCAAGTTGGTGCATTCTCCGTTCGAGCCAATGCGGACCAACAGCAAGCGAGATTAAGAGCCGATGGCTATGAATCCATTATTGTACAAAGTGGTTCCCTGTTCCTCGTGCAGGCAGGTGCCTTTTCAGTCAGAGCGAATGCAGATGCACTTGCGAGTGAACTGCGTGGGCGAGGGTATGATGCCACTGTGGTAAGTGGGTAACAGAAAGACGAGGATTTTCCTCGTCTTTTTGATTTTTAACGAATTAGCTCTCTTTACTAAATAAAGGGGGGATCGTTTTGCAAAAGGAAGAAAAGCAAAAAGTAGAGCAAGTGTTAGCAAAATATAATTTAACAAAACTTACACTTACGTTTGATGAAATGCCTAAGGTTACTCCTCAGTTTATGGTCGTCGCTACTGGAGAAAGTACGGCTTTTTATGTTCAAAAAGAACAAACATTTGAAAACCATGAGGAGAAAGAGAGAAGAGCTTTTTTAGAAACCATCCAGAACTGCATTAACCGACTGTCAGAGACTGAACGAGAACTAATCGTGCGACGCTATCTTGAAGAAGATCGATTTGACTATCAAGTTTATATGGAAATGATGGTGAGTGAAAGGCAGTATTACAGACTGAAAGCAAAGGCACTAGAGAAACTACACTATCTGTTGGGAGTAGCAGGCTGCTTGTAGAAGGTGAGAGAGACCCCCATCTTACATGAGGGTCTTGTTTTGTTAGCGAAGTAATGTCGCTTTCTTCTTTTCAAACTCTTCTTCTGTAATAATGCCTTCGTCCAAAAGAGATTTGAACTCTCGCAGTTCGTCTGCGGTGGAGCGTGAAGAAGGATTTGACGTTGGTAAAACAGACGGATCGTGTTTATCTGCGTGATAAACACGTAGGCCTTCAATGAGTAGTTTAGCTTCGTGCATATTATGGTAGTCATCAATCCCTGTTATAAGCAGTTCATTTTCAGCTGCTAAATAGGCTTTATATTTCTCATTGCTATTCGTAGACCCCGTAAAAAAGCGAATACGACCAGCTTTTAAACCGCTTTTAGATAAATGAATGCTATTGATAGAAGGAATGGAATATTCTCTTTCTCCTTTTTTACCTCGATGCAGCGTTTTATGATGTATACAAACCGTATAGGCGCTTATGATTAAATGGCCTTGATGGGCTTCATAACGTAAAGATTCATTTGGATTAGATGTAAGTTGTTTAACTAATGATTTGATTCGATCGGTTGGTGTATCAGAGGCCTGAGCGTTTTCTACTAATTTTTGTTTTATCTGTTCGCTAACTTTTTCATATTCTTTATACTTTTTCTTTGATCGTATAATGATTGCCTGTTCATGAATCATCGCTTCTTTATCGTCAATAGAAGGATCGTGATGTCGTCTGAAATAAACATACCCGGAAAAAAGTGTAGGTTTTTTCTCTTCAATTTTTTCTAATTCAGTAAAGGCTATCTCTGTTGTTTTTCTTAAGTTTCCAATTTTGCGGTTATGTTCTAAGGTTATCCGATCTTCAGAAACAATTAAGGTCGTGCCCATTGATTGAAAAGTAGCCATAGTCATGTTAGCTCCTCCTTAAAAGATTTTCTTACAGTAGTTCCATCTTTTTCTTTTCAAATTCCTCTTCTGAAATAATACCTTCGTCTAAAAGGGCTTTGAACTCTCGAAGTTCGTCTGCGGTGGAGCGTGATGTATGCGCAGGTTCGACATATTGGTTATAGCTGTTTTCAAAGTCATTTTCATTATGTGAGTCATGATAATGTTTAATCCGTTCAATAAGTTCTTTTGCCTGTAAGAAACGATTATATTCGTTGATGTTTGTAATACTAATTTCGTTTGATCCTAAAGCAAGTGGATTTAATTTCCTCGAAGAATAGTTACCATAATGAATTTCAAATTTCCCATTCACCAATGTTTGAGGTGAGAGCGTAATGGCATTAATGTCTTTAATGTAAATGGATTTTTTTCCACTGCCTCCTGAATGAAGAAAACGTTTGTAATAGATCGTTACAGTATCTTTAGTTAATTCTAAGGTGCCGTCAACACCATCGAATTTAACAGTATGGGAAGGAATAGAAAAAAGGTCATTCAAAGCTCGATCGATTTCCATTTCTAAAGAAGGTTCAATAGTTGCTAGTTTATTCATAATAATCTGCTTCGCTTTTTGAAAACGATTGTAATGGTAGAAAAAATTTAGCATGATAGAATGTTCATCATTTGCTGCTTGAAACCTTGTTATAGATGGCGAAACCCCCCGTAATTAAAAATAGCAAAAACCAGATAAAAGACCAGGTTTTTGAAAAATCATTCCTTCAAGTTCATTTAGGGGAATGATAACTTCCTTTCGAGCACCACCAGCAAATGTTTTTATTTTGTTATGACGAATAAGTAGTCTGTCATCCTCAATGGTTAGGGTCAATCGAGAGCCTTTAAAAGTTTGTGACATGAAGAAGCGCCCTTTCTAAATATCTTTACTTAAGAGTTTAACATAGATAAGTGGCATAAACGTGGCAGAAAATCGCCAAACAAGAACGTATGTTCTTATATTAAGATTGAGTTGTAGCAAACGACTAGTATCTAGCTACAATATTCGTTAACTATGCGTTCGTGCCGGCACACCAACAATAACGAATAGTATTTCACTTATTATGGAGGAGTTAACATGGCTGGGGCTATGTGACCCTAGATGAAGAACTTGAAGAAGGCTTATATTGGATTGCACGTCATGATCGTGGTACGGCTTATTGGAATGGGTTTCATCAAAGAAGTGTTATTCCCATTGTCCGATTCAATGGAGAGGTATTTTTACGGAATTTAGCAGAGCGTCCAAACCCTCATACTGTTTATGGGGGATATCGGGCAACCAATATTCCCTATGGTAATTTGCCTGCATCCTTCCCAGAATCAGGTGAGCTTTTTAGAAGAGATTTTTATGCATCACCTTGGCTCATTACGGGCTAGTTCTACAATAAACATGATGATTTGCTGATGCGACTAGTCACGTCAACGGGTAGATGCAGTGAACCGCTGACGTGTCTTTTCGTATTTATGATGAAGCAGTTTTCTTTTTATAATTGTTTTTCTTCCGGTCAGTCGCCACCGCAAACCCAGCAATGCCCAAGGCAATAAGACTAATGAGCGCTGCTAATGTAAAGACATGCTGGAGTCCAAATTGTTCTGCAGCAAAACCAGCTAGGTATGGTCCGATAAAAATGCCGATCGCATAGATGGATTGGTAAAACCCCATGACGGATGTCTTCAGAGAAGCTGGGGCAAGACTGGCAATTTGAGATAATAAGAGTGGCAGGACAATCCCAATTGTTAAGCCGATAATCGCGTGCAATAAGCTTATAGAAAAAAGTCCTGTCGCAAGTGGCATACAGAAGAACGTAATTGCTGTAAAGAGTAAGCTGCTAATAATGAGCCTTTGTTCCACCTGAGGAGCTACATTCATTACGGCAACGAGGATGGATGCTCCTGCATGTGGCACAAAAAACGCGATCATGACCCAAACCATCGCTCCTTCTGAAATTCCCTGGGCTCCGGCGTAGACCGGGGTGAAGCCAAAGATTGAAATAAACAAAAGTGCGTGAGTGAATAAAGAAATCAATGTGATAGGAATCAGCCTTTTCACTGATAATGTTGAACGAATAATAGAGCGAAATGATCCATTGACACTAGAACGGTTTTTGTTTGGAACAACTTTTACAGATAAAGCGAGAATGAGTCCGATGAATGCTGTGATAATTCCGACCCAAAACGGAATAGCAAAGCCCATCCACTCTACAAGCAACCCCGCTGTAAGCATGCTAATAAATTGCGGCATGACCGTTGCAAATTGCAGCGTCCCCATGGCTTTTCCCGTTTGATCTGCACGAAAATACTCTGCATACATAATCGTCGCCATGACCCACATGGCGGCCGTAACTCCGGCGAGTAGCCGACCGATCAATATCCATACGAATGACGTAGAAAGTAAAAGAATAAATCCGCTAATGATCGCAACGACAAACCCGCCAACATAAAAGTGTTTTTTCAACGTCACGAGTTTGTCGAGTAAGACCCCGAGTGGAAAACGAAGCAATACTTGTGTGATGCCATAACTTCCAAGAATAATGCCGATCAAGCCGTAACTAAAAGGAATGGACTCTAAATAAAGGCTGAAAACAGGAACGTAGCTATATGTAGCAAGCCAGAAGCAAAAGACAGATGCGAGAAAAATAATGTGATGTATACGTCTAATTTGTGTATCCATAGGTGATTCCTCCTTACCTCATTTCATCTTAACACCTTTTTTCCAAGTGATTGTAGCAGGAATTCATTTTTTTAAAGCGAAGAAACATAGAATGTAAGGATTGTGATGAAGGAGGATGTTTATGTCTAAGTCAACGGAGATTATTAAAAAAACAGAGGAATATGGTGCTAATAACTATCATCCCTTACCGATTGTCATTTCGAAAGCGCAAGGTGTGTGGGTTTGGGATGCAGAGGGCAATCGATATCTTGATATGCTAAGTGCCTACTCAGCGCTTAATCAAGGGCATTGTCATCCAAAACTAATTCAAACGCTAAAAGACCAAGCAGAACGGGTTACGCTTACGTCCCGTGCATTTCATAACGATCAACTGGCCCCTTTTTATGAAAAAGTGGCAACGTTAACGAAGAAAAACATGGTGTTGCCAATGAATACAGGGGCAGAAGCGGTTGAAACGGCTTTGAAGGCGGCGCGACGCTGGGGCTATCAAGAGAAAAAAGTGGTGGCGAATAAAGCAGAGATTATCGTGTGCGCCAATAATTTTCACGGACGGACACTTGCGGCAGTCTCACTTTCTTCAAGTGACGAATATAAGCGTGGGTTTGGTCCGTTGTTACCAGGTGTAAAAGTCATTCCTTATGGCGATGAAAAAGCGTTGGAAGAGGCGATTACAGGCAATACGGTGGCATTCTTGGTTGAACCGATTCAAGGGGAAGCGGGCATACTTATTCCACCTGACGGTTACTTAAAAGAGGTTCGTCGTATTTGTACAGAGAACAACATTCTCTTTATTGCGGACGAGATTCAAGCAGGTCTAGGCCGAACAGGAAAATGGTTTGCGTGTGAACATGAAGGCGTCGAGCCAGATATGTATATCCTCGGAAAGGCGCTTGGAGGAGGGATCTTGCCGATATCTGCAGTCGTGGCGAATAAAGACATTCTAGGTGTGTTTGAGCCGGGTTCACACGGGTCAACGTTCGGAGGTAATCCACTTGCGTGTGCCGTATCCATTGCCGCGCTGGAAATTTTGGAAGAGGAATCGTTGTTAGAGAATGCTCAGGAACTTGGCGATTATTTTATAAAGGAATTGAAAACGTTAACGCACCCTTCTATTAAAGAAGTACGTGGGAGAGGCTTATTCATTGGGATTGAGTTGACAGAATCGGCTCGCCCGTTTTGCGAGCAGTTGAAAGAAAGAGGACTGTTATGCAAAGAAACCCACGAAAACGTCATTCGCTTTGCGCCGCCATTGATTATTACGAAAGAAGAACTGGAACATGCGTTAGAACAAATTAAAGAGGTGTTATCTGGGAACGATTCAGAGTAAAGACCGACTTAATCGTTCGTGATAGGCTTTAATGACGCAATAAATAATGATAGACGATGAAAGCGTCCATACCGGGCGCTTTTTTTGTTTAGATATGGTTTTGTGAGGGGACCTTATTTGAATTCAAGGAAAAACAAGAGTATACTTTTGTTGACTTATATGCTTGAAAGCGTAAACCATAAAGGAGCAGAAAGATGTCTGAACATATGAAAACAATCTTTGATTTTGTTAAGCCGACTCGTTATCGCTATATCCACATTTGCAAAGAATGTGACCAACCGAGTTTCTCGAACGAGTCTTCTAGCGAGGAGCCGTGCATCCGATGTGGTGCCAATGCTTATCATGTCACGCCTTATTATAATCCCTCTGAAGACTATGCACTTGATGTTGATTATTATGCGATTACGATGATGTATGCACTTTGGAAAGAAGGGCTTCATCAAACTCAAGTTGTTTTTGATGACTTTTATCGGAAAGCCCCTTTTGTTCGAGGCGTTGGCGAATTTAGTACAGAGTTAGGTGGCTATGTCGCGTTCGGTGGACTTGGACATTTAATTGATACAATCGAAAACTTATACTTTAATGAAAGTGATATAAATTACTTACGAGAGCAATCAGAAGGTTTTGATGAAGCGTTTCTCGATGATTTACGAAAGCTCCGTTTTAGTGGTGATTTACATGCTGTTGAAGAGGGCAATATTGTGTTCCCAAATACGCCGCTTATCCGAATTGAAGCTCCAGTTTGGGAATGCATTTGGATTGAAGCGATGTTGTTAAACATCATTAATGCTGAATCACTCGTGCTCACAAAAGGCGCACGCATTAAAACGATTGCGGGCAAAGACGGCTTACTAGAGATGGGCAAAAGACGTGCGCAAGGTAGAGATGCCAGTGTGAATGGTGCAAAAATGGCCTACATCGCTGGTTTTGACGCGACGAGTAACGTAAAAGCGGGTAAACAATTCTCGATGCCGATCACAGGTACACAAGCGCATGTGTTTATTATGTTTCACCCTTCCGAATTGGAAGCTTTTCTTGCGTATGCGGAAGTATTCCCGCAGAAAACCATTCCACTCTTAGATACGACTGACACATTAGGAAGTGGATTGCCGCATGCGATTGAAACAGCTCGTCGACTAGAAGAAAAAGGATATGAGATGACGGCCGTTCGGTTGGATAGTGGGGATTTGGCTTATTTATCTAAAAAAGTTCGCAAGCGTCTTGACGAAGAAGGATTGGAGCATGTAAAGATTGCGGCAACCAACGATTTAGATGAATACACAATTGCGTCACTGAAACAGCAAGGCGCAAGAGTAGACATTTGGGGTGTTGGAACAAAGTTTATCACAGCGTATGACAACCCTGCTCTTGGTGGTGTGCATAAGATTGTAGCGAGACGCCCATTGCATTCGGAATTAGAATCAGACCAATATACAAAAGATGACTGGGTGGCGTTAATTAAGATCTCTGAAAGTATCGAGAAGATTTTAAATCCAGGAAGAAAGAAAGTCTACCGCTTGTTTGGAGACGATGGGATGGCAAAAGGAGATTATGTTTGTTTAGAACATGAATCGTTAGAAGGAAAAGAGGAAATTCTCCTAAAACATCCACGCAACCCATTAAAGGCGAAGCGAATTCGTGACTTCCAAGCGGTGGAATTGTTACAGCCGATCTTTGAAGGCGGAAAGCTAGTTTATGATGTTCCTTCCCTTCGTGAAGTCCGTGACTATCATGCTTTTCAAAAACAATCTTTTTGGGAAGAATATCTTCGCTTAGAAGTACCAGAAGTGTACCCAGTATCCTTATCAGATGAATTGACAGAGATGAAAAACCAGCTCATTCATGAAAAGCGAGAAGGGTAACATTCCTTTCACTCTTTATAAAAAAGTGCTCCATGAGGAATTCTCGCTCATGGAGTTCTTTTTTTATAGCCACTTCTGTAAAAACTCAAATGATTTTTCGTAAGCTGCTAGATTATTCTCGTAGCGAACAAAGAAATGACCTTCATTTTCAAAGTATAAAAAATCTACAGGATGGTTGCGTTGTTGAAGTTGCTCAACAATTTGCTCTGCCTCAGAGATTGGCACACGTGGATCATTTCGACCGTGTAGAACAAGAAGAGGCGCTTCAATTTGATCGACTTTATGGATCGGGTCGATGTTGTCAAAGAAATCAATATCTTCTTCAAGAGAGCCATACTCTGCTTCCCGCACTTTCCTTCTCCATATACTTGTATTCTCTAAAAATGATTTGAAGCTTGAAATACCGACGATATCGATGGCGGCAGCCCACTGTGTTGGGTAATGAGTGATTGCTGCTAGAACCATAAAGCCGCCGTAGCTTCTTCCCATCACCGCAATTTTATCTGGGATGGCTAGCTCTTGCGCTTTTAACCATTCTGCTAGTTCATTTAAATCACGAACCGAATCCATCCTGTTCCGTTTATCATCTAGATGATGAAATCGCTTTCCGTAGCCAGTGCTTCCACGTACATTTGGTGTGCAAACAGCAAAACCTTGTGAGACAAAGTACTGAAGAAATGGGTTATAAACAGAACGAATCTGGCTTTCGGGACCACCATGGACAAAAATAACGACGGGATGCGGACCTTCTTCTGCTGGTTTGTAATAGAAAGAAGAAATCGTTTCGCCATCTGAACTTGTAAACATCACTTCTTCTGATTGCGTTAAGTGTGGGGTGATGTGACGAGCCTTCGTACAGTTTTCAACAGCTTGCAATTGTTTTTTCTCGACTTCATAGCACCAAATAGAGGTTGGATGTAAGGCACCGTTTAATGAAAATAGGACGTGGCTTGTATCTTTAGAAAACGAAAAACTTGAAACAACACCTTTCTCAATCGAAAGTTTCGTTTCTTGCCATGCTGGAATATGGGTAAGGTACGCTTCGGAAACGCCCCCTTTGTTTAGCGCATACGCTAAATATGCCCCATCCTTACTTAACACGAGTTCTTCATAATCATAATTAGCTGTATATAGCCACTCCAGCGCTTTCGTTTCAACGTGAATGCGTGCAACGCCGCTATATTCTCTACCAACGTTACTAATGCAATAGATGTACGTCCCTTCTTTATCAAAACAAGCATTAGTAAAATGAGCTTCGCCGTTATGTAGTGTGAGCCATTCAATGGTTTTGGTTTCTAAATGTAAGAGACCTAGATCATTATCTAAATTTGTCGATGTTTTTTGGATCAGTAGCTGTTTTCCATTAGGATGAAACGACACTGGGTCGTGGCGACCATCCTCTTCATAGACACATTCTATTTCAAATGTATCGGTACGCTGGGTATAGACATCAAAAAACTGGGGATGCCGACGGTTGCTGCTCCATGCAATCGTTTGTTTATCAGGTGAGAGCCCACCGTATTGATGGATATGAGCGGGATCGTCTGTTAATGGTAGCAGATCCTCCTTATTTTTAACTAGGAAGAGTTGTTGTTTTTCATTAACACCATGATCCATACCGATTAAAATGTCATCACCAACGTATGTGGCAAACATGATTCGTTCGGATGTTTCAATCAACCGGCTAGATGACTGCGTGGTTAAGTTGTATTCGTAGGCTTGAGGCAAACCAGATGCATCATTTATGTAAAGAAATCGATCAGATTGAACCGGATGAAAAACAGGACTTGATGCGGTATCAATCGTAAGAAAATCTGAAAGCTGCATGAAAACCATCCTCTCTCATTTAAATTGATTTAATGATAACTTTTTTCGCGCAATTCTTCAAATATCAACATTGAGACTTTAGAAAGTAGAAGCACTAGCCGAAATAGTAGATGAGAAGATAGAGGTGGGGGAAATATGAAGCAGAAAAACATAAGTTTAAAGTGGAAATTAATGTTTGCATTTGGATTGATGTTACTTATACCAAGTCTCGTAATTGGGGTGTTTTCGTATTTAACAACGCGCGATAATGTTGAAGAAACGATGCATGCACAAGCGGAACAAATGACGTCCAACGTTCATTCGTCTGTACAGCAATATATGGAGTTACAGACAGAGTTGGCTTTTTATATGGGGAGTACGGTAGATGGGTCCCAGTCAGCGGATGAACTTGCATCGGAGCTGGACGCTTTGCTTAGAGAAAATGAACGAATTCATGAGCTTTATATTGTAAATAGCTCTGGAGAAGGGGTTGCGATTCAACCGGATGGGAATACGGAAGATGTCGCGAATACGGAAGACTTAGCCGACAATTATGGCATTCATGAATTTACGTGGCTACGAGACGTGATTGCAAGACAAACCGATGTTGCGGTCAGTGAACCATTTTTTAATAGCGAAGAAGATGCGGATATTATTTTCGCTTCGTTATCAAGTGATCGAGAGCATGTTGTCGCGATGCGTGTTGATTTTAATCCGATTTTAAACTATGTGGCAGATGCGTCAATTGGGAGTACAGGCTACTTATTCTTAGTTGACCACCTTTCAAGAGTCGTCTATCATCCGGTGCTCGAATCTGGAGAATACATACCCGCTACTCTTAGTTCTTTATTTGTCGAGGAAGGCGAAGCAGGACAATTTCAGTTTCAAATGGATGAGGGGGAGCCAAGAGAAATTACGTATGATACGGTTTCACCTACAGGATGGATTCTCGCAGGTGCGATGTTGCCGAATGAAGTTCGGCAACTAGTGGAACCAATTTTAATTACGATGATTATTGTTGTTGTCGTGACGCTTATCATCGGATCCGTTATTATTTTTGGTGTAGTTCGTGCGATTGTACGTCCGATTGCCGGATTATCAGAAGTGGCGGCGGTTATTAGTAAAGGAAATTTAAGCTCTACCTATAAAGTGAAATCAACCTTTAGAGATGAAGTGGGTGTGCTCGCAGAGTCTTTTGATGAAATGAGGCAATCCCTTATTGCGACGATTACAGGGATTCGAGATAAATCAACGTATTTAGCAGCTTCATCAGAAGAACTCCAGGCAAGTACAGAGCAGAATATGCAGGCAACCGAGCAAATTACGTTAGCCATTCAAGAGGTATCTGGCAGTGTGGAAGAGCAAACTTCGAGTATGGATCAAGGAAAGTCTGCTGCAACAACCATTTCAACTGGAATCCATGGCATCCAGCAATCAACGACTCTTGTAACCGAAGCGGTAAAAGACGCTGTACAAGCTGTGCAAACTGGACAAGAAGGGATAAAAAGCAGTGTCGAACAAATGAATACCATTCAACAAAAAGTACGATCCATTTCTACGACTGTTGAAAGCCTAGAGCAACAAGCAGGAACGATTAGCCAAGTTAGTCAAATGATTTCTGATATTGCCGAACAAACGAATTTGCTCGCTTTGAACGCATCCATAGAGGCTGCACGAGCAGGTGAAAATGGACGAGGCTTTGCTGTTGTCGCGGATGAAGTTCGAAAATTAGCAGAGCAATCAAATAATGCGGCCAAAACCGTGCAGGAGCACATCAACAACGTGCAGGACGAGACACAAGTTGTTGTACAAGAAATGATTGCTGGTGAGGGAGAAGTCGGAAAAGGTGTGACCATTATTGAAGAAGCAGGGCAATCGTTCTCTTCAATAAAAGCACATATGAATCAGGTGACAGAGAAGATTTCCCTTGTTACAGAAGAAGTGAAGACGATGGCTAATCAGACAGAGCAGTTCATTCAGTCTTATGACCAAATTTCAACTGCGAATGAAACAACTTCTGCAAGCATGCAAAATGTATCGGCATCGACAGAAGAACAGCTCGCTTCAATGGAGGAAATTTTGAGCTCAACGACGAACCTTGCAGAACTAGCAGATGAACTAGAAGACATGATTGCTAAATTTGAGTGGAACGACTAATTTCGACAGCCTGTTAAATGAGTTTGGCGTCGTTCTATACCAATTCAACGTTTAAGGGTGCAAAGAAAAAGGAATGAATAGAACATCCCTGTTGAAAACGAGGTGGACGAAACATGAATAAACTCATATTAGTTTACAAAGATGAAGATTTGAACCAACCAAAAGAAGTTTGGGTTGGTGGTGAAGCAAATGATGAAGAGAATAACTCAACATTTGAGGCAATTGCAGCCGAGTTTGATGAATATAAGGTAGAGGCAACAGAGAAGAATGAACCGCATATTACATTAAAGCTTGAGCCAATTGATGGTGAAGAACCTAGTTCGTATGTAAGAGATATTACTTTAAAAGCAGAGCAAAAAGACAATGTTGTACAAGTATTAAAGCAACGAGTTGAATAACAGGAAGACGGCGCCCCTCTTAATGTACGAGGAGCGCCGTTTTTTTGTAGTAGGTATTGTCCGTTACTTAAAAGAAATCATGTAAAGTAGGTTGTTCGGTTGGTAACGTTTGTAAAAAAGCGTGAACATCATTGCGTTCGCCGGTTATCAGTCCTGTATCTCTAAAAAACTCCGGACGTCTGTAGCCCATTAATAAGCTCGATGCAACTTGTATCGTCATAAAAATGGTCGGCGGTGCACTCGTTGGTTCGCACGTAACATGGCTCTCTTGAATCGATAAAGAGAACGTCTGATCATTCCATGCAGCACATTCATCTTGAATGCGAATCGTAAATTGCCCCTCTTCTTTAAATGGGAGCATGGCTATAAATTGCGAGAAGTCCACGATTCGCGCCATAAAGTACGGTTTCGTTTCCGCTGAAGTTAGCGGGTCCGGTAAGAAAAAATGCATTCCTTTTGATTCAGGTACAGTGAGGGTAGCTTCTTGAAGCATAGAGTCGTGCTGACCAATGAAGTGAAGCAACGCCTTTAAAGCGGCTTGATTTACGTAGACAAACTCTTCTGTTTTCCACTTTGAATTCTCTATGTGATAAACAATGTATCCCATTGGTGTACCATCGGCATCTTCATAAAGAACCGTTTCATTTTCTTTAAAGCCTTCTTGCTTTCTTGCCCACCAGTCATCATCTCGATGGAGCATGCCGTGACAAATGCTTTGTTCATAAACGGTTTTTATACGAGAATCTGTATAGGAAGTTCGACTCAATGAGCCCTCAATGTTTGGGAGAGGAAGAGGGAGTTGGTCTTTCCTTAACGTGTAGGTCACTTCATCACATAAGATCTCCCACCCAAATTTTCGATAAAACGGTACGGAGAATGGGGCTAAATAAGAGATAAGCTGACCGTTTTCTTTCATTTGTTCAAGGCTATGGAGCAAGAGTTTACGGACGCTCCCTCTTCTTCGGGCCTCCGGGTAGGAGGCTACGCTAGCAATTCCACCCATAGGAATGATGGTATTGTACAAATGAATATGTAAAGATAATAATGTTAACTTTGAGATGATTCTGTCATTATCCTTGATACCAAACTGTGAAGCCTTCACACTTGCCCATTGCGTTCGTGCAAATTCCGTTTGTTCTTGCGTTGGTTTTGCTTGAAACGCATAGCGACTCAATTGAAAGGCTTCATCAAAATCAGCCGTTGTTAATGATTTCACTGTCATTCAATTCCCTCCTTCATACGTTCTAGTGTAACATGAGTCGTGAAGGATAAGAGACTATGATACAATCGAAAAAAGAAGAACATTTTGGAGTGATCATGATGACAAGTAAAGCAGTAGATTATTTACAAGCACACCGAGAAGCGATGCTAGATGAATTAAATGAGTTTCTAAAAATAAAAAGTGTGAGCTCCTTGTCAGAACATAAAGCAGACGTAGTGGAAGCCGCAAACTGGTTAGAGCGCCAATTGTTGCATGCAGGGATGGAAAAGGTGGAAGTGATCCCGACAGAAAAACATCCAATCGTCTATGGTGAATGGCTGAAAGCTGGTGAAGATGCGAAGACGATTTTAATTTATGGTCACTATGATGTGCAGCCAGTTGATCCTTTGCATTTATGGGAAACAGAGCCATTCCAGCCTACTGTTCGAGACAATAAACTATATGCTCGAGGCGCAAGTGATGATAAAGGTCAAACCTTCATGCATATTAAAGCAGTCGAAGCGATGCTTAAATCAGAGGGTGAGCTTCCGTTTAATGTGAAGTTTTTAATTGAAGGAGAAGAAGAGATCGGTTCGCCGAATTTAGATGGGTTTGTCGAAGCAGAGAAAGAACGACTTCGTTCAGATGTACTTGTAATTTCAGATACACCGATGCTAGAACCTGGAAAACCTGCAATTTGCACAGGTTTAAGAGGGCTTGCAGCGATCGAATTAACGGTTAAAGGTGCAAAAGGGGACTTGCATTCTGGCCTGTACGGTGGTGCAGTACCAAATGCACTCCACGGATTAGTGGAGCTTTTAGGCACAATGAGAAACAAGGATGGCGAGATTGCTGTTCCAGGTTTTTATGAAGGTATTGAAGCTTTAGCGGATGAAGAAAAGGAAAGTTTAGCTGCACTAGGCAGTGGAGATGAAAGCATGAAAGCCGAAACAGGCGTTTCAGCTCTTGTTGGTGAGAAAGGCTACACATCTCGTGAGCGGACTTGGATTCGTCCAACGCTTGAATTTAATGGCGTGTTTGGAGGTTTCCAAGGAGAAGGGGTAAAAACCGTAATTCCTGCAGAAGCAACAGCGAAGATTACGTGCCGATTGGTTCCTGGACAAGACCCAGAAGATATTTTAGCGAAAATCGAGCAGCATATTGAGGCAAATACGCCAGCAGGTATGTCGGTTACGACGCAACGTCACGATACAGGCAAACCGTTCGCTGCACCGGTGACGGACCCAGCTTTCGCTGCGGCTGCTAGAGCGTATGAAAAAGTGTATCAAACGGAAGTGGCCTATACTCGAATGGGTGGATCCATTCCAGTTGTTGAGACTTTTGATGTACAATTAAATGTCCCGATCATTTTAATGGGCTTTGGACTACCTAGTGAGAACTTTCATGCACCGAACGAACATTTCCACCTTGAAAATTTCGATAAAGGATTGGAAACAATTCTTGCGTTTTGGGAAGAATATAACAAGTTAGGTTAAAACAAAAGGATGAGTAAATACTCATCCTTTTTCTCTTTAAAGGCTCTTTTGTGTTGAAGTTCAGAACACGACAGACCATTTCAGTTTGTAGTACACTAGGAGTGGAATGAGTGCATTGTGGGAAGGGGTCATGTAGCATGTCAACGGAAGAAAGACCAGAAATAAAATTAATCGCGCTAGATATGGACGGTACACTATTAAACGATAATCATGAAATCTCTCCTGGCAATCGAGAGGCTATTATCGAAGCGAGGGAATTAAACGTTCCAGTCATGATTGCTACCGGTAGAACGCGGGCAACGTGTGGAAGTTATGCGCAATCGTTAGGTCTGCAAACGTTCTTAGTTACGGCTAATGGCGGCGAAATTTATAACAAAGACGGCGATTTAATCCATGCTACACACTTACACGAAGATGCAGTGAATCATGTATACGAATTAAGAGAGCGATACGGGGCTCATGTATGGGCAGCCTCATCAAATGGACTATTTCGTGGTGACTTACCTGAGGATCGCCACAATTATCAATGGTTAAAGTTTGGATTTGATACAACCGATGATGGCGTCCGTAAAGAGATTGTGGCGGAACTAACTGAAAGAGGACTTACAGAAATAACAAATTCGAGCCCAACCAATATCGAGGTGAATGCCATTGGTATCAATAAAGCGAGTGCCATTAAATTGGTATGCGATGAGTTGGGGATTGATATGCAGCATGTGATGGCTGTTGGTGACAGCTTGAATGACATTGCCATGATTCAAGAAGCTGGACTGGGTGTTGCGATGGGAAATGCGCAAGATCTCGTGAAACGAAAAGCAGATTGGATAACGGCAACGAACGTGAACGATGGTGTAGCGGCCGCTATTCATCGTTGGGTGGTTTTACCGAAGATGGAAGCGAATAAAGAAAACCACAATGGAAATGATTTCTAATTGATTCTTAAGACGTCACTCTGCATACAGCAGGGTGGCGTTTTTTTGTACATAGATTGTAAAAAGGAACGGAAAGATAAGGGAATAAGACTAGGTGAGTGGTATTTTTTTCTTTGACAAAAAGTAAATCAAAGTTGTTGACAATTTTGGACAAGGGAATTAAAGTTGCATTAGAGAAACTTTATTGTGGACAGGAAATAAATGTTGATTGTTGCATACAAATAGATATAGCGGATGGGAAAAAAGGAGGAAATCAGCATGAAGAAGCACGTATTAGGGTTTACAGTTTTATCAGTAGGGATGATGCTTGCTGCATGTAATGATGGAGATGACACAGGTGGAACGACGGAAGAGACGGAAGGTACGGTTGACGTCGTGGCTACGATTGGTCAAATTGGAGAGCCATTATCGGTTATTGCTGGAGATTTAGCGAATGTACAAACACTTATGGGGCCAGGCGTAGATCCACACGTGTATGAAGCGTCTCAAAGTGATATTCGGTTATTTCAGGAAGCAGATCTTATTTTCTACAACGGTCTTCATTTAGAAGCTCAATTAACGGACGTTTTTAATGGCGTGGATTCAAATGCGTATGCGATTGGCGAAACGGTTGATACAGGACATTTGCTTGAAGATGAAGAAGAAGCGGGCATGGATGACCCGCACATCTGGTTTGATGTAGTATTATGGGAACAAGCATTAGATTCAGCAGTTGAAGAATTAAAAGAAGTTTTACCTGAACATGCAGATGAATTAGAAGAAAACAAACAAGCCTATTTTAATGAGTTAGACGAATTATACACATATGCAACAGATACAATCGCACAAATTCCAGAAGAGCAGCGTATCTTAGTAACGGCACATGATGCATTTCAATATTTCGGTGAGATGAACGACATTGACGTTATGGGGATTCAAGGGTTAAGTACAGAATCAGAAGCTGGAATTTCTGATATTCAATCAACGATCGATACGATTGTAGAAAAAGAGGTCCCAGCTGTATTTGTAGAAAGCAGTGTAAATGATTCAACTGTTCAAGCTGTTATAGAAGGTGCTCAACAAGCCGGACATTCCATTGAGCTTGGGGGAGAATTATTCTCAGATGCAATGGGCGAAGAAGGCACTGAAGAAGGAACGTACATTGGCATGTATCGCCACAATGTCGATACCATTCACTCAGCTTTGACAGCCTCCGAATAACTTCTATGAGCGTGTTGAGCAGATTAAGGAGATGAACGACCATGAGTGTACTAGATGTAGCGAACATTAGTGCAGCCTATCGCAAAAACACAGTTTTGAAGAACGTTAGTTTTACGGTTGAAAAAGGTTCCTTGACAGGTATTGTTGGACCGAATGGCGCAGGAAAGTCAACGCTTATTAAAGCGCTACTTAACCTGCATCCACCTTTACATGGTCAAGTTCGATTCTTTGACTCAACATTAAAAAAACAAAAATCACGCGTTGGCTATGTTCCACAGCGAGGTTCAGTAGACTGGGATTTTCCAACCAATGCATTAGATGTTGTGTTAATGGGGCTTTATCGTCATATTGGATGGCTTAGGTGGCCAAAGAAAAAACATAAAGAAAAAGCAATGGATGCCCTGCGGAAAGTAGGGATGGAAGATTTTGCAAAAAGGCAAATTAGTCAGCTATCTGGTGGTCAGCAGCAGCGCGTCTTTTTGGCTCGAGCACTCGTGCAGAACGCAGATCTTTATTTTATGGATGAACCGTTCGCTGGCGTAGATGCTGCTACAGAGCGAGCGATTATGGATATTTTGAAGCAACTGCGTCAAGATGGCAAAACCGTACTCGTTGTCCACCACGATTTGCAAACCGTAGCCGATTATTTTGATCACGTCTTGTTTTTAAACAAAACCGTCATTGCACACGGCAAAACAGAAGACATCTATACAACGTCGAATATTACGAAGGCGTATGGAGGCGCAGTGCACATTATTAAAGAGGAGGCACTATCTAATGGAGATTCTAGCGTCAATTAATTTTCAATGGGTGCTCCTAAGTGCAACGTTTCTTGGTATAGCTGCTGGAATGTTTGGTACGCTTGCTTATTGGAAGCGACAAAGCTTGATGAGTGATGCCCTTTCTCATGCTGCTCTTCCAGGTGTTGTGATCGCCTTTATGATTATTAATGAAAAGAATTTCTTTATTCTCATCTTAGGTGCAGCCATAAGTGCATTGCTTGGCGCATGGTTTATTCACGTCATTCGTACATCATCTAGAATAAAAGAAGATACGGCAATGGGAATTATCCTGTCTGTTTTCTTTGGAGCTGGTATTGTCCTACTTACCTTGGTCAATCGCTCTGGCGGGGGGAATCAAAGTGGTTTAGATACGTTTATCTTTGGTCAGGCTGCAAGCATGGTGCGAATGGATGTTTATACGATGGTCATTCTAGCTATTGTTGTCATCTTTCTCATTACACTCGCTTATAAAGAATGGAAGTTATTCTTATTTGATCCTGAGTTTGCACGAGGAATTGGTTTATCGTCACGAGGTATGGATATTGTCTATATGATTGGCCTCGTGACAACAATTGTCATTGGCATTCAAGCGGTAGGTGTTATTCTAATGGCGGCTTTATTAATTATTCCTGCCGTTAGCGCTCGATATTGGACACAGTCGTTTAAAGTAATGCTCCTATTATCGGGTGTATTTGGGGGCTTATCTGGAGCGATTGGAACATTCTTCAGTGCGCAAGGTCCTAGCTGGCCGACGGGACCATTCATTGTGTTATCGGCATCTGTCTTTTTCGTTTTTTCCTTGTTCTTTGGAAAAGAGAAAGGCTTAATTGCAGAACGCATTGAATTTAAAGCCCAGCAAAAACAAGCATTTGCCCAGAATGAAGCACCTGGTGTATTGAAAGAAGGTGGAGGCGAATGATTTCTTATGAAGGCTGGATTTTAATTACCGGTGCGCTAGTAGGAATTACGTGTGGAATCGTCGGTGCCTACTTGATCTTACGACGAATGGCGATGATGGCTGATGCGATTAGCCATACTGTACTTTTAGGTATTGTGCTTGCATTTCTGATTACGCAAAGTATGGAAGGTATGCACATGTTAATCGGCGCTGCATTAGCAGGGTTATTAACAACCTTTTTGGTACAGTGGTTTCATTCAAAAGGCGTACAGCATGACGCTTCCATTGGTGTCGTCTTTACGTCATTATTCGCCATTGGTGTTATCTTGATTTCGACTTCGGTTGGAAACGTGCACTTAGATGTACAGCACACGCTAATGGGTGAAATTGCGTTTATCCCGTTTAATACAACGACAGTGTTTGGCTTAGAAATTCCCGTGGCAACGTTAATGCTGGTGATCGTTCTGATCATCGTGCTAGCATTTATTCTTTTATTATATAAAGAATGGAAGTTGCTCGCATTTGATTCCGCTCTTGCACTAAGTTTAGGGCTACCAGTTATGTTCTTACATTATTTATTTATGGGGCTTGTCTCTATCACAACAGTCGCTTCTTTTGATGCAGTTGGTGCAATTATGGTAGTCGCCATGCTAATTACCCCAGCAGCTGCAGCTTATTTATGGACAGAGCGCTTGTCGGTCATGATTGTGCTGAGTGCTTTATTTGGTGCAGTTTCAGCGATAAGCGGCTATTATGTTGCTTACTGGATTGATAGTTCGATTTCAGGATCGATGGCAATGATGACAGGCGTGGTCTTTATTATAAGTTTTGTCTTCTCGCCTTCACATGGCTTATTGTCAAAATGGATTCGACCGAATAAAAAGAAAAACGAAAAAGCGCATGCATAAGCATGGGCTTTTTCATTGTAAGCTTGCTTGTTCCTGTAAAAATCGTAGCTCTTTAGAGAGTCGAGCAAACTCATCATGATTTCGGTCATCCAACGCTTTGTCAATCGCAGCCCGTAACCGTGTTCGTTCATTTTCTACATCCACATAGTCTAAAAAGGCATTGGTTTCTTTTTCGTCTTGTTGATTTTGTTTATATTGACGATAAGAGCGGTGGATAGGCGTTTCAAGCAATTGTCGATACGAATGATGGATGTCACGACCATAAAAATGGACAATCAAATAAATGGGACTTGATGGATGTGTGGTGATGTCATCAAGCGCTTTAGACACATCCTCCGTTTTTTGACCATCATACACGTAGCGGAAACCAGGTTCATCCGATTGAGTACTAGCAACAACAAGTGTGCGTCTTTGAGGTTGAATCGTTTCCGTTAACCGGAGCTTCGATAAAAGATGGGGCGACGATTGAATGTGTACAAGAAGTGCACGTGCGTCGCGATGTTTTAAATAATGATGATCAACAAACCATTTTAGAAATTGTTTCTTTCCTAAATCACTCAAGCGTCGTCCCTCCTCTCCTCGTTCTATTAAAACACGAAAGCAGCCGCATCTCTAGTTAAGAGAGCGGCTGCTGTATGTGTGCGACAATTAGAATGTGAAGTTTTCACCTTGATTCGTAACCGCAACGATGACCTTACCTTGGTCAAGTTGTTCTTCAAGCTGCTCTGCTTCATTTTCGGAGAAACCTAATTCTTCAAACTTAGCTCGCAGTTCGTCCCCTTTGCTACGGAACGTATTCTTGATTGATGTGCCAAGTCCTGTTTCAGAAGCAGTAATTGTGTTTGCATCTGCATTATCTGCTACACGATCTGTGCGATCATCATCGTGAGTAATAACGTAAATATCGTCTTCCATCACGTTCTTTTCTTTCAATGCTTTAACAATCGTAACAACTTCTTCATCGTTGTAGAATTCTTTGTATACAGGTTTCATTTATATCGCCTCCTGATCTATAAAATACCCTAGGAAAAATTGAATGAAACATAAAAAGGATAGGACATTTGAATCAAAATAAGTTGGGACATCAAATGACTAAGGTAACCCGTTGTTGTTTTACGGTTCAAATCTGCTTCAGGAGGGCGCCCGCGGCTTGTTCACTTCAACAATAAAAAAAGCCCTTCAGCGGCTTCACTTTTTTCAGTGTCGACTTTGAAGGGACATCGTATCTTTGGATCAATTATCTTATAATCGTGTTACCTCGGTCTCTAAACCTTAAAACCTAGATGGCTGGCGGACGTTCTTCATTTTTGATAATCCGTTTTTCTAAAATAAACGGTCCAAAAGGCACAATGGATGCAAGTGTTGCAAGAACAGTCGTCTTTAAAGTCCATTGTTTACTGAAAAAGAAATTCACAACGAAGAGCATGTAAGCAATAAAAAGAACCCCATGTGCCATGCCAACAACGCTAACAAATTCAGGGACGTTCCATATGTATTTAAGCGGCATAGCTAAAAATACGAGTAAAATCAACGAAATCCCTTCAATATAACTTACCCATTTAAACATCAAACCCCACCTTTCTTACTTAGTATAGCAATCTTTTGGGACAATATGTGTAAGGAGTCAATGTGTCATAAGATTTTCACAGGTTTTATGAATCTATTCGTTCTGGCACCCATTGATAGGCATAGGAGATATCTTTATTTAGCTGTTTTGCATGCAGTTCCGCTTCAAAAAGATCATTGAAAACCAAGTCTTCATTGCTATCTTGAAGTTTAAATGATTTTGTTATACCGTCAATGGTACAGACAAGCTTGTACATGTCATCACTCCCATGGAGTTTTTTAATTAAGTATGCTCTTTTTAACTTGTAAAAGATAGAGTGAAAAGACATTTTTAATGAACGTTGTGACCGTTATTGAACAAAAAATAGATATGCTATACTACAGTTGAGGTGAGACCATGCATAAACGTACGACAATTGACCAAACCGTGGTGAATGAAAAAATAGAGAAACAAATAAAACAAGGATATCCTCTTCTTGAAAAAGATTGGTTTCAACTCGACCAGCACGAAGAGGGTACCCTCATTAATATAAAGACGAAAAATAATCGCTTTTTAGCGAAAGCTTATATTGGAAAGCAAAATGTTGGCAGTGGTTGGGTGTTAACACGTGATCAAACGGAACAGATTAACCAGTCCTTTTTTACACGAAAGTTGAAAGAAGCGATTGAAAAGCGGTCGTCTTTTTTCCAAGCTAAAGAAACAACTGCCTTCCGCTTGTTTAATAGTGAAGGCGATGGCATTGGTGGGCTTCAACTCGATTACTACGCCGGTTATCTTGTGGTGACATGGTACAGCCAAGGGATTTACACATTTAGAGACCTAGTGTTGCAAGCGATTCGCGATACGATCTCGTTTGAAGGCGTGTATGAAAAGAAACGGTTTGCCGAAGACGGCTCATATACCGGCGAGGATGACTTTGTAGAAGGGACACGTGGTGAATTTCCGCTGCTAGTAAAAGAAAACGGGATTACGTATGCCACGTACTTAAATGATGGTCCGATGACTGGAATCTTTCTCGATCAACGTCTCGTTCGGAAGCAAATTATGGATAACTATGCCGTTGGTAAGCGGGTTTTGAATCTCTTTTCATACACAGGTGCATTTTCTGTCGCTGCAGCTATGGGAGGCGCAAGCGAAACAACAAGCGTCGATTTAGCCAATCGTAGTCGAGAAAAGACCGAAGAACAGTTTTCAGTGAACGGGATTGACCCTGAATCACAACGAATTGTCGTGATGGATGCATTTCGCTATTTTCAGTATGCCAAGAAAAAGGAACTCGTTTTTGATCTTGTCGTTCTTGATCCACCGAGCTTTGCCCGCTCGAAGAAAACAACGTTCCGCGCTGCAAAAGACTATTCGAAATTAGTGGAAGAAACGATCCCTTTATTAAGCCGCGGTGGCGTACTTGTTGCATCAACGAATGCAGCGAACGTCACATCAAAGCAGTTTAAGCGGATGATACACGATGCGCTCCAAGCACACAATTTGTCGTACGATATTCTCGAAGAACATCGCGTTCCTGTTGATTTTGCCTCCACGAGCGCGTATCCAAAAGGAAGCTATTTAAAAGTATTATTTATAAAAACAAAAGGATGATTTGATGAAGAAAAAAGCGATTTTAGCAGAAAAGCCTTCCGTCGGACGGGACATTGCCCGTGTACTTGGTGCCAATCAAAAAGGAAACGGCTTTTTTGAAGGAAAGGAATATATTGTGACGTGGGGGCTGGGCCATCTGGTTACACATGCAGACCCTGAACATTACGGAGAACAATATAAAAACTGGCGTTTAGAAGAGTTGCCCATGCTGCCAAAGCGTCTTGATCTTGTCGTTATTAAGCAAACGTCTAAACAGTTTCATACGGTGAAAAAAGTGTTAAATCGCCAAGATGTCGGGGAAGTCATCATTGCAACGGATGCAGGACGTGAAGGGGAGCTTGTGGCTCGCTGGATTCTAGCGAAAGCCCACGTGAAAAAGCCGCTTAAACGGCTGTGGATTTCTTCTGTCACAGATAAAGCAATTAAAGACGGCTTTAAGAAGCTTAAAGATGGACGCCAATATGAAAACCTTTTTGCCGCAGCTGAAGCAAGAGCAGAAGCGGACTGGTATGTAGGGATTAATGGGACTCGAGCATTAACAACAAAGCACAATGCGCAGTTATCATGTGGTCGTGTGCAGACACCAACACTTGCGATTTTAGCGACACGAGAAAAGACGATTCAGTCGTTTAAGCCAACGCCGTACCATACGCTGCAAGCGAATGTTGAAGGAGGCACAACATTCCGTTGGTATCATCGCAAGTCTGGTGATGAACGAATGTTTAATGAAGAAGATGCAAAAGCCTTAAAAGACAAAGTAAAAGGAAACGCGCTAACGATTACAAGCGTAAAAGCTAAGAAAAAACATACGTCTGCGCCAAATTTGTATGATTTAACAGAACTACAACGTGAAGCCAATAAGCGATATGGGTATTCAGCGAAAGAAACCTTAGGCGCTTTGCAGAAGTTGTATGAACAGCACAAAGCGGTTACGTATCCAAGAACAGACTCTCGTTTTCTTTCTTCTGATCTTGTCGACACACTTAAAGATCGCTTAAAAGCGATTGATGTTCAGCCGTTTCGAAAAACAGTGCTGGAGGCATCGAAACTTGGTATAACCCACGCCAAGAAACAGATGGTAAACGATGCAAAAGTATCAGATCACCATGCGTTAATTCCAACAGAACAAGCGCCGCCGATAAGCGCTATGAATGATAAAGAAACCAAGCTATATTATTTGATCGTTCGTCGCTTCTTGGCCAATTTTTTCCCGGCAAGTGAATCCGAGCAAACCGTTGTTGAAGCAGAGGTTGCCAATGAACTGTTCCGAACAAAAGGGGAGCGCATGATTTCTCTAGGCTGGCGTCAGAATGAAGACGAGGAACAGGCAAAAGAAAGCAAACTTCCGAAGTTTACAGAAGGAGAGAAGCTTTCCCTTAATGGCGTAGAGTTAAAACGTGGCGAAACGACACCGCCTGCTCGTTTTAATGAAGCCACGTTGCTTACCGCGATGGAAAAGCCTGCTCAATTTATGGAAGAAAAAGACGCGCAGATTTCAAAGACACTTGCTGAAGCAGGTGGAATCGGTACGGTTGCGACCCGAGCGGATATCATTGAAAAGTTGTTTTCAAGCTTTTTAATCGAAAAAAAGGGCAAAGATCTTTTTGTAACATCGAAAGGAAAACAGCTGCTTGATCTTGTTCCAGAAGAATTGAAATCACCAGCGTTAACGGCAGAATGGGAGCAACGACTCGAGAAGATTGTCCAAGGGAAAGAGCAAAAGAGTGCGTTTATTGCCGATATGAAACAATACGCACAATCCGTCGTTGGACAAGTGAAAGCTGATACAACCACATTCCGCCATGATAATAAAACAGGTGAAAAATGTCCTGAATGTGGAAAGTTTCTCCTTGAAGTGAACGGAAAGAAAGGAAAAATGCGCGTCTGCCAAGATCGTGAGTGTGGCTACCGTAAAAACATCGCAATGACAACAAATGCTCGCTGTCCTAAATGTAAGAAAAAGCTTGAGCTTCGGGGTCAAGGAGAAGGGCAAGTATTCGCTTGTGTGTGCGGCCACCGTGAAAAGAAAGCCCAGTTTGAAGAACGCCGCAAACAAAGTAAAAATAAGAACGTCTCCAAACGTGAAGTGAATAACTATATGAAGAAGCAAAATAAAGATGATGATTTCTCAAACTCTGCTTTAGCAGATCAATTAGCGAAGTTAGGGTTAAATAAAGATAAATAAGATACTTCATTTGAATGAGTCTAAGAACTGATCCACAAGGTGAAACGTTCATTTTAAATGACGAACGCGAGCCTTAGCTATTCCGCAAAAAACGCTCCATTGTCTTCATACTCGTCCTGCCCAGCCAGTGTGAAACCAAAAAGAAGCATGTCGTGTTACGACATGCTTCTTTGTCTTTACAAAACGTTTATAATCCTTCATTTCATTCAAACACGGACTTTACATTCTTTTTGTAAAGTAAGGATGTAGGAAAATTAGTGGGTGAGGAGAGGATGACAGATGAAAAAGAAATGGACAGCCTATGGTTTAGTTGCTGCGGTGACAGTTGGATTAATTGGTACAACGACAGGTGCTTCGGCAAGCGACGATGGAAGCGTAAGCGAACCAAGTAACGGTCCAGCTAAGAATGTGATTTTCCTAATACCAGATGGGTTTTCGCAAAGCTATGCGAACAGCTACCGGATGTATAAGGAAGATGCGCTGCCAATTTGGGATGAAAAAGATATGCTCTCTGCTCACGTGAAAACGGAGTCCAATGATGCAGCAATTACCGATTCAGCAGCTGCTGGAACTGCTTTTGCTACAGGACAAAAAACAAACAATGGCGTCATTGGTCTTGGTCCAGATGGGCAGTCGTTGCCGTCAATTGTTGATGTGGCAAAAGAAAATGGGAAACGCACTGGACTTGTTGCAACATCTACGATTACCCACGCGACACCAGCCGCTTTTGCAGCTGAAGTAGAGTCACGTGGAAGCTACACAGAGATTGCCAAACAAATGATTGAAAATGAAAATATTGATTTACTATTTGGTGGAGGAAGAACAGAATTTTTGCCAGAAAGTGAAGGCGGCATAAGAGAGGATGAACTTAATCTCGTCTCGTATGCAGAAGAACATGCCTATACATATTTAGAAACAAGAAGACAGCTGATGCAGTGGGATGGAGAAAGCGAGAAACTGCTCGGTTTATTTGCAGAAGAAGCGTTAGAACCTTCGTTGACGCAGCGCAGTGATGAGCCAAGCTTAGGTGAGATGACAGACACGGCAATCGACTTCTTATCACAAGAGGAAGACGGATTTTTCTTAATGGTGGAAGGGAGTCAAATTGATTGGGCCGGCCACGACAACGATCCGCTTTATGCGATGACGGATACGGAAGCGTTTGAGGAAGCTGTAAAAGTAGCGGTTGACTATGCTGAAGAGCACGAAGATACGCTCGTCGTCATGGTAGGTGACCACGATACAGGTGGTATGGCTGTTCATGCAACAGACGAAGCAAACCCGACGATGTTGAATCAAGTACACGCGTTAGGTGCTGATATTGCTATTTCGGTCACCCATAATTATTCGAATTTAGAAGACGTATTAAAAGAGAAAACGGAATTTGAGTGGACGGAAGAAGAAATAGACGACTTAAAAGAAGCTGACTCTTTAAAGCTTGCCATCAATGGAGCGATTAGCGAAAAAACAGGATTTGGCTGGTCGTCTTATGATCATACAGGCATTGATGTGCCCCTCTATGCGTTTGGCGCAGGAGCGGAGTCATTTGATGGTACGATTGATAATACCGATGTTCCAAAGAAAATGTTAGAAGCACTTGGGTTAAATGGATTGTAAGCAAAAAAAGCCTCGCCATTCCAGTATCTTGGAGTGGCGAGGCTTTTCACTTATTTTTTAGATATATTCTCTACTAGTTCTTTAATATCGATACCGCTGGACGCTTTTAATGATTCCTGTAAACCGGCCATTAAGTCGGTTGCGTACCCCGTTACACGGTTGGCGCCACCATTTTCACCTGAACCTGTATCAACAACTGTGATTTTATCAATATTTGATAATGGAGAAGATACTTCTCTTGCGTATTCAGGTAACATTTCAATAATCATGCTAAGTTTCGCTGCTTCACCGTATTTCTCGAAGGCTTCGGCAATCTTTTCTTTTGCTTCGGCTTCAGCAAGACCTTTCAATCGAATAACATCTGCTTCTGATTCCCCGCGAGCACGAACGGCTTCAGCTTCAGCAAGACCATCCACGCGGACTTTCTCTGCTTCCGCTTTTGCCATCGCTTCAACGCGGTATTTATCCGCATCCGCTTCGGCGAAGTGCCTGCTTTTCTCCGCTTCTGCTGATTGTTCAACAGAGTAACGATCCGCATCGGCTTTCTTTTTCACTTCCGCATCATATTGACGCTCACGACGGGCGATTTCTTTTTCTTCTAGCTCAATTTGTTTTTGACGCTCGATAATTTGAATTTGCATTTGTTGCTCGGTTACTTCTTGTTTCGATCGTGCTTCTTGTAAGTGGTACGCTTGGTCAGCCTGGGCTTTCGCTTGCTCTTGCTCGCTGCGATAAGCTGCTACTTTTAATTGGTTATTCTTTTCTGATTCGGCAATTTCAGTTGCTCGCTCAATTTCAGAACGCTTCGCTTGCGTGTTCGCATCAGCTTGGCGAATACGGGTTTCTTTTTCCGCTTCCGCTGTAGCAATGTCTGCATCACGCTTCACTTGGGCAATTCTTGGCTTCCCAAGAGATTCTAAGTATCCATTTGTATCTCGTAAATCTTTAATCGTAAAGGAAACAATGACCAGGCCCATTTTCGCTAAATCTTGTGAAGCGACTTTCTGCACTTCTTGTGAAAAGCGCTCGCGGTTCTTGTAAATTTCTTCTACTGTCATGGAACCAAGGATTGAACGCAGGTGCCCTTCAAGTACTTCTTTGGCTTCTTGCTCTCGATCCTCTCTTGATTTTCCTAAAAACTGTTCCGCCGCAGTTGCAATTTCACCAATGGAACCTCCAATTTTAATGATGGCTGTACCATCGGCAATAACTGGAACCCCTTGTTCGGTATAGACTTCAGGCGTTTGAACATCTAATTTACTTGATAATAAGGATAAAGGCTTGGCTTGTTGAAACACGGGCATCACAAACGTACCGCCACCGCGAACGATCTTAATACGGTTGCCTGCATCATCCATGTTCACGTTTTTTCCACCTAAATAACTACCGGTCACAATAAGTGCTTCGTCTGGACCAGCTGTGCGGTATCTCGCTACAAAGACACCAACAAGCACCGCAAGAATGACGACGACAATCCCGATAATGACTAAAATTTCAATTCCCAACTACAATTCCCCCTTAAAGATTAAGATCATCTCGTGCTAATGTTGCGACGTAGGCAATCCCTTTTTCCATCTTCACAATGACCACTTCTGTACCTGACGGGATCACTTGGTTATGAAGACAAGCTGCCGTTTTTGCGATTGTGCCACTGTCGCTTCGCACAACAACTTCGCCAAACCCATCTGCTGGAACCGTCAAAATGACTTCCCCTTGCTTGCCTTCCAAATCCTCATCGCTGTATGCAACCGACTCTTCTGTATGTTGCAAAGGTGTAAGAATAAATAAGTTGAATAATGTCGCTAAACCTAAAGCGATTGCAATAGCGAGTAGACCAGCAACTAAGCTATCGAACGGCGAGAACCGCTCCAACAAATAAGCAGAAGCGCCAAAAAACGCAAGAGTGGACAGAATTAACGTCGGTGAGAGCCAACCATCAAAAATATCAAAGATGCCGTCCAAAACATCAGACAACAATACATAAATAACGGTCAGCCCACCACTAACTAGAAGGATTGTGAAGTAAATCGTTGTAAGCTCCATAATGTTCCCTCCTCTACCTAAGTCTACTTTATATACGGGAGGTATAGGATCAGAAGTTTCAAGAAAATGAAAAAATATTGAATACACTAATTGATTCAATTTCATCATTCGCGTTTGGTGCGAAAACGACGCACAATCTATTAAAATAGCGAATGCTTTTACCATAGGCACAAGCGCGACATCCGTTTGCGCTGCGTGGTCACTTGCGCTCACGGTGTCTTCTTTGCCTTGGGCACGGCCTCAGCCATTATAAAATCTATATCTTGTTAAGGTTTTGTCGTATCCACATAAAATTTTAGCAAAAAGTATATTGGGAAATATCAAATAAATCTTACATTTATTCTTTTTTACCAGTAAAATGGAACTAGATTAAGGGAGGAGGTGGTAGGATGCGAAAAACGATACCATCAGAAGATGTCGGTGCAAAAATTGTAGAATGGTATAGTTGCATTATTGCTCGATCGATGGACGATGCTGTTTTACTACATGAGGAAATTAAGCAGATGCTGAAGAAAATGGAGCCGAGCGACAGCATTCTTGCCTATTATTCACTTGTGGAATATCGATATACGATGATGAGGGATCAAACGACCGATGAACAAGCCGGTGACGAAATGATTGAACGGGTTTCCCCGGCCGTAAGTGAGTCACTAGACAACATGTTAAGGTATATGTACTATTTTGTAAGCGGTCAACATGAGTTTATACATCACCGTTACCGCTCTGCTATTCGCCTATTTCGCAAAGCTGAACGGTTGCTCGAGTATGTGAAAGATGAAGCTGAAGAAGCTGAATTTCAGTATTATATGGGGCTAGCGCTATTAAAGATTAATCACAATGCCTATGCTTGCTCGTACTTAGAAGAAGCGATTGTTATATTTAAACGTCTCGGTTATACAGAGCGAATTATTTTTTCTACAAACATCTTAGCAGGTATTTACTCAATATCCGATATGCATAACGAGGCAAAAGAAATTCTAAACGAAAACATGTCACTGAGCAGTAAGTATCCATATGCTAGACAGCTCGTAATTAATACTATGGGCATTAATGCTTATCGAGAAAGAGAATTCGAGAATGCAAAAAAACATTTTCAGAATAATTTATTAGCTGTAGAATTCCAAGATTATTTTGTCTTTGCACAAGCTCGTTATTGTTTAGCAAGAGTTCTTTTTTTATTAGGTAATCGAACAGAAGCTGAGGAAGAACTGAAACAAGCCTTACATGAGGTGAAGAAACATAAAAATGAAGAATTTTTGATTAGATGCAACATCCTGAAAAAAATATATGTGGAAAATTTTGAAGGTCTGGAACAAGAATTTGATTTGTTAGAAGAGCATAACATGCTTTATGCTTGTGAAGAGCTTTCTAAAGAGCTGTCGACAGTTTTTCAAGAAAAGGAAGAAATGGAAAGAGCACTTGGCTTTATGCAGCGTGCCTATCGTGCTAAACAAAAATCCCTTACGTTAGGAGTTGGGTCAGATTGAAAAAATATCTAATAGCAATTACTATGATTGGGATGATTGCCTTGTTTCCTTTATCAGATCAATCTGTAGCAGCGGATAGTGAGATTCAATCATACGTACACCCTATTGGTGGCCACTAGATATAAAAAGAGACATTAAGCTCTCACTGCAATAACTCTCGGACAAAAAGACTGAATACTGTATCCAGTATCAGTCTTTTTTGTATAGATTGTCTTAGGTTACTTCACCATCCCGCTTCTCCTGTGCTTCAATCTTTTTCACTTTACGGTAATGTGTCTGCATTCCCACATAAACACCAACAGCAATGACCGTAATCGCTAAAGCGACGATCCAAATCCAATACAAGAGTGAGATAAACATAGCGCCTATACCCATTGAACAACACCTTCCTTTTATTGTCATATCTTATAAGTACCCCTTACCCTACAATCCCTATAGTTAAAAGTATGAGAGAAGAAGAACTGTTTATGAGTTTGATTGATAGATGTGATCAATCTTTTCATAAAATAAATTTTGATCATTTATGACGTTATCTACACCTAAGTGAAGTTCACCATTTTGCTTTCGGACTCTGTACTGAATATTTTTTGAAGTAGCCAGATACTCATATGTTGTGCCGTCTTTAAAAGAAACAATTAGCCCATATGCATTTGAGTCGTCGGCACTTTCGACGCAACAGTTTTGCACTTTTATAGGCGTATAAAATAAGTCATATAGAATGGTTTGTTCGTCAATCGTGACTCGGTTTTCTACAGGTAAGATGGATGATTGGTCGTTAACGGGGGCTTGAAAATATACAATGTCTGCTAGATCAGAGTAAGAGAAGTGGTTCATTTCCATATGTTCCTCAAACAGAGTATGTAATGGTTGTGGTGGCGTTGGTTTGTGAAGATACGTGAAGCCTACATAAGCTAATACAAGAATGAAAGTGACGAGCAGTCTTGCAATTTTTCGATTGTGAATGATCATCGTATGCCTCCATAATCATCATTTTCTAACTATTCATTGATTATAACAAAAAAACTGTGTGCCAGTGGCATCACAGTTTAATCTAGTTTCTTTAATGGTTCTTTTGCGGGTCCTTCAATGACTTCGCCTTTGTAAGAGAAGCGTGAACCGTGGCATGGGCAATCCCATGTTAAGTCTGCATGGTTCCAGTTGCATTCACAGCCCATATGGGTACAGGTCGTATCAACGAGATGGAGTGCGCCTTCGTCGTCTTTAAAAGCGCCTGCACGTTTTCCGTTGTGCTTGACGACAGCCCCTTGGCCGTTGTCCAGTTCTCTCACATCTTCGTAGTCGTTTTGAAGTTTTCCTTGGATGAGATGCTTGGCAACATCTGCGTTTTCGGTAAGGAAATGTTTCATACTTGGATCTGAATGGAATCGCATCGGTTTATATAAATCGGCATACAGGCTATTGCCATCAACAATCAGGTCTGCAAGGACGTGTGCAGCGGTAACGCCGCCGGTCATACCCCATTTTCGATAGCCAGTTGCAATAAAAACATTGGCTTGCAGGGAGGACAGTGGGCCGATGTATGGAATATTATCAAGAGTCGTTAAATCTTGAGCGGACCATTCTTGTTCTGCTTGGAAATCATTAAATTGTTCATCGGCAAATGTGCGTAAGGCATCATAGTGATTTCGAGCGTCTATTCCTTGCCCAGCTTTGTGATGATCGCCGCCAACTAAAATGTAATGTTTTCCATTCATGGATACTCCACGAAGAGAGCGTTTTGGTTGTTCTGCACTTAAATACATGCCGCCAGCCCAATTGTCGCTCGATGTACCAGCAACGACGTAAGAGCGATCGGCTTTCATCCGTGACATATATAGACCGCCACCATCAATAAACGGAAAGTGTGTTGCGGCAATGACTTGTTTTGCTGTTACAGTATGACCATCATTGGCATGGACAAGTACGGAACCTTTTTCGTGCGACACTTTTTTACAAACGGTGTTTTCAAAAAGGTGGGCACCTTTTTTATCCAACTCATCGCATATAAAAGAAAGATAGGCAAGCGGGTGGAACTGAGCTTGGTTTGGCACTTTTAATGCTGCACGTATCTTCATGTTAATTGGTAGATCCGTTACCCACTCATGTGGAATTGAAAGCTGTTCATACGCTTTCTTTTCACGTTTCAAGCGATGTCCCCCGTGATGAGTTGTGGCATACAGGTATGTGTCCTCGTCGGAAAAGCCACATTCAACGTTATTTTTTTGGACGAGGTTACGTACAAATGTAAGAGCGTCTTGTTGGGACTGATAGTACTGCTGTGCTTTTTCTTTTCCGAGATGAGAGAGAAGTTCGTCATAAATGAAATCGTGTTGAATCGTTAATTTCGCTGTACTATGTCCAGTCGTTCCGCGTCCAAATGAGCCAGCATCGAGAACCGCGACTTTTTTTCCTGATTGTGCGAGTAAATAGGCGGATGTTAAGCCTGTAATGCCACCTCCGACAACCGCGACATCAACTTCAATATCTTGATCTAAATGCGGATAAGGTTTATCGTGGGAAGAAAGTTGCCAAATCGACGTTAACGTTTGTTTTGTATCACTCATGTTCGAGCCTCCAAAGTTTATTCTCTCTTTACGATTGACCATTTTTCCTATTTTTAGACGTAGAGCCTCAGATAAAGGTAGATTGTTCGTGATTTTGCCATGTTACGGTTTCCTGAATTGGAGTACAATGAACAAAAAGGTGGGTTTGTAGGAGGCGAATGTTGTGAGTAAGAAGATCGAAAATAGTCTTTTGTTTACATGGGTTGTAGCGCTAGTCGCCACACTTGGATCCCTTTACTTTTCAGAGATTGAAGGGTTTGAGCCGTGTGCACTTTGTTGGTACCAGCGAATTTTTATGTACCCGCTTGTCATTCTTATCGGAGTTGGCATTATTCGTAAAGATACAGGCGTGGCCATTTATTCAGCCATTCTATCTGGAATTGGGATGGTTATTGCCATTTATCATTATTCGATTCAGAAATTCCAGGTGAGTGATGATGATGTGTTGGGGTGCGGACTGGTTTCGTGTTCAGGCGAGTATATTAACTGGTTTGGCTTCGTCACTATTCCATTTCTTGCAGGAATCGCATTTATTCTTATTTTTAGTACGAGCTTGTATATCATTAAAAAGCGTAAGGAGGAAATAGCATGAAGAAGCTTCTTTGGATTGGTGGAGCAGTCGTTGCTGTTTTTATCATTTTAATTGTCATTCAAAATATGGGGCAAAGTCAGCAACTTGAAAATAATACGCAGTACGATACGGATGATTTAGATCCTGCAACAATTGACCAACTTGATGACCCGAACTATCAAAACGTTATTCTGCCAGACGAACTAGAGGAAAAACTGGAGAACGGTGAAGATGCGATTGTGTACTTCTTTTCACCTACTTGTCGCTTTTGTGTGGAAGCAACGCCTGTCTTAATGGACATTGCTGACGATGAAGATGTTTATATTGATCAATACAACGTGTTAGAGTATGAATCAGCATCGTATGGCATTCAATCAACGCCAACGTTAATTGCGTTTGAAGATGGACAAGAAGTTCGTCGTGTGACAGGGAATCAGGAAGCGGAGACATTCCGAGCTTTCCTAAACGGCGAGGAGCCACCTGAAGCTGAATGATTGTAGAAGAGGTTTAGATAAAAGAATATAAACATAGTGAAAAGACGTATGAACGTCTTTTCGTTGTTCACTATTATGTTGTTATAAGAACCCGAGACTCCTGCAGGAAAGCACGTGTCTGAAGACACTGTAGCGAGTATTCGCGAAAGAGGCTGAGGCCGTGCCTGTGGAAAGCGAAGGGTTCTCTTATAGCGCATAATCATTGTTCATTTTTTAAAAAAGAAGTTTTGCTTTTGTGCGCTCCTCGACTCAGGACTAAAGACGCCGTAAAACGGGTATAGTGGTTAACATACCTAGTTGGAGGAGATTGGTTATGGAGAAGAAATTGCGCACCCCGATAAAATGGACAGGAGGAAAAAGACAACTTTTGCCTGTTTTGCATCAACTGGTTCCGACTTCCTATGGAACGTATATTGAACCTTTTGCGGGAGGAGCGGCTTTGTTTTTCTCTTTAGCACCTGAAAAAGCGCTGATTGGTGATATTAATGATCAGCTAGTGGATACGTATCACGTGATTCGCGATCACTCGGATCTTTTGTTACAGGAATTGTCTTTTCATCAAAATCAGGAGGCATATTATTATGCGGTTCGCGATTTAGATCGCTCGACTAGTTTTCAAACACTGTCTATCGTTGAGCGGGCTTCACGTTTTTTATTTTTAAACCGTGTTGGCTATGGGGGGATGTATCGTGTGAATCGAAAAGGACAGGTGAATATGCCGTATGGCCACTATAAAAAAGTGAATATTACAAATGAACAAGTTGTGCGACAAGCAAGTGATTATTTGCAACGTGCTGAAGTGACATTTGTCCATCAAGATTTTGAAGATACGTTGGCAACTGCAAAAAAAGGGGATTTTGTCTACCTTGATCCGCCGTATTTTTCAGAACGATCAACTGCGTTTAATGCGTATGCAAAGACGTTTACGTTATATGACCACATTCGCTTAAAGCGAGTGTTCACGGAATTGGATCGAAACGGTTGTCACGTCATTCTAAGTTTAGGGGAGTCACCGGTTATTCGCGCGCTCTACAGCGAATACAAAGTGTGTACCGTTGAAGTGACGCGATTAGTCAATTCGGATACAAGTGCCCGTAAAGGAAATGTAGAATTAATCATCATGAATGAGTTTGATCAAAAATCAAACATTGCAGAAGGTAAAATAATATGTTAAGATATTTGCTTGAGTACAGATGAGCGCCGATGATGTATAGTTGAAGAATTAGAGATCAAGAGAGCTTTAAGGCTGTCTCGATGTTCAAAGCGAGCCGACGTCCCTGGCTTTTTGCATCAAGACAGCCTTTTCGATGCGTTTAAGGCGCTTAAATTAAAAAAATGAGGAGTTTTTAAAACTTGACACAGTTTGATCAATTTGGTCTGGACACACGCGTTGTTCAAGCCATCACTAACATGGGCTTTACGGAGCCGACACCTATTCAACAGCAAACAATAGAACTTGTAAAAGACGGTGAGGATGTCATCGGCCAAGCGCAAACCGGAACGGGGAAAACTGGCGCATTTGGTATTCCAATGGTGGATCGTATTGACGCATCACAACCGGTTTTACAGGGGCTTGTATTAGCACCAACTCGTGAATTAGCGAACCAGGTTGAACAGTCCGTAAGACAGTTCGGCCGCGAAAAAGGTGTTCGCACAGTTGTTGTATATGGTGGAGAAGACTTTGGTAAGCAAATTCGTGCTTTGAAAGCGAAGCCGCATGTCATTGTTGCAACACCTGGTCGTTTAATGGACCACATGCGTAGAGGAACCGTTCGTTTGCAAACAATCGAAACGGTTGTGCTTGATGAAGCCGACGAAATGCTAAACATGGGTTTCATTGAAGACATTGAAACCATCTTAGCGGAAACACCACGCGAGACAAGACAAACGCTTCTTTTCTCAGCGACAATGCCTCGCCGTATGGAATCATTAGCGAGCAAATTTATGAAAAATCCGAAGCGTATTGCGGTTAAAGCAAAAGAAGTGACAATGGAAAACATTGCACAGCAGTACGTTGAAGTACACGAGCGTGAGAAGTTCGATGTGTTCTGTCGTCTACTTGACTTAGAAACACCAGAACTATCGATCGTATTCGGTCGTACAAAACGCCGTGTTGATGAGCTGTCGGAAGCTCTTATTAAGCGCGGATACCGTGCAGAAGGTTTACACGGTGATTTAAACCAAGCGAAACGTAATAGCGTCTTGCGTAAATTTAAGAGCGGGCTAATTGATATCTTAGTTGCGACAGATGTTGCAGCACGTGGACTTGATATTAGTGGCGTTACACACGTATTTAACTTTGATTTGCCGCAAGATCCTGAGAGCTACGTTCACAGAATTGGACGTACAGGTCGTGCCGGTAAATCAGGGATTGCGATTACGCTTTCAACGAAACCTGAACGTGACCACGTGAAGTTAATTGAAAAAGTATCAAAAAAACGCATGACAGCACGTCCGAAACCAACTTATGAAGAAGCGTTAGCTGGACAGAAACAACTTGTACTCAACCAGCTTCGTGACCTTGCATCTGATGAGGAACAGGACCTCTATCGTGTGGAAGCAAAAGAAATTTTGCAAGAAACGGATGCTGTTACAGCGCTATCTGCTGCGCTTAAGCTTCTGACAAAAGAGCCAGACGAAACACCTGTAGCACTTACAAGTGAAGCGCCGTTACGTTCGAAAAAGCGTCAAGATGGACGCGGCGGAAATGGTGGAAACCGTCGTCGCGATGGCCGTAGCAAAGATCGTCGTAATGCGTATAATCAAAAGCGTAGCAAGAGCAGCGACCAGCAAAAAGGCGGTCAAAAGCGCCAATGGGCGAAACGCTCGTCTTAATAGATTGAAAAACCTGCGAGATTTTCGCAGGTTTTTTTCTGTAAACCCGTTTCTAATTATGATACGATCATAAAAGCATAATGTATTACATAAGTAAGCAAGGGGACGGAAAAAAGGAGAGATGAAAAAATGATTAAACGAACAGGGGAAAGAGTATTAGGGATCATTGGTCTTGTCATGTTCTTTCTTGGAACGTTGTTTTTGGGAGTTTTAGCAATTGGCGACAATCAGGGCCTTTTTGAAGAAGTTTTTATGGAACTGACTGAAGAAAGTAGTGAACTTGTTGAATCAGGCACCGACCCATTAACTGAAGAGGAAGCAAATGAAGTAATTGAAACGTTCGATATGATTAACTTCACAATGCTGACAATTGGTTCGCTTCTACCTGCGATAGCTGGTATTGTGGCGGTTATATTGTTGAAAAACAAACCTGTAATCGCAAGTATTCTATTTTTAGGTTCCGCCGTTTTCTACGGGGCAACGAGCTTTTTATTATTAGCATTCTTAATCCCTGCCGTTCCGATGATTCTTTATATCATCGCAGGTATTATGGCGCTTGTTCGCAAGCCGAAAGAGCCCGTAGAGCAGCTGTAACATTGAAGAAGACATCTCATCATGAGGTGTCTTTTTTATAATAGTCGAGCACAACGTTGTACGAATTTTCTTGTTGAATAGTATGTTAGATTATCTGACAAATTAATTGCGCGTTCCTCTTTTCCATCATAGAGTAGTAGTAAGAAAAAAAGATGAGACGAATATCTGATAACTAGGGGAGTGTTTCGAGATGGCAACTCAAGCGCCGACGAGAGAAAGTTTGTTAGAGACAATTAAGGAGACAATTGAAAAGAAGAACGTTGAGCTTCTTCATATGCAGTTTGTTGATATTGAAGGAATGCTCAAGCATGTAACGATTACAGCAGAACAGTTGGACCAAGCTGTGAATGGTGAAACGATGTTTGACGGGTCATCAATTACAGGCTTCACGCCAATTAACCAGTCTGATTTATATTTAAATCCTGACCTATCCACTTTCGCTGTTTTACCTTGGACAGAAGAAGAGGGCTACTCAGAGGCGAGGTTTTTATGTAGCGTAAAAAAGCCGGATGGCTCTGACTTTGATGGAGATCCTCGTAACATCTTAAAGAAAACCGTAAAGCGTGCAGCAGACAAAGGATATTCAATCAGTGTCGGGCCTGAGCTAGAGTTCTTTTTATTTGATACAGATGAGTTTGGTCAACCTACTTTACGCACACAAGACGTTGGTGGATATTTTGAGCCGTCACCAAAAGATGATGGTGAAAAAGTACGTCTAGCCATCTATAAAGCGTTACGGATGATGGGCTTTACAATTGAAGCTTCACACCACGAAGTAGCAATTGGACAGCATGAAATAAATTTTAAATATTCAGATGCCCTTGGTTCTGCCGATGCTGCGACAACGTACAAGTGGGTTGTTAAAACTGTGGCGAAGCAGTTTGGTCTTCATGCAACGTTTATGCCTAAGCCATTAGGTGGAGAAAATGGAAACGGCATGCACGTGAATATGTCTCTATTTGATATCGAGAAGCAAGAAAATAGTTTTTACAACGAAGATGATAAGATCGCTTTATCGAAAACGGCGTATCACTTTATCGCTGGATTACTTGATAACGTAAAAGATTTCGTTGCGGTTACGAACCCGCTTGTGAATTCGTATAAGCGCCTTGTTCCCGGTTATGAAGCACCGTGTTATATTGCGTGGTCTGCCTCAAACCGTTCAGCGCTTGTGCGTATCCCGGCAACAAGAGGAGCAGGTACGCGTGTGGAAATTCGTTGTCCAGATCCTTCAGCCAATCCATACCTTGCGTTTGCGGTTGTGGCAGCGGCGGGTCTCGATGGAGTAGATAACGAAACAGAATGCCCGGCTTCTGTTGATGCAGATATTTTCAACATGACTCCTGCTGAAATTAATGAGCGTGGTATTGAAAATCTACCAACAAGTTTAGAAGCGGCGGTTAATCGTTTTGAAGCTGGTGAAATTGGACGAAAGACATTCGGTGAGCACGCATTCGGTGAATACATCGATTTAAAACGTGGCGAGTGGGACGATTTCCGTACAAGTGTTCATGCTTGGGAGCTTACTGCATACCAAAGCAAATTCTAATTGAATGGTCGTCAACAGCCCGTGGGAAATTACCCGCGGGTTTTTTGTGCAAGATTTCTATATAATCGTTAGTAATTGTTTGAACGTCTATGCAAAGACGGAATCTGTTTTAGCAGGAGGAAGTTTTATGATGAAAGGGTTGGTTCTCATTTTTATCGCCTCATTGTTGCTAACGGCTTGTGTAGACAACAATGCTGTAGTCAGTCACACAGGTGTTGTAACGAACATGATTGAAGAAGAAAATGGAATGCGTATTCACGTTGAAGGAGACAATGGTGGAGTGGACAATACCATTTCTTTCCTGCTTACAGAAGAATTAAATGAAGGCATCGATCTGCATGATACGGTAACGGTTTATTATGATCCAGATGCGTTTAGGGAAGACTCGCTGCCCCCAAACCAAGGTGGCGTTGAGAGCGTTGAGGTAAATAAATAATGCGTTTATAAAGGCTACTCTTTTTCGGGTTGTATACCCGCGTGTAATGATACAGGCTCAAACGCAAACAACGAATCAGCCACACCATTATACGGAACAATAATGTACTCTCGGTCAAATGTAAGGTCATCCTCGTTAAAAGGGGCAACGATTAGTGAGTCGTTTGTCGTTGCTAACACAATATGAACCGTGTCCTCATACTGAAATAATAAGTAGTCAGTCTGGTTTGCAGCTTGATACTGGGCAATAAAAAAGGCAAGCTGAGGTAGTAAGACAAGAATGAAAATAATTGCGATTATATGCTTTTCTAGTTTATATTCTTTTACTAAAGCTGGAACGTAGTCACGCCAGTTCCAATCTTCATAAGGCTTGACCATTTTCTCGACAAAGGTTTGTTTATAGTTTTTAAAACTTCCATAAAAGAAGGGTACAGCAAGGTAATAGACTGCAATAAAGAAAGGAACATAATAAAACAAAACTTGGTTGTAAAGAACGCCAAGTGCTAGATAGAAAATAAACCATGGAAGGATACTACTTATTAATTTCGACCAAAAATATGGAAGTTGTTCATAAACCCAGTTTAGTCCCATTTGAATAAGTAAAATGACGATGATAAAGATCAAAACAGCCGTCATCGCGATGATGATGTGATTTAAATAAATTTGTCCAAAAAGAACTTCATTGATCTCGTAATGATCAAATTGTCCCATTTGATAGCGATACGCAACGAGGTAGCCGAGAATGGTTGCAGAGGCAATCAGTATGGCTGAATCAATGGACAATAATTGTTTGGTTAATGGAGGTGTGCGATTTTGCTGAATTCGTCTTGTATGGTCTGCCATGATCGGTTCTCCTCTTCATTTCGCTCATTGACAATTGTAGCACGGTTCCATACACTATAGTTATTAGAATGATCATAATGGAGTGAAGAATATGATTTTTTTGCTTAACCATTCACGATGCATAGAGAGAACGAGGTTGTCCGTTTTGAAATGAATGACATTTCAGCGGGCGGCCTCTTTTTTATAGCTTTAATGAACTAGAGGGGTGAAGCTATGATTTATTTAACGGGAAGTGCTTTGTCATTAGCGAATGTAAAAGCCGTCATTCAAGAAAATGAGCAAGTGGGAATTGATCCATCATGTTTGGACTCGATTCATAATAGTCGAGCTGCTGTGGAACGAATTGTGGCTGATCAACGTATTGTCTACGGCATTAATACGGGATTTGGGAAATTTAGTGATGTGCGCATCCGACAGAATGATGTTGAGGAGTTGCAACGAAATTTGCTTTTGTCCCATGCGTGTGGCGTAGGGCCACTTTTTCCAGAAGACATCACAAAAGTGATGATGTTACTGCGGGCAAATGCACTCGTCAAAGGCTATTCAGGTATCCGGCTTGATGTTATCCAGCGTCTACTCGATTTCGTGAATGCTGACGTTTATCCATGTGTGCCACAACTGGGATCTCTTGGAGCGAGTGGGGACTTAGCTCCTTTGGCTCATCTTGCTTTACCACTTATTGGAGAAGGGGAGGTGCGTTACCAAGGAAAGAAGATGTCAGCTTTGGAAGCTTTACAACTTCTTCGGCTTGCTCCAATTATGTTGCAGGCGAAAGAAGGGTTAGCGCTCATTAACGGCACACAGGCCATGACGGCTACCGGTGTGGTAGCTTATATAGAGGCGGAACAATTGGCATTTCAAGCTGAAAAAATTGCTGCGGTGACGATTGAAGGGTTAGAAGGGATCATTGATGCTTTTGATGAAGACATCCATGTAGCACGAGGCTATCCTGAACAAGTTGCGTGCGCGGCTCGAATTCGCGCTTATCTAACTGATAGTCAATTGACGACGAAGCAAGGGGAGAAACGGGTTCAAGATGCCTATTCGTTACGCTGCATTCCGCAAGTGCATGGGGCAACATGGCAAACGCTTCAATACGTGGAAGACAAACTTGTCATTGAAATGAATGCAGCAACAGATAACCCACTTATCTTTGACGAAGGCGAGAAGGTGATTTCAGGGGGGAATTTTCATGGTCAACCGATTGCGCTCGCCATGGATTTTTTAGGGATTGCAATGGCGGAATTAGGCAATATTTCGGAACGGCGAATTGAACGATTAGTGAATCCACAATTAAATGATTTGCCGCCTTTTCTTAGTCCACAACCTGGCTTGCAGTCTGGAGCGATGATTATGCAGTACGTGGCCGCAGCACTCGTATCGGAAAATAAAACCCTCGCTCACCCTGCAAGTGTTGATTCCATTCCTTCATCTGCCAACCAAGAAGACCACGTTAGCATGGGGACAATTGGCGCAAGGCACGCACTGCAAATTATTTCTAACGTTCGAAACGTATACGCGATAGAGGCGATTTGTGCGATGGAGGCGACCACATACCGTGGTATTGAAAAAATGGCGCCACGTACGCGACAATTTTTTAATGAAGCTCGGGAGATCGTGCCAACCATCACGAATGATCGTATGTTTTCAAAAGATATACAAGGAATGACCGAGTGGTTACGGTCAAAAGAAGCAGTGAAAACAAAGTAAAAACGCATAATGAAGGTATTATGCGTTTTCCAATAAATTATTTCTGTTCAATATTGTATGCGCCGTGAGCAACAGAGCCAACGTACTCGTTTAATTTACTGCCGTGCTTAATAGCGGCTGTAACAAAATCTTTTGCTGTGTAAATAGCATCTTTAACATCTTCTCCTTTAGCTAAAGAAGCGGCGATAGCAGCAGCAAATGTGCAGCCTGCACCGTGGGTATACGTTGTATCAATTTCATCGGACTCTAAGAGATGAAATTCTGTTCCGTCATACCACACATCAACGGCTTGGGCTGAATCTAATTTACTTCCACCTTTAATGACAACATGATTGGCGCCTAGCTCGTGAATGACTTTTGCCGCTGTTTTCATGTCTTCAATCGTAGAGATTTTCACACCTGAAAGTTGAGTGGCTTCAAATAAGTTTGGTGTCACAACGTAGGCTTTCGGCACAAGCACATCACGTAAGCATGCATCGGTTTCAGGATTTAACGCTTCATCTGCCCCTTTGCAAACCATAACGGGGTCTACTACGAGTTGATCAACGCCGTATTGTTCAACTTTTTCAGCTACAATCTTAATAATATCAATTGAACCGAGCATTCCGGTTTTAACGGCGTCAACACCAATCCCTTTAAGAACGGTATCAATTTGTTTATCAACTACAGCTGGGTCTTGTGGGAAGACTTCATGAGCCCAGCCTTGAAATGGATTTTGAGCAACAATCGTTGTAAGAGCGTTCATCCCGTAGACGTTTAGCTCTTGAAAAGTTTTAAGGTCCGCTTGAATCCCAGCACCGCCGCTTGTGTCGGAACCGGCAATCGTTAATGCTTTATATCGCTTCATGAATCGTCTCTCCTTTTTATCTCTGGTACGTCTATTATAGTAGAAAAAATTCTGAAGGGAAAGCCTGTACAACTAGTGGAAAGAATGGCAGCGTTTTCCGATAAATAAAGAGAGGAGAGAAGGACGAGGAGGGGTAAAATGATTCAAAGGAAACTTGTTCGAGGTTATGTCATCATAGCGGTGTTAATCGTAGCATTTGCAGGATTGATGACCGCTTTTTTGAGGTCTGCACAGCAAATGTTAGAGCAACTTGGGCAAGAGCTGGAAGGGACAGCGTTTCAACAAGTGCAGGGTCTTCAAGATTCGTTAATGTGGCAACTCGTGAGTGTTTGGGGAATTGTTATTGTGTTGCTTGTATGTGGTGCGGTCATAGCGCGTCAACAAGCGAGAATGGTGCTAATCCCGATAAGGAGACTCTTACGTCGTGCGCGCCATATTGCGGAAGGCGATCGCTCTCGTAAGCCATTGCCGGTCATCGGAGAGGATGAGTTTGCTGAGTTTACGGAAGCGTTTAATGAGATGACGGAAGAACTTAATCAGACGTTAGAACGAGCGTCAACATTAGCGAGCACCCTTATCTCATCGACATCGTATTTAACGGAGCAGTCAACCAAAACGTTACAGTCAGCAGTTTCAATAGAAGAAGGAAATCAACGAATGTTAGATGCTGTTCATGCCCAAGTCGAAACGTCGCAAAAAAGTGTTCAATCAACAGATGACTTATCTGAAAAAGTGGAGCATATAACAATGGCGCTTGCCGCAGCAGAAAACGCAACAGAAACGGTTCATCATCTCGTACAGGAAGGGAATCGTAAAGCAGACGATTCACAATCATCGATGGGTGCAATCGTAAAAAACAATAACAGCACGCTAGCGGTGGTAAATCAATTAAATGAGCGTTCTAAACGGTTAATCGATATGGTACAAACGGTTGAAGCGATTGCCAATCAAACCAATTTACTTGCGTTAAACGCAGAGATTGAAGCTGCCCATGCTGGAGAGCAAGGAAGAGGGTTTGCAGTAGTCGCTGAAGAAGTAAGGAAATTAGCGGCAGAATCACAAGGGGCTGCTCAGCAAATGACCGCTGTGATTGAAACGGTGCAAGATGATACAAAAAGTGTCTTATCTGAGATGGAAATAGGGAATAGAGAGATTCAACAAGGCTTAACGGCAAATACAGAAATGAACCGAGTGCTCGCAGAAATTAACCAAGCTTGTGATCGTTTAAATCAAGATATTTATTCGGTTTCTTCCTCGACACAGTCGATTGCCTTTAGCACCATTTCATTAGTAGACCAACTTGCAGTATTAAAGGAAGCAAGTGTTGAAAGTGGGAAAGAAACGAAGACGGGGGTGGCGCTAGCAAAAGAGCAAGTTCGAACTATGGAAGAAGTTATTGAAAAAGTTCAATCCATTGAGAGAGCGGTGCAAGAACTTTCGAATGTGACAGATTTAGCTGAAGAATCAAACTCAGAAGAAAAAGAAAACGTAAATCTCACTATTTCCCATAGCGCTTAACGACAAGACGATGTATAATGATTCATTATTGCTTATTAATATCCGTTCGGGGGACTTATAATGAATAAAGTATCACTAAAAAGTGCATTAATGTTTATCATTCCATCGCTTATTGGGATCTTCCTTTTTATGACACCAATTCCAATTGAAACAGAGGATGGAACATCGGTTCAATTGCCCGTTATGTTTGCCTCTGATTTCTTAATTGATCTGGTCACAATGGAAGCCTTAACGGTGATCGTGATGATTTTACTCGTTGTTACGGCGATTGTATCGATTATTGCAACCAACGTGAAAAAACAAACACAAAAAGAGTCATTCTGGATTAGTGTTTTTGCGACAACGCCAGTATGGATTGTTGTTCGAATCATCGGTGCCGTCCTTGGTGTGCTCGTATTTATGAATGTTGGACCAGAGTTTATCGTTTCAGAAGATACAGGGCAAGTTTTGTTAATGGACTTGCTACCATTCTTATTTTCCATTTTCTTGTTTGCGGGATTACTGTTGCCACTCCTTCTTAACTTCGGTTTAATGGAATTCGTTGGGTCATTGCTGAAAAACGTGATGAGACCATTATTTCGTTTGCCAGGCCGTGCTTCTATTGATTCTATGGCTTCATGGGTCGGAGATGGTACGGTTGGAATTATGTTATCCAGTAACCAGTATGAAACAGGGAAGTATACAGCGAGGGAAGCAGCGATTGTCGCATCTACGTTTTCCGTTGTATCAATTACGTTTAGTATTTCCATTTTAGGTCGATTAGAAATTTCTCACTTATTTTGGCAGTTCTTTTTAACCTTATTTGTGGCTGGCTTTATTGCAGCTGTTATTACACCTAGAATTCCGCCTTTATCACGTAAGAAGAATACGTATATTGACGGAAGCGAAGGCGAAGTAGAACCAAAAGAAAAAGACGTTCTTCGAAAAGGGTTCGTACAAGCTTCCTTGCGTGCAGAAGAAAGCTTTAAGCAAGGTAAGAATATTCAAACAGGGTTAAAAACGGTTTTTGATCTATGGTTCGGAGTATTGCCTGTAGTCATGGCGATTGGAACCATTGCGGCGGGTGTGGCGAACTTTACACCTATGTTCGAATGGCTTGCAGTACCATTTGTTCCAATTCTAGAATGGATGAACGTACCAGAAGCAGCGGCTGCCAGTCAAACTCTTCTAATTGGGTTTGCCGACATGCTTTTACCTGCTATCTTAGCTGAATCGTTTGGAATTACAAGCGAATTAACGTTGTTTATTATTGCAACGTTGTCGGTTTCACAGCTTATTTATATGTCAGAAACCGGTGGTGTTTTAGTCGCTTCTAAAATTCCAATTACTTTTTTAGATGCTGTAATCATTTTCCTTATTCGTACGATTATTACGCTTCCAATCATCGTCTTAATGGGACATTTATTGCTATAAACGTTAAGAACTGACGTAAGCCGTCAGTTCTTTTTCGAATTTGTCATGAATAAACGATAGGCGTATGATGAGAAAAGAGCAGATAAGTAAAGGAGAAGACAAATGAGTATTTTACAAAATGATTGGAATGACGTTGTCGGTGAAGAATTTACGAAAGAATACTACATACAGTTAAGAGCGTTTTTAAAGAAGGAGTATGCTCAAGAAGTGGTATACCCGCCAATGGACGATTTGTTTAATGCGCTGCATCTCACTCCGTATAAAGACGTGAAAGTGGTTATTTTAGGTCAAGATCCTTATCATGGTCCAGATCAAGCTCATGGATTGAGCTTTTCAGTAAAACCACAAGTAAAGACACCACCTTCCCTTAAAAATATGTATAAGGAATTAGAGAGTGACCTGGGGTGCCAACCACCTAATCATGGGTTTTTAGAATCATGGGCTACACAAGGTGTGCTGCTGTTGAACACAGTATTAAGCGTGAGACAAAAGCAACCAGGCTCTCACCAAGGAAGGGGTTGGGAGTCTTTTACGACGAAAGTAATTGAAAAACTAAATGAACGAGAGGAACCAATTGCCTTTGTGTTATGGGGAAAACATGCTCAAGCAAAGGGGACATTGATTGACGAAAGCAAACATTTGATTGTCCAGTCCCCGCACCCTAGTCCATTTTCTGCGCATCGTGGGTTTTTAGGAAGTCGTCCTTTCTCAAAAATTAATCAATGGCTCGTGTCAAAAGAAATGACGCCAATCGATTGGCAGCTGCCGCTAACGATTAATAAGGCTAATCAAGATGAGTCGTAAGCTACTTTTTTTCGCCACTTCATTTATTATAGGGTGGTTGTTTCAGTTAGCGGGCTTGCCAGCTGGGTGGCTGCTCGGTGCATTGATGACAGGTATGTTTTGGTCGTTTTTTATTAAGAAACTTATTTTTCGTAGTGAACTGTTTACATTATCCCTGGCGCTTGTTGGTATTGTCATTGGCTTTATGGTCGTACCAGAGGAAGTATGGGCTTATCGAACGCTGTTGCCAGCATTTCTGCTGTCGCTTTTCTTGACGCTAGTCGGCGGAATTACGTTAGGGAAGTTGTTCGGAAAGTGGACGAAACTTGAGGGGAACACGGCTTTTTTCTGTTGCTTACCAGGCGGCGCATCAGAAGTCATTGCGTTAAGTGATCGGTACGAAGCCGATCAGCGTATTGTGGCAGCGTTTCATACAGCTCGGATTACATTATTTGTGTTTGCTGTACCGTTAATTGTCGGACTTGGCTCAGATGCATCAAATGCAGCAATAGTAGAAGCCGAACAATCCTTTTTAGCAGATACAGGGCTGGTTATACTCGCGGTTTTCCTTGCATTTCTTGTGTTTTTTGTCAGTCGTTTTCTCTCCTTCCCAGGTGCACCAATGTTCGTGGCGATTATTCTTGGGTTTGCGATTCACCAATTTGTTGTTCCGAATTATTCCATGCCAAATCTTGTCATGGGGATGGCCCAAGTGTTAATTGGTTCATTAATCGGTATGCGATTTGACCGAAAAACGTTAAAAGAATTAAAGCGAATTGGCGGTGCGAGTGCAGTTACGTTAGGTTTATATGTGTTAATGAGTGTCGGACTGGCACTAATTTTTTTCTTATTAAGCCCTCTGCCTTTCTATACGACGTTACTGGCGATTGTGCCAGCTGGAGCTGCGGAAATGGCATCAACAGCCGCAACGTTACAGCTTGATGCAACGGTTGTTGCCACATTACAAATGCTGCGCGTATTAGGTTTATTTTTAGCCCTGCCTTTTCTGGTTCGCTGGTTTGCGAAAAAGCCAACCGCAAGGACGTGAACATCGAGAAGGTGAACCATATGGAAATGAAACAAGCGTATTAGACTATTAGCTAATACGCTTCTTTTCGCTTTTTACTGAAGAGGTGCTTTTGGCTGCGGCATCGTTGCAGGTTGCCCGTTAACCGACTGGTACGCACTTGTCATCGCTTGAGCGTCACTGTCTTTTAACTGTGGCACTTGATAATACTGATGCTTGTTTTGATAAAGGAAAATCTCATAAGCTAGCTCAATAAAGTTCGGTACAGTGTCTGCCACGACTCGACGGACGATGGGATTCGTTATTTCTGAGGCAGCCATTCCCATTAATGATGCTTGTCCTTTAATTAAGCCAAGCATATGGGCAGATAAACCGGCTTCTTTGACTTCAGAAATGTTTCGATTCGGTTTTTTAGGCTGACTTGGCGTAAGCCCAAACTGTACATTATGAGACAACGTCATTTTATAAACGCCTGTTGACTGACTTGGTGGTTGGCCTGTCGAAAATGCTTCTGCAAGAACGTTATATTGGCTTTCAATAAACGTATATTGGCGGTCCAGTAATGAAATTAACTCTTGATCCTTCATAAATGTTCTGAAAATCATATATTGGTCAAGAACATTAATCATGCCGGCAATGATTTCATGACTATCAAACAGATCATGTCCACCGTGATTGATTTTTGGTGTAACTTGTGTGGAGTTTACTTGACTTTGACTTTGTTGATTCATCATTTGAACGCCTCCAATAAAAGTTTTATTTCTCAAGCCATTGTTAGTATGCGAATCCAATTGAAACCCTATGTTGGTCAATATAAGGAAAAAACGTTGTCAGATAAACTGACGGACTTGTGGAACAATTTAGACTTCGGCCTATAATTACGAATATAGACGAAACATGATCAATAGGGGGGATTGTCAATGAGTGGAGATGAAGCATTGGTACTGGTAGACAATTTATGGCTTACCGTTGCCGCTGTATTAGTGTTATTAATGCAAGGTGGATTTATTCTTCTTGAAGCAGGTTCAACCCGAATGAAAAATGCAGGGCATATTGCTGGGAAAACCATTTTTACAGTAGGTGTGGCGTCATTGGTTTTTTGGGCTGTAGGGTATGGATTTATTTATGGCGATGGAAATGCAATTATAGGTCTTTCTAATTTTTTCTATGGTAGTGCAGCAGATGGCATTGGCTCTGTTGATTTCTTTTTCCAACTAACATTCGCAGCGATTGCGTTAACCATCGCATTTGGTGGATTTGCAGAGCGAGGAAAACTCGCGGCATATGCAATCTTTGCTGTTTTATTTTCTGCATTTGTTTATCCTTTGGTTGCCCACTGGATCTGGTCCGATCAAGGTTGGCTTGCCGATCTTGGCAAGCAAGACTTTGCAGGTTCAACGGTCGTTCACTTAACTGGGGCAATGGCAGCTCTTGCGGCGACGATTATTTTAAAACCTCGACTTGGGAAGTACGGGAAAAATGGACAAATCAACAATTTATCCGGACATAACCAAGTCTATACGGCGCTTGGGGTGTTAATTCTTTGGGTCGGCTGGTTTGGCTTTAATGCCGGTTCAACAGGTGGGTTAGATGGCGCGTTTTTTGGATTTGTTGCCTTAAATACGCAGCTTGCTGCTGGTGCAGGAACGATTGCCGCTCTGTTCCTTATCTGGGCATTGAGTGGAAAAGCTGATGTGCCGACAACACTTAATGGAGCGCTAGCAGGACTTGTAGCCATTACAGCATCTTGTGCATTTGTTGATCCATGGGCAGCTGTTGTCATTGGTGCAATTGGTGGGCTAATTGTCGTTCTTAGCATGAAGATGTTCGACAAGCTTAAAATCGACGATCCAATTTTTGCGCTAAGTGTCCATGGTGTGGCTGGTGTATGGGGCACGCTCTCAACTGGATTTTTTGCAACGCCAGAACTGGCTGCTTTAAATGGCGGTCAAGCGGGGTTATTTTACGGAGGCGGATTTGATCAACTTGGTGTGCAGGCACTCAGTGTTGTGGTGTGCGGTTTGTTCGCCTTCGTTGCATCTTACCTCCTCCTACTACTTACAAAAGGGCTTGTTGGAGGCACGTTACGTGTATCTGAAGAAGAAGAGATTCTCGGTCTTGATATGAGTGAGCATGGTTCTTATGGATACCCGGAAAACGTACAAGATGAGCAAGCTTCACGTACAGGTTCGTAATGGCGAAACAATCAGAAGCAGTGCAAACGCGTCTTGATAGTCTTGAGGAGCGACGTGTGAAAACCGTTCAAGATGTAATTACGCGGTCAAAAAAGGAGCTGGGAGAAATCCCTGCTCCCTTTGCATTTTTCTTTATGGGAAGCGCAGGAAGAGAGGAACAACTTTACGACACGGATCAAGATCACGGCATTGTCTATGACGGGAATCAAGAAGATCAATCGTACTTTTTACAGTTAGGTGAGAACATCGTCGAAGCTTTAGAACAAGCTGGCTATGAGCGTTGCCCAGGTGGGGTGATGGCATCAAATCAACGTTGGTGTCAGTCAATTACAGACTGGGAAGCGCAGCTCCTCTTTTGGATAAAAGAAAATAAATTTGAGCATGTACGGTATTTGTTAACTTTTTTTGATGCGCGATGTGTATGGGGACAAGAAACGTTACTTTTTAATTTAAAACAACTGATTTTTGATAAGATAGACGAAGGACTGATGACCATGGATCGTTTTGCTGAGAATACAGGTCGAATTCCTAAAGGATTAAATGGGTTTGGTCAACTGTTGGAAGAAACGTATGGGGAACATCAAGGAACAATTAATATGAAGGAACAAGTCTTATTTCCTTATGTCAATGGAATGAGATTGATGGCATTAAAAGAAGGCATTCAAGCTGCATCGACGTTGGAACGAATGGAGCAAAGCCATTTTATGAATACGTTTAAGCGTGAAATGGAGTCTTTTGTTGCAATTCAAAATTATCGAGTGATGTGGGGAGAACGACACGGAACATTTACGTACGTGTTTCCACAAAGCCTTTCAAAAAAAGAGCGTACATTCCTTAAGAACTGTATAAAGGAAGGACGGTCGTTTTATAAAAGAATTCAAGAAGATGTTGGGCGTGAGCTGCAATGAATGTGATCCAATTTGTGAGGCAACTATCAAGCCGCTTTTCGACAAATGTATCGGCGACTTCCTCTGATCAAGCGAGTCAGATGGCTCGGTTTCGGCAATATCAAAAAGAGGCGCAACGAGATGTGCTCGATGAACCACTACAGGAATTGCCAATGGTTGTGTTTGATTTAGAGACAAGTGGATTTCAGCCGGACTATGGAGATTCCATCCTGTCGATTGGTGCCGTTAAAATTAAAGGATCTACCATTTTACATGAACATTTTTATAAAACGATTAAGCCGAAGAAAGCACCGTCTGAAGAAATTCTGCAACTAACCGGATTAACCGCTTATGAATTAGAACAGTCAGAAGCATTAAAAGAGGTTCTACTCGCGTTTTATCAATTTGTCGGTTCCGCCACGTTGATTGCGCATCACGCTGCACATGAACGACGCTTTATGCGTCATGCAACCTGGCAGGAGCTTGGGCGAACCTTTACTCATCGCTTAATTGATACATCGTTTCTAACGCAAATAACAGCTGGGCATCAATCTTTTGAAAAGCTTGAAGACTGGTGCCATGCATACAATATCGCTGTCGGCAATCGGCATCATGCCTTAGCCGATGCCCATATGGCTGCCCAACTTTGGGTAAAACATAGTGTTTTAGCCGATCATGCAGGATATACGACCTTATCCCATTTGTATAAAGCCCTTGCAGCAAAAAAGTAGAGAGGTGCTCGCATTTAACTAAATAAGCATGCTATCATAGAGCTGTGTTCGAAAGGAGGACACTATGCTTATTAAAGTTGAAAACTTAATTGATCAAATGGAACGACAAATAGAGAAAATGAAGCGAGCGGCACATCAAGAGGACTGGAATGGTACGAAGGAAGCGGCGTCGATTCTCGAAAGCTATTGTCATGTCATTAAAGAGAACCATCCTGAAAAAGCAAGTACATCGCCATCGTCCTTGTTTCAAGAAGAACCAGCTGTTCAACAAAAGCCGTCTCAAGTGCCTTTACAGACACCGCAGCCACAACCCATTATGAATCAGGTGCCGACGACTTCTGAAGAAAAGAAAGAAAAGCGAAACTTACTTGATTTTTAGAACGATCCGTAAAAGGTTCGTTTTTTTTATGGGCGCCATTCAACAATGACACCGAAATGATGAGATTCCTCGTCATCTAAGTAGTCTTTTTCAATTCTTACAACGGAAAGCCCTTGGTTTAACATGAAAGTCAAAACAGGGTCACTAAGCTTTCTATTTTGAACTTCTTCTACGTAAGCTTCCACAGTGAGTTGATCTGCATAGCGGTGATAGCCGGGAATACGGCTGCCGGCCGCATAACGTTCTAACTCAAGGTCGCGTACGGTTGTTTTTCGAGCTTCGTATAGCGCCCGAGCGATTCCTAGCTTTCGATAATTCGGACGAACACAAAGGTCAATACCGTATAGCGTTTTGCCGTTTGGGTCATGGGTATGGCGGATCGATCCATTGTCACTAATGCCTTCCCACGTATGCGAGTGGCCTGCTTCATTTGTTAGCAAGGAAGTCGCTGATCCAACAATAATTTTATTGTATTCGACAAGGAGCGCGCCTTCCGCAAAGGTTTCTATGTGGGCGGCAATTTGCTCTTTACTCCATAGTTGCGCTTCTGGATAAGGAGGTGGAAATGCTTCTTTTTGGACTTGTAATAGGCCATCAAAATCGGCTAAAGTATAGGGACGAACTTGCATCATAATGAATCCTCCATTCCTCGTTTAGCCCTATAATAGCATGGGTTTTGGTGAAATGCGAAAATCACCATCTGTATAAGAAATGGATTGGTTTAAAAAAGGAGCGAATAAAGTTGGGTAGAATCTTTATTTTAATAGGAGCGATTGTGATGGCGCTCTCAGTAGCAATAGGCGCATTTGGAGCACATGGCTTAGAAGGACGTCTTAGTGAACGAATGCTAAAAAATTATCAAACCGGCGTTCAATATCATATGATTCATGGCGTAGGTTTACTATTTGTCGGAATTCTTTCTTTAAAAATGACAGCCAATCAGATGGTGAATGGAGCAGGTTGGGCTTTTCTTATCGGGATTGTTCTTTTCTCTGGAAGTTTGTACGTGATGGCACTTACAGGCATCACGAAGCTTGGTGCAATTACGCCAATTGGTGGACTTGCGTTCATCGTAGGTTGGGTCTTGCTTGGAATTGCTGCGATGCGTTATGTATAAACAGAGATAGAGGCTGGGCGCCATTTTTAAAATTGACTCAAGTCGTTATAAAAACCTTCATGGAGGAATATCCTCATGAAGGTTTTTTGACGTCTGTATTAACGTGGTGAATACTGTGATAAGCTCGGTTCATACCCGTATTGGTATGTATAATCAATTGGTTCATCAAATGTGATAAAGTCTAAGTTCACCATTAACAATAGATAATACTCTCCTGTTTCAGGATTACCAATAATAATATGGTCTCGACCGGCTTCTTCAATACGACCTCTAAATACACGAGCATTCCATTCGCTGTTTCCTTCAAAGGTTTGATGGACAGTCACAAGTTTTCCGCGATTTAAGCGCAAAATATTTTCAATAAACGATTGTTCGATTGGCAGCATACTCGTGTCACTACCTTGAACAGACGTAGGCGTTTGCTGTTGAGCAAAGCCTGGCGTCTGATAGTTTTGAGAAGAAAAATAGCCCTGACCCTGTGGAGATTGCTGCATCATTGGTTGGCCTTGCATGGGTTGACCTTGCATCGGCTCATGCTGTCCATATCCTTGATTTCCTGACTGGTTTTGCCACTGATTCTGGTACATTCAATCACTCCTTCTTTAACTTTAAAACGTATTAAAGACTTCTTCACATTCTGCAGCTGTCGGTTGATAAAAACAGTGCGCTTTGTACCGTCCCGTATTCCATTGCCCCCACCACTGATCAGGACATGGTCCATCTGGTCGAAAGAACCAAAGTGCAAATTCTCCTGGGTTAAAGCGCTCACCTCTGACAACCCGACGCGCAAGCCTTCTGTCTCGCTCTCTTGCTTTTTGATAAAAATAGCTTTTTTGAACAGCTTCAAATCCGCCTGGTGACTGAAAGGCCATATCAGGTATCGTATTTACGTTGCCAAAATCCATACAACGTACCCTCGTTCGATTGACCATTACGTTGCCAGCCAACAGCATCCCGAGTTCTCCCTCTCCCTCTGCTTCAGCTCGCATTAAGCGCGCTAATACATCGATATCACCAGAATTCACTTTAATAACCGCCATTGAACACCTCCACCAAAGATCGTCTGACTACGTTTGTAATGGGAAGTTTTATCAAACCACATAGGTTCGTTCCATCATATGAACCAAGAAAGACAAATATGTCGTTCTTCGTAAAATATAACGAATGAAAAGCAGAACTAAATAAACATTCAGAAAAAACGCTAAATCATTTTACTTTCATAGATAAGCCACCCATAATAGAGGAGTCGGTTTTTAAACAGCGGGCATTGAAACCTAATCAGGTTGTTGTCCGTAACAAAGAATGAGCGTATAAAGCGCAAAGCGGAAAAAATAGAAAGTTAAACTGTTCGCAAGACATATTTTTTATAAGGGAGGATGCAGAACGTATGACATTAGTTATTGATCATGTAGAAAAACAGTTTGGTCAGCACACTGCAGTAGACGACATCTCGTTACGTGTAGAAAAAGGGCAGATGTTCGGTATGTTGGGGGCCAATGGAGCGGGAAAAACAACAACGTTTCGAATGATTATTGGGTTGTTGGATCCATCAAATGGAACCGTTACGTGGAACGGGAAAAAGCTTTCTTATAAGTACACCCATTTAATTGGTTATTTACCGGAAGAGCGCGGGCTTTATCCCAAGTTAACTGTAAAAGACCAGTTAATTTATCTGGGGAAGCTTAAAGGCATGAAGAAACAAGCAATTATTGAAGAAATGCGATCTTGGCTAGAGCGTTTTAAAGTTACAGAATATGAAAACAAAAAGGTAGAAGAGCTTTCAAAAGGAAATCAGCAAAAGATTCAATTTATTGCGGCTGTATTACATAAACCAGAACTTCTTATATTAGATGAGCCATTTAGTGGGCTGGACCCGGTGAACTCCGATATGTTAAAAGCAGCTGTTCGCCACATTCAAGACCAGGGGACAACGATTGTCTTCTCAAGTCATCAAATGAATAACGTTGAAGAAATGTGTGAAGACATTATTATGCTTAAACGAGGTAAAGCTGTACTCCAAGGAAATTTAACAGAGATTAAGCGGAGCTACGGAATAAAAACCGTTTCGATTGCTGCTGATTATGACTTGAGTTTTTTACAGGAGCATAAACATGTTTCGAATTACACAGAAACAAAAAATGGAGTGAAAATCCAAGTAGAAAATGAAGAGTCTGCGAAAGACATTTTCCAAGTACTCGCTCAAAAAGGATTTGTTCGCAAATTTGAAGTCGAAGAGCCGAGCCTGCACGATATTTTTATTGATAAAGTAGGAGGGGATGCAAATGAATAATTTTGGAACGATTGTATCTCATACGTTAAGTTCAAAAATACGTACGAAATCCTTTGTCATCTCTACTGTTTTTATGATGATCCTCATTATTGGATTAACGAATATCACGACGATTGTTGACTTATTTACTGGGGACGACGATTCTCCAACAGAAGTTGCGGTTGTCGATGAAAGTGAAGACGCAGGCATCATTGCGCAAGGTTTAACAGCTCCAAATGAATCCGAAGACGAGACAACATTTGTACTGATGGACGGTCAGTCATTAGATAACGTCATTCAAGAAGCAGAGGAAGGGACCTACGAAGGGGTTGTCCATCTAACAGGTTCAACCGAAGATCTGCAAGCATCATTTTATGGCGATTCTACTAACACAGCGATGGAAGTGGAGCAGCAAATCCAACGGTTAAAAGAAGGCGTGCTTACGAGTGAATTAGATATTAATGAAGAACAGCTAGCGGCCGTTTATCAACCAATTAGTTTTGAGCAACTTTCGCTAGAAGAAGGCGAAACAGTTGAAAGTGAAGAAGAAAGTGCGGCATCATACTTTACAGTCTTTGCAATCACGTACATTATCTTTTTTATCGTTATTTTATTTAGTACGATGATCGCAACCGAAGTGGCTACAGAGAAATCATCACGGGTGATGGAGCTACTCGTTTCGAGCGTGAATCCAGTGGTACAAATGTTTGGTAAGCTTACTGGAATTGCTCTTTCTGGTGTTGTGAACTTGGTTACCCTTTTAGTTGCTTTTGTAATTGGGATGACCATTGCAGGCAATAACGTGACGGATTTCTTATCGTCAGATTTCATTGATCTAACCTTGATCGGTTACGGCTTACTGTGTGTCGTGCTAGGCTACTTCATTTTTGGTGGTGTTGCTGCCATGCTAGGAGCACTCGTAAGTCGGACAGAAGAAGTGAATCAGTCGGTTCAACCACTTATTTTCTTAGCTTTAATTGGTTTCTTTATCGTTTCTTTTGGACAAAATGCGCCAGATTCTACATTTGTAAATGTGGCCTCCTATATTCCTTTCTTTACTCCTCAATTGTTAATTTTACGAGTAGGGGCAGGATCCATTGCACCAGTGGAAATTGCGATTTTAATTGGAATTATGGTGGTCAGTGCTATTATCATTAATGTGCTTGCTGCACGAATCTATAAAGGTGGCGTTCTTATGTATGGCAAATTGTCATTTAAAAAGAACATTAAACAAGCATTGGCGATGTCGAAAAAAGAAAAATAATCATTGGAAAACGGATTTGTTCTTGCTTAGTGAGTGTGGTAAGATGGAAATATTGTGAAAAGGTATCGGAGGAGGTGATTGAGGATGATTGATATTTTTCTGGAACTCTCGTTTATTTGGATCTCTGTAGGGTTGTTCCTACCGGTGATTGCTTGTTTAGCTTATGAGAACATTAAATTGCATCATATGCACGTTAAAATGAAGCGACCAGAACGTAAAACGCTAAACACTGGAAGATTGATCAACATTCCTTTTTCACCGACAACTACTCGTATACGTCCAAAGATACCATACTTCCGAGATAAGAGCTGTCAAGATGACGATGACCTGAACTTTGTTGTCTAACGAAACAGCATTGAGACAACAAAGGAGGACATATAGAAAGATATGAAAAGAAAAATATTATTTACAACAAGTTTGCTTTTTATGGCAGTGGTACTGGCTGCCTGTGGAATAGACGAGCCTATTACAGCTGAGTCTGAAGGCTTTTGGAATTCATTTTTTGTATACCCGATGTCATTTTTAATTCAGTTTTTCTCTGATTTGACTGGTGGGCATTTTGGTTGGGGAATTGTCATTGTTACGATACTTATCCGTCTATTGATTTTGCCGCTAGCATTAAAATCGCAAAAGAGTTCCCGTGCGATGCAGGCATTACGTCCTGAAATGCAGGAAATTCAAGAGAGAATGAAAAAAGCACAAGGCAATCCTGAGAAACAACGTGAAGTGCAAACTGAAATGATTGGGTTATATCAAAAGCACGGAGTAAATCCCGCGGCTGGATGTTTACCTGCACTTGTTCAGATTCCGATTGTTATGGCGCTTTACTTTGCGATTATGCGTACAGAAGCCATTGGACAAGGTCCGGAAAGTGACTTCTTGTGGTTTAATTTAGGACAAATGGACCCGGTTTTACCGTTCATTGCCGGGATTACGACATTTATTCAATTTAAGATGTCAATGAGCCAAATGCCTGCAAACCCGCTAGGTGAAGGAATGCCAAACCCAATGAACATCATGCTGTGGATTTTACCTGTCATGATTATCATTGCAGGTCTAACATTACCTTCAGCACTTGCGCTATATTGGGTAATTGGTAACATCTTTATGATTGTTCAAACGTACTTTATTATTGTACGACCAAACATGAATAAAGAAGACGTTCAAAAAGATCGTGCATAAAGAAAAGGTTCATCGCCACTCGCGATGAACCTTTTTTTCTTATACTTGAAAATAAGTGGAGAGCGCATCTTGTGTAAGAATGTTTCCAACGTAAAAGGAGCCAAACTCGCCATAGCGAGCAGATACTTCATCAAAGCGCATTTCGTACACAAGCTTTTTAAACTGTAGAACGTCGTCTGAGAACAGAGTAACGCCCCACTCCCAATCATCGAAACCGACAGAGCCAGAAATGATTTGCTTCACTTTGCCTGCATAGCTACGACCAATCATGCCGTGACTGCGCATAAGTTCTTTCCGATTTTCCATCGGCAGCATGTACCAATTATCATCGCCTTCGCGGCGCTTATCCATCGGATAAAAACAAACATGCTTCCATTTTGGAAGTTCTGGATAAAGGCGTGAACGAACATAAGGATTTTGATAAGGATCCTCGTCAGACTCTTTTGCCAAGTAGTTGCTTAACTCCACAACAGAGACATAGGAATACGTCGGAAGTGTAAAGTCTGCCAACCCTGATTTGTCCAAAGCGAGTTCAATGTCATTTAACTCTTCCATCGTCGGGCGCAGCAACATAATCATTAAATCTGCTTTTTGGCCAACGATTGAATAAAGAGCGTGACTACCTTGTCCATTCGCTTCGGTGTCGTTCCATTTATTTAGTAATGCTGTAAATTCTTCAATCATCCCTTCGCGTTCGTTCTCCGGGACATTTTTCCACGAGCTCCAGTCAATTTTGCGGAAGTCGTGCAGTACATACCAACCGTCTAAGGTTTTTGCTGCCTCATTCATCGTACAAATCCTCCTTCAATTTTCTCTCAATCCACTATACCATAAGGAGGGCTCTTTACTTAAGTGGATCGTCTATCGCTTGCCTTTATTCACAAAAAATTCAAGAGCTTTCCGGTGTTCTTTTGATTCACCTGCTTCACGTTGAGCTGTAACTTCCATTTCTAAAATCTCTGCTAAATGGTGGTCATAGCTCTCTCGAAAATTGTTTTTCATTAAACGAAAAGCAGTTGGTGGAAGTGCCAAGCATTTTTGAATGAGCTCCTCGACATGATCAATACGGTTAATGAGTCCCATCGCAAGCGCCTCATTAGCCGAAAAATTTTCTTTTACAGCTAGTTCAAGCGCTTTTGGATATCCGACTAATCGTGGCAAGAAGTACGACATTCCTGCATCCGGAACAAGACCAATTTTCAAAAATCCTAATCCGAAAAGGGCTTCTTTGTTCGCTACACGATAGTCACAAGCCAATGCGATACTAAGACCAGCTCCTACTGCAATTCCATTTATATGGGCAATGATTGGTTTGCCAATATGCGTCATAAGCGTAATTAATTTATTGTACGTTTCCCGCAAGGCGCGGCCATAATTAAAATTTTCCATATCCTTTATATCAATTGATTTTAAATCTGCTCCAGAACAAAAAGCGTCTCCGCTTCCTGTTAAGACAATTACACGAACATCGGTACGTTCATCCGCTTCTTCAAAAGCATCGTAAAGTTGTTCATGAGCTGCATCGTTTAATGCGTTTTTTACGTTTGGTCGGTTTAAAGTGATCGTAGCAATGTTGTTCTTAATATCTAGTCTTACTAGTTGGTCACTCATAAAAGCCTCCTAAAAATGGTTTTCTACATCTTTCGCTAAAAATAGGTAAAAACCCTTTAATTTTAATGTAAGCGTAATCAATGTGTCAATTTTTAAAATTAACGCTTTATGCGAGGCTGTTTCCTTTTTTTCTAAAGCAGGGTATCCTAAAATAGAGGAAGAATGATAACTGAAGGAGGTTATTTACAGTGAGTGATTTATTTGCTGATATCAAACAGCAGGTAGGGTCTCATAAGCCAAGTATCGTATTACCAGAAGGAAACGACGAGCGTGTGCTTGAAGCCGCGGTGAAGCTTGCTACAGATCAAGTCGTTGACCCGATTGTGATTGGAAATCCAGACGAAATTACGTCTCTTGCAGATAAAATAAATGTAAAGATTGATGATGTAACAATTTATGATCCTAAGACGTATGCGCACCTAGATGAAATGGTGGCGTCCTTTGTTGAAAGACGTAAAGGAAAAGCGACTGAAGAACAGGCGCGTGAACTTCTTATGGACGTTAATTACTTTGGAACGATGCTTGTGTATATGGAAAAAGCTGACGGTCTTGTCAGTGGTGCTGCCCATTCTACTGGCGATACCGTTCGCCCGGCATTACAAATTATTAAAACAGAGCCTGGTATTAAGCGTACTTCTGGTGTGTTTGTAATGGTAAAAGAAGATAAGAAATTTGTCTTCGGTGACTGTGCGATTAACATTTCTCCAAATGAAGAAGAGTTGGCAGAAATTGCGACAGCGACAGCAGATACCGCAAAATTATTTGGGATTGATCCGAAAGTAGCGATGCTTTCATTCTCAACTCTTGGTTCTGCGTCTTCACAAGAAACACAAAAAGTTTCTGCTGCGACGAAACTTGCACAAGAGAGTCGCCCAGACCTTGTTATTGACGGTGAATTCCAGTTTGACGCTGCGTTTGTGCCTGCAGTAGCTCAGAAAAAAGCGCCTGAATCGCCGCTTAAAGGTGAAGCAAATGTATTTATTTTCCCGAGCTTAGAATCAGGGAATCTTGGCTATAAAATTGCGCAACGACTCGGTGGCTATGATGCAATCGGACCGATTTTACAAGGTTTAAATAAGCCAGTGAATGACTTATCTCGTGGTTGTAATGTGGACGATGTCTATAAGCTTAGCTTAATTACAGCGATGCAAGCCATTACCCAAAAAGAAACGCAAAAAGCGTAATGAAAAGCTTTCGGTTTGATGACCGAAAGCTTTTTTTAGTTTAAACAGCGATTATGCCGCTCAATCACCCGTTCTAGTTGTGTATCGAATAAAAGCGCTTCTTCAGCAGAAAAAGCTTGCTCGTTCAGAGTAATATCAAACGATTGAGCAGTTTGTTTTGCTTTTTCAACGATTTGTTCAACGGTAAAGGTTTCATCCAGAAGTTCATTTAAGGACGCCATAACTGTTGGTGTTACGTCAGGTGCACTAAATTTCGGATTCGGTTCTTTTACAGCGTGGCTGTACATGTCTCGAACAACTTGTGCTCGTTCTGAACCACTGCCTGTAATGCACAAATAAATTTGCACAGCAATCCCGCCACGAATTCGTCGTTGAGAGATGCCGGCGAATTTCTTTCCATCAATACTTAAATCGTAGCTACCAGGACAGTAGGAGCCGACAATTTCTCCTGTATCAATTTTCGCTAGTGGAAACATCGCTCGTATAAACGCAACCATGCGCTCGTACCCACCATCAATGGAAGAAGTGGTTTCTCCAGGAAAGATAAGGGAAAGATTTAAAACGCCGTTATCTAATAAAACAGCTAGTCCGCCTGAATTTCGCACGACGACACGGTAATTATTCTTTTCTAGTATAGTAATCGCATCATGAATATGATCTAAACGGGTATCTTGAGTTCCTAAAACAATGGTGCGGTCATGAACCCAAAAACGCAGAGATGGTTGGTCTGTTTTTCCAGCTAATTGACATAGGGTATCGTCAAAAGCAAACGATTTCAAGGCACTCTCTGATAGGTAATTTTTACTGTTATCGATCAGTCTCCATTTAGCGTTTAAAGCCTGAAATGGTGAGGGTTTAATCAAACGAATCATTCCTTTCTTACGCACCTTAGTATAACATGGAAAGGCCTAGCCTATAAAAAGGAAGTTGCGTATTTTGATTTCTGCCGTTATACTGAAAAAAGTTTTACAAACGTAGGCGATTCTAAAAAAAGAAGTGTAAAGAAGAAAAAAATAAGAGAATTATAAGAAATTATCAAATTGGGTTTGGGGGAAACTGAATGAACAACAATAAGCTAACAAGAAACATATTACTCGGTTTATTATTAGGGGCTATTTTAGGTCTTGTCCTGCCGATTATTTCACAAGATGTTTTTAACACGTTAAATCAATACATTTTAGACCCTGCAGGTACGATCTTTTTACGTTTAATTATGATGGTTGTTGTTCCGCTTGTATTCTTTTCACTTGTTGTTGGTATTTCCGATTTAGGAAGTCCAAAACAACTTGGCCGAATGGGAATACAAACGGTTATTTTCTTTCTAGCGACATCCGCTATATCCTTAACAGTTGGAATTGTTGCAGCACAGATCGTTCAACCTGGGTCACCAGGTTTGCTAGGTGAAGGAATTGCAGAAGACTATCAGCCGGCGGAATCTGTTCCGATTATGGAAACACTCATTAACATTTTCCCTGAGAATCCAATTGCTTCTATGGCTGATATGAATATGCTACAAATTATTACGTTTGCTTTGTTTGTCGGACTTGCTATGGCGATGCTCGGCAAAAAAGTGGAAACGGTTAAAATTTTCTTTACACAAGCAAATGACATTATGATGAAAATTGTTACATTCGTTATGGCATTTGCACCAATTGGTGCGTTTGCGTTAATTGCGTCTGCTCTTGGTGAAGCAGGATGGGAAGCTGTTGGATCCCTTCTTTCTTACTTCTTAACTGTAGCGGGGGTACTTGTCTTCCACTTATTTGTTGTGTACGGATTAATCGTATACTTCTTAGGGAAAATGAGTCCAGTTAAGTTTTTTAAAGGCTTTGCGCCAGCTATGACGATGGCATTCAGCTTATCAAGCTCAAACGCAGTCTTGCCACTTTCTATGAAATCTGCACAAGAGAACTTAGGGGTTTCGAAACAAGTGTCTGGCTTCGTGCAGCCGCTTGGTGCGACGATTAATATGGACGGTACAGGTATTATGCAGGCTGTAGCAACCGTTTTTATTGCGCAAGTGTATGGCGTTGATTTGACGCTTATGCAAATGCTTATGATCGTCTTAACGGCAACATTAGCAAGTATTGGCACAGCGGGTGTACCAGGAGTAGGTATGATCATGCTCGCCATGGTTCTGACAACAGTTGGGTTACCACCAGACGCGATCGGTTTAATTATCGGTATTGATCGTCTTCTTGATATGATGAGAACCGCAGTTAATATTACAGGTGACGCTGCCTTAGCGGTTATTGTTGATCGAAATGAGAAAAAGCGTGGCGACATTCCGGCTAATTCCTAAACAACGAAGAACCTTTATAAGTGGACGTTCACTTATGAAGGTTCTTTTTTCGTACTTAGACTCAGCTCTTTTCTTCAAAGAAGAGAGATCGTATAATATGAATGATAGAAAAGGGGGGAGAACATGTCTGCGAAGTTGCAAGAAGAAAAGGTTTTTAAAGATCCTGTTCATCGCTACATCCACGTACAGGATCAATTAATCTGGGATCTAATAGGGACAACGGAATTTCAACGGTTGCGCAGAGTCCGTCAATTAGGAACTACGTCGTTAACGTTTCATGGTGCAGAGCATTCGCGCTTTAACCATTCACTAGGCGTGTATGAGATCATGAGGAGGCTTATAACGAATTTTACGGATAAACCGATGTGGAACAACGAGGATCGTCTTCTCGCGCTTAGTGCGGCATTGCTGCACGATATAGGGCATGGTCCGTTCTCCCATTCGTTTGAAAAAGTCTTCGATACCGATCATGAAGAGTGGACAAGGTTTATTATCCTTGGTGATACTGAGGTAAATGCCGTTTTACGTCGAATGGATCCAGCTTTTCCAAAAGAAGTAGCGGCAGTTATTGAAAAAACGTCCGCTAATAAACTTGTGACAAGCATGATATCAAGTCAAATTGATGCAGATCGAATGGATTATTTACTGCGAGATGCGTATTACACGGGCGTGAGCTATGGACAGTTTGACTTGGAGCGAATTTTACGAGTGATGAGACCGATGGAGGATCAAGTCGTGGTGAAAGCCAGCGGGATGCACGCGGTAGAGGATTATATTATGAGTCGCTATCAAATGTACTGGCAGGTCTATTTTCATCCAGTAACGCGAAGTTCTGAAGTCATCTTAAGCAAGATTTTAAAGCGGGTAAAAGTATTGCATGAGAACGGCTATGCGTTTAAACAGCCACCTCATCATTTTAAAGCGATCTTTTCGGGAACAACGACAATTCAAGATTATTTAAAATTAGATGAATCCGTGATGCAGTTTTATTTTCAGTGTTGGCAGGATGAAGACGACTCGATCTTGAAAGATCTATGTCAACGTTTCTTAAATCGTCGCTTGTTTGCATATGTAGAATGCCATCCGAATGAGCGCTTAACGGATATTATGGCCTTGCAAGAATTGTTTTGGGAAGCAGGCATTGAAGCGGATTATTATTTGGAGATGGATTCCTCTTCCGATTTGCCTTATGATGTGTACAGGCCTGGCGAAGAACAGCGAGTGCCGATTCAATTATTAGTGAAAGATGGTCAATTAAAAGAGTTATCCAGTCAATCTGACGTGGTTGAATCCATTTCTGGGAAAAAACGAACGGATCACAAGCTTTATTATCCAGCAGATCTTATCGCATCTTTAGATGAAAAGCCGAGACAACAAATTGAATCTATTCTTAAACAAATGTAAGGAGGGGTAGCTTGCTTTCCAATCATGTGCAGGTGCTAAAACTTTTTTCATTATGCGAGAAAACGATTGAACATAAAAAGCTACAAAAAATCATTTATATAGCCAAATCATTTGGGGCGCCATTTGCGGAGAAATACCGATATCATCGCTTAGGGCCGTATTCTGAGGACTTATTTGTGCGTCTTGAAGAATTATGTAATCTCCAGTTTCTAAAAGAAGAGCGGGATGACAGAGACATTGTGTATATGCTAACGGAGCAAGGGGAAACGTTTCTACATAAGCTTTTAGTAAGAGAAGAGCTTGACGAGTTTACAGACGTTTACAAGGATTTGAATAGCCAACCTTTATCGATACTTGAACAAATGGCGGCGCTACTTTATTTTCAAAAACAAATGGAGAGCGAGGGAGTGCGTGATCCTCAGCTTAATTCACGTTATTCCAATCAAGAATGGCTCCATGCAGAAACCCATTTAATGATGCTACGGGAACGACAAGTCTCCTATGAAGGTTCATAGTCTTACATTTTATTTTACAGCAGTTTTGTAGTTGTGGCGCGCCTTATTGTATACACTATGAGCATTAGAACATCACGACAAGAGAAGAAAGGTGGCGCCAATTTTGCTCAGCTTTACATTAATGCTTCTTATGTTCGCTGTTGGCATACCGTTGATTCTAATCTTATTTTTAGCATCACCAATGATGGGGGTAGTCGTTGTTGCCGCTATCCTGCTCAATTGGTTTTTTATAGCACAATATATCCGCAAACACCATAAAGGTGGGCATCAAAAAAAGGAGTGTTCTTAAAAAAAGAACGCTCCTTTTGCTATTATTTATCGCTTTGTCTAATTCCAGCAACACCAAAGTTTGTTGGTTTCATTTCATCAATGACAACAGAGATGCGTTCTTTTGGTGCATCGATTGTTTCTGAAACGGCTGCGGTTACTTTTTCCACAAGTGCTCGTTTTTGATCATCGCTACGACCTTCAAGCATTTGAACGGTAACAATTGGCATAAAAAAACTCCTTTCAAGTAGCATACTTTGAGTATACCAGAAAGGAGTTTTGTTTTATTCACTAAAAAGCGCCAAAGATTGGTTAAACTGTGAATCCACTAAGTCAGCAACGAGGACATAACGCTCAGGCGCAAAGCCGACGACATGGAATGGATAACAAGTCGTTACTGTTAATTGCGCATCATCTGTAGAAACAATGACCGTGCGATCATCTTCATCGACAATGCGAACGGTATGCACTTCGTATGTGAACACGCCGCTCTTCGTTTCAACGATAATCTCGTCTCCTTCACCAACATCACCAAGGTGGTGAAACACCGTATTGTTGTGACCAGATAAGACGCTATTGTCATTTTCTCCAGGAAGGACGCTCCCGTCAAAATGGCCAACACCCCGGTCAAGCTCATCGTCACCAGTGCCGTGGATAATGGGCCAGCTTGAATCCATGGCTGGTATCGTTAACTTGCCCATTACTTCACCTATCGCTGGTTGCCACTCACTCACTTCAGGGTTAACGGTTGAGGCAAGGACTTGGTCGCTTTCCCCTTTTCCTGAAAGGTTGTAAGCGACCAATTTCTCTTCCTCTGGCATCATTCTAAAAAGGGCATAGCCATGTAAAATTTTAAACCCTGTAGTCGTTGTAAGATAAGCACCAAAAGCGATGAGTACAACAGCAAAGACCGATAACACGATCTTTTTCACGTTTCGCTTTTTTGCGCGAGCCATAATTTATACTGCCTCTTTTTTCATTAAACGGCGGAAAACGAACAAGCCAGAAGCCATTAACCCTAAACCGAGTAATGCATAAAGCGGGTAGTAGCTTGATGTCTTAGGCATTTTCGCACCATCTACGGTTTTTGTTAATTTTTCAGTTGAAGTGTTAGTTGTACCAGATGGAGGCGCGTTTGAACCAGAGCCGTCAGATGTAGGTGCTTCTTTTGATGGCTTTTCGTGTTTTTCTACAACGGGTGTTTCGTTTAATTTTTCGTCTACTTTGTCACCAATGTTGCTTACATCGTCAAGAAGTCCTTTGACAAAATGGGAGTTGAACATTGCGGCAGTGATATAAAAGTCTGCTAAGTAGTCTCCACTTGTATTGCTTAGCTCCACTCGAAGATCATAGCCTTTCGTAATTCCATTCTTCATTAGATCTTGTAGATTGGCTCTTTGCTTTTCTTTGCCTTCTGCATCAATAAAATATTCAGGTTTAAGATCTAAAAGATCAATCGCTTTTTCTCCGATTGCAAATAATTCTGCAATCTCTTGAGGGGTAAGCTCTCGAATCGATTCAAACTCTCCATCTTTAAACGATAGCCCGCGCTCTTTTAATGCATTTAAATCAGCAGCTAGATTTTCGTTACTTTTTCTAACTTCAAGAAAATGCTCCATTAAATTTCTAGCTTCTGTGTCCTCTAATTCAAACGCATCTAGATAGTTTCTTAAAATTTCAGTATATACATCAATTAAAAAATCTTCTTCAGTGTAGCCATAATAAGCCACTAAAAAGTAAAACAAGTCATCATAGAAAATAAAATAATCCATCGTGACCATTAGTTCTTCTAATAAAGCAAGGAATTCTTCTTCAGTAATGCCAAATTCATCGAGTAAAGCGTAGTAATCTTCTTCAGTTAGTAAATCACCTAACCAAGCCTCTAGCTCTTCAACCGATCCAAATTCATCTAAAGCAGTTTGCCAACGGTCGTTTAAATAAATTTCAAGCTCTTCTTCCGTCATTTCTATGTACTCTAAGTATTCGTTAAGCTCGTCCCGATCTAACGAATGGGCAAAACTAAGATTCGGTGCAACAAGCGCAAAAATCAAAGTGAAAATAAGTGATAAGGACAGTAATCGTTTCATGTGTTCCCCCTGTATTCAATTGTAATTTTTTTCTTGCAAGATTTAGTATATAGCTAAATTCATTCATTTGTCTGCAAAAAAACGAAGATTTTAGAAAAATTTTAGAATTAGGTGCTGTATACGCTAAAATACGACAAAATGCTTCCAAATCCTCTTATTTGGTAGAGGTGGTTTCGAAAGCTGATCTTGAAAACAACTTATGATACAATGAAAAGATCAAAGTTGAATCTTAGAGAGGGCGGATGATTGTGGATTTGCTCAATAATAATAATTTAAAGAAGGCGAAAAAGTCTTCGAACTTTACGATTCTTAGTAACGAATCTGATTCTACCGATGGCCACGGCGGTTACGGCGCTGGCTTGATAAATTTAGATCATATGACGCCTTTATTTATTAATATTGACGAACAGGAAGCGTTTGTTGATATGGGCGCACTACATGCACGTGCTGATGTGGAAAAACGTGTGAAGTTTATTCCAACATTGGAAGATGTTCCAACAGAAGGAATGAAGCGGTATTGGTTGATTTGGATAACCATTGATACAAAAGATAAGAAGCCATATTACAGTGGGATTGGCGCTTGCTATATGACGGTTAATAAAGCTGCAAAGCGCGGGTATAAGAGTATGCCTGAGCATGTGAATCAGATGGATAAAGCGTTAAAAGGAAAAGTATCTGTCGAAAAGATGGATGAGCCGTCACGTCAAGTATTGGCTGATTTTTTGAAGGCGCATAGTGAGGATATTTGGAACGAATCAACAACGCTTCATGAAGCGCTAAAAGTTTGAACAAATTGTGACATTAAGATTTGAGCTATTGTTCTTTTTAGCAGATTGTTTTACGCTAAGATGGCTAGGACAAAAAAGCAGCCGAGGGTGTACGATACCCCTCGGCTGTTTTTTTATAGTTTTTTCAGTTCATCGACGAGCTCGGCGAATTTTTTCATTGCGGCTTCAATTGGCTCAGGTGTTGTTAAATCAACGCCTGTTGCTTTCAATAAGTCAAGTGGTTCCGCAGAACTACCGCTTTTTAAGAATTCAAGATACGAATCCAACACTTCTTGGTCACCGTCTAAGATGTTTGTGGCAATTTGGATGGCAGACGCAAATCCAGTTGCGTATTGATACACATAAAAGGCACGGTAGAAATGAGGAATGCGGGACCAGCCATATTTTACTTCGTCATCAAAGACGATGTCTGGGCCATTGTAAAGGCGGAATAATTCTTCATATAACTCGTTTAAACTTTCCGCATTTAGAGCTTCGCCTTTTTCTGCTTTTTCGTGGGTTTGTTTTTCAAAGTCAGCGAACATTACTTGTGTAAAAAATGTCCCACGGAATTGCTCAATAAAGTGATTGAGCAAGTATGCACGCATTTTCTCATCGGATGTTTCTTTAAGTAAATGGTTGATTAACAATACCTCATTTACGGTTGAAGCTACTTCTGCCACAAAAATACGGTAGTTCGCTGTAATTTGTGGTTGGTGTTTACTTGAATAATGACTATGGAGCGCGTGCCCCATTTCATGGACAAGGGTAAACAAGCTGTTCAGGTCGTCATGGTGATTTAAAAGAACAAATGGATGAACACCGTAAACCCCCATATTGTAGGCACCCGAGCGTTTGGCTGGTGTTTCGCGTACATCAATATAGCGCTTATCTTTAAATTCTTTGAGTCGTTCGATGTAATCGTCACCTAATGGTTGGAGCGCATCAATCATTGTAGCATATGCCTCTTCATAAGGAATTTCAGCTTTGACACCAGGCACGATTGAAGCATTTAAATCGTATTGACGAAGCTCATCAACACCAAGTTTCTCTTTTCTTAATCGACTGTATTCATGAAGTGGCTTAATATGAGTTCGTGCGGCTTCAATTAATTGATCATAGACGGTTGGGTCAATGTCATCAGCAAAAAGCGCTTTTTGCAAGGCGGATTCATAATTTCGAACTTTAGCCATCGCCGCATTGGTTTTAATTTCTGCACCAAGTGTAGTCGCGATCGTATTATTAAGCTCCACGTAAGGTTTGTAATATGCTTTATACGCTTCTTTACGTTTTTCGCGATCTTCATCTTCAATCAACTTCGCGTACATGCCTCTTGTTAACTGCACCTTTTCGCCGTCTTCGTTTGTTACTTCGCCAAACTGAATATCCGCATTATTTAGCATATTGAACGTCGCCCCAGGAGCTTGAAATGATTCGCTTAATTGGGATAAAAGCTCTTCTTTTTCTTTGGAAAGAACGTGGTCTTTAAAGCGGAACGATTTCCATAATTCATCTTCAAAGTATTCCAGTTCCTTTTCTTCTTTTAAGTAGGATTGAAGCGTATCTTCATCTAAACTTAAGAGAAATGGCATGAAGAAAGCCGTTGACTCGCTTACTTTTACGCCTAATTTTGTTGTACGACCACTTAACTTTTGAGCGTGGGAATCACGTGTATCAATATCAGTTAAAAACATTGTGTACGCAAACACTTTTCTAAGATGAAGTGAAAGCTCCTCTTGCTTTTTTAAGTACGCCAAAAGGTCAGAACCATTGTGGATCGCACCATTATACGTTTGTAACTCATCGCAAATGGATTCGCATTCTTCTAGCTTTGTTTGCCATTCTTGTTCGTTCTGAAATAAATCGGTTAAATCCCATTTTTCGTGGTCAGGCACTTCTTTACGAGATGAGTAAGTTGTCATGGTTACACCCTTTCTAATGGAGTAATGCGTATTCGTTCTAGTGTAGCACGCGAAAAGAGAATTATGTTTCAATTTGCTTTTTCGTTATCCTTTTTTTAGGAAAGGTCTGCTAAACTAAATAAAGGAGGAGGTGACGGGGCTAAACCATTAGGGAACGGGCATGTGAAGCAACGGTTTTGTGTACGAGTACTTATTGTTAAAAGAATATTTATATTTTTCTATAATCTAATCAATTTCATAACCCCTACATTTTGTCATAAAAATGAACATTCACCTTATTTGGCGAACGCTTTCCCCGGGCACGGTCTCAGCCATTTTCGCGTAAAATCTCGCTCCGATGTCTTCAAACACGTGCTATTCCCGTGGGAGTCGTCGCCAATGTCAAAGGTAATTATCAAGGACCTTTACTATGACTTTATCAACGATCGTCGTTAAACTCTCTTTAAAACGTTATGATGAAATTGATTCAATTAATGGAATGACATAACTAAGAATAGCGAACGATGATTAACTCTCTTTTTTTCTTCAGTTATCTCGAAAAAACGCGTTCCTGTAGTGGCGTTTAAGTGCCATTCAGCAAACTATAACGCCAGATAACGGCAAAAAGATGCTCTTCATCGGAAAAATACTGCGAAAGCGTACCAGTCTATGTACACTTTACGTAAGAAAACGAGAGTAGGTGGCTAGATGACATCCATTCTAGAATTAACGAATGTGTCAAAAGTATATGGAGACAAAAAAGCGTTGAACGAAGTAGATTTGCCCATCCAAAAAGGAGAAATATTTGGACTGCTTGGCCCGAGTGGATCAGGAAAAACAACCATGCTTAAATTGTTAACAGGGCAAATCAAACCGTCCGCAGGGACCGTTCATGCTTATGGGGCAAAAGTAAATGTAGAATCAAGTGAGTGGATGTCTGTAATTGGAATCATGACGGACAATAGTGCACTGTACGAGCGCTTGACTGTGTACGATAATTTAAACTTATTTGCTTCCCTCTTTTCCATTGATGAGAAGGAGGAGCAGATAAACAACGTGCTTCAAGCGGTTCAATTAGAAAATGAGAAAAAAACCATTGCGAAAAACCTATCTAAAGGAATGAAACAGCGGGTAATGCTGGCGCGAGCTTTGCTTCACGAGCCGGAAGTCTTGTTTTTAGATGAGCCAACTTCAGCACTTGATCCGGCAACAACGGCTCATGTTCATACAGCGTTAAAGCAATTAAACGAAAATGGAACGACTATTTTTATTACAACACACAATATGGAAGAAGCCGAAACGTTGTGTGACCGAGTGGCGTTTTTGCATGAGGGAGAGATTGCAACGATCGATACCCCGAGAAATTTACGATTAGCCCATAGTGAGAAGAAGATCTTGGTTCATGCAGGTGGAGATGTGCACACGCTTAGTCAAAATGAAGCCGACGCTGATATTCTTGCATCTTTAATGCGGGAGCAATCGATCGATACGATTCATTCGCAAGAACCGACGCTTGGAGAAATTTTTATTAAGCTTACAGGGGGGCGACTCACATGAGTTTAGCGTTAAAACGAATGACAGGTATTTTCTTAAAAGATACAAAGGATGGGATGCGCAATTTAAATGTTTGGCTCATGCCGATAATCCCTTTAGGTCTTGCCGTGTTTTATCGAACAATTATGGATGCGGAAAGCCTTGCTTTTTTCACACCAGCACTCCTGTTAATCGTCTTTGGAATGAGTGCAGGTGTAACGCAGTCAATGATGATCGCAGAAGAGAAGGAAAAAAATACGCTACGAATGCTGATGCTTACCCCAGCTAAACCATATGAAGTGTTGATTGGAAAGGCTGGAGTAGCCACACTCTTTACGTTTGTTGCTACGGTTATTGCGTTGCTTATCTTTGAACTATCTCCAGCAGATATGCTGCAAGTGATCGTGCTGTCTATTCCAATGTTTATCATTTTTCTTCTTTTAGGCACATTTGTTGGGTTAGTTAGTAAAAACGTTTCATCTGCATCGGGACTCGGGTTGCCGATTATTCTCTTATTAAGCATGTTTCCGCTTTTAACAGCGGGCTTAGATTTTGCTTTTATTGAAACCATTTCCCAGGGAATAGCACCTGTTGTCTATTCAGAGCTAATAATTTCTATGATGAACGAAGGTTGGTCGGCAACAAGCGCCATGAACTGGCTTGTCTTATTTATTTGGCTACTTGCCACTCTTGTGATTACGTATATCGCCTATCGAAAAAATGCGTATGATTAATACTGTTAAGTTTTAAAAATTTTTCAAAAATAAATATTGTTTTGTATGCTATACTGAAGAAAAAGGTGGTGAAAAGGATGCTCGGCCCAGAACAAAGAAAAGCCATCCATACGCTGCAGCAAATCATTGAGCAAGAAGAACAGATTAAGCTGAAGATGAATTGGGGGATGCTAGCGCAAAAAGATCGCTCAGAAGCAGTAACAGAAGACTACTTTCATTATAATGAAAAAGGTGACTTGCTCGGTTACTTAGCGATCTATCAGTTTGGGAAGAAAATTGAAAGTATTTGTTTAGTAGAGCCAGAAAATCGGCGTAGAGGGATCGCAAAGAGGTTGCTTGATCAAGCGTACAGCGATTGGCATCAGCAGGCGGCGCCTTTTCTTATTAACTGCCCGGATCAATCTACTAGCGGCAAAGGATTCTGTCAGGCAATTGGCGCCACACATCAGTTCACAGAGCATCAAATGGTTTGTCGAGAGATTCCAATGCCTTATACAAAGGAAGGCGTTCGTATTCGTCCTGCCGTATCAAAAGATCTTGAAACTATATTTTGCTTGGATAAAGAGGGATTTGGTTTAACGCTCACAGTTGAAGATCTTCCTACCACCGCCGAGGTCGAAAACGGGACGTATATGATCGAAGTAAACGGACAGAGTGTTGGAAAACTGCGGCTGGAACAGCGAAAGCAAGAAAGCTGGATCTATGGGTTTGTTCTACAGAAAGAAGAACGGGGGAAAGGGTTTGGACGAGCAGTATTAACGGATGTCGTCCATCGAGAGGTGAGCAACGGAAAAGTTGTATGGCTCGACGTTGTCACAGAAAACGAGCAGGCTCTCTCCTTATATAAAAAATGTGGCTTTACGGTTGAAGGTGCGCAAGCCTACTATAAATATGAAGCGTAAAAAGAGTATGGACTGATTCGGTTCCATACTCTTTTTTTTTAACGCTCCTCGGTTTCACGATGTTGCCAGTGCTCGCTTTCTTCTTCATTTCCACCAATCCAGCGGAAGAAGCGACGAAAAAGACCGTCATCTGGCTTTGTTTCCTTTTCATTTGGTTCTGTTTCTTCAGGTTCGCTACAAGATTCTAGTGGTTCGGTTCCCATTAAGAAGGCAGTTGGTCTTCCACCCGGACAAGCCTCATTTGAAAGCAAACCAGTATGAGGATCTACCGTTTTCATCACAACACCTGAAGGGCGCGTAAATGGAAGGGTTAATTCATCTTCCATCGCCTGCTGCATAAAATCTGCCCAAATTCGTTTTGCTACTTGTCCCTCTGTAAATTGGTTGATGTCTGTTTTTTCGTCGTATCCTGTCCACACAACTGTGACAAGTTGAGGGGTGTAGCCAATCATCCAGCTGTCTCTTGGAGTCGAGCCGGATTTACCTGCTGTTGGATGGGATAACTTTTTCGAAACACTTCCGCCTGTAACGGACGTATAGCTATTTAGTTCAGGCTCAAAAACCCCTTGCATCATATCCGTCAAAATGAACGTAGTATCCGCTCGAAGAACTTGTTTCTGTTCTTCGGTTTGTTCAAAGACGTTTGTGCCTTCTCCGTCCGCCACGCTTTTAATAAATACTGGCTCCTTCATTTTTCCACCGTTAGCTAATGCTGTATAGGCATTTGCCATATCTAAAATGGACACGGGTTGAGCGCCAAGTGCAAGAGACGGCAGTTGCTTTAATGTTCCTAACCCGACTGACTCTGCAACTTGAACGAGCTGCTCTTCGCCAATGGAAAGATGCGTTTTGACGGCGAAGATATTGTCTGAATACGAAATCGCTTCAAGCATCGTAATATAATCATTGGCGTAAATGTCGTTATAGTTACTTGGTTCGTATTTTTCTCGACCTTCATCAAATGTAAAGGAAGTCGGTTCACTTAAAAAAGTGGTCATAGGTGTAAAACCATTTTCCAGTGCCGCGTAATAAAGGAACGGCTTCATCGTCGAACCAGGATGTCGCTTCGACTGGGTGGCGCGGTTGTATGCACTGTCTTCGTAGTCCTTTCCGCCAACAAGTGCTTTTACTTCATTTGTTCGCGGATCGATCGCAACGAGCGCTACTTGTAACTCGTTTTCTGGCATATGTTGTTCGATTAATTCTTCTGCTTGTTGCTGAAGCTTTGGATCAAGCGTCGTCTGCACGCTTAATCCACCTGCTTTTACTTGTTCCTCCGTTAAGGATGCTTGTTTCTTCATTAAAGCCTTTACATGGTCTTGAAAATAAGGGGCTACTTCTTGAGCTTCTGGTGCTTGCTGGTCAACGAAATGTAATTTCTCTTGCTTTGCTTGGTCGGCTTCTTGCTCTGTAATCGCTCCTGCCTCCACCATGCTTGTTAAAATGGTGTGCTGGCGAGAGGTAGCTCGGTCAAGGTCGTTAAGGGGTGAATAGTAGCTTGGCCCTTTTGGTACGCCTGCAATCATAGTCGCTTCTGCTAAGGAAAGGTTCTTTGCAGGCTTTCCAAAAAAGTGCATCGAAGCGGCTTCAATTCCATAATTCCCGTGTCCATAGTAAATCGTATTTAAATAGCCTTCTAAAATCTCTTCTTTTGAAAAGTTCATCTCAAGACGAAGTGCATAAAGAAGTTCATTCCATTTACGCAAATACGTTTTTTCATGAGAGAGATAGAGGTTACGTGCATACTGTTGTGTAATGGTACTAGCCCCTTGTTCTTTTGAACCAGACTGGACATTCGCTAAGATGGCTCCTCCAATTCGTTTGATGTCAAAGCCATAATGAGAGAAGAATTTTCGGTCTTCAATGGCGATTGTGGCATCTACAAGATAGGGAGACATTTCCTCTAATGAGACAGATGTTCGGTTCTGGCCTGCTTCCTCACTGTCAATCATGGATCCATCGTTTGCGAGGAATTGAGTCGGGAAAGCGAGCTCCATCGGAGGAGGACCTTGCATTCTTGTATAGGATAAGAGAGCAATGATGCTAATGATTACGCACATGAATGCTAGAAATGTGAATTTCGCTAGCCATTTTAGTTGCTTTACGCGCTTATTTCGTCCTCTTGTTGCTGGAATCACTTTGCTCACCCTTTCGTTTTTCATCTCTTTTCTAGTTTGGAAAAAAAAGCAGATTTTTAAACAAGAGTTGCAATTCCGTCCCTATCCGCTATACTTGCTCTTAGCATATAAAACTATGTATGAGTGGTTTAAATTAAAGAGGTGACGATTGTGGAATTTTGGTTTACAGAAAAACAAACAGAACGTTTTGGGATTACAATGAAAATAAAGCGAACGCTGCACACGGAAAAAACACCTTTTCAGCAGCTTGATATGGTAGAAACAGAAGAATTTGGGAACATGCTTTTACTTGATGGCATGGTCATGACGACTGAAAAAGACGAGTTCGTTTATCATGAAATGGTGACGCATGTGCCTTTGTTTACGCATCCAAACCCTAAGCATGTTCTTGTTGTAGGCGGAGGAGACGGCGGTGCAATCCGTGAAGTTATTAAGCATCCTTCTGTCGAAAAAGCAACTCTTGTTGATATTGATGGAAAAGTGATTGAGTACTCGAAGAAATATTTGCCGACGATTGCATCTGCGCTAGAGGATGAGCGTGTTGATGTCCAAGTAGATGACGGCTTTATGCATATTGCGAAATCAGAGAATGAATACGATGTGATCATGGTAGATTCTACGGAACCTGTTGGTCCAGCAGCAAAGTTATTTGAACGTGGCTTTTACGAAGGCATTTCAAAAGCGTTAAAGGAAGACGGGATTTTTGTAGCGCAAACGGATAACCCTTGGTTCCATCAAGAGTTAATTACCAATGTTTATAAAGACGTAAAAGAAATCTTTCCAATTACGCGACTGTACACATGTAACATTCCAACTTATCCAAGTGGCATGTGGACGTTTACAATTGGATCAAAGAAACATGATCCATTAAATGTGGAAGCGTCTCGTTTCCACGAACTTGATACAAAGTATTATACAAAAGACATTCATAATGCTGCATTTGTACTACCAAAATTCGTTCAAGATTTATTGAAGTAAGGAGAGAACAACATGCGTTTTGATGAGTCTTACTCCGGAAAAGTGTTTATTATGAGTCGTGCAACTTACGAGGAAGCGGATGCGGTGATTTACGGCATGCCGATGGACTGGACTGTGTCGTTTCGTCCAGGCTCTCGCTTTGGTCCTGCGCGCATTCGTGAATCTTCCCTCGGTTTAGAAGAGTATAGCCCGTATGCAGACAAGCATCTAGAAGAAGTGTCGTATTTTGATGCAGGGGATATGCCGCTTCCATTTGGAAATGCTGCGAAGAGCTTAGACATGGTTGAAGACTATGTAGAAGGTTTGTTAAACGATGGCAAATTTCCTCTTGGGTTAGGTGGGGAGCATTTGTTGTCATGGCCAATTTTTAAAGCGATGTATCGGAAGTATCCAGACTTGGCGATTATTCACATTGATGCTCACGCTGATTTGCGTGAAGAGTATGAAGGAGAAGTGTTATCTCATTCTACCCCGATTCGTAAAGCATGCGGGCTTATTGGTCCGGAAAATGTGTATTCATTTGGCATTCGTTCTGGTATGCGTGAAGAGTTCGCATATGCGAAAGAGTCAGGCATGAATTTATTTAAGTTTGATGTGGTCGAGCCCCTGAAGCGCGTACTTCCTAAGCTAAAAGGGCGAAATGTGTATGTGACAATTGATATTGATGTGCTTGACCCTGCGTTTGCTCCTGGAACTGGAACGGCTGAAGCAGGCGGCATTACGTCAAAAGAGTTGTTGGAAGCACAAATCCATTTAGCAAATGCTGACTTGAATATTGTTGGAGCTGATTTAGTTGAGGTAGCTCCGGCATACGATCCAAGCGAACAGACGACGATCGCTGCTAGTAAGTTTGTTCGTGAAATGCTATTAGGTTGGGTAAATAAACGGTAGAGTTTCCACGTACAGGACATCTGTTTTTTCATGAATTGGAAACGCGATTCGATTGCAAGACGTATATAAACGCAGTAAAATGGAGAAGGAAGTAATGATTGTATGAATAATAGAATGGAATGAACAAATGATGAAGAGGAAAGTTCAGATCTCTTTTCAAACCATGACATATTTAGAAGGTCAGCAACCTGACTCCTTCTCTTTTGTAACAGAAGGCGATTTTTATATAAAAAATAACGCCTCTTATTTACGCTTTAAAGAAGCGCATACCCATGGACAAGATGTCTATTCGACCATGAAATGGGATGGTGAGGAATTGATGCTCATCCGTCAAGGCGCCATTATCATGCGTCAAAGTTTTGCCTCTAAGCAAGAAACGCTCGGCCGCTATGTGACGCCTGAGGCTTCGTGGGAAACAAAAGCGATGACGGAAACGCTGTTTGTTCAACTTCCTAAAGCGAACAAGTCTAAAGGGAAAATCTATGTGCGCTACCATTTCTTTTTACAGGGACAATCAACTGGTGAGCATGAGATTCGCATTGGCATTGAGCGAAAAGAAGAATAAACGCGAGGCGAGGAAGCGAGGGTTCGTTCCCTTGCCTTTTCTTTGATTAGAAAACGGTAGACGGAAAGGAAGTACGGAATGAATACAATGGATCAAATGAAACAAACGTTGCAAGAGGAGATTAAACAAGCGATTCTAAAAGCAAATCTTGCTAATGAAGAAGAAATACCAGAGATTTTTCTTGAGACCCCAAAAGATAAAACACATGGTGATTATGCGACAAATGTGGCGATGCAGCTTGCTCGTGTGGCGAAAAAAGCACCTAAACAAATTGCTGAAAGCTTTACAGAGCACTTGGATAAAGAAAAAGCAGGGATTAAAAAAGTGGAGATCGCTGGTCCTGGCTTCGTAAATTTTTTCTTAGATAACAGTTATTTAAGAGACATCGTGCCAACGGTTCTTTCTGCTGGCGAACGATACGGAGAAAGCGATGCAGGCAAACAAGAGAAAGTGTTAATTGAGTTTGTGTCAGCCAATCCAACCGGAGATTTGCATTTGGGGCATGCGAGGGGCGCTGCTGTAGGGGATTCACTCTCGAATATTATGGCAAAAGCAGGATATGATGTTTCAAGAGAATATTATATTAATGATGCAGGAAATCAAATTGATAATTTAGCGTTATCGCTACAAGCACGCTATATGCAAGCGCTGGGCCATGATTTTCCTATGCCAGAGGACGGCTACCAAGGTGCAGATATCATTGATATTGCGGCACAATTAAAAGCTGAAGTTGGCGATGAATATGCAGATTTAGAAGAGCGTGAACGACTAGAAATTCTTCGTAACTATGGACTTAATAAAGAGCTAGAGAAAATCAAAAAAGACCTTAGCGTGTACCGAGTTGCGTTTGACCATTGGTTTTCTGAATCCTCTCTTTATGATTCAGGTCAAGTTGAAAGAGGACTTGAAGTTCTTAAAGAAAAAGGGAAAACGTACGAGCAAGATGGGGCAACATGGTTGCGTTCCACTGAATATGGGGACGATAAAGACCGCGTGCTCGTGAAAAATGACGGCAGCTACACGTATTTAACCCCTGATATCTCGTACCACTTAGATAAATATGATCGTGGCCATGACCGTTTGATTGACATTCTTGGAGCAGATCATCACGGGTACATTCCAAGAATGAAAGCAGCCATTCAAGCGTTAGGCTATAATGCAACGCGTTTTGATGTTGAGATCATCCAAATGGTAAGTCTCTATCAAGGTGGGGAAAAAGTGAAGATGAGTAAACGGACAGGGAAAGCCGTGACGCTCCGTGATCTTATGGAAGAAGTCGGCATCGATGCGACGCGTTATTTCTTTGCGATGAGAAGTGCAGATACGCATTTAGATTTTGATATGGATTTAGCTGTTTCAAAATCAAATGAAAATCCGGTTTACTACATTCAATATGCCCATGCCCGAATTTCGTCAATCTTACGTCAAGGTGAAGAAATGGGGATGAAGGATTATGAGCAAGCTGATTTATCATTCCTTGAAACCGAAAAAGAGTATGAACTCTTAAAAGCGATCGGGGATTTCCCAACAGCTGTAGCGGATGCGGCGAAAAAACAAAACCCGCAGCGTATTGCTAACTATACGTATGACTTAGCACAAACGTTGCACAGTTTTTATAACGCAAATCGCGTCGTTGATAGTGAAAACGAAGGTCTAACGTATGCGCGTTTAGCGTTAATGAAAGCTACACAACTAACGATTAAGAATGCATTGGCTCTTCTTGGAGTTCATGCACCTGAGAAGATGTAAAAATGGAAGTGATTTGGTGGGTACTCATTGCGGTTTTCTTTATAGCGAGCTATGTAGGCTTAATCGTACCGATTGTTCCATCTGTTTTAGTGTTATGGGGTGGCTTTCTTGTCTATATTTTCGGCTTATCCGGTAGCTTAAGCACGTGGTTTTGGATTGGAATGGCTGTCTTAACGATCTTTCTACTAATCGTTGATTTTTTAGCGAATGTGATCTTTGTCAAACGAACAGGTGGCTCGAAATGGGGGGAGCGGATGGCGTTAATCGGTGTCATTATTGGTGCATTCGTGTACCCTCCCTTTGGGTTAATCCTTGTACCATTTGTGCTTGTACTGGCTGTAGAGTTGCTTCAACAAAAGACCTTTTCTGAAGCAATAAAAATTGCATTTGCTTCATTTCTCGCTTTTTTAAGTGGGTCTTTTGCAAAAGCCGTCGTGCAAACGGTGATGATTGTTTGGTTCTTTATTGAAGTATGGATCGGGTAATTAAAAGGTGAAGGCGAAGCCCTGAAAAGGGTTTCGCCTTTTTCTACTTGAAAGCTCTCCGCATCAATGACAACTTACAAAAGATTAACGAGTGGCTTTGTAACGTTTTCTTTGAGGCGATCAAGCATAGGTCTTTGTTTTAACGATTCTTCCGTCACGTTAACGGATCGCGCAAGGTCATGGTGAAAAAGACTCTGTGCTTCAGATATGAACGTTAAATCGCTTGTGATACAGCACATCTCGTCATTTAAATGTATGCTTCTACGATCAAAGTTTGCGGTTCCAATTAAGCACGTAGAGTGATCCACAATAAAGGCTTTGACGTGATAAAATCCTCGGTAATAATGATGAACCATTGCGCCTGCACGAATAACCTCATGTAGAAAAGGAGTCGCTCCGTGCTTTACAAACGGGTGATCCGCTTTTTCTGGAATAAGAATGGTTACTTGCACACCTCGTTCACATGCCTCAAGCAATGCTTTTTGAATGGCTTTGGTTGGAATAAAATAAGGTGTACCTAGTAACAACGATTCAGTAGCAGAATGAATCAAGGACAAGTATTTCTGTTCAAGTCCGACTCCTTGTGTGCTTAAAAACTGTACATGTTGGTCTCCTTGTTCTAATGGAGGAAAAAACGACTGATGTTTCGGCAACTCGTCTACTTTTTCAAAGTCACGCATAAACTGAGTTTGGATCGCTGCGACACCTTCTCCTGTTAATCGAACGTGGTAGTCGCGCCAATACCCAAAGAAAGGATTACGACCAAGGTACTCATCTCCAACGTTGAATCCACCAATGTAGCCAACTTTTCCATCAATGCAAGATAGTTTTCGGTGGTTTCGCCGGTTGAGAGAGAAGAAGACATAGGGCCATTTAAGAGGTGAAGATTTTCGGTAAACCACACCTGCTTGTTTTAATTTCTTTTTATCCGATCTTGAAAGTTTGCAGCCAAATCGATCAATTAAAAGTCTTGTTGTCACACCGGTCGATGCTTTTTCGCACAACGCTTGAATCATCTGTTCACCAATGCCATCACTTCGAAAAATATAAAATTGCATATGAATATGGTGTTTTGCTTCCGTAAGGTCTTTAAATAACGATGAAAATAATTCTTCTCCATCAGAAATGATGGTTGCCGAGCTTGGTAAAGACGATGTCAGCTCACTTTTCTCCTGTTCATGGAGTCGTTTTAGACCGAAAGCATAATCCAATCGCGCCCAAAACAGAAGTAGACCAATCATAACGACTATAAGTATCCAAAGCATGTGAAATGCTCCTTTCTGCTTTTTTATCGTTACCGAAGAAGGGAATGCCCATCCAAATTAAATAAAAAAATTTTCATCGACTGAATGCTCATTCATTAAAGTTGTGATATACTACGCTTAACGATACTTGAGGAGGTATAAAATGGAAGTAAGTTCTGCTCTACTCACGGTGAATTGGGTTTTATTTCTTCTTGTAACCGGTTACGCGGTTTATCTCTTTGCTAACCTTGTGTGGACGAGAGTTCAGTTTATAAAATTAGGCAAGAAAGCTGAATTCGACAATACGATGCAAGAGCGTATGCAAGCGATCTGGAAAAACGTGTTTGGCCATAAGAAATTAATGAAAGACAAAAAGAGCGGGATCATTCATATTATGTTTTTCTACGGGTTTTTAATGGTTCAGCTAGGGGCCATTGATTTAATTTGGAAAGGTCTAAATCCTGGAAGTCATTTACCGCTCGGACCTGTTTATCCATACTTTGTTTTGTTCCAAGAGCTTGTTGTCGCCATGATCTTAATTGCCGTTGTATGGGCATTCTATCGACGTTATGTTGAGAAACTAGTGCGACTGAAGCGGAACTGGAAAGCTGGTCTTGTTCTTATCTTTATTGGTGGATTAATGGTTTCTAAGACCCTTGCTAAAGGAATGGAAATGATTTGGCTTGGAAAAGAACTAACCGGATTTGAACCACTTGCTTCATCTGTTGCATTTCTGACAAGCTGGGTGCCGGTTTCTGTTGCAGGCGGATTATTCTTCGTATTTTGGTGGATGCATTTGTTGTTCTTATTAAGTTTTCTCGTGTATGTGCCGCAATCAAAGCACGCACACTTACTTGCAGGACCTGCGAATGTGTTCTTAGGTAGAACCCACGAAGTAGGAAGATTGGCAAAGGTTAATTTTGAAGACGAAGAAGCTGAAAGTTTTGGTGTCGGAAAAATTGAAGATTTCAATCAAAAGCAACTTCTTGATTTATATGCGTGTGTGGAATGCGGACGTTGTACAAATATGTGTCCCGCAACAGGAACAGGAAAAATGTTGTCGCCAATGGATTTACTTTTACGAATGCGCGATCATTTAACTGAAAAAGGAGCGGCGATTACTTCCCGGTCTCCATGGATGCCTGCCTATGCGTTTTCGGGGACAACAGCGAATACATTAGCTGCAAAAGGACATGAAGAAGCAGCAGCTAGTTACGATGTGAGTTTAATTGGAGATGTGATCACGGAAGACGAGATTTGGGCATGTACGACGTGCCGAAACTGTGAAGATCAATGTCCGGTTATGAATGAGCATGTTGATAAAATTATTGATTTACGTCGTTACCTTGTTTTAACAGAAGGAAAAATGGACCCGGATGCACAGCGTGCGATGCAAAACATCGAACGTCAAGGGAATCCATGGGGGATTAGTAGAAAAGAACGCGAAAACTGGCGCGATGGACGTGACGATATTGACGTACCAACGGTAAAAGAACTAAGCAAGAAAGAAGAAGAATTTGAATATCTGTTCTTTGCAGGTTCTATGGGTGCATATGATAATCGTAGTCAAAAAGTAGCGCAATCATTTGCGAAATTAATGAATATTGCTGGCGTATCTTTTGCGATAATTGGGAATAAAGAAAAGAATTCTGGTGATACACCTCGCCGTCTAGGAAACGAATTTTTATTCCAAGAACTTGCAACCGCTAACATTGAGTTGTTCCAAAAGCATGATGTAAAGAAAATTGTAACGATCGATCCTCATGCGTACAATACATTTAAAAATGAGTACCCTGAATTTGGCTTGGAAAATGTCGAAGTTTATCATCATACGGAACTTCTTGCAAAATTATTGCAGGAAGGAAAGCTATCGCCGACGAAAGAAGTAAACGAAACCATTGTGTTCCATGATTCGTGTTACTTAGGTCGTTATAACGATGTGTATGATCCACCGAGGGAAATTCTAAAGCATATTCCAGGTGTAAATGTCGTTGAAATGGAACGTAATCGTGAAAACGGCATGTGTTGTGGAGCTGGTGGTGGCATGATGTGGATGGAAGAAGACAAAGGACAGCGTGTAAACGTTGCCCGAGCGGAACAGGCACTTGCCGTAGCACCTTCTGTAATTGGAAGTGCTTGTCCATATTGCTTAACGATGCTGAGTGACGGCACAAAAGCTTTAGAAAAAGAAGATGATGTACAGACGTTGGATGTCGCAGAAATTCTAGAACGATCATTGGAAGAACCTGCTTAAGAAAGATTCGCTTTATGCGAATCTTTCTCTTTGTACCAAATTGACCGAGCGTTCGCTCGAAAAGGAGAATACGTAAATGAAATCCGTTATTATTGATGGTGCCCGTACGCCAATTGGCAAAATGGGTGGGGTCTTATCGAGTTTTAAAGCGCCTGAATTAGGTGGACTTGTTTTAAAAGAAACGTTAAAGCGTAGCAAGCTGCAGCCAGATGCAGTAGATGAAGTCATTATGGGGAATGTCCTGCAAGCTGGTGTTGGTCAGCTACCTTCACGACAAGCGATGCATGCTGCTGGCATACCGTGGGATGTAAAGACTGAAACGATTAATAAAGTATGCGCGTCAGGCATGCGTGCAGTTACGATGGCAGATGTCGCCATTCGAGCAGGAGAAGCTGAAGTCATTCTTGCAGGTGGGATGGAGTCGATGTCCAATGCACCCTACTATATGCCGAAAGCGCGATTTGGAGCCAGAATGGGAGATGCGACGCTTGTAGATGGCATGGTTTACGACGGCTTAACTTGTTCTTTTACGAATGTTCATATGGGCGTCTATGGAAATGAAACAGCAGAAGACTTACAGCTTTCAAGAGACGATCAAGATCGCTGGGCTGCACGTAGCCAAGAATTAGCAGTTGCTGCAATTGAAAGCGGTGTCATGAGTGAAGAGATTGTTTCTGTTGAGGTAAAAGGTCGTAAAGGGGAAACAACGGTCGTTGATCGAGATGAAGCGCCTAGAAAAGGAACAACGGCTGAGGCATTAGCGAAATTAAAACCTGTTTTTGGCAAAGATGGGACGATTACAGCTGGAAACGCACCAGGAGTAAATGATGGTGCATGTGCCATGCTCGTGATGAGTGAAGACCGTGCAAAGCAAGAAGGGATGAATCCGTTAGCGACCATTGTTGCCCATGAGCGAATTGCAGTCGACCCGAAAGACTTTCCTAAAACGCCAGGTCTTGTAATCAATAAATTACTAGAAAAAACGTCTGTGTCCCTTAGCGATATAAAACGTTTTGAGATCAATGAGGCGTTTGCTGCAGTTGCGTTAGCAAGCAACCAGTTGGCAGACCTAGATGAAACCAAAGTTAATGTGAACGGTGGTGCAGTTGCATACGGTCACCCAATTGGTGCGAGTGGCGCGCGAATTGTGCTTGCTCTCGCTTATGAGCTAAAGCGAATTGGCGGCGGATATGGAATCGCATCAATTTGTAGTGGTGGAGGTCAAGGTGACGCTGTCCTTCTATACGTAGAGGAGGATGCTTCTTGAAAACGATTATGGTAATTGGTGCTGGACAAATGGGAGCTGGGATTGCAGAAGTATTCGCTGCAAAACAGCATCCTGTTCTCCTGCATGACCAAAAACATGAATTTGCGCAAGCGGGTGTAGACGGTATTGAAAAACGACTACAACGGTTAGTAGAAAAAGGGTACAAAGAGCAAGATGAGCTAGCCTCAACCCTTTCTTTCTTAACGCCAACAGCGGATATTAGACGGGTCAGTGAAGCGGACGTTGTCATTGAAGCAGCAACGGAAAATGTAGCAATAAAGAAAGCGATTTTTAAAGAGTTAGATCAATTCGCCAAAAAAGATGCGATTCTAGCAACCAATACATCTTCCTTACCTATTACAGACTTAGCGAGCGTTACAACACGACCTGAACAAGTCATTGGCATGCACTTTATGAACCCTGTTCCGCGAATGAAGCTTGTTGAAATTATTCGCGGATTGGCGACAAAAGATGAGGTCTTTCAGGAAATTGAAACCCTCACTCATCAGCTTGATAAGGTACCGGTATGTTCGGAAGATTTTCCAGGATTCGTCTCGAACCGAATCTTAATGCCGATGATAAATGAAGCGATTTTCACTCTTTATGAAGGGGTAGCATCTGCTGAAGATATTGATACGGTCATGAAACTTGGGATGAACCATCCAATGGGTCCGCTAACACTGGCCGATTTTATTGGTCTTGATACGTGCTTATCAATTATGAATGTTCTTCACGATGGGTTTGGTGATGATAAGTACCGTCCATGTCCATTATTGAAGAAGTATGTACAGGCGGGCTGGCTTGGAAAAAAATCAGGCAGGGGGTTCTTCCACTATGAGTAGTGTATTTTTCAATGAAGAACAAATAATGATGAAGAAAATGGTGCAGGAGTTTGCTCGTGAACAGATTGCGCCACATATTGAAAAAATGGAAGAGGAAGATTGGTTTCCACGAAGCATTTTGACACAAATGGGGGAACTTGGCTTAATGGGTGTCCCGGTTCCTGAAAAATATGGCGGTGCAGGGATGGATTTTGTCTCGTACATTATAGCCGTTCATGAAATATCGAAAGTGAGCGCTAGTCTTGGCTTAATTATGAGCGTGCATACTTCAGTAGGGACGATTCCCATTGTGCTGTATGGAACGGAAGCGCAAAAACAAAACTATGTGCCGAGGCTCGCGACAGGAGAAATCATTGGGGCATTCTGTTTAACCGAACCGAATGCCGGAAGTGATGCGAAATCCTTGCAGACAAGAGCAGTGAAAGACGGAGACACGTACATTCTTAACGGCTCCAAAGTATTTATTACAAATGGTGGCGAAGCAGGGACGTATTTAGTTTTTGCGGTAACGGACCCTGATGCTGGTTCAAAAGGGATTTCTTGCTTTATCGTTGAAGACGGTACGGAGGGCTTAATCGTCGGCAAGAAAGAAAAGAAACTCGGACTGTATGGGTCTTCCACAACAGAAATTATTTTTGACCAGTGTCGCATTTCAAAGGATCAGTTGTTAGGAAGCGAAGGGGAAGGGTTAAAAATTGCTCTTGCCAACCTGAACTCGGGACGGATCGGCATCGCCGCACAATCACTTGGTATTGCAGAGGCTGCGCTAGAAGCTGCTACGAATTATGCGAATGAACGAAAGCAATTTGGCAAGAAGTTGAGCCAACATCAAGGGTTGGCATTTAAATTAGCAGATATGGCAACGGATACGGAAGCGGCGAAGCAACTAACCTATGCCGCTGCATTTCTAAAAGAAAAAGACTTACCTTGCGCAAAAGAAGCAAGTATGGCGAAATTGTTTGCGTCGCGAACCGCAATGGATGTGTCGACGAAAGCCATCCAAGTGTATGGTGGGTATGGGTATATGAAAGAATATCCAGTCGAACGGTATTTCCGAGACGCGAAAGTGTGTGAGATTTACGAAGGGACGAGTGAGATCCAGCAAATGGTGATTTCAAGACAGCTTTCCTCTTAAAAAGAGATGCGCTTTTTCCCTCCGTGTTAGAATGATAGAATCGTGATGACAGGAGTGGGTGTAATGGCCGGGAAAAAAGTAATACCATCAATGGTGAAAGACGAGAAATTAATCAAGAAACGTCGGGAACAGATGATAAAAGGAGCCGTTAGCCTTTTCATTGAAAAAGGATTCCATCGCACAACAACGCGAGAAATTGCTAAGCAATCAGGGTTTAGTATCGGCACGCTCTATGAATACATCGGTACAAAAGAAGATGTGCTTTATCTTGTATGTGATTCGATCTATGATGAGGTAATGGAAAGTGTCAAGCGATTGCTTGATGAAACCGGCACACCACTTGATCGTTTGAAGATCGCAATTCGATCTTATTTAAAGGTCGTAGACGAAAAGCAAGATGAAGTGCTTGTCATGTACCAAGAAACAAAGTCACTGCCAAAAGAAACGCTGCCTTACGTTCTGAAAAAAGAATTAGAGATGGTGACGTTGATGGAGTCGTTTATCGTTGCCTGTGTGCAAAATGGAGATCTCCAGCTCTCAGATAAAGAGCAGCACCTTTTGGCGCATAATATTCTTGTTCTCGGTCAGATGTGGACGTTCCGTCGTTGGTCGATGCAAAAAGAACTTGATATTGATGAATATAGTCAATTACAAATTAAACAGTTGCTTGCTTCGTACGCTTTGTCAGACTCGCAGTAACCGAATACTGTGAGTTTTTTATTATGGCTGGAAATAAACATAAATCTTGTTTATAATGGAACGTATGATTTTAGCAGTAAATGGCTTACACTAATAGATGATTCGATTCATGAAGATAATGGAGGGTGTGCCCGATTATGGTTGATTTGCAATCTTTGAAACAAGAAGAACTTGATGAGATGTCCCTAGTTGAAGCAGCATATGCAATTATGGTGAATAAAAGACAGGCGTTTAATTTTTATGATTTACTAGAGGAAGTTGCAAAATTGAAAGGTCTTTCTAAGTCAGAGGCTGAATCGAGAATTTCTTTCTTATATACAGACTTAAATATCGACGGACGTTTTCTAACACTTGGAGATAACCAATGGGGATTGAAAGCTTGGTACCCGCATGAGCAGTCAGAAGAAGAAATCACTCATTCTGTGAAACCAAAACGCCGTAAAAAAGACGAGGACGAAGATGATTTCGATGCGATTGACGAACTTGAAGAAGACGAGTTTGAAGATCTAGAAGATGAGCTAGATGAACTGGCAGACGAAGAAGATCATGATGAAGAAGAAGACGGAGATGATGACGATTACTCCGATAAAGATGAAGAGGAAGAAGAACTAGGTGAATTTGACGAGGAAGAAGAAGGGTCAAATGAGGAAGAGGAAGATTAAAAAGTCTGCTTGACTTCTCTTCAATAACTAGGTAAAATCATTTTTGGGCTTATCATGAGCTTATATAATGGAGATAATAAACAAAAGTGCGCCCCATAGTATGCCTATGGCGACGTGTCACTTTTGTTTTTTTTTTGATAGATGCATGTGTGGAGCAAGATCCCCTTAAAAGCTAAAGGAGGAAGTAGGATGGCAGCAAAATATATATTTGTTACAGGTGGCGTAGTTTCTTCACTAGGAAAAGGGATTACAGCTGCTTCATTAGGTCGTTTACTTAAAAATCGTGGATTGAAAGTGACGATTCAAAAATTCGATCCGTATATTAACGTCGATCCAGGGACAATGAGCCCGTATCAGCACGGTGAGGTATTCGTAACGGATGACGGCGCTGAAACGGACTTAGATTTAGGACATTATGAACGTTTTATTGATATTAACTTAAGTCAAAATTCAAATGTAACAACAGGTCGTGTGTATTCGACTGTATTAAAGAAAGAACGTCGCGGCGATTATCTTGGCGGTACGGTTCAAGTGATTCCGCATGTGACAAATGAAATTAAAGAGCGAGTTTTACGTGCTGGCCGTGAGACCGGAGCAGACGTCGTTATTACTGAGATTGGCGGTACAGTAGGTGATATTGAGAGCTTGCCTTTCTTAGAAGCAATTCGCCAAATAAAAAGCGACATTGGTATGGAAAATGTCCTCTATTTACACTGTACATTAATCCCTTACTTGAAAGCGGCTGGGGAAATGAAATCAAAACCAACCCAGCACTCTGTGAAAGAGTTACGTTCTTTAGGTATTCAACCAAATGTGATTGTTGTGCGTACAGAACGTCCAGTACCACAAGATATGAAGGACAAAATTGCGTTGTTCTGTGACATTCGCAAAGAAGCGGTGATTGAAGCAGGAGATGCAGATACGCTTTACCAAGTACCACTAGATCTTCAAGCACAAAAACTTGATCAAATCGTTTGCGATCATTTGCACTTAAACTGCGCCGAAGCAAACATGGATGAGTGGAATGCGCTTGTTGAACGTGTAAGCAATTTAAGCAAAAAAGTCCGTATTGCCCTTGTTGGAAAGTATGTTGAGCTACAAGACGCATACTTGTCTGTAGCCGAAGCGCTTCGTCATGCAGGGTACAATGTTGATGCAGATATTGAAATTGACTGGGTCTACTCTGAGCAAGTGAACGACGAAAATGTTGCGGCTCGCTTGAAAGATGCAGACGGTATTTTAGTTCCTGGTGGCTTTGGCGACCGTGGTGTGGAAGGGAAAATTGCAGCAACTCGCTACGCAAGAGAAAATAAAATTCCTTTCCTCGGTATTTGTTTAGGGATGCAGCTTGCATCTGTAGAGTTTGCCCGTACCGTGCTCGGCATGAACGGCGCGCATTCCGCGGAATTAAATCCTGATACGCCATATCCTGTTATTGATTTACTTCCAGAGCAAAAGGATGTGGAAGATTTAGGTGGTACACTACGTTTAGGTCTGTACCCTTGTAAGCTTAAAGAGGGATCAATTGCTCGTGAAGCGTATGGAGAAGAAGTGGTGTATGAGCGTCACCGCCATCGTTATGAGTTTAATAACGAATATCGCCAACAAATGGAAGACGCAGGGTTTATCTTCTCTGGGACAAGCCCAGATGGACGTCTTGTGGAGATCGTTGAAATTGCCGATCATCCATATTTTATCGCGAGTCAGTTCCATCCAGAGTTTGTGTCACGTCCAACACGTCCACAACCTTTATTTAGAGAATTTGTGTCAAAATCTCTAGAGATGAAAGAACAATAGGATCGTTTTTCTAAGTAAGAGAAGTACGGTGGGATTCACACGTCCCGCCGTATTTTTTTTATGTTCTTATTTTTTCAGAAGGTTTCTAATTCAATGAAAGAGGGTACAAGACTAAGATTTCAAAAAACCTTAAAGGGGATTGAACATGAAAGCAGAGATTGTTCATACAAACCGTTTTTATTATGATACTTCTGTTGAGCAAAGCTTAAACTCGTTTCGATTAAAACCGAAAACAGACGAGCTTCAGCGGTTACTTTCTTACCGAGTGGATATTAATCCGAATTCAACGACCGCTCAATCAGTTGATATATGGGGAAACAATGTCGAGACGTTCTTTATCGCAGAGTCGCATCAATATCTTGAAATTAAAACGACCTCTGTAGTAAGCGTACAGCGAAGTCCGATCATTAATCATCTCGATTACACACCAGAAAGTAAAAAAATTTTCCACTCTGAAGTATTCAGAAGGCAGTACTTAGCGAGTTTAAAACAAACACCATACACGAACTTATCATTTGAACAATCCGAGGAAATCGTTCAAAAAGTGGGCGATCCATTAAACCCCATTACGTTTTCTCGTGACTTAATGGCATATTTGTATGAAGTCTTTACGTATGACACTGAAGCGAGTAATGTTCAAACATTGGCATCAGAGTCGGCTGATACTTTAAAAGGTGTGTGCCAAGACTACGCCCATGTCATGATTGGTGTATTGCGTTCACAGCGAATTCCTGCGCGTTATGTGAGTGGCTATCTCTATGTAGGTGAAGATTCAGCTTTAATTGGAGATGCGGCTAGCCATGCGTGGGTAGAAGTCATGATACCTGGAATTGGATGGGTCGGTCTTGATCCTACAAACAACGTAGAAGCATTGGAAAACCATATTATTGTATGTACAGGCAGAGATTATGGCGATGTGAGTCCAGTAGAAGGTGTTTATCGTGGAGGCGGGCATTCGTTAGATGTCAGTGTCGGTGTCCATTTACTGGAGAAATAATGAACGAAAAGACTAGAAGCACATCGCTTCTAGTCTTCAATTTCGTTAAGGATGTCGTCTATATTTAAATAAAGTTGGTTCGACAAGTAAAGCGCGGCGAGTAATCCAGGATGTCCGACACGCTCCCCTTTTTCATTTGGTGTTAGGCCTTTTGAAGCCCCGAGTGCAAACAAACTATCTACAAGGTGAGACCCTGTGTACTCTTTTTCTGTAACGATTAAAATGACGGGCGTTCCTTCTTGTTGGCACGTAGATAAAATCGATTCAGTCTCTTGGTCCTGTCCATCTGGCGAAAAAAGGAGAAAACGGTCTAAAGCTGTGGGTGCTTGTTGGTCGTAGATTTTCACATTAGGGAAGGGCTCAAATCCAGACGAGACCGCTTCTTCAAGAGCACTGAGCTCCTTAATTCCCTTGACATAAATCGTCCCATTTGCAATGATCGATTGGGATAAAAGTCTTGCTGCATTCTCTAATTCTTCTAGGTGAACCTCAGTCATCTTTTTTAACAAACCGATTAGTTGAGTCGTATAAATTTTATCCATATCGAATCCTCTCTTACACAATCCTGTTCATATTCTAGTTTCTGCTAAGATAAAATGCAAATTATTAAAGGAAACCCGCGAAACAACACGAATAAGAGTACAATGGAGAGGATGACTAGAGGAGGAAACTATGGAACATAATGTGATGATCGTTGACGATCAATTTGGGATACGTGTACTGTTAACGGAAATTCTACAAAAAGACGGCTATCAGATGTATCAAGCGGCCAATGGAAAAGAGGCATTGGATATTCAAGAGATGGAGGAAATCGATATTGTCTTATTGGATATGAAAATTCCTGGTATGGACGGCGTTGAAATTTTAAAGAAAATGAAGGAACGTCAGCCAACGATTAAAGTTGTCATGATGACCGCATATGGGGAGTTAAAAATGGTCAATGAAGCACTTGAAAATGGTGCGATTAGCTATATGGCAAAACCATTTGATATTGAAGATGTAAGGCAAGTAATTCGTCAAAATCTCTAAAAGTGTCAAAGATTAAAATTGGATCCGTTTACATTTAATTTCTAGCTCTTTCCTGGGTCATATCGAAAAAAGTTATGCTATAATAGATTCGGTTAAAGATTCGTGTGCCTAGGTAGGATGGTAATTTTATAATGATTTGATTACATAACTTTAGTATAAAAGGTTATTTTAACAAAGATAAGATCTACTTATTCGACCTAAGGTAAGAGAAATGAAGGAGGACAATTATGCCTTTAGTATCGATGAAAGACATGTTGAACAAAGCGAAAGCAGAAAGCTACGCAGTTGGTCAATTTAATTTAAACAACTTAGAGTTCACTCAAGCAATTCTACAAGCAGCTGAGGAAGAACAATCACCTGTAATTCTTGGTGTTTCTGAAGGTGCTGCTCGATATATGGGTGGTTTTAAGACAATTGTGGGATTAGTAGAGAACCTTATGGAAGAGTACAACGTTACGGTTCCAGTTGCGATTCACTTAGACCACGGTTCAAGTTTTGAGAAATGTGTAGAAGCGATTCATGCTGGATTTACATCTGTTATGATTGATGGTTCTCACTATCCACTAGAAGAAAACATTGCACTTACGAAAAAAGTAGTGGATGTTGCTCATGCGCTTGGTGTTTCTGTTGAAGCAGAGCTAGGTCGTATTGGTGGACAAGAAGACGATTTAATTGTTGATGATGCTGAAGCAGCTTATGCGATTCCTGAAGAGTGTAAAGCGCTTGTTGAAGCAACGAATGTTGATTGCTTTGCGCCAGCTTTAGGTTCTGTACACGGACCTTACAAAGGTGAACCAAACCTTGGGTTCGATCACATGAAAACAATCGATTCTCTAGTTGGAATTCCATTAGTTCTTCATGGTGGAACAGGTATCCCAACAAAAGATGTTCAAAAAGCGATTGAGTTTGGACATGCGAAAATTAACGTAAACACAGAAAGTCAGATTTCTTCAGCTAAAGCTGTTCGTGAAACACTAGCAGCTCAACCTGAACAGTATGACCCACGTAAATATTTGGGGCCTGCTCGCGACGCGATTAAAGCAACTGTCGCTGGTAAAATGAAAGAGTTTGGTTCTTCAAATAAAGCGTAAGTGTGAACAAATTTTATAAAAGCAGTCAATGACTGCTTTTATTTCCATTTATGAATGAAACCGTTTTTTTATAGGGGGATGTAAAAATGAAATTTTTTATCGATACGGCAAACCTTTCTGAAATAAAAGAAGCACACGAACTTGGAATTTTGGACGGAGTGACAACAAATCCTTCTTTAGTAGCAAAAGAAAATGTTGAATTTCATGACCGCATAAAAGAAATTGCTGCTGTTGTACCTGGAAGCGTCAGTGCAGAAGTCATTTCTCTTGAAGCGGACGAAATGATTCGAGAAGGAAAAGAACTTGCGGAAATTGCAGATAACATTACAGTAAAAGTACCGATGACAGTTGATGGATTAAAAGCGGTTCGTGCTTTGACAGAAGCAGGAATTGATACGAATGTAACGCTGATTTTTTCAGCAGCGCAAGCGTTGTTAGCAGCCCGTGCTGGTGCAACCTACGTATCACCCTTCTTAGGTCGCTTAGATGATATTGGTCATGATGGATTAAATTTAATTACAGATATTCGGACGATTTTTGATACACACGGATTAGACGCACAAATTATTGCAGCGAGCGTTAGACACCCGATTCATGTAAACGAAGCTGCAAAACGCGGTGCTCATATTGCAACGATTCCGCTTAAGGTGATTAAGCAATTAACAAAGCATCCGTTAACCGATAAAGGGATCGAACAATTTCTATCCGACTGGAATAAGTAAGGAAAGCGACATGGATTTGTGCATCACGAATAACTCTGAACATACTTATTCAAAAGGGATTAGGTATAAAAGGAAGGGATTATTATGCATAAACTGCTAATTAAAGGTGGGCAAACCCTCGAAGGAACTGTACAAATTAGTGGCGCGAAGAACAGCGCGGTTGCCCTCATTCCAGCCGCTATTTTAGCAGATAGTCCAGTTGTGATTGATAATCTTCCATCTATTTCTGACGTAGAGCTCTTAGCCGAACTCTTACGCGAAATTGGTGGCGAGGTCACAATGGATGATACGCAGATGAGAATCGAGCCAGAAAAAATGGTGGCCATGCCTTTACCCAACGGCCGAGTGAAGAAACTTCGTGCTTCCTATTATTTAATGGGCGCGATGCTCGGGAAATTTAAAAAAGCGGTGATCGGTTTGCCAGGTGGATGTAATCTAGGGCCACGCCCGATTGACCAGCATATTAAAGGGTTTGAAGCGCTAGGTGCTCGTGTAACAAATGAACAAGGTGCCATTTATCTACGAGCAGATGAGCTGCGTGGTGCAAAGATCTATCTTGATGTTGTAAGTGTCGGCGCAACGATTAACATTATGTTGGCTGCGGTGAAAGCAAAAGGGCAAACGATTATTGAAAACGCTGCAAAAGAGCCGGAGATTATTGATGTTGCTACACTTCTTTCAAGCATGGGTGCCAAGATTAAAGGTGCAGGGACCAATGTCATTCGCATTCAAGGCGTAACGGAGTTAAAAGGATGCACACACTCGATTATTCCTGATCGGATTGAAGCAGGAACCTATATGATTATGGCTGCTGCAATAGGGCAGCGAGTTCAGATTGACAATGTGATTCCAACACATCTTGATTCGATTACGGCTAAGCTTAGAGAGATGGGTACGAAGGTCGAAGAAAAAGACGATCAAATGATTGTTGAAGGAATGATTGAAAAGAACGGCGTTGATATAAAAACGCTCGTCTATCCTGGCTTCCCAACTGATCTTCAGCAACCTTTTACGAGTCTTTTAGTTAGCGCAAAAGGCACGAGCATTGTAACGGATACGATTTATGATGCCCGCTTTAAACATGTAGATGAATTAAGACGCATGGGTGCAAATGTGAAAGTGGAAGGACGTTCAGCGATTGTAAATGGTCGTTCTCAGCTACAAGGAGCAAATGTCCGTGCGAGTGATTTACGTGCAGGAGCGGCACTTATTATTGCTGGATTAATGGCAGACGGTGTGACGGAAATTTCTGGGGTCGAACATATCGATCGTGGCTATGAACATCTAGAAGAGAAGCTTCGTGATTTAGGAGCAATTGTGTGGCGTGAAGAGTTAAACGAAGAAGAAATTGAGCAAGTGAATCAATCATAAGGGCTTGAACATTCGGGAGGATACAAAATAATGGAACGTAGTTTATCAATGGAACTTGTCCGCGTGACAGAAGCGGCTGCGCTTGCTTCTGGTCGTTGGATGGGTCGAGGGAACAAAGAAGAGGCAGATCGAGCGGCAACAGAAGCAATGAGAGACGTGTTCGACACGATCCCGATGAAAGGGACGGTTGTTATTGGTGAAGGGGAAATGGACGAAGCACCAATGCTTTATATTGGGGAAAAGTTAGGCAATGGCTACGGTCCTCGTGTAGATGTTGCAGTTGACCCTCTTGAAGGAACGAATATTCTTGCATATGGTCAGTGGAATGCATTAGCCGTTCTAGCGGTTGCGGATCATGGTAATTTGCTGCACGCGCCGGATATGTATATGGATAAGCTCGCAGTTGGCCCTGAATCTGTAGGGAAAGTGGATATTGATGCCCCTGTCCTTGATAATCTAAAAGCGGTTGCGAAAGCAAAAAATAAAGATATTGAAGATCTTGTTGTGACGCTATTGAATCGACCTCGCCATGAGAAATTAATTCATGACATTCGAAAAGCTGGTGCACGAATTAAATTACTGTCTGATGGCGATGTCGCTGCTGCTGTAAATACCGGCTTTGACGATACCGGTGTCGACTTATTAATGGGTTCAGGTGGAGCGCCAGAAGGTGTTCTTGCTGCTGCAGGACTTAAATGTTTAGGTGGCGATTTCCAAGGAAAACTATTGCCACAATCAGACCTTGAGCTTGCACGCTGTAAAGAGATGGGCATTACAGATGTAAATAAAATTCTTCGTATGGAAGATTTAGTTCGCGGAGACGATTGCATATTCGCAGCTACAGGCGTTACGGATGGAGAATTGCTTACTGGAGTTCGTTACAAAGGAACGAAAGCAAATACCCAGTCCCTTGTTATGCGTGCAAAATCAGGCACAGTACGATTTGTCGACGGTACGCATAGTATGAAGAAAAAACCAGACCTTGTTATGCGCTAAGATGCAGTTAATACCATGGCGCGATTCTGCTGTTGTTACGTGCGAATCGCGTCCATTTGATGTAAAATAACCTGAGGGAGTTTTTCTCCCTTTTTTTATTGATTAATTCTAGTAAATATGGTTAAAATAAAGTTTAGTTACTTCCTTCTATAAATACTTTTCTCCATTTTCCTTCCTTGTTAAAAAATTCATGACTAAAGTTAAATGAGTAAATTTTTATATATGTAGATAGACGTTTTCGTTCGTCGTCTGTCAAAAAAGGAATAGAACGATAATGATAAAGCGTGGTGACCTTAATGAGCGTAAGTATTTCAGAATTAGAGAATATGACGTTAAAAGAATTGTATCAACAAGCCAAAACGTTTAAAGTCTCTTATTACAGTAAACTAACAAAAAAAGAACTAATTTTTGCTATTTTAAAAGGACAAGCGGAGCAAGACGGACTATTGTTTATGGAAGGCGTACTTGAAATCATCCAAAGTGAAGGTTTTGGCTTTTTACGACCAATTAATTACTTGCCAAGTACAGAAGATATTTATATTTCCGCATCTCAGATTAGACGATTTGATTTAAGAAACGGAGATAAAGTTTCAGGGAAAGTGCGTCCGCCTAAAGACAATGAGCGGTATCACGGTCTTCTTCATGTTGAAGCGGTTAATGGCGATTCACCTGAATCATCTAGAGAGCGACCTCATTTCCCGGCGCTAACGCCTCTTTATCCAGATGTGAAAATCGATTTAGAATCGAAGCCAGGTCGTGTGTCTTCGCGAATTATTGATATGGTCTCGCCAGTTGGATTTGGTCAACGTGGCTTAATAGTTGCCCCGCCAAAAGCAGGAAAGACTTCTTTAATGAAGGAAGTGGCCAACAGTATTGCTGAAAAGCACCCTTCTGTTGAACTGATCGTCTTATTAATTGACGAGCGTCCTGAAGAAGTAACAGACATGGAACGTTCCATAAAAGGAGAAGTTGTCAGCTCAACCTTTGATGAAGTTCCAGAAAACCATATTAAAGTGGCAGAACTCGTGTTGGAACGTGCGATGCGTCTCGTCGAACACAAAAAAGATGTGGTCATTTTAATGGACTCGATTACTCGTCTTGCTCGTGCGTACAATCTTGTCATTCCGCCAAGTGGACGTACGCTATCTGGGGGGATTGACCCAGCTGCTTTCCACCGTCCAAAACGATTCTTTGGTGCAGCGCGAAACATTGAAGAGGGCGGAAGCTTAACGATATTAGCGACTGCACTCGTTGATACAGGATCACGAATGGATGACGTCATTTACGAAGAATTTAAAGGGACAGGGAATATGGAGCTTCACTTAGACCGTCGTTTGGCAGAAAGAAGAATTTTCCCTTCCATCGATATTCGTCGTTCTGGTACACGAAAAGAAGAGCTTCTTATGCCGAAATCGCAGCTTGATAAGCTCTGGACAATCCGTAAAACCATGAATGAGTCGCCTGACTTTACCGACCAATTTATCCGTCGTGTGAAAGAAACAAAAACCAATGTCGAGTTTTTTGAAGAAATGCAGGCAGAAATGACTGGTAAACGTCGCTCTTAAAACTTGATCTTGCAATATGGTGGCTGTCTTGATATAATTTCGGTTATGTGAGGAAAACTCTGTCTCAAATTTGATTCAGGGCAAAAGGAGATGAAATGCAATGAAAGCAGAAATCCATCCAACGTATCAAAAAGTTGTATTCTTAGATACGAGCACGGGCTTCAAGTTCCTAACTGGTTCTACTCGTGGTTCTAACGAAACAGTTGAGTGGGAAGATGGCAACACTTATCCACTTATTAAAGTTGAGATTTCTTCGGATTCACACCCATTCTACACTGGTAAGCAAAAGCTTGCTGATGCTGGTGGTCGTGTTGATAAATTCAAAAAGAAATACAACCTATAAGAAGCAAAAGACAGGCAGTCACGATTGCCTGTCTTTTTTTATGATACACACGCTTTAGGAGGGTCATATGCCACAACTGTTTTTTAAATACGGTGCAATGAATAGTGGAAAATCTTTTGAAATTTTAAAAGTGGCTTCCAATTATGAGGAGCAGAACAAACCTGTATTGTTGTTTACATCTGGCATAGATACGAGAGATGAAGTCGGGTATGTATCCAGTCGCGTAGGCTTAAGAAGAGCCGCGATTTCGGTTTTTGCAGATACGAATATTTTTGAAGTTGTAAAACATGCGGAACAAAAACCGTACTGTGTATTAATTGATGAGGTTCAATTTTTATCAAAAGAACATGTGCGCCAGCTTGCCATGATCGTCGACGAGTTATCCATACCAGTAATGGCGTTTGGATTGAAGAACGATTTTCAAAACGAGCTGTTTGAAGGTAGTCGGCATATGCTCATTTACGCAGATAAAATTGAAGAAATGAAAACCATTTGCTGGTTCTGTCATAAAAAAGCGATTATGAACTTACGCGTGGACGATAAAGGAAAGCCGATTTATACAGGGGATCAAATTCAAATCGGCGGCAACGATCAGTACTACCCCGTTTGCCGCAAATGTCACAGCAACCCTCCGTTGTAAAACAACTGAGAATGGGATGATCATTCTTGTGGAACCCTAAGGTAGCCATATTTCGATATGGTAAAAAGGGGGAGAAGCATGAAGATCGCAAAAGTAATGACAGCGGGGGTTGCTGCCCTTGTACTGCTATCAGGATGTGGAAGCGATATGAATGCGACCAATGCACACGAGAAACATGATCGTGGCATGGGTGCATTTGGTCCAGGTCCACTTAACTTCGGACACATGAAGCATGAGAATGATTCATACCCGCAAGGACAAACGAACCTTGGTGCCAGTTATGTGAATCCAAATGCTAAGCATACGACGCTAGAAGATGATGCTCGATACGTTGAAGAAATCATTGAAAAACATGGCTTCCGATCAGGTGTGGCCATCGTCAATGGCGGTCATATTTATGCGAAAGCACATCCTGATCACGATTGGGACAAAGCGGAAACCGAGCAGCACTATAGAGAATTAGAGAAGGCGCTCAAAAATGAGATTCCGCGTTATGATGTTCATCTCCGCTAAAAAAAGCTGGACCCAGAGGCTCGACTCGAACCTTGTGGGTCAGCTTTTTTGCTTATCTATGCTACGTTCGTCTGCGAGCTGTTTGTTGAAGAGGGTCCCATACGCTATTAAACGGTGGTGAATAGCCTAAATCAAGCTCTTCAAGGTCTTGCATAGTCATGCCGTGGTACAACGCCGTTGCGAGCACATCACATCGTTTGTCGACACCTTTTGTACCGATAAATTGACCTCCTAATACTTCGCCTGTTTTTTCGTTGTATTGAAGCCGAATAAGAAGAGGCTCATGGGTCGGGTAATAAGCTGCTACGTGAGGGAGCTTAGCTTGTACACACTTGTAAGGAAAACCTAATTCTTCAATTTCTCGTGAAGACAAGCCTGTTCGTGCTAACGCTAAATCGAAAAATTGATAAATCTGTGTGCCGACGATTCCTTTAAAGACTCGAGGTTTTCCGCACATATTTAAACCGGCAATTCTCCCTTGTTTATTAGCGTGTGTACCGAGTGGGAAGTACGTATCTTTATCTGTTAAGCGATGGTACTGCGTTGCGCAATCTCCAGCTGCATAGATGTCTTCTACATTCGTTTCCATGTAGCGGTTTACTTTAATAGCTCTGTTTTGATCAAGGTGGATGCCGGTACTAGCTAGAAAATCTGTGTTAGGGCGAACGCCTACTGCTACAATGACGAGGTCTGTTTTACATTCAGATAAATTTGTCACTACCGCAGTCACATTGCCTTGTTCGTCGCTTTTAAATCCTTGAATATCATGATTTAAATCAAGTTGAATCCCTTCATCAATTGCTTTCTCATGAATGTGATCGGTCATTTCTTTATCAAAATTCATCGCGAGTCGTGCGGATCGTTCAAGAATGCGTACTTGGTGACCGGCTTTGCAAACATTTTCCGCAATCTCGAGACCGATTGATCCTCCGCCGATTACTGTAATATTGCGTCGTTTTCCTTCTAGACGCTCGATAATTTTCTTTGCATCTGGAATGGTTTTTAATGTATAAATTCCGTTTAAATCTTTATTCTCCCAATCAGGTATAAAGGGTCTAGCGCCAGATGCGATTAATAATTTATCGTAGGGGATGTCAAAATTGCTTCCTGCTACACGCTTTTCTTTAACATCAATGGATGTGACTTCATGTTGAGTTCGCGCATCAATGCCGTGTTTAATTCGGTACGTGTCTGCGTCACGTGCGACAAGTTTTTCTTCCCCATCAATATCGCCGCCAATCCAGTAAGGAAGTCCGCACTGTGCGTATGAATAATGGTCTCCTTTTTCTAAAACGGTTATTTCTGCTTGGGCATCGTTCCGTACAAGCTGCATCGCTGCACTCATACCTGCCGCATCACCGCCAATTATGACATATTTCACCGTTATCCCGCCTTTTTTCTGAACTTGTATTCGCTCTAGGTAGTATTCCCAAGAGAGGAAGAATACAAACCGCATCATGAGGGTGCATTGACCAGTAGAAGCGCCATATACTATAATAGATAGGATATGTAGCTAGCGGAATAAAGATGAGGTGACGTCGTGTTAGATCGTTTACAATCTGTTGAAGATCGATATGATTTTTTAAATGAACAGTTAAGTGATCCAGATGTAATTAGTGATACAAACAAATTACGAGAGTATTCTAAGGAACAAGCGCAAATAGAAGAAACCGTTCAAGCTTATCGCGAATATAAAGAAGTTCATGAGCAGTATCTTGAAGCAAAAGCGATGCTAGAAGATAAATTAGATGATGAAATGTACCAAATGGTGAAAGAAGAGCTTGATGAATTGTCAACGCGTAAAGAAGAGCTAGAAGCTCGTTTGAAAATTCTTTTGCTACCAAAAGATCCGAATGATGATAAAAACGTTATTGTTGAAATTCGTGGAGCTGCTGGTGGAGATGAAGCCCAGCTTTTCGCATCGGACTTGTTTAAAATGTACTACCGGTTTGCGGAAGTGCAAGGATGGAAAACGGAGATTATTGAAGCTCAAGCAAATGAAATTGGCGGCTATAAAGAAGTAATTTTTATGGTGAATGGAGCAGGCGCGTATTCAAAGCTTAAATATGAAAATGGGGCTCACCGTGTTCAGCGTGTGCCAAAGACAGAATCTGGCGGACGCATTCATACGTCGACAGCAACGGTAGCTGTATTACCCGAGGCGGAAGAAGTGGAGATTGATATTCACGAAAAAGACATTCGTGTGGATACCTTTACATCGAGTGGACCTGGTGGGCAAAGTGTTAATACAACGATGTCAGCGGTTCGCTTAACCCATTTACCAACCAATACCGTCGTATCGTGCCAAGACGAAAAATCACAAATTAAAAATAAAGAAAAAGCAATGAAAGTATTACGCGCACGTATTTTTGATAAAGTGCAGCAAGAAGCGCATGCGGAATACGCAGATGCACGTAAAAGTGCGATTGGCACAGGGGATCGTTCTGAGCGAATTCGTACCTACAATTTCCCGCAAAGTCGCGTAACAGATCACCGTATTGGCTTAACGATCCAAAAGCTTGAGCAAATCCTGCAAGGCCAATTGGATGAAATTATTGATGCACTCATTGTGGAAGAGCAGTCTGAAGCAATGAAGAATGCGGAATCGTAATGAAGAAGACGGTATACGAAGCTCTGAACTGGGCTTCGTCTTTTTTGCGAGAGCATCAGCTTGAAGAGCCAGCAGGTGAGTGGTTATTGCGGCATCATCTGCAAAAAGATCGCGCGTCTTTATTAGCGAGTTTTCACGATTTTATGGACGAATCAACGTTGAAGGCGTTTGAAGAAGATGTTAAAACGTTGACGACGGGTGTCCCTGTCCAACATTTAATCGGAACGGAATCGTTCTACGGGCGAGTGTTTAACGTATCAAAAGACGTTCTTATTCCTCGTCCAGAAACAGAAGAGCTTGTACTAGCAATTCTGCAACGGATCGATGGGGCAAAGCGAATTTTGGACATTGGAACTGGTAGTGGAGCGATTGCGATTACCCTTAAACTAGAATCACCAGAATCCCATGTCACTGCGATTGATCTTTCAGAAGACGCACTTGCTGTGGCGCAAAAAAATGCGAAAACGTTAAAGGCCGATGTTCTTTTTAAGCATGGGAATTTGTTTGCGCCTGTCCGTGGCAAAACATTTGATGTCATTGTTTCGAATCCCCCATATATTCCAGAAACCGATCGCGCGTCGCTGGCTGAACAAGTGAGAGAATATGAACCGGCGCTTGCTTTATTTGCTGGAGACGATGGGTTGACGGTTTATCGACAACTTGCGAAAGACGCGCCGTTATACACTCATTCTGGCTCGATGATTGCCCTTGAAGTTGGAGCAGGACAAGGAGAATCAGTTAAAAACCTTTTCCAAGAACAATTTCCGACAGCGGCGATTGATGTCATTGAGGATATTAATAAAAAAGATCGAATCGTCCTCATTTCTGTAACTTAATAGACTACAAGATTGTCGAACGATTCGTTGTTTAAATTGTGAGCGCCCTGACCATGCTATGGAGGAAGGGGCGGTGCTTACAATGAAAGCAAAAGCAATCATTTATCTATTAATCTCTTTATGTGTAGGACTAATGAGTTGGGAAGCGCAAAGCGTTCAAGCGGTCAATCAATTTCATCAAGAAGTTAATACAGATGATGCCATTCGTTTACGCATTCTCGCCAATAGTGATTCAGTCAGTGACCAAATGTTAAAGCGGGACATCCGCGATGAGATAAATGCAGAAATTACAAAATGGGTCAACGATGTTGAAACATTCGATGAAGCAGTAACGACGATTGAAGGAAATATGGATGAAATCGAAGCCATTGTAGAAAACGAATTAGCTAAGTACGGCAAAGACCAGCAATTTAACGTGGCGTTTGATAAAGACGTCTCATTTCCAACAAAGCTTTATGGAAACCTTGTTTATCCAGCGGGCTTGTACCAGGCTGTACTTGTGACGCTTGGTGATGGTGAAGGTGAAAACTGGTGGTGTGTATTGTTTCCGCCGCTTTGCTTTTTAGATATGGATAATGCTGAAGCGAAAGAAGCAGAAGAAGCAGACCCTGTGGAAAATCAAGATGAAGTCGAAACGTCATTTTTTGTTGTGGATATGTTTGAATCTTTTTGGGATCGCTTATTTGGTTAACAGGCATATATGTACAAGCCTCCACATAGAATGAAAAAAAGGAGGGCGTACTTATGCCATTAACCGTACGAAAAATGGAAGAAACGGATGTATTAGCTGTTCAGCACTTGTTTGCACGAGTCGGTTCAGCGACAACACCGAGTCAAATAGATAGTTTTGTTATTGTGGAAAATGAAGAGGGAACGCTAGTTGGAACAGTTGGTTTAGATAAAGTATCCGATGTCGGTTTGCTGCGTACGTTAGTCATCGATAGTAAAAAAACCCATGCAATGGCAGCTGTTGAATTTATTCAGCTTGCGCTAGCGTTTGCACACTCAGAAGGCGTTAATCAAGTGTACGCGCTTAGTGAAGGGAAAGCGTCATTGTTTGAACCACTTGGGTTTGAGCGGGTAGCTGAAGGCCTTATTCCTCCTGAAATTAAACAATTAGACCATTATCAACAGATTGCCCGTTCAACTGACACAATGGTTTGGTCGTATTCGTGTTCGCATATTGGATGATGTTTGTGGATTTGTGTATAAGTCTTGTGAATAAATGAAGATGTGTTGAAATATAGCTCGATTTATCAACTTATAAACAGTTTATCCACAGCGGTGGATAAACTGTTTTTTCTTTTGATGCAATCGATAGATTAGTCTGATAAAATAGAGTGAACGTTAATGTAGCAAGCATTTGAAGAATAAGTGAAAAAAAGTGTTTTACAATGAAAGAGGCGAACAGATAGTGAGTTATAAACATACAAGGGTTTGGAATGTGGATAAAAATAAAACGATTGACGATCAAGCCTTATTCTTACAAGAATCGACAATGTGGATAAGGGAAAATAAGCTTGTTGCATTCCCGACAGAAACGGTCTATGGGCTAGGTGCCAACGCGCTTTCAGACGATGCCGTCAGTCAAATTTTTCAAGCGAAAGGAAGGCCGAGCGATAATCCACTGATTGTCCACATCGGTGAAAAAAAGCAACTCCATCAATTAGTGGAAGAGATTCCTGACCGTGCTCAATGTCTTATGGATGCATTTTGGCCAGGTGCGCTAACGCTAATTTTTAAAGCAAAACCGGTTGTTGCTAAAAATGTAACCGCAGGATTATCAACTGTTGGTATACGAATGCCGTCTCATCCAATCGCGCAGGTATTTTTAAGAGACTGTCAAGTACCGGTCGCTGCACCAAGTGCAAACCGGTCCGGGCGTCCTTCTCCTACGTCGGCTGAACATGTACTGCTCGATTTAGATGGGCGAATTGATGGCGTTGTTGATGGCGGGAAGACCGGAATTGGACTCGAATCAACGGTTTTAAGTATCGTTGAAGAAACGCCTGTTTTGTACCGTCCAGGTGGTGTGACGAAAGAGGAGATTGAAGCCGTTATCGGAAAAATTAATGTGGATCGCTCACTGTTAAACCAAAAAGAACAACCGAAATCACCAGGAATGAAATATACACACTATGCGCCAGAAGCTGCTGTATATATTGTGGACGATGCAAGTCAAATCAATTCCGCTATTCTAGCGGCACAGGCTAGAGGAGAGCGAGTAGGCGTATTGGCTAAACACGATTATGTCCAAGCGGACGAAAGCATCGTTGCTGATTCGGTTCAAAATCTCGCTCACGTTCTTTATGAGGCGTTGCGAGAATTTGATAAAAGAGGAGTTTCCATCATTTTGGTTGAAGCCGTTTCAACCAGTGGAGTAGGAGAAGCCGTGATGAATCGGCTCGAAAAAGCATCAGGAGGAAAGCGCCTGCTAGAGAGATCGTAAAGCGCTATGAACGTGTAATGAATGCTACAATAAGTGAATATAGTGGGATAAGCCTAGCGTGTATGTATGGTGTTTGCAAACTATTGAGTAAAACAAGACTGCGGTGCAAAGGAGCATAAGATGGAGCATTCAAAGCAACGGTTTTCGTATAGGGCGGAAGTGGATCCAGCAACAGAAGTCATTTATGGAACAATTACGATGCAAGTCGATCGTAAAACATGTGAGATCCCTTATTACTTAATTTCGGATGAGGTTTTTGCCCTCGACGAAAGCTATTTTTCCAATCAGCCCGAAATGGAAGAACTGTTAGGGATGATTGAATACTTCTATACGGAGTCAGAACGATTGCTCGACACAGTGGCGGTTTTCCCAAACATTCCAGATGACATTGTTCGTTTGCAATCGTTTGGAGAAATCTTGCAACAGTGGCAGCGGTATTTTTTCCTTAGCAATGTGAAGGATGTTGGGTTTCTTGTTTCTCATCATCAAGGCGGACGTACTCAGTATATGAGAACGTTAGAGGAGCTAGGGTTTGAAGAAGTGCTTTCCTCTGAAGAAGAACAAAAGTCATTTTACTTTTTCAATGTAACCTACATTACCCCAGTCGATTTTCCAAATGATGATGACGGCGCCGTCCTGCAAAGTTTAAAAGATGCAGGAGTCGATATGAGCAAACCTCATGAAGTGGAATTTATTTTACTTTGTTCGAATCGACGAATGGCTCGGAAAGTAGCAAAAATGATTGAACTAGAAGGCTATACCGTCGAAGTCGATGAGGATCGTGACCAAGGCGAGTACGTTTTAGCGTGCACACGTACGATTCCCCTTACACACCAGGAGATTGTTCGAAGGTTAAGAGATTTAGAATCTTTGACTGCAAAATACGAAGTCACCATAGATGGTTGGGGAGCCATGGCTGAATAACACATGCGATGTTCAGAACAAAACAATAAAAATTCAGTGACCAATATAAAAACGTTTTGAGTGAGGAAGCAAAATGAATCCCTCCCATGTAGGTACTTAAAAAGTACAAACATGGGAGGGATTTTTTTATGTACGTGAGGTTCCTTATTGAAAATCTACCGTCCATTCTAAAGGCATGCCATGTTTGTCTACATCCTTTTTAGAAGCGGTTTTTATTAGCCTGTCTAAATTCCCTTACCCGTGCATACATTCGAATAGCATGTTTTTACGGGAGGAGTTAAACAATGCACGAGATTGTGACGATAATGATTATGGCAGCAGCTTTAGGGATGGATGCATTCTCTGTGACTCTAGGTATGGGGATGTTAGGTCTAACAGGGAAACAAATTTTTCGTATAGGGGTCACGATTGGTTTGTTTCACGTTTTTATGCCACTACTCGGAATGTTGACAGGGCAATGGTTGTCGAGTAAATACGACGTAATCGCCACATACATAGGTGGAGGTATGCTTCTCATTATCGGCGTTCAAATGATCTTGGCTTCTTTTTCTGATCAAGAAGATTCGAAATTGAAACCGATTGGGCTTGGTCTCTTATTATTTGCTTTAGGTGTCAGCCTAGATAGCTTTTCTGCTGGTTTGTCGTTTGGTATTTTAGGGACAAAAGTCATGTTGACGGTTTTAATAATTGGTGCAGTTAGTATGTGTTTATCATGGATAGGCTTACTAATTGGGTCGAAATTTCATAAGTTAATTGGCTCTTATGGAGAAGTTTTAGGCGGAATTATTTTGATTGGTTTTGGCTTAAAAATTATGCTTCCACTTTGATGAATCAACGGGGTCACTTGTGCTAAACTAGTGAAACGTTGATAACAATTTAAGGAGTGGAAAGATGAAAAAGCAAAATATTTTAGTGATATGTACAGGGAATACTTGTCGGTCTCCATTAGCAGAAGCCTATTTAAAAAAATACGGCGCCGACCGATATAATGTTAAGTCGGCAGGTGTGCATGCTGATCATGGACAGGTCATTTCTAGTGGTTCAAAGAAAATATTGGAAAAAGAAGGCATAAAAGTTGACCATAAGTCGCAACCACTATCAGACGAATTGATTCACTGGGCTGATAAAGTATTAACGATGTCAGCTTCTCATAGAAAAATTGTTGAAGAGCGTTACCCTCATCAAAGTGTGTCAACTTTGCAAGAAGCAGCTGGAAAAGAAGGACATGATATTGAAGATCCTTTTGGCGGCAGTGATGAGGATTATGAACAAGCTGCGAGACAAATCAAAACAGCTATAAAGGATTTCTTGCGGCAAACTTAATCGAAAAGGATGAATGTGAATGGAAGCAGGGAAAAAGATCTCTAAAAGGTACAAGTTTAGTATTCGAAAGAAGATTGTATTAGGTGTTAGTGCAGTGGCAGGCGTTACGTTTGCTACGAGTGCCATCATTCTGTACTTTTTAGCAGATTACGCTGCTTCAATGTTAAACATTGATCCTGCATGGTTAACGCTTCTAGTTTTATTAGCCGGCGTCATTTGGAGTGGAATTCTGGGTTATTTTTTATCAACGATCATTACGAAGCCGTTGGCGCAACTCGAACATGCGGTGACAGAAGCGGCTTCAGGTGTGATTGATCGAAACGTAGAGTTATCAAAATCCGATGACGAGTTACGAGCGTTAGGTATTGCTTATAATCAAATGCTTTCAAATTTGAACGGAATGGTTCACGATATTGATCGGAACTTTGTGGAAACGGAAGAACGTGTACAGCAATTAAGTCTAGCTACAGCTACATCGTCATCTCAAGCGGAACAGATCGGTTTCACGATGGGAGAAATTGCGAGCGGTGCTGAAAACGCGGCCCAAGCGATTCAAGAAACGGTGTTTTCTCTTGAAGAAACAACAGAAATGGCAAATGAAATGCAACATAAAGCGTCTCGATCCGCCGAACAAGCTAATGAAATGGGCGGATTGCTTGTAACGAGTCGTGAAATGACAACGAGTCTCGTGAAAGGGATTGAAGAGTTAACAACAAAGCAAGAACATTCACTTGATTCGGTCCATCGTCTAGAGGAGCAAGCGCAAGAAGTGGGTAGCATTACAGCGTTTGTCGGTACGATTGCAAAACAGACGAATTTATTGGCTTTAAATGCATCAATCGAAGCCTCTCGTGCAGGAGAGCACGGTCGGGGATTTGCGGTTGTAGCGAGTGAAGTGCGAAAGCTTGCTGATGAAAGTACACAAGCAGTAGAATCCATTAATCAATTGATCTCCACCATCCAAGAAGAAGTGAAGCAAGTTGTGAAAAATATTGAGGAACAAGTGACGGTTGCGAGAGTGCAGTCGGAACAAGGTGAAAAGACGACGAGTGCAATTCTTGAAATGGAATCATCCGCAAAGATCGTTACGGAAATGATTGAAGTCATTTCCAATTTATCGGACAAGCAGAAGCAAGCGATTGAAGCGAGCTCTGTTAAAACAGAAGAAGTCGCTGCGATTGCCGAACAAACGTCTGCAGGTGCGCAAGAGGTTACGGCAATGACCGAAGAGCAGACTACGGCGTTAGAAGAAATTGAATCATTGTCAAAAGACTTGGCAAATCAAGCCAAGCAATTGAAGACAACGATCGAAAAGTTTACAATAGAATCAAACCAATAAAAGCGTCCTAACTAGACGCTTTTTGTATGGGAAAAATGAAGGAGTGTGCACAATGAGAATAGCAATTGCATCCGATCACGGCGGAATTCGGTTAAAAGACGAGTTGATTGAGGTTATAAAGGACTTAGGGTTTACGTACGAAGATTTTGGTTGTAAGTGTGAAGGGTCTGTTGATTACCCTGATTATGCGTTGCCAGTTGCGGAAAAAGTGGCTCAAGGTGATTTCGACCGCGGCATTCTTGTTTGTGGTACAGGCATAGGAATGTCGATTGCTGCGAATAAAGTAAAAGGCATTCGTTGTGCCCTCGTTCACGATGTTTTCAGTGCTAAAGCAACACGTCAGCATAACGATACAAATATGATTGCAATGGGTGAACGTGTAATTGGACCAGGTCTTGCCGGAGAAATTGTGCGCACATGGTTAGGTGAAGAGTTTGAAGGTGGCCGCCATACAAACCGAATCGATAAGATTACAAGTTACGAGGATACGCACCGCTAATGTCGATTGAGGCGCGTTTATATGAAGGGTTGCAAGCTTTTCAACAACAGGTTCCTTCGTTACAAGCAAAACTTTTTGTAGTGGGAGCTTCAACGAGTGAAGTTGCAGGTAAGTCGATCGGTAAAGAAGGCTCCATGGACATAGCGGCGGACATCTACCGGGCGTTAGCTCGATTTCGAGATGAAACCAATGTTCAATTCGCTTTTCAATGTTGTGAGCATTTAAACCGTGCACTTGTCGTAGAACGTAAAGTAGCTGAATTCAAAGGGTTTACAGAAGTGAGCGCCATACCTGTGCGTCAAGCAGGTGGCGCCATGGCAACCTATGCTTTCCAACAACTTGAAGATCCCATTCTAGTTGAACACGTTCAAGCTGATGCAGGAATTGACATTGGTGATACGTTTATCGGCATGCATATTAAGCCTGTATTAGTGCCAATTCGTGTAGGAATTACGACAATTGGTTCAGCGCACGTTACATTTGCGAGCAGTCGTCCTAAGCTAATCGGCGGAGAGCGAGCGAATTACAGAATTGGTGAATAATTTGTAAGTTCACAGAACTTAATTTACGGAAAAAGCTATTATTTTTGCTTCTGATAAGCTAAAATCATAAATAAATTAAATTATTTACGAACAAAGGCGGGGAAGAGATGACAAATTTAAAAACACAAGATCCAACTCTTTTTGAAGCGATTGAATTAGAATTAGGTCGTCAACGAGATAAGATTGAGTTAATTGCGTCTGAGAACTTTGTAAGTGAAGCGGTTATGGAAGCGCAAGGATCCGTTCTAACAAATAAATACGCAGAAGGTTACCCTGGGCGCCGTTATTATGGTGGCTGCGAATATGTTGATATCGCAGAAGATATTGCTCGTGATCGTGCGAAGAAATTATTTGGTGCTGCTTATGTAAATGTTCAGCCTCATTCAGGAGCGCAAGCAAATATGGGGGTTTACTTCACGGTTTTAGAGCATGGAGATACGGTTCTAGGAATGAATTTGTCCCACGGTGGTCATTTAACCCATGGAAGCCCTGTTAACTTTAGTGGTGTTCAATATAACTTCGTTGAGTATGGTGTGCGCGAAGACGATCAACGCATCGACTATGATGTGGTTCGCCAAATTGCACAAGAACACAAACCTAAATTAATTGTCGCTGGTGCAAGTGCTTATCCAAGAGCTATTGACTTTAAGAAGTTCCGTGAAATTGCCGATGAAGTGGGCGCGTACTTAATGGTTGACATGGCTCATATCGCAGGTCTTGTTGCGGCCGGTCTTCATCAAAATCCAGTTCCCTATGCACACTTTGTCACAACAACAACCCATAAAACATTACGTGGACCACGTGGCGGCATGATTTTATGTAATGAAGAGACTGGTGAAGAGTTCGGCAAAAAGATCGACAAATCTATTTTCCCTGGTATTCAAGGTGGCCCGTTAATGCATGTCATCGCAGCGAAAGCTGTTTCGTTTGGCGAAGCTCTTTCAAGTGATTTCAAAGCTTACGGAAAAGCAGTTATTGAAAATGCACAGAGACTTGGTCAAAAGCTTCAAGCAGAAGGTGTCGACATTGTATCAGGTGGAACGGATAATCACCTTGTGTTACTTGATTTGCGCTCGCAGAATTTAACAGGAAAAGTTGCAGAAAAAGCGCTAGATGCAGTTGGAATTACAACAAACAAGAACACGATCCCGTACGATCCAGAAAAGCCATTTGTAACAAGTGGTATTCGGATCGGTACGGCAGCTGTCACGTCTCGTGGGCTTGATTTGGAAGCTATGGATGAAATTGGTGAGTTAATTGCGCTAACGTTAAAAAACGTTGAGAATGAAGACGTGCTTGAGCAAGTGCGAGAGCGTGTTGCTTCACTCACATCAAAGTATCCAATGTACGCCAATTTATAAAAAATAATGAGCAGTAGTAGGCTTAGCCTATTGCTGCTTTTTCCTGAGAGATTTGCATCTAGGGAACATTTTACAAAGGTTTCTGTATTTGTACACTTGTATGAGCAGGTAGTTTTCGGGTAAAATCGTTCAGAGTATGTCGAGGTTTGACGAATTTTTAAAAGGAAGTGACGAAATTGGGAAAAGTACATGTACTAGATCATCCACTTATTCAGCACAAATTATCTTATATACGCGATAAGACAACTGGAACAAAAGAATTTCGTGAGCTTGTAGACGAAGTTGCTGCGTTAATGGCTTTCGAAGTAACGCGTGATTTACCGTTAGAAGATGCAGAGATTGAAACGCCTGTTGGACCAGCTCGTGTGAAAAAACTTGCTGGGAAAAAGCTTGGCCTTATCCCGATCTTAAGAGCGGGAATTGGAATGTCTGACGGAATTCTTAACATGATTCCAGCAGCTCGTGTTGGTCACGTTGGCCTATATCGTGATCCTGAAACGTTCAAACCTATTGAATACTACGTAAAGTTACCTAAGGATATTGAAGAGAGAGAACTTCTTGTTATTGATCCAATGCTTGCTACAGGAGGATCAGTGGTTGAAGCGATTAATAGCTTAAAGAAGCGTGGCGCTAAGAACATGCGATTGATTTGTTTAGTTGCCGCACCAGAAGGCGTTGAATATGTGCAAGAAGAGCACCCGGATGTAGACATCTATTTAGCCGCTCTTGATGAAAAACTAAATGAAAAAGGGTACATCGTTCCAGGATTAGGGGACGCTGGCGACCGCTTATTTGGTACAAAATAAATAACAAATGCCCCATGAGTGATGAAAAATCATTCATGGGTCTTTTTAATTTTTTCTGTTGGGAATGAAAGTGTCTGACCGCTTGTTATTCGTGCTTTTTGCACAAGGTGCAGCCTTTCTTTTTTTTGCATAAAACGGCACATAAATACTCATACTAAACGTCACGACAAGCAATAGGGGAGACGGAAAGTATGATTAATCAAGGGAACGTGCGGCCGTTATTATTAGGCATAATAAGTATCCTTCTTGTGATTCAAACCTTCATCATACCAATTGGAACAGAATCTGTCTTTGCAGCAGAACGGAGCCCAATTGAAAAAAAGCACACGATTGACGGTAGCAAAAGAGTCGTCATTGTGTCTGCGTCTGGAGACGTTCATCGCGCGGTGCAAGTTGTAGAGGAACGAATTTCTTCAGCATCAATAAGAAATATTTATGAAAATGTGTATGGTGGCTTTTCATTAGAAATTGCCGAAAAAGATATAGATCGATTAACGCAATTAAGCGTCATTGCTCGAGTAGATGATGTTGCTCATTATCAACCTAGTCTGGAAGGAAGCATTCCATTCATTGGGGCTGGCAAAGATCTAATTGATATGAGGGACGGAAAAGAGCGTCATCTCACTGGAAAAGGCGTGAAGGTCGGAATTATTGATACGGGAGTCGATTATAAGCATCCGGATTTACAAAGAAATTATCAAGGTGGCTATGATATCGTCGATCAAGATCAAGATCCAATGGAAACGAAAAAATCACAAGGGGAACCAACGTTACATGGAACCCACGTTGCCGGAATTATTGCGGCTAACGGTAGAATAACAGGGGTTGCTCCTGAAGCAGATATCTATGCCTATCGCGCCCTTGGTCCAGGGGGGCAAGGAACGACAGAGCACATTTTAGAAGCGATTGAACGAGCGGTGGAAGACGAAGTGGACGTCTTGAATTTGTCGTTAGGTAATACGGTCAATGGACCTGACTGGCCGACAAGTTTGGCTTTAGACCGTGTTGTGGAAAAAGGCGTTGTAGCTGTTACGTCAAATGGAAACAGTGGACCGAATATGTGGTCTGTAGGATCTCCTGGAACATCGACAAAAGCAATCTCTGTTGGGGCATCTCTTCCACCAATTGAAGTGCCGTCGATTCAAGTTAAAGGACTTGATGAGGAGCTTTCACTTGTACCAATTTTAGGAGCGAAAAGTTGGAAATTAAAAGAAAGTCTTGATTTAGTCGATGTAGGTCACGGATTATTGTCCGACTATAGCGGAAAAGATGTAAAAGATAAGCTCGTTCTTATTAAAAGAGGTCGATCTAATTTTGCTGAAAAGCTCGCTTTAGCATCTAAAGCAGGTGCGAAAGCGGCGTTAATCTACAATAATTTAGATGGAACTTTTGCAGGAGCTGTTACTGAACCGATTCCCATTACAGGCGCGACGGTTAGTAAGGAAGAGGGCGAAGCATTGGTTTCTTTACTAAAGAATAAAAAGAACAAAGTAAAAGTTGAAACCCACTATGACATCAAACAGGATCTAATGGCGCCTTTTAGTTCTAGAGGTCCTGTAACGGAAACATGGGCTATTAAACCTGACATTGTTGCACCAGGAGTAGCGATTCAAAGCACTGTCCCAAAAGGATACCTTGACCTGAATGGAACGAGTATGGCAAGCCCACATGTGGCAGGGGCTGCTGCATTACTTTTAGAACAACACCCTGAGTGGTCACCTGAACAAGTGAAAGCCGCGCTAATGAATACGACAAAGCGGTTACAAGACGAACAAGGAAATGATTATTTGCCCTTTGAACAAGGAACGGGTCGCTTACAAGTGGATGAAGCGGTCAATACGGAATCCCTCATTTCCCCTGCGACACTTTCGTTTGGTGCAATGAAAAAAGGGAACAGCACCCTTACAAGAGAGTTAGTGATCGACATTGAAAATCTAAGCGATCATGCAAAAGACTACACGATTGACCCTCCTATTGGCGAATTAGATGGCGTCACATGGGAAATGGTTGAAGGAGTAAAGGTTGAAGCGCAGTCAACGCAAGCAGTTACGTTGAAAGCGACAATCGATACGAATTTATTACAAAGTGGCCTTCATACGGGCTTAATTAATGTGAATGAAAACGAGAATGCCATTACGATTCCCTATATGCTATTTATGGAAGAACCGAATTATCCTCGAGTGATGGCGTTTCAAATGGCCCATAGTGATAAGGAAAACGGGTACTATTACGAGTACTACTTACCAGGTGGTGCAGAAGAGTCTAGTGTACATCTGTATGATCCTGATACGTTCGAATACATCGCTACAATTGTTGAAAACCAGAATCAAAAACGAGGCATGGTAAGTGGTGAAATTGATGATCTTAACGTCGAACCGGGGCGGTATCTAGCGTTTATTCATGCGGTGAATGAAGGTAAATCAGATACCATTGAAGCGATCGTTGATATTGGTGAAGAATGGGTCGGTCCATAATGATAACAAAAAAATCAATGCAGCGTTGTTGTGTTGATTTTTTTGTGTAGATTTTGGCCATACTGATAAGCAATTGTCAAACAAATTGCTTTTAACTGCTTGAATAGAAAGTCAAATCAATTCATAAGGAGCTTAATTTTCAAGAGAAAATGCTTTGTTCAATCGTGTTGTTAATGGATTTGTAAAGATCTATGACAGTTATGTGAACAATCATTCATTATTTTTAAACTCTTTTGAGATTCTTTCAAAATTCGTTGACAGCGGAAAGTGGCTATTGTACGATTACTAAGGGTTACCATGATAAGGGTTACATATGCGATTGTATAGGTTTTCATTCAATGAAGGGAGACATGTCATTGGCGAAACCAAATAAGAATCCAATGCGAGCGTTTGTGTTAGTTTCAACCATCACATCTTGCATACTTGGAGGAACAATCGGAGGCTTATTTCTTGGATTGTGGCTCGACAGATGGTTAGGTACTGAACCAATTTTCTTTCTAATTTGCCTTTTTTTCGGAATGTTTTCCGGAATGTACGGAATTTACAAAGCGGTTCAGCCTTTTTTAGGAGACGATGACTGAAATGCAACACAGCCATGAACCGATAAGCGCATGGTCACAGATGAAGCGTTATTCACTTGTATCCTTGCTAGTGGCAGCTGTTTTTCTCGTAGGATACTTTATTTCCTCCGCTCAGCATGTCTTTCTTGGTCTGCTCCTTGGTTATGGAGCAAGCTACCTTAACCTTTGGACAACCTATCGAAACGCACGGCACGTTGGAAAAACATCCTCAAGCACCTTTTCCATGTTAATTGTAGGGCTCGGTTATGTTTTTCGAATGCTCCTCGCACTCGTGGCAGTTGGTCTTGCACTCTTGTATCCTGATACGTTTCATCTGATAGCGGTCGTGATCGGGATTGCGCTTATGTACATTGTCATGATGGTGGATTTAGTAATAAAAGCTAATAGGCGAAAGAGGTGAAACAATGGATTCACAAGATATTTATTGGTACGACCCGTGGTTTAACATTCCGTTTAACCTAACAACTGTATTTACGACAACCGTAGCCTGTTTAATTGTATTTTTGATCTCAGTGATTGGTGCAAGAAAACTTGCGATGAGACCAACCGGGTTACAGAACTTTATTGAGTGGGTTATCGATTTTGTTCGTGGAATTATTAAAGCGAATATGGATTGGAAAACAGGCGGTCGCTTTATCGTCCTTGCCTATGCGCTATTATTCTATATGTTCGTTGCAAATATGATGGGTATTCCATTCGAGCTTGTAACAAGCGATTCAAATCACTATGTCATTTGGCGCTCTCCTACATCGGATCCAATCTTAGCTTTAACAATGGCAGCGTTCGTCATTTTGTTAACACATATTTATGGCATTAAGATGACAGGTGTTAGCGGCTACTTAAAAGGATATGTTCAACCTGTATGGGTATTGCTTCCATTCAAGATTATTGAAGAAGTATCGAACTTCCTAACACTTGGAATGCGTTTGTTTGGTAACATTTTCGCAAAAGAAGTGTTATTAATTCTCTTAGTTACACTTGGTACACTTGGATTTAACTACGGTGTATTTCAAGGTGTTGGTCTTGGGATTGTTACGCTCTTACCAACCATGGCTTGGCAAGCATTTAGTATCTTTATCGGCTCCATTCAAGCGTACATTTTCGCAATGCTTGCAATGGTCTATATGTCGCATAAAGTTGAACAACATTAATCTCTGCTCTTTTTAGAGCGATTATTTATAGGAAATAAACCAACTAACCAATTTTGAGGAGGAAAAATAGTTATGACGCACTTAGCAGCAGGTATTGCAGCAGGTTTGGCTGCACTTGGTGGCGCAATTGGTGTTGCCATCATCGTAAAAGCAGTTCTTGAAGGGGTGGCTCGTCAACCAGAACAACGTGGTCCACTACAAACGCTTATGTTTATTGGTGCACCGCTTGCAGAGGCTGTTCCTATTCTTGCAGTAGTTCTTGCTTTCTTAATGTACTTCTTAGGCTAACTGCATTTTTTCATACGGAAATCATGGAGAGGCGACAGCGTTCTACTTTAGAACCTCTCGCCTTTCCTTATGTAAGGACCGACTTCTGATAGAAAAAGGGGTGTAACGATGTTTGAAGTACTTGATTGGGGCTCAGCGCTTTATCAACTTTTTGCTTTCACGCTATTAATGCTTCTTATTGCGAAATTTGCACTTAAGCCATTGATGGGTGTTATGCAAAAGCGTCAAGATATGATTAATGACCAAATTGATTCTGCAGAGCGTAACCGTAAAGAAGCGGAAAAAATGCTTGAAGATCAAAAAGATGAGTTAAAACAAGCACGTGTTGAAGCACGTGAGTTAATTGAAAATGCTAAAAAAGTTGGCGAACAGCAAGGCCGAGATATCGTCCGCGAAGCGAAGGCTGAAGCAGATCGTATTCAGCAGCAAGCGCTTGCTGAAATTCGTAATGAGAAAGAACAAGCTGTTACAGCACTACGTGAGCAAGTCGCATCTCTATCTGTCTTAATTGCACAGAAAGTGATTGAAAAAGAACTTGACGCAAGTGAACAAGACAAGCTAGTTCAAGAGTATCTTAAACAAGCGGGCGAAGAGCTATGAGCAACAAAGCGGTAGCCAATCGTTACGCTGTTGCTCTTTTTGAGTTAGGTGTAGCAAAAGGTCAAGCGGACGATTTTGAACAGGATTTGGAGCTAGTTTCTGAGGTGTTTGGACAAACGCCAGAATTGCAGCGACTACTTGAAGTTCCAGGCCTTTCTCAAGAGAAAAAAGCTCAATTAATTAAGCAAGCATTTCAGAACAATGTAAAGGAAACGACGTTAGCATTAATGATGCGCTTAATGGAGCGCTCGCGTTATTCTGTTATTCCTGAACTTGCTTCTGAATACAAGAAACTAAACAACGAACAAAAAGGGATTGCTGAAGCATTTGTCTACTCAGCAAAACCGTTAAGTGATTCTGAAAAAGAACAAATCGCAGTTGTTTTTGCACCTAAAGTGGGCAAACGTGCGTTAGAAGTAACGAACGTCGTTCAAGAACAACTCGTTGGTGGAATAAAAGTCCGCATTGGTGATCGTGTCTACGATGGCAGTGTAAAAGGACAGCTTGATCGCCTTGAAAAAGGGATTCTTGCAGGGAAGTAACAATTTGTCAGTTAGGGGTGAAAACGAATGGCAAGCATTAAAGCAACTGAAATTAGCTCGCTCATTAAGCAGCAGATTGATCAATTTGAAACCAGTGTAGACGTACAAGACGTTGGTACCGTTATTCGCGTTGGAGACGGAATTGCCTTCGCATACGGTTTAGATAATGTTATGGCAGGGGAGCTTTTAGAGTTCTCTACTGGTGTAATGGGTATGGCTCAGAACCTAGAGGAAGATAGCATTGGTATCATCATTTTAGGGCCTTACGAAAACATTCGTGAAGGAGACGAAGTGAAGCGTACAGGACGTATCATGGAAGTTCCAGTTGGAAGCGAACTTCTTGGTCGTGTTGTAAACCCACTTGGTCAGCCTGTAGACGGATTAGGTCCTATTCATACAACAAAAACACGTCCCGTTGAAGGTGCTGCTCCTGGTGTTATGGCGCGTAAATCAGTACATGAGCCGCTTCAAACAGGAATTAAATCAATCGATTCTATGATTCCAATCGGTCGTGGACAGCGTGAGCTTATTATCGGTGACCGTCAAACAGGGAAAACGTCAATTGCGATTGATACAATCCTTAACCAAAAAGATCAAGATATGATCTGTGTGTATGTAGCAATTGGTCAAAAAGAATCAACAGTATCTGGTGTTGTTGAAACTCTTCGTCAGCGTGGTGCGCTTGATTATACGATCGTCGTTTCTGCAGGTGCATCTGATCCAGCGCCAATGCTATTCTTAGCGCCATATACAGGCGTATCGATGGCTGAAGAGTTTATGTATGATGGCAAGCATGTTCTTGTTATTTATGATGATTTATCAAAACAAGCAGCAGCGTATCGTGAAATGTCTCTACTTCTTCGTCGTCCTCCAGGTCGTGAAGCATTCCCAGGTGACGTTTTCTACTTACACTCTCGCTTACTAGAGCGTGCAGCGAAGTTAAATGATGATTTAGGTGGCGGTTCTATTACGGCGCTTCCGTTTATTGAAACACAAGCAGGCGATGTATCAGCTTATATCCCTACAAACGTTATTTCCATTACAGATGGACAAGTATTCTTACAGTCTGACTTGTTCCACTCGGGTGTAAGACCAGCCGTTAACCCGGGTATTTCCGTATCACGAGTAGGTGGTTCTGCACAAATCAAAGCAATGAAAAAAGTGGCAGGTACGCTTCGTCTTGACTTAGCAGCTTACCGTGAGCTAGAAGCATTCTCACAATTTGGTTCTGACCTAGATGCAGCTACTCAAGCTCGTTTAAATCGTGGACAACGTACAGTTGAGCTTTTAAAGCAAGATTTAAACCAGCCGCTTCCGGTTGAAAAGCAAGTTGCCATCATCTTTGCTTTAACAAAAGGCTACTTAGATGATATTCCAGTTAGTGACTGCTTACGTTTTGAATCAGAATTGTTTACGTTCCTTGAGAGCAATAACAACGAATTACTAGAGCACATTCGCACAACAGGAAACCTTCCTGAAGAAAGTGAGTTCAAAGCAGCAATTGAATCGTTCAAAAAAGGTTTCGTTGCATCGAATGAATAGTCTATTTTCTTAAGTTTTGCTTAGAAAGGCGGTGAACAAATGGCTTCTTTGCGCGATATAAAAAATCGTATAAACTCTACAAAGAAAACGCGTCAAATTACAAAAGCAATGCAAATGGTATCAGCAGCAAAATTGAACCGTGCGCAGGAAAAAGCTCAAAGCTATGAAGTATACGCTAGAAAAATGCGTGAGGTTGTAAACAATATGGCCTCTGCTGGTAGTGACGTCAGTCATCCAATGCTAGAAGAACGTCCTGTCAAAAAAACGGGCTATATCTTCATTTCTTCAGATACGGGTTTAGCTGGTGGTTACAATTCAAGTCTTCTAAGAGACATGATGAAAACCATTCAATCTAGACACTCTTCAACAGATGAATATGCAATTATTGTCTTGGGTAAAATTGGGCGCGATCTGTTACGTACACGAAACCAACCGATTATCCAAGAAATGATTGAAGTGCCAGATCAACCAGGATTTTCTGACATTAGAGGACTCGCAAAAACATCCGTTGAAATGTTTGCAGATGGCGTGTTTGATGAACTCTATATCTGGTATAACCATTTCGTATCAGCAATGACGCAAACCGTTACTGAACAAAAGCTTCTACCGCTTGCTTCTAAAGAAGAAAAAGAAGCTTCGAGCGTTGGACTTTACGAATATGAGCCATCTGAAAGAGAAATTCTTGAAGCTGTTCTACCTCGTTATGCAGAAAGCTTAATATATGGTGCATTATTGGATGCAAAAGCAAGTGAGTTCGGTGCTCGTATGACAGCGATGAGTGCAGCGTCTGATAACGCATCGTCACTAATTGATGACCTTACACTTTCTTATAACCGAGCAAGACAAGCAGCAATTACCCAAGAAATTACTGAGATTGTTGGCGGTGCAGCCGCTTTAGAATAGAACGTATGTGAATTAGGAGGGAACATGATGTCAACAGGCCGTATTATTCAAATTACAGGACCGGTCGTGGACGTTAAATTTCCAAGTGGTCAACTACCTCAAATTAACAGCGCACTTCGAGTAAACCAAACTGGTGGCTCAAACAACGCTGTTGATGTAACCGTAACACTAGAGGTAGCTCTTCACCTTGGAAATGATACAGTTCGCACGGTAGCCATGGGTTCAACTGATGGATTAATGCGTGGAACAGAAGCAGAAGATACGGGAGCTCCAATTTCTGTACCCGTTGGGGAAGAAACACTAGGGCGCGTATTTAACGTTTTAGGCGAAGAAATTGACCTAAAAGAACCAGTACCAGCAGGAACACGTCGCGACCCGATTCACCGTGATGCACCTAGCTTCGATGAACTAACTACTACAACAGAAATCCTTGAAACAGGTATTAAAGTTGTTGATTTACTTGCTCCTTATACAAAAGGTGGTAAAGTTGGCTTGTTCGGTGGTGCCGGAGTTGGAAAGACCGTACTTATTCAAGAACTTATTAATAACGTTGCCCAAGAGCATGGCGGTATTTCAGTATTTGCCGGCGTTGGTGAGCGTACTCGTGAAGGAAATGACTTATATCATGAAATGACAGATGCTGGCGTTATTAAGAAAACGGCAATGGTATTCGGTCAAATGAACGAACCACCTGGTGCCCGTATGCGCGTAGCTCTATCTGGTTTAACAATGGCTGAATATTTCCGTGATGACCAAGGTGCCGACGTACTTCTGTTCGTTGATAACATTTTCCGTTTCACACAAGCAGGTTCTGAAGTATCTGCCCTACTCGGTCGTATGCCTTCAGCGGTAGGTTACCAGCCGACGCTTGCTACAGAGATGGGTCAACTTCAAGAGCGAATCACATCAACGAAAAAAGGCTCTGTTACATCCATTCAAGCAATCTATGTACCGGCGGATGATTATACGGATCCAGCTCCAGCGACGGCGTTTGCTCACTTAGATGCAACAACAAACCTTGAGCGTAAATTAACAGAGCAAGGGATTTACCCTGCAGTAGATCCACTTGCATCAACATCACGTGCCCTTTCTCCAGAAGTTGTTGGGGAAGAACATTACAATATTGCGCGTGACGTTCAGCAGACTTTACAGAAATACCGTGAATTACAAGATATTATTGCGATTCTTGGTATGGAAGAATTATCAGAAGATGATAAGTTAGTCGTTGCTCGTGCGCGTCGTATTCAATTCTTCTTATCACAAAACTTCCACGTGGCAGAGCAATTTACTGGTCAGCCTGGATCTTATGTTCCTGTAAAAGAAACAATCGCAGGGTTCAAAGATATTCTTGCAGGTAAATACGATGATCTTCCTGAAGATGCATTCCGTTTAGTAGGACGCATTGAAGAAGTTGTCGAAAAAGCGAAGGAAATGGCCCAGTAATAGAGAGGAGGAAGCGGACTAAACCGTTTCCTTTTCTAAAGCTAGCCGATAAGGAGGGGTTCTATGGAAACCGTACAAGTAAGTGTCGTAACTCCAGACGGTGCTGTATATACAAGTGATGCTGAGCTTGTTGTTGTGAAGACAACAGAAGGAGAGCTCGGAATTAAAGCAAAACACATTCCGCTTGTTTCTCCGCTCACGGTTGGACCTGCTCGTTTTTTGAAAGACGGCAAAGAAGACCAAGTATCCGTCAGCGGTGGTTTTATCGAAGTTCGTCCAGATCAAGTCACGATACTAGCTGAGACTGCTGAGCGTCCTGAGCAAATCAACACCGAGCGTGCTGAGAATGCAAAAGAACGTGCAGAGAAACGCTTAAATGACAGTGGTGCGCACATCGATAAAGCGCGTGCAGAAGCTGCGTTAAGAAGAGCAGTAACTCGTTTAGAAGTGGCAAAACAATAATAGAAACAAAAATCACTAGTCGTTGATAAATCAACAGGCTAGTGATTTTTTTGTTCAAAAAATAGTAAAACTTGTAAAAAATATAAGTGCAATTCTTCAAATGAAGATTAAATTTTTAAAAGTTCGGGTATGTAAACAATTGAATGCGCTTTACTTAAAGATCATTCTAAATTGTAACCAAATCTTCATTTTTTGTTATGAAAGTGGAAAGATTTCCTTCACGAAAGCGGTAGCTTTTTAAGCGTAAATCCGTTATGATTGAAAATGGATTGCGAACTTTTAGCTTGACTTTAGTTTTATTGGAGATGTAGTAGGAAATGGGGTCATAAGGTTGACAAGCGAATTAGGTTTGGAAGCATTTATACATATTCTATCGAATCTCCTCGGTTTAGTCATAGCATGGTGGGCGTTACAATCGTTTCGCTTTGACTTGTTCGTGAAAAATCCTAAGAGTACCCAAGCAACGTTATTAAAAGTTTTGGTGGCAATTGCACTGGGTCATTTGATTGCTCGTTTTTTTATTGAGTATGCCCAAGCTGTTCGGTACCTTCCATATTTTTTCTAAATAAAAATATGTGATAAGAACCTTTGTTTTTTATGTATGCTTTTTTCGCTTCAGGTAAAAATGGTAGTAAGAAACCTTTTAGTCCTGGAGGGAAATGTTGATATGAATAAAATGTATTCTGTTTGTTTTTTATTGCTTATCTTTATATTCTGTGGCGCATTATTCGCTTTTGATAAAGGGACATCAAAGAACGACGATACATTTTATAATCAGATCAGTGCCTTTCAAGAACTTGTTGAGAGAAATAAAATGACAGTGACTGACTGGCATGTACGTATAAAAAGCAAAACGGAACGTGTGGATGATTTTTCTTTGGAAGTGGAATCGTTTGAAACGGCTTTTTCAGAATTCGAACGGACTGCTGTTGAAGAAAATGGAAATTATATACATGTGACGTTTACAAATGGTTCTTATGAGGAAGAGTTACATGAGAACATAAAGATGTTAGCAACGAAAACATCAAATGGGTATGAAATCGAAAAAACGTATGAGCTGATCTCAAGTGATGGTTCGGTAGTGAAGGATCAACAATGGTTAGAAGACCGAATGAACAAATTAGGTATTGATTTACAATCATCCATGCCTTTTTATGAATTAACAGCCGAAATGGATGATTCGTCTCAAGACTTAGTCATTGAGGCAGAACGGTTTATGAGTGAATTGGGCGCAACAAAATTAGAAGCCCTAGATGAAAAAACGTTTGTGTCTTTATCTGCATATCATGAAGAATGGATGAATGGTATTGCTACAAGCGGTGATAAAGAGATGAATGTTCAAATCGCTTTGCGCGAAAATCAAGAGTTGGGCTCTAGAACAACAGTAACTTTTGGAACGCCTATAATTACGACTGAATATTGATAATATAGAAGAGACAAATATCAGACGCGGAGGGGAATACGTTGGAAAAAATCATTGTCCGTGGCGGCAACAAGCTGCACGGCTCCGTGAAGGTAGAAGGTGCAAAGAATGCCGTACTACCTGTAATAGCAGCATCAATCTTAGCGGAAAATGGAAATAGTGTTATTGAAGAAGTGCCATCTCTTACAGATGTTTATACAATGAAAGAGGTTCTAACCAATTTAAATGTTGCAGTTGATTATGAAGATGGTCGTTTTGTCGTCCACGCAAATCGTACGTTAAAAACAGAAGCACCATTTGAATATGTTCGAAAAATGCGTGCGTCCTTTTTAGTAATGGGTCCATTGCTTGCACGTGTTGGTCGAGCGAGAATCGCATTACCTGGTGGGTGTGCCATCGGTTCACGTCCAATTGAGCAACATTTAAAAGGGTTTGAAGCGATGGGAGCAACAGTTGAAATTGGTAACGGGTTTATTGAAGCTCGCATTGATGGGAAGTTACAAGGAACGAAAATATATCTTGATTTCCCAAGCGTAGGAGCGACAGAAAACATTATGATGGCTGCTGCCCTTGCAGAAGGGACAACAATCATTGAGAATGTTGCTGAAGAGCCGGAAATTGTTGATTTAGCGAATTATTTAAATGCAATGGGTGGAAAAGTAAGAGGCGCTGGAACTGGTGTCATTAAGATTGAAGGTGTAGAAGCGCTTCACGGTGCTGTACACTCGGTCATTCCAGATAGAATTGAAGCAGGAACGTTTATGGTTGCTGCAGCAATTACTGGTGGAGATGTATTTGTTGAAGGTGCCATTGCAGAGCACATGCGTCCGCTTGTAGCGAAAATGCGCGAAATGGGTGTTGAGATTCAAGAAGGTGAAACAGGGCTACGTGTTATTGGACCTGAAGTGTTAAAAGCAGTTGATATTAAAACAATGCCTCACCCAGGCTTCCCTACAGATATGCAAGCGCAAATGATGGCATTGCTTATTCGAGCGGAAGGCACGAGTGTTGTAACAGAAACGGTATTTGAAAACCGCTTTATGCACGTAGAAGAATTCCGTAGAATGAACGGAAACATCAAAATTGAAGGCCGTTCTGCTATTGTGTCAGGTCCGACTTCTTTACAAGGTGCTGAAGTAGGCGCGACAGATTTACGTGCAGGTGCAGCGTTAGTCATTGCAGGGCTTGTAGCGGATGGATATACGCGCGTTACAGAATTAAAGCACTTAGATCGTGGGTACGTGGCATTAACGGAGAAATTGAAAGCATTAGGCGCTGACATTGAGCGTGTAGAAGAACAGTTAGAAAATGAATTTGAAAAGACTGCGGAGTTGCTATAAGTCGTATTTCCAGGGAAATAGTTAGATCTTGTAGAACAATTGTATGAAATCAAGAAAGCATGCCAATATCGGCATGCTTTTTTGCTGTAGAAAAAACGTCTTTTTTATCCATTGTTTTCATAGTCTTTAAAGTAAGTAACTGTTATATGTAGGAGGAATGCCATGAAACGTATTTTAATTGTAGCGATCCTATTAATCGTAGTCATCCTTCTAATACCAGCGGCGATGGTTAGTATGAATGGAAGTGCTCAAGAAGAAAAAGGGCCATTCAAAATAGCTCCTTTAGAAAAGACAAGCCAGTCCAGTGAACCGAAAGTCCAGTCAGAAGTTACAGTACCAGAACTTGAAATTGACGTGTATCGTTCGCAAAAAGAAGAAGTTGAATCAATTCCTTTAACGGATTACGTAATCGGAGTCGTTGCTTCGGAAATGCCAGTTGAATACGAGTTAGAGGCGCTAAAGGCGCAGTCATTAGCTGCCCAAACATACGTAATGGCGCAATTAAGGCTCGATGAAGAGAGTAGAAACGTACCTGAAGAAGCACTCGTCACAGATACCGTAAATCATCAGGTTTTTCTAAATAAAGAAGAGCTTAAAGAAAAATGGGGCGATGCATTTGAGGAAAACTGGTCGAAAGTAGAAGAGGCGGTCCTTGCGACAGCAGGCCAGGTGATTGTGTATAATGAACAGCCCATTACGGCAGCATTTTTTTCTACAAGTAATGGCTTTACAGAGAACTCGGAAGATTATTGGGCTCAGGAAATTCCTTATTTAAAAAGTGTTGAAAGCCCGTGGGATCATGAATCTCCTCGATTTGAAGAAGAAAAAGCAATCCCCGTTCAGGAATTTGAGCAAAAACTAGGCGTGACATTAGCTGGTGATGGGTCAATTGGTGAAATTCAAGCGCGTACAAAAGGTGGAAGAGTCGAACGTGTTCAAATAGGCGATAAGCAATTTACAGGAAGAGACATTCGCGAAAAACTTGATTTGGATTCGTCTGATTTTTCCTGGTTTATGAATGGAAACCAAATATTGATTCAAACGAAAGGATGGGGCCATGGGGTTGGAATGAGCCAATTTGGTGCAAACGGAATGGCAAAAGAAGGAAAAACATATAAAGAGATTATTGAACACTATTATTCCGATGTAACCATAGAAATGATGAAGGAAATGGAAGAATAGGTGATAAACAAGCTGACTTTTCTATAGAAGAGCAGCTTTTTTTGTGTGTAAATCTCTTTCATAAACCGTTGATATGAACAGGTTTTAACGAAAACGACAATTAACAAAAAAATTTTTTGTTCGAATGTATATATTTCTAGTAATTTGCTCAGAATGGTTGACAGAGGTGATGAGAAATGAAAGAAGAAAAAAATTCTTCAAACAAAATCCAAAATTTGATGCGTAAGCGTTGGGTATTGCCAAGTGTTTATCTTGCTGCTGCTGCTGGTCTTTTGAGTACAGTTTTATTTCTTCAAAGTGGTGAAGATACAGAAAGAGAATTAGAGATTAGTGAAGGTCCTGAACAAACAGAAGAGCCAACAGCTCCTGTAGATGTTGCAAATGAATCCTTTCATTTACCAGTAGAGAACGAAGCGGATTTCGATAGAGTTGGAATCTTTTACGATGCACAAGCTGAAGCAGACGAGCAAGAGCAAGCTATTGTTTATTTTAACAACATGTATGTTGAAAACAAAGGGATCGATTTTGCAAGTAAAGATCAGGCTGCGTTCCCAGTTATGGCTTCTATGAGCGGAAACGTCACAAAAGCAATGAAAGATTCGTTACTTGGTTTTGTGGTTGAAGTTGATCACGGCGATGGCGTAGTCACTCATTACTCAAGTCTATCATCAATGGAAGTGGAACAAGGTCAAGAGATTTCACAAGGTGATGTCATTGGCGAAGCGGGAAGCAATTCTTATAATCAAGAAGCAGGCGTCCACGTACATTTTGAAGTACGTCAAGATGGTGTTGCTGTAAATCCAATGGATGCAATTGAAAAGTCGGTAGAAGATATCGCTGCTTTTGCACCTCAAGGTGAAGAGAAAGAAAAAGAAAAAGAGAACGAAAAAGAAGAAAATGAAAAACCAGATGAAAATCAAAAGCCTGATGAAAACGAAAAGCCAGAAGAAAACGAGCCTTCTGCTGAAAACGATTTAGAAGGCACAACAGAATAATCATTTTAATTGGCGAGCATAGCGCGTATTTTACGAGCTATGCTTTTTTCATTGTGAGATGACTCCTTTTAAATTAAACGATCTGATTTTTTTGAAAAAGAGATAAACTCTGTGAAAATGTGGTATATCATGCTCGACTTCCTAATACACTTTATCAATCACCTTAACAGAATCAGGGAGGCGAGTCGTGTGCACGATTACATCAAAGAGCGAACCATCAAGATAGGTAAGTACATCGTTGAGACGAAAAAGACTGTACGAACGATTGCAAAAGAATTTGGAGTCTCAAAAAGTACTGTACACAAGGATCTCACTGAACGGTTACCTGAGATAAATCCAGAGCTTGCTAACGACGTGAAAGAGATTCTTGAGTACCACAAGTCGATTCGCCATTTAAGGGGCGGTGAAGCGACGAAAGTAAAGTACCGAAAAGTTGAACAACCCGCTGTCAAGACTCAAAGATAAATATTTCGACAAATAAGGTCGTTTCTCCCTAATTTGTGTTACTATTTATAATAGGTAAAAAGTGCGTCTTTAAATAAAGAATCAGGTACACAATACATAAGAATCGGACGTTTACGCACACCACCCTATAAATTGTGACAAGAAAGAAGGGGGAATAAAGTCATGCTTGGTCGTGATATTGGAATTGATTTAGGAACAGCAAATGTACTTATTTATGTCAAAGGTCGAGGGATTGTTTTAGATGAGCCGTCGGTCGTAGCCCTCGATACGACGACAAAACGAGTGTTAGCTGTAGGAGAAGAAGCCTTTCGCATGGTTGGACGTACACCTGGAAATATTGTAGCTATTCGTCCAATGAAGGACGGTGTCATAGCGAACTTTGAGATGACAGAGTCGATGTTAAAACACTTCTTAAACAAGATCAATGTGAAAGGTCTATTCTCTAAACCTCGGATTTTAGTCTGTTGCCCGACAAATATTACGTCGGTTGAACAAAAAGCAATTCGTGAAGCCGTTGAAAAAACAGGAAGCAAAAACATTTATTTAGAAGAAGAGCCAAAAGTTGCAGCAATCGGTGCTGGCATGGACATTTTTCAACCAAGTGGAAACATGGTCGTGGACATTGGCGGTGGAACAACAGACATTGCCGTGCTATCAATGGGCGATGTTGTGACGGCATCGTCAATTAAAGTGGCAGGCGATCGCTTTGATTCTGACATTTTGTCTTATATTAAAAAAGCGTACAAGCTCCTCATTGGCGAACGGACGGCGGAAGAAATTAAGAAGCAAGTGGCGACCGTATTCCCGGGAGCACGGAATGAACAAATGGATATTCGCGGGCGAGATATGGTCACTGGTTTACCGCGGAACATCACCATTCGATCAGAAGAAATTGAAAAGGCGCTTGTCGAGTCTGTTGACTATATTGTACAAGCAGCAAAACAAGTTTTAGAAAAAACACCTCCCGAACTATCAGCCGACATTATTGATCGTGGTGTGATGTTAACCGGTGGAGGTGCTTATTTGCACGGAATCGATACGTTACTTGCGGAAGAGCTGAAAATACCCGTTTTAATCGCAGAAGAGCCGATGCATTGTGTAGCGACAGGAACAGGCATTTTATTAGAGAATCTTGATCGAATGTCGAATAAAAAGGTTCAAATTTAAGGAGGTCGCACATGTTAAAAGGCTTTTATACAGCAACGAGTGGAATGCTTTCTATGCAGTATCGTCAAGATCAATTATCCAATAACCTCGCTAACTCAAATACGACAGGCTATAAAGCAGATCAATCGGTGACGCGTTCTTTTCCAACGATGCTGATGCAAGCGAATAACGCACAATCCTTACAGAATCGGCAAGTTGTCGGTGAGCTCCCAACAGCAGTGTACTTGCAGGAGCATTTAATGAATGCTGCTCAAGGTGATATTCAACAAACTGGACAAGCAACAGATGTCGCTTTAATACAAACCGGCGCTGAAGAAAACCAAGCAATCTTTTTCGCGATCGACACAGAAAACGGAACGCGCTATACACGCAACGGAAATTTCCAAGTTGATGCGAATGGTACGTTAGTGACGGGAAGTGGTGGAATTGTTTTAGGAACGGACGGAAACCCGTTACAAGTACAAAACGATTCATTTACCGTGCAACCTAATGGAATCATCACAGTCGATGGAGAAGAGATAGGGACCATTGAAGTGATGATAGCAGAAGATACGAATGCGTTAAGTAAAGAAGGCAATGGATACGTACGAGATGATCAAACCATTATGCAATCCGCTTATGAAACAAATAATACGTTTTCGGTGCAACAATATGCGCTTGAAAATAGCAATGTCGATGTGACAAGAACGATGAACGAAATGCTCCAAGCTTATCGCTTATTTGAAGCCAATCAAAAAGTCATTCAAGCATACGATCAAAGCTTAGAAAAAACCGTTAATGAAGTCGGACGGATTAATTAAGGGGGCTAGACATGATATCTGGGTATGGTTCAGCAGCAACGCTTAATCAACTTCAAAGAAAACTGGAGACACTTTCGAATAATATTGCGAACGCCCACACAGTCGGATTTAAAGGACGGTCGGTTTCTTTTTCCGATGTGCTCTCTTCTGAATATACAAATCAACCAAATGAAAGTCGTTCAACGCCTCATGGCTTACGGGTAGGGACTGGCGCGAAAACATCTTTAACAGGCTTATCGATGACTCAAGGAAGTATACAGGAAACAGAGCGGGCCCTAGACTTTGCTTTGACTGAGCCGAATCTTTTCTTTACAATAGCTACAAGTGAAGGTCAACGATTAACGAGAGACGGTACGTTTTATTTTTCTGAAACAGGAGGCGGTCTTTCACTCGTAACAAAGAATGGAGATCCCGTTCTTGGTGCAGACGGATTAGCGATCACGCTGCCTCAATCAACCACGTCGGTTCGTTTAGAAAGTACGGGGCTCATCGCAGAGCTTGCTGACGGGACAGAGCAGGTAATGCCGACATTTGGATTGACCGAAATTGAACGACCTCAAGCTCTAGAAGCAGTTGGAGAAAATCAATTTTTGTATCAGCTAAACGATGCTGCATTTTTACAAGCAGGAGAGGGTCAAGTGACGCAAAAAGCACTTGAGCAGTCTAATGTGGATATAAGTCAAGAGATGACACAATTGATTGCGACACAGCGACAAATCCAGCTACAAGCAAGGGCATTTACGTTTTCTGATGATATGGCTGGCCTCGTTAATAACATTAGACGTTAAGGCGAGGGGGAGGTGCGGACTTGAGTAAGGAAAGTAGCGATGCTTCAGAAAAAGAGTCAGAGGAAGCTTCGTCCAATACAGATGATGTAAAAGAGACGGATGAGAAATCGAGTGAGATGCCGAATGAAGATAAAATGAATCAGGACAGCTCTCACCCTGATAAACAAGATTCTGCAGATGAACAACAGCTTGAGGGAGCTGTTGTTACAGGGGCTGGTATTCACTCAATGAAAGCCGGTTCAGCAGGTGCAAGCGATGAAGTGTCCTTAGATGAGGGAGACGTTCAAAGTGAGGAACTACTCCTTTCAACAGACACGAACGCTTCTAATGAAGAGCAACTAGCCGAAACGGAGGAGCAACACGAATCAGAAGAAGCTACAGCCTCAGAAGAAAAGATGACTAGGGAAGAACGAAAGCGACGACAAGAAGAGGAACATGGTAACCACGAACCTTATAAGCGAGAACGTATTCGTCTTGTTCCAATTTGGTTACGAATCATCATTGTCACGGTTCTTGCGGGTGCAGCGCTCGTACTAGGATTAATTATCGGTTTTTCCGTTATAGGTGGTCAAGACAATACGTGGGAAGTTCTTACCCCTGATCTTTGGTACAACATTATTGATACCATTAGAGGGCAGTAATCACAATTTCATAATGAACAAATGGAGATTGTTTCTAAAGTCATGCCAAAGGCTTTAGGGACAATCTCTTTTTTATTGGCAAAGAAAGATGTATGAATCCAATCAGGTCTCACATACTAGAAAAAAATGGGGAGGGAAGCATGTTGGTTTTTTTTAATAAAGAGAAAAGCAATAACGCAAAAAAACAGGTTGCCTCCTATCGCTCCATTGAAGAAGTCTTAAAACATGCTAGTCAATCAAGTGATTATGTGAAACGAGAAGAAACGAGCCTTGCTCATGAGCAACTCACGATTCATTTCTTTGAATCGATGATTGATATGCAGAAGCTGCCCTCTCATGTGCTCCATCCGTTAACTGGGATTCGCACCTACACGTTTGAAATTCTTAAAGAAAAGCTGTACACAACAGAAATGAAAGAATGCAACACGGCGCTTGAGGCTGATGAAGGGCTACTGCGAGGCTCATTATTAGTTCAGTTTTATGAAAATGGGCAGAAAAAGAACGTATTAGTAGATCTTTCTTATCAAGAAGACCGTGAAGTAACTGTGCCAGAGATTGAATTCAGCGTTTTTGGATCAAAAGAATCTTTTATAGAGTCTGTAGAAGTAAACATGAATTTGATTCGAAAACGTATTCCCTCTTCCGATTTGTATATGAAAAAATATACGGTCGGTACTCACTCAAAAACAGAGGTATACATTGTCTATTGCCAGTCTATTGCGAATGAAGAAAATGTACAAACGGTGACACAGCGCATCCGTGACTTAGAAATTGACCAAATTCAAGATGCATCAATGCTTTTAAACGTGATTGAAGACAGGCGGTCAATCTTCCCGCAGATTATTGACACAGAAAGACCAGATCGAACAGCAGGGGCATTGTTAGAAGGAAAGGTTGCGCTGTTAACAAATGGTTCTCCACAAGCTTTAATCATGCCGGTAACAGCATTAGAGTTTCTTTCTGCGTTTGAAGATTATTTTCTTTCCTGGCAAGCAGCTTCTGCCTTGCGATTAGTCCGACTGATGGCCGTGTTTTTTTCTAATTTTGCAACGCCATTGTATGTCGCCATTTTAACGTATCATCCAGAAATTATTCCTCAAGATTTGTTTGCAAGTTTAGTTGTTTCAAGAACGGCTGTGCCATTTCCGCCAATAATGGAAGCCCTCTTTTTAGAAGTAACGATTGAATTGTTGAGAGAAGCGGGAGCCCGTTTGCCAACGAAAGTCGGGCAAACCATTGGGATCGTTGGCGGGATTGTAATTGGAACCGCTGCAGTGGAAGCAGGATTAACGAGCAATGTGTTGCTGATCATTGTCGCTTTAGCGGCCTTAGCGTCGTTTACAATTCCAATCTACCGTATGGGCACAACGATACGATTAGCGCGATTTCCGTTTATTATAGCCGCTCAAGTATGGGGATTGATTGCCATTGCATTGGTTTCGGTTTTATTTCTAAGCCATTTATTATCTCTGACATCATTAGGGAGGCCTTATATGGCACCTTTATATCCGTTCTCCTTACATGATATGAAGGATTCGATTTTACGGCTTCCACAGCCTATGCAAAACCTACGGCCGCGTTTTTTACAGACAAAGGAAAAGGAACGCCTTATTAAAAAACGACCAGAGCCTAAAAAAGATATTGATGATGGGTTTTAAAGGAAAGGAGCAGCGTGATGCCTGCTAAGCAAACACCAAACCAACTGCAAGTTCCGGCGTATATGGCTTTTTTTCTTGTACATAGTGCACAATTTGGGGTTGGGGTGTTAGGGTTTTCTCGCTATATTGCAGAAATTGCAGGATACCAATCGTGGTTATCCGTTTTAATTGCTGGTGCAGTGAATCAAATCATTATATGGATGATCTTCAAAACCATTAAGCGGACTCAGGAACAAGATCTTTACTCCATTCAAAAATATTTATACGGAAAATGGCTTGGTGGCTTCATAACTGTACTTTTTAGCCTTTATTTTGCAACGCTTGCCATTGTTGTGCTCCGTACATACATTGAAATTATTCAAGTATGGATCTATATCGAATTAACAACGTGGTCCATAGCCCTTGCGTTTTTACTTGTTGCATACTATGCCATTTTAAAGGGATTTCGGGTGTTAGTCGGGCTAACATTTTTATTTTCCCTGCTGCCCATTCTTTTAACACCAACGATTGTGCCGGTCTTAGAGTATGCGGAATGGTTTCATTTGTCTCCGTTTTTGCCAACTGATGTAAAGAGTCTCTTCCACGCAGCCTTTATGTTAACGCTGAGTTTTGCTGGAGCAGAACTTATTTATGTATACTATCCATTCTTACAAGACAAGCAAAAAGTCCAGCGATACGCTCATCTAGGTAGCTTGGCCACGACGATATCTTATTTGTTTATTACGCTCGTAACATTTGTCTACTATAGTGAAGAGCAGCTTGAATTAACGATATGGCCTACTCTTAGTGCATGGAAAATCGCCTCTTTTGTCTTTATTGAACGTGTTGAGTATATAGGTATTGCGGCATGGTTAATGGTAATTTTCCCGAACATCGCTTTAACGATATGGGCAGCGAGCCGTTTAATGAAGCAACAATTTAAGGTTTCGCATCGAAAAACATTAGTAGTGACGCTTATACTCGTTTTTGTCATTACAAATCAATTTACGACCCGTGCCTCAATCAATTTATTGAATACGAGTATTAACTACATTGGACCAGTATTTATTTTTGGGATGATTCCGCTGCTACTGTTAATTAGTTTCTTTAGAAAGCGAAGGAAAAAGGGAGGGAAGGCGATATGAAGAAAAACGTGTTCATTCTCGTCATCATTAGCATGTTAGCGATTCTCCCTTCAATTAATAGCTTGCGTACGAATATTATTGACGAACTCCAGCTAATTACGGTCGTAGGTTTTGATCAGGAAGAAGGCGATTTGTTTCGTGGTACAGCAACAGTGGGTGCTTATTCAATTGAGGAAGAAATGAATAATGCGACATTATCAGCGGTTTCAAGTTCTACTAGACAGCTTCGCTTATTGCTAAATGCGATGTCTTCTCGGCCAATTCATGGTGGAAAAATCTCTGCAATTGTTGTGCAGGACAAGCTAGCGGAAGAGGGGATTTTTGCGCTACTTGATACCTACTACCGTGACCCGACGATTGCACTTAAGTCTTTTCTCTGTGTGACAAAAGGAGATGCGCATACGATGTTGAGTCAGGAATATCCATTACAAACTGAAATTGGAACCTATCTTAGCGATATGCTTGACCACAATATTCGATTCGGTAACTTACCACTTACAAATATGCACTTGTTTATGAGGGCTTACTATGAAAAGGGAAAAGACCCGATTATGCCAATGTTGTCTTATACGGACGAATTCCTTCGTATTGATGGATTAGCGCTTTTTAAAAAAGACCAATTCGTAGTAGACATAGATTTAAAAGAGGCCTTCTATTTAAAGTTAATTAAAGATGGCTATCAAAATGGTGGTGTAATTGAAATTTCGCTTAATGAAGGTGAAGAGGTAGCGGTTTTAAGGGAAATTCGTTCAAAACTCGACCTAGATACTGATTTAGAAAAGAATGTATTAAAAGCAAACTTGGAGATAAAAACAAGAATTAGCGAGTATTCAGGTGGATCCATCACAGAGGAAAGAATTACTGAAATCGTAAAAGCGGCAACGGAAAATATTACGTCTGGAATTGAAGGGATCATTTCCTTAATGCAAGAGCATCAAATAGATCCAGTTGGTTTTGGTGCAAGGCAACTAATCAATGGAGATATGGATGAAGACGAATGGTACGACATCTTCCAACAAATGGAGATTGATGTGGAGGTTGATGTAAACATTGTCGAATCAGGCGTGAGTCAATAGCAGTATCTTTTATATACTATCTTTCCTTAAAGTACCTACTGTACATTTTCAGCCATAGCGTTACAATGATAAACGTTCATTTTTTTAGAGGAGGATGAAAAGAGATGGCAAATGTACTAATGATTAATGCGAGCGACCGTTATGAACACGGCGTAAGCGTAAAGATGTATAATCAGTTTGTTGAATCATATAAGAAAAACCACGAGCAAGACACAGTTGAAGAGGTAAATCTTTTTGAACAAGACTTACCTTACTACGGGGAGAAAGCGATTGTTGCGCAAACGAAAAAAGCGCAAGACGCTGAGCTGACAGAAGAAGAGCAGAAGCTTGTTGCGACGATTGAAAGCTACCAAGAGCAGTTTTCGAGAGCCGACAAAGTCGTCATGGCGTTTCCACTTTGGAATTTCACTGTACCAGCTCCACTTATTACGTATTTATCGTATCTAGCACAAGCTGGGTTTACGTTTCGCTATACAGCGAACGGTCCAATTGGCTTAGCAGGAGACAAAGAGGTTGCGCTTCTTAGTGCTCGCGGTGGCGTGTATTCTGAAGGCTCCCCAATGGCGAATGCAGAAATGGCAATGAAACTTGTTCGTCAGACCATTTCATTGTGGGGCATTATTGACCCAGAAGAACTGGTGATTGAAGGGCACAATGCCGCTCCAGACCAAAAAGATCAGATAGTAGAAGACGGATTAAAAGAAGTGGCAGCAGTAGCTGAACGCTTTTAATCGCCACGCATGAAAGGATATCCTTTCATGCGTTTTTTTATAGAAATCGTAACTCAGCTAAGCGTTTTAACCAGTTCGACAAACATGCATTCCAATAATGCCACTCATGATCTCCTGGACCGTCTGAATAAAAAAAGTGAAGGGAAGAATTCTCTGCATGCTTACGAAACAGTTGATTCATCGGATAGAGGAAATCTTCGGTTCCACAATATTGAAAGAAGGCGGTTGAGATTGAGTTGTTTTCGATGCGTTGCAATTGATAGAGAAGATCGTTTTCCGTTTGCGAGACGTCACATTGTAAACCAAAAATCGCTTGCATATACGGTTGCCTCGTTTTTTCTTGGTTTGTTTCATGAATCTTAATCAATTCATCGATAAGAAGGGCCCCGGAAAAACTTGCTGCCGCTCGATAGGAATGTGGGTCGTTTAAAGCAAGTTTAAATGCACCAAATCCACCCATGGATAGACCAGCAACATAACGGTCTTCTGCTTTTTTTGATAAGGAAAAATGCCGCTCGACTAAGCGTGGAAGTTCCTCTCTTACAAACGTGTAATAGTTCCCACCAAAGGCCATATCTGTGTAGTAGCTAAGGCCGACATCGGGCATGACAACAGCTAGTTGGTATTCGTTTGCTAATTGTTCAATTGCCGTGTGGCGCATCCATGCGGTTTCATTGTCACTCCAACCGTGTAACAAATAAAGCGTGCGATAAGGTGCTGCTGCATGATCAGGTAAAATGATTTGAACCCCTGCATCTTTTCCGATCGATTGAAATGAGCTTGTCATATGTATAAGTGCCATTGCATTCTCTCCTTATAAGTGTATCATCTTGTCCAATTGTGTATTCGCTGTTCCTTTTAAAAACCCTCTACCATTTAGGGTTCAAGAAGAAGTTATGATAGAATAAGGCGAACTTAAAGGAATGAAGGAGGCGTCTTTCGTGTTAACAATTGAAGAGATTAAAGCGTTAATCCCTCATCGCTATCCATTTTTATTAGTGGACAAGGTGCTTGAGTTAGAGGCAGGAAAACGTGCAGTAGGTATAAAAAATGTCACGGTAAACGAAGAATTTTTTAATGGGCATTTTCCAGACTATCCGGTTATGCCAGGTGTGCTAATTGTGGAGGCTCTGGCGCAAGTTTCTGGAATTGCCGTTGCGAAAGCACATGAAGAAACTACGAAAATTGGCTTATTTGCTGCCATTGATCAATGTAAGTTTAAACGACCAGTCCGTCCTGGTGATCAACTGCGTTTAGAAATTGAGATTACGCGCATGAAGGGTCCTGTTGCTAAGGCTACAGGAGTAGCTTATGTTGATGGAGAAGTGGCCGCTCAAGCAGACATGACGTTTGCTTTTAAATAAGTTTCATCCAACGTGAGCAATTGTTAAAATCGATATGACGAAAAGCACGTAAGACCGGAGCGTCTTTCAACGTGCTTTTTTTTGTGTCTGGAAATATTGTGTGAAAACAACCGCATGATCCTTAATTTCACATGATTTTATATGATTGCATTACGTCGATCTTTGACCTGTAAAGTGTTGCTGCATAAGGGATTTAACGCTTTTTCTCTCTTTGTGGATATTTATTGTCTATTATGGATCTCTCTTGTATCATATGTATCAGTAATGAGTGAAGGAGAACGATACGCAAATGAGACAGGTGCTTGAGATTATTAAGCAAGATTTTCGGAATTTGAAAAGAGTCCCTTTAGTTGCGCTTCTTTTGATAGGTCTTGCTTTTTTGCCTGCTTTGTATGCTTGGTTTAATATTGCGGCTTCTTGGGATCCGTACAGCAATACAGAAGGCATTAAAGTAGCGATTGTGAATGAAGATGAAGGAGCAACGGTAGATCATGATGCGATTAATGTTGGAGACGAACTCGTTGATAACTTAGCAGATAACAATCAAATGGGTTGGGTTTTTGTAGACAGAGATCAAGCAGAGCAAGGTGTTCGAAACGGCGATTACTATGCAAGTGTCTACATTGAACCACAATTTTCAGCCCAGCTAACAAGCGTGATTGATGGTGATCCCGAAGCGCCAGAAGTTCATTATGAAGTAAACGAAAAAATGAACGCGATTGCGCCTAAAATGACTTCTGCTGGTGCTTCTGCGGTTGTAGATGAAATTAGCCAGCAGTTTCTTGAAGAAGCTTCTCGATCGTTATTTAGCCAGTTGAATGATATTGGAATCGAGTTAGAAAACGAATTACCGACGATTCGTCGTATTGAAACGCTCATTTTTGAGTTGGAGGATCGTTTTCCAGAAATTAATGATGTTGGCTCTAAAGTGGTGGCTTTGAAAAATGATTGGCCGGAGTTAAGAGAAAAATTAGATCGATTCCTAGCAGTTGAAGATGAGTTTGACACCATTAACGAAGGCGCCGATGTCATTGTACAAATGGAAGGCTATCTTCCTACCGTTCATCAAGTGTCTGATCGATTAGTGGAGGTAGAGCGTGTTTTACCAGAAATAGAAGAGATCGTCGCGCAAGCAAACGAAGTAGATGGTCGTCTTGATGAGATTGAGCAACAATTGACTAATACGCTGGAACTTCTCCAAACAGCGGAAGATGCGCTGGTAAGGGCGGAAGAAGCATTGCCGACTGTCACACAAATTAGCGGGAATATGGAGCAATATACGCAACAAATGAATGAGGTCTTAAGTCAGCTTGAGCAAGCGGTTGATCCGTTTATTGAGGTGGTAAACACACAAGCTCAGATTATTGATCAAGCAACTGATCTTATCTTAACAGCGTTAGCACAAGCCGAATCAGGGGAAGGCATCGATAATGCGATTGAACAATTAGAACAAGCAAATCGCTTGCTTGTCTCAAATCAAGAAGCATTAACGAACGCTATTTCGTTTTTAGAACAGTTGCAAATGGGAACATCAAGTAATGAAATGGATGCATTCGTGCAGACGCTACACGCGCTGAACGAGCAAGTCACTCAACTACAATCTGTGGTTAGCGAAGGAATCGAAACGTTAAAATCTACATCTGAACTTGATTCTAGTCAGCTTGATTCGATTCGTAGTCAGGTTACATCGGTTCAAGAACATGCACAGATGGCACAAAGTTTATTTAATGACGAATCAAAAACAACCATAAAGACGGGGATAACCCATCTGCAAGACGATGTAAACAGCGTTGGTGCAACGATTCGGGAACAGGAAGAACGGTTACCAGAAATTCAAGCATTACTCAATCGAGCTGACGATGTACGTGCTTCTGGAGAGGCACAAATCGAAACGCTACTCGCTGAGTTACCGGGGGTTCGAGCTCAGCTACAAGAAGGGCTTGCGTTTATTGAAACGGAATTACCACGAATGAAAGAACTCATTCACAACGTCAACGAATTTTTTGCGAACGATTTTCCTGGTATTGAAGATCAGATTCATCAGGCAGCAGATTTTGTTCGTGAGGATTTGCCAACGATTGAAAATGAATTATCAAGCGTAATTGATGTCATTGAAACGAATTTACCTCAGTTTGAGGAGACATTAGCTGAACTCGCCCAGTTTTCGAATGAACAACTACCAGATTTAGAGGAATCGGTCGGAACTGCGGCGGATCGAATCCGTGAATTTGATGAGAATCACGATTTAAACGATATGATCTCGCTCCTGCGGAATGATATTGAAGAAGAGAGTGCGTTTTTTAGAGAGCCTGTCCAACTTGTCGAAAATCAACTCTATCCAATACCAAATTATGGATCGGCAAATGCACCGTTCTATACAGCCTTGTCTTTATGGGTTGGCTCGTTATTATTAGTTAACTTATTGAAAACAGACGTACACCCAAAGGATATGCGAGAAGACTATCGCTATCATCATATTTATTTAGGGCGACTTGTCTTGTTTTTACTCGTTAGTTTGTTGCAAGGAATTATTGTGAGCGTGGGGAATTTATTTCTATTAGGGACGTACGCGGCTCACCCAGTTTATTTTATTTTGTTTACGATTCTAACAGGGTTTGTGTTTATGACGATTGTTTACACCTTAGCCTCTGTATTCGGGAATATTGGAAAAGCATTAGCCATCGTGTTGATGGTGCTGCAGTTATCAGGGGCAGGCGGTACATTTCCAATTCAAGTGGCACCACCGTTTTTTCAAGCGATTAACCCATTTTTACCGTTTACGTACGCTATTAATTTATTAAGAGAAGCGGTAGCTGGTATGGTATGGCCGACGGTGTGGTCCATGATCGGATTGCTCATCTTGATCTTTGTGCTTGCGCTTGCTTTTGGGTTATTGTTAAAAAAACCTCTAGCAAAACGGATGGAAGCGACTGCTGCAAAGTCAAAATCAAGTCGAATGATCGACTAGATTATTCGCTTCCCAAAACCTGCTTCGTTGCAACATGTCTATGAAAAGATGTTTTCTTTTTCTTTAAACAGGTATGAATATAGGGAGAAATGGTTTATAGAGGAGCGATCATTGATGACAGAGCCTATCTATGGAAATACCCCCCCTTTTTTAGGGGCAAAAAATGGAACAGTTGAACAGATTCAAGATGCAGATGTCCTTATTTATGGTGTCCCTTGGGAGGGGGCTGTAACATGGGGAGATTACACGGGATGTGAATTAGGTCCTAAAGTGATGCGTCTCTCATCAGGACGCTACTCAGGGTATTTACCTGAACTGAACCACATCGACGTATTTGAACACTTAAAGCTTGCCGATTTAGGCGATATTGACGTGGTTCCTGCAGATGTGGGTGAAACAATGAAACGAATTCAAACATTCGCTAAAGGTGTATGGAAGAAAGAGGCTTTCCCTATTGCCCTTGGAGGCGACCACGGTATTACGTATCCCATTTTAGCTGGATTAGCGGAGCAACATCCTGATAAAAAAATCGGCATTCTCCATTTAGATGCGCACTATGATAACATGCCCCATTTTGAAGGGGAAAAGTACGCGCGTTCTACGCCATTTGCTCGACTTTATGAGCTGGACCAAGTTCGAAACGAAAGCTTGCTGCACCTTGGTATTCATGGTCCGAGAAATAAACCAGAAACAGGGCGTTATGCACAAGAAGCTGGCGCAAAAACGTATACACTTACAGAAATGAAAGAAACGGATAATCTTCGAAAGTTTGCTGCTAAGCTCTATAAAGAAGCAGCGAAAGATGTGGACTTCGTCTATCTATCGGTTTGTAGCGATGTATTAGATGTTGCTTATAACCCAGGTGGTCCAATCGATACGAACGGTCTTACATCCTATGAGTTGCTAACGCTTGTCCACGAATTTACATCAAGAGGAGTAGTAGGAATGGATTTTGTGGAAGTCTATCCACAGCAAGATGCCAATGATGTGTCGTCTCATTTCGCCTCAACACTGGCTCTGTATGCCTTGGCAGGACATATTAAAGCAAAGGGTCTTGTGAAGTGATTGCTTGAATTTCAAAATAGATCGTAATGGCCGAGTCAAAGAAGACACGGTGAGCGCAAGTAATAGCGAAGCGTAAACGACTGTTGCCCTTGTGCCAATGGGGAAAAAGCGTTCGCCATTTTAAATCGATCGTATTGCTTACTAATAATAGCGTCACTTTACACAATAAAAACGGTTTAATAGACTTGGTGTCTAAATGACACCGAGTTTTTTTGTCTCATTAAGCTAGTAATCTACTGATTGGAAAAATTTTTTTCTGCAAAAAACGGGGATAGTATCGGGATTTTGACGTTTTCTCTTACAATTGTAATATTACATTTTGATTACATTGATAGATTAGAAGCGAAATATCGTGTAAAATTTAGTCAATCTTGTCGAAGAAGATAATGTAGTATTTTAACTTACACATTCATGTCATAACAAACTAGATCAATCTTAAAATTTTGAGGAGGCATTCTCTTGAGTAAATCAACTTTAAACAAATTTTTATTCTCTTCAGCCGTTGTTGCTGGAGTTGTAGCAGTTGCTCCACAGGAATCAGAAGCGGCAGTCGGTGATCAGGTATTAAAACAAGGTATGTCTCATCAAGATGTAACAGAACTGCAAAACATACTTAAAGATAAAGGATTTTTTACATATCATACGGCAACAGGTTATTTTGGTACATATACGCGTGATGCGGTATTGGATTATCAAAAAGAAAATAACCTTCGAGTGGACGGCATTGCGGGGCCTGAGACATTCGGTGCGCTATTAGATAAAAAATCTTCAAACACAGAAACAAAGAAAGAAACAACGACACAACAATCAAATTTATTACGAATTGGTAGTAGAGGAGAGAATGTAACAAATCTTCAAGACGAGTTGCGCTCTTTAGGTTTCTTTAACCAATCTTCTACTGGCTACTATGGTTCAATTACGCGTGATGCAGTCATTGCGTTCCAAAAAGAACAAGGGTTACGTTTAATCGATGGGATTGTTGGTCCAGAGACACGTGGGGCGTTAAATAACGTAGATGCTCAACCTGCAGCGTCAGAAACGACTACAACAGAGTCGAAGCCTGCAGAAACAAAGCCTGAAGAAACAACGACGGAAACAGAAACGACAACAGAAGAAACTTCAGAGCCTACAGAGCAAGCTTCAGAATCAACGTCATCTTCTATGCGTGTAGGTACACGTGGGGAAAATGTAACGGAATTACAACAACAATTACGTACACTTGGCTATTTTAATCAAGAGCCAACTGGGTACTATGGTGAGATTACAAAAAATGCAGTTATGGAATTCCAACGCACAAACGGTATTTCTGTTGACGGTATCGTAGGATCAGGTACACAAAGTACACTTAACGGTAGTCCAGCACCTGCAAGCACGGACAGCTCGTCTTCAAGCGAAAGCACAAGCTCAAACAACAGCTCGTCTTCAAGCGAGAGCACAAGCTCAAATAACAGCTCGTCTTCAAGCGAGAGCACAAGCTCAAACAATAGCTCGTCTTCAAGCGAGAGCACAAGCTCAAACAATAGCTCATCTTCAAACAATGAGTCTACAGCTTCTGAGAGCTCAAATGCAGCCGCTCCAGCGCCAAGCACAAATAATAATGCAGCGCCAGCAACAAATACGAACACAAGCAATACATCTACTGCTAGCTCAAGCAATGTTGTTTCAGGATTGATCTCTTCAGCTCAATCAGTAATTGGTGTACCTTATCTATGGGGAGGAACAACAACTGCAGGTTTTGATTGTAGCGGAATGATTCAATACATCTTCCGTCAAAATGGAATTGAAGTACCTCGTACAGCAGCAGCTCAGTGGAATGCTGGAACTTCAGTAAGTTCTCCAAGCGTTGGCGATATTGTGTTCTTTGAGACATATGCAGCTGGTCCGACGCACAACGGTATTTATATTGGCGATAACAAGTTCATTCACACTGGTTCTTCACGTGGTGTTGAAGTGTCTGATCTTAACAATGTATACTGGGGTCCAAGATATCTAGGTGCAAAACGCTTGCATTAAGAGTAGAACTAATAACAAGGCGTGGTATGGATATATGTATCTATACCACGCTTTTTCTTGTTTAAACCAATTTATTGGTTATCAATTTATATATTTTGGGAAAATGCGTGACAAAGGACAAGTCTCACTTATGAAAAAGGAGGCTTGTCTTTTTTTTTTGGAAATATTCGGCGGCGATACCAAAAATAAACGAACACATATGCGCATATTAGCTAGTTTAGGAACGTATATTCGGGTATACTATACGAGAGGAGGTAGACAAATGACGAAAGAACAAGCGATTTTATTAATCGATATGGAGTCTTTTTATGCTTCAGTTGAACATGTGGAAAATCCACAGTATGCTGGGAGGCCTCTTGTCGTATCAGGAGACCCGAATCGACGAAGCGGTGTTATTTTAGCGGCATGCCCTCTTGCTAAAGCGAAAGGCATTCAAAATGCAGAACGATTGTATGAGGCCCAGCAAAAATGTGCGGACGTCGTCGTTGTCAAACCTCGAATGCAGAAATACGTAGATGTATCGATTCGAATTTCTAAACTGATCGGTGAATATACAGACTTAGTAGAACCTTATTCAATTGATGAACAATTTATGGACGTGACCGGCAGTCAGCGTTTATTTGGTAGTCCTCAAAAGATTGCCCACACCATTCAAGAACGGATCAAACATGAAATGGGTTTACGAGCGCGAATAGGCATTGGAGAAAATAAAGTCCTTGCTAAACTGGCTTGTGACTTATTTGCGAAAAAGAATAAAAACGGTGTTCATACATTAGCGAAAGATATGATTGAGTTGGAAATGTGGCCGCTTCCTATCGGTGATTTATTTGGAGTCGGGAAAAAGATGGAGCTCCACTTTAAAAGCATGGGCATTCGCACCATTGGTCAGCTCGCGCAAACAGAAGGTGCGCGTATTAAAGAAAAGTTTGGCTTGCATGGTCAGGTTGTATGGATGTCGGCAAATGGTGTTGATTACTCACCGGTAACTCGTGCGGCTCACGCGGGAAGAAAGGGATTTGGAAACGGGATGACCTTACCTCGTGACTATGTAAAAAAAGCAGATTTGCATGTTGTGCTACTGGAATTATGTGAAGAGGTGTGTTCACGAGCTCGTCACGCTGGAAAGATGGGGGCGACGATTAGTTTAGGGTTAAATGGAGCGACCCACGTTGAGAAGCGAAGCATCCATCGGCAGCTAACGTTGCCAATTGAAACGAATATTACAATGGAAGTGTTTAACGGTGTCAATAAGCTTTTAGAGCGATACTGGGACGGTTTTCCAGTTCGGCGTGTAAGCGTAGGGATCACCAATCTTCAAAGCGATCAAAATTGGCAAATGAGTTTGCTTGATGACAATCAAAATCGCGATCGACTTTCTCAAATCGGTTACGTGATGGATCAAATTCGTGATCGATATGGAAAAGTCTCCATTCAGCGCGCATCTTCGTTAACGCAAGCATCTCAATTTCTTGATCGAAGCAAAAAAATCGGAGGTCATTACAAATAAAAAAGAAGCCTGGTTATTTAACAGGCTCCTCCTCGTTATCGGTTACATCTAATAAAGAAGTCATGAGCTTCGTAAAAGCAAGGTCATCAAGAGAGGGCTCGGTTGTTCGAATTGATGCTTCAAAGATTCGATCATCTTCTCGTTCTTTGATTAGCGTAGCGCTCTGAAATGTATCCGTTTCATTGGTTTCTTCTACAAACACATAGTCGAAAACATCGAGCATCGGATATTCTTCTGTTCGTAATTCTTCATTTGATGAGCGTAAAGCATTCACATGCAGATCAAGAGGAATGTCAGGGTGCGTTAACCCGACGATGAGTGTAATTGCACTGAATTCATCATCCTCTCGGTTTGTAAAACTATACGAATTCTCACCTAAAGCGCGTTTCTCGTAGCCTTGTGGAAGAGAAATCGTAATGGAATCAAAAAGAGTGTGCGACTCAACCAAAAAGCTGTGCTCTTCTTCTTTAAAATGAATAGACATGACAGATGAATGTTCATCAACAGTTTCTTCCTGTACATCGTGAGCGGATCGATCCTGTAGTTTATCAAGAAGAGGCATAGAGGCAACACGTTCATCAACAACAAGGTCTTCATCTACATCATTAGCTGAAGACACAATTGCGTGAAAAAGGCTTACAACAGCACGATAAGAATCTGGATCTGTGGCTGCAAATTCTGGTGTATTTAAAGTTGCGCGATACATCTCGTCCGTTTCTTCATCAAAAAGACCGAGTCGATGGATCGTTTCATTATCTGTTTCGATTGAATAATAGTAGTCAAATGGCAGCTCCGGAAAAAGTTCTAAGTCGATGTCATTTGGCTCGTTTTCATTTGAGCGCAAAGATAAAGATGTATAATCCCGCTGTTTAGCTAAATCAATATCGGAAGGAAGAGGTTCAGTCCCCACCGTAACCTGTAAGTCATAGGGCAAAGTAGAAGTACCAGTAAACGTTATTGCTTGATCACTGGTGGATATGTCCATGTCATGGGGTACGGTATACATAGCATCAAACGGGGCTTGTATGACTTCAGCAGAAAGTATTTTGGTATCGTTTCCTACAGAGAAAGATAATTCACTTTCGTCATTCTCCTCGTTTGTTTGACGGTGTTGCTCTTCTTCGCTTTCGTCGTTCTCGTCGTTTTCGCTAATTGATTGGTTATCGGGATCATTGGGATTACTAGGAGCAGGACTACTTTCGGGTGTTGTGCATGCTGCAAGCAACATGACACCAAAAAGAACACTCACAAATCGCAAACGAGTGCAAATAGTGAAGGTCGTCTTCATCGAAAGTCCTCCGTGTAAATAAATTTATAATCATGCAAATCTTTCCCTATCTTAACATGAAAACAAGGACGAAAATATGAAAGATTTTGTACAACCTTAGAGAAGGACGTCTTTGTATTCAGGATGTTGTTCAAACTGTGCGTCGGCATAAGGACAGACAGGATCAATTTTTTGCTTATTTTTTCGAGCGTCATCCACAAGTGCTGCAATTAATTTAGCGCCCAGCCCTTGTTCTCGATGATCTGGTTCTACAAATGTATGGGTGATCGTAAGTGTTTGTTTATCCTCAGTAAATGAAAGTTCAGCAATTTTTTCCTGTTGATCCGATTCCATCCAGTATTGTTCGGCTGATTTCTTTATCTGCATGTCCATCCCTCTTTCGTTTTATATCTTTTTTATCTATACCCAAAATGTCTACTAATTAACACAATAAGACTAGTGTCAACGGGTAAAGGGGGCACTATACATGGATGCAAAGAAAAAGCTTCGAAGCATCTTATAGCCTCCGAAGCCTGTCGCTTTATTTTGCGTTTTGTTTTGATCGGTGAGATTGCCAGCGCCACGAGTCTTCGCACATTTCTAGAAGGCCACGTTCCGCTTTCCAACCTAATTCTTGTTCGGCTTTTGTTGCATCGGCATACGTGACAGGAGCATCTCCAGCACGACGTGGGGCAACTTTTTTTGGAATGGTTTTTCCTGACGCTTCTTCAAAGGCTGAGATCACTTGAAATACGCTGTATCCATTTCCAGTTCCTAAGTTGTATGCTTGAGTTCCTGAGTAGGAATCCAGCTTCTCAAGTGCTTTTAAATGACCTAATGCCAAATCAACAACGTGAATATAATCACGGACGCATGTGCCATCTTCTGTAGGATAGTCATCGCCGAAGACGGAGAGCTCGTCTCTTATCCCGACTGCAACTTGAGTAATATACGGCATTAAGTTATTTGGAATTCCGCTGGGCTCTTCCCCAATGCGTCCACTTTTATGAGCGCCGATCGGATTAAAGTAACGCAATAGTGAGATGCTCCATTTATCATTTGCTGCGGCAACATCGCGTAAGATGTCTTCAATCATAATCTTCGTACGGCCGTATGGATTTGTAGCTTGGATCGGTGCCGTTTCTAAGACAGGGACGTGTTCAGGAATCCCATACACAGTAGCAGAAGAGCTAAATACAAGTTTGTGTACATGGTGCGCTTCCATTACTTTACATAAGTTAATGGTACTACGTAAATTCGTTTCGTAATAATAGAGTGGTTTTTCAACAGATTCACCAACTGCTTTTAAACCTGCAAAATGAATGACCGCTTCGATGGTGTGGTTTTCAAAAACCTTATGTAAGGATTCTGGGTCGAGTAAATCTACTGAATAAAGTGTTAGGTTTTTATTTGTAATCGATTCAACTTCTTTTAGTGTGTCTTCACGACTGTTCGCAAGATTATCAACAACGATCACATCAAATCCAGCGTTTAATAGCTCTACACATGCGTGGCTTCCAATGTATCCAGCGCCTCCAGTGACAAGAATGGACATGAAAAAACTCCTTTGTAATAAGTTAGATTGATTATATCAAATAAAAAAGCGAAAAGTAAAATGCAAGGTGATTCGCGACGTTGCGACAAAAAACATGGTATGATAGTAGGGGTGAAAAGGAAAAAAGGGGGGTATCATGGAACGGGATAAGCATTGGCGTGACCGAATTGATTATACGTTACTCTTCCTAGTGTTTTTGCTTTTATGTATAAGCGCCATGGCCATCTATGCGGGGACAACAGCTCAATATGTTTCAGATGAAGCCTATCGCCATGTCTTTGTTTTGTCACAAGCGCGTTGGATGGCAATCGGAGCTATTTTAATTGTAATCATCATGATGATTGATTACGAATATTTTAAATATTTAACAATTCCACTTTATGCGTTTGGTATGATCTTACTTTTAATTGTAGAATTTTTTGGTGTAACAGTTAATAATGCAACAAGGTGGATTGGTATAAATGGATCTGCCATTTACCAACCTTCGGAAATTATGAAGATTATTTTAGTGCTTACGTTAGCACATCTTGTTTTCTATTTGAACCGGCGCTATCCTGAACAAGGGCTAAGAGCTGATTTAATAAAATTAGGTCTTATTGTAGCAGTAAGTTTACCGCCGATCTTCTTAGTTTTAAAGCAGCCAGATCTCGGTTCAGCTCTTGTTCTTGTGTCTATTGTGGCTGTTGCAATTCTAGTTTCAAATATGTCACTAAAAATGATTTTATCCTTGGCAGGTATGGCGGCCGTTTTTGTGGCGTTCATTTTCTATCTCTTTTTTAACTATGTCGATTTACTTATTGCTTGGGAGATTTTAGAGTCGCACCAACTTGAGCGAATTTACGGTTGGCTCTACCCTGAAGAATATGCATCAAGTTATGCGATGCAAACACTAGGTGCAACGATCGGTATCGGATCTGGACAATTAACAGGTGTAGGGTTCTTAAATAGTGTTCAAGCAGCGAATGCCGCTATACCAGAAATGCATACCGATTTTATTTTTGCAGTAATTGGCGAGGAGTTTGGCTTTATCGGTTCAACCTTTGTCATTTGTGTATTCTTTCTACTTATTTATCGAATGGTCGTGCTGGCAATGGCATCTAAAGATTTATATGGTACGTATATTATTGCAGGGATAGCTGGCATGTTGACGTTTCAAATCTTTCAAAATATCGCGATGACGGTCGGGTTAATGCCTGTTACAGGAATTGCGCTTCCATTTTTAAGTTATGGAGGAAGTGCACTCATGACGAACTTGATTGCGATTGGTGTTGTGCTAAACATTGCGATGAGGCAAAAAAGCTATATGTTTGAGACCTCAAGAGAGGCAGCCAATATGGAACGCGTACGAGGATAACAAAGACCTGCTAATGCACATTAGCAGGTCTTTATTAGTTCTGTTTACTTAAGAGAGGAAAGGGCGTTTGAAATCTCTTCTTCACCAGCGAGAATTTCAAATGCTTTTCCGTGTGTTGCTTTGTTCGTGAGAGAATCAATGAGCGCAGTAGCGACATCTGCACGTGTAATGGAATCTTCACCAACATTATTAAATGCATCAGCCACTTTAATTTTCCCAGTAGCCTCTTCATTCGTTAACGGACCTGGGCGGACGATGCTATAAGATAAAGATGTAGACATAAGCATCTGATCAGATACGGCTTTCGCCACCATATAATGCTTAATTTTGTCAGGTTGGCCGTCTGGGTCGCCGGCACCAATAGAACTTAGTTGAACAAAATGGTTGATCGATGCTTTTTCGGCATATTGAAACGACTTGATGGCACCCCATAAATCAATAACCAACGTTTTGTCAGCTCCAGTAGAACCACCTGAGCCGGCTGCAAAAATGACAGCATCAGCTTGTTTAAAGGCATGACTGAAATCATCTTCTAAATCAGCAATAACCACTTCACCTGCTCCTAAATCGTTCATTGTCGCGACTTGCTCTTCTTTACGAACCATTGCGATTGACGTATGTTCACTTTCCTTTAATTGCTTGACAACATGCTTTCCTACTTGTCCATTTGCACCAATTACGAGTACATTCATGATGATCTCTCCTCTAATAGAAATTCAGTATTGTGTGTATGAATTCCCATAGGGTGCTACCCTCAAACCTAAAAAAATGAAAGGATTGTTAACATTCTTTTGAAATCCCGTACCAGAAAACGGTCCAGGCTTCTTTGAATCGGCGTTGAAAGTCAGAGTCATCATAAATGAAGCTTTCGGTAAATAAGCCATCTAATAAACAATAATAAGCGGAATGAAACATCTGTTCAGGGATATTTCGCAGTCGCTCTTCAGCTAAGCCTTGTTGAAAAAGTTGGTGAAGAACCTGATTGATTTTTTGATCTCCTGCTTGAACAATCTCTCGTACGTTCGATCTGAGCTCGGCTGGAGGAAAAAGCATAAAACGTTTGTACATGACACCTTCTTGTTCGTGAATAATAAAGTCACAGCTATGTTTAAGGACGGCATAAAGCCTTGTCTCCACGTCTGTCTCCTCATAATGATTTGCAGTCGTTTGGATTTTCATAACCAACTGATTCGTAATACGCTCGGAGATGAGTAAATAGAGTTCATTTTTACTTTTAAAATGATTGTACATGGACGGTTTTTGAATGCCTACGTTTTTTGCAATTTGGGCCAACGTCGTTCCTTCAAAACCATGCTTTGAAAATGCATGCAAAGCCGCATCAATAATTCGTTCTTTTGTGCTCATTATTCCATCCTTTCAAAAAGTCATTGTCATAGTTAAAAATTGGTGCTATACTAACTACCGTTAGTTAGTATTTTATTTTTTATAAGAGGTGCGTGAGATCTATGTGGATTTTAGTTATTATAGCAGGTGTCTTTGAAGTTGGCTGGGCAACTGGTTTAAAATATGCGAGTTCACCCTTTGAATGGACCCTAACTGCCATTGGAATTGTTATTAGTTTTACTTTACTCGTTCGTGCTGCTACTGTGTTGCCAACGAGTACAGTATACGCAATTTTTGTCGCGTTAGGTACTGTTGGAACTGTATTTGTTGATATTGTGCTATTTAATGCGCCGTTTAATATATGGATGCTCTTTTTTATTGTCTTATTACTCGCAGGTGTGCTTGGGCTGAAGCTTGTGACTGCTGATAAGAAGGTAGAAAGGGTGGATGAAGCATGAGTTGGGTAATGTTAATTATCGCAGGTATCTTTGAAGTAGTCGGAGTTAGTGGAATTCAAATGATTTCAAAAGGGCAAAAGAAAAAGGGATTCGCTGTTTTAATCATTGGATTTATTATTAGCTTTACCCTTCTTGGACTGGCAATGGAAACCATTCCGCTTGGCGTAGCGTATGCAGTTTGGACGGGGATTGGAACGGTTGGTAGTGCGCTAGTTGGCATGGTTTATTACAATGAGTCAAAAGACCGGCTTCGCATTTTCTTTATTGGGCTAGTCGTAGTGGCCGTGATTGGATTGAGGCTCGTTTCTTAGAAACGAGAAAGATAAAAAAATCGTGCTGGTTCAATCAGCACGATTTTTTATTTACGATTCCTTTTAAATGTCTAAATGGCTACGCATTTCATCTCGAACCCGTGCTTTTTCTTCATCGGATACGATCGCATACCATAAGCCATCAATGGTTTGTCCGGTATAATTCACTTCGATTTGTTCAACTTGGTTTAGTGCATCCATATAGTCTGATTGGTAAGACCACATATCGCCTAAAGATAAGTCTGTACGAACAGTCGAGCCAAGTACGTCTAAAATTTCGCCAGCTTTCGTAACGGAGCTTAAGGAAGCAGCCTCGTTCATTAATGCTTCGATTACATCGCGCTGACGATTCGCACGGCCGGCATCCCCACGTGGATCATCGTAGCGCATCCGCGTATACTTTAATGCTTCCTCTCCATCTAATTCAATCGTTCCCTCAGGAAATTGAGAGCCGTCCATTGTGAATGATAAATCGTTATACACTTGCACGCCATTAAATGCATCAATTAAACGTGTGAATCCCTCCATATTAATACCTGCGTAATGATCAATTGGAATATTAAACGCTTCTTCTACCGTATTAATTAACATTTCTGGACCACCGTAAGCATGGGCGTGGTTAATCTTTTCAGTTGTCCCTCTGCCAACAATATCAACCCTTGTATCTCTCGGGATCGATAACATTTTTGTTGATCCATCTGTAGGGTTTAAGGTCATCACGACTATGGAATCTGAGCGACCAACAACGTCTTCTTCTCGGCCTGGCGTATGGTCCACACCAGCTAATAGTACGGAAATAGGCTCTCCATCTTGAATCTCAATCTCTCTTATTGGAGATGAACCTTGACGATCGCCTAATGGCTCATACATTTCATTCGCTGTACTGCGAATGTCATTAAAAATATAAAGGCCAACGCCAATCACCGCTAAAAAAAGAATGCCGAAGATAAGTGCTGTAACTTTTAATGCCGTCTTTTTCTTCATTTAAATACGCCTTTCTACTATTGGAATGTAAGTGTGTAAAAGTTAATGGAATAATGTCCCTCTTACTAGGATAAAAGAAGCTGTTCAGAAGGACAAGACAATTCTTTTGTAATTTTTAGTAAAAGGTAATCGTGCAAAAAGTTGAATTCCGTCTAATCTTGTACAAAATGGTAGAATCATGAATAAAAAAAGACGACAATTTCGCAATATTACTAGCAAATTGTGATATAATTCGATTTGAGTTATGGTATATGTTTAGGAGGTTAGCGATTAGATGGAAGAAACGATTAGTTTGAAAGAAATCTTTCAAACATTAAAACAACGGTGGAAATTGTTAGTAGCAATTCCATTGTTAGCAATGTTAGCTGGTGCACTTGTTAGTGCTTTTATCCTTACTCCAAAGTATGAACGTTCAGCGGAACTCTTAATCTATCAAGCTGGTACAGAAGAAGGCGTCACGCAAAATGATGTCCGAACAAGCTTAGAGCTGGTAGGAACGTACACACAAATTATTAAAAGTCCCCGCATTCTAAATGAAGTAATTGACAATCAAAACCTAGACTATAGTCTTAGTACACTACAAAACATGGTGTCTGTAACAAACCAAAATAATTCCCAAGTCTTACTCGTTACAGTTGAGGCTGATGATCCAGTCGAAGCGACTGACGTTGTAAATGAACTATCAAGCGTATTTGAAACGCAAATTCCTGATATTTTGAGCACAGACAACGTAACTATTTTATCAGAAGCAGTGGTAGGAGAAGATCCATCGCCATCAAGTCCAAACACAATCTTAAATATGGCAATCGCATTTGTTGTAGGATTAATGGGCGCAGTAGGTCTAGCTTTCTTACTAGAATACTTAGACACTACGGTAAAAACAGAAAAAGATATTGAGAAAATCTTAGACCTCCCTGTGCTTGGAGCTGTCTCAACGATGGATGCAGTTGAAACAACAAGGAAATCGTCATAGTTTAAGAAAGTAGGTGACTCATGGCCAGGTCAACACGTAATAAAAAAGGTCAAGTACAAAAGAAACGACAGTTAATCGCTGATGTAAGTAAACATTCGCCGATTACTGAACAATACCGTAATATCCGTACAAATATTGAATATTCCGCTATCGATACTGACATACGTACATTACTGATTACATCTGCAGGTCCTGGTGAAGGGAAATCAACAACCGCTTCGAATTTAGCCGTAGTGATGGGGCAAAACGGACAAAGTGTCTTATTAATTGATGCAGATATGCGAAAGCCGACGGCACACTATACGTTTGGTGTGATGAATACCCATGGCCTCACAAATGTATTAACAAGACAGCATAAGCTTGTTGATGTTGCTCAAGAAACATCGATCGAAAATGTTAGCTTATTAACATGTGGTCCGATCCCGCCAAACCCAGCTGAGCTGTTAAATTCAAAAATGATGGAACTTGTCATCAATGAAGCAAGCCAAAATTTTGACGTTGTAATCCTTGATACGCCACCGGTTATGGCTGTAGCAGACGCACAAATTTTATCAAGCAAAGTCGACGGTACCATCATTGTGACATCAAGTGGGAAAACCGATCGTGATCAATTGGAAAAAGCAAAAGCAAACTTGGAAAAAGCGAAAGCAAACCTTCTTGGCGTTGTCTTAAACAATAAGCCAATCGATCAAAGCACATATTATTATTATCAATAAAAGGAAATGGGGCGAATTGGATGATTGACATTCATAGTCATATCTTACCTGGGCTGGATGATGGTGCGAAAACCATTGAAGAGAGTATTGCCATTGCCGAAGAAGCAGTTAGTGAGGGCATTACAAAAATGGTGGCAACGCCTCATCATCAGCATCCTAGCTTCCCACTTTTAGATGGGTCCCATTTACATGATGCCGTGGCGGAACTAAATCAAGAGCTTGAAAAGCAACGCATTCCTTTAACAGTCTTACCTGGTCAAGAAATACGGTTATATGGGGACATCCAAAGTGATTTGGCTTCAGGAGCGAGTTTAAGTTTAGGAAACAGTAAATATGTTCTTGTTGAGTTTCCTTCTAACGATATCCCAGTTTACACAAGTCGGTTGTTTTATGATTTAGGGTCTCAAGGATATATCCCAGTTATTGCTCATCCTGAACGTAATAAAGTCATCATGGACTCGCCTAATAAGCTATATGAATTAATAAAAAATGGGGCACTTGCGCAATTAACGTCCTCAAGTTTAACCGGTTATTTTGGAAAGGATATTCAGAAATTAAGTGAACAATTAATGGAAGCAAGCCTTGTTCACGTCATTGCGTCTGATGTACATAACACAGCAAATCGTACGTTACGAATGCGTGAAGCGTATGCTTATGTGGAAGAACGCTTTGATTCAAACCTAATGTACGAATACCAAGAAAATGCGCGGCTAATGATTGAAAACAAGCATATCTATTTAAACCCTCCAGAAAGAGTAGGGAAGAAAAAGAAGAAATTATTTGGGTTCTTTTAATGATCAATTGCTAGAAGCTCTGCTTAGAGTTTCTTTTTTTTATGGAATGATAGGACGTCTCTAAGGTGGAGGAAAGTCACCTAACGATTAAAAACAAAAACACCCTTCGTAATTTTAATGGAACATTCAACTTTTTCTGATCATTTTTTGAGTTATGGAAATCACTTAAGTAAGAATTTTGTAAATATAAATTGCTTGTTTTCTTAGTGGTTGGTAGAATAATAGATAAGAATTTGAAAACGCATACATACATAGAGGGGAAAGGGGTTTTGGCATTATGATGAATACACCGTTAACCATTCCGCCAATGCTTGAACGAGCGGAACGATATTTTCCAACAAAGCAAGTCATTTCAAGAACACTGGACAAGACACACCGCTTAACGTACAAAGATATTGGCAAGCGCACACGAGCTTTAGCAAGTGTTTTGACAGAGCTTGGTCTTAAACGAGGGGAACGAGTTGGGACGGTAGCTTGGAATCATCACCGCCATTTAGAAGCATATTTTGCCGCTCCTGGGGTTGGCGCCGTTTTGCATATGATTAATATGAGGTTATCTGCCGACCATCTTGTCTACGTGATTAATCATGCTGAAGATCGAATTCTTCTTATTGATGAAGATCTATTGCCAGTAATTGAAGCGGTTCAAGACAAGTTGACGACTGTCCATACGTTTATTGTGCTGACAGACAAAGAGCAACTGCCTGAATCGACGCTTCGTCCGCTTTATTCTTATGAATCATTACTGGAAAAAGGAAATCCACAGTTTCCGTTTTTAGAAGATCTTGATGAACATGAACCTGCGGCGATGTGCTACACATCTGCTACAACAGGAAAGCCTAAAGGTGTTCTTTACTCACACAGAGGGATTACCCTTCATAGTCTGGTTCAAGGAATGGTTGATACTACGGCGCTTTCAGAAAATGATGTATGTATGCCGGTCGTTCCGATGTTCCATGTAAATGCATGGGGACTACCGTTTAGCGCAACGTTTTACGGAGCAACCCAAGTGCTTCCCGGTCCTCAATTCACACCACAATTATTAGCAGAGTTGATTGAAAACGAGAGAGTTACGTTTACAGGCGGCGTCCCGACCATTTGGCTTGGTTTGCTACAGGTTGTTCAAAAAGGAAACTACGATTTAAGTAGCTTACGTGCAGTGATTTGCGGTGGTTCTGCTGCGCCAAAAAGTATGATTGAAACCTTTGAGAAAAAGCTTAAGGTACCGTTTTTTCATGCATATGGCATGACTGAAACATCACCGATCGTATCCTATTCACGCTTAAAAAGCCATCAACAAAATTGGGACGAAGCCGATCGATTTAACGTACGTGCCACACAAGGAATGGCTGTTCCGTTAATTGATCTGAAAGGCGTGAATGAGAATGGAGAAATTGCGTGGGACGGTAAAGAGATGGGGGAGTTGCTAATCCGTGGCCCTTGGATTGCCGATCAATACCATGAAGATGATCGAAGTGACCAAGCTTTTCGCGATGGCTGGCTTCATACAGGTGATGTTGTAACAATTGATGAAGAAGGCTCGATAAAGATTGTCGATCGTACGAAAGATTTAATTAAAAGCGGAGGAGAATGGATCTCATCTGTTGATTTAGAAAATGCGATAATGGGTCATGAAGCCGTTCTTGAAGCGGCGGTCGTCGCCGTTCCTCATGAGAAATGGCAAGAGCGCCCCGTTGCATGTGTGGTTCTTAAAGAAGGACAAAACGCGACGAAAGAAGAGATTAACGACTATTTAGCGCAACAATTTGCGAAATGGTGGCTTCCAGATGACGTTATTTTTATGGATCAACTGCCGCGAACGTCTGTCGGAAAATTTTTGAAGCGAGCGTTACGCGACGAAATCGTAAAGGCGAGATAACAGAAAATAAAAAGTAGCACTTAAAAACAGGAAACGTGCGTCCGTTGGATTTCTTTATTTAGCGTAATCGTTTAAGGACTAAGAGCTTATCTCAAGGTCATTGAAAGATGCGTGAGAAAAGAATTCAGCGACTGCACTTTTTTTATTTAAATCGATTTTTTTCTAAGTAAAAATATAGGGTATTCGGTTAATCCAACAATGGGGAGGGAGTTGATGAAAAAAGCAACGTATCAATATCTTCGATTAAAAAACACAACCATACGTACACGCGTCCTTATTGTCTTTTCTATTCTTGTTTTTGCTCTTATTCTCCTTTTTACAGCCGTTCACGCGTATTTTGAGCGTGTAAATTTAGACAAAGAATATATGCAGTTATCCAGGCAGACTGCACATGCGCTATCCTTTATGCCCGCGTTGGCGAATGGTTTACAAGAGAATGATATTAGTGAAGTTCAAGGTATTGTGGATCGCGTTCGATTACAGGCTAATAACCCGTTTGTTTACGTTTTAACCGAAAACGGTGAAGATCTATTAACGGGAACAAAAAGAAATGAACAAAACTTACAACCAACCCTTATTTTTGGTTCTTATATCACCGAGCGTTACGGATCTGGGAAAAATGAAGTCATCCAGTCAACTGCACCAATCTATGATCAAGTAGGCGAGGCAGAGCAGTTAATCGGAGCGGTACGAGTAACGTATCCGCTTAATATGCTTGAGGTGGAGTTGTTTGCGCGATTAAGGCGGAATGCCATCGCTGGTCTAGCTGGTATCGTGTTAAGTCTATTTTCTGCTTGGCTCATTGCTTCTAGCATACAACGAGATACGTTTGGCCACGAACCAGCTTTGGTGGCATCCCTTTATAAAGAGAGAGAAGCTTTACTTCAGTCATTAAATGAAGGGCTCTGTGCGGTGAATCAGCTAGGTGAGGTAACATTGTTAAACCCAGCGGCAAAAAGACTGTTGCAAAATCAACAAGTAAGTAAAGGTGTGCTTCGGGAGCTTGGCACGATTCAAGCAGTGGAGAATGGTCTCACGCTTACTGATGAAGTACGCCTAATTGGCGAAAAAACACTTATTGTCAATACTCGTCCAATTGACGAAGGTGGTCAAAGGGCGGGCGCCATAAGTAGTTTTAGAGACTTTACAGAAATGAAACAAGTAAAAGAGACTATGGCACAGCTTCAAGTGCAATCAGATGGCCTTCGCGCGCAAACCCACGAATTTCGCAACAAGCTTTATGTTCTAATGGGATTATTGCAGCTTAACAAGCAAGAGGATGCACTAGATTTTATTGTTAATGAAACCAATGTTCAAAGAGAACAAACGACCCCACTGTTTAAGAAGATTGCTGATGTAGGGGTACAAGCATTGTTGTTAGCAAAGATGGCAAAGGCAGCGGAGAGACACGTTCATCTTACGATTGAAGACTCGAGTCAATTGCAGCCGATAGATCGCATCCCGACATCAGATTTATCTATTATTATTGGGAATATCCTAGATAATGCAATGGAGGCTGTAGCTGATTCAGAAAAAAAAGAGGTTCTCTTCTTCGCTAGTGATGCAGGAGACGAATGGGTATTTGATGTTTACGATAGTGGGAATGGGTTTAAAAAAGGTGTAGGCAATTTGTTAGAGGAAGGGTTGTCTACAAAAGGTAAAGGTAGGGGCTTTGGTCTTTCGAACGTACATCGAGCATTGATGAAATGGAATGGGTTAATAAACATAGATCATTTACCGGAAGAGGATGGAACGATGGTGTCCATTTATATTCCAAAAGAAAGGAGGGCGAAAAGTTGAACGTATTGATAGCGGAAGATGATTATCGAGTCGCAATGATTCAGTCAGAATATATCCAATCAATTCGTACATTTCATTTACTTGGTCATGTCCTGAATGCGAAAGAGTTGTTTATGAAATTGGAAAGTGAAAACATAGACTTGCTTTTGTTGGATCTGTATTTTCCTGATATCGAAAGAGAAGAACTTCTACGACAGATACGTATGAAGTACCTGGATCTCGATATTATCGTTATCTCAGCATCTGATGATGTTGACATCCTTCAACAAGCAAAACGATGTGGTGTAGTTGCTTTTTTACAAAAGCCGGTAGATGCGTGTACGTTTAAAGAAACAATGAACAATTATCTTGAGGAACAGACCTTTTTAAATGGTTCGCATACCACCTTTTCTCAAGCGGATTCAATGAGAATACTTGGTGGGCTTCAAAAAGAAACAACAGAACGGTTTCCAACACCAAATCTGTTACCTTCAGGAATTGATGCACTTACACTTGAGCGAGTTTATGATGCGCTTAAACGTGAGCATGACGGCTTAACAATTGAACGAACATGCGAAGCGATTGGAATTTCAAGAACCACAGCGAGACGTTATCTTGAACATCTTCTGCGTGAAAAGGATATTTACACACAAATTAATTATGGAGAAATTGGGAGACCAGAGAGGCGTTATTGTATGAAGTAAACGTTGGACCAGTCAGGCGACTGGTCTCTTTTATGGTCAAAAAGGTCATAACGCTTATAAAGATTATAAAGAATGTTAAAGATGGATGCTTGTTTTGAAAAGAAAAGGCATGCTATAGTGCATAAAACAACAAATTGTAAGCGTTTACTTAAAGGGGGATTTGACTTGTTAAAAAGATTAGTTTTACTAAGTGTGATTGCACTTGTTGGTTGCGGTGGAAATGAAGACCCGGAATCAGCGTTTCCTAATCAAACAATAGAAGTGATCGCTCCTGCAACGCCAGGAGGAGGGTGGGATATGACGGCTCGCTCCATACAGCGTTCGCTTATAGATGACGGAAAAGTAGATGAGAATGTCACAGTCTCGAACAAACCTGGTGGAGGAGGAGAAGTTGGTTGGCAGTATTTAAATCAGCAGAACAGTCATTATGCAGCAGTTAATTCCAGTTTACTAATTACGAGTAATCTACTAGGCCAGAGTGAACTATCTTATGAGCATTTTACACCATTAGCGATGCTATCGACAGAATGGCTGGCGGTTGCCTCACGAGCAGAGGCTCCGTTTAACGATGGTGAAGAATTAATGGGACAACTAGAAGAAGACCCAACATCATTAACAATTGGTGTAAGCCCATCATTAGGATCAGGTAATCATTTAGCGTTTGTTCAAGCGGCGGTGGCGTATGGTGTGGACCCAACTGACCTGCAATTTCTTGTTTACAGTAGCGGAGGAGATATTATGAACGCCCTTTTAGGCGGACACATTGACATTGCAACAAATTCTGTCTCAGGTTTTGCTGACCAATATGCCGTTGGGGAAGTAAACATTCTTGCAGTTACTTCTGAGGAGAGACTTGAATCGTTTCCTGAAGTTGCCACTTGGACGGAGCTTGGTGCCGAAATGGTCTTCCCTCATTGGCGTGGGATTATGGGTCCCGCGGAAATGAGTGATGCTGAAGTAGATAGGTGGGATGATTGGCTTGCATCAATGGTAGAAACCGACGAATGGAATACGATTCTAGATAACAATGATTTAGATGCATTTTATATGGATAGTCGCCAAACCGCTGCTTTTATGGAAGAACAAGCAACATTCTTCGAGGACATTATCATTGATTCAGGCTTAGCGCCATAACAAGGAGGAGACATATCATGCACGTTGTGCGGTTTACAATGCCATTGTTCTTTATTGTACTAAGTGTGGCATATGGCATGCTTATTATACAGTTGCCACAAGCTACATTGGGGGATCCAATGGCTCCATTTTACTTCCCAATAGCTATCTGCATAGGGCTATTTCTTTTTGCGGTGATCGATCTGGTTCAAGTAGTAAAGAAAAAGGAGCATCAATACGAAGAAGATGTAGCCTTGCTTGTCCGTAAATCAACGATTAAAACGATAGCTGTTATCGTGACTATGTGTGTTGTCTATACATTAATGTTTGAATATACAGGCTTCTTGCTCTCGACAATCTTGTTCTTAGCTATGCTACTTTTCTATTTAAATGGGAAAAGGAAATGGGTGATGAACGTGCTGGTGACAGGAATTGTCTCAATTAGTGCGTGGTTTATTTTTAGCTATTTGCTTGAAATTAGTTTGCCAGGGTTTGGAGGGTAATCGAATGGATTGGTCAATTGTCATAGATGGTTTCTTTACTGCACTCGAACCGATGAATATGGTGTGGCTTCTTTTTGGCGCCTTGTTAGGAACAATTGTGGGAATTCTACCTGGGCTAGGACCTGCAACTGGTGTAGCCGTTCTTATACCGCTTACTTTTGGAGTGAATCCGGTTAGTGCACTCATTCTCATGTCATCCATTTATTATGGCGCTCTTTTTGGTGGTTCAAGAAGTTCTATATTAATTAACACTCCAGGAGATGGTTCATCCATTGCGGCTACGTTTGATGGTTATCCGATGACTTTAAAAGGCCAAGCTGGTCAGGCTATGTCGATTGCAGCAATGGCTTCTCTATTCGGTGGAATTATGGCCATCTTTGGGTTCATCTTTCTTGCAATTCCTCTTGCTCAGTTTGCTTTAAATTTTGGTCCAGCCGAATATTTGATGCTTTTTTTATTTACATTATCCGCTGTCGTAGCCCTTTCAACAGGAAAGATGATAAAAGGGTTCGTGGCAATGTTTGCTGGCCTTGCAATTAGCACAATAGGAATTGATTTACAATCAGGTGTGCATCGCTTTACATTTGGTGTTCCTCATTTTACCGATGGCATTAACTTTATTGTTATTATCATTGGGATCTACGCGCTAGGTGAAGTCTTATATAATATGTTCCCGAAGAAAAAGGGACAGCAACCGAGTAATCAACATATTGGAAGTAAGTGGTTCACAAAAGAACAATGGAAGCGATCAATGGGGCCAATTTTTCGAAGTGGACCACTTGGCTTTTTCTTAGGTGTGTTACCAGGTTCTGGAGGAACAATCTCTTCCTTGCTTGCATACAGCACAGAAAAACAACTATCAAAAAGGAAGAATGAGTTCGGTAAGGGAGCTGTGGAAGGGCTCGTAGCCCCAGAGTCGGCAAATAGTTCCGCCGCAGTTGGTTCACTTATTCCCATGCTTACTATGGGAATACCTGGTTCTGGTACAACAGCTGTCATGCTCGGAGCTTTGGTGATGATTGGCATAACGCCTGGGCCATTACTATTTGAAAACAGCCCTGATCTTGTATGGACCCTTATCAACAGTATGTTCATTGGCAACATACTATTAGTAATGATTAACATTTTAATGGTAGGGATGTTAATAAAAGTTTTACGCACACCTGCTAATGTTTTGTATCCGATTGTGCTCGTTCTCTCCTTTATAGGTGCATATACACTTGGTTATAGCACGATAGACTTTTACTTACTTATTATTGCTGGCTTAGTGGGGTTGTTTATGCGTGTATTAGACTATCCGGTTGCTCCTCTCATCCTTGCTTTAATTATAGGTGGAGAAATGGAACAGAATATGCGTCGAGCATCCATCATCTATGAAAGTCCGCAGGCCATTTTCTTTGCTTCACCAATCGCAACAACGCTGTTTTTTTTGACGTTGCTTTCCTTAAGCTACCCACTCATCTTGAGGTTGTTTAAAAAGAGACAAGACACAAATTCAAATGCCTCAATGTGATACATATTCTGTTGTGAAACGACTTTAAATCCACTAGGATGAATGGAAGAATCCTTGTTAAGAAAGGTGGGCATTATTCATGGTGAACTTATTTGTATACGGCACGCTGCGAAAAGGTGGTTCAAACGCTGGTTTCTTAAAAGGTGCAGAATGTATTGGGATGGGTTGTGCGGTAGAAGGAGAACTGCATGCTACGCCTTATGACTATCCAATTGCTCGAAAGAGGAAAGGGCAGTTTATTCAAGGGGAGCTCTATAACGTTTCAGCAGATAAGTTAAAAGCCATTGATCGATTAGAAGGATACGAAGAAGGTCGCCAAGAAGGGAATGAGTACGAGCGAGTTGTCATGGACGTCGTACATCAGGACGAAGTTGTCCAAGCGTACGGTTATATTGCAACTGATTTTTTTCAGCAGATCTTTAACCCGATTGAATCAGGCGACTGGATTACTTACGTAAAAGAAAATAAAAAGCTACCAAAACGGTAGCTTTGTGTAGCAAGTGTTAAAAATGAGGTCGATGTTTCCCTACACATTCTTAAACTTTTTACGGTAGTGGGCTAATGCAAGCAATGGGTAGAAGTGACGGTAACTATGGTAGTGAAAATAAATTCTGTCGGCTAATCCCTTTCCGACAGGATAATCCTCTGTCCACGGGTGTTTTTCAATATGAGCAAGTAAATAGCGGATGCCGTCACGAATGGATTTATCAGGAAAGTCAGAGACCGCAATAAGGCCATCTACTGCCCAAGCCGTTTGCGTAAGGGTACTTGCCGCAAGAGATTTGTAGTGCTTGTGGCGATCGCTTAAGCAAGACTCTCCCCAGCCGCCATCATCATGCTGGATTGATTTTAGCCACTTAACCGCTTTTACTATGGTCGATTGTTTAGAAGAGACGTCTGCTGCATCAAGAGCCGTTAATGCAGCCCATGTACCATAAATATAGTTAACGCCCCATTGTCCTTCCCAAGACCCGTCTTTCTGCTGATTCTTTTTTAGCCAACGTGCGCCATCTTTAAGAATCGAGTGATTGTTCTTCATGTGCGCGAAGTTCCCAAGAAACTCCATTGTTCTGCCCGTTAAATCAGGTGTGCTAGGGTCCGTTAAAATGCCTTTACTTTCTTCGATCGGAAGTAAGGCAAGCAAGCGACTGTCTGTATTTTTTTCAAAAGCAGCCCAACCACCATCTTTATTTTGCATAGAAGATGTCCAAGTGGTTCCTCGTTTCCACGCTTCACGTATGTCCTTATCGTTTAACGCAGATGCTGTTAAGGCGCGAAGGGAGGAGGTCGTATCATCAAGATCAGGCTGTATCGTATTGATCGTTGAAAACCCCCAGCCACCGGGTTTAACAGCAGGATTGTGAACGACCCAATCCCCGTATTTGTAATGCTGTTTATCGAGTAAGTATTCAGTCGCTTTTTTAATTGTTGGGTCTTCTGGCTTCAGGTTCGCTTCTTGAAGGGCATAACTAATTAAAGACGTATTCCAAATAGATGCCGTTGTAAACTGAATGTGAGGGTGCCCATTAACCGTTGTTTGAAACGAGTTAAGCCCGTTTACAGCTTTTTGAATAAGGGGATCTTTCTTGGAATGCCCAAGGGCAAGCAAGGCGAAAATCATGAACATGGTAGAGGTGAAGTAACTGAAAAGCGTCCCATCTTCCTCAACGGCGCTCATCATATACTGCTTTGCGCGACTGATCGCGAGTTGATGTAAATGTTCAGGAAGGTCCGTTACTTTTTTCACTAAATAATGAATGGTTCCGTGTAGTTTACGTGAATCGTCCGCTTCTGCCCATTCTAAAAAAGGGTCATGTCTCGAATGTCCATGTAAGTCCGATAAGTCTGGACTTCTCGCCGTTTTCACTTCCAGCTTCTTATCTGCTGCGACAAGAAGCGGAACCATATGAGCGCGTCCGTAAACAGACATGCTAAACAAGTTAAAAGGAAAGGCGATCGGTAAAAGGATCAATTCAATGGGTACAGGAAAAAAGGATGGCCAACGATATTGCCCTGTTAACAAAAGGACAAATTTTGTTAACAACGTCGTTTGTTCAAGGCCGCCGTTTTTTAAAATAAATGTTTTCGCGCGTTTCATACGCGGATCCTCTTTTTTGACATAGCCTGAATACAAAATGGCATAATAGCACTCGACTGTCGTTGTCAGATTTCCGCTTTCTTCATCTTGGACAAGCTTCCAAGCACCATTTTCCTCTTGTAAGCGTAGCATCCGGTTCACCAACGCTTGAATGAGTGTCTCATCATCCTGCTCTAACGTTCGCAACAAAATGACCATATAGGCATCTGTAAAAGTTCCTGCTTCAAACGGATACTGCCACGAGCCATCTTCCTGCTGATCTTCTTGAAGCTTCGTTACCAACCGTTCGATTGCTTCATCAATTTTCATGAAATCCCTCTCTCCGAACTGTCGTTTCTACAACCTATTCAGTCGGAAAAGCTGTCATGCCGATGCAAAGAAAAAAGACAGACTCTCGTAAGAATCTGTCTGTTACCCATGTGTCTAGCCTTTTGTGCCTGAGATCACAACCCCTTGAATAAAATATTTTTGTGCAAAAAAGAACAGGATGAGTGGTGGCAGTACAGCCATCACCGATGCAGCCATAAGCAATTGCCAAGGTGTCGCAGCATATGCAGCTGTGAAGTTTGCTAAACCTAATGACAGCGGATAAAGCTCTTGAGAATTTAAGTAAATCAGCGGTCCCATTAAATCATTCCAGCGGAACATAAACTCAATAATCGCCGCTGTTGCCATTGCTGGTAAGGAAAGCGGCAGGATAATCCGGAAGAAAATCGTGAGATAGCCACCACCATCAATGGTTACGGCTTCATCTAGTTCCTTTGGTAAGCCGAGATAAAATTGCCGCAATAAGAAGATTAAAAAGGCGCTCCCTGCAATGGCAGGTACGGTTAGTGGTAAATAGGAGTCCACCCAGCCAATGGAGTTGAACAGCAAATATTGTGGTATCATCACGACTTGCTGAGGAAGCATCATTGTACTTAACACGATTGCGAACAAAAAGGTTTGCCCTCTAGCGCGAAAGCGAGCAAAGCCAAACGCAATCATTGCTGAGAAAAAGACGGTGCCGACTACGGTCACAACGGTATACCAAGATGTATTCCAGAGGTACGTGGCAAACGGGTGGTTCTGGAAGACCTCAAGATAGTTGGACCAATTCCAGGTATCAGGAAAAAAAGAGAGTGGATTCGTGACAATCTCATCAAGAGTTTTAACCGATGTAAACACCATCCATACGACAGGAAATAAAAACAAAGATAGACAAGCAAGTAAACCAGCGTACGTCAGGATTTTTCCGCCCTTGGATAACTCGCCAGGAGCGTAATGGGTTTTGTTAAACAAATGTTTCATCCGCTTGACCTCCTTGGATTATTTGTCGTATTCGTAATGAACGTTTCTACGGGAAACATATAGCGCTAAGAACGTAAGAACAAAGATAAGGATAAACAAAATCCATGCTTGTGCAGAAGCGTAGCCCATGCGATTTTGGAAAAATGCTGTTTCAAATAAGTAGTACACATAGAAGTAACTCATCCAGTCAGGCCCACCATCCGTAATGACATACGCTTGGGTGAAGATTTGAAAGGATGCAATAATGGAGATGATGACATTGAAAAGAATAATCGGCGAGATAAGCGGAATGGTAATATTTCGGAACCGACGCCATGCACTCGCACCGTCAATGGCTGCGGCTTCATAAAGTTCTTTCGGCAACTGTTGCAAGCTTGCTAAGAAAATAATCATCGTACTTCCCACTGCTGTAAGCTGCATAAGCACAAAGGATGGAATTACCGTATAAGGGTCTGTAAACCAACCAGGACCTGTAATACCAAACACTTCATATAAAAAAGAATTGACGATCCCAAATTGCGGATTTAAAATCCACATCCAGAGAAATGCCACCGAGACGCCAGAAATGATCGAAGGCGCATAAAAGAATGTGCGGAAAAACGCTTGCCCCTTTATTTTTGCATTAAGCAATAGAGCAAGAGCAATGGCCAAGATAATCGTAAACGGAACAGCTAAGGCTGCGTACGCGGTTGTCACAAATAACGATCGATAGAACAGAGGGTCAGAAAAGAGATTCATAAAGTTTTGGAAGCCGACAAATGACGCTTCTCCCATGATGGCATAGTCCGTAAAGCTAAAATAAAGGGAAGCAATCATGGGCCCCGCAATAAAGACTGTAAAGCCAAGTATCCATGGAGAAATGAACAGCCAGAAGTATTTTTCCTCACGTTTAGCCCCAATTGGCGTACGTTTGAGTGGTTTTCGACTTCGATTTGGCGATGTGTTTGTTTCCATAGAATTTTCCCTCCCGTCCTGTTAATAGGTAAGTGACGTAATAGTTTCTTGAAGTTCACGCATACCGTCATCGACCGTTTTTCGTCGATCGTAAATCGAATTGATCGTCATGTTTTGATGCTTTAAGACAGGAGCAAAATTTGAAATAAGGTGATTGTCAGTCGGGCGACCATATTGTAGTGCTCCTTCTTCCGCAATGCGCAGGTCTTCAATAGGAATGCCGGTACGCTCAGAAATGAGTTCGAACCATATCTCTTTTAAATCAGAGTTGGCGGGACTTTCTAACGTCATTTCGACCATCCATTTTGCCGCTTTATCAGGATCGAGAAGGAATTTTAGAAATTCCCATGCTTCTTCAGGATGCTTGCTGCCTTCACTAATCGACCAAGGGTCTACGTATAGCGAAATCTGGCGGTCTTCGTTCGTATAAGGATACGCGGCCAATCCCCAGTTTAGCTCGGTAGCTGCATATTGTTTCGTGCCCCATCCACCTTTCATCACCATCCCAACACGGCCACTAAGGAACGGATCACTCAATTGCTGGAGTGCGGCAATTTCACTTTGTGGAGGCATGACTTCATGAATATTAATTAAATCTGAACGCTGTTGAATCGCCTCTCGATTTCGAGGGTCTTCGGTCACAACAGGTTCTGATAAAGTTCCGGTTTCATAGTCTTCATCAGCAAAGAAATCCCCACCAAATGCCCACGCGTTTTTATTCGGTGAATCTTCATCTAATACACCATAGACACGCTGGGTTGGAGGAAGGTCGTTTTGCGTAATCGCTTGAGCAGCGTCAATCATCGCATCATAATTCCAGCTTTCATCATTCCAATCAGTAGGCGGATAAGGAACACCTGCTTCATCAAAGAGATCACGATTGTAGTAAAGAAAAGAGCCCATCGAAAGAATCGGAATTCCATAAACCCCGTCTTCCATCTCATACACATCGGTCAATGTGTCATCAATGCCATCTAACACGTCAGGCTCTTCTTCAAGAAAAGGACTTAAATCTTTTAAGGCACCCATCGCATAGTAACTACCAAAGCCAGAGTCAGCCCAGTTTGGCGACCACACATCAGGTACGTTGCCACCTGCGATCATCGTTTGTAGCTTTTGATCAATTTCTCCTTGAGGAATCGTCTGTAGCTGAACACGAATACCTGGATTTTCTTCCTCAAAGGCGTCGATAACGCGGTGTTCCCATTCAATTAAGTTTGGATCACTGCGCACAAGCCATGTTAAGACGACTTCATCGTTTGCACCAGAGGACTCTTCATCAGCACAACTAGCTAGCAAAGAAACACTTGCGACAATAGGGACGAGTAAGACTGCTTGAATCCTTTTTTTCATCACAATCCCTCCATGAGACATTTTAGAAAGCGTTTTCATGAATGCTTCTTGATGATTGTAGAAAATCCTGCATGGTTTCCTGTACATTATGCAAAAATCATTCCTGCTATTCAGAGGTTGAGGAAAATGGGTGAAAAGAATAGGGAAGGTGGTAAAAATTAGCTTCCCTTATTAAAAAGGAAAGCTCACGAGTAAAAACATTAGATAGACATTTTCATATAGAAGAAAACTCGTTAAGGAGCAAAGTCAAAAAAAATAACAATAAAAATAAAGGAAAGTGGAAGTGATAGTGAAAAGAGGAGAGACAGGGTTGGTATAACCTTTTTAGTTGATTTCATGAGTGAATAAATGGAAAGCGTCGTACCGAATAAAATGAGCATAAGAAGAACGTATTCGTTATAAAAATAGCCTGTGATACCAGCTCGTAACGTGATGAACAAGCAGATCAAACCAATAATGAAAGCCGAATATGTCATAATCGTAACGTGTCTGGTCGAATCTGTTTTTGTCATGTCTGACTACGCCCCTTTAACTTAACTTACTTAAATCATACCACTAAAAAAGACTCTAAACAAAGTAGTTTGACAATTCATACAAAACCACTCATACTGCCTGTAAACGATTTTCTTTACCGAAAAGGAGCGAAGCATATGAACCATTCACTCGAATTTCCGCGACCGAAATTTGTCCGTCAAGACTGGGACTTGTTAAATGGCACATGGTCGTTTGCGTTTGATGATGAAAATATCGGATTGAACCAACATTGGTTTGCTGGTGCTAAACTTAAACAAGAAATAACCGTTCCCTACACATATGAGACGAAAAAAAGCGGAATCGACGATCAACGTTTTCATCCAGTCGTTTGGTATGAACGAAACATTTCCATTCCAGATGAAAATAAAGACAAAACGATTCTTCTTCACTTTCAAGCAAGTGATTACCATACGACAGTCTGGGTGAATGGCTGCTGTGCAGGAAGCCATGAAGGGGGATATACCTCATTTTCATTTGATCTCACTCCCTTTTTAGTGGACGACTCCTCGCAAACCATAACGGTTCGGGTGGAAGACAGTATGAGTACGGACCAACCGAGAGGAAAACAACGCTGGATTAATAAAAACTTCGGGTGCTGGTATGTGCAAACAACAGGAATTTGGCAATCCGTCTGGCTAGAGTATGTAAACAAACACCATTTTGAAAAAGTGGACATCCAGCCAGATTTAGATCAGGCGTCAGTGGCTTTTACGTACCAACTAGCTGGAGAAATACAAGGGGTAGAAGTTGAGACGGTGATTACGTTTAACGATTATGAGGTTCGTCGCTTTTCGTTTAAACCCGAGCATCATGAGACTCATATGAAAGTAGCGTTAACCTCCTCGATTCATGAATGGGGCGTAGCGGTTTGGTCACTGGAGCAACCAAATCTTTATGATGTTACCTTTATCATTCGAAAAGATGGAGAAATCGTCGATCAGGCAACTTCTTATTTTGGCTTACGGAAAATTTCTATAAAAAATGGACAAGTGCTCTTAAACAATCGTCCCGTATACCAAAAGTTAATTTTGGATCAAGGGTATTGGGAAGACACTCATTTAACACCGCCTTCTCTGGAAGCGCTAGAAACGGATATCGATGCGACAAAAGCACTCGGGTTTAATGGGATTCGAAAACATCAAAAAATTGAAGATGAGCGATTTTATGCACTTTGTGATCAGAAAGGTTTGCTTGTATGGGCGGAGATGCCATCCGCGTACTCGTTTTCAACGAAAGCTGTGAAAGCGTTCTCTAAAGAATGGTTTGATGTCGTGGACCAACTGGCTCATTATCCATCTATTGTGACATGGGTGCCTTTTAATGAATCATGGGGCGTCGGCCAAATCTTTACAAATGAACAACAGCAAGCGTTCACAGAAAGCATCTATTATGGCACAAAGTCCCTTGATTCAAGGCCGGTCATTGTGAACGATGGATGGGAACACACCATTTCTGATATTATCACATTGCATGATTATGAAGAGTTTGCCGATCGTTTCTTAAGGCGATATGAAGATGAAACGGCGATTTTAGGAAATGTTTACCCACACAATCTTGATAAATATGCATTTGCAGAAGGGTACGAATACAAAGGACAACCAGTTATGATCAGTGAATATGGCGGGATTGCGTTTACAACAGATGATGGTTGGGGATATGGAAATCAAGTAAAGTCGGAGAAAGATTTTCTCATGCGCTATGAAGGAATGACTGATGCGATTAAAGCATTGCCGTATGTGAGTGGCTTTTGCTATACACAACTTACAGATGTGCAGCAAGAGGTCAATGGCTTACTCGATGAAAATCGCAAGCCAAAAATCAAAGAAGAAAAAATAAACGCTTTAAACGATAAATAAATGTGAGGCAATCTTCTTTCATAGGATTTTTTTCTTTGGAAGAGGATTGTTTGTCGTTTGTAGTCCTAAGGACAAACGTTCCCGTATACCTTAATAAAAAGGGGTGATGTGCGGATGAAACGTTTGTTCATAACCATTGCGATAGGATGCTGCCTTTTTAGTATAGGAATTTATTTTTTTCATGCTTACAGTGAGCGGTCACTGGCAAGCCTGATCTATTATAACGAAGAAGATATTATCATTATCGGTGTTACCGTTGATCGAACGAATACAGAAAGGGAAGAAGGCTATGATCATTACCTTGATGAACAAGAAGAAATAGAAGCACTATTAGCGTTTCTTGCTAACTATCAAGTGAAACGAGTATCCCAGTCTTATTATCAAAAGCAGTTACTATACGGTTCTCAACAAGAAGTGTTCATTAGTCATTACTCTCACAATGCCTCAGTTGTGTTCATTGGAGAGGCTGGTGTGCATGTTGTCAATCAAGGAACTTATCGAATCGTAAATGGTCCAATTGATTTAAGTGAACTCGAGAACGTCATTGTTAAGTAATGGTGGAAAGGTTTAAGATACGTAAACAAAAGGAAAGGGAGGGTTAGCGCAGGTTAAAGAAAGTAGGGAGCATATGCATATGTTAAACGAGAAAGAGCTGTTATTGAATCAAGCTACGATAGGCAATCATATTTTAAAAAACCGCTATATTGTCGCACCAATGACCCGTGTGTCTTCGTCGGACAAGGGTGTTCCGAATGAGACGGTTCATCGTTACTATGAACGATTTGCAAAAGGTGGGTTTGCGGCCATCATAACAGAAGGGATTTATCCAGATACCGCCTATAGCCAAGGTTATGAAAACCAACCTGGGCTAGCGACAGATGAACAAATGGAAGCATGGAAGCCAATCGTGGAGACGATGAAAGAAAATCGTGCTTTATCCATTGCGCAAATTATGCACGCAGGTGCGCAATCGCAAGGCAATGCGTATACGGACGAAACGGTTGCGCCGAGCGTCTTTACGCCTCCAAGAGAAAAAGTGTCGCTTTACGGTGGACAAGGCCCCTTTCCGGAAGCTCGTCCACTAACGGTTGACGGCATTAAAACGATTAAAACAGACTTTGTGAAGGCGGCGCTTCGAGCTCAAGAAGCAGGATTTGATGGGGTAGAGCTTCACGGAGCGAACGGTTACTTATTAGATCAATTTCTTTCTGAAGCGAGTAACCAACGTGGAGATGATTATGGAGGCTCGACTGAAAATCGCGTAAGACTCATTGTGGAGTTAATTAATGAAGTTCGAGAAGCCGTTGGTGAAACGATGTTGCTAGGTGTTCGTATTTCACAAATGAAAGCAACCGATCCATCATATAAATGGGAAGGCGGCGAAGAAGAGGCGGCCACGATTTTCTCTTCGCTTGGAAAGACAAAAGTCGATTATATCCATCTTTCTGAAGGTGATGCGAAAGTACCAGCATTTGGAGAAGATTCGATGCTCATGGCAGAGGCAGCCAAACGTTATTCAAATAAGCCGATTATTGCATGCGGTGCGCTAGAAGATCCGGTTGAAGCTGGGAAACTAGTAGGAATGGAGCATTGTGATTTTGTTGCGTTAGGTAGACAAGCCCTTGTCCAACCAGACTTTCCGAATCGGTTTGAAAAAGGACAACCGTTAATGGAAGTAAGTCATGTGAAAAATATTTTAACAGACAATACAACGCCACCTGCGGCGATCTCTAAAGCGGAGTTGGAGATTGAACTAATTGAAAACGAAGAAGTGACGAAATAAAAGCGATGAGATTGCACGGTACAAAAGAACCTTGACGAATGGTCAAGGTTCTTTCCTTTTTCAGATGAGACACGGCTTGCTACGTAGAAACGGTTTGATACAGACACATGGTTTCGACTCGTTCATTTTGTTCTGTAACGATGAAGCCAAACGATTGATATAACGGTTTTGCTCGACTTCCTTTAAAAATTTTCAAGGAGATCTCTTCCTTGTCTTTATAGTGTGAAAGGATGTATTGGAAGACTGTTCTACCAATGCCTTGTCCTTGAAAGCCTGGTTCAAGATAAAAGTTCTTTAATTCGACTGCGTGTTCATGTTCCACTATGCCGATACAGCCAATCGTGTTCACATCTTGATCTTTAATTAAATAGATCGACTCTGGTCGGAAATGGTCTTCAAATCGCTGAAGCACACGCTCGCGTGGAAGTTCTAGACGAACAAAATCGTCTTGCAACACATTCATCCTTAATTGTGACAGGTAGGGTTTGTCTTCATATGTACTTTGAACAAATGTATAGATCAAAAGTGAACCTCCTTCTCATTATTTATGTACAAGCTTTAACCACTCGTATACGACTAGATCGGTTTCATTAAAGGGAGAATCCAAAGTAGTGGATAACTGGGAAAAGAACGGTTGATGAACGCTTTTCCAATATGCAAGCGTTTGATCGCCTTCTCCTTCTGCAAAAGCATGTTCTTCTGTGACCTCATTGTACGGAAGGAGATCGATTTTTGTAGTTACCATGATGGCTTGTGCGACGCCATCGCCATCTAGAATAAGATTCATTTGTCCTTCTGTTGGAAGGGGGGAGCCGTCTTTCTCATATTCAAGGAAATAGGAGGACGTTCCTCGCTTTATTCCTTTTACAACAAGATCACATAAGTCGTCTGCCATCTTCTTCGTGCCATCTCCAAATGCCCACGCCTGATAAGGTCTATCCGTATAGGCAGGGTTCTCTTTAACGAATGATTGCCACATAGCGTGAATCGACGGATGTTCAGTCATCGTAACACCTCATTTCTAGTTGTCGAAAATCAAAAAGTATTCCTACATTTTATCATGAAAACGTTTTATGATAAAAGAAGAGATGTTTAGTCAAAATGAAAAACGAGGTGAAGACCGTGAGTTGTATGTTTTGTGGCATCATCAATGATTCTAGTGAATCGAACGTATTATATGAAGATAAGCATTGTCTAGTAATCTTAGACATTAACCCGATCCGTCCTGGCCATACGCTAGTCATTCCAAAGCAACATGTATCAGACATCAATGGATTGAGCGATGAACGTTATGTAGCTATCATGGCCGTCGTGAAGCAAATGAGTCATCATCTGCAAAAGAACCTTAATCCAGTTAAGGTTGGGCTGGCAGTCGTTGGACTAGACATTGATCATCTCCATATCCATTTAGTGCCGATGCATGAGTACCATGATCTGACATCAAAGTTTTATTTAGATGGAACGATAAAAAGGGCGTCAAATGATACGTTAGAAAAGATGAAAGAGAAACTGACAGCAGCCGATTAAAGATGGCAAACACATATCGTTTAATCAAACAGATGTGTTTCAATCCCTTTGTCTTCGAGGAATGTTTCAATCTTTTGTTGTTCTCGACCGTTTACGTGGCTAGGAACTGCATCGATAAATAAAAGCGCATCAAGGTTGATAGAACCAACTAATAGGTCATCCATAGCTTGATCAAACTGATTTACCGAATCATGAAAAGAAGTTAGGAACTCATGGTAGCCAGTTATATATTGTTGGATCCGCTCAACGTTTTCATCGTATCCTTCTGGTAGCGTATTGGATTCAATATAGGTCGAGAAGTTTTCGTCATTTTCCTTTAGTAGGGTCATGACTTCAACAGCTTTGGCCGTTTCTTCTGTTGTAAGTGGATCTTGTGCATCAAGCGTTTGTTCAAACTGAGACATCACATGATCTAGATCTGCACTCGCATTTAAATAATCTTGAATACTTGCATGGAGTTCATCTGTTGATAGGGTCTGGTGTGTAACATCAGACTTAAAAATATGTGTTGGGATTGAGATGGTATCAAGTGATTCAGCTTTCTCGACCTCTTCTTCAACAATCCTTGCTTGCTCTTCTGGAGAACAAGCGGTAAAAAGAACGGTTATACATAAACATAACGTTAGACTAAATGTTTTCAAAAAACCACTCCGATTCACAGGGAATATTTATAGGTTATTCGCATGTTTCCATCGAAATCCTTTTAAATTTTTCCTGTCGCTGACCAAACAGCATGGACGAGTAACATGATTTCCCGCAAGGTTGTTTCATCGTAGGCTCTAGCATTAAGTTCGGTGGTGACGTTTTTTCCAGCAAAACTGATGGTCGAAATACCAATCAATATATGCTCGAAGTGGTCTTTCTGGTAAAGCATGAGCTCATCTCGAACGTGAACAGTTGCGCGATATTCTTCACCACGGATGCGGAGAGTGTACTGAACTTTTGAAGCTTTTAGCGCTTCGGCGTTGATCTCACCAATTTTGATTCTGCCTTCATAAAGATCCCACGCATTTGCGCCGAAAGTTGGTTTAAACCCAGTTTGCTCAGCATGATACGAGTCACCTGAGACGTGATCGACGACATCAAAATGTATATGTTGCCACCTCGAGCTTGCACGGAGAGCATTGGCATCTTTGCGCTTAAACGACCCTTTCTTAACGTCATCAACAAAGTAAGGTGTTTCTTCCTTATTGGAAGAAAAGAGTGTGTAGGAATGTTTCACCACGACAGTCTCATCTTCTAGTTGATCACGATGTTTACCTTTCCCGAAGATCCCTCTATAAAAAATCATTGGAAGAACGAAAAAAAGTAGGATTGCTAAAAGGATGTATTGAAACAATTCAAGCATGGAAGTCACCTCCTTTAATCATAGTTTACTAGAAGTGGGAGGATATGGATAATGAAAAAGCTTACCGACAAGTGTATGCCGGTAAGCCTCTAGGTTATTCGTATAAGGTTTTGTCTTCTACTTTGCTCGTAATAATTGTGAGGACGAGACCTAATAAGATGATTCCTGCTGCCGCAAAGGTAATCATGCGGAAGTCTAGCCCCATATTTAAGAACAATGTGCCGAGGGTTGCGCCTAGTGCGTTTGCAACGTTGAAGATTGATGCGGCAATCGTTCCGGATAGCATAGGTGCATCTTTTGCTGCTAAAATGACTTTTGCATTTAGTAACGGTGTTGTTCCAAATGTCCCTGCGCCAAATAAGAAACAGCTAACAATGGCAAGAACTGGACTTTGCAGAAGGAACGTAAACGAAAACAAGACAAGTGCCAGGGCAACGAGTGAGAACATTAATGTTTTCGTTAATAATCTTGGTGGTACTCGACCAGATGTAAAGTTGCCGATTACAGCACCTAAGCCGAAGAAGAACAAGCCAAGCGTAACGCCAGGCACGCCAAATCCTGCAAATTCTCGGAGCATCGGTTCTTTAAATGTGTACGCTGTAAAGACACCAGAGAAACCGAAAACAATAATCGCTAGAACCCAAAGCACATTTTTGTTTAATAAAGCTTTTAGTTCTGATTTAAGTTTTGGTGTTTCTGCTTGCTTTTCATTCGGAACGAAAATAGCTAAACCAATGAGTACAAGGGCACCTAGTAAGACTAAGAACCAAAAAACAAGACGCCAATCAAGCATGCCCCCGATAAATGATCCAAACGGGACACCAATCATGATGGCGATGGTTAAACCACCTTGCACAATAGCGATGGCTTGAGTACGTTTTTCTGGCGCAGACATATTAATCGCCATCATCATCGCTAAGCCGAAAAACGGTGCATGCATAGCGGCTGATAGTAGTCGTGATAGCAACAGGACTTCAAAATTTGGCGCTGTAGCCGCCACAATATTACTAATAACAAAAACGGCTGTTAAACAAATGAGCAACAGTTTTGGTGGATATTTAATCGTGATGACACGTAAGAGAGGACCAAAGACAGCTACGCTAATCGCGTATACACTTAACAATAATCCAGTCGTTGAAACCGCGACGTTTAAATCACGTGCAAACTCCGTTAGAAGCCCGGTCACGACATATTCTGTCATCCCTATGGCGAACGTACCTAACATAAAAATTGTTAGTACGATGCGGCGATTGTTTACGAAACGTAACATAAATCTCCACTCCTCTCTCTATTTCCTTTTTTCACAAACGAATTCCTAAGATACAGGAAGATGCTTACGATGTCTAGTCTTTTGATTGAAAAAGTCGCTGTTTCACATATGAAAATGTATGTAAGCGATTAAAAAGTATTTTGGTGACGCAAGAAGGAAAACCATTGCACATGAATAGTAGATGATAGCTCCTCATATATAAAAAAGAAAAGAGACTTTTTAAATGAGGGGAGAGACTGGGTGAATGAAAAAAGCGCTGGCACTTTTCATTCCGATCTTACTCGCAAGCGGGTGTACGAACAGTTTGCTCGAGGAGGAAAAAGACATGAAGTGGTCAAAAGAACAAGCTTTTGTTGAAGATGTAGATAGCCGCGTCTATTATGAAATTTTTGTGCGAGCGTTTGCAGACGGTGATGGAGACGGGATTGGCGATTTAAAAGGGGCTACGGAAAAATTAGATTACTTACAAGAACTTGGGGTGAATGGGATTTGGCTGATGCCGATTAACCCGTCACCTAGTTACCATGGCTATGATGTGACAGACTATAAAGCGATTCATCCTGAATATGGGTCAGTCGAGGATATGAAGGTGTTTGTGGAAGAGGCTCATAAGCGTGACATTGAGGTAATCATGGATTTCGTTATGAATCATAGTTCGTATGATCACCCCTGGTTTCAAAAAGCATTGGAAGGGGATGAGACGTACCGGGATTACTATGTTTGGAGCGATGAAACAACGAACCTCAATCAAGTAGGCGATTGGCAGCAACCGGTTTGGCATGGAGATGGTGAACCGAAATATGAAGGGGTATTCTGGCACGGCATGCCGGATTTGAATTTTGCCAACCCTAAAGTCATGGATGAATTTAAAGATGCAAGTACTTTTTGGTTAGAGGAAGTCGGATTAGATGGCTTTCGTTTAGATGCAGCAAAATATTTATATAGCTCTTATCAAATCGACAATCACCACGATGAAAATGTGGCGTTGTGGAGCGAATTTAGCGAGCATGTTGAATCAGTCAAACCAGGTTCAATGCTCGTTGGAGAAGTGTGGGACAGTGCGTCTATCGTTGGTCAGTATTTACAAGGACTAGACAGTGGGTTTAACTTTGATTTGTCCGCAAGGTTATTATCTGCGGTTCAGCAGGAAAGAGATACAGGCGTTGCCTCAAGCCTGGAAAAAGTCCGAAGCCATTATGCTTCTGTAACAGACAGCTATGTGGACAGTACATTTTTATCGAATCACGACATGGATCGAGTCATGAGTCAGCTTAACGGAAATGAAGAGCACGCAAAAATGGCGGCATCTCTCCTGTTAACATTGCCCGGAAATCCTTATCTGTACTATGGGGAAGAGGTTGGCCTCGAAGGAATGAAGCCTGATGAGCACATTCGCGAACCAATGATTTGGAAGAAGGAAAAAAGTGTGGAAGAGACGAGTTGGATCGACCGAATTTACAGCACGGATCGTGAGAAGGTTGCCGTTGAGACACAAGTTGAAGATGAACATTCCTTGCTTAACCATTATAAAGAACAGGTTGCGGTGAGAAGAAGTCATCGGGTTTTAATGGATGGTGAAGTAGCGGTTTCCGATGTGAAACAGGACGGCCTTGTTACGTTCGAACGAGTGTTAGAGGAAGAAACGTTACTCATCCTCCATAATGTATCAGGTGAAGAGGTTGTTGTAGAAAAGCCAGCCGAATGGAATAGCCTTTATTATCATTCGAATGGATTAAAAGAAGAGAACCATACATTAACAATACCGCCTTATTCAACGGTTATTTACAGCAAAGAATAAAAAAGGCCAGCTGGTTAACCAGCTGGTCTATTTTTAATGATGGAGTTTGCTTTTTAATGTATCGACATGCTCGCGCTGTTCATCGATGATGCGGCGCACGACAGCTAAGCTTTCCTCATCGAGACCGTGCCTCGCGATTTTTTCCGACATCCGAATGCCATAAATGTTTTCGCCTTTAATCGCGTGTTTTAGAATATCTTGTTCTCCATGAGGGTGATCAAATACTTCGCTCATCCAGCGTTGAACTGTACCAAATGGGCCTTCATTTTTCACTGGTACACCGTCAAGATCTCGAATACGGGTTGCGAGTAACGATGCATGGTTTTCCAAATCGTCATGGATATGAGACATCGTTTCGTGTAAAGAGGAGTCTTCTGCAAGATGTTTTAAATAATGCTCATACGTATGAATCCCCATGTATTGTCCTTCCAATAATTGATTTAACGTTTCCACTTCATGTGCGTCCATGTGCATGGGAGTGCCTTCCTTTCGTGCAACTTTTTTTCTTAGTAGTATGGACGTTTTGGCTACTCTATACACGATGTGGCTTACTTATTTGCACCTGCTTTAAGCCCCTCCACCATAAATCGTTGAAACAACATGAACAGAATGGTAATAGGAACTGCCACAAGGACGGCTCCTGCAGCAAATAACGTAAATTCTGTGTTCCCGCGTCCTGTGACCATTTCGAATAAACCGATGGCAAGGGTTTTGTTTTCGTTCGATCGTAATACTAGTCGAGCAAAGATAAAGTCCATCCATGGCCCAATAAAGTTTGAGACGGCAACGAAAACAAGAATGGGCACCGACAACGGCATGAGAACACGTGCAAAAATCGTCGTGTTTCCGGCACCGTCAATTTTGGCCGCTTCTTCTAAGCTTTTCGGTAACGTATCAAAATACCCTTTGACGAGCCATGCATTAAACGGAATAGAGCCTCCAGCATAGACAAGAATCAAGCCCCAGTGGTTATCAAGCAAATTTAACTGTAACAATAAAATGTAAATCGCAATCATGCCCATAAAGCCAGGGAACATTTGCAAAACAAGCATCGCCATAAGCCCTTGTTTTCTTCCAGGAAAGCGAAAGCGACTAAAGGCATAGGCTGCGGTCACAACAAGGAATGTGGATAAAATCATGTTCCAAAACGCAATTTTCAATGTGTTTTTATACCACAATAAATACTGTGTCTCACTAAAAAGGTGGCTGTAATGTGTGAGCGAAAGGCGAATAGAGCTAAACGCTTCTAAAATCGTGCTCGGGCTAAAGTGGCGTACTCCTTCCCAAAACAAACTCCAGTCCATACCAGGTATTAATTGTGCGGCGAATAAAGACGTACCTGGATTAAACGACCCCATGACGATCCAAATGACTGGATATATGGTGAAGATGGCTACAAGAACTAAGAGAAGATGTTTAAAAAAGGAGCCAATTCGTTCTTTGTGTTTGCGTGTCATAGCATCGTATCCTCCTCTTTAAATGCTCGCGTCCGTCTGAAATTCCAAATTGAAATTGCGGCGAGCGCAAGGAAGATTAAGATTGAAATAACTGATGCAATGGCAAACTGGCTCTGGTCGAGTGTTAACTTATAAATCCAAGAAATTAAAATGTCGGTTGAGCCTGCGTAAGAATAGTTGACGTTAACAGGTCCACCTTGAGTAAGTAAATAAATCAAATTAAAATTATTGAAATTGCCTGCGAAATTCATAATAAGCAACGGGGCTGTTGAGAACATCACAATCGGAAGTGTAATCCGCCAAAATCGCTGACGTCCGTTTGCGCCATCCACCTCTGCTGCTTGATACAACTCACGGTCAATGCTTGTCATGACACCACTCATTAACACCATCCAGAATGGAAAGCCAAACCAAATATTAACGAGGACGAGGGTGAATTTCGCCCAGTTCGGATCACTTAACCAAGGGACGGCAGCAAGTCCAAGAAATTCAAAGTATTGATTAATTGGTCCGAATTCGCCATTGAATAAATTTCGCATAATTAAAATGGAGACGAATGACGGAATGGCCCAAGGCAAAATATAGATGCTACGCCAAAATTTTTGAAAGCGAATCCCTTTTGAGTTGAGTAATACAGCAAAGAATAATCCAACGAAAAACGTTGTAAGGGTTGCTAAGATTGCCCAAATGATGGTCCAAGAAAAAACGCCTAGAAACGTTCGGTTCCACGTTTTCATATTAAATAGATCAATGAACGTTTGAAAGCCGACCCAGTCGACTAACGATGCTGGAGGAATATGGTTGGGAGCTGAATAGTTTGTAAACGCAATGGCGACCCCGAAAATAAGCGGTAAAATCGTAAGAAAAGCAGTAAATAAAACAGATGGCATCAATAAGAAATACGGAAACCCCTTATCTGAAAGGAAATGAAGCGTTTGTTTAAACGTATGAGGCTTCTTTCCCTGATCTCGTTGAAATCCTACTTTACGAGCATCACGTATGGATAAGTAATACATCCACAAAAACAACAGCCCACATAGTAAGAAAATAATCCCTTCAATGAGTAAAAAAATTGAGTGGTCGCCTTGAACAATGTTAAATCCTACTCGTGTTTGCTCGGTCTCGCCTAATGTATAGAGTCCCCACATGGCATTGCGGAAGGGCAAAGTCCAAAATAAAAGTAAGTAGATTTCCAAAGCAATAAAGAAGCAACCTTTTAGATATTGACGGTGGTAAAGCTGTCCAAATCCCATAAAGATAATCGATAGCAGCGTTCCGCGATTTTTATGACTACGCATGTGTCCTCACTCCTTTATAGCGTAGAAGGTATAAGCGATAGATAAGTTGGATATTCATGTACACTTTCAAAAGGGGCGTCGATAAAGCTGTTACCAAGTTTTTGTTTAAAATGGCGGCGTTTCCAGTGGGAACAGTGCCAATGCGCCCACGGAAAGCGTCCGCCAACATACAAATCAACTGGATGGTTATGGCTTTTTTAACATCTATCGATTCTGTGTTTCAATGGCATCTTCAATCTGCTCGCGAGCAGACTTTAAAGCTTCCTCTGGCTCCATGTCATCATTCCAGATAGATGTATAAGCAACTTGCATAGGACCCCAAACAGACATCATTTCCGGCATATTTGGCATCGGAACCGCTTCTAACGCCTGCTCCAAAAATGCTGTTGAAATCTCATCTGCTTGAATCGTTTCATGATCAATTAACGACTCAACAGGTGGAAGCTGCCCGGTAATTTCATAGCGTTTTAACAACATCTCTTCACTGGAAGCAAATTGAGCAAGTAATGTGGCGGCCATCGGGTACTCACTATAAGAGTTTACGTAGTAGGCTTTAATGCCAGAGTACGATTGCGGCGCTTCTCCGTTTTCAAGTAGTGGAAGGGGGGCAACACCAAAATTCACACCAGCATTTTGATGATTGTGCACATCCCAAGGACCCGAAATGCGATAAGCTAAATTCCCTTCATTGAAAAAGGATGAAATGACATCATACGTAATATCTTCAATAGCAAGTGGAAGTAATTCGTCACGCATCGTCTTTAAAAATTCGCCTGACTGGATTGCGCCTTCATTATCAATTCCAAGGTCTTCAGGGTTCGTGTTATTATCGCCAAACACATAACCACCGTAGCCTGCCATAAAGGCGTGGGTATAATAAAAGTTTGCTGGCTCCATCATAAAGCCAAATGTTCGCTCACTACCTGAAGAATCATCTTGAAATGCTTTCGCAGATTCAAACAACTCCTCCCATGTTGCAGGTGGTTCTTCAACGATGTCTTTATTGTAAAAAAGCGCATACGTTTCAATGGCAATCGGATAACCATAGAGCTGATAATTTCCATCTTTATCGGTATACGATGTTCCGCTAATGGCGGCATCCATAAATGTGTCTTTGTAATCGTTTGCATAATAATTCTCGTAAACAAGCCCTGCAGAGACCATTTTTCCTAAATGATCATGGGCGGAGTTAAAAACATCGGCGCCAAGTCCTGCGGGTCCATCTGTTTCTAATTTTGTTGAAGCCTCTGTATGTCCGACTTCTTGTACTTCAACTGGCACGCCGTATTCTGCTTCAAACTCTTCAGCTACTACGGAAGCCCATTCTGCTTCCTCATCGCTATTATCCCAAAGAACAAGGTGAGCGCCTTCCTCAGGCACTAAAGCTTCTTCAGTTGGTTCGTTATTAGGATCACTTGGTTCTGATGTTTCCGTCTCTTGCTTGTCTCCACCATTACAACCAACTAAAAAACTCGTTAACAATGCTCCTGAAATGAGTGTACCAACTGTTTTCTTGAACACCATTTTCGTTCTCCCCCTTGAGTGCATAATAGAAAGCAAACGCATTGCTAAAGGTGTATGTAGAAGAAAGAATGTTTATGTTGGACAACTGCTTAAATATAACCGGGAAAGAACGAGTCTAGGCGTGCAATTGGTGCATATATAGCTTGTCTTTCCTTGAAAACAAAGGGCAAACGATTGCATAAATGAGGCGGCATATCATGTTGTAAATATTTTTCGACATTTCACATCGGTTTTGATTTTCGAATCAATTTTATAACGCATGATTCATTCATATAAAAAATTAAACAAAACCTACCGACTTGAGTCGATAGGCTTCGATGTTTAAGACTTTGCGTAATGTGGTGCTTTGATTTTCACAATGAAGGCAATGAGTAGACCAGCAACTCCGAGACTAAACAAGATAAGCTGAATGCTGACGTTTGCTGCCACAAGCGCACTGACCAATCCATAAGCAATCGGATCAAATCCATTCATGGCTAGGAAGATAATACTCATTACTCGTCCCATTAAGCGAGCATCTGTATTCTCTTGCGCTGCCGTGAAAAATGGAATATACACAAACGACATCGAAAATCCAATGAAAAACACAACAATCGTTAGCGTTAATAAGTTTGGTGCGATACTAAAAATGAGTAACGTGCCAACAGAAGCAAACAGACCCATTAACGACGTAAATCCGCGTCTTTTAATTTGAATTGAACTTAGAAGGAACGTACTGATGACCATCCCTACACCTAAGCTTACTTCCATATAACTTAAGTTAATTGGCGTTCCACCGTGCAAGTCAACGAGTAATGGAATTGCAATATGAAGCGCGCCAAAGACGAAAAAGTTCAGTGTAATTAACACGAGCAACCCGACTAATAAGAAGTTGGAGCTTTTAATATAGCTAAATCCTTCACGTAAGTCTTTGAGTGGGCTTTGTTTTACTTGATTTTCCACAGGTGCTTCTTTAATAAATGGTGGGAAAATCACAACGGCAGACAGGAAAACAAGGATTGTGGCGACGAGATAGCTCGTTGCTACAGTTCCAGATTCCATAATTAACCCGGCTAAAATCGGCCCAAGGATGAAGGCAACTTGGTCAACACCTTGGAAATAGGCATTTGCCTGTTGAAGTTGTTCTTTTGAAACAATTTTTGGGATCATAGAAGAACTTGCTGGACCGAAAAATGCATCTAGCGTTCCAAAAATGGCGGCTAATCCTAGTAAAAGGAGGAACGTCATTTGATCTAGGTCAACAAGGAAATAAATCGATAATAATAAGACCCCTTGTGCTAAGTTGGTGCCGAACATGATAGTCGTTTTTTTATATTTATCAGCAACTACGCCACCGAATGTCATCATCAGTAATCGAGGAACCGTTGCTGCTATTAAGACAATCCCTAAAGAGCTTGCAGATCCAAGAATCGTGACCACATACCATGTCGTTGTTGTTAAGAACATGCTGAAACCAACAACGGCAAAAATACCTGCAATGAGCAAGAGCACGAAGGTGCGGTTTTTAAATAAAGAGGTTTGTGCCATAGTATGATCTCCTTTAATGCGATAAGAATAGTATGACCGATTCATGGTTGATCATGTACAAAAAACCTAACGGTAGGTAGGTTTAACGTGTAAGCTGGCTTTACAAGACAAAAAAAAATCAGTACAATGATGGTGTAACCTACCGATCGGTCGTTAGATCAGGATTATATCGCAAACGTTGAATGATGTAAAGGGGAATGATATGCATACTAAAGAAAGAATTAAAAAAGAGAGTTTAGAACTTTTTGCGTCATTAGGATATGAAGGCACGTCGATGGCGAACATCGCTGAGAATGTTGGGATTAAGAAACCCTCGCTATATGCGCATTATAAAAACAAAGAATCACTGTTCTTGGATTTGGTGATGGACATGTCAATGGATTACGTCAAGTTTATTGAGGAATCCCTCGACCAAGGGAACGTAGGAATTGAAAAGCAGCTCTACAAAGCTTTTCTAACGTATGTTCATGACTGGACCCAAGATGACGCAGGAAACCAATTTTACAGTCGTTTCCTACAATATCCACCTCAACCGCTGGCAAAGCAGTTAACTGATACGTTAGGAGATACAGAGCGTAAGGTACGAAGCCTTTTAACTGAATTAATGAAAGACGGGCAAAAAAAAGGGAACCTGACGAATGAACTAGAAGCAGAGACTATGGCCTACACGTACTTTGCGCTTATTGAAGGGCTCGTCACAGAAGTTGTGTTTTACGCACCTGAAGACATTATGAAACAAGCAAAGAAATCTTGGGAAGTGTATTGGCGCGGAATTAAAGCATGAGGAGCTGTAGGAAATGATCCAATTTTTTAAAGCAAGAGGGATTTTTGTCAAACGGACAAAAGGTGAAATCGGCTCACGAGTAGAGCCAACCTATGCACTCATGTTTGTTAAAGATCGAAGCGATGTTGTCAAAATTGATGGCGTCCGGTACTTGTTTTTAGGTTTTGGAGAGGACACATATGAAACGGTTCAGGCTCTCAGCGAAAGGAGAGCGAAGGAAACGTTTCATTATGAGCCAACATCAATTGATGCGAGTGAAAAGTCCACGAAAAAGAAACGCTATTTGCTCGGCTTTCAACATGAACAAACTAGCGCCTTATCGGTAATTGAAACAGTTTTATCTGCATCGCAATTAAAGAAATTTGATCGTCTAACAAGCTACAGACCCGATTAGTTACTCGGGTTTGTAGCTTTTTTTCTACTCTTTCCTGCAAAAAGACCTTTCCTTAAAAGCTTAATGAAGAACCCTACAAGAAAGGCTGAAAGGATTGTTCCTTCACGAATGCCAACAAGTCCACCGAAAGAAATAAACGACAAGAGGATGCCAACACCGACAAGCCCCCAATCAAACGAAACTTTAACGGAACTAAATGGTTTATTTAAGCGATCCGCTAGCACTTTAACAATGGCTTCGCCTGCATTCATAATTGTTTTTGCTTCAATTTGTAACGTTACTCCTAAAGCGAGGAAGAGGCAACCAATGATTACGAGACTTAGCTTTTCTAGGTAAAAAGATGGGTGGATAAATGCTGTTATGAACATCCCGAAATCAATAAAGAGGCCAAGGAGCGGCGCAATTAAAAGTTGTAAATAGTGTAAAGGTGGAAACGTCGAGCCCAAAATTACTTTCTGTACAAGCACAAAAAAAGCGAGTAGGAGAAATGTGAACGTACCAATTGATAAAGGCAACGACAAACTTAATACGTATGGAACGCTTGATATTGGTGATGTCCCTAATTCCGATCGTGTGGTGAGGGCAATGCCTATGCCCATAAAAAATAGACCGAACGAAAAAAGAGCGTATCGGTTGAATGACTGCAAATAGATCCCTTCTTTATTCTAAGTATTGGAGGCTTTTTTGCCGAATTTTCTTTAAGGTTTGCACATACGTCTGAAGATCAGACTCGCTAATGTCGGCCACGATGTCTTGGTAAAATGCTTCTGTACCTGGAAGAATGCGTTCATATAAGGTAGAACCTCGTTCGGTCAGACTCACATAGTGGGAGCGTTTGTCTTCAGGATTGTTTCTTTTGACGATTATGGTCTTACGTTCTAATAGATCAACGATACGAGTTAGCGTGGCTTTATCTTTTTCAGAAACAGCGGCTAATTCCTTTTGGGGGAGATCTCCATGTGAATGGAGGCGCTTTATGACAGTCCATTGTTCAGGCGTAATTCCGTATGTTTTTAAATAGGCTGTAAACGCGCGAAACATGGTTCGGTGCGTCTGTGCGGTCATAAACCCAATTGACTCATCAAACGATTCAAACACAGCAACCGTGCTCCTTTTTAATTTAGTTTGTGCAACAACTATATCATCAAGGGAGCGGGGCTGTCAATTTAGTTCGTGTAACAACTATTATCGTTGATGATGTTTAAGTTGGAGCATGGAGACAAGCTTGCTATAATAAGTGAAGAATGTTTGATGGAGTACGGAGGTGTTTGTTATGGGGATTTACCGTAAAATTGGCTATGGGTTTATCTGTTTATTAATTCTAACGTTCTTAGTCAATTTTATTGCTTTGTTCGCTGGGGGTGCGTCAAACCCAGTATTTATGGGCTGGCTTATGGCAGTGTTAATGTCTTCAGCCGGACTAGCCATTTTCTTTCTATCTTTAGACCATTATCAAAAAACGGACAAAGAGAAAAAATCACAACGCGCTTTCCTATTTATGACGGCCATATCAGTCTTGTTTATTGGGTTAGCAGCATATGAGGTCATTGCGATTAACAACTATTAAGAACCGTTTTTGCGGTTCTTCTTTACTTCAATTATGAAGTAAAGTAAACTTTACGTATAGTTCACTTTACATTTGAAGGTGAGATCGATGAAATCACACATAAAAGAAAAACGAAAAACATTACATTTAACACAAGAAGACATGGCGAAGCGATTACATGTTTCAAGACAAACCATCATTTCATTGGAAAATGGACGGTACAACCCATCTTTGATTTTAGCTCATAAGATTGCACAACTATTCGATTGTTCAATTGAAGAAATTTTTATTTTTGAGGGAGATGAGAATCTTGAGTAACGAAGGGTAAAACAAGCGCTCAGGGTGTCTCCTAGGCGCTTGTTGGTTTCTTTATTCTTCTTCAATTTTTTCGTATTCTTCATGCTTGATGACGGTGCGCTGTGTTTCATCTTCGCGACCAGTATAATCGTCAAACTCTACCGAGATGGTATTGTCATATATGTTAATGACGCGTGCTTTTTTATTTTTAAATTCTCCTTGTGTAACAACGACACGTCGTAAATTTTCTACTTTTGCTTCTTCTGGCATGGATATCTCTCCTTTTAGCTCACTTTTTAATTTTTTCCCGTATTTAAGATAAAGAAAACATGATTTGCTTTATTTCTAACATAGGATAGAAGGGAATTTCAAGAATTCTACCCCCTTCTTTTAAAATAATTTTTTCCAAATAAATCGGACATAGGAATGAAAATGAAATTGGTATTTGTTCCTGCAGAATTAAGTGTTAAACTAATCATACTTTACGAATGAAATGGAGCGATCATGGCGGTGTAAACCTTTCTTCTCATATCAGCTAAATAAAACTGAATATTGAGAAGGAGTGAATCGCATTGCGCTCAAAACCTTTTTTCCTATTAATGATCGGTCAAGGCAACAACAGTGCTGTGATGGTGCTGTATATTGTTGCGTTGATGCACATCATTTATCAACAATCGGGATCTGCGTTTGTAATGAGCATGGTTCCAGTTGTTATTACTTTTACTCGCTTTTTTTCTGGCTTACTCGCGCCTGTGCTGTTTACCTACTTTTCTCTCCCTCGCATCCTTTTTTACGCACAAGGTATAAAAGTTATCCTTTTTATTTGTTTATTTGTGGTGATCTTCTTTATGCCCGGTGCAGCAGTCTTTTTTGTGGTCAGCATGATTGCGTTATTAGATGGCGTCGCTGATCCGGCGAGTCAGTCGCTTTTACCACGTATTGTGGCCAAAACGGAGCTAATTAAGGCGAATAGTACAGCTTCTGTTATTTTTGAGACTGTTGGAGTAGGGTGTTGGGCGATTGGAGGGGTGCTGCTTGTCTTTGTAGGGGCAGAAGGCTTACTGCTTTTTGTAATCAGTTTTTCTACGATTGCGACTGTGGCGTTTTGGCTTATGCGTCATGAAGTGCCAAGTCTATTTGAAACGAACGATCCTCATTGGAAAAAATCGATGTTGGTTGGATGGAACGTCGTACTGCAGACAAAGTGGTTAAAACAAGTCATGCTTACGACGAGTCTCGATGCGGTCGCTGGTGTAGTCTGGATGGCTGCTGCTGTCTATCTATTTGTTGAAGAAGTGTTACAAGTATCCGAGGCTTGGTGGGGATGGATCAATGCTAGTTTCTTTATTGGTCTGATTGTGACCGGGTTCTTTCTTTATAAACGAGCTCATATGTTCGAGAAACAGACGTCGCGGCTGCTGCAAATTGGATTTGCTGGAGGCGCAGTTGTAACCGCGTTTTTTGCACTGAACATGATTCCAGTTGTTGCCCTCGTATTATCGATCGGAGTCGGGATGTTTGAACAGGTAAGAGGTGTAGGATTAAATACCATTCTCCAACAGCACATAGAAGCGAAAAAGCTCCCTTACGTCTATGCAGTCCAAGCTTCACTTTCCACATTATCATTTGGAATGGGAGCGCTACTCGTTGGCGTTGTTGCGGAGGCGTTTGATATAAGAATTGTTTATGGGTTATCTGCGCTATTCCTACTGCTCTGTTTCTTTTCATGGATGAAGATAAAAGTGAAATAAGTAAGCTGTGTGTGAACAACAGGAGGCATGACCATGGGGAAAATACACATTAAAGCAGGTGACTCCGTTTCGCTTGTGACGGAAGCAATCCAGTGGAGCGTTTTCGAATTGGAAGCAGCTCAATTATATGAACTTGTGCTAGAAAGACAAGTCGTACAGGGGAGAAATCCATACACGCTTCAAGCAAAAGCGCTTTTCCGTGCGGATGAAAATGGGCAAATTCAACCAGCTGAAGTGGCGCCATTAAAGGGAAGCTATTCAGAAGCTGATTCAATGGGTCTGTTTTGGTCAATGGGAAAAAAAGACACAGAAGCAAAAGCGCCGCCCCTCGATCATGCAAATAAAGTTGATCCGCGCTGTTATACGCTGACGTTAGTTCAAGCAGGAGTAAGACTTGATTCGGTCTTACTCCAACGTCATTGGTATCCAGAACAGATTAAACGACAACCGGTTCATGATGCTGGTCTGATCGGAACGTATTTTTTTGAAGAAGGCATCAGCAAACCAACTATTATTGTGGTTGGCGGGTCAGAGGGCGGTGTGTACGAATATGCTGCAGCTGCCCTTGCTTCAGAAGGATTTCATACATTTGCCCTCGGTTATTTTGGTGTGGAAGGTAAACCAAATCGGCTTGAAGGGATCGACCTTTCTATTGTGGACCAGGCAGTGAAATGGATAAATCAGAGGGAAGAAACGACCGAGAAGATCGGCATACATGGAACCTCCCGTGGAGGCGAATTCGCGCTTTGGTCCAGTGTTTATGTAGACGACGTTGCAGCGTGTGTAGCGTTAAATGGGATGAGGTATTCCATGTCGGCTATTGTGCCATGGTCTTCTGATGAGTGCCTGCCACCAGCATGGCTTTACAACGGTCAAACGCTTCCTTATTTAACACCAAAAAATCCAGTTGAAACAGCGTTATTGTGCAAACGGCTTTTTTCTGAAGGGAAAAATCCTTTTAAAATTTGGTACGACGCGCTTTACGAGCATTCATATGCGTACCCTCAGGCGAAAATACCGATCGAACGCACAAACAAGCCAACACTACTGTTAGCTGGAAGAGACGATGGAATGTTTTCGGCTGAACAAATGAATGATGTAGAACAAAAATCGCATATTCACCAACAGCTCTTTGCTGAAGCTGGTCACGAAATGGGTATTCCGTATCTACCTATTTCCGCTACAGTGTTTCAAGGTGGTAGAAGAAGAGAAACGGCAAAAGCGAGTATCGCGTCATGGAAAACAACCGTGCAATTTTTTCATACACATTTAAAAAATGAACCGTAAGAGCAGTTTGATTTGCAGCTGCTTTTACGGTTTTTTTAGTGGTGACAAGCCAGATTCAATTAATGCGTCTACCAACGTTTGATAGCCAGCATCATTCGGTTGCTCATGATCGGTTGCAAGCAACGTGTCTGTGTTCGTTTGAAAAGCATCATAGGCATTAATAATCTTAACCTGTTTGTACGTTTCTAACTTCATTAATTTTTGATTGTAGCGGCGAATGACTTCATCGAGTAAATCAGCTTCAGGATACGGATTATATAAATTGAAAATTCGGATAAAGTAATGTTGACGTGCATGTTCTTTTATTTCAACAATGTATCGAATTAATGCTTCTAGTGCTTGATACGTAAGCGCGTCCGTTTGTGAAAGAGTACGATCCGATTTAGTAAGCTTGGCGATTTCAAACGCATCAAGAAAATCATTTCTACCGATTGTGATCGTGATAACGGTTGCGTCATAAATGGTTTGTTCATATTGATAATTCGATGCAAACCAGTATAGCTGGCGTGCAGTTGCCGTGTTCTGAACAAGTGTTTTAAGCTGGATGGGCTCTCTTAATTCCGTCTTTAAATGTCGTAAATAAGGGAGAACAAAACCTTGAGCGTCTTCCGATTGGCTAGAAGACCCTTCCGCTGTTGTAAGTGAATCCCCTATGGCTAGATACGTATGCATGAGGGTTCGATTCACCTCCTTTCTATAGTTTACTCTATAGAAGGAAAGAGGCAACGGCCATTGTCCTTAATTAAGCAGAGATGTGAAAATAAAAGCAGAGCCAAGGGATGAGGGCCGCTCTTCTTAATCTACAGTATGTTTGCCAATCATTACGCCAGCTTGAAAGATAAGTGTGATCATGATGAGGAAATAAAGAACTTGATTAAAGGGAGCAGCAGACCAGACGCCAAGTAGGTGCATAAGATTTAAGATAATAAATAACACAGTAGGAACGAATAGTATCATTCGACGTGTAGACATGTTGGTTCCACCTCAATCGTTGGTAGGATGTAAGAAAAGGCTACCACAAAACCTACTTCGCTAGAAAGCCTTTCCAACAAAACAGCTGGGTTAGTAGATGCTTGCAAGTTGTTTTCTATTAATAATTTCTAGGTTTTTATCATAATAGTAAGGAAACATCCCCTTGATGACTACATTTAAGAAGAAAGGTCGTCGTCATATGTCAAAGAGATCTATTGTTCTTCTAATTGGTACGATTGGCCTCATTGTTGCAGGTTATTTCATTCTACCAGTCTCTCTTCCCCTCATCGTCGCGTTTATTACTGCCATTTGCTTAGCTCCTTTTGTCCGACTCTGTATAAAGTATGTAAAGGTGAATCGGATGATTGCTGTTTTGCTTGTATTTGCTGCATTCCTTGTGTTTTTACTTGGGATAGGATATCTTCTTATAACCGTTGTAATTGCTCAAGGAACGTTGTTTTTAGAGCGGTTGCCGACGTATATCACAAACATCAATGAAGCGTGGAATGGTTGGTTAATTTCATTGGAAGCATTATCAGAACAATTTCCACAAGAGATGATTGTCGCGATTAATAGCGAGACGACACATTTGCTAGATAATTTACGTACAAGCGTGAGTCAAATTGATGTTATTGGCATTTCAACAAGTGTGATGGCAAGTATACCTGGGTATTTTATTTCATTTCTCGTTTTTATTATCGCATTATTTCTCTTTTTATTAGAACTTCCACGTATTCAAGCGGGATTCTACCACTATTTAACGAGTGAAACGAAGCAAAAAGTCCATTATATGCTGCAGCGATTTTCTGGCGTCATAATCGGCTTTTTAAAAGCGCAATTTATTGTGAGTATCCCTATATTTCTCGTATCGTTAATTGGCTTATTTATTATTGTTCCTGAGGTTGCGCTAATCATGGCTCTTATTATTTGGATCATTGATTTTATCCCGTTAATAGGGTCGATTGTTATTCTAGCACCGTGGGCTATTTATCAAATGTTTATGGGGCAGATGACTTTAGGCATACAGCTTCTCGTTCTAGCAGCTGTTTTGCTTATTATCCGAAGAACAGTAGAGCCGAAAGTGATGGGCACACACATTGGTTTGTCGCCGTTGTTAACGCTCATTTCCATGTACTTAGGTGCTCGTTTGTTGGGTGTAATGGGTTTATTTCTTGGACCGTTACTTGTGATTGCGTTTACATCAGCTAAAGAGGCTGGGATGATTCGAATGAAAGGCAAAATATAAGGAGTAAAGCGTGGATAGGACGCTTTACTCCTTTTTACTTATCCTGTAATGACGTTTCCTTTTTTGTATTGAATGGTCGATGATTCTGTTTTTGCAAGGGCAAAAGCAAGAGTGACTGGACCGATTCGACCTGCGAACATGAGCATCATGATGATCCATTTCCCAGGTTCACTTAAATTCGCGGTGATTCCCATCGACAAACCAACCGTACCAAAAGCAGATACTGCTTCAAATAGCGTGGCTAAAAACGGCGTTTGTTCAGTAATTGTAAGAAGAAAGACACAGCCGAAAACGAGTAATGCGCTTATCGTTGTAATGGCTAACGCTCGATGAATAATCGAGCTAGAAATGGTTTCTTGAAAAGCCACGGCTTCTTTTCTGCCTTTTAAATACGTGTACATCGCAATAAGAATGACTAGGAACGTCGTTAATTTGATGCCACTACCTGTTGAGGCACTTCCGGCGCCTATAAACATGAGCAAGATCATAAAGAGGAGACTTCCTTCATTCATTGAGCCAATATCAATGGAATTAAAACCTGCTGTTCGCGGTGTCACTGCTTGAAAATAAGACGCCCATAGTTGATCGGTTAATGAAAACGTACCAATGGTGGCGGGATTTTGATACTCTAACAAAAAGATCACAAGCATCGCAATGCTATTGACAATAAGTGTTCCAACAAGCATAAGCTTTGTATGCAGCTGCAGCTTTCGAAACGATTTACGCTTCAAGATATCGGCCAGCACAACAAAGCCAATTCCACCAATAATAAATAAGCACGTAATCACGAGATTCACAAGCGGGTCACCGACATAGCCTGATAAACTGTCAGCCCATGTGGAGAAGCCTGCGTTGTTAAACGCTGAGATGGCGTGAAACGTACTAACGAATAGACCTTCTTGCCAGCCGTATTCAGGTACCCAGCGAATGGCGAGCAGCATGATTGCGATGGCTTCAACGGTAAACGTGAAGATGACAATAAGCTTTACTAGGGAAACCATACCGCCAATGGTAGGTTGGTTAAACGATTCTTGAACAAGCAGTCGACTTGTAAGACCGATCTTTTTCCCTAAAAGAAGCGCAATGACAACTGCAAAGGTCATTAAGCCAAGCCCACCAACTTGCATGAGCATCATGAGCACAACCTGACCGAATGTTGTGAAGAAGCTCCCTGTATCAACAACAACCAATCCTGTCACCGTCGTAGCAGATGTCGCAGTGAATAAAGCATCTGTCCATGAAAGCGACCCTTCAGAGGCAATCGGCAGTTTAAGAGAAATCGTACCAATTAGAATGACAAAGAGAAAACTAAACGCTAGCACTTGAGGCGGGTTTACTTTCATCAAATGGATGTGTTTCACGCAAATTCCGCCTCTTGGAAACGAGCGATATCTTCGTCTCTACCAAGAACAATCAATAAATCCCCTTCAAAAATAGTGTCGTCTACCATTGGTGTAATGTTTAAATCATCTTTTGTTTGTAAAGCGACTAAATTAAGCTGATAGCGTTGTTTAAATGCCAATTCACCGATCGTTTTTTTTGCAATTTGTCGATCCGCTACAAGCTCCGCAATGCTATATTGATTGGACAATGCAATGCGGTCCACAAATGAGGAAGAAACCATATTCTGAGCGATGCGGACACCCATATCCACTTCGGGTAAGACAATATGATCGATGCTTAGCCGTTCAAGTAGTAATCGATGATGTGGGGTTTCTGCTTTTGCCCAAACGGTCGGTACATCAAATTCCTTTAAGTTTACTGCGGCTAAAATACTCGCTTGAATACTTGAGCCAATCGCAACGACACCAATGTCAAACTGATTTAATCCTAACGTTTTTAAATCACGTTCTTCTGTAGCATCTAAACAAACGCTCTGAGAAACGATGTCGCGAACATCCTCCACTTTATGAATGTTGCGATCAACCGCTAAAACTTCATGTCCAAGGCGAATAAGCTCTTCGCAAATGCTTTTTCCAAACGTTCCTAATCCAATAACGATACATGACTTTTTTGCGTGTCGCATGGGTTTCTTCCTTTCGAATGTCTTTCATCATGAGCAGTCGTACTTTGCGATGTGGCCACATCAACGTAGCAAATTAAAGAATAACGTCTTGATTCTAGCCAACAACTTACGCCTCAAAATCATGAAAGTCAAACCTTTTTTTATTTACAAAAAAAGAATAAAAAAGTTCCTTCATATTTATAAGATACGCACCGAGAGACAGGAAAAAAACAAGTATTGACAATGAATTTGGAAACCACTATGATCTCCTATATTAGAGCGAATAGGATGCAGGGGAGATGCAGATGTTGAATCGCATACCGAAATTAATTAAGTTTCCTGAAGAAATTGTTCGAAGGGTAAAAAACTATCAAAACGAACAAAATATATCGACCTTTTCTAAAGCGGTCTATCAGCTCATTGAAAAAGGATTAAATAAGAAAGAACACTCGAAATAACGGCGTGTTTTTTTACATATAAATGTAATCGCTATCGTGGGGTGGTGGGGTGTAAATGACTGTAGATGAATGTGCAAAAACGATTGTAGCTGATCGGTTTCCTTCGTGTGATCTTGCTTTACTTGCAGGCAGTGTATCAAGAAATGAACAAACCGCTACATCTGATTTAGACATTGTTGTGTTTGATCAAAGTGTCACTTCGTCGTTTCGAGAGTCGTTTTACGAGGGCAATTGGCCAATTGAGCTATTTGTTCACTCTTTTACGTCTTATCGGACCATTTTTACAGCGGATCAAGAGAACGGTATTCCTTCCATGCCACGAATGGTTGCGCAGGGACGTGTTCTTATTGAGGAAAATCGCCCGTTTTATCAACAAATTAAAACAGAAGCCCAGGCGATATTGTCGGAAGGGCCGCCGCCATGGTCAACGCAAACTCAAGTGGAAAAGCGCTATTTTTTAACAGATACGCTGGATGATTTACGAGGGGCAACGAGGAATGAAGAATTATGGTTTATTGTGAATCATTTAATGGAACAGCTAGGAGAATTTGTTCTACGAATGAATCAGCAATGGATGGGGCGCTCAAAATGGCTCTATCGAAGTTTGCAGGCATATGATTCAGACTATGCGAAATGTTTCTTTCATTCCTTTCAGCACTTCTATCAAACAGGAGATGTGAAAAAGGTAGTCGCACTCGTTGAGCAAGCACTTGAAGATACTGGTGGACCGATGTTTGCTGGATTCTCAATTGGAAAAACTTAATGAAATCGTGAACAGGAATCTCCTTAATAAAGTGGAATGGGTAAAAAGGTTGTTTTAAGGGGGGAATGTGATGATTCGATTGGCACAACTCGAAGATGCTCAAGGCATCGCCACAGTTCATGTGCATGCGTGGCTGACCACTTACACGGGAATTATAAAAGAAGAGATTCTGGCACGAATGAGTATTGAAGGTCGTACGACACTGTGGAAGCGGCATTTAAATGACCGTGAACAGCTCATTTATGTCTATGAACAGAATGAAGATGTTGTCGGCTTTGCGAGTGCCACGAAGTCAACGGCTAACGTGCTAACGCTATATATTCTAAAAGACTATCAAGGAAAAGGCGGAGGAAAAGCACGACTTAAGGCTTTGTTTAAAGATCTAGTGGATCTCAATCATCAAGAAGCTTCTGTTGCTGTTTTAGAAGCAAATAACAGTAAATTATTTTACGAGAAAATGGGAGCAAGTTTGAAAAAGAGAACCGACGTGCCTGAGTATGGTGCAGGAAATGTGCTGCTTACTTATACATGGAATGAGTTAACGAAAGCGTGAGAGGCGCTTTCGTTTTTTCAATTGGCTACCTGAAGTAGAACCACACCGAGTGAAATCAACAGTAGCGATACATATTTTAACCACCCTCTTGATTCTTTTAAAAATAAAATGCCAATTAAGGCCACGAGGAGAATGGTTGTACCAGACCAAACCGCATAAGCAACGCCGACTTCCATGTATTGAATTGAAAAGGTCAAAGCGATCGTCACAACAATATACGAAAGAACAGCTAAAACAGTAGGTGCTGTTTCTTTAAATCCTCGAGACAGCTTCATAAATAAGTTACCAATAACAGAAAAGAGTATCGCCGTTCCTAAAAAAATATAGCCCACTACACGACACTCCTTTTTTGGTGGAAATGATTGTGGAGATTTAAAAGTACAACACCAACGATTACGAAAATCATTCCAAGCGCTTTCAATAATGAGACAGATTCATTTAAAAACAAAATACCTAATAAGACAACAGCAAACGTGCCTAAACCAGACCATAGGGCATTCACTAATCCAACTTCTAGCTCTTTAAGGAGATAAATGCATAAAACAAGTGCGGTTAAATAGCAGATGAAAACCATGATAGATGGTAACCATTGAGTGAATCCATTTGATTGATTCATAAACATTGTGCCCAACACTTCAATTCCAATGGCAAGAAAGAGTAAGATCACGTTTTTCATGTCAGCACTCCTTTCTATTCTTACCCTATCATTGAAAGTAGGAATTGTCAGAAATAAACGATTGGAAAAGGGTTAAAAACAGAAGAACCACATAAATATAGATGAAGGCTATTAACTTGGAGAGGTGTGTTCAAATGAATCATCAAGAGGGAAGCCATCAGACTTTTCCCCCGCCACATGGGTCGTATCGTGATTTACATAAATGGGACCAGGATCAGCCCGCAAGGTTACATTCTCAAACAGTCGGCAAACGAGGACCTATTCTCAAGCAAGACAACATTGAGCACGAAACGCTTCAAACCTTTATCCATGAAAAGATTACCGAGCGACCTGTGCATGTTAAAGGGTTTGGTGCTTTTGGCTATTTTGAAACGTATTATTCCATGTCACCCTATACATCTCTGTCATTTATGCAACAGCCGGGAACACAGGTGCCTGTGTTTGTCCGTTTTTCTTTGGCAGTAAGTACAAAAGGAACGCCAGACACGTCAAGAAATGTTCGGGGTTTCTCAACGAAATTTTATACGAATGAAGGGATTTACGATCTAGTCTGCAACCATATCCCTGTGTTTTCTGTACGGGATACTATCCGTTTTCCGGAAGCGATTAAAGCATTTTTACCTTCACCGAAAAACAATCTCATTGATCCTGATCGTTTTTGGAGTTTTGTGGCGCGTGCGCCAGAATCACTCCATTTCGTCTTACGCGTTTACTCCAATATGGGAACAGTGAAGAGCTTGCGCCACATCCCAGGGCATAGCGTCAATACATATGTGTGGAAAAATAGTCAAGGAGACCGTCGCTATATCAAGCTTGCTTGGTTTCCGTTTGCTGGAGAGCAATATATTCGTAATGGAGAAGCGGTGAAATTAGCTGGAGAGCAACCTGATGTTGCCGGTCAAGATTTATACGATACAATTGCAGGTGGAGGCGTTGTGGAATACGGTTTATACGTACAAGTCATGGATATGGAGGCGGCAGACCAGTTGCCTTATGATCCGCTAGACGACACAAAAACTTGGGATGAAAATCAGTTCCCGTTCATACCGATTGGAAAAATGACATTAAATAAAAATCCAGATAACTATATGGAGCAAGTAGAAAAAGCAGCTTTTTCTCCTAGTCATTTACTCGAGGGTGTGGAGCTCTCAGATGACAAGATGCTTCAAGGGAGAGCAAATATTTATTGGGACTCTCAGCGTTATCGAATTGGTCCGGAATTTCGTAAAGTCCCTGTGAATCATCAAGGGAATTGGTCACCTGGAAATCTTGTTACGAGTGGCGATGGTCGTTATGTAGAAGGCGTCTTGCAACGTTCGGATTTAGAAAAGCAAGATGATTATGCTCAGCCACGCATGTTCTATGAAGCATTACCATCACAAGAAAAAGCAGATTTGGTGGAAAATATTGCGTCTCAACTTAAAAGTGTGGCAGGAGATGTTCAGTCTGTTGTGATCGATGAGATGAATGAAGTATCGACGGACTTAGCCAATCGAATAAACAATGCTATGCAAGCATAAACACAAGTTTTGTACTTGTGTTTTTTTTCACCCCATTTACGGGTAAACTATACATAGATTAAAAAAAGTGAGGGCAAAGAATGACAGCAAGACGATACGTCATGAGTATGATTCTTATCGTACTAACGTTAACGGGATGCAGTGGGCAGGCTCTAGATCAATATGAATGGGCTTCATTCCCAGAATACATGACGGTTAACGAGAAAATACAGGGCAATGAGTACTCCGTCAACATTGATACGGATAATGATGGAACCCGAGTGATTTTATTTATTGATGAGCAAGGGATTGAACAATATAAAAGTGTATTTATAAAATCAGAGCAACGGGTTATTATTGTTGATCTGCAAACAGACGAAGAAATTCATAATGAACGATTATAAAATGAACGCTTTCCCGTTTCATCGGGGTATAGGAGAAATCTAGCGTACCCAGTTGGAACGGATAGTCTGCTTTAAGTACTAATGGTTCATGTAAATAAGGTGCTAATTCAAACTAACTTGACTAAATTTTATAATTATTACAATTTATGTTACACTGGAGGTAAGAAAAGGAGAGGATTTATATGTTTGACATGATGAATTGGGGAACAGCCATTTTTCAAGTTCTAACGTTTGTCGTTCTCTTTGGACTGGGCGGACTTGTCGTGACATTTCTGATTTCAGGAATTCGTTATTTTAATCGCAAGCAATCGTAAAGAAAGAATCTCCGTGATCAACCATGGAGATTCTATTTTTTTAATGCAAATTAGTCTACGCGCTTCTGCGTAAGTGGCTGTAGATCCTCTTCTGAAACCCACTTAAAGTTCTCGATCTCTTCTTTGGAGGTAGAAATAAAATCAACCATGTATACAGTGGTCTCTTGGTGATCAACAATTTGGACATTCGCACCATTTAAGTCTGGAAGAGCATCAGGATCCACTTGAACCAACTCACCGTTTTTAAACGGTTCATCGCGAAATTCTAGAAATTCTTCCGCAAGTACCCATTTATAAGTCATCTGATCAGACCCGTCTGCCAGCGTATATTGAATTTCATAAGCGGTTGTATCGTAAGCACCTTTAATGGTTGCAACGGCATACTGCATACCTGGTAACTCATCGGACTTGATTATTGCTTTTGAACCAATAGGAAATGCAGGTTCGTCCGCAACGGCAAGTTGTTCTGGTACACGATCGGTATAATGGTAACCGACGTCACCAACATCGCGCCGGTCTGACGGCTGATGAAGGGATTGGAACTGATCTGTATGTTCTTTAAGCGGGTGAGGCTTTCCACCATTTTGATGAACGCCACAGCCAGAAAAAAGAATGACACCGACACTGAAGATGATCGTTTGTCTTATCAATCGTTTTGTGAGCACATGCTCATCTCCTTCCTACTATTTTCCTTAGATTCTCCATTCTAGAAAAAAGCATGCTCTTTTTTTAAAGAAAGCAATATAGATCAAAAAGAAAGAATAGTTGAGGTGTAAGATATAGATATATGGAGGTGAAGTAATGTCCAATTTTTCACAGGTTTGTATTGAGGATATAGAAAAGCGAATAAAAGAGTCTTTGAATATTAAATTGATGGCGAACAGGCTCGGTTATTCCCCATTCCATTTTCAAAAGAAATTTCAACAAACGTTTCAAATGACAGTTAATGAGTATGTCCGGAAAAGGCGATTGGCTCAAGCCTCGTATTTACTGATTCATACACGAAAGAGAATTCTTGATATTGCTTTACTTATAGGTTTTGACAGCCAAGAAGCATTTACAAGAGCATTTAAAAAAGTGTATGGATTACCACCTGGACGATATCGTTCTTTACTAAACCATATTAGAAAAGAGGACAGAACAATGGAAGTAACGCCAATTAAAGGATGGATTCTTGCTGGGGATGAACCTCAAAATTATGAAGTAGGGCTAGACACAAAAAATGTTCATCAAGGTAAACAGTCGGCTTACATCAAAGCAAATACTGTAAAGCTAAATGGTGGATTTGTAACGTTAATGCAGCAATTTAGAGCTGAAAAATATCGTGGGAAACGTATGAAACTATCTGGATTTATAAAAACAAATGGAATTGAAGAATATTGTGGTCTCTGGATGCGAGTTGAGAACAAGCAATTAGACGTACTGCAATTTGATAATATGTTTAATCGGAAGATTTCAGGTGATACGGACTGGAATATTTATAGTGTGGTGCTAGATATACCTGAAGAGAGTGAACTAATTGCATTCGGCTTAAATCTATCTGGTCCAGGTCAAGCTTGGTTAGGGAGCCTATCGTTTCAAGAAGCAAGTAAGCTTGTACCGACAACAAATTTAAATTGGCATTCAGAAATAAAATTGGAACCCCAAAATCTCTCTTTTGATGATTAAAGATACCAGAGAACACGCGCATTTTAGTAGCCGTGTTTCTTTTTCGTTAACATTCTCCATTTGTTACAAAAGTCTTTCGCATAAATGGAAAAGAAAAGGTAAACTGTAAAACGAGTGTACAATTGGGATGGAAAGGGTATTCATGATAAGGGTAGGAGGTGTAGGGTTGCATACGCTGGAGGAAGACGTTAGAAAGTTGATTAAATTAAAAGAAGCAGGAAGGTTTATTTCTGTTTCCAAGCAATCTCCATTAATAAAGTCGTTTGCAAAAATTGAATTTGATCATAATGGACATGTCGATTTACATACAGTTGATACAGTCATTCGTTCCTTAATTCATACACTAAAAAAGAATGGACAAATAACGTAAAAAGTATAGTCAGATAATTTAAATTAGAGTAAGATGATAAAAAAGTGGAGTGGCGAGGATGGATCGTAATCATGCGATGATTGTTGTATCTAGAAATGTCCGTGCAATTAGAAAAGAAAGCCAGCTATCGGAAAATCAGTTAGCAAATGCGCTTGGAATAACAAAAAAGATTGTCGCCCAACTTGAATCTGGTCAAACCCGAGCCGACTGGACACTTGTGTGCGCTATTTGTGCGATTTTTCAAGAGAGTGAAGTGCTGGAACGGTTATTTGGTGGAGATCCTCTAGAAGTTATTAAGTTGCTAAGTGATGAGCAAGAAAAGATTATTCGTTCGAAAACAAAAGGCGGTAAAATTTGGTGGAAAAATATAAAATCACTTGGGAGATACAAGCTCCAACAAAATGTGATTAGTCAGCACTATCGAATTATAGATGATTTGGATTACCGTCTAAAAAGTACATTTAATAAGGAAACAGCGTTTGAAACATTAGATCAACTGGCAAAAGATCGCTTTGAGAAAAGATAACCTGCACCGAGGATACGAAGTCAGAAAATTAGATCAGGAAAGTTATGACTGCAAAATTTATGTCACACTGTGGTATAGTAAGATTTAGCTATTAAAAGAATTAAAATGCAGGAGAAGATATAAAAATGATCAAATCCAAAGACTATTTAAAACCAATTACCGATGTAATTTTGGATGAAAAGGTTTCACTCGCGAGTATGCCTCCGTCATATGATCATATGGATGAAGCGACATTAATTTCGAAGCTTAAGCCGTGGAGACATGAGCTAATTGAAGTTTATGCAAACTCATTTTTAAAGGATAAAGAAGACTCTGAGAAAGCGATAGAAAAGTGGGGTGAAGCTGTTGCAGGCTTGCTTGTTTCACTCGACCTAGATTTAGATGTCGCGTTAACAGAGATTACGTATTACCGTGATCGTATCGGCGAAATTGTTAAAAATGAAGCCGAAAAAGAAGGATTTACGTTTAATCATTTGTATGACGTGATTTCGAAATTCAACCAAATTGTTGATTTGGCAACTCAGAAAGTCAGTCAAACCTATATGAGGGATTTCGCAAACAATATTGAAGTGGCGAAATATGCAATTGATGAGTTATCGGTCCCGCTTGTTCAATTAACAGACGAGGTTGGGATTATTCCAATTATCGGTGAAATTGATACAAAACGAGCGCAATATTTGATGACGAATGCTTTAGATAAAGGCTCTCAATTGGGCCTTAAGTATATCATCCTTGATTTATCTGGTGTGAGTGTCATTGATACGATGGTTGCTGCACAAATTTTTAAAGTGGTCGATGCGTTAAAGCTTGTTGGCATCGAAACAATGATTAGTGGCGTCCGTCCTGAAATTGCACAAACAATGGTTTCACTTGGAATAAAAGTTGATTTAAAAATATATACGTCGTTAAAACAAGCATTTGGTACAGTTTCAATTGGCCAATAAGTTTGTGAAAAAGATAGGGTAAAAAGATGAAGAATACGCTGATATCTTCGTTTTTTGCCCTTTTTTTGATGTGGATGAATCTCGTAGTATGAATGTAGTAGTTCATAGTAGCATTGAACGAGGATCGTGAACTTGAATGCTCGAATAAAAAGCAACTATCATTTTGATGCAAACAGTGCTTAGTGGCGCTGTTTTTTTGTTAGAAAGGGATTAATAACACAGACATTCCCCTATGCATACAGTTATTATAGAAGATTAATGTAGGGGTTGTGTATCATGGGGGATTTATTTAGAAAACCTAAAAAGTGCTTTGGTGGTATTCAGTTTTTTTCACGGACGGTTACAAATGGCGGTGCATCTTTTTGTGCGGATGGCGTCACAGGAGTAACTGGTATTACGGGAGTTACAGGTGCGACAGGTGAAACTGGACCTAGAGGTGAAACAGGACCTACAGGTTCAACTGGAATGACTGGAGCAACGGGAATTGGTTTGCAATCTTTGGAGCCATTTGATATAAGAAGATCATTTGAATACCAGTTTGGGCAAATTGTTACATTCGAAGGCAGTACGTATATGGTGAACACGAATAATCCAATTGGGCTTCCTAACGAATCAAATGAGTATACGCTCATCGCGGAGGCTGGCTCGATCGGACCGACTGGTGCCCAAGGCCCAACGGGAGTTACAGGATTTAATGGTCCGACAGGGAATACAGGCGTAACTGGAATTACAGGAGCTGCAGGAGTAACGGGATCTACAGGAGTAACGGGAGCTACAGGTGTCACTGGAATTCAGGGAGTGACGGGGTTGACTGGAGTTACAGGAATACAAGGAGTGACGGGACCGACCGGGGCAACAGGAATACAAGGAGTAACAGGGCCGACCGGAGTCACTGGCGCACAAGGTTCAACGGGGGCTACGGGAACTACAGGGGCTACAGGAATTCAGGGTGTTACGGGGTTGACTGGAGCTACAGGAATACAAGGAGTGACGGGACTGACCGGGGCAACGGGAACTCAAGGAGTGACGGGATCAACGGGGGCCACAGGAATTCAAGGATTAACAGGAGCAACCGGAGCGACGGGAGAGCAAGGAGTAACAGGATCAACCGGAGCAACAGGTGTCCAAGGAGTAACAGGACCAACTGGAGCAACAGGAGTCCAAGGAATAACAGGTCCGACCGGAGCAACAGGAGTCCAAGGAATAACAGGTCCGACCGGAGCAACAGGAATACAAGGAGTAACAGGACCAACCGGAGCGACAGGAATACAAGGAGTAACAGGACCAACCGGGTTAACAGGAGCCCAAGGAATGATGGGTCCAACTGGATCAACAGGAGTCCAAGGAATAACAGGTCCGACCGGAGCAACAGGAATACAAGGAGTAACGGGACCAACTGGAGCAACAGGAGTCCAAGGAGTAACAGGACCAACCGGGTTAACAGGAGCCCAAGGAATGACGGGTCCAACTGGATCAACAGGAGTCCAAGGAGTGACGGGACCAATTGGAGCAACAGGAGTCCAAGGAATAACAGGTCCGACCGGAGCAACAGGAGTCCAAGGAATAACAGGTCCGACCGGAGCAACAGGAATACAAGGAGTAACAGGATCAACCGGAGCAACAGGAATACAAGGAGTAACGGGACCAACTGGAGCAACAGGAGTCCAAGGAATAACAGGACCAACTGGAGCAACAGGAATAACGGGGAATACAGGATCAATTGGAATCACAGGTCCTACAGGTTTTCAAGGAGCAACGGGAGCTCAAGGGCCAACTGGTCCTACCGGAATAACGGGAGCTCAAGGAGTAACAGGATCTACAGGAACAACTGGTTTTCAGGGATCAACTGGGAACACTGGGATTACAGGGGCTACAGGACCTACAGGAATCCAAGGGCCGACGGGTTTAACAGGTGCACAGGGACCAACTGGGAACACAGGAGCGACAGGTGTTACTGGAATTCAGGGTGTTACGGGTTTAACTGGTCCTACAGGAATAACGGGTAACACAGGTTTGACAGGTGCAACGGGAGCTCAAGGTTCAACCGGGGTTACAGGGAGCATGGGTGTCCAGGGTCCAACTGGAAGTACAGGAATAACGGGTAACACAGGTTTGACGGGTGCTACAGGAATCCAAGGTCTGACCGGAATCACTGGAGTACAAGGTTCAACCGGGGCTACAGGAAGCACTGGTTCTCAAGGGCCAACGGGAGCCCAAGGACCTATAGGAATTACAGGTCCGACTGGACTAACGGGAGCGCAAGGAATAACAGGCCCAACTGGATCAACCGGAGTCCAAGGAGTAACAGGTCCAACCGGGTTAACGGGAGCCCAAGGACCTATAGGGATTACAGGTCCGACTGGATTAACGGGAGCGCAAGGAATAACAGGCCCAACCGGGTTAACAGGAGCGCAAGGAATAACAGGCCCAACTGGATCAACCGGAGTCCAAGGAGTAACAGGACCAACCGGGTTAACAGGAGCCCAAGGAGTAACAGGATCAACGGGGGCAACAGGAGTACAGGGAGTAACAGGACCAACTGGAGTGACAGGTGCCCAAGGAGTAATAGGACCAACTGGAGTGACAGGTGCCCAAGGAGTAACAGGATCAACGGGGGCAACAGGAGTGCAAGGAGTAACAGGACCAACCGGGTTAACAGGAGCGCAAGGAATGACGGGCCCAACTGGTGCTACAGGAATTCAAGGAGTGACGGGACCAACTGGAGCAACAGGAGTCCAAGGAATAACAGGCCCGACAGGCGCAACTGGAATTCAGGGAGTGACAGGACCAACTGGAGCAACAGGTTTTCAGGGACTAAGTGGGAACACAGGGGCTACAGGAAGCACTGGTTCTCAAGGACCAACGGGAGCCCAAGGACCTATAGGGATTACAGGTCCTACTGGATTAACGGGAGCGCAAGGTATAACGGGGAATACAGGATCAACAGGAACAACAGGTTTTCAGGGACCAACTGGGAATACTGGGGTTACAGGAATTACGGGAACTACAGGCTCTACTGGTGCTCAAGGAGTAACAGGATTCACTGGAGTTCAGGGTAACACAGGTTTGACAGGAGCTACAGGAATTCAAGGCCCGACAGGCGCAACTGGAATAACTGGACCTATAGGAGCAACAGGTGTTACTGGAATTCAGGGTGTTACGGGTTTAACTGGTCCTACAGGAATAACGGGAGCTCAAGGAGTAACCGGATCAACAGGTTTTCAGGGACCAACTGGGAACACAGGGATTACAGGTGCTACAGGAATCCAAGGACCTACGGGTAACACTGGAGCTATAGGAAGTACAGGAGCCACTGGCATAACAGGAGCAATAGGCCCGACAGGCGTAACTGGAATAACTGGACCTACAGGAGCAACAGGTGTTACTGGAATTCAGGGTGTTACAGGCTTGACTGGTCCAACAGGACTAACGGGTCCAACTGGTTCAGGTGCAGCAGGCCCAACCGGACCAACGGGCACTACTGGCACGAATACAACAGCAAATTCCATGTATGCGGGAAATACAGCTGGAACAACGCTTGCTGTGCTGGTAGTGGGGACAACGGTACCGTTGCCTTCCAATCAAAACTTAAATACGTTTACAGTGAATGGGGCAAACAATACGTTTACGTTTCCTGCCTCTGGAAGATATATGATTAGTTATCAGCTTAATACAACAGCAGGGTTGCTTGTAGGGACACGGCTTTTACGAAATAATATTGTCATTCCAGGTTCTGTCATCAGTCCGGCTGTTTCAACAGAAGCATTTAACTGCTCGCTGATCACAAATTTTAATGCAGGAGATACCCTCTATTTACAATTGTTTGGCTTAATTGCGACAGCGGTTCTCCTACCTGCTCCTTCAGTGGGCGCTGCTTTAACGATTATTCAAATGAACTAAAGCGAAAAAACTAGTGCTCTCAGCACTAGTTTTTTTATACGGTTGTACGTTCGGAATGTTTGCTTGGTTGCCATCTAGCTAGTGGGTGGCGGAAGGCTTTTGTTAAATAAAGGAGGTACAAACAGCCGATTGTCATCCAAATGAGTCCGACCGTTAAGGTCACCGAGTCTAAAAATGAGACAAGGCTCATCATAATGAGAGCTGCTATCGCTGGCACAAAATAACTTTTAACATAAGACACGTTTTCTTTTTGTTTATAAGCAAGACTTATGACGCAAAGATTGACGAAGAAAAAGGAGGTCAAGGCACCAAAGTTTACAAAGCGCATAGCTGTATCGACAGATAAAAAGATTGCCGTTAATGAAAGTGTACTAGAGAGCAAAATATTGAAAACCGGTGTATTGTACGTTGGATGAATATAGCTGAACATGCGTCCTGGTAAAAGGTTGTCTCGTCCCATCGCAAATAGCAGGCGGGAGACTGCGGTTATAGATGCAAGCCCTTGGGTAAATATCGCCATTGTTAACACAAGAATGAAAATCCCTTGTAAAATCGGTCCTCCAACAGTTGCCATCATCTCTAAGGCTGCGGCATCGAGGTTTAAGAAAGTTAGGGATGGAAAAGAAGATTGGATAAAGAAAGAGGAACTTAAGTGAAATCCACCGACAATGAAAAGAATCATGTATATGGCTCTAGGAATTGTTTTCTCTGGATTTTTCGTTTCCTCAGAAAGGGTTGTAATCGTATCAAAGCCTAAAAATGAAAAGACGACAACAGATGTGCCCATGAATAATGCATGTACAGGGTTGTCTAAAGAAAGAATGGGCTCAGCGAATGTTTGTGTAAATGGTAAGGTCGAGCCATTTTGCATCAAATTAAAAAGGAGTAAAGCGCCAAATCCGCCTATAAATAAAAGTTGAATGGCGACGAAGAGAGCACTAATGTTAGCGGATGCGCCGACGCCTCGAATGGCAATTACAGTGAGTAAGATAAGTAAACTAGTGATCCATACAAAGGGCGGAATAGAAGGGAATTGAGCACTTAAAAAAACGCCAAACGTGATGCATGCAATGATCGGGGCAAATAAATAGTTTAATAGAACGACCCAGCCAACAAGGAAGCCTGCGTTTGGATGAATGGTCACTTTTGCATACGTATACGCAGATCCGGATAAAGGAAGTTTTTTAGCAAGTTTAGCGTAACTAGCACCTGTTAAAAGAATAGCTAGAAAGGAGAGCACGTACGTGATAAGAAGTTGTCCGCTTGCGCTTTCGTAGGAAACGCCAAAGGTTGAGAAATAGATCATTGGTGTATTCCAAGCGAGCCCTAATGCCGTTACTTGCCATAAAGACAATGTTCGTTTTAGTGATGTTTTTGCCATATGATCCTCCCTAACTCTAAACAAAAGCATTCGATAGTCTCTAATCCTAAAAGCTATTCTTTAATTTTCAAGTCGTTTGTTAGATGATTTAACGAACTTTCTGTCTATTTAAAATAGTTTGGTAGAAGATGTTACAAGGTTATAGCAAGACAATAAAATTCATGAAAGACTTATAGGAACAACAAGTAGATAAAGGTTCTAGATAGGACGAAAAAAGCTTTCTAGGGTTCCGCTGCAGAACATGCATGGCTGGTCCGAGAGAGAGCGTGTGGGTCATGGACTTGCATACACGGAAGGAAAAAAGCCTGGGAGACCTAATCGTCTCTCGGGCTTTTATTATGAAAAAGGAGGAAAACAAATGAGTTGGTTTAAGTCGCTACGCCCAGGAGAAAAGTGGTCCGGGATTATTCGAAAAGGAAAGAAGATCACCATAAAAATAAATGGCACAAACGCCAATCTTGGCATGATGGTGTTTTGTGCAGATCGTAAGGATGAACGGTACAACATGCCAGACACGTTAAAAGCACAGCACACGTCGATGTTGACGAAAGGTCATCTTCTTATGAGCGATAATGGGCGAGCCATGGTGAGCATCATTGAAGACTCACTTGGCTGGCACGACCCGATTAGTAGCTATACAACTAGAGATTCAACGAATGAACAGTACGGGGTGACGAGTTTTCAGACAGAGTTAAACGAGTGCAAACGAAACGGAGAAGAAAATTTTTTAATGGAGCTTGTTCGTCAAGGGTACGAAAAAAAAGACTTAGGACCAGTCGTCAATTTGTTTTCAAAGCTATCTTACGATGAAAGTGGTGCCATCACGTTTGAGGAGGATCATGGTCAAAGTGGTGATTATATCGTGTTACGAACAGAAGTGGACAGTGTGTTCTTTTTCTCAAACACGCCACATCCATTAAGCCAAAGTCGTCATTACCCAACTGCAGAAATCGAATGGCACATTACCGATGCAGTGGAGATTGGAGACGACGATTTATGCGTGAATCATTGCGAGGAAAATCGTCGTGCGTTTGAAAATACGTGGCAAGACGAACAGCTGGCAGGAAAGTCAAATCAAGATGTATTTGTAAATCAATAAGGAGGCGCTTCAATGTTCACAACGTCACTAACAAAAAGCTCTATGAATCCTGCCGATGCAGTCTATGAAAACGTCGTGCCTGCAGGAGAAGGCTGGATGTATGAATTAAAAGAAGGACAAGTGTTTCGAATCGTCGATGAAACGGGGAATCAGGCGGCGGATACGTTGTTTTACGATACGCACGAACCGAGTGATCATTATAGTGCCGTCAGGACGGTGACCGCTCAGCAAAATGTCTACTTAACAACAGGTAGCGTGCTTCGCGCTGAATCAGGCAAGCCCTTAGTAGAAATCGTGGCAGATACAGTCGGGCGTCACGATACATTAGGAGGCGCGTGTTCTTCACAAAGCAACACCGTCCGTTATGCGCATGATCGGGCGTATATGCATAATTGCCGAGATACATTTATGCTTGAGCTTGCTAAATACGACAAAGGATTTACGAAGCGTGATTTAGCACCAAACGTTAACTTTTTTATGAATGTACCAATTACATCAGAAGGTGGATTGTCCTTTGCTGATGGACTGTCCCATAAAGGGGCGTACGTAGAAATGGTTGCACATGCAGATACAACCGTTCTGATCTCAAATTGTCCACAGCTGAATAATCCGTGCTCAGGTTTTAACCCGACACCAATTAGACTGTACATCTGGAATAAAAAATAGAGAACAGAGGAGTGGAGCAATATGGTACAACGTGTGTTAATTGCAAACCGAGGAACCATTGCAACGCGCATTAGTCGAACGCTGAAAAAAATGGGCATTGAATCGGTTGCCGTCTATACAGAAGCAGATGAGACAAGTCTTCATGTTCAACAAGCAGACAACGCGATTTGTATAGGAGATGGTCCGGTTCAAGATAGCTACACAAATACGGAGAAAATCATTCAAGTAGCAAAAGAAACTCATTGCGATGCGATTCACCCGGGTTATGGATTTTTAAGTGAGAATGATCGATTTGCGGAAACATGTAAAGCAGAAGGACTGATCTTTATCGGACCGACGCCTAGTCAGCTTAGACAATTTGGTTTAAAACATGAGGCAAGGAAGCTCGCGGTAGAAGCAGATGTTCCTTTACTACCAGGCACTGAAGTCTTAACGTCTGTTCATGAAGCAATCGATTTAGCGGAGGACATCGGTTATCCAGTCATGTTGAAAAGTTCTGCAGGCGGTGGTGGGATTGGCATGCGCATTTGCCAGAACCAAGAAGATATACGAACAAATTTTGAACGAGTATCGCATTTATCCTCTCAACATTTTAATCGAGCAGACGTCTTTTTGGAAAAATACATTGAAACTGCACGCCATGTTGAAGTCCAAATTTTTGGAAGTCAGTCTGGAGATGTGGTTGCAGTTGGAGAGCGAGATTGTTCGATTCAAAGACGTAACCAGAAAGTGATTGAAGAAGCACCGGCGCCAAACCTTAGTCACACGATACGAGAAAAAATGCATCAAGCGGCAGTTGCTTTAGCGAAGACGGTTGGCTACCAAAGTGCAGGGACAGTAGAATTTCTCTACGATGAAAAGACGGAATCCTTTTACTTTTTAGAAATGAATACTCGACTTCAAGTGGAGCATGGTGTGACAGAAGAAGTTTACGGAATCGATCTTGTTGAATGGATGGTGCTGGAATCGATCGGTGAGTGGCAAGTGCCGCCAACACTTGAGGTTAAAGGACATAGCATCCAAGCTCGTATCTATGCTGAGGATGCGCTGCTTGATTTTAGACCGAGTACAGGAACCCTCGATGATGTTCGGCTCAGTTCAAAAACGAGAAACGAGACTTGGGTGGAGAAAGGTACGACCATTTCGTCGTATTATGATCCAATGCTTGGGAAAGTGATTGCAAAAGGAGAGACGCGTGAGGAGGCGCGGTTGAAATTACTTGAGGCGTTAGAGGAGACGCGTTTTTACGGGCTGACTTCGAATGTAAACTACCTCGAAAACATTCTGCGGGATGAGAAGTTTGAAAAAGAGCATGTGTACACCACGTTTCTTGATTCTTTTCAAGCGGAAGAACGAGCACTTGAAGTACTAGATGGAGGTGTGCAAACATCTGTCCAAGATTTTCCGAGTCGATTAGGGCATTGGGATGTCGGAATTCCGCCAAGTGGTCCAATGGATCCACTTAATTTTCGAATTGGCAATCAATTGCTTGGCAACAAAGAGGAAGCAGCGGGTCTTGAGATGACGTTAAGTGGTGGGTCTTATCGCTTTCGAACGAGCGTTGCTTTCGTCGTCACAGGCGCTGATATGAAAGCCGAATTGGATGGCGTTCCAGTAAAACCATATGAGGTCATGGAGGCTCAGGCACAAAGCATTTTATCCTTTCAGCAAGCGGATTTAGGGATGCGTACGTATTTGCTTATCGAAGGTGGCCTTAATGTGGCCTCTTTATTAGGAAGTAAATCTACTTTTTCCCTTGGTGGTTTCGGCGGTCATGGTGGACGAGAGTTGCGGACAGGAGATGTACTGCGAATAGCGCAAGTAGAATCGGCGATGGAGAAACAAATCTATGAGCAGACGCCGGAACTAACGCACGAGTGGGAGATTGGAGCTATTTTAGGGCCACATAGTTCAAGTGATTATATGGATGAAGCGTACATCAAACAGATACTTGAGACAGAGTTTGAAGTGCATTTTAATAGCTCTAGAACCGGTGTCCGTTTAATTGGTCCAGGTCCTTTGTGGGCGAGAGAAGACGGAGGAGAAGCGGGACTTCATCCATCTAATATCCACGATAACGCTTATGCGATTGGTACGCTAGATCTGACAGGGGATACACCGATTTTACTAGGTCCAGATGGTCCGAGTTTAGGAGGGTTTGTTTGTCCAGTGACGACGATAGCAGCGGAACGATGGAAAATTGGCCAACTAAAGCCTGGTGATAAGGTCCGTTTTCAACTCGTCACATTTGAAGAAGCGACATCGTTTTATCACAAACAAGAAACGTTCATAAAAGAGGGATTGCGGTTACCGGCGTTACAAGAAAATAACAAAGAATGGTCAGGGGCGTACCCAATTTTATATGAAGAGGATCACTCACTTCCGTTACACATGACGATTCGAGCTGCTGGAGATGCCTATCTCTTAATCGAATTTGGCGAAATGGAGTTGAACTTACGCTATCGTTTCCAAGCCCATCTGTTAATGGAAGCGATAAAAGATGCAGATGAGTTTCATGTATTCGATCTAACACCGGGTATTCGCTCGCTCCAAGTTCATATTGATCTTAGTAAAACAACGGTCCACGAGGTAACAAAAAGAATTATCGCTATTCATGCTGACTTACCTCCTCTTGAAGAAGTAGAGGTGCCGTCACGAATTGTCCGTCTGCCCTTATCATGGGATGACCCTTCTGCACAACTGGCAATGGAGCGTTATGAACACAATGTTCGAAAAGATGCCCCGTGGTGTCCAGATAATATTGAGTTCATCCGTAGAATAAATGGGTTAGACGAGCGAGAAGATGTTTATCAAACCGTTTTCGATGCCAATTATTTAGTGATGGGTCTAGGTGACGTCTACCTAGGCGCACCAGTTGCGACACCGACAGATCCGAGACATCGTCTTGTTACAACAAAATACAATCCTGCTCGAACGTGGACTCCAGAGAGTGCAGTCGGTATTGGCGGCGCGTATATGTGTATTTACGGCTTGGAAGGACCTGGAGGTTATCAATTATTTGGACGGACGCTCCAAGTTTGGAACCACAAGAAACCTTCGAAGAGCTTTGAAGAAGGAAAGCCATGGTTGCTTCGCTTCTTTGACCAAATTAACTATTATCCAGTTACAGAAAAAGAATTAACAGCGATTCGGAAAAAAATGGAGCTCGGTCAATATGAAGTGGAAATTGAAGAAACAACGTTCAAGTTAGCGGATTATCTGGCGTTTTTAGAAGGAATTGAAGAAGAACGAAAAGCGTATAAAGATCATCAACAGGCTGCCTTTCAACAAGAACGAGAAGATTGGAAGGAAAAAGGCATCGCAGAGTATGTGACAGAAGCGCCATCTGCAGAAGTGGACGAAGAAGCGTTGTTACCTGACGGAGTGGAACCAATGAAAAGCTCAATGCCAGGTAGTGTATGGAAAGTCCTCGTCAAACCAGGTCAATTTGTGAAAGAAGGCGAGGCGTTAGTCATTGAAGAATCGATGAAAATGGAGTTTCCTCAGCTAGCAACACAATCAGGTGTTGTTCACGAAGTCTATGTGAAGCCGGGTGATGAGGTTCAAGCAGGAACGCGAATTGTATCGATTCGAGCAGAAAGCGAGGTCGTTTCATCATGAAAAAAATGACGATCGAACAATTAACATGCGCGTATCGAGAAGGAAGGACAACACCGGAAGATGTCATAACAGAGCTCATTGCGAAAAGTGAAGAAACCTCAGGTTACAACGTCTGGATTACACCACCAACGTTAGAGAGGATCAAGCCTTTTCTTCAGCAGTTAGCCTATATATCGAAGGACGCACCGCTTTGGGGCATTCCGTTTGCGGTTAAAGACAATATGGACGTGTTGTCCCTTCGTACGACAGCAGGTTGTGAAGCGTATGCATATTTTCCAGATGAGACAGCCACAACCATTCAACGTTTGGTTAACGCAGGAGCGATTCCAGTAGGGAAAACCAATTTAGATCAGTTTGCGACGGGACTTGTTGGCACGCGCAGCCCTTATGGAGAAACGAAACACGCCTATGAACCAGACTATATAAGTGGAGGATCGAGTTCCGGTTCAGCTGTGGCGGTTGCCCTCGGTCTCGTTCCATTCGCTTTGGGTACCGATACAGCAGGTTCTGGACGTGTACCGGCAAGCTTGCACGGTCTCTATGGGTTTAAATCAAGTCTTGGCGCATGGTCAACGGCTGGTGTTGTACCAGCTTGTGAAAGCATTGATTGCGTAACGGTTTTTACGCATACGATTAAAGAGATGAAACAAGTAGATGCGGTTGTTCGTGGGTTCGACGAGAAGGACCCTTATTCTAAACACCACTTACCATTAAAATCATCGACGCCTACGCGATATTTGGTTCCAGAAGAAGAAAGTCTAACGTTCTTTGGTGTAGATAAGCATGGATTTAAGCAAAGCTGGGCCGATGCTGTGCAGAAATTACGCCATTTAGGGAAAGTGGAAACGTTTAACCCTAAACAATTGTTTGAAGCATCTGCGCTTTTATATGAAGGCCCTCTAGTCGCCGAGCGGTGGGCGGCGGTTGGTGATTTTATTGACGAGCATCCGGAAGAGGTGTTTCCCGTAACAAAACAAGTAATCGAAACAGCAAAAACCCCTCAGTTTGATGCAGCGAATTTATTTAGTGCTCAGCATCGTCTGCAGGCTATAAAGCGTCAAGTTGAAAGAATGCTAGATGAAGAGTCGGTCCTGGTTATGCCGACAAATGGAGGCACCTATTCGCGAGAACAAGTCCGCGAAGACCCTATTCAGACAAACAGTCAGATGGGGCTATACACGAACCATTGCAATTTGCTCGATTTATGTGCGCTAGCTGCTCCTGCAGGGAAAACAACAAACGGTTTTCCATTCGGCATTTCGTTCTTCGCGCTTCATCATTGCGAAGACTTAATCGTTGGTGCTGCAGAGGCATTCACAACGAACAATGAATTAACGCAAATCGCTGTCTGTGGGCTGCATATGCAGGGCTTTCCATTAGAATGGCAGATGCACGCACACCAAGCGAGATTAATAGAGACAACTCGCACTGCACCGACCTATCGCTTGTACCAGCTTCCGACTGAGCCAGCAAAGCCGGGACTCGTACGTGAGGAGAGTGGCGAGTCGATCGAAGTGGAGGTATGGGAAATGCCCACAAATCAAGTTGGGTCGTTCTTATCGATGATTCCAGCTCCATTAGGGTTAGGAACGATACAATTAGAGAGCGAAAGAGCGGTCGTCGGATTCCTTTGCGAGGCAAGCGCAGTCGAGCATGCTGTGGATCTTACAGCTTATGGTAGTTGGCGTGCGTATGCAAATGCGCAAAAGATAAAAGGATAGAAAACTGGTAATAAAAAGAATTCTTTCCAGAATGTTTAATCGCTTCAATGAACAGGTAGAGAGGAGGAGACACTTTTTTGGAGGGTTCTATTAGATGAAGAAATATGGATTGGTTGGATTAACAACAGCTATGGCCTTGACGCTTGCAGCATGCGGAAATGGCGAAGAAGACACATCAACGAACGGTGAAGATACAACCAATGAAACAACAGAAAACAACACAAATGAAGATGCAACAAATGGTGACACTGACCAAGATCAAGACGAAGGTACAGAGACAGATGAAGATACCGATTCTGCATGGTATGAAGAGTTAAACTTTGCTGAGTTTGAACTTGAAGCAGAATATGACAATGAAGAATATGAAGTGCAATATGACTATAACAATGGTCAACCTCAAGCAGAGATTGAAGATACAAGAGACGGCGAACAGGTACAATTAGAGGGCGAAGAAGCGCTTGCAGAACTTGAGCCGATGCTTACTCAACTCGACATTGATGAGCAATCAACGGAAGATGAATTAATTCAAGCAAGCATCGATGCATTCATGCTCGATGAAACGTACAGTGAGCTTGAAGTAGAAGTAGAATTCTTCAACGATGATGAAGTTGAGGCAGAAGACGAACAAGAATAACGTGAAGTAGAGGGTTTGGGTGTATGACACCCAAACCTTTTTTCAGTAGAATCACGCATTTGATTGGTAGAAAGTATGAAGGATACTCGCAAGTGACAAAGGTTGGTGCTGGTTCACTTCATGTCCAGCACGATGAATCATGACCATACTGGCTGTAGGAATGCTCTTCATTAATCGGTAGGATGCTTTTTTGTTTGCGACGTCTCGATTGCAAAACTCAATGCCAGTATACCGCCTAATGATAAACCGGTTAAATGGAGTGGCTGGTCGTACGAAAGACAAAACGATTTAAATTGCTGATAGAGTGCTTGATAGGTAACTTCTTGATGTTGAAGCAAGTTGGGGAGATGGACGCTAACAAGATCATCCTTTGTTGAGAGGTGCCTTATGGTAGCTGTCCAGCTTGATGCATCTTGACCAAGGCCATGAATAAAAACGTTCATCTGTAATGCCTCCTTGATTCGTTATTTGTCTCCTTTTTGATTGCGAATCACAATCCAGGCGAGGTAGATGAGTATCGGAACCAGGGGTACTAAATAAAGCAGTTCATACATTTCGACTTGAGTAGTTGGATTCGAGCCACTTGTAAAAGAGACAATTAAGAAGAGGATGCCGATAATTGCTATAGCGAATAACGTAATGAATGTACCGATTGTAAACACACCTTTTTAACGGCTGAGTCGTGTTGCATAGTGAAAGTATATCAAAGAGATGGGATGGTATGTTAGTGCGGATTGTCTAAAGCATGATCGATAAACAGGATTTTTCCTCGTTTCGCTCTTATTTTCACATATTATCTCCGTATCTTTTAACTTCCCTTCAAAAATAACTAGTGCTACGATTTGAGTATAAAGCGTTGCGTACTAGAAGGAGAGCAAGATGGACTATACGATTTTTAGAAAGATTAATAATTTATCCGGGGAGAGTGAGTTCCTCGATACGTTAATGGTGTGGAGTTCTGAATATGTCACAATCATACTAGCGCTCGCGGTGGTGGTGTTTATGATTCTTGGCTTCAAGTCACGAACCTCATTACGAACGGCACTATTCACGGTCATTTCGATCGGGCTATCAATGGGGATTGGCTATCTCATTAAAGGACTTACCTATCGGCCTCGCCCCTTTTTAGAGCATGACGTCAATCTTATTATTGCGCATAACACAGCATCCAGTTTTCCCTCGAACCATACGCTGGCTGCATTTACGATTGCCTTATCAATTTTTCTATTTCATAAAAAAGTAGGGACGGTCTTACTTGTGCTCGCGACTTTTATTGGGTTCTCGCGTATTTTCTTGGGCCACCATTATCCATTAGATGTACTAGGTGGATTCGTGATTGCGCTACTGGTCGTAAGCTTGTTGAAGTTGCTCTACAACCAATTTTTTGGTCGAAAAGAGGAGCAGCAATCGAGAAGAGGATCGAAAGAAATCCCCTATTAATAGATGGGCTACTATAATGGAACACATTGGAAAGAGGAGGCGTGTTCATGAGAAATGGATTGATAAAAGGAATGCTCTTTGCGATCCCGCTCTCACTCTTGTTATGGGTTTTAGGATTTGCGCTAGTTGATGTTATGAGTGATGTCATATTTTAAGAGAAACACTTTCCTATTCGAGTTTTGTGATGAGTAGGAGAGTGTTTTTTTGAATAAAACTTTTAACGCGATGTGTTTCGAAACCATGTTAGAATAAAATCAACAAAATGTAAGCGGAACCCAATCTTTTAACAAAACATCAGGTGGCAATAGGATGAAAAAAAGAAAGACGCTGGAGCGGAAATTTAGTCGATATGTTATTGCGTTAATTACACTCATTATCTTGCTTGTAACCGTTGTATATGTCTATTTAGAGCGAGAGCAAGCAAGGAATTTAATCGGCGAGCAAGCGCTAACGACGGCTCTCACTGTGGCGGAAATTCCTGAAGTGAGGCAAGTATTATTGGGAAATGGTGATGAAGCCGCGTTGCGTACGCTCATTGATACGGTTGAAGCCAACGCGAATGCAGAATATATTGTCATCGGTGATACGGAGGGCGTTCGAATAACGCATCCAAATCAAGATCAAGTCGGGCAACAAATGGTCGGTGGTGATAACGATGACGCGCTTCTATATGGTAGAAGCTATACGTCTGTTGCGGTAGGTTCTCTTGGTGAAGCGGTTCGCGGGAAGACACCTGTACGGGCAGAGGACGGGACGATTATTGGTGTTGTCTCAGTTGGCTATATGATCGAATACATTAATTCAACATTTTTAAAAGGATTTGTTATCTTTTGTACGGCGATTGTGATCATTTTTTTAATTGGCTTAATTGGGAGCAGTGCATTGGCACGGAGCATTCGGCGAGACACTTTTGGATTGGAGCCTTACCAAATTGCCCGCCTCTATAAAGAGCGACACGCCGTCATTGAAGCGGTTAGTGAGGGCTTGATTGCGACCGATCAAGAAGGACGAGTAACGCTGTTGAATGCGATTGCCAAAGACGTTCTCCAGCTCTCTGATAGCGCAATTGGCAAAAAAATCGATAACGTGTTGCCTCATTCAGAGATGGCTGCCGTTTTAAACGATGAACAGACGTCCGGGCAAAATGAAATGACGTATCAGGAAAAACGGTTAATCGTGCATTATCAGACGATAAATGAAGATGGGCAATATGCTGGAAAGGTTGCGCGTTTTCAAAAGCGAACAGAATTGCAAGAATTGGTTAATGCGCTCTCGGAAATTCAACAATATTCAAAAGATCTACGTGCTCAAACCCATGAATACACGAACAAACTGTATGCAATCTCGGGCTATCTTCAGCTTGGCTATCACGAAGAAGCCATCGCTTTTATTGAAGAAGAGACAGGCACGCAGACACGTGGCGATCGAATCGTATTTGAACAAATTCATGATCCGACGATTCAAGCGATGCTCATAGGGAAACGGTCGAAGGCGTCTGAGAAAAAGGTGACGTTCACTATTGATGCTTCGAGTACAGTCGAATGGCAGTGGCCACCGGATGCGGCCGCGCCTCTCGTCACGATTATTGGCAACATTATTGATAATGCATTTGATGCGGTGATGGGGAAAGAGACGCCGACAGTGGACATTTTTCTAACAGACTTAGGCAATGAGCTCGTTGTGGAAGTTGCTGATAATGGACCAGGCATTGATGACTCAATAGAGTCGCAGTTGTTTGAGCAAGGGATTACGACGAAAAATGGCAGACGAGGTTATGGGCTGGCGTTAGTAAAAGCCGCGTTAGCGGAATTAAAAGGTACGCTTGAAATGGAGCACAATCAACCAACAGGAACGATTGTCAGCATCTACATTCCAAAAAAGACAGGTGGGGGTAAAACGTGAACATTATGATTGCCGAAGATGATTATCATGTAGCAGATATTCATGAAAAATTTTTACAACAACTACAAGGTGTGCATGTGATTGCAAAAGCGCAGTCCGCCAGTGAAACCATCCGTCTCGTAGACCAACATCAACCTGACCTGGTCTTGCTGGATGTTTATTTGCCAGACCAGCTTGGTGTCGATGTGCTCGAACAATTGTATGAAGTGGCTCCACATGTCCAAGTCATTTTAATTACCGCGGCTACAGAGAAAGACATTTTTACCGAAGCGCTGCATCATGGCGTAGTTGACTATCTAATTAAGCCGATTGCATTTGAAAGACTAAAAGAAGCTATTGAAAAAGCGAGTGAGCAACGAAAACAATTAACCCATTCTACACGCATCACACAATCCATTGCGGACACCTTTTTTCTTCGTGTAAAAGAAAGCGGTGATAAAGGAGAGGAACTTCCTAAAGGGATTGATCGATTAACGTTAGAAAAAGTGCGCCAGCTTCTTCACGATCAAAAGGAAGGGATAACAGCGGAAGCGCTTGGGAAAAAATTTGGCGCTTCCAGAACCACATCTCGCCGCTATTTAGAATACTTAATTTCCATTGAAGAAGCGAAAGCGGAATTAGAGTATGGAATCGTCGGGCGACCAGAGCGGAAATATTGGAAAATGACGGGTGGATCTTGATAGAAGCAAAAAAAGGCGATGTTAAATGTTGTTGCTTTAACATCGCCGTTTTCTAAATTAAGGCTTCATTCACATAAATATAAAATCTGTTTGTAAAGTCTCCATCTTCAACTAAGACGCGGTCACCCTCAGTGACTGTAACAAAAACAATGTCATTTCTTCTTCTAGCAAGTACAGGCGCTATAGGTTGAGACAGCGCGTATCTTCCCGGGCTAAGCCCTGCAAACGTGACCGTTCCAGTAGCTCCTGCAGAAATAGACTCGTCGTAGCTGCCGTCAAACGCTACGAGCCTAAAGGTTGCGTTAGAAGCCGTTCCTCCAAATGAAAGCAGATTGCGGATGGCGAGAAAAATAATCGTTAAATCATTAGTAATAATAAAACCCGTGGCAGGTACTTGTACGCCATTAATGGAAACCAACCCATCTGTATCCACAATAACTTGGTAGGTTTGTGTGTCAATATTGTATCCAAATGGAGCGCCTGTTTGCGCAAGTGTATACGTACCTGCAGGGATGTTCGTGAAGAGGCCAATCCCATTCTCATCTGTAGTAACCGTCAACACTTGATTGCCTCCTGTTAGGGTAAAGGTACCATCAGCAATCGGCGTATTTGTAAAAGTAGCCAGTAATAATACAGGAAGACTCCCTGGCGCCGCTCCAACCGGTGTATTTCCAATGGATAAAATCGGCGTTAACACCCCGTTTACATAGACCTCCCGATTTCGCCGAACTGTTGCAACGTACGTGAGTGGGTTAGGAATGTACCCAATTGGTGCGGCAACTTCTCTTATTGTATATGTCCTTCCTGCTGGAACTTGAACCGCAACTCTTCCTCTTTCATTCGAAAAAGCTAGTTTGGATCGACTTGTAGAATCTGTAACTAAAAAAACCGCTCCAGATACAGGCGTACCAGTGGTCGTATCGACTTTTTGAATACGGATTGTCCCAGGCAAATTTAAGGAAGGAGGGCAGACGAATGGTGGCTGACACTTACAGGAACAGTCTCGTTTTGTTTCACAATCGTTCCATTCCCTTTTCTTCATATCGTGCACAACACTCCTTTCTTTATGAATACTAGGATATGTATGTGCAAGGAAATCGCTTTCTGCTTTACCTAAAAAAGAACGAAAATGGACTAGAAGCCGTTTTCCATAAGTGGAGTTACTCCTCCATATCAATATGAATCCATTCCTGAAATCGAGGGATTCGGACGGTTGTTTCATCAAGCCAGTGGTAATCATCAAACCCGAGATAATCCAATGGCTCTGAACGATCGTTGTCAACGTAACTAGAAGAGTGATACTCATACAAGCTTGCGTCTCGAATATAGCGCGAGAGAACAGTCCCTTCTCGATAAAATTGGAACGTATATGAAAGGTCGCCCATAAAGGTGTTGTAGTGCTCATACCGAATGAGCAAGTGATCGTTATTGTTTGGCATCGGAATGGAAGCATATTGACTGTTAACGCCATGCGGCTCATAGAGATGCGCAATAGGAAGACACAACGTAACGGCGAGTACGCCGCTTAATAAGAACATCTGAAACGAACGGAACACGTCTGTGAACGTTAGGAAAAATAAGTAAAAGAACCACGTATTCCCGACAAGAAGTAGAAATAAGAATGAAGCGGTATAGGTTAGAGTAAACGTGAAAAAGAGCTGATTCAGCGGTAATAAAACGAGTACAGCATTTAACGTTAAGAACAGCGAGCACTTTAGCAGCCATTGATTGCGGTCAGTTGTTTCAATCATGATAAGCACCTCATTGTTTCGGTTACCTACATCGTACCATTAGTGGAGTTGATGTTGGTATTACGTCTGGATGTAATCTTGCCTGAAACAGATTTCGTTATCTCTTTTCCATAAACTTTATGAACAAAATGAACATTAAATTGAAAACGGTTACATTTTTGACCCTTCCGTGTAAGATAAAAAAAGCTTCAAGATGAAACCCTCACGCCTCTCCTCTTTAAAAATGAAGAAGGAGTTCAGAAACAAGAAGAGAAACAATACAAGATAAAAGAATGTGCTTAAAGCGATGTAAGTTCGTTAAAAAAGAAAAACTAGTTCGTGGTTTATTTTCGGACTTTTCAGTTATAAGCAGTCTTTTTATTAGTTTTTGAATGAGAGGTGGCGTTGCAAGCATGAGTAAGATGTTGGACATGACGATTGGGCAGTTGCTTGAAAGTAAAGCAAAGGAGATTCCGGACAACGATGCGCTCGTTTATGTGGATCGTGGCTTGCGTTATTCCTATGAGCAGTTTAATGAGGAATGCCGGCGTGTCGCAAAAGCATTTATAGGTCTAGGGATTCAGCAAGGGGATCACGTTGCCATCTGGGCTTCAAATACGCCAGAATGGGTGACGACCCAATTTGCTACAGGAAAAATGGGTGCTGTACTCGTGACGGTGAATACGAATTATCAAGCAAGAGAACTAGAATATTTGCTGAAACAATCCGATTCACAAACGCTTATTTTGATGGAATCTTACAAGGGGACGTCTTATTTAGATATTGTGTATGAAGTGATCCCAGAGCTGAAAACGTCGGAGAAAGGGAAGCTACAGTCAGAAACGTACCCATTTTTAAAAAATGTGATTGTCTTAAGTGAAGACGAATACCCTGGCATGTTTAACTGGCGTGATGTACTCCAATATGCTGATAAGGTGACCAATCATGCGCTAAACGAACGGTTAAATGAGCTCGATCCTGAAGACGTCATTAATATGCAATATACATCTGGGACGACCGGTTTTCCGAAAGGTGTGATGTTGACCCACAATAATCTAGTCAACACGGCAAAACACGCTGGGGAAGGAATGCGGTTCACCCATGAAGACCGTTTGTGCATCCCCGTTCCTTTTTTTCACTGTTTTGGCTGTGTGCTTGGGACACTCGTTTGTGTAACGAGCGGAGCCACAATGGTACCGGTGCAAGAATTTGATGTCATTGACGTGCTTACCTCAATTGAAAAAGAGCGTTGTACCGCAATTCACGGTGTGCCTACAATGTTTATTGCCGAACTGAATCATCCGGATTACTCATCATTTGATCTCACTTCATTGCGTACAGGGATTATGGCTGGTTCGACTTGCCCGATTGAAGTGATGAAAAAAGTATCCAATGATATGGGCGCATCTGAACTGACGATTGTGTATGGTCAGACCGAAACATCACCAGGTATTACGCAAACGAGGACAGATGATTCGTTAGACATTCGCGTGCAAACAGTAGGAAGAGCCATGCCACATCTAGACGTGCGCATAGTCGATCCGGCGACACGAACTGAAGTCCCGTCTGGTGTGCAAGGAGAGATTTGTTGCCGTGGTTACAACGTGATGAAAGGCTATTATAAGAATCCTGACGCGACAAACAAAGTGGTTGATAAGGAAGGCTGGCTTTACACAGGCGATTTAGCAGTCATGGATGAAGCGGGAAACTGTACGATTACAGGTCGCTTAAAAGATATGATTATACGTGGTGGGGAAAATATTTACCCTCGAGAAGTAGAAGAATTTCTTTATACGCATCCAGCGCTACTTGATGTGCAAGTAATTGGTGTACCAGATCCGAAGTATGGAGAAGAAGTGATGGCTTGGGTTCGGGTAAAGGAAGGCTTAGAGGTTGAAAAGTCAGAATTAATCGCTTTTTGCAAAGGGAAGATTGCTCATTATAAGATTCCTCGCTACATCGAGATTTGTGAAGAATTCCCAATGACGGCATCAGGTAAAATTCAAAAGTTTAAATTAAAAGAACAAGCGATCCAAATAATGAAAACGCTTTAAATGAAAGAAGGTAGTTGAAAGGCTACCTTTATCTCAAATGAAGTTATCAAAGATCTTTTATATCTTTAAAAGGAGTGTGTGCGATGAAAAAGAAATGGCTTGTTCCTCTGGCATTCGCAACCGTGCTAGGAGCATGTTCAATGCCGGTCCAGCACGGTTCAGTTGATGCAACAGGAAATTGGCAACCGGATCGATCGATTGAATTTATTGCGCCTGCTGCTGCAGGAGGTGGGTGGGATACAACTGCTCGGATGCTAGCAAGAACAATTGATGAAAACGATTTATCGGATCAAAGCTTCGGTGTAGTAAACAAACCAGGTGGGGGAGGCGCTGTGGCGTGGGCTTATATTCACAAACGAAATGACCCGCACAATATTTTTATTAGCTCGCCACCGCTTCATTTTGTTGAGTTAGCTGGGCAGTCGCCGTACGGCTACAAAGATTTTACACCGATTGTAAACTTAATTGCCGACTATGGTGCATTTGCGGTTCGGGAAGATGCGAAGTGGGATACCCTTGAGGAATTGTTTGCGGATATGAGAGAAGACCCGACCCAAGTTACGACAATTGGTGTCTCCTCGCCAGGGAGTATGGATCACATGCAGTTTATTCTGTTTGCACAGGCAGCAGGCGTAGATATTACGAAGATTCGTTATGTGTCGGATCAAGACGGTGGAGCAATGACATCGGTATTAAACGGGAGTGTAGATGTCATTTCAACAGGTGTTTCCGAGGCCGCCGAGCAAGCTCGTGCAGGCAAAATGAAAGTGCTCGGCATTACTGCACCAGAACGCTTGGATGGTGAATTTTTGTCAACATTACCGACTGGAATGGAACAAGGGATTGATGCAGAGTTTGTGGTTTGGCGTGGTGTCTTTGGACCGCCGGATATGACAGATGAACAACTTGCTTATTATGAACATGTGTTTAAAGAAGCTTCTGATTCACCTGAATTCGCTGAAGTGCGAGAAGCGTATGGATGGGATGAGTCTTACATGGGGCCAGAAGAATTTGGTGAATTTTTGGACCAACAATCCATCGAACTAGAAGCAGCGTTAGAAGAGCTTGGCTTCGGTGGAAGATAGGAGGAGAAAATGAAACTAACGGTAAACCGCGGTATTTCCATTGTATTGATGGTTGTAGCTGCTGGCTATTTATTGATGGCGTTTCAGTTGCCAGAGTATGCCTTTGTTCCAGTTGATTCAGATCTTATTCCGAAACTATTAGGAATCTGCCTTTTTGTTTTAGGGGTATGCTTTTTCTTTGCAAAAGATACGGATACGGAGGAACAGAAGAAAAGACGAACCATTCCCAAAAAGGAAACGTACATGTTGCTTGGCATGATGGGCTTAGTGCTCATATATATCACATTTCTAGAAGTGGTGGGATTTGTCATAATGACGGCTTTATTTATTCTTATTTCATCTCGCCTTCTAGGGTATACAAAATGGCTCGTCACCATCTTAACAGCGTTGTTTTTTTCAATTGGTGTCTATAGTTTATTTAATTATGGCTTAGCGATCCGCCTACCGGCTGGCATCCTGCCGATATAGAAGGGGGATAGAAGATGGGAGCCTTTGATGGATTATTACAAGGATTTGCCGCAGCGTTTAGCTGGGAAGGAATCTTGTTTGTTTTTATTGGTGTCTTATTAGGAACGATTATTGGGATGATTCCAGGGCTTGGCCCGATAAGTGCGATTGCCATTATGATTCCGATTACGTACGGGATGGATCCGACCATTGCCCTTGTGATGATGGCAGGTGTGTATTACGGCTCCATGTATGGCGGATCGACGTCATCCATTTTATTAAATGCGCCAGGAGTAGCCGGTACCGTTGCCGCTTCCTTTGATGGCTACCCGATGGCAAAGCAAGGGAAAGCTGGAAAAGCATTAGCCATATCAGCCATTGCTTCCTTTGTTGGCGGAACCGTCAGCGTAATCTTATTAATGTTATTTGCACCAATGCTCGCGAGCGTCGCGATCTATTTTGGACCACCAGAATATTTTGCACTCATGTTACTTGGCTTGACCGCTATTGCAAGTTTAAGCGACGGCTCGACTTTAAAAGCGTTAACCGCAGCTGTACTTGGCTTTATGGTTGTAACGATCGGGATTGACTCGCAAACAGGCACAACACGCTTTACGTTTGGCAACGTCAACTTACTCGACGGCATCGATTTTCTCGTAATTGCCTTAGGCGTATTTGCTTTAGCGGAAGTATGTTTCTTAATTTTAAATCGTCGTGAGTCCATGAGTGGATTTAAAAACATCGGTAGTTTAAAGTTGAGCAAATCAGATTTGAACGAAATGAAAGGACCGATGACACGGCAATCTTTTCTAGGCTTTTTATTAGGCGTTCTTCCAGGGGCAGGAGCAACGATTTCCTCGTTTATCGCTTATATCTCTGAGAAAAAATTAGCAAAAAAACCAGAAGAGTTTGGAAAAGGTTCGATTAAAGGATTAACTGGACCTGAAACTGCAAACAACGCTGCAACAAGTGGCGCGTTTGTTCCGTTACTCTCACTCGGAATTCCAGGTTCCGGCACAACAGCGGTCATGCTAGGTGCGTTTCTCGTTTTAGGCGTACAGCCAGGTCCACTGCTCGTAACAGAAAATCCTACTGTATTTTGGGGCGTCATTGCGAGTATGTATCTAGGAAACGTGTTTCTATTAATCTTAAACTTACCGCTCATTCCATATTTCGTGAAAGTGCTGTCAATTCCGCGGCCCTTATTAATTTCGCTCGTTGTTATTTTTAGCTTAGTAGGCGTATATGCCGTGAGTTTCAGCACATTTGATTTATATTTGCTCGTCTTATTCGGCATCCTTGGCTACTTAATGCGCATTTTCGCTTTCCCAGCAGCACCCTTTATTTTAGCTTTTATTCTTGGCGGTATGATGGAACAAATGTTGCGACAATCGTTAACCATTTCGGACGGGTCTCTCATGATTTTCGCGCAAAGTCCACTTGCTATTTCGTTAATTGTTTTAACGGTTTTATCTTTGGTTATTCCGGCATGGCGTACCGCTCGAAAACGCCGTGCGAGTCACGACGGTTCTATTGGGATGTAAAATGATTGAAGAAAGCCTTGTGAGCGTTAGACTCATAAGGCTTTTTCGTTCTCTACGTTGAGCGCTTTGTTTGTTTTAAAATGATGAAGACAATGAGAGCTGGTAAACCAATCGTCAATCCTAATAGAATGGCAATGTTCAGCACAATCACCTCTTTTTGTATAGCTTATCATGATTGATTTTAAAAAAGGAGAAGGGCGGTAAGAAAATCTTTCGACAATAGTTTCGAATGTCCACTCAGGCATTCGACTTTTTAGCTACGTTAGGTATGTACCGCTTGATTTAAAATGGCTTCGTACACACCATGCCAACCATGATGCCATTCTGGATAAACTTGAGGATCAACAAATGTTCGCTCCGTTGCTTCAAACTGGGCATTGAAAAAGTGAACATCCGTTACGTCCATACGATAAAATGCTTGATAGCCGATTTTCGGGTAAGGACTCGTCTCGTTCCATGTTACGTTGTGCTCATGATTCACTTCAATACAACCCAAAAGCGTACAGTTACCTGAAACATACCCTTCTTCCATACACTCTCGTTTAAATGCATCCTCTGGCGTTTCATTTGCTTCAACGTGCCCACCAGGGAGGTCCCAGCCACGATTTTTTAACTTAACAAGCATGACGTTTCCTTGATAAAAACAAAATCCATGGGCGCTCGTAACCTTTTTCGTAGATAGGAGCGTAGTCATCGGCAGCCATGTTAACTGCACAAGATTATCGCCCCAATAAACATCTACTTTTTTCAAGACCGACTATCCTGCCCTAACTGGTCATGAATTTGTGGCAAATGTTCACCATCATGGTGAACAAATATTTTTGCGAAGCTTTCTGCGGTAAACGTACGCTTGCCTTTTCCGATCGTAAAGTGTGCCTGTGGATCGACCGCATCTAGCGCTTCAATCAGAGAAGCACGCTGTGAAATAAAACGATTCACAATCTCATAGACAGAAATGCCTTCAAGTTCTTTGACACCGGCTGCATTAAACGAATCATGATTCGGAAATTCAGGCAATTGTGCATCATCCTCCATACGAGAGACCATCTCTGTCGTGTTGTAAGCATCCCATTTATACAAATGCGCAACAATTTCTCGTAGTGACCATTTTCCTTCTGAAATCGGTTCAGTTAGAACCGCCTCTTCCTGATCCTTTAACGGTTTTATTTCTTCAATTAATAGTGTTAAATCACGTATCGCCGACACACCATCGCCTCCTTTGTGACAGTATAGAGGAAACGCAGGGGAGAAAGAAAGCAGGAGGGGGCACAAGAGCAGATTTCAGTTCATTAGGACTAGAGTCCCTGAATAATGTAGGTAAAGGAAAACGAGAAGTCGTCATACCAACATTTAATGGATAATAAAATAGGTCCTCCGCTTACTTAATAGGCGGAGGTATTTTACTGAAATAAAAAGAAAATTCATTCTATTATTCTTGTAACTGTGATACGCTAAGTGAAATGTTGAAAGGAGGCTTGTATGCGAATTAATTATTTTGCGTTAGCAGGTGTAATTGCGTTTAACCTCATTTTTGTATTAGGAATTGCAATCACCCTTGTGTCTGTATTGTTTGCACTTTGGGTGATCATTTTCTCGTTTGCGCTATCACCCTTTCTATTAGCAGGCTCAAATCTTTTAGGGATTCAAAGCTTTGATGCGATTCAAACGGTTCTTAGTTTTGTCCTCTTAGTATTAGCGATTGGTTTGTACCCTCTTACATTGAAAGCAACGATTTTTATGTATGGGATGTTTAAAACGTACATAATGTACAATAAAAATGCCGTCATTATGAGGTAGAAAAACTATTGGTCGGTTGCCTTAGGTAAGCGATCTTTTTTGTCATGAGCAGTTAGGAAAAAAAGTCCTTTAAAAGGTGCTGAATCTAAACGTTAATAGAAAATGTTTAGTTCTGTCTCAATTTATCTTACACTAGTAATAACTGAATGAATAAAGTGAGGCGTTAACAGTGAATGAAAGAGAGGCAGAACAGTTTTTAGAAGCGATGATGAAGCTAAGAGAAGACCAAGTCGACTTGGCGAAAAAATATTGGCAGAAGATGATGAAGCCTGTTACATTGCCAATCGGCTTACGTGAATCCTTGCAGCGGCTAACCAAGGATCAATTAGATGCCATCAGAAAAAGCTTGAATGTTCAAAGAGCGAGTCAGTTAAAGAAGGATGAATTAATTGATGTACTAAATGAAGTGATACCAAAATCTGTCCCCGTACTTTTTGAAAAGCTTGACCAGCCGAAGTATGACATCTTGAAAATGGCGGCATTAAGTGATCATGGTATGTCTGATAGCAATTGGGAATTTGATTTAAAACCTTTAATGGAAAGAGGCGTCTTATTTCCAGGTTCATTTAATGGAACAGAAATTTGGTACATGCCTGAAGAAATGAAAACTGCTTTTAATGAAGAAGAATCTTTTGCTATACAAAAAAAGATTCAGCGTAATACAGAATGGGTTCAGCTTACGAAAGGCTTGCTGTATCACTACGGAGTGCTGTCTACTAGTAAGCTCTTTGAGTTATTAGAAGGGATGGGGGTTTTTGATTTCCTTTCAGAAGGCTTAGATTTACTTGAAGTACTTCATTTAGATGTGAAAATGATTGGAGATTTCAATTCGGATCATCAATACTTTTGGGATGAAATTGTCGGGGATGTGGGCGAATTAATAGGGAGAGTGAAAGAAAGAGAAGATCTAGACTATCGATTGTTTTCGAAAGAGCAGCTTATCCAAGCTTCGGTACCTATGTATTATGAGGTATCACCTCCTATGCAGGAGTTATTTTCCGTTATTAAAAGAGACTACGAGCTTGATAATGACGAGCAATTAGATGATATCGGCTTTGATTTGATAAATTTCTCTCATGAAAATCTTGGTGTAGACGGAATCATGCTCTTTTTGAAGGACCGTCTAGAGTTCCCGTCAAGGAAACATGAAATAGAGTATGAAAAACTGGTTAAAGAAATTTTCAACAATACGCCAAATTGGGAATTAAAAGGCCATACGCCAAATGAATTGAATCCAAGCAAGCCAAACACAAATGTCATTTCTTTAACGACTGGTCGAAAAGTTGGACGAAATGATCCATGTCCATGTGGGAGTGGAAAGAAGTTCAAAAAATGTTGTGGGTAAAAAGCAAAGGAAGGCCTGAGTACAATCAGGTCTTTTTTTTTACGCTTTATTTTCACGGACGGTCCAATAATCAGAAGCATCAACTTCTCTTAAAAGCATGCCATTCAATTTGGTAGCAAAAGCTTCCGCTTCATCATAGGTGTCAAAGTATTTAGGTTGTTTTCCACTTGTTAACAGTAACGAGTGACCGTTCACATTTCGGGAAAGAACAAACATTGGGCCCTCCTTTTAATCTCGTGCGATCCGATTGAATCGCCTTGTGATGTAGGAAAAAATTATTTAAACTCAAGCTCTTTTGTTTCGCTGATTCGCGCTCGTGTTTCTTGGATGGATTCCTTCGTTAATGCATTCACCGCAAAAAAGACAATTAAAGCAACGACGCTTGAGCCAACGATGTTCGTCAAATTAATCCCAGTAATTAGGATGAATAGTAGCCAGGTACTAATGGAGATCAGGAACCCGATAATCGTATTTCGTTTCAATTTTCTTCACCTCTTGTATATCTATTCGTGACAAGGTTTATCAGTACTTTTCTAAAGAAAAAATAGTAATCTTATCAAGAAATAATCTATACCCGAAAGCCCATTTATCAAACATTTGATCGCGAAAAGAGGACAGCACCAGGGTTTCTGCGCGCTGTCCATCGTGTTATTTATTTTCTTCGGATTTCGTATGATCGCTTCTTTCTTCATCGTCTCGATCACGGTTTTCCTTCGTCTCTTCTTGAGCTTCGGTATAGCTCCGCTGTTTATCTTCTTCATTATCTGAATGCTTCTTTTCTCGTGACGATTCCGGGTTCGTATGATCGTCTCGTTCCTCATCGTCTCGATCACGATTTTCCTTTGTCTCTTCTTGAGCTTCGGTGTTGGAACGGTCACTCTCGTCTTCGTTCGTTTCTTCTTCTTGTGCCTCCTGCTCTAAGCGCGCTTTTTTATAATCAGAGCGTTCGCCGTGCCAGATCAAATCAAAAATTGCACGACCGTTTGTAGGCTGCCCATCTGGCAAGTAGACCGGAATTAAGTCAAAAAGCATATAGTAGAAACAGTAAAAAATAAAGGTTGTCCAAAAAATATTCGGGGAAAGTACCTCGTTTAACACGAGACTATTAACGGAAAAAGCAAAGATCCCAGTCGTTATAATCGGAGCTGCATAAATTAAGCCATGCCAAAAACGATTGCGTGGTTCTAACTCATCGTACTCCATCCAACTAAACATAAAGAAGTAGCGTCGTACTTCAATTGTAGGGATTTTAAATAACGTCGGTCCACTTCCAATAATTAAATGCTTATTTTTCCCTCTAAGCAAGGTGGCGATTAAATAATAACCTGATTCACGTATTACAGTTACAATTGGCAGAATCACAAGCGCTGCCATAATTAGACGTAACCAGTCAGTTGGATTAAACAAAATGTACTCCTTCTTAGCCCTGTTTTCATGTAGTCTGGCAAGTATCGTGAAAAATTATAAGTGCAAGGCTCGGAAAGGACAAGTTTTATGGATGTGGAATAATGAATAATATTAAACATAGATGAGGGAGGCTTGCTATTTCTTTACCCTTTGTGTATAATAATCATAACTACTTGGTTATACAAAGTAGTTATATTTTTAAAAGCTATATGGTTTAACCATATAGTGAGAAGGTGGCAGAATGTCAAGAACGCAAATGCTTAAAGGGATTTTAGATGCTTGTGTCATGACCGTTATAAAAGAGGAAGAAGTGTATGGCTATGAACTTGCTTTAAGGCTCCAAGAGGTCGGACTTCCAGAAATAAGCGATGGCACAATCTATCCCGTTTTACTTCGACTCCAGAAGAAAGGGTTTATCAGCAGCACGATGAAAGACTCGCCTTCTGGACCAAAGCGTAAATACTATTCTCTAACTAAAGAAGGCGAAGAGGAGCTTAAAGCTATTGTTGAACAGTGGAATGCGATTGTCACCCCTGTAAATGAACTTCTTGGAAGGTAGGTTGTTTTATGACGCACACAGAGGCTTTAATAGAAGCAAATAACCAAAAGCGAGAAGTGTTAACAGAAGAAAATAAGCAAATTTACGAAGATTTTTTAATGTATTTACGAACTGATATCCGAATTGCGGAACAAGAGGCAGAAGAAGTGCTCATGGATATACTTGATCACTTGTTAGATGCAGAAAAAGAGGGGAAATCAGCTCCCCATCTTTTCGGAGATGATCCAAAAGCGTACGCAGAAGAACTCATTGCACACTTACCGAAAGAAAAGAAGAGACATTGGTTTGGATTATTGGGTGGTGCGCTAGCTCATACACTTGCATTTCTATTTGTACTACAAGGTATTTTGTATGGGGTCTTGCCATTCTTTACGGAAATCGATCAAACCATTGCTTTAGGAAATACGCTTGTAACCGGGCTTTATGTACTTGTATCAATTCCGCTTGCTATCGTTGTTCTTTTCGCTCTAATTCGCCAGTCCTTATTTAAACAAAATCAAAAAAATAGCGAGAGATGGGTCACAATAAAAGCAGGCGTGTATGGCATGCTTTTGTTTCTTCCTCTTCTCCTATTTTATATGCTTGTACCTGATTTTGGACCGGTTATAGAGATCGATTGGTGGATCTATCTCAGTGTAGCGGTTGTATTATATTTAGGGACAAAGCTATTTAAAAAAAGAAGAAGTAACTGAAGTGGGCTAGGGGCAACACAAAACCGTTTAGAGCACACAATCTCTAATTTAGATAATTCCTCAGAAAACATTCAAGCTGCTGAGTCTCGTATCCGTGACGTTGACATGGCAAAAGAAATTATGGAGTTCACGAAGCAAAACATTCTTTCTTAAGCTTCTCAATTCATGCTTTACAAGCAAATCAACAGCCACAACAAGTACTTCAGCTACTTGGATAATCTTAATATTAAAGCTCCTTCTTCTGAGGGGGTTGTTTTTTATGGTTTGAAATAAGAAATAACACAGTCAACAGGAGGCCCCCTTTTCATTAGGGTAATTCAGTTTTTAATAGTTTAATTGTTTTATGTCATAACTCACAAAGTAATCTTTTTCCATTCTTCAATCTAGTAGCCACTATTAATCTTCTTCCTTAACGTATAGTGACCATTGTTTTAGGACCTTGCTAGTAAGTAATGAGAAACACTGGGCTAATAATCAAAGAATGATGAAATTTTTTGATGGAAACAAGGCATTCCATTTGGGCTACTAAAAAGTAGATGGGTAGAAGTGAATATAAAATCATTTTTTTCTGAAAATATTATTTATTCATCTCAGGGTAGTGGTATAATAGATGTAAATTGTAGGTGGATTTAGGCTAAATTCACAAGGTAGGAGGGTTATAATGGAAGGTTTTATCGAAAAAATCAAACATTTATCAAAGCGCTTGAGCACATTGAAGGACAATATCACTACGGAAGAAGCGACGAAAACATCTATTATTATGCCGTTCTTTCAAACGTTAGGATACGATGTCTTTAATCCTGAGGAATTTCTTCCTGAATTTATTGCAGACGTGGGCATTAAGAAAGGTGAGAAAGTAGATTTTGCGATTATGAGTGAGGGCAAACCGTTGATTCTTATTGAAGCTAAATCCATTACGGAAGCTTTACAAAATCATGATTCGCAATTGTTTCGATATTTCGGTACAACTTCAGCAAAGTTTGCAATCTTAACGAATGGTATTATTTATCGTTTTTATACAGATTTAGATGAACAGAATAAGATGGATTCCGTTCCATTCTTTGAATTTAATCTTGCTGAACTAAAAGAGTCAAGCTTGATTGAATTAGCTAAATTTCGCAAAGGTAGTTTTGATTTAAATAAGATATTTGATACGGCTTCTGACTTGAAATATTCTAATAAAATAAAGAAGTTATTTGATGAGTTGTGGGAACATCCAAGCGAGGATTTTACGAGTTTCATCGTTTCACAAGTCTATAGTGGACGCAAGACAAAAGCTGTGCTAGATAATTTTGAGGTCATTGTAAAAAAATCTTTTAAACAGTACATTAATGAACTTGTTAATGACAAAATTAACGCTGCATTGAAATCAACCTCCACTCCACATGAACAAGAAGAACCTAAAACATTGGAAGAGTTACCTGTAATGGAAGAGCCTGAAATTGTGACGACAGAGGAAGAGATTGAAGGTTATGCCATTGCCAAGATGCTATTAAAAGACACAATTGAAGACGAACGTATTTTCTATCGAGACAATAAAAGCTATTTCAACATTCTGATTGATAATACAATTCGCCGTTGGATATGCAGATTATATTTAAATGGAACCAATAAAATGGTGCAATTTAATGATGAGGAGCGTACAACGGCTACACTTGAGAAAATTGCGGATCTGGAAAATTATAAAGAAAAACTTATTGAAGTAGTAGAGGGTCTTGCGGTTAAGAATGGTTAATTTCCCATGATTCAGATCTTAATGATTAAATGAAGAACAACCAATCAAGTATCTGGTTGTTTTTTTATGGGTTTATAAATTCGCTAAATTAATTTGAAGTAAAGAAGTCTACATCACAAAAGCGGCTGAGGTCATTCTCTGAAAAAGCGTTCGCCATTTTAATTAATTCGACTGAACTAGCGCGAGTTAAAGACTTCAAGTAGTAAAAAGAATGAGTAAAAGAGTTGAATGGAGACGGCTATGCTTACAAGTAGCGTTGATATGAGACGATTTAGCGTGTTTCTGAAAAGATAATACATGAAAATGCTCAACATATAGAGTAGAAGCGGAAAAAGATTTAGCTGTTCAAAAGCAAAATCCATTACGGGTTCAGGTTGTCTTGAAAAATAAAAACTCATAAGCACGGTGATGCTCGTGATAAAGATCCCAGATATGAGGAAAAAGAGAGTCATCATGATTGTAAGCTCCTTAATTAAGTATAATTTACAAACTGTGTTTCTGGTTTTAGCTTGTCACTACGGAGTATCCACAAACATTTGAAACGCTCTCCCATGCTCTCATAAGGGTATCAGTATTTCAATGGCTTGGACAATTTTTAAGTTTTCGCTGTCTTTTCTTTTTGGTGTTAAATTAATTCATTACATGTCGAAAATAATATAAGATATACATACGATTTGATAAGATAGAATGCTCATAGATGAATAAAGAAGGTAAGAGAGGTTATTAGAATGTCTTTCGAAATCGGGATGCTTTTTATTTTGGTTATATTTATAGTAGCAGTGGTGATTGTGTTAAGTGGTAGTAAAAAACAACGTAAATACATAAACAGAGAAACAATACGGTTTCAAGAACAGGTGGAAAAAGAGCGACAACAAGAAGTCAAGAACTTAGACCAAATAAAAGAACTTCAACGAGTAATTGATGCCCAGCAGCATGACATTGAAGAGAAGCTAAAACAAAGAAATCGGAAATAATCGAGACAGATTTGAAGGGAGTCAAAATGTTTATTGAAATCATGTTAATTGTATTATTAATTGCGGTTATCTCTCTCATCTATAGTAGTAAAAAACAGGTAAAGGCTCAAAGAATGAAATTTGATAAAGATATTTCTAATAGACTCGCTGAAGCTCAGGAGAAAAACCAACATCACGAGACTACGATAAAATACTTAGTAAACATTAAAGAGGGAAATGATCGTCAACTCAAAGAAATAGAGTGGTTTGAGGACGGAATAAGTAAATAGTCGCATTAACGATACATTTCTCTTAAAAGGCTTCCTTCTATGGTGAGGAAGTTTTTTTGTTGTTTTACGGTTCGTTTAATCGGTTGGGTGTGATGTGGTTTCATTTTTTGTGAAAAAGGGTACTAAAGTAAGAATTATATGGATAAATATTATCCATAATGAAAGGTCTGGAAGGTTGGGTGATTCATGTTTAAAAAGGAATGGGCTTATATAAAGGATCACAAGATGCTGATGTTGATCATTGCGGGATTGCTTGTTGTACCGGTGATGTATGCGGCGGTATTTTTAAAAGGGGTTTGGGACCCGTACGGACAATTAGATGACTTGCCTGTAGCGGTTGTGAATGAAGATGTTGCTGCATCATTTGAAGGAAATGAGCTTCATATTGGTGATGAGCTGGTTGAAAATTTACAGGATAATGATCAATTTGATTGGCAGTTTGTTGATCGAGACAGGGCAATGTCTGGAATTGATGTAGGCGATTTTTATATGGTCATTGTGGTTCCTGAATATTTCTCAGAACGTGCCACGACAGCGTTAGATGAAGATCCTCAAGAGATGGAGCTGGAGTATTATACATCAGCGGGACAAAATTTTATTGCGGAACAAATTGTTGGTACCGCAGCGAGTACAGTTGAGCAGCAAGTTGCCGAAACGGTTTCTCGAGAATACATAGCAACATTATTTGATGTGTTGGCTGAATTAGCGGATGGCTTTGCGGAAGCTGCAGATGGTGCAGATGAATTGGAAGAAGGGGGCGAGGACCTTTTTAACAATTTGGATACACTTGCATCGAATACGCTAACGTTTCAAGATGGGCTCGATGAAGCGGAAAATGGTTCAAATGCGATTGCGACCAATTTATCGGATTTGGTGAGCGGTTCGATTGAGCTTCGTGATGGTGTAGACACCTATACGTCGGCTGTTGAAATGGTGACATCTGGAGCAATTGCTTATACAGATGCGACGGATACGTTAGCTAGTGGTGCGTCGCAGTTCGTGGCAGGCGCAGAGCAATTGGCAAATGGGACAATGGCTTATACCAACTCGGTTGAGGGGGCGTTAGCGGAAGTCGAGCCTGCGCTCTTACAGCTTAGAACGCCTGTCGCTGAGGCACAGGCGACGTTGGCGGCACTTAATGAGAGCAATAGTCTTGTGCTGGATTATACGAATGGAGTCACGACATTAACAGAAGGTGTTGGCACGTACACGACTGGCGTATCGTTGCTGACAAGTGGTGTGGCAGAGACTGCTGAAACGGTCGTTGATGTGAGTAATGGCTTACATCTTCGTTTGCAAGATACGAGTGGATTGGAGAATGTTAGTGAATCGCTCATTAGTGGGAGTCAATCTGTACAAACGGGTTTAGATACGCTTGCTCCTGGCTTAGTTGACGTGCAAAGTGGGTTATCTAGTTTTTCAACTGAGGTGCAGCAATTCAATGATGATATAGCGGATCTCGCGTCAATGAGCGCTTCGGCTTATGGTCGTCTAGAGGAACGTTTGGATGAGGTAGAGGCACCTGAGATTACAGAGACTGTACAGGCGTTAACTTTATTGCAGGATGAGCTGAACGCGCAAAACGTGGGAAGCGCAAGTGCTCCTTCCTTAAGTGGCTTGATCCAATTGGTAAATGAAGTGGATGCTGAATTAGGTTCAATTGACCAGCGTGTAGCGGAAGGAAAAGCAGAGCATGATGCGCAAACGATTCGTGCGATTCAGGAGAGTGATGTTGATTTAACGGACGAACAGCGAGCTACGTTAATTTCAGAGATTTCACAGGTTCAAAGTGAACAAGTGCTTCCAACTGTTGTGAGTGAAAGCCGAGAGCGCATCGAACGACTGTTGTCAGAAGTGAACGGAATAGAAGGAACATTTGCAGGGTTAGATGAACTTGCTGATTCGCTCACTCGTATGGAGTCAAGCGTTGAGAGCGGGATTCAGTCGCTAGAAGGAATAGAAGCACAAGTGGCAGATACAAAAGAGTCGATTGCTGATGCAGTTCTAGAAACAGTTGGTGAGGTGAATCGTCGCATTCAAACGGTGGCTGGTGCATCAGAGCAAATGGCAAACGGCCTTGATCAGCTTGACGTCTCAACGCAAGCGCTTGTAGAAGGAGCGGAGGCGTTGCAACCTGGAGCGACGGCTGTGGCGGAAGGTGTTGAATCGGCATCAACAGAGATGCTGGCTTTAGCGGAAAATGCAGAGGCAATTCAGTCGCAATTAACATCCGTTCGTGATGGGGCGAATGAAGTATTAGCTTCATTGGCAACGTTAGATGAAGGGGGCGCCGCATTACAAGAAGGTGCTTCTTCGCTTGAAGGCGCGACAGAGTCGATTGCGGATACAGCAGAAGGCTTTATTGGTGCAAGTGATGGCTTAAGTGCACAAGCAAACGCTGGTTTACAGCTGTTGAATCAATTTGAAGCTGGAACCGATCTGCTTCAAGATGCTGGTTCCACCTTACGTGCTGGAAGTTCGGAATTGCAACAGCAAGGCCAAACACTGACTTCGGGAGCACAAGCTTTAACGGAAGAAGGCGAAACGCTAGCAAATGGTGCGGCGGCACTCAGTGGCACTGGAGCAGAGCTAACAGATGGGGCAGATACGTTGGCGACGGGTTCACCAGAACTGCAGTCGGGAGCTGAGACTTTAGAAGAAGCATTAGGAGAATTATATGAAGGCTCTGGATCTCTTTACGATGGGACCATTGAGATTCAAGAAGGTTCTACAGATATTATTGATGGAGCGGATGAGCTGGCGGTAACATTACAAGATGCGGCGGACGACATTCGAAACGAAAATAAAGAAGACGGCAATGCGGAGATGATGGCACATCCGACAACGCTTGATCAAACAAAAGTGACAGAAGTACCGAATTATGGTCACGGATTAGCTCCATATATGATGAGTGTTGGTTTGTTCGTTGGCGCAGTGATTTTCTGCATTCTGTTCCCAATCAAAGAACCAGTGGTTACACCAACGTCAGGAATAATGTGGTGGTTATCGAAGTTTAGCATTTTAGCATTTGTATCGTTTTTCCAGGCGGTCATTATGATCGGGATTATGGTTTCCTTAGTCGGATTGGAACCAGTTGATACACCGCGAACCTTCCTAGTCGCGATAGTCACGTCATTTGCGTTTATGTCGATGGTCCACTTCTTTTCCGTCTTACTTGGAAATGTTGGCCGATTCATTATGCTTATCTTGATGACGATTCAACTTGGCGGAGCCGCAGGGACATTCCCAATTGAATTATCGAACAGCTTTTTCCAGGCGGTTCATCCATATTTGCCGATGACCCATTCTGTAAATGCCTTCCGGGAGGCGATTTCCATAGGGGGCACGGCTTGGTTTGAAATGACGATTCTACTCGTTCTCTTTGTTGCTTTCCATGTGTTCACGATTATCTATTACACGTTTTCGGCTAAGAAGCGTCAAGAGGAAGCGTCGGAAGAAGAGTTGCAAGCCCAGACATAAAAGCAGAACCTTGGCGTATCATTACGCCAAGGTCTTTTTTTATCAACGATACGCACGCAAAAGAAGAAATCAATTTCTTTTAACAGCATGCGAATGCCGTAGCTTCATCGTATGTAGTGAAGGATCTGGATTTAAAACAGCGTGTTGCCGTTTACATTTCGATAGAGAACAAACATGTTATCCCTCTATGCTCTTGGGCTGACAATCAAACGTCTGAATAGATAGAGGGAATATGTAAAGGAATAGTTATTTTGTATCCTTCCAAACAACATATTTGCTGATGACATCTTGAACAGATTTTTCTGTGTGCAACGTCATATATAACAATTCATTGGTTTGCAGGGAATGCAGGATCATTTCTGGAGAAATGCCTGTCACCACGAGGTTCGCGCCTTGTAATCGTATCACGTTTTGCAAGGTGGATAAATCGACCAAGATGGCGTCATCTACATGGGTCAGACCCGATAAATCAACGATAATTTGTTTCAGCTTCTTTTTTACAATGGCGTCTGTGGTCACCGTTAACACCCGAGAAAAACGCTCGCGATTCATTTTTCCTATTAAAGGCAAAACAGCAATCCCTTCAATAACGGGAACGATTGGACATGCCAAGCTCTCGATTTCCTGTTGAGATTCTAGAAGAGATGCTTCGATTTCCTTTTCATGGGTGACGTCTTTTTGTACGCCGATGAAAAAGTGTTGATCTTCTTTTTCGATATATAAGTGATCAACGGTGAGACTATTCCAGAAGCCTGTGCCGTCTTTTGTATAATTATAGAGAATGACTGAACTCGATTCTCTTTTTTCAATCGCTTGCTTTAACTTCATTACTTCTTGCTTATCGGTCTCTGCCCCTTGGAGAAAGCGACAATTTTGCCCCATAATCTCTGCGGCTGAATAACCAGTCATATCAAAAAAGCCTTGATTGGCATAAATAATTGGATTATCTTCTTGCTGCGGATCGGTAATTAAGACACCCGCACGTGTATAATCTAATGCTTCAAATAAAAGTTCTTTGTTTGCTATAGATCGTATGATAAGCACCCCCAACATTTCGTTTATTATCGTACCATACATACGTTCTAAAATGAAATTTTTTAACAAAAAAGGACACACATTCTCATGTGTGTCCTTTCTACACCTAGAGCGAGAAATAATTAGCTATCAACCGTAACGCGAGGAGATTCTCCGTCACTGTTAAAGTGATATGTAGGATAGGGGACCGCCCCACCCTGTACTAATCATTGACTTGCATCTCTGTTTCTTCAAGAACTTGTTCTAGATGCGTGATCTCTTCCTCGATTACTGCTGAAAAGCGACTATGTTCCTTCGTCGCTTTACCCTTTAGCATCTTGAGGAAGTCCAGTTCTCGTTGAAACAGCGCTCGCTCTAAGCGATTAAGCATAGATATCCTCCTCACTAAGTTGTTAGGTTGATACCTATACTACTTGTCTTCCCGAAATTTAAAAAATAAATCTTGGGATACGGAGAAATCATGTAATGAATGTTATCGGTTTGCTCCTTCAGTCGTTTTCGATTGCCTTCAAGAGCCTTCGCAAATAACGACCAGAACTTGACCAGACTCTATATTGTCTCTTAGTATTTTTGCTTGTTCTTCGTTAAATCCGCAACCCTCTAATGAGTCAACTAAACTGTTTACGTCTCCATCATACTTTACATTGTTTTTAGGTAAACCATAATCTTCATAAGTTTTCGTTTGATCGCTTTCTGGAAAAGGAGCTATCACGTTAATGTAAGCTGTATCGTACTTTAGCTTCATTTGATTGGCAGCTTTTAGTGCTTCTTCTTCACTATCATAATCTTTAAACATTGGTCGTGTCATGTGAATCACCTCTACATTTTTTATCCATCACTCTTTTTCTTACCATTTTTATTAAGATCTAAAACCTCAGATTATGAAACAATCTAACAATAGCCATTGACTAGAACGTTTAAGCCTTATTGAAAAGGGAAATAGACAGGGCAAAAATTTTTAAAATGGTGTATCGTTTAAGCTTTTTTGTTCACACTGAAAGAAAACTTGATCTATACATAAATTTTTTACAGTTCTGGAGTGATCTATTTGAAACAAAAAAAACAAGCTGACCAATCGCTTGTCGATAAACGCATTGTCATTCCCTCGGTCTTAATCATTGGGATTGTGAGTCTGTTGTTCGCTTTCTATACGGAAGAGTCTGCTGAACTTTTAAATACGATTTTTGATACAATCGTAAATCTTTTCGCATGGGGATACCTCTGGTACGCGCTGTTAATTGTTGGGGTTGCGCTCTACTTTGCTTTTTCTAAATATGGACAAGTGGTGCTGGGAGATCCATTAGAGAAACCACGATACACCCTATTTGAATATGCGTCTATCTTAGTAGCGATGGGAGTCGGCGCTACATTGATGCGGACAGGCATGGTTCAATAGAGCGAGGTATCCATTAATCCGCCATTTGGATTAGAACCGGGTTCTTCGGATTCACTACTGGTGGGAAACGCGTATAGTATGTTCCTTTGGAGCTTTCAAACCTTTGCAGTATTTGTTATGGCCGCTCCTGCTATGGGGTATATTTTACATGTTCGAAAAAAATCAAAGCTAAGGATTTCTGAAGCATGTCGTATTTTATTTGGCGATAAATTTACGGATGGTTTTGGTGGCATCGTGTTGGATACATTATTTTTAGTGTCAATTTTGGCTGGTGCCGCTGTCACACTCGGACTTGGAACACCGATTGTCACAGAGAATTTAGCTGCTCTATTAAACATGGATGTGACGTTTCTCTTAACGATGATTGTGACTATTGTATGGGTTCTTGTTTTTTCGATTAGTGCATATGTCGGTTTAGATAAAGGTATCAAACGTTTAAGTACAATGAATATGTACTTGGCAGGAGGTTTTGCATTATTTATCTTATTAATTGGACCCGGGATCTTCATAATGAGCTTTTTTACGGATTCTGTGCGTCAACTCTTCACCAGCTATATTGATTTTTCACTTTACACAAATTCATTAGGAAATGAATCAAGTCATATTGAAGGCCATACTGTATTCTGGTTTGCGTATAACGCTACATGGGCGATGTTGCATGGAGTATTTGCGGCAATTGTTTCCAAAGGCCGGACCATTAAAGAGATGATCCTCACGTACTTATTGGCACCGACTTTATTGTCGTGGATTGCTACAGGCATTCTTGGAGGACTAGGCGTAGAACGTTTTGTAAATCAAGATGTGCCGGTGTTAGAAATGGTAGGTCAAGAAGACCCTGTTTCTGCAGTTCCCGCTATATTAGGCACGCTTCCTTTATCTGGACTAGTGATTGTAGTGTTTATCATCATTTCAACCATTTTCTTAGTGACGACCCTTGATTCCACCACGTACACAATTGCAGCCTATATGTCAAAGTGGGATATGAGTCAAAGAGCACCGTCCCGAACGTTACGAATCTTTGTGGCACTCATCATTACGGTGCTTGCTTTAACGTTAATGAACATTGGTGGGCTTGCTCCATTGGAAGTGTTATCAGGACTAATGGGTATTCCAATTGTCGTTATACAACTGTTGCTTGTTGTGGCTGCTATAAAAATGATTGAACAAGATAAAGCATGGATGACTAATATACGAAAAAAATCTAAATCGCAAGATGATGCTTAAAGAACCATTTCATTTGTCCTCTTATCCGTGTGAAAGCATGGAAAAGTAATGAATCTTGTTTTTGAGAATTGTGTTCCCTTCACATTGCGAGTAGTATGGTGGATTCAATACCTTAGAAAAAGACACAACCTTTGTGAGGAGAACACGCTTATTGTTTAGTCCAACGGATTGGATCCGCTTATTTATGTCCGCTCTTTTTATTCTACCGATTGTGACGGTGATTCGAGAATCTGGGTATTACCTAGCTGTGACGCTATTAAAAGGAGAAAACAAAAACCTAATTATCGGCAGTGGACCGACGTTGTTTAAAATTCCGACGATTGAGGTTAGACGGTATTTCTTTATGTTCAGCTGGATGGAATACGATGGGGTGAAGCCAAGCAATCGGATTTGGCACGGGTTCATCTATGCCGCTCCTATTCTGACAACCGCAATTTTTGCGTTTGTAGCGAATTCCTTAGTGTTAGAAGGGATTTTGCCAGCTAATATCTTTTGGAGCACGTTTATCTTTTATTGTTTTTATTACATGCTTTTTGATGTGATTCCGGTCTATTTACCAGATGGACAGCCTACGAATGGACGTGCGATCTTTGACTTAATGTGGCATGGCGAACGCTCTGATTATAAAAAACAGAGACTAGAACGAGAAGCCAAGGAAGAAGAACAACATCACGAAGGTAGTGAAGAAGAACGAAGCAGTACAGAAGCACAAGAGGAAACGATGGAAAATCGTGATCGAGATGATCAAGAGAGAGGCGACCATACAACTCCTGAAACGGAAGAAGCAGACGAAACAAAACGTAGTTATACAGAAGCGCAAGAAGAAACAAAAGAAAACCGTGATCGAGATGAAAAAGAACGAGGCGATCATACCGATCCAGAATCATAGGGTTTAGGTGAAACCGGCCTTTAAAAAGAATCATTATGAATGTCATCATTCATAATGATTCTTTTAGTCTGTCTGCTTACTTATTTTGTTTGATTGTGGTGTAAGCAAGCATGCCGAGTGGAAAGAAAAGGGCTATTGCTAAAACGACCAACCAAAGCGTCAAAAGGAAAACCTTCTTTATTGGTCGTCACGATAGTAATACGTTTGAACTTTTTCATAATCAGATACATATGCGGGACGCCCTTGACGATGAAGCATCTCAAAGTCATTTCCTAGTGCGACCACATATTGCGCATTTTCCGCAAAGCCATTGCGTAAATAGAAGTTCTTCCTTCTCACTCTTTGCGCATAATTATCCGCTTTTTCATCTATTTCTTCTACTAAAAGGATGATTTTATGCTTGCTAAATCGTTCAAGCATATACGCAAGCATCTGTTTTCCATAGCCTTTCGATTGATGGTTTGAATCAATAGCAAAGTAAAAGATATAGAGAATCTCCTCATACTCGGCATAATACATCATCCCAACCAAAGCTTCTTCTTTATAAAAGCCGAGAAAACGACCTTTTCCAGCTTGTTGTTTAGCTAGCAATTGCTCAAAATCCAACCGCTCCTCTGGTGGAAATGAGTCTAGATAGATCGCTTTAAGATGTGCAAGTTCATCGCTGTCAGTTGTAATCGCCTGAATGTCCATGATTCCTCCTGTTGATAGCTAGTTTCACTGTTTGTTTATACATTGTTACAGTATAGGAGAATGATGCTTGTGTCAAAGAAGCGGTTGTCATCAATCAGTGTCTATTGGTATAAGAAATGCCAGCTTGTGAACACGTTTATGCAAGTCTTTTTTCGGCTAAATTATGGGGAGAGAACAACTAGTAGGAGAGTGGCTACATGAAAAGACAACAGGTTTACGATTTAATCATTATTGGGGCTGGTTTTTCAGGTCTATCAGCAGCGGTAGAAGCGGAAAAGCAGCAGATGAACTATGGCGTTCTTGAAGCGACAGAAAAGGCTGGAGGGAAAGTGTCGTCGTATCAACCTGATGGAAAAGGATGGTATTTTGAAGAAGGCGCTCAGTTTGTGAACGAAGACATGAACGAGCTTGTGACTTGGATTAAACAAGCTGGCGGGGAGCTAAGGGAAACAGATAAGAATCCAACAGCGGTATCAATTCTAGCGAATACCAAACAGACGTTAGGCTCTATGATGGCGGAAAATCAAAACGCAAATCCATCCTTTTCTCTTGAAGCGCTGAGAGGAAAAGAAGGTCATTCGATAGCGGATGTGTATAAGGAACTCGTTGATGATCCAGACAAATTTGCTGTCTTGGAAAGCTTTCTGACCCAGTTTCTGAATCAAGACCCAGAAAAATTGAGTGCATATGCGGCGCTGGATACTAAAGAACGATTTCAATCTGAAAAGAGTGATGATACGCACCAGTCTTCAATGCCCTTATCGGATGTTATTGATTATCAACTTTCGCGCTTAACAGGCGACATCCGTTACCAGCAACTTGTGGAATCGATTGACAAAACAAGCGCTGGATATGCCGTACACACATCAACCGATACTTATTTTGCAGAAAAGATCGTTCTGGCTTTGCCGCCAACGGTTGCTAGGAACATAACGTTACCGGAAGAGATTCAAAACCAATTTCAAGATGCTTTAAAGAGCTACTCGAACGGAGCGGTAATAAAAATTCAGTTTGTCTATGATCATCGCTTCTGGCATCAAGTGACGTTTAATGGTGGAAAAATGCGAATTGGTAGCATGATTTGGACTGATCCTAAAGGAATAAGCGTGATGGATTCTTCTAAGAAAAACGAGAATTATGGCGTGCTGACGATGTTTATTGGTGGAGAAAAAGCGGAACAGCTTAAGAACGCTACACGGGACGAGTTGCTTGCCGTTGCATCCCGATTGTTAGAAGACGTTTTAGGTACAGAGGCACAGACCTACTTAGATGCCCACTACGGAATGTGGGTACATCATCCATACGTGGGCGGTGGATTTAGCGCAAGCATTTTAGCCGGTGAACATGGGGACGCGGCCGCATTATTGCGAAAAGGAACAGACACATTCACGTTTGCAAGCAGTGAATGTGCAGAAGCATTTCCATCTTTTATGGAAGGCGCTTTGCGAGCGGGGCAAGCTGCCGTTAAGCGATTGCGGGGAATCGAATCATGATTGAGATGAGGCTACTCTAGGATGAACTAGAGGGCTTTTTTTATGAAGCGGGGTGTTCTTCTTTATGTAGATTCCTGTTTGACTACTTCGCTCACAACCGTTTCATATCTTAACCGAGTGCTGTGAGAATAACCGCAAGCCCATTAAAGGTTCCATGTATCAGGATAGCTGGTAAAATCGAGCCTGTTTTTTCGTAGGTCCACGCAAAAACGAGTCCCGAAATAAAGTTAACGGGAAGCGTATTATATGTAGGAACGTGAACGATTGTAAAAATAAAAGAGCTACAAAGAAGTCCTGCCCACATTCCCCACTTCACTCTAAACCATCTATAAAGAAACCCGCGATAAAAAATTTCCTCGTAGATTGGCGAGATGATGGCGGCAGAGATGAATCCGATACTAAATGTCAGCCAATTCATATCTGCCGTTAACGATTCGGTTTTTTCGTTTTCAGTCGACATTTGAAACAAATCCATAAGGATGACGATCAATAAACTAGCTACGATTAGAACGATTGTCCAAACAATAATCCATTTCCAGTACGTTTGGGAAAAACGCCGTACCCCAACTGCGTGCCAGCTTAATTGATGCGGTCGTAACGCAATGACATATACGCCTAACGTAAACACGACCGCCATAACAAAACCTGTCATCGTACCAGCATAGAGGCTGTTTTGAAACAGTTGCTGTAGAAAATTCTGCAAGACCCATTCAATTCCGATAGGAACGATGACGAGCGTAAGCAGAAGCAACAGACTTAGTTCCTTATAGGACCATCTCATCGATGAAAAAAAGGTTGTCTTCATTCTTTCATTCCTCCAATACCTTCATTATGATATTTTTAAGATAATTGGTTACGTAACGGAACCTGCAAGCATTATTTTAGGAGGATGTTACAGATGGATTATTTTTCAACTGGTGACGTTTCAAAGAAATTAAAGCTCTCTTTACGAACCCTACGCTATTATGACCAAATTGGGTTGGTCAAACCTACGCGAAAAGAGCTGAACGGCAAGCGGTACTATACCCCTGATGATTTACTATTGTTGCAAAAGGTTTTATTGTTAAAGGCGACGTCGATGTCGTTGAACGATATTCACAACGTGATCCGCCATGTCACCATCCAAAAAACGCTTGTTGTCCATAAAGAACAGCTTGAACAAACGATCCAGCAGCTACAGCAATCGCTGGCGTATACCCATACTCTTTTGAATATCTTAAAGTTGGAAGGAGAGATTCAGTGGGATCAACTGCTGCCCCTTTTATCAGAAGAGAATCAATCCTTGAAGCAGGAGATCAAAAAGAAAGCATTCGAAACATTATTCAACGATGAGGAACAAGAAGTCTTAGCTGAACTTCCAAAAATGGGGGACGATCCCAATACGATGGCGAAATGGATTAATCTTATTAAACGAATTGATCTATGTATTGAGGAGAACAAATCGCCCATTTCTCGAGAAGGTCAACTAATCGCCCACGATACACTCCTTTTATCAAACGAGACCTTTAAAGGAAATGCAGAATTAGCGGACAAATTCTGGCTCGCGCGTAAGTCGAAAGAAACCTCCGCTGATTTGAATTTGTACCCTGTTCGAGAAGAAGTGGTCGTCTTTATGGAAGAAGCCATCCTTCATTTTGAAAACAATTCATGAAAATGAGGAGAAGATAAAGCAAAAAAAAGAGACTGACACTGCCATTGGCATTGTCGTCCCTTTTAGTTTTTTATGGTTTAAAGATCGTCTTAATGCTACCTTCTGTCTTTTCATCAAAAACTCGGTAAGCATCCGATGCATCTTCAAGCTTCACTTTGTGAGTGATGATGTCAGTTGGATCGAATGTCTTGTTTTTAATCATCTCATAAAGTTTCGGCATCAAGTGAACCACGGGTGCTTGTCCCATTTTTAAAGAGACGTTTCTAGTAAAGAAATCACCGAGGGGGAATCCATTGGCTTCGCTTCCGTAAACGCCTGTTATTTGAACAGTCCCAAACTTACGGACTGATTGACTTGCCGTGATAATGGGCTGAATTGTGCCGAATTGGTTATCATGTTCGGAACCGTGTGGCTCTCCTTTTGGCACGGTACCATCCATTCCGACACAGTCGATAATGACATCTGCACCACCGTTTGTTTGATCGTAAAGGAGTTGCCCGATTTCAGGGTTTTCAGCGAAATTATATGTCTCGACTTTGTTTGTTTTTTTGCCGTGCTCAAGTCGGTGTGGAACTTCGTCAACAGCGATTACACGTGTGGCCCCTTCTAACCAGGCGAATTTTTGTGCCATTAAACCAATAGGACCTGAACCAAGAATGATTACCGTATCGCCCTTTTTCACTCCGCTGTGCTTAACGCTCCAATACGCAGTTGGAATAACATCAGAGAGAAAAACCACGCTTTCGTCCTCTAATTCACTATCCTCGGGTACTTTAAATGAAGTAGTATCACCATATGGAACACGTAAATATTCAGCTTGACCTCCGGGATGGTTTCCGAAATCTTCAGCAAAACCGAATAGCCCGCCAGCATCTGAATGAGGGTTGTCATTAGAATTGTCGCACTGACTCTCCATTTGATGGTTGCAGAAAAAGCAGTCTCCGCAGCTGACGTTAAAAGGAATGACTACGCGATCCCCTTTTTTAAGCGTCTTCACTTCTGAACCAACTTCTTCAACAATCCCCATCGGTTCATGACCAATCACATAATCTTGTTCTGGTACAATACCTCCATGATATAAATGAAGATCAGAGCCGCAAATGCCGCTTGCTGTAATTTTTACGATGATATCCGTATTTTCTTTAATAGATGGTGCTTGAATCTCTTTCATCTGAATGTTCTTCTTACCTTGAAATGTAACAGCCTTCATCTTTCACCTCTATAATTCGACTTAAGGCTGTATTTCCTGATTAGCTGATTCCAAAACATGGAATAGGTAAAAATTGATTAATCAAGCTTCCATGATTGTCACAAATGCGATAAACAGTAGGCAAAGTGTGAGCATGATAACGTGAAAAGCGAATAAAAAGTATTTCGTTTTGTCTTTCATAGCAAGGCTTGAACCGATCCCGATTAGTAAGAGGATAAAGGTGGCGACGACCACAAGAGGTAACGGGATATTCTGACTTGAGCTAGACATAAGATAAAAGAAAAGTAATGATAGAACTGCGCAAAAAGCAGAAACGAGAAATAGGGTTGTGTCGCGAATAAGACCACTCCTTCGCTGTTACTAGTTAAAAAGCTACTTAAAAAAATAAGAAGTATACGTAGATGGGGACAAACGATCCATACATAATCGGGACTGACAAGACAATATTTTGCGTGAGGAGGCCAATCACTAGCCCTAAAAACCATGTACCAAGAATAATAAATGCTTGTGGAAACACAAATGTCTCTCCTGAATAATTCTCAGCAATGCCACCTTGAGCGAGGAACATTGAAAGGAGGAGTGCGATAAGAAAGCTTGGAACGGCGTTAATCAAAATAATCTTTCGTGCTCTCGTTTTCATTATTCGAATCCTCCGTTAAATCAGTTATTTTAAAATAGTGTAACATTATTTTCCTATTTGATGGAGGTTGGTGGTTAGGTTTCACAACTGTTAAGTGTAAGAATTGATGATATGATTTTTAAAAAGTGATTGACTGGAAGGAGGAGTTTTAAATGAAGAAATCGAAACCGATTTATGTTGAAACGTTTATCAAAAGTGATCTTGATACGGTTTGGGCCTATACGCAAGAACCTGACCTGCATCAAAAATGGGACTTACGATTTTCAGATATTACATATATTCCAAAAGAACATCCAGATGCGGCGCAGCAATTCACCTATCAAACAACGATTGGTTTTGGTCTTGCCATTAAAGGGACAGGTGAAAGTGTTGGCGAGCATGTGAAAGAAAATGAAAAACAATCATCTTTATCGTTTTGGGCAGATTCACCGCTCTCGTTAATCGAAAGTGGAGGTGGCTACTGGAAATATGTTGAGCATGATCAGGGTATGCAGTTTTTGACTCAGTATAACTATCAAACGAAGTGGGGGGCTCTTGGTAAAGGGGTGGACCTTGTGTTCAAACCGCTGATGGGCTGGGCGACGGCATGGAGTTTTGATACCCTCCGCTTATGGCTTGAAAAAGGTATTCCGCCAACTCTCTCGTTTTCACGTAGTCTACTCTTCTTTCTTTGTTCATTGGTCTTATCATTGATATGGATCTATCAAGGACTTGTCCCAAAGCTTTTGTTCCAAGATTCAGGGGAACTAGCTTTACTTACATCGACGGGGTGGTTTCAAGGAAAGGAATCCTTCGTGCTATACATGCTTGGCGCTGGTCAAATTTTATTTGGTTTAAGCTTCTTCTTATGGAGTCATAGACGGATTCTTCATTATGTAAATATCGTCGCGTTGCTTGGGTTAGCGATCGGATCGCTCGTACAAACAAGTTTTATTTATACAGCTCCGTTTAACCCAGCTACGTTAACACTCGCCATGGTTGCGTTATCCATCATTGTGTTAATCAACCTTAGAGATTTGCCTTTTGCTTCAAACTGCAAACGTAAGAAAGGGTGAGGGGAAAAGATGAAGTCTATTTATGAGCAGGCGATGGGAACCGCTTTTCAATCCTTACACCCGAAGCTACAGGAAAAGTTTTCATTAACTTCAGATCAACACGTGATGGCTCGATCGGTTGGGGTGATGGATCAGGTATGGGGAGGTGCCTTTTATATGAAGCCCGCTTTACAGATACTCGCAAAAAAGCATTTGACGTTTAAAGAGCGAGGTGAGAACATTCCGTTTGTTTTAGAGAATGTGGCGTACCGAAACCAATCGGGCATTGAATGTTTTGCATGGCTAAGAAGTTTTCAGTTTACGAACGTAGAGCGCCGTTTTGATGCAACGATGATCTACGATGCAAAAACGAGACGAATTGTGGATTACCTTGGGATTGATCAAGACGTCATCTCAACTATTTCAGCAAACGTTTCAGAAGGCGGTGGTTTGAAGCTGACGTCCAATCCACTAATGATCCCATTTCATCAACGTTTGGTTCGCGTTCCGAAATGGCTGAATGGAACAGCGGAAGTAATGGAATGGTACGATGATGCCAATGACGTTTTTCGCATTCATGTTGAGGTGACAAATCCGTATTTTGGAACCATATTCGGGTACGAAGGATCATTTGTAACAGACTATTACCCAATCGATCATATTCCAGAATCGGCTATACCGCGAAACGAACGGATCAAAGCGTAAGGACCAATGTTAAACTGAAAGAAGTTGCGTTGAAGTTTCAGTTCTTATTTAATTTAGTAAAAAATTGCAGGAAAACTTATAATGAATAGAGGTAATGTTGTGAGAAAGATTAGTAGAAAGAACCCTCGTGATATGCCTGAACCAGTAGGCGACTACAGCCATGTCACAAGAGTTCCTGCAGGAGCAAGTTTAGTTGTCACATCAGGTCAGATCGGGACTGATATGAACGGAAATGTTCCTAAAGGATTAAAGGATCAAGTCCACAATACGTTTACAAACATCACAAAAACGCTTGAGTCTGAAGGATTGTCTCAAGATAACATCATAAAAGTGAACATTTGGGCTACAGAAGAAATTGATTGGAATGATTTTGATTTAAAGTGGAACGAACTTTTTGAAAAAGACTATCCATCTATGACGATTGCATATGTAACAGCATTGGGTTTGCCTGAACTGAAAATAGAAATTGAACTATGGTGTGCTGAGATTTAACTATAGGAGGAACGGCAGGTGGCTGTTCCTTTGTCATCAATTTTCCACCTTAAAGCAGAAAAAGCTTTCTCTCAACTTCTGAGAGAAAGCTTTATTTTCTGAGCTGTGCCTGTTGCTTACATGTGAAGGGCTACGCTTCTCATCATCGTTATAGTCTCTTCCTCGTGCTCCACAAAATCGGAGTCGGCGCTTGTTTTCACAATAATTGTTTTTGTTTCTGGATGGATATAGAGGTACTGTCCCCACACGCCTAGAGCGAGAAAATCCTTGTTGTCGTTAAAGGGAACCCACCACTGGTACCCATAGCCGAACGCTTTGTTCATAGTTGGGAATGATTCTTCATGGACACGGGTTGATTCATAGAGCCATTCTTCAGAAACAACTTGTTTTCCGTCCCAAAGCCCTTTTTGTAGACATAGTTGTCCAAGCTTTGCGTAATCTCGTAATGTGGCGTTAAATCCACAAAAGGCATAATCTTGTCCATGTCGGTCCGTTAACCAAAAAGCCCTATCGGTCGTTCCGATCTGTGACCAGATTTCATCTTGGAAATAGAGAGAAGGTTGTTTGCCAGTTACATTTGCAATTAACATTCCTAACGCTTGCGTGTCCGAACTGTTGTAGTCAAAAGCGATTCCAGGTGACTGCTTTGATTGTAGCGCGGCCATTACGTCGTCCACACCTTCATTTAAAGCAAGTGTCTTTATAAAAAGTTTTTGAATATCAGAAGTTCGTTTTTCGTAGGTTTCATCAAATTTAACACCAGACGCCATTTGTAAAATATGCTTAATGGAAACATTGTGGTAACCGCTTTTTTTCAACAGAGGCACGTAGGTGGTGATGGGCTCATTAATATCTTTGATAAGCCCTTGTTCGACTGCTTTTCCGACTAGTAAGGAAAGAATGGATTTTGCGATCGACCAAGAAGTAAATGTCGTCGCTTGATGGGCACCTTGAAAATAGTCTTCTCGAATGATCGTTTGATCTTGAATAACGAGAAATCCTGTTGTCTGCGTGCGTTCAAGTAACGCTTCAACGGATTTGGTTTCTCCTTTAAATGAATAAGTGGTCGGGAGTGATTTTGTTTTTTTAGCAAAATAGAACGGAACCATGGCAGGTGCAACGTCATAACTGGGCATCACTTGGTCCATATGTTGGAAATTGTACGCAATTGTTTCTGGATCAAACAAGGAAAGGGCTCGCTGATTCTGCTGATATTTATAGCCGATAATACCTCCGCCGATTACTCCTGTGAGGTAAAGCATTGCCTTTACATACTTATTCATTACGCTCATCACTCCTTTTGTCTTTGGACCCAATTAGTCCATAAAGCATGACTTCGGTAAAAGCTTCAAATCCTTGTTTATAAGTGAGTTGATGGGTTTCAAGATAATGCGGGCTCAGTAGTTTTTGCATCGTTTCTGTCAACATGGTCCTAATAACAATGGACGCAGTAGGTGATAGCTGATTTTCCACTATTCGCAATAGTGTGTCCCAAACTTGATCTAATCGGCGGTCAATGTACAACATGAGTTCAGGATAATGTTTTTCTAATGCTTCACTGTGCTGAATAAGCCAGCCTACTTGGTACATATCAGGAACACCGTCAAAAAATGCTTTAATTTTGTCAGCTGTATGGCACTGGTTTTCTGCAATCGACATGCTTTCTTTCTGTAAATCAGCAAAGACATAGTCAATCGTCTTTTCAATGATGGCTGATTTATTATGAAACCATTCATAGATCGTGCGCTTACTGATCCCAAGTTCCCGCGCAACATCATTGGTAGTAAACGTAATTCCCTTATGTGCAAACAGGTTCAATAGCTTCTGATAATCATCGTCTGTGAGCGTACGCATGGTTTCCTCCTGTTGGTACTTTATTTATATTTATAGTACCATCAAGGGCGCGAGATGTCTAATTACGGCGATCCTCATAGCGTAAAGAACAGAAAAAACAGGCATCCAAATGGGATAGATGCCTGTAATATATTCGTTATCAATGTAGGACTGTTTTTGCTGATTTTACTCTTCTTCAAGTGTCCCTACAGTAGGTAAGTCTTCTAATACACTCGTACCGTGTGGGGACGACTGAATTTCTTCGGTGTGGTCATGACCAGCAGGTAATCCGCCAGCAGGAGCATGTTCACCATCTGCCCAAGCGCCAACATCTGTCACATCGTACACGACGCCATCAACGGCTACATAGGCATCGTTTCCATCTTGACCATCGTACTCACTGAGTTCTTCCATTGTGAATGTTCGATCTTGATCGGTTGTCTCTTCTTGATTCGTTGTCTCTTCTTGGTCCGGTGCGTCACCTTCATCGGTTGCGTCTTCTCCGCCACAAGCAGCAAGTAGCATAGCTGAGCTACCTAAAATCAGTGCCAATTTTTTCACAGTACACTCACTCCTTAAAAAAGATCGTCATTCTTTATACATCCACACTACCATTTGTGTTTGATGGTCGATAGGCATTTCACATAATTGTCAGAGTATCCATTTCCTATTTTCCTTCTTGTACGAAAAGATCAATGGTCTCCGCAAGGATTGTGATGCCGCGCTTTAGGTTTTCTTTGGTTTCATAGACAAAAGAGAAGCGAATGGACGGTTGTTCGTCTTGCCCATAGATGGTTCCTGGATTAAAGAGCACGTTTTGCTTTAAACATGCGTGAAAAAGTTTTTTTATCGAGAGGTTCCATTCTTCACGAAAGGTGAACCAGATAAAGAACCCACCTGCTGGAATGTGCCACGAGCCAAATTTAGATAAATGATGCTTTAGCAAAGAGTCGAGGTAATCTCTTTTTTCTTTTAAATGTATTCGTAACCTGCTTAGATGAGCGTCATAATCCCCACTTGCAAGCAATTCTGTACAGATTGCCTGAGTGATGTTGCTTGTCCCATAATCGGTATGCATACGAACGTCGCTCACTTTCTGTATAATTTCTGGCTTTGCTACAATCCATCCTATTCTTAAAGCAGGGCTGAGGGTTTTAGAAAAGCTGGAAAGGTAGATGACATTCCCGGCTTTATCTTTTGATTTTAAGGAGGGATAATGCCCATCGTATACTAAATCTCCATAAATGTTGTCTTCTATAATGGCGATGTTTTTTGTATGTGTGTAGTTGATTAGATCGTCTTGTTCGTTTGCATGTAAAGATAACGTTGTTGGGTTTTGAAAAGGTGAATTCACATAAACAGCCTGGTTTGGTTTCATGTCTTTCAGGTTATGGGTGTTTCCAAATTGAAGGACCGGTGATGTTCGAATCCCTAGTGAATGAAAAAAGTTCAGCGTATTGAGAAAAGAATGGGTATCGAGATAGATCTGTGAGCCGGTTTGGAGAATAGAAGAAGCAATCAATTGAATGCCATTCAGCGCGCCTGACACAACCATGATGGATTCAATACCGACGTGAATACCTCGTTTCTCCAGGTGTTTAGAAATCGCTTTTCGAAAACGAATATCGCCTTTCCCATCACCATACTCATGGTCTAAAGGTTGCATGGAGGCATTCGTCATTGCTTTTGCGATTAAGGCATCTGGAATGTGTTCTTTTCCTAACACGCCTTTGCTTAACTGAATATAGCTGGCATTGTTCTCGTAATCATTAATCTTTTTGACGAGACTCTTATTACTAGAATAAAACGACCATTGACTTAAACGATCCCAATTCATGAGAAACTGCTTCAAATCGGCTTTTCTTAATTCGGTGGAGACATAAACGCCACTTCCTTGCACAGCAGTTACATATCCGTATGATTTTAACTCATCAATGGCTTTCACGACCGTACTGCGGTTGACTTGATACTGTTGAGCGAGTTCGTTTTGAGTAGGAAGTTTTGTATAAACGGGCCATTCTCCAGACATAATTTTCTCTTTTAACTCTGTCACAATGCGGTGTGAATTTGTCATGCTGCTGGTAACGTCCTTCCAATTTGTTGGATTAACCTTCCGTTCATTTGTTGATTTCAACTGACACACCCTATTATACAATGAACTTCAAATCGATGAGGGGATGGGGTGACAATTCTTGAAGGCGAAGATGAAGATCGTTATTGCTTACGCACTGGCAGTCCTACTGTGGGCTTCTGCGTTTCCTGGTATACGAGTTGGTCTTGAGCATTATTCACCGGAACACTTATCGTTAGTACGGTTGCTTATCGGCTCTATTGGTTTACTTGTATTTGCTTTCATTGCAAAGATTGGACTGCCTCGTTTAAAAGATGTTCCAGTCATATTTGTATTAGGTTTTTTAGGGTTCTCTGTTTATCATACTGCTTTAAGTATAGGAGAACAGACGGTAAGCGCTGGGGCGGCATCATTGCTTGTTTCAATGACACCAATTTTTTCTGCAATCTTGGCGACGTTCTTTCTGAAAGAGAGGATGAGGGGGTTGTCGTGGATAGGCTCTGTCATTGCATTTTTAGGTGTGTTTATCATTATGATCGGGACAGGTGATTCCTTCGTTTTTGAGGTGGGTGTCTTCATTATCCTTATTGGAGCTTTAGGTGAGAGCATGTACTTTGTTTTTCAAAGTCATTACCTCAAACATTATGAGTTCTTGCCATTTACGGTCTATACGATTCTAGCTGGAACCATCTTTCTCCTTCTTTTTATACCCGGATTAGGGTCAGCCATCGCCACTGCGCCAGCTGCTATCAATATGACCGTTGTCTATCTAGGCCTTTTCCCCACGCTCATTCCTTACTTTTGTATTGCTTATGTCACGTCAAAAGTAGGAGCGTCAGAGGCTACGAGCGTCCTTTACTTAACACCTGCTTTTGCTATTCTCATCGCTTGGCTATGGTTGGGAGAGGTTCCAACATTCATTACAATAGTAGGTGGGATTTTGACATTGATAGGGGTAGGCATAACGAACAAGCGAACAATACATGTGAACGAAAGTCTAGCGAATCATTCAACCTAGGCACCACTCTGTTAACAATCTTTTGCAAAAAAAAAGCCGCTTCCTCGGAGGCGGTTTTTTAATATTAATATATGTGTGGGATTGTTTAAGCGTTTATTCGAATAAAAAGACTTAACTACCTAAACGATGCTTTTTAATTAAGGATTTAATCGTTTGTTCAGTTTCTTCAAGTTCATTAGCGATGGTTGGGATCTGTTTTCCTTTTGCTAGTTTTTTTGTGATCTGATTACAGATTTTCTTTTCCTCACCTTGCTCCAATCCTTGTTCTAACCCTCGCTCCAACCCTTTGTCTTCTCGCTGTTGCAACATTTCTTTAAAGGTCATTTCGATCGCCTCCTCTAATTTAGGGAATTGATATAAAAAGAGCAGCAACGGCTACCTTTTAGGAGGATTCATTTCCTAAACGATGCTTTTCAATTAAGGACTTAATCGTTTGTTCAGTTTCTTCAAGTTCATTAGCGATGGTCGGGATCAGTTTCCCTTTTGCTAGTTTTTTTTTGATCTGATTACAGATTTTCTTTTCCTCGCCTTGCTCTAACCCTTGCTCTAACCCTTGCTCTAACCCACGTTCCAATCCTTGCTCTAACCCTCGTTCCAATCCTTGCTCCAATCCTCGTTCTAACCCCTTGTCTTCTCGCTGTTGCAACATTTCTTTAAAGGTCATTTCAATCGCCTCCTCTAATCTGGTCCGTTCTTCTTGACTAATATGTTTTTCAACGTGTGACTTTATATAGCCCGCTACTTCTTCCTGTCTATTTTTATCTTCAATGTTACGGGCTATACTGAAGACTTTGAGTGCTAGTTCTTTGAACGTGCTTCTGCGGTTCATTAATAAGCTAAAGATTAATGTGGATACATCATTATTGCTTATCATGGTTCCTTGTTCGCTCTTTGTAAGAATGTCGCTTAATTCATCTTCGGCGTAATAGTCGTGGAGAAAAATGAGGGTAGGTTCAAAAATTAGCGAGCCTTGCGTTAATTGCATGACGTAAGTAGGTTTTGGGCGAATGTGACTTGGATAGACAATGTAACTTACTACATAGTTTACCTCGTCTCGATATGTGAAGTAAAGGGCAGCGTTGTACAGTTGAAAACGGGCTGAATCGCTTGCATTAAATTGTGATTGGAACTCAACATTGTGTAGGACATCGTCCGTATCAATAAAGGCGTAATCGATGCGGTGGTTCAACCTGATAGGCACTTCATTTGGGACAGCGGTCTTAAAGCCTGCCGTTTGAATGTGTAATCCATTAAGAGGGTTGTCCCCAGGTTTATAGATGCCCATCGCATATTTCTGCATGGCATCGTTAATCATTCGGTCGGATTTGAAGTCTTTATCCACTAAATGCTCCTTCCAAAATGTATTTGGATGTGATTAATAAAGGTATGATGGGTTTGGAGGTAGCCGTTTAGAATGTGTAAGGTGGGTGGGGGAATTAAGGGTATTGACTTACAGACTAAAGAGGCAAACAGTGAGTGCAAACGTTGTGAGTGAATATTGAGGTTGTAATGAATATACCAAGTAAATCCATTATTGTAAATATATAAATGGTGAGTGCGTAGGAACATTTCTACCTATGTGGACCCATCAAATAATCGTAAAGATTATTTGATGTCATTGCAGATAAAGTAGGTCACATTTCTTATACAAATAATGGGTGATCAAACATATACATTTACCTTAGAATTGACAATTATACATATTAGTTGCTTAATCATAGAACGATATGTAAAATAACAATATACGAACTTATGTTCTTGTTTTGGTGAGGTGTGATTTCATGTCTAGCAACAAGAAAGATCAAGAGGATTCAAGACAACTAGATTCAGAAAAGTTAAAAACGCTCATCTATGAAAAGGTTTCAATTTTAAATAAGGACGAAGCGATTCTAAGTGAAAATAGCCTCACCAATCTCGATTTTCTTATTGATGTACTTGTTGACAGTAAGCTTATATCGGCAAAGGAAGCACTCTTATTACAGAGAAGTCTTAATTTTAAAAGGAATGAAGCAGGTAGATAAAGAAAACGAAAGCACGATGTGCATTACTTATGCTTAGTACTTCCATTTTTATCATGATCTTCATTATTCATATTTTTTCTGTGTATGGCGACATCTAAAACGGCATTGATCATATCTAGATGTTCTTTATTCAACTTTACGTCTTTCCACGTTAAATGTTGTTGCTTTAGAAAGTCGAATAGTTCAGGATTTTTTTCAATTCTCTCATCATCACTAAGACCAAGCAAATAATCTGAGGATACATTAAATAATATAGAAAGTTGCTCGAGGTTATTGATTGAAGGTGTTTTTCGTTCTACTTCATACCCTTGAACAGCAGAGTACGTCACACCTAGCTTATCGGCTACCTCTTGAATGGTTAGCCCTTTTTCTTTTCGCAGCTTTCTTAAGCGATCTCCTCTCATACGTCACCTTCTTTTAAAAATTTTATTGTTTCCTTGAGTAACATTTTGATTCTTTTAATGTTCTTTCTCTTTATTGATAAGAAAGGACTCGTTATCGTCATTATATCTATTTTTTGTAACAATTTATACGGACCGTAGGTGGTTTTTTCAGGTTTATCGATATAATTTTTTACCAATTATATGTGTTTTAGAACTAGATGTCTAAGAAGAAATGTTACTAGAAGTATTGACAAAAAGGAAACGTATTCATTATTATGTTACCTATAGTAATAATATATTTATTAAAGTTACTTATAGAGATAAAAGAGGTGAGAAAAGTGTGTAGATCTGTTCATGATTTTTTAGAAAGTGAAGTGGATTTTCTTGCTTATGCGAAACAAAAGGGATTTGTTCAGCCGAACGATCCGCAAAAAATTGACTGGAGCAACGTGTTCATTCCTGGTCAAATAAAGAACGGATACCTAGTTGATTCTGAAGGTGAAGTCGTTCCGGGCTTGAAAAAGAGATAACAAGGGAGTTGGTTCGTTGTTTGAATATGAAGAAAGAAAAGATGGTGGGGCAAATATTTACAAGGAGGGAGCTTACTGTGGTCAAATTATCCCTATTTATGGTGGAGTGGCGCTGAAATTAACGAATGGCCGAGATTATTTTGTTAGTAACAAGCAGACTGCAATTGAAACGTTAAAAAGTGAGCTATCTTAAATAATGAAAGGGGCATTTAGTTTGACTGTACAAGCACTCATGAAAAAAGAAGATATGAAAGAAATTGAGGAAATTCTAAGAAAATACAAAACCTATCATGCGGGAAAAGTCATTTTACAGGAACAGCTACAATCTGTTCTCCCAAGTAGTATGGAAATGAATGATGTTATGTTAATGAAAAGAGACTTTGACAATGAAACGGAATACCGCTTTGCAAAAGAGATTAAGAAAGAATTACAAAGATATCGCTTGATCACCTATGCCGTAGATGTAGCCATCGAACAACTAGATGTGATTGAAAACGAGTTTGTGCACTATCGATATTTTGAGGATAAAGCAATGAAAGAAATTTCAATTGAAATGGGGTATGGAGAAAAGCATCTTTTTAATCTCCGCAAACGTTTGTTAGAAAAGCTATCCATTAGTTTGCGCGGTTTAATTAGCTAACATTTCTCGTATGATTACTTTCATATAACTGACAAGCCAATTGCTGTTGCAGTTGGTTTTTTTATAAGCAAATTTAAGGAGTGTATGCATGTTTGAATTTATTGTGAAAGGCATTGCGATGGCAATTGGTGCAGCCATCACCTATTTGTTCGGAGGGTGGGATATTTTGCTACAGTTTTTAATTTTAATTATGATGATCGATTATTTCACAGGACTCTATAAAGCCTATAGCTTAAAAGAGCTATCTAGTAAAGTCGGTTTTACTGGTGTTATGAAAAAAGTACTGATCTTAGTAGTAGTTGCGATCGCACACGGCTTGGACATTGTTTTTACCGAAGAAGGGCTTCCGCTCTTCGGTTTTGATTTACCAGTACTACGTACAATCATTATATGGGCGTATATCATTAATGAGCTTGTATCCATTCTAGAGAATATGCGAGACTTAAATATTTATATACCAAAGGCCTTGCATCATGTCTTGGACAAACTTAAAAAAAGCCAAGATGATCAGAATCATGCCCTTGTTCATATTAATGTTCACGCAAAGCAAGATGATAAAGACAAAGAAGATTCCAGGTAGTTTTTGTACAGTTTCATCAAACCATCTATGGGAGATATTCCTTCTCAAATCTCTTTATAGTAAGGGTTGTAAGACAATAACTATTTTTTAGGAGTGATTTTATGAGTCGTGTTCTTCGACTAACAGATCCTTATATGGAAGGATCGGATGTTCGCGCATTACAACAAGCATTGGTCAATGCTAATTATGTACTATCAGGTGTTGACGGTGTGTATGGCCCGTCTACTGAAGATGCCGTTCGTCGCTATCAACAAAACAATGGATTACAAGTTGATGGGATCGCAGGACCTGAAACACAAGCTCACCTAGGTTTATCTGGTGGCTCAGGCGGTTCCGGCGGAGGAGGAAGCAATCCAGCACCTCAGCCTGGAGAAGGGCTTGTTGCATACATGGAACGAATTGGAATGGATTCCTCATTTCCAAACCGAGAACGTTTAGCCGAGCAATATGGCATCTCGAATTATACGGGAACGGCTGCGCAAAATGAAGAACTGATGCAAGCCATTGCGAGTGGAAGTTCAGGCGGTTCCGGCGGAGGAGGAAGCAACCCAGCGCCTCAGCCTGGAGAAGGACTTGTTGCATACATGGACCGAATTGGAATGGATTCTTCATTTCCAAACCGAGAACGTTTAGCGGAGCAATACGGCATCTCAAATTATACGGGAACGGCTGCGCAAAATGAAGAACTGATGCAAGCCATTGCGAGTGGAAGCTCAGGCGGATCTGGTGGCTCAGGCGGAGGGCGTGTCCTTCGATTAACAGACCCTTATATGGAAGGATCGGATGTACGTGCACTGCAACAAGCATTGGTGAATGCAAATTATGTTCTGTCTGGAGTCGATGGTATTTATGGCCCTTCAACAGAAGATGCCGTTCGCCGCTATCAACAGAACAACGGTTTACAAGTTGATGGAATCGCAGGTCCCGAGACACAAGCTCATCTAGGTCTATCAGGAGGATCGGGTGGTTCAGGTGGCTCAGGCGGAGGAGGCGGTACCTCAGCGCCTCAGCCTGGAGAAGGACTTGTTGCATACATGGACCGAATTGGAATGGATTCCTCATTTCCAAACCGAGAACGTTTAGCCGAACAATATGGCATTTCGAATTATACGGGAACGGCTGAACAAAACGAAGAACTGATGCAAGCCATTGCGAGTGGTGATCCAGGAGATACTGGTGGTTCTGACGGAGGCTCAGGAGGATCGGGTGGTTCAGGAGGATCGGGTGGTTCTGGACCAAGTGAAATTGAAGGGGGAAATATAGGGGATTTGAGAATTATACGGGACTATCTCTTAGTTTCAAACCCGAGTCGACCTGCTTTTCCGATGAACCCAGATTATATCACAATTCATGAAACAGCTAACACTAGTCCCGGCGCTAATGCGGCAATGCATGCCAATTTTGTTAAAGACCCCGAAATAATGGTGTCTTGGCATTATACGGTAGACAGTGGTAATACTATTTATCAACATTTACCGACTAATGAAACAGCATACCACGCTGGTGACGGCGGTGGAGATGGCAATACCAATAGTATTGGAATTGAAATGTGTGTTAATCAAGATGGTGACTTCTCGCAAACAAGACGCAACACAGCTGCTTTAGTTGCTCAATTGATGAGTGACCACAACATTTCAATTGATAACGTAGTGCCACACCAGCACTGGAGCGGAAAAGTTTGCCCAGCAAACCTTATTACTGGGGGTTATTTTGATGACTTTATTGAGCAAGTTAGGAATTCAGGAGCAGAAGAACCAGAAGATTCCTCTTGGTCGATAGATGTAGGTTCATTATTTTTGCCAGGAGCATTTGAAAAAGAATTAAGTAATAGTATTCCTAATTTCAGTGTAACACTCCCAATTGTAATAGATGCAGGTACTGTTAGTTTTGAAGGGGAATTAGAAGGTCGAGGGTATGTTGGAGAAGAATCATTCTTCACAATTTCAGCTGATGATGGTATAAAAGGGAAAAATGTTGTTCAAGAAGCTACTGACCGATTCTTAAATGAACTTGCAATCACTGCTGACTTACCTAGAGGGGAATTAACTATTGGTGTGGACGGTGTAACAATTGATTTAAATGAAGCAACTAATAATGTAGATGAGATTCGAGTTAAAAGACCTGGCCCACATTTTAATTGGGGCTGGCCTCTTATTGAATTTACTTTACTAGAATTAGAAGCTACAAGGGATTTTGAATCTTACGGCGCAAAAGCTTTTGAAAGTGTAAAGATTGATGAAATAGACTTAGATTGGCAAAAATTCGTTCAAGCAGGTTTAGTAACAGTATTGGCTATTGCTGGGATAGTATTACTTGCAAAGTTAGGTATTGGCGCGACTATAATCGCAACGATTCTTTCAATTTTGGCTCGGGCATTACGAACTGTTCGTGGATTAGACCCAATTCCATTGCCGATTTAATCTGTATTGAGATTTGTTAAAAGGTAAGGTAATGTTTTAACATTACCTTACCTTATTTTGTAGCTTTTAATGTATCCAATATTGTTAGGCCTTTGTTTCAATCGTATTAAAAAAAGCTAGTAATTCTGTTTTGAAATCATCTGTGAAGTGATTAGGTGCCATCGTAGCCTCAATATAAAGAAACTCTTCGTCATTTAAGTCTTTATACAGAACCAAACCTGTAAACAGGTTATCATCTCTTTCATAGACACCGAGGTTCGTTAAGTTCGGAAAGAGGTTTGTGTCCACATCTACTTCAATATAATCATATTCAGCAAAATAATCACCGGTTTCAAGTTCTCTCTTACCTAGAGTCGTATTTTCTTCGTTGTATCTATTTACGACAATATTCACCTCTTTTTCCATATGAGTAATAAGGGAGGCATCAGGAATTATAAGTTCTTCATCGCTCAGCTCATAATTTTTTCCAAAATGAAAGCTGACGCCTTGGTCTGTACGAATCTCATGAGTGGCTACTTCTTCAGTCCCGTTTTCGTATGGTACGTGTACAACATCTTTTTCTGATTCATCATTACCGGTTTCATTTGAAGGGTCGGTACATGCAGACAATATTAAAAATAATGGTATGAGTATGACAATCATTTGTTTCTTCATAAAGAAAACCTCCGATACGAATTTAGATAAATTGATTCGCTACTTGTTAATTGCCCAACTTTTATCGTTACGATAATTCTCTATTTTAACAGAATGCTAATTTAAATTCTAACTATACTTCTAGAAAAATTGAAAAAAGAGGGCCATTCGAGAGTTAAAATGGTTTGTGTAAATAAATAAAAGCTTGAATAAAGGTAGCCCTTTTTAGGAGAATTGAGACACCACAACTATTTATGGAAGAGTGGGCTTTCGAAGACTGATTTTAATATTGATACTGCAAAGCTTCAGTGTACCACATCTTCTTCTGAAGCATCTGTACATGCAGACAAGAGTAAAAATAGTGGCATGAGTAAGACGGGTAAAGCGTGTTTTATCCATGCAAATTCTTCAATCGACGAGAGAAAGTTGAAGGGATGGTCAGTCTTATTATAGATCCTCATAATGGTCTAGATGAAGGATTAACGGTATAGTAGATAGAGTCGTAGATTTGAAAACGTCAGTAACCCGTTCTGGCAATTATTTTCATCTATGTGGATACATTATCATAGTTCGTTTCTTATGTTAAAGAAACGTGCTGTCAAGAGAGCTTCTGAGGAGGTGCAGAAATGAGATTTTATTTAATTCCTGTTGCGTTAGTATTCCTTGCCGCATGTAATCAGTCAGCGGAGAGAGAACCGTTGCGAATAGACGAAACAGAACAAGCCACAACGCAGGTCTGGAAGGAAGCATCTGATTTAGGAGAATTTGAAACAGGACCCGTATGGCTTTCAATAAAGGAAATGAGTGTGTTAGATGTTGAATGGCACGTATCGTTTATCGTTGATGGGCTTGATTCACCTGAGGATTCTTACATCTATGTCGATTTTGATCTTACTTCGGAGACGACGAATGAAGAACTGGCCTTTGATACAAATCATTTTAAAGTGAAGATCAATGGGGAAGAAACGTTAGAAGAGATTGAACTTCATGTTAGCAATACTGTTAGAATGGATTTGATTACTGAGAGATTAATTAACAGAAGAATGTATTTCCCTTTAAAAACGATTCCTTCTAATGAAATTGAGCAAGTCGACTTCATCGTTGAGGCTCCTCTTGATGAGAACGAAGAACGAGTCGATGACGGAATTATCGTTGAAGATGTCTTTCAGTAACGGTTAGGGGACTCTCGTTAATCCGAATATGATGGAAGGAAGCGTAAATTGCAGATGCTTTTGTAAATAAGATCTTTGAATCGTGCAGATTCTAAAAACTTATAAAAGGCGTGATAAAGATATTAAATTTAAGTAGTAGATCCTATATTGCATTCGCTACATTAATCTTGTCTACATTATTAAACTATTTCGTATTCACAACAGTTGGCACTGTTGAATCAATTTTTATTAACTTGCTACTTGGTCTTGTTACAATTGCCTGTATCTTCTTTATTGAGTGGTCCAACTTACTAATTATTGGTATCCTCCTTACGATTCCTACTGTTCTGTTTTTACTTTACATCGGAATGATCTTCATCATTTTTAGGCACGGACCACTACATGTTTCTGTAAACGTGTACTTGGTTGGTTTAATAAGGTCACTGTTTTAATGGTTCTACGGGCGTGAAACCTCTAGAATGCGCTATTTTTGGATGAAAAGAAGGATTTAGAAATTGAAAATTAAAACCCTATTAAGGTCGTGGTTAGTATCTTTAAGAAGTTAAAGTTAAAATCGTATATCGCTTTTGGTGTAGGTGCTTTAGCTACAGTAGTCAACGTTTTACTCGTTATAAATTTTCCTGTTCCTTCTGTTGCTTTAATGTTTTTATTCTGTTTTATTACAATTGCTGGAATGATTTTTATTGAACGTTCCTGGTTATTGGTTATTTATATTTTATTTGCGCTACCCTCTATTTGTTACGTACTATTGATGACATTTTTAATTTTAATTGTGTATGTTCTCTAGGGGAAAATGATAAGAGTTTTTTAAGGATGTCAGTAATAAACAAATGATTCCATTCACAAGGGAAGCATATGTAAGGATCTTTATCCTGATTAAATAAACTTCTTTAGACTCCTTTGTGCATGCACCTCCCTTTATAGAAATTCTGAAAACGGAAAATCACGTGCCTTTCCCAATTATTCTTCAATCTCAATCGTATTCAAATAAGCTAATAGTTCGGTTCTTAAATCATCGGGCAGACTTTCCATATACACATCAATTGAAACAATAAGGAATTCTTGCTCATTTAAGTCCTTAAACATCACAATTAATGTATGTCCCGTCGTAGGCATCTTGTAAAATCCAAACTGACTTAAATGTTCAAAAGGCTGCGTGTCCATTTCTACATAATCATAAGAGGTAGTAAAGTACTCATGGTGATCAATGTTTTTAAATCGATTTTGGTTTTGGCTATGTTCTCCTCTTTGAACAAGCACACTAATGTCTTCTTCTTTATGATAAAAGATCGAGGCGTCTTCTCGGAGACCTTCTACTTCAGGATCATACTCTTTGCCAAATTGAAACGTGACTCCTTCGTCTGTGCGAATCTCATGAGTGGGTACTTCTTCAGCTCCGTCTTCGTAGGGGACGAGCACAACATCACTACTGGTGTCTTCCGAAGCACCTGTACATGCAGACAATATTAAAAATAATGGAATGAGTAACATAGTTAATGCTTGTTTCTTCATAGAAACCTTCCTCCAATCTGTATTTGACTTTGGAAAGCCTTATGGAAAAAGATCATTCACCGATTTGAATGATCTTTGTTTGCTTTTAAGTCTTGTATTTCTTCCAGTAGTCGTTTTTGGTCTGCTTTGATTTCCTCTAGACTTTGTTCAACTTTTTTCCTGTAAGCATTGACTTCTGCTAAAATTTTCTCATCTTCTTTTCGGCGTAGTTGATTTTTTTTGAGAATAGCAGCTAGAAATACGATTGCTACAATAAGTGCAATCCATAACATGAACACTTCCATTCGTTTCACACCTCTTATCTATTCGTTTTCTTCATTTCTTTTAATTGTATTAAAAAAAGCTAGTAATTCCGTTTTGAAATCGTCTGTGAAGTGATCAGGTGCCATCGTAGTCTCAACATAAAGAAACTCTTCTTCATTTAAGCCTTTATACAAGATTAATCCTGTAAACACGTTATCATCTCTTTCGTAGACACCGAGGTTCGTTAAGTTCGGAAAAAGGGTTGTGTCCACATCTACCTCAATAAAATCATATTCAGCAAAATAATCCCCGTTTTCAAGTTCCCTCCTATTTAGAAGTGTATGTTCTTCGTTGTGTCTATTTATGATAATATTCATCTCTTTTTCCGTATGAGTAATAAGGGAGGCGTCAGAAATAATAAGTTCTTCATCGCTCAGCTCATAATTTTCACCAAAATGAAACGTGACGCCTTGGTCTGTGCGTATCTCATGAGTGGGTACTGCTTCAGTCCCATTTTCATAAGGGACATGTACCACGTCTTCTTCTTCTGAAACATCTGTACACGCGGTCAAGATTAAAAATAATGGCATGAATAGGGCGGGTAACGCGTGTTTCTTCATGTATAAACGCTCCTCTATTAAACGTTCCTTTTCAATTTCCCTATTTTAACAGAATGCTTAGGGTTGTTCCAATTTTATCGGCTATTTGTTGCGTTGGTTTCATTTTCCCAATTGAAAGTTTCATAGAACTAGGATACCGTTAACGAAAGCGCTTTCGTTAAACAAGTTCATTTATGTAAGCGCTTTTATAAAACATTTAAAATGGAGGCGTTGGTATGAAACGAAAGTGGTTGATCGTTTTTTTAGTGGTTTTATTGTTTATTCCTACAGCAGCGAGTAGCAACACACAAGCTTCGACTCTTTTTAATACTCTTTATTTAGTAGAAGAGGAGGGCGAACGTGCATTGTCGAGTGTTCAAGGAACGGGGTTAAAGGCAGATACGATACGTGCAAACGGGGAGGGGAATGTCTACGCCATCCAAAATTTAAGTGGGTCGTATGATGGAAGCGGTACAGCGGTAGCGGATTTATTTTTAAATGGAACGGCTGTCGGTATTGGAATTGATGCACGGGTTTCCTATGACTTTAATGGCGATGGGCAATGGGACCGGGTCGAGGAAACGGATTTAATCGCAACGGATGGGGTTTTAGAGGAAGGATCGTATGAACAATTTACGAGAGAGTTGGTCCACGTAGAGGGAGATGCGTATAGAGCATTCGAGAACGGCCGGGTAGAGATTGAAGTCTCGATGCGGTTTGGGAATGGCGATGCAGAGATCAAAGTGAATGCGGCAGAACTTGCTTCAAACTTGCAGCTGCCGTATCAGCTTGAACAAGATCGCGTTGAATCGCCGAACACAGGTGAAAATTTTGTGCGGAACGGCGATTTTTCTGAGGGGACAGAACATTGGGATACGTGGGATGGGGAAGGTGGACAGTCCACATTCTCCGTAGAAAATGAAGCAGGGAAAATGGAGATTCATCAGATTGCCGGGATGCATCCTGATTGGAACATCCCCATTAGCTGGTCGAATCAATTGTTTCAAGAGGGGATCTCTCTTGCAGGTGGAAGTGTTTATGAATTGAGCTTTGATGTGTCTTCAACAATGGCGCGTCCGATTGAAGTGGAGCTTAATGGCTTGTCCAACAATCCGAAACATGCTTTTGATGTCGATACGAATACGGATACGAAACGAATCGAGTTTTCCTTGTTTCAGGAAAGCGAGGTACAGCTGATGTTTTTATTAGGGAATGTTCAAAATGGGGAAAACCAGACAGAAAATCGCCCACATACAATCACATTAGATAATGTATCCATTCAAAGAATTGGTGGGATTGGCGATAACGAACCCGACAGAGAGTGGGAAATGGTCTGGAATGATGAGTTTGAAGGATCGGAACTAGACCGCTCTAAATGGAATATTGACACGGGCAATGGGTTTTATTCAGGAGGCGACTACTTTCCTGGATGGGGGAACAATGAATCCCAATACTATCAAGAAGAGAATGTTGAACTAAGAGACGGAAATCTTGTTCTTCGTGCTGAGGAAGAAACGGTTACGGATGAGCACGGGACGTATGACTTTACGTCAGGTAAAGTGCAAACGAATGGCTTATTCAGCCAAGCATACGGAAAATTTGAAGCACGAATGAAGCTACCAGAAGGACAAGGGTACTGGCCCGCTTTTTGGATGATGCCTGAAGAAGATAGTTACGGTGGATGGGCGTTATCTGGGGAAATTGATATTATGGAAAACCGTGGCTCTGAAACCGACGAAGTGGGGGCTGCGATTCATTACGGTGGTCAATGGCCGAACAATCAATATTCAGGTGGGGCCTATCGTTTTCCAGAAGGGCAGTTCACCACAGACTTTAATGTATATAGCGTAGAATGGGAGCCAGGGGAACTTCGCTGGTATGTAAACGGAAATTTGTATACAAGATTAACGGATTGGCATTCCGATAACGGCGAGTATCCAGCACCGTTTGATCAAGAATTCTTTCTAATTTTGAATTTAGCCGTTGGTGGCTGGTATGGTGGTGAGCCAGACGCGACAACCGAATTTCCGGGTGAAGTCCTTGTGGATTATGTGCGCGTGTATGAAGAAGTCGGAGCGAATTATCCACAGCCAGGTGAACCAGACGATCGTGAGTGGATTGAAATAGGAGAGAACTTAGTGCGAGATGGCGCTTTTACGGAAACAACAGAACTTGGTACGCCTGATCAATTGTCGGATACGTGGAATATCCACAACCAAGGTTGGTATGAAGGCTGGGCAGGTTTAGCTGATTTCTCGATTGAACAAGAGACCTTGCGAACAACGGTTCAACAAGTCGGGTGGGAATGGTGGCACATCCAGCTATTTCAAAACTTAGAAGTGCCAGAAGGTGTGTACAAATTGGCATTTGATATGCGTTCAGATTCCCCGCGCTTCCTTAATACAGAATTAGTGGGCAGTCAGTCAGGTGTGAACCGACATTCGATTGGAACAGAAATGGAGACCCATGAAGCGATCGTAGAAGTAGACGAAAATGGCGATTACAGCCTCATGTTTGGATTTGGCAGACGAGCAGGAGATGCGCAACTAGCGGTGCCATATGAAATGGAACTAGACAATGTCCGCTTAGTTGAAGTAGAAGAAGTGGAATGAGGATAGAGGATAGAGGATAGATGAAAAACCGCTGCCACGCAGCGGTTCTTTTTTAACAATTTAAAGCGAGACTTAAAAACAAGAGCATCTAATGCTTTATGTGTGGCTATCCCGTAAATTAGTTACTATTAGTTCATTCTTCATGAGTATATTTCTCTTTTAGTTGAGTGTATTTTATGGATATTATTTCCTTTTCGTCGTACAATTATCTAATAGACGGTTTATCTAGTTTATCAAAAGGTTGACGATGTGGAAAATTTACTCGTTGATAAAATGATGAGAAGGTTTCGAGAAAGCAAGAGGTTTAACAGTCCAAGGCCTGACAGATAAGGTGAAAATGTCTCATTCATATAGTAGAAGGTTTGAAAATAATTAAGCGATTCCAGACATTCATTTCATGCAAGCTATTTTAGAAGCGCTTGGATTTGATGTTACTCCGCTTTGAATCAAGATGTGAAGGGTTGGGTTAATTTGGGGAACAAATTAAGTAATGAAGAGCGAGATGTGATCCTTTACAGCACAATCAATTATAGGGTATAGAATTCGACGAAAGATGAGTGTAATTGAAAATACAATATGGAGAATTAGAGATGGCCACTAATAAAAATTTTGCATTCGGCACATTAATGACTTTATCTGCTATTAATTTTTTCACTTTCCTAATTAGACTTATTTATGGGACAGGCTCCCTTTCAGAACTCTTTCCTACATTTGATGCCTATCAAAATAGTGACGGGTTTATTGAAATTATTTTTTCATCTACTTTTAATCAGGCTTTGGTTGAGCACACGTTCTATCAGTTGGTCGTTATGGCGTTATTCATCCTAACGCCAATTACTCTCATGAGGATTAATAAGCTTTCCCTAGGAAGCATTTCTTTTGAAGGAGAAGAGCAGCAAAAAGAAGAGTTTAAAAGTCTTGCTATTTCTTCAGGGACAATAAAATACTTAGCTCAATTTAATAGTCGTGATGCATTCGAGGCAGAAACAGACAGTGCTTACGATTCTGGTGGAATTGCAAATTATTTTAATGAAGTATTTACTATCGCCATTTCTGAAGTATACGGCGAAGCAAAAGTGGATGTCTCTCATCAAATCTTTGAAACTAGAAAAAGGAAGATGGCTAGTCGCGATGTTAGAATAGAACTTAAGAATAAAAAAGAGATTGCTGAATCAGGTCATGTTTCAGAAATAAATAATGATGATCGTGACTTTAGAAAAGGTTACAAAAATCAAATTCTCGTCTATGTTAAATCAATAGTTGATGAAGAATCCCCGCCACTGTATATCGTTATCTCCTCACCTACAAAAGTATTTGATCAGCACGATATTCATTTTTGTAAGGGATTGGCCAACTCTGCTAGGACTGCTTATGATTATGCCTACTCCGTCTCTGTTTTAAATGACGAGGTCTAGCAAACTAGCTGACAACTTATTAATAGTATTATATACTGTGATTATCAGGAGGCGATGCTATGAAACATTTATCAGCTGAACAGAAAGCAAGAGGTCGTGCGAACGTACGCAAGCTTTTTAACTCCGACAAGCCACGGAAAGAACGTCCGGATTTTCAATTACCGGTTATAAATGAAGATGAACAGACTTATATTAATATGTACGGTCGTCGCACGCATAAAAGAAACGAAAAAGCTGGAGCGCGTTAACGTGGCTCTAGTTTTTTTGTTTCTTTTTTACTCCAAATTCTTTGCGCATCTTATCAAGAAGTTTTTTATCTGCTTTTGTATATTTAGCTGCATATTCCATCTCTACATCTGTATACAATTCAATAGGTGGTCGATCTTTTTTTGGCGTATTATGTATACGGTTTTTTTCTGCAAGAACACCTTTTCGATTTAGGTTTTTCATCTACTCACCTCTATCAGACTATTATGCAGCGTCTCTTAGAATTAGAAGTCAATAAATAATCTGAGGTGATAAGTGAAACAGCTGCATCAACAAGTCTGGACGATTAAGTGTGATTGTAAACATTCATGGTGATACAACCTTACTTCTTTATAAGAGAGAGTAAATGAAACTTCTTCATTAAACAGCAACCTAAATCGATGTATTCATTCAACAAAATCCGACAAAAACAAACACATCCTCTACGTCAGAACCAAATGATTTTCCCAACATGAAAAGTGTTAATTTTCCTATAATTTCCTGTATAATGGATATTAAAAAGAGATAACGAAATGAGGGTGTCTATGAAAGCTTTAGCGGTCGAGGATGTCGGGCAGAGGATCGTGGAATGGTACAGTTGCATTATTACAAAAGACATAAAACAAGCAAAGCTATTAAAACCAGAAATTGATATCATGATTGCCAAAATGGAACCTGACGATAAAATGCTCGCTTATTACCAATTAGTCTCGCTACAATATGATCTATTGGTTCTAAGAGAAGCCCCAGACGAAAAGACGAAAGCGTTGGATGAAACGATACTCGAAAACATTGCCGTTCAAACAAACGATTATCTGAACTTTATGTATTACTATGTATGGGGGCAGACTGAATTTTATAAACAACGATATAAATCGGCTATACGGACATACAAAATAGCGGAACGATTAATTGAAAAAGTGAAAGATCCAGTTGAGAAAGCCGAATTCTATCAAAAACTTGGTATTAGTTATTATCGAATTGATCAATATACCTTTGCATTTTCTTATTTGGAACAGGCATTAGAGATCTTTGAGAAAGACTCTAGTTATGTCATGAATGTCATATCTTGTAAGCAAATCCTAGCAGGTATTCACAGTGAGCTTAAGGAATATGAGAAAGCTGAAGTGATTTATAAGGAGTTGATTATTCTATCAAGACCATTTCCATATTATCAAGCAATCACTACCTATAACATAGGAGTTAACAGAATTCTTGTGGGCAATTTTGAGGAAGCCATTCAACATTTTAACGAGGCCTTACGAATTGAAGAATTTAGAAATTCTGCTATCTATTTAAAAGCAAAGTACCATGTATTAAATTTACAAATGAGGTTGGGAAACTATACTGAAGGTCTTGAACAATTAGAGGAAGAAGTACATAATGAAGGTGCGAAAGAAATTAAAGGAAAGCTGTTGATTTGTCGCGGTCTTTATTTAAATGAAGGGTATTCTTTTATAGAAGAAGGCCTAAATTTATTACAAGCTAATGAGTATTATGATGAGTGTCGTGATTTATGCGAAGAGATTTCTAAACATTATAAAAAGATGAATGATTTCAAAATGGCTTTATATTACTTGGAGTATGCAAATGAAATGAGTAATAAAACAATATTAGGAGTTGATCAAAGTTGAAAAAGTTGTTAACTGGATTAGCGGTTGTTTTTATTCTAAGTTCTATAGGTTTTACGGCAAATGCTATTGATACAGCAGGCCCTAAGCATGAGCATAGTCCTGCGAGTTTTGGTTTAGTAGAAACTTACGTTAAGCATGAACACTAATTTAATGGTTGTTTAAGTTTCCAGATAAGTTGTGAATGGAAGCCTTATTGATAAATCCTCGCCTGTTAACGGATGGGGATTTTTCGGTATTTAGCTAAAGAAAAGAGGGGAATCATGGAGGCTTTAGCGGTCGAGAGGGTAGGGCAACAAGTCGTAGAATGTTACAGTTGTATTATTGCAAAGGATGTAAAACAAGCGAAATTATTAAAGCCAGAAGTCGAGCGAATGGTTGCCATGATGAAGCCAGATGATAAGATGCTTGCTTACTATCAATTGGTGTCCATGCTCTATGATCTATTAATCTTAAAAGTGTCTCCTGATGAAGCCAACGAAAGAATGGACCTGACCATTCTAGAAGGGGTTGCAACGCAAGCGAACGATTACCTTCATTTTATGTATTACTACGTCTGTGGAAGAAATGAATTCTATCATAAACGTTATAAGTCTGCGATTCGCACGTACAAAATTGCTGAACGGCTTCTTGAAAAAGTAGAAGATCCTGTGGAAAAAGCTGAGTTTTATCAGATACTGGGTATAAGCTATTATCACATAGACCAATTTACATTCGCATTCTCTTATCTTGAACAAGCCCTAGAATTTTTTGAAAAACACTCTAGTTATAAAATTAATGTGTTTGCTTGTAAGCAAATTTTATCAGGAATTTACAGTGAACTTCATCAGCACAGCAAAGCGCAAGACATGTTTAATGATTTATTGGAAGCGACGAAATCGTCTCCATATAATCATGCTGTGACGACGTATAATATTGGCATTAATCGAATCTGGTCGGAAAACTTTGAAGAAGCGATTGTCTACTTTAAAAAAGCGCTACTTGATCCAGACTTTCAGCGTTCATCCATCTGTTTAAAAGCGCATTATTATATAAAAAATTTAGAACTACGATTAGGTACATATATTGATGGCTTTGAGTGGGTTGAAGAAGAAGCAAAAAAGAAGAGTGTAAAAGAAATTGTAGGGAAGCTTCTGGTCACACGTGGTCTCTACCTGAATAGAGATGAAAACCTTGTTATGGAAGGGTTAAACCTATTAGAGTCACACGAATATTTTTATGATTGCTATGACATGTGCACGGAAGTTTCTCATTATTATAAACGCGCTAATGACCTTAAAAAAGCTTCTTATTATAAAACGTATGCTCGTGATATGAGGTACAAATCCATACTTGGTCTTGATCAGGCTTGATAAGTGTTTAATGCTAACCATAAATGGAAGATTGTTGCGGAACAACCAGAGTCCTTCTGGTTGTTTTTTGCTGTTACTATTCATTTATAGAAGGGTTTAAGCCTTCTGCACAGTCTTGTTCTATCCAATGTTCATCGTTTTTCTGTTTTTAGTAAGAAATGAGAGCGTGGTGGTTATTGAATAAATGAGCAAAAACGTAGTTGTCATTTGTCCCCTCCCCTATAAGCCTTTGAAAAATATACCTGTTAATTCCCTTTTATATTATCCGAAAATTCTTTCAGCGTAAAAGAAATATCACCTTGATGACTCACTACATTATCGTCATTAATTATAAATACTTGATTTGAAATAAGAGAGGCAGGAACATCTTCATAAACCTCTAAAAATAATAGATATTCCTCATCTTCTTTTAAGGTATATGAATTATTATCGGTCGTTTCATTAAGCTGCTTTATAGTTTCTGTCTCCGATGGCTGACCTTTGTAAGTATCTATAGTCTTCACTTCGGAAACAATATACATCATATCATCACTGTTTAATGAATCAATTTGAATTGATTCAAGCTCTTGTGACGTTACACGAGCTCTCACAATAAGATCTGAATTATTAATGAGCTCCGTAACATTATCGTACTCTATAACATCGGAAATGAGTAAATTGGTTTGGTCTTCATTAACGATTGCTTCATTATTATGATTCTTTGAAGTGGAAAAGAAAAAAATTAGTAAAGCTGCAATAACTAAAAACGAAAATTTCACAGGCTTACTAAAATGAAAAATGCTTTTCTTCATGACCCTTTCTTTTCTCATTTCTTCTTGAATAATTTTATCTAGTTTAGTAATAGGAACTTCTAAAGAGTCTATGTCTTTTTTAAATTTATCTGAGTTCATTTTCATTTCCTCCATTTAATATTTTTTTTAACTCTGCTAAGCTACGATGAATTTGGGTTTTCACCGTACCTACTGGACAATCCAATATCTTTGCTATTTCATTTACCTGAAGATCTTTATAATATCTAAGATAAAGTACTGTTTTATTTTTTGTTTTTAATTTTGTTAAAGCCTTTAACAAATCTAAATTTGTGTCAATTTCCATATTATTAGAAGGAGACTCATTATAATCACTTTCTATTAATGTGGTTTTTTGTTTCTTTTTCAAAAAATCTATAGCAATATTTATTAGAATCTTTGTTATCCAAGTCGAAAAATATTCATTTTTTTTAAGTGATGTAATTTTTTCTAAAGATTTAGCAATAGTTTCCTGGAACACATCTAAAGCATCATTCTCATTTTTTGTATAGATAAATGCCAGTTTATATAATTTTTCTTTCTCTAAATTTATAAGATATAAAAAAGCCGATTTATCCCCTTTTTTTGCAAGATCGACAAAAGAAGTTGAATCCCTTTCCATCCATAAACCTCCCTTTTCTTTATTAGACTAAGTAATGACAGAAAACGTTTCATTAGAATCAAACACGATTGATATTTAATACCGATAAACCTAAAAAAGAAGCTCTTTTTAGTTGATTTATGTTTTCACACAAATTTTATAAAAAAAGAACTTTCTTAAGGTTATTATGTTTTAGTGCTATTTCAATTTTTGTACTCTTCAATAATTTCATCAACACTCTCTAAATCATATAATGAAATTTCAAGTTTAATTTCTTCTTCATCAATTACTGGTATAAGAACTTCGTTATTTATTTCATATAAACCTTGTGTATAATTAGTTAGAACAGCTGGGGAGTCATCAAAAGTACTTAAAAAGACCACGTATTCTTCATCCTCATTCAAAAAAACAATATCTTCACTTACAAAATTCATACCATCCATTTCCCCGCCGAATTGTTTGATTGGGAGTATTTCTCCAACCTCTACATCTCCATAATAGACTTCAGTGACTTTAAAATCAGAAACTAAATAAGGGAAAATAGTATCACCTGGATCACCGCCCGGATTCTCCTCCTCAGTATCACCTTCCGGATCTAAATAAATATCAATGAGCTTTTCACTTGATGATTCTACTGAACCTTTCAATATAAAATCTGCCCCTGTTGCCAAATCCCCTAATGTATCAAAAATCGGATAATCAAAACTAACAGATATTTGGTCTTGTTTAACTTGTTCAATATCAGCATTATTATTAGAACTTAACTGTGTAGAATTTTCATTACAGGCTGTAACGTATAATAAGCAAACAGCAAGATAAGAAAAAGATATTAGTTTTTTCAAGTCACAATCCTCCATAAATTAATATTTTCCTTTAACACTACTAATGTTGTATTTTGCAATAGAAAAGTGCAGGAAAATGCAAAGAAAAGTGCAGAGGTTTGTCACCCAGAATACTTCTCTTTATTTTCTTTTAGATAATGCATTTGTTAAGCGGTAACTCTCTCCTTGATAAGAGATGATATGGGCATGGTGAATCAGCCGATCCACCAATGCAGCGGTCAATCTCGAGTCTACAAATATTCTGTTCCATTGACTGAACTCTAAATTTGACGTGATGATTAAACTCTTCTGCTCATAGAATTCAGAGATAAGTTGGAATAGTAGCTCAGAGCCCTCTTTACTAAACGGCAGGTAGCCCATTTCATCCAGGATGATTAAATCTACCTTCTCCAATTTCTTACGAAATGCTGAGAGCTTATTCAACCTTAAGGCTTGCTCCAATTCTTCTACTAAATGAGCTACACGGTAAAAACGGACTTCATAGCCATTTTCACACGCTTTCCTTCCCAATCCCGTCGCTAGATGGGTTTTCCCAGTTCCTGGAGACCCTACCAATACAACGTTTTCTCCTTTTTCAATAAAACTCAAACTGCATATTTCCTCTTTAGACGTATGAGGTGGAAACCGAATTTGTTCTGTCCATTCATAGGTATGAAGATTTTTCTTATCCAAAAACTTGGCCTTTTTTATTAATCTGATAGATTTTGTTTGTTCTCTTAACTTATGTTCTTCGTCAAATAAGTCATTAAGATATTGCTCCTTATTCTCGAAGGGAATTTGATCATAAATTTCTGCTATGTAAGCCAAACGCAAAGTCTTGCACTTACTTCGTAACTGATCACTCATTTGCCCACCTCCTCAATTGGAGTGAGGGCATCATATTGATTCCAATCCACTTCATAAGGATTGCTATCGCCGTTTAAACGTTCTTTCTCAATCAAGTCATAAAACTCTTCATTGATTCGTTTCATATCGTAAGTAACTAACAGGGTAGAGAGGGATTCTAAACGTTTACGACGAATAAGCAGGTTGTCCGTTAGTAGAAATTCCTTTACTCTCCCAGGAAGGTAGTCACAATATCGCGAATAGTTTAGAACCCTTGGTTTATGAATCCATGTTTTTATAATGGATTGCCACGGGAGTGCTTTTCGCTTGTTCATGTAAGGACGGAAGTCCTCCAACAGAATTTCACCGTCTGGTGAAACAACTTTATATTGCTCCCAGCTAAGAATTAAGTGTAATTGACTGTAGTTATAAGCACGCGGGACATGTATAAGGGAGTTGTCAATTTTCACTTCATTGTACTTATTTACCTTTGCCAAGTCTTTTTTGAATACTGGGTATGCCCTTGCGGGCATAGCTAGTAAGTACTTGGTTTCTTGCTCCCATAACTCCTGGATTAGAACTTCTTTCTCATAGTGCAGCCTTTTACGATCTTCATGCAGTTGCTCCTTTAACTTCAAGGTTAGATCTTCAAAGCTGCTCATCACTGGTGCCTTGGTGAAAAAGTTGTATCGAATATAGCCCACCTTATTTTCTACATTCCCTTTCTCATGGCCACTTCTCGGATTACAAACCTGAACTTCAAATCCAAAATGATTCTGAAATTGCATAAATTCATCTGTTAGTTTTGCTTCTTCCATTTTTGATCGGGTTTGTTTTACTGCAGGAGTTAAGTTATCAATTCTTATTGATTTTGGCACTCCACCTGCTTGAATAAACAGCTGCTGCAATCCATACAAAAAACATTCTTGATTCTCAGATGGCAGAGGTACGGCAAAGCCAGTGTTGCTATAAGGCATAGACATGATCAGTGCTCGAACATCTACTAAGTCCCCGTCTTGAACTGCTTCCATTACTCCAAAGTCCACCTGTGCCTCACCCGGAGGGTGCGTTAACCTTTCATGTCCTTTATCCTTTTCTTCTTGATGGCTGTTCTTCCACTCTTTTATAAAATTGCATACTGTTCGATAGGATCCGGTAAACCCATATTTCATCAATTCGTTATGTAGCTCTTTATTTGTCCTTCTAGATTTTCGTTTTAATCGTTGATCTTCAAACAACCAATCTGCGACCATTTCTCCCCATTCTTCCTCATACATCATTCCTTTTCTAGGCATTAATGTATCTTTAGGAATCTGGTCCTCATCTGCATATTTCTTTGCGGTACGCCAGTTAACCCCTAATATTTTCTGTATTTGGGAGATTGATAGACCTTTGTTGTTTCTCAAATTTTTGATACAATTAATATCAGACATTGCTAGCATCCTTCCGTTACCTCCGTGAATTGATTCGACACCAATTACGTTAGAGGGACTTGGGGTGACTGGCAAGTCTTTTTTTATGCCCTTATTAAAATAAGTGCAGGACTCTGCATTTTTCTGTTGCAAAGGTCTGCACTTCTATATTGCAATAAACAAATGTCATACCCTTGTGGAAGACGTATTGATTGTCTAGATCTATTGTGTTTCATAAGAGATACTGAATTAGTATTTGGGTTATCAGCTAACCAAAATGCATGTCCAAATTCGTGTGCACTAGTGCTCTGAACGAAGTGTTGAAAATTTGTGCTGTCTCTATTAATCGTTCTTGCATTAAGTCTTATTTGGAACTTTGTCAATCTAGAGCCACTTACAGTTTGCGGTGTGAAGACTCCATACCAACTATCACTATAGTTAGCTGCATATAGCTTATTGTTAGAGCTTGAACTTTTATTTACTTTTACTGGTGCAGTTGAATTATTCCAAGCTGATCTACCTGAATTAACAGCTGTAGTCCATGTCGTATTTAAACTGTAATCCACTGCAATTGTTGAATTTGGTGAACCATAATTTAAATACCGAGCCTCTGATATTTCCGTACCACCGACATATAAAGCTAATGCTATACCAGTAGATACAAATATTTTTATGCTTTTTTCCAAACTAAGTAACTTCCTCACAATCTAACCTCCCGTTATTAAAATTTAATGCAAATTTATAATATAACAAGATGAGCGGAAAAACTACAAAATTTTTAAAACTTTATAAATTCTTTATAATTAGTAAGGAAATAGGTCATAATTATCAAGTTAAATATCTGGTGTCTTGTCTTAGCCGCATCTATAACCATTCGTCCATCTCTGGCAAATGATCTATCTAATTGCGAATCGATCTTTTAACTTTTATAGATAGAACTTATTACAACGTCAAAGTATTCGCAAAGAACAGTACTTTTATTGTACGTTCATCTGACATGTACAAAAGTTCTTGGATTAAAGTCCTTGTCGCACATTTCTTTGAAAAGTACTTGAATCTGTATACCAACTTTCCATATTCAAGAAAGCATAAGACGTTCTTAAAGGAATCCGTCTCTTCTGTTAAGTTTTTTCTTATCTGCAAGTAAGGTATAATAAAGTAAAGTCAAGGGAGGTGTATCATGAGCTCACCTCAGAAGAAAAGCACATATACGTACAAGCAATATCAAGACTTAAATGAAGATACACAATTTGAAGTGATTGATGGTACGATCTATAATATGTCCCCATCTCCTAATGTGAAGCACCAAGAGATTGCGATGCAATTATCTGTTGAGTTTGGTTCGTTTTTAAGAGGGAAGACATGCAAAGCTTATTATGAATTAAATGTTTGTTTAACGGATGAAGAAGATGAAGAGAAGATTACGGAATGGGTAAAACCTGATCTGATCGTTGTCTGTGACCCTGATAAAAGGAAGGCAAATACGATCATTGGCTCTCCAGATATCGCAATTGAGATCCTCTCAAAATCGACTCTGAAAATTGATAAGATGATCAAGTTCCATGACTATCAAAAGGCTGGAATCCATCAATATTGGATTGTCGATCCAGTGTACGAATCCATTGATGTGTTCATCTTAAAAGATGGTGTTTATCAAAAAGAAGGGACCTATGCAAACGATGATGTGCTCTCTGTGCCATCTTTTGAAGGGTTCGACATTCATATGAAAGACCTATTTGTATGAGGATCATCTGAGGATGATTCATTTTGTTTATTCATAGCAAGAGGGTATCGTGGGATGCAAAACATTTTTGAAGCATCGTTTTATTATGCGGTATTGTCATACTGTCTGGTTAATTAATTCCTCCCTAATTAAATAAGTGTTATATTAGACGGAACATTTTAAATATAATATAGTTAAACATTTTCTTGAAGGGAGATCATCAGTTGGGAAACAAAAATGTATTAACCAAGAAAGGAAATATCATAAAATACATAGCGTTAATTATTGGCATCGTATGTTTGTTTTTAACTTTCGTCACGCCTACCAGAATAGTAATGGTTGGTTCCTTGTATGGCGATTACATTGTTTTCGTTCTTACAGCAATTGGTGTTACTCTTGCAATCGTTTCATTGATTAAAGAATCAAAAAAATTTATACCTATCTTATCCTTAATCCTATCTTTGTCATATCCGATACTCGTAGCACTATGGTTGATCTTACTTTTTACTGGGACAATCGATTTTGCACCGTGAATCAAAAAACTTAATAGAATAAGATCAAATAAGCAGAGGAAAAAATCAATTTGTTAAATCGACCTTGGAATAGATTTAAGGGTATTTCCTTCTTATGAGCTGGTGCTTAACTTCCTTACCTGCTGACACTCTATTCTTCTCAGGGTTTTCTGGGTCAATTCTTCGAGCGATAGCATCTGGATCAATATTAATATCAATACCAATTTTATCTATAATTAAGTTGCGTATAGTACTTTTACCGCTTCCGTTGTTACCCGCAAATACAAAGAATATACGTTCGTAGCTAAGCATTACGAGTCACCATTTTTGTTCAATGGAACAATATCACCATTAGGGAATTCCTTTACAAGCATTCCGTCTTTTTCATATACAATATATGTGTTATTAACCTTAGCGTCAATTCTCGCCCGTTCACCAGTCATATTAACCCATTTACTTAACCATTCGTATTTTCTCTTAGGTTCATTGTTTTGTTCTAACATAAGGAACACCGCCTTTCTTAAAATTATACCAGATTAATTATGATTTTTATAAGCGATTTGAGACCTAGGAGTAATAGTATTCTGTGAATAGTTTCACTTAAAGTAAAAGGGGCTTTCCTAATATTAAGGATTCCCTTATGTCTCAAACGGGGCAGGTTAGTTCGACAAGGAATACTGCATTTTGATATAGAATTTATAAGGTATGTTAGATAAAAGTTTCAATAAATAGTTGTAGGGAGGAATTTAATGGAGTATAGGGGTGCATCAGCTTACAACGATGAAGAATTCTTTAAGAATTATATAACCAGGAGAAATCGTGAGGAAAGTCCAAACAATATTATTGAAAAGCCTATATTGCTTGAACTTATTGGTAATGTAGAGGAAAAAAAGGTGTTAGATTTAGGTTGTGGTGACGCTAAATTTGGATATGAACTTCTACAAAAAGGGTGTACCTCATATGACGGAGTAGACGGATCAGATAATATGGTAAGAGAAGCTACTAAAAATCTGAATGGAACAGGGGGGAAAGTGCATCTCGCTTCAATGGAAGCGTGGCATTTTGAAGCTGATCATTTTGATCTTGTTGTTTCACGGTTAGCCTTTCATTATGTAGAGGAATTAAAAGTTCTATTTAAAGAAGTTCATAAATCACTAACAGATAACGGGAAATTTATATTTAGTGTTCAACATCCTGTTTTAACCTCATCAACCAAAAGCGCTGTAGCTTCTTCTTCAAAAACGGATTGGATAGTAGACGATTATTTTAATATTGGCGTAAGGATAGAACCTTGGATCGATAAGAAAGTTGTTAAATATCACCGAACAATTGAACAATATTACCGACTTTTAAAACAAGCTGGATTCATGATTGATGACATAAGAGAAGGCACACCTAGACCTGATGAAATTAATAGTGAAAGTGAATATAAACGAAGAATGAGAATTCCTCTATTCTTAATGTTTTCTTGTAAGAAATAAGATTACGAAGGGATAAACAAGAAACCACCCCCATTCTTTTTAAACCTCAGAGAATGGGGTTCAAACGTTTGTATGAGAATAAAGGAGAAGGATACAGCACGACTACATGCGGTAGGGAAAGGAATCAAAGATTATGAGTTGTGCTTTACACTATTCACACGGTTAACGGTTTTTCTTTTTTTTCGTAGAACGGTTCGTCTTTTTATAGTTGCTTTATATACTATATAAGGTGTAAAAATCGTAATAAACGATAAAAAAGCTATGGTGATGATATGCAAAAAAGTGCTCCTCTGCTAAATTATTGCTGACTGGGATTGTATTATTTTACTGAGAATAATCCTTAATAGGGGAATGTGTGTTTGTATCATGATTATATCATGTTAAATAAGAAAGTGCTAGGTGATTATGATCGAAGCCATAAAGACGCCTAAGTTGTAGTAAAGCTATGCTCCTAAGGCGTTATAGTGATGACTTACAATTAAGTAGTGAGATATCCCATACGAGGAAAATTTTTATCAAAACCATAGGTTAGTTTGGTTCATTCATTCAAATCGTTTATTGCATTACGCTATTTTAAGTGGGCAAAATAGCGTATGTTTAACATTTAACTCACTTAGGTTATAATAAGTAAAAAAAGAATCATAGTAGGTGAGGAAATGAAAAAACCGTATACACTTCCATTCTTGCCCATTGATTTCACGACAGAAGAGGAATTAGCTTTTTATAAAAAAGTTGTTCAAGCAACGGCTGAGCTCGAAAAATTAAAACAAAAACTGCGGTATTCTTTTGTGAACCAATCGTTTATTCAATTAATGACCCTCCAGGAGTCGGTACAGTCGACACGCATTGAAGGAACGCAAGTAACCTTTAGTGAGATGTTAGAAGACCATCTTGACCAGAAAGAGGATTTTGACCGAATTGAAGTGCGGAATTATCAAGCCGCTTTAGCGTATGGTGTGGATCTTGTGCGATCTGGCTATCCGATTACAGAGCGGTTAATCCGAGATCTGCATAAAATCTTAATGGAAGGCGCAAGAGGATCGACAAGCGCGGCAGGCGAATACCGCAAAATCCAAAACTATATTGGGCCGACCGCGAATATTAAAGATGCGTCTTATATCCCTCCAGAACCACAGCTCATGGCGGACTATATGCGGAATCTCGAGCACTATATTAACGGCAATCCCTATCAAAAGGAAGAAGGGGATGACTTACATCCTTTAATGAAAGCCGCTGTGGTTCATGCACAATTTGAATCCATCCATCCATTCTTAGATGGCAATGGACGGTTGGGAAGAATTTTAATTGTCCTGTATTTGTTAGAGGCCGATTTAATTGACTCGCCCTTATTTTTCTTAAGTGAAGAATTGGAGCGAGAAAAGTTTAAGTATTATGTGATGTTGAACGGTGTTCGTGCCATTGGGCTACCGAAGGCTGATTGGAGTGGGTGGATTACCTTCTTTTTGGAAGCAACCCAACGAATGGCTAGACAGCAATACGAGAAACTGGACAGAGCGGAGATCCTGTATCAGGAAGGGTTGAAAAAACTGGACCAACCTTCACATAAAGCCATTTGGCGTAGTTTGTTTACGTATCCTGTGGCTAACGTTCAGCAAATCGAGCGGGAAACCAATTTAGCTGCATCGACCATTCGAAAAGCGCTCAATCAACTCGTCTCTTTACGAATGGTTTATCAAGACGATCGAAAACGAAATAGACGCTATTACCATTACGATCTCATTCGTGCGCTAAATGGGTAGGTTCAATTTATATAAACGGGATTACTAGAGCAGGGAGCATATGCGTTCTGTTTTTAATAGATTGGTCGTTCTACTTTTCTTTTCCATTTCATCTTTTACATACATTACATAGGCAATCTTATGACCTCTTACTCATACGTTTTGTTTACCATCTCCAGGGTATTGGTTCGTATATGAATACTCTGGAGGTTTTTAAATATTTGTTAAGAACCATACCTCGATATTCTGATTTGTTTCGTAGAAACGTTTTTCACGACGTATTTTCTTCATCTTTTACTAGCATTTGGCGACCATAGCCTTCACGAAATTAACAACAGGCTTGGCCATCTTTAACACATTGGACAGAAAGCAAAAACAAAACAAAAAAAATTCGGAGTGGTAACATGAAACGAAAGCGTTGGATCATTTTTATAGGTGCATTTGTTCTTGCCATGCTTATTGGTTCTTTGATTAATTTAATTATGTATGGTATTAGCTTTAGGGATCGCTGGCCCTCGCATGTCTTAATCTCAACATCATTTGCAATTGTCATGACCTTTGTTAGTCCAGCTATAGAGGCGAGAAGGAAGTCTTAATTTAGGCGGAAAAAACTTTAGGACACATCCTGTACAAGTTGTTCGATATTAGTATATTTGAAAGAAGGTGAGCATCACGAATAAAAGAACAAATTTAATGAGGTTATGCTTTGTACTAGCAGCATTTCTTGTTGTGATAGTCGGTCTATTTATGAATCAAGGTTTAACAGCCTATATCATCGCACTAATTCTCTTCGTTATCGCAGCTGCAATAAGTAAACCAAGGTCTAGTAAAAAACCCGAATAGCCATTATTGATAAGAATAAGATTAGTCCTCGTGCGCATAAATCTGTTGTGTAACACCTAGAGCAACCATGAGTGTCATAGCAAGCTTTCATAGACTGAATTAAATGAGCGAACTGTTCAACATTCGAGATAAATTATCTAAATAATTTCTTCGAAGGGAGAACTATAGATGGAAAATAAAAACGCTTTAACGAAGAAACGGAGCATCATAAAGTATTTAGCTTTAATTATTGGTATCACATGTTTGTTTTTAACTTTCGTCACTCCTACCAGAGTGGTAATGGTTGGTTCCTTGTACGGTGATTACATTGTTTTAGTTCTTACAGCAATTGGTGTTACTCTTGCAACTATTTCATTGATTAAAGAATCAAGAAAATTTCTACCTATCTTATCCTTAATTCTATCTTTGTCATATCCGATACTCGTAGCACTATGGTTGATCTTACTTTTTACTGGGACAATTGATTTTGCACCGTGATTCATTGCCCCTCTAAAATATCGCAATTGAGATCCTCTAAAAATTTATAAGGTGATCAAGTTCCATCACGATCAAAAGGCTGGAATCAATGAATATTGGATTGTCGATCCAGTGTACGAATCTATTGATGTGTTCATCTTAAAAGATGGTGTTTATCAAAAAGAAGGGACCTATGCAAACGATGATGAGATTTTTTTGCCATCATTTGAAGGGTTCGACATTCATATGAAAGACCTATTTGTATAAGGATCATCTGAGGTGGTTCTTTTTGTTTATTGATAGCAAGAGAGTATTCAATAAAGATTGGAGCCAAAACAAACTTGATGCAACGCTTTATTAGGCATATGGTCATATTGTCTGGTTAATCACTCTACAATATTTACTTGGTACTTTTTCTGTTTGCCAAACATTGTTATCAGATAAATAAAATATAAATTCATCTAGATACATTTGCTCTGTAGCGACCTCTATAATTATTGCATCCCCACGTCTTTCACCAACAGCTATTGCTGTGAGTGGATCATCAGTGAGGTGAACATATTGTCTTTTCATTTTCGATATTCCTGTTTCTAATATTTTCTTTACAGAACTAACAGAGGTACCATGAAATAAATATGTTGGTGGTCTACATTCTTTCATAAGTATTCTTAGCGAGATTGAGTGACCTTGGTTAGCTCTAATCAGAGTCTTTGTCTCATTAAAGCTGTATCGGTTCTTTTCATCAGTGGTGACAAGCTCTTCTAACGTGACGAGATCAATACTTTTCCCATACTTAGTCATTTTTTCAATAAGAAGATCTACGTTTGCATAACCATTTTGATCTAACGTAATTCCGATTTCTTCAGGTCTGTGCCTTAAAATTAAACTGAGGAATTTACCTAAACCATTTGTCATAAGCCCTGCCTCTCTTCTCTTTTTTTTTGAAAATCCCTTGGTCATACTATTATTTTACTCTTATAACATGTTATGAGGTGACATCTCTTATAAATTTCCCTAAGTTTACTGCGCAGTATATAGAAACTACGAAGTTTGCCTGTAACTATACTGAAGAAAAGGTTTGGAATGGCAACAGTAAATCGGACACTTTTTTAAAGGTCTACTATTTTATATTCAGTCGGTGTGGCATATCCAAGAGATCCGTGGATTCGGATATGGTTGTACCAATGGACATAATCAAATAGATCAAGATCAAGTTCGTATTGGCTAGAAAAAACCTTTCCTCGAACGAACTCTGTTTTAATGGTTTTAAAAGTTGCTTCAGCTACGGCATTGTCATAGGGTGTTCCTTTGTTACTCAATGAGCGCTTAATCTTAAAAGCTTCTAGCGCATCATCAATTAGCTTATTGTTAAACTCGCTTCCGCGATCTGTATGAAAGCATTCTAGTTGATTGAGATTGACTTGTACAGATGCGAAGGCACGTTGAACAAGCTTGGCGTTTTTATGGGCACCAGCACTAAATCCAATGATTTTTCGGTTAAATAAATCGATTAATAAACAGATGTAATGCCATTTTTGTTGGACACGAACGTAGGTTAAGTCGCTCACGACTACCTTCAATTCCTGGTCTTGTCTAAATTCACGATTTAATGTATTCCCAACTTCTGATTCATTACAAGCGGTTTTAGTTGGTTTAAACTGGGCAACTGTATAAATAGAAACAAGTCCTTGTTCTTTCATAATATGGGTAATTCGACGTCTGGACACGACGTGTCCGCATTCTTTCAACTTGTGTTTGATTCTTCTTGTGCCATACGTTTGCCGACTTTCTCGAAAGATCCGTATAATCTCTTTTGAAAGGACACTATCGTTGGATTTCTCGTTTTTTACGTAGTAATAAACGCTTCTTGGGATGTTGAGGACGATGCACATTGCTGATACCGAGTACTTGTGAGCGTTTTGACGAATCACATTTACTTTCGTCCCATGATCAGCGCGGCTTGCTTTAAAATATCATTTTCCATTTCAAGCTGTTGATTTCGTTTGCGAAGTACGCGTAACTCTTTTTGTTCTTCTGTAAGGTTGTCCTTTTCTTTAAATGATCCTGAGTTTTCATATTGGTTCATCCACTTATCGAAGGTTGAAGGGGTTAAGTCATACTCCCGAATGATTTCCTTCCGTGGTTTTCCTGATTGATAAAGCCCCACCATTTGTTTTTTGAATTCCTCGCTAAACGTTCGACGTTTTCTTTTGGTCATCATAGATTCTCCTTAAGTATATTGCTTTTAGTCTAATTGACCTTAAAAAATCTGTCCAACTAAGTGTAGCCTATCCAGATTACTATACAAAGAGTCTTAGGAGCCTTTATAGGTGGAGCCATTTTCATGCTGATCTTTTATAACCTTACAATCAAGAGAAAATCTAGAACGAGTTAAATTATGACATGTACTTTGTTAGGATAGCTAATTAGAAACAAGAGACCTCCTAATAGTAGAAGGAGGTCTTTTGATTTTTCTTCAAATCTATAGAAGACAAACTTATTGTTTTAGCTTTATTTTCTCTTTAAAGGTCATTTCCAATCCAATAAGCGTCATCTAAGAATTTCTTGTAATAGTCCTTGATCTCTTTTTGGTCAATGCCTTCTGCAAATGTGTTTAAGAACAAGTGGGTCTCCGTATCATTAATGCCAATGTAGTTGCTGATGCCTCTGTTTAATTGGATGTTAATCGCGGATGTGAATTCTTGCTCTTCATAGAAGTTTCGATCGACGCCTCCTAAACCAATAAATCGTACCTTATCAACGATGCCGTCTTTTCCTTGGCCATACGCCACCCCATAATTAATCACGCGATCGACATACCCCTTCATAATCGCGGGCATCCCGTACCACCAAATAGGAAAAATGAAGACGAGGGCATCACTTTCTTCTATATGTTTGACTTCTTTCATGACTGTCTCAGTGTACACATTGTTTTTGGACTCAAAATCTGGTTCATCTTTCTCGAACAGAACGGGGTTAAATTCTTCTCTATATAAATCAACCACGTCAACGATATGACCTTTTTCTTCTGCGCCATTAGTAAAACGCTCTGCCACTTTCATCGTCAATGCTTCTTTTCTTGGGTGAGCAACAATTAGTCGAATTCTCATGAGATCAAACCATCCTTTTTCATTTGATGGTGTAACCATAAACCCTACAGTGCTTGTAGGGTCAACGGATTTACCTCGACCATTAGTTGCCAAATCGCATAACTCTTAGACACATGGGGGAGGTGCTCATAAGAAAACTCATAAATGTCGCCTAGTACCTCAATGTCATTCTTGAGGATATGTTCTCTTAATGCATCATAATACGTAAAGCTTTTCGAATAATCATCTTCAATGGTGAACGTTAAGTATGTTCCTTTTCTTATAACGTGCTCCTGATAGCCTTCAATTGGCGTAGATCCTTCAATGATAAAAGACGTTGCGTAGGACTCACCGTTCAAGAAATTCCTTTTCTCTAATATGAAGCCTGTTCGTGTGTTAATAAAATCAACATCAGAAGCAATTGGTAGAAATGCACGATAACATTCGGTTTCCTGATCTTCTGTAGAACGAATCTGCACAGGCTTTACATAGACTACCTTTTCTTCACGCTGTTGAATGTCGAAGTGGTTACGCTGTTGGTTCAGTTGATCTAACTCGCTTAATTTGGTTTGAATGCTGTTCTTTAGTAAGGATAACTGCTTTACTTCATCATCAATTTTTTCAATGAGTTTGCCGTAGTTCTCCTTCATTTCAGGTAAGGTGCCTTCTTTAGAAAAGAGATCACGTATCTCATTTACGCTGCCGCCCATTCGTTTCAATAGGTTTAAGCTGTGTAATTTCCTTGTTTCTTCAATTGAATAATACCGATAGCCATTTTCTTCATTTACGAAAGAGGGTTTGATTACCCCTAATTTATCGTAATAACGCAATGTTTGTTGAGGGATATTAAACATCGATGCGATTTCCCCAATTTTGTATGTTCGTTCTGTTTCCATAACAACACCCCTATACCGATCTAGATGACTCTTTCATCCCCATTCCTTCTAACGATCCAAACAAAACTAATTCGTAATCCTCTTCTCCTTTTTAATCATAAAATCCGTTATAAACCCTAATAACAAGCCAAACGTAAACCCACCTAAGTGTCCGATAATTGAGATATCCGGAATCGTAAACGTCATAATGAAGCCTATTGCACTAAATGTTGTTATGAATCTTCTGTCATCTTGATTCAATTTATCTTTATTGAAAATGACATAATAGATATAAATGCCTATTAAGCCATAGGCGATTCCTGAAGATCCTGCTAAAGGGTAATTACTAGATTGAACGAATTCAACCGACATTCCAGCCAATACAGATAGTAAAATAAGGATCACGGGATAGAGAAAAGGACCATAATAGTTCTCTAAAGGTCTTGAGAGAAGGATTAGAAACGGTATATTTAAAACTAGGTGAAAAAGGCTCATATGTCCAAATGAATAGGTAACGAATCGCCAAAGTTCTCCACTTTCAATGCTGTTTCCACTCAAAGCCCCCATACGTAATAACGATTCTTCACTATAGCCATTAAACACGATCATCATTAGTAGGGAGAATAAGATACATACGCATACATAGATCACGGTTATGGGATACATACGCACAAATTGCTTGATGTTCTTTTCGAAATTAAGAATAGTCATCACTCCTTCTCTGATCTTGCTTTTAAAAAGACTGTAGATCCTAACGAAGTTTCAACAGTCAGATAGACTGATATTTAGCGGACAACTACGTTCCCTCTATTAAGAAAGGGCTTCTTCATTAGCTTAACCTACATTCCCTGTCAGATTCCATGACAATTGGTGTCGAAATAGAGGGATTTGTGATACTTACATCGAATAAGGAGAGAAAACAATGACCATGTCCAGTGAGTCTGGGTAATATTGTCACAGGTTCCTGTTAATTATTTGCATTTATGGTTAACAGAGTGCGAAATAAGTTATTAACTTTCTAAAAGTTTCCTAGCCTAAACCGATGAATTGTGGTAGATTATGAGTAGCGCTGTCATAAAACGAAAGAAAGATAGAATGAATGTCAAAAAAAGTGGTAGGCATCCACTTTTTATTTGTTTGAGGGTGCTGAATTAAATTCAACATATGGTCATGTCTTCAATACCATTATCAATGAAGGCACTCGGCTATGCTAAGGGTACACACCTTAGGCGCAGGTCGCCGACGGCATGGTGTGAGGAGAGGTTTAATGCCTCTGGTCAATACGACCAATACAAAAAAACAGTTAGAAGAGCGCTTACATTTATAATGTAAGAATTTTTCTAACTGTTTTTTATTGTCGGAGTTACATTAAAAGGGGGAGTTTTCAAAATGACAACAGTTAAAAAAGCGATTATACCCGCAGCAGGACTTGGCACACGATTCTTACCCGCAACAAAAGCGATGCCAAAGGAAATGCTTCCGATTGTGGACAAGCCTACGATCCAATACATCATTGAAGAAGCCATTGAGTCAGGGATTGAAGACCTGATCATTGTGACAGGGAAAGGGAAGCGCGCGATTGAAGATCACTTCGATCATTCCTTTGAACTGGAACAGAATCTCTTTAATAAAGGAAAGCTTGAGATGCTTGAGAAGGTGGAAGCTTCATCAAAGATTGACATTCACTACATACGACAAAAAGAACCAAAAGGACTCGGCCACGCAGTTTGGTGTGCGAGAAAGTTTATTGGCGATGAGCCATTTGCGGTTCTTCTAGGGGACGACATTGTCCAAGCGGATACACCGTGTTTAAAACAGTTGATTCAACAATATGAAGAAACAGAGCGCTCGGTTATTGGGGTGCAGTCGGTTCCTGATACGGAAACCCATCGTTACGGCATCATTGATCCTGAATCAAAAGACGGTCGCTTGTACGGCGTATCCCAATTTGTGGAGAAACCAGCACAAGGGACAGCCCCATCAAACTTAGCGATTATGGGTCGCTACATCTTAACGCCTGAAATCTTTGAATTTCTAGAAACACAAGAATCCGGTGCAGGTGGTGAAATTCAACTCACGGATGCGATTCAAGCATTAAACGATTCTCAAAATGTGTATGCCTATGACTTTGAAGGCTCTCGTTACGATGTTGGGGAGAAGCTTGGGTTTGTGTTAACACAAATTGAATTTGCGATGCAGAATGAGGAATTAAGAGATGAGTTAACGAAGAAGTTATCTCAATATGTCAAAGAACATGAAGCATTATTAAAATAAAGGAGTGTCTAGATGGAGGCTGCGCGTGAAAGAAAGATAGCGGAAAAGAAAACGCAAGTACGAGAAGAACTACATATTAATGATTCGAATTTTTATCTCTTTAGTAAACGTTCATTGGATATTATCGCGTCTCTATTAGGCATCATCTTCTTATCACCCTTATTTTTAGTTATTGCCATCTTAATTAAATATGAAGACCGAAAAGGTCCTGTCTTCTTTAAACAAGTTCGAGTCGGGAAAGATGGAGAAGAGTTCTACATGTACAAGTTTCGATCGATGGTAAGCAATGCCGAAGAATTGCTACATGACTTACTAAAGCAAAATGAAGTAAGTGGGCATATGTTTAAAATGAAGGATGACCCAAGGGTTACGAAGATTGGTAAGTTCATTAGAAAAACAAGTATCGACGAACTGCCTCAGCTATTAAACGTGTTAAAAGGCGACATGAGTTTAGTCGGTCCTAGACCTCCATTAACGAGGGAAGTGGCTGAATACAGTAACCATCATAAGAAACGGTTATTAGTAAAGCCAGGCTGTACAGGAATCTGGCAGGTGAGCGCGCGGAATGATGTGGGCTTCGAAGAGATGGTCGAGATGGATATTCAATATATGAAAAAACGTACGTTATTCTTTGATATTAAATTAATCTTTTCTACTATTATTGTTATGTTAAGTTCAAAAGCTTATTAAAAGTAATAATCTTATACTTGCTTAGTGTTAAACTGTATCTCATAATTATGGTACATATAAAAGAAGGTGCTTTAAATTGGAAAGCAAAAATATTGTATTATTTAGTCATACATTCATGGGAGGGGCATTTGTAGTTGGTTCACATCATTACGCAAAAGAATTAGCTAAAAAGGGGCATAAAGTTCTCCATATTAGTACACCTATTACAAAATATCATTTCTTTAAAAATGATATGGCTAATAGTTTTAAAAGAAAGAATAAAGACAAGTTAATAAAAATCTCAGAAAACTGCTTTCAATTAATTCCATATTCAAGTGGATTGCCATGGAGTTTTTCAAAATATTTCTTCAAGAAATTTTCTATAAACTACCTTACTAAACCGCTAAAGAAGAAAATAAAGAATATTATTGAAGAGTTTTATGGAGAAGAAGAAATTGATTATTTAGTTGTAGATCAACCTACTATGATTGGTATGGAAAAATTTATTAATTATAAGAAATTAATTTATAGAGCTACTGATGTTTATAGTGAAATGATGGAAGATGAGATTGTTATCGATGCTGAGAAACATTTATTAAATAATTCAAATGGAATGATTTCTACATCACCAACTGTTGAAAAACACTTGATGTCACTAAACGACCAATTACCAAAAATAATGTTAGAAAACGCAGCTGAATTAGATCATTTCAAAAGAAAGGCATTAAAACCTGAGGAAATTAATAAAGTAAAAGGTAAAATTGCAGTTTATGTAGGAGCCTTAGATAAGAGATTCGATTTTGAAGCTATTAAATATATAGCTAATTCTCACAAGGAATTAAATATCATAATAATAGGGCCGGTTGTTAATCATCAAGAAACTGAATTGCTAAAGACATTTGGTAATATCTTTATTATCGGCCCTATTGATTATTCAAGAATACCTTCTTTTCTTCAGCATAGTGATATTGCTCTATTACCACTTAGTAATCATCCTTCTAACGATGGAAGAAGTCCAATGAAATTATATGAATATTTAGCAACAGGTTTACCTGTTGTATGTAAAGTTACAGATGATATAAAATTAAGAAATCTCAATTATGTTTATTTTTATGATGACAACAAAAGTTTGGAAACTGCTCTACTATCTAGTTTAGATAGTAGCTTGTCAAAAATTGAAATTGAGAAAAGTATTGGTGACATTTCATGGAAAGATAATACAAACAAGCTTTTAGATTTTTTAAGCAAATTGTGAGCTGATAAAAATGATTAAAGTAATATTTAGACCACACATTGTTATTATAATTACAATAATATTAAGTGGTGTTGCCTGGTGGTTTCCATTGGATTCAAGAAAAGGTTTTCTGATACAAGAAAGTCTTACTTCTCAATCAGTACTGCTGTTATTGTTCTGGTATCTAGCAATTATTTTTTCTGCATATATTGGTTTTTCATGTGGAAAGAAAATAAAGCCAATAAAGCTATTAAATGTAAATAATGATAAGGTAAATAATTATTTTTATTGGATTATATCACTCTTAAGTTTTATAGGCGTATTATCTACTTATAGTACTATTGTCATTAACAATCCGAACTTTCTATTGGATGTATTAAACGCAAACGCTAATCAACTAAAATATGCTTTATATGAGAATTACTCGCAAGGCTTCCATTCATTACGTTATCTAACTATAGTTAGTGGTGCAATAGCAGTCTTAAGAATCATTAAAAAGCAGCATAGTATTGTTAATTGGATGAATATTGCAGCTGTCTTATTAACGGCATTAGTCTCTTCAAGACTAGCGATAGTAATGCTAATTGTATTACTTATGTGTAATGTTATACATCGTCAAATAAGAGTTAAGAAGTACTTAATAGTAACAATATCTTTGATAACTTTTATAGCATTAGCAGCTTTTAATTATTCAAGAAACGCCAATTTCTATAACGATAATTACAATTTGACTAGTCCTATAGTTATGAATATCGCTGAGATGATTACTTATTTAGGGGCACCATTCCAAGCAACATTAGGAGTCTTAAATAATATTGAACATTTTAATCATACGCCTTCAATATCTGAAATTTTTAGCTTCATAATCCCTGAAACTTTTCATGGTATTTTAGGTCTAGATGTAAATTTCGTTAGTACTTATAGAAATTTTGTAGATATAGAAGCTTCGTTAACAACTAATTCATCATTAGTATTATTAGTAGATTCTATAGGTTACTATTCTTTATTTATTGTAATATTGACAGTTCTTATCTACTCAATATTAATTGGTCATTTTAACAAGTATAGCAATGCACTTGTCTTTATCTCTTATGTATTTTTATATTGCATATTTGAGATTTGGCGACTCTTTTTGTTTAACCAAGGTATTATACATACTTTGACTATCGGTATAATTATTAGTTACATCTCATCTTTGCTTATTTATAAGCTAACAAGAAGTAAATTTTCGAAAGAAGGAAAATAATGAATAAGATAACTATAGATGTTCGGATGATTAATAGTTCAGGGATAGGTACCTATTTAAAAAATGTGGTACCTTTTATAATTAATGAAAAATTTAAAATTGTATTTATTGGAAAAAGAGATGAGATTAGTGATTTAGGTTGGGATAGATATGATAATACTGAAATTCGTGAATGTAATTATAAAATATATTCTTTAAAAGAACAGCTTTTTTTGAAACGAAAAATACCTAAAGATACAGATTTAATTTGGATACCTCATTTTAATGCTCCTATTAGATTGAATGGAGAAGTCTTAATAACAATACACGATGCATTTCATTTAGCCATGCCTGAAAAAGTAGGAGGGAAATTAAAACAATTTTATGCGAAAAAATTGTACGAGGAATCTATTACAAATGCTAAAGAGATAATTACTGTCTCTAACTTTTCTAAGAATGAACTCCATAAATATTTAAAAATAGATACAAATAAGAGAATAAATACTATATATAATGGTGTTTCCTCTGAATGGTTTTATGCAGAGAATAAAAATGTAACTAATCCTTACATTATTTTCGTGGGTAATGTTAAACCTCATAAAAATTTAGGGGTTTTACTAGAAGCATATAGAAAAATTAAGGACGAAGTGAAACTTGATTTGTTGATTGTTGGAAAGAAAGAAGGTTTCATAAACGGAGATAATAATTTGTTAAAGCAACAGATTAGTGAACTGGATGATAAAGTTATATTCACTGGCTATGTAACGGATGAAGAAATAAAAAATTATGTGTCAGGTGCTGATATGATGGTCTTTCCATCTGTTTACGAAGGATTTGGGCTACCACCATTAGAAGCAATGGCATGTGGTACACCAACAATAATATCTAACGCAGCTTCAATGCCTGAGATTTGTGAAGATGCTTCTCTATATTTTGATGCTAAGAACCCTAATGAACTGGCGGAAAAAATTAAGAAGGTTTACTCTAATACAAAATTACGTGAGAGTTATATAAATAAAGGAATGTTACAGGCTCAGAAATATAATTGGGAAAAAAGTGCACAAGAACATATAAAATTAATTAAGGAGTTAATACGAAATTGAAGGTTTGTATTGTTCATGATTGGTTAGTAACATATGCTGGAGCTGAAAAGGTTCTAGAAGAGATAATAAAAATCTATCCCGATGCAGATTTGTTTAGTATTGTTGATTTTCTAGATGGAAACAATCGTTCGTTTATAGGGAATAAACAAGTTAAGACAACATTTATTCAGAAATTACCATTTTCCAAAAAAAGATACCGCCAGTACTTGCCGCTAATGCCAATTGCCATTGAACAATTGGATGTTTCCGAGTACGACGTTATTATATCAAGCTCTCATGCCGTTGCGAAAGGTATCATAACTGGTCCGGATCAGTTACATATATCTTACGTTCATTCTCCTATTCGTTATGCATGGGATTTACAACATCAGTACTTCAAAGAGGCAAATCTAAATAAAGGCCTGAAAGGCATAATTGCAAAAAGTATAATGCATTACATGAGAATATGGGATTATCGGACAGCCAACGGTGTGGATTATTTTTTATCCAATTCGGAATTTATCGGCAAACGAATAAAGAAAGTTTATGGTAGAGAATCATTAGTTGTTTACCCTCCTGTTGATATATCCTCGTTTTCTTTTCAACCTAAAAAAGAGAATTATTATGTGACAGCATCAAGGATGGTTCCTTACAAAAAGATGGATTTAATTGTTGAGGCCTTTTCAAATATGCCCGAAAAAAAATTAATCGTTATAGGTGATGGACCTGACTTTAAAAAAATTGAATCTAAAGCAAGTAGTAACATTCAACTTTTAGGATATCAATCTTTTGATAATTTAATAAGTTATATGCAACGAGCAAAAGCATTCGTTTTCGCTGCTGAAGAAGATTTTGGTATAACTCCTGTTGAAGCTCAGGCCTGTGGTACACCTGTTATTGCATTTGGTAAAGGTGGTTCATTGGAAACAGTTAAAAACGAAAGTACAATAAAAACAGGAGTGTTTTTCTATAACCAAGATGTACCTTCTATTGTTAAGGCTGTAGAAAAATTTGAAGCAGAGACTTTTGATTATCAAGAAATTAGAGAACATGCTTTAAAGTTTTCGCCAGAGGTTTTTCAAGAGAAGCTAAGAAATTTTGTGCAAGACAAATACGATAAATTATAAAGGGGTATATATATGAGGTTAGTGTTACTCTCTGGGGGATCAGGAAAAAGATTATGGCCTTTATCAAATGATTCAAGGTCGAAACAATTTCTCAAAGTATTAGAAGGCGAAGGCGATACTAAATCTTCAATGGTTGAGAGAGTCTGGAGACAACTAGAGAAAGTGAAACTGGATAAATCAACAATCATCGCTACTAGTTATTCTCAAGTTGATATGATAACTAATCAACTTGGACAAAATGTGCCTCTAATTATAGAACCAGAGAGAAGAGATACATTTCCAGCAATTGCTCTTGCAGCTACGTACTTGTATTCAATACAAGGAGTTTCACTTGATGAAGCTATAAGTATACTGCCTGTAGATCCTTACGTTGATGAGGACTTTTTTATCAAAGTTAAAGAATTAGAGTTGTTACTTAAAAATACTAATGCTGATTTAGGATTAATTGGCGTCAGTCCCACTTATCCATCTTCTAAGTATGGTTATATAGTACCTGAGGAAGTAACTCAAGATAATTATATAAAAGTAAGTCATTTTCAGGAGAAACCAACAGAGAAGAATGCTGAGATATTAATTAAAGAAGGAGCACTATGGAATACAGGTGTTTTTGCATTTAAGTTAAGGACTGTTATTAATATATTAATAGAGAAGGATTTGCCGGTTAACTATAATGAATTACTTAACAATTATTCTGAATTACCTAAAATCAGCTTTGATTATGAAGTAGTTGAAAGGTTATCTAATATAGTCTCCCTTTCATATGATGGATATTGGAAGGATTTAGGTACGTGGAATACTTTAACAGATGAAATGAAAACTTCTCTAATAGGAAAAGGAACTATAAGTGCTGATTCTAATAATACTCATGTCGTAAACGAATTAGACATTCCTGTAGCAGCTTTAGGATTAGATAATATTGTAGTAGCTGCTAGTGCTGATGGTATATTAGTTACTGATAAGTCTGCAAGTCCGAGAATAAAAGAATTAGTAAAAGATTTTAATCAAAGACCTATGTTTGAAGAAAGGCGCTGGGGTTCCTATCAGGTAATTGATTCTGCAAAATTTGAAAATGGTGAGTCAATGTTGACTAAACGATTCTCTATTTTACCAGATAAGTACATAGGCTATCATCATCACGAGACCCGCAATGAAGTGTGGAATATTGTAAATGGAGAAGGTTTATTTATTTTAGATGGTATTATTAAACATGTTAAGTCTGGAGATATCTTAAATATTCAGAAGGGGTCAAAGCATGCCATTAAAGCTTTGACAAAATTAGAGTTTATTGAAGTACAGCTAGGAACTGATCTTAATGAGAATGATATTGATTTATCAAATGATGAATGGGAAAGCATAGAATTGTTGTGTCAGAAGGAGTTTTTATAAATCTTAATTAGCAATTAAATTATCTAATACTGTAAATAAGAAATGCACTAGTGAGGGGAATTTATTTGAAGATTTTTATAAAGAGAGCTGTAAATCAATTCTCTTTTACTCAAAAGATATTATTAAGACTTATATATTTTAAACATCATAAAAGGCTACTGAATTTAGAACAACCAAAAACATTTACAGAAAAAATACAATGGGCTAAAATGTACGGTAATTTAGAAAGATTAGGACCATATATTGATAAGTATGAAGTTAGGGATTTTGTAGAGGAGACTATAGGTAGTGAATACTTAATTTCTTTAATTAAAGTTTACGATAATTATAATGAATTAAATTTAGATGAACTTCCTAATAGTTTTGTTTTAAAAGCAACACATAGCGCAGGTCAAAACCTTATAGTTATGGACAAAAAAGAAGTCAGTCCTCCTGAACTAAGTGAAGCCCTTAAAAATTGGTTCAATACTAACTATTACCATATTACTGGTGAAACAAACTACAAATTAATAAGACCAAGAGTCGTTGCCGAAGAATTAATATCAAACAAAAGAGGATTGAAAGATTACAAATTTTATTGCTTCTACGGTGAAGTGAAATTTGTGCAAGTTGTTTCAGATCGAAAAAATAAACAGAAAATGGATTATTTAGATTTAAATTGGAATCCGATAGATTTGGAATCAAGTATTATAGAGAAATCTAAATCCAGACCTGAGAAACCACAAAATTTTGAGCTTATGATTGAATTAGCTCAAAAGTTATCTTTAATTTTTCCATTTGTGAGGGTAGATCTTTATGATTCGGATGGTAAAGTTTTTTTTGGCGAACTAACTTTTACCCCAGCTAATGGGCTTAGACCATATAAACATATACACCAAGATGAGTGGTTAGGAAATCTCGTTCTCAAAGAAGATATTGGATCAATTAAATATTAGTTACCAACTTTAAAATTAAAGTCTGAAAATTTGACAGAAGTGTGTGAGAGTAATTAAAAATATAAAGAATAAAATATTTAAAAAGACTATGTTTAGAAATATAGTTATTCTAGCTTCAGGTACAATGTTCGCTCAAGCGATTATCTTCGCTACTATGCCGTTGATAACCCGTTTATTTGGACCAGAAGCAATTGGTCAGTTAGGTACATTTACTGCAATTGCTGAAATTATCATACCGATAGCTGCTTTAACGTATCCAATAGCCATTGTGTTACCTAAAAGAGAGACAGAGGCGCTTGATATTGCTAATCTATCAGTATTCATTTCTTTAATTATGTCTGTAATCTCTATTGTGTTAATAAGCATTTTAAAAATTTTTGATGCTTTTGAGGATATTAACCTGACCTTATATTTAATATTGATACCTTTAGTCATCTTGGGAGCTGCTTGTTTACAAATAATAGAACAGTGGATGATAAGAAATAAAGAGTTCTCATTATCAGCAAAAGCTGCTGTTTATCATTCAATACTAATGAACGGAGGAAAAGTAGGCTTAGGGTTTATCAATCCTATTGCGGGTGGTCTAATTACTATTCAATCAGCAAATAGTGGTTCTAAGGCTCTAATAATGTACTTGCTATCTAAGAAAAAGATAAAATTTAATTTAAGGATTAACAGTGAGAATGCTAAAAATATATTAAATGTTGCTAAACAACATAATGACTTTCCGAAATATCGATCACCTCAAATGTTATTGAATGCAATGTCCCAAAGTATACCTGTTTTATTATTAATGAGTTTTGTTGGTCCAGTAGCAGTTGGTTATTATACAATCGCTAGGACAGCATTAAATGCACCTATCCAATTATTAGGTAAATCTATTGGCGACGTATTTTATCCTCGGATTACAGAAGCCTATCATAAAGGTGAGGATATGTATGGTTTAATTAAAAAAGCTACTCTTGTTCTTGCTGTAATTGGTTTAGTTCCATTTGGAATAATAATATTTTTTGGTCCTGCGATATTTGAATTAGTTTTTGGGGAAGGTTGGAATGTAGCAGGAACATACGCTAGTTGGTTGTCGTTATGGTTGTTTTTTCTTTTTATAAACAACCCTGCGGTTAGATCGTTGCCTGTGCTGAAAGCACAAAAATTTCATCTTAATTTTACTATAATATCATTAATTACAAGAATATCGGGAATGTTAATAGGTTTTTTACTGTTTAATAATGAGATAGTGGCGATAGCTATTTTTAGTATAACTGGTGCTGTGTTAAATATATTTCTTATTATTGTTACGTTAAATATTTCTAGGAAATCAAGGAGTTAATTAATGAAGATTATTGTGTGTGGAGATATAGTAAATTATAAAAACTCTGATGGTCTTATATGCTCTGAAGAAGTTTCGAGTTACATAAGAGATTCGGATATTGCTATAGCAAACTTTGAAGCACCGGTTCATAGTAACGGTAAATCTATAGAAAAATCTGGTGGTCATCATTCGCAAGTGAAAAACACTTTAAAGGGTCTTGAAACTCATGGTTTTGATACATTATGTTTAGCTAATAATCATATAATGGATTACGGAGAGGTAGGTCTAAAAGAAACTTTAGAAGAGGCAAAAAAAAATAACTTAAAAGTCATCGGTGCTGGTTTATGTTTTGATGATGCCTATAAACCTCTAATTGTTGAAAAAGATGGTTTGAAAATAGGAATTATAAATGCAGGGGAAGCGCAATTTGGAGCTTTAGATTATTATACATGTAGTGATAAGAGTGGTTATGCTTGGATAAATCATTCGAAAATTGATTCAATAGTAAAGAGTTTAAAAGAAAAATGTGATTATATAATTTTTAATGCTCATTGCGGTTTAGAAAACGTCTCAGTTCCACAATTGGAATGGAGATTAAGATATAAACAGCTCTGTGACATTGGTGTAGACGTTTTAATTGGTACACACCCACATGTTCCACAAGGATACGAGAAATATAATGATTCAATTATTTTTTATAGTCTTGGAAATTTTTATTTTGACTCAAAGAATTTCGAAGATAAAACTGATAATTCATATTCAGTAGTTATCCACCTAGGTAAAGAAAAATTTAGTTATGAATTTCTCTACCATTCTAAGTCATTAAATAGTAATAAGGTAGTAATAGATAAAGAGAAAGCTAAAGTAAATATTGAGGGTTTAAATGCTCAATTAACCGATAATTATGAAGCAAGAAATCTCAAAATATCTCAAGATATTTTTAATACTTATATAAAAAGAAATACAATATATTCTTATTCAAAATTTTTCTATGACGGTAATTTGCTCTCTAGTATTAAAAGATTTATCAAATCAATACTTGGAAAAAGTGAGAATAAAGAGAACTTGGCATTACATTTATTAAGAAATGAATCTTATTATTATGCAGCAAAGACTGTTCTTAACTACCAATATCGCAGAAAAGGATGAGAATTATGAGTAGAATAGCAGTCGTTGGTACTGGCTATGTTGGTCTGGTGACTGGTGTTGCTTTATCGGAGTCAGGTCATAATGTTGCCTGTGTGGATGTTGATCAAGCGAAGGTAGAAAGTATGCAAAAAGGAGCTTCTCCTATTTTCGAACCGGGTTTATCAGAGATGATGTTAAAAAACATTAATGAAAACCGCCTTTCCTTTACTACAGTGCATAAGGAAGCATTTGAAGATGTAGATGCAATTTATATTGCTGTAGGTACACCTCAAAAGGAAGATGGAACGGCTGATTTGAGGTTTATTGAGTCAGTTGCACAAAATATCGCTGATCATCTTACAAAATATGCTGTGGTTGTGACAAAGAGTACCGTTCCTGTTGGTACAAATGATTATATTAAACGGTTTATAGAGGCTAGAACCGATATACCTTTTGACGTTGTTTCAAATCCTGAGTTTTTACGTGAAGGATCAGCTGTTCAAGATACATTCCATGGTGATCGAATTGTCATTGGGGCGGACAGTCCAATTGCCGGTGATTTAATCGAAGAGATTAATAAACCTTTCGGCATTCCTGTATTCCGTACGGATATTCGAAGCGCGGAAATGATTAAATACGCCTCGAATGCGTTTCTTGCCACAAAAATTAGTTTTGTGAATGAGATTGCGAATCTTTGCGATAAGTTAGATGCGAACATTGATGATGTCGCGAAGGGAATGGGTCAAGATAAGCGGATAGGGGAAAAGTTCTTAAATGCTGGTATTGGATATGGGGGCTCATGTTTTCCTAAAGATACGAGCGCTCTTGTTCAAATTGCAGGGAATGTTGAACACGAATTCACTCTACTTAAAGCTGTTATTGAAGTGAATTATAAACAACAACGTTTATTAGTAGACAAAGCTAAAGAGTATTTTGGATCTCTTCGTGGTAAGACAATTGCGATGCTTGGATTAGCGTTCAAGCCGAATACCGATGATATGCGAGAAGCTGCATCGATTATCCTTGCGCAGGAATTAGTTCTGGCAGGAGCCAATGTCGTAGGCTATGATCCAATCGCAATGGATAATGCAAAGAAAATTCTTCCTGAAGCCGTAAACTATGCCGACAGTGCGTTAGAAGCCATTCATAACGCTGATGCAGCATTTATCGTTACAGAATGGGATGAGATTTGCTCTCTTACTACCGAGCAGTTTAAAGAAAACTTGAAAGAAGCCGTTATTTTTGATGGTCGGAACTGCTTTAACATTGAAGAAATGAAAGAAGCAAAGCTAGATTACTTCTCTGTGGGGCGACCCGTTGTGAAACTAGAGAAAGAAATGGTTTAACTTAAAAAGCGCTTCATTACCTTTTAAGGGTAATGAAGCGCTTTTTGTGATGTTTTAAGTTAATTTTTGATAGTAAATTACTTTTTTTAAAAAAACTATTGCTAGTAAACCATGTAATGAATTTAATGCGTTCAATTAAGTAGATTCTATTACTTTGCGGATTCAATAATTTCTTCGTACTGTTAAATATGTTGCAGCCTACTTACTAAATAGACTCAACCGCTACTGCTTCACTTGTCACCATAGCTTGGTCAATTAATAAACGGCATAATTCTATCCCTGTAATGATTTTAATTCCTGCATCTTCCGCCATTTGGTATGTTTCTTCAGAGCAATCATCTGCTAAGGTAATTAAACATCCTTTGGCAGGAGAGAATTCTCGTTTTGAGTCCATAATTTTAATAAGCTGATCGACCCCTTTTTCATCCGTTGTTCCACGGTGTTTTTTTACTTGTACGAATAAATATGAAAGACCGATTTCAAAAGGAGTTGTTGCTTCGTGCTCTTTTGAAAAGATAAGATCAGCATCTCCACCATTTTTATCATAGATATTCCTACTATGGAGTTCGTATCCATTTTGGCGAATCAAATTCTCTATAATTTTTTCGAAGGATAGATCACTATTGTTAGGGTTTAATCGATATAATTGCTCTTTAAATTGATTTAGTAGTGAGGTAGATTGTGCAATTAAGTAGTCTTCAATTGTTGATTTCGAGAAAGGCTGTTCTGGATTTTTTTTAAGAGTCGTAATTATCTCTTGCAATTCAGAACGAATATGCGTCGTATTATTGATAGGTAATTGCATCCCTCTGCTTTTTCCATACCATTTTACGAGTAGATGATGATGCATGCTAATATTGCCTTCAAGTCCATAACAGTTTTTAATATGTATCCCATGATTTAAGTGACTTGGATTCCCTTTGTTCCAGGTGTAATTGTTTGGGAAATTCCCGTTCACTTCTAAAATCGTTAACAATTTGTTTGAAGGAAAATTAGGTACTAACAACAGATCTCCATCTGAAAAATGGCGTATTTTCTTTAAACTGTTAGGGATATGGGGCTTTCGTGAATAATATTCACAAGTCATAGCAGTAAAATTTTCTTCAAGTAAACTAAATTCACCCCACCCTAAATAGAAAACAGAGTTTTGCTTTCTAATGTTTTCTTCAAGAAACGAGCGTTCATTTCGGGCAATTCTTACGGTGTAAATCATAAATTCACTCCCTATGTATGCTGTTAACCTTGTTTTCATTCATTCTCAGCTCTTACATTTCTATTCCTTATAAGTATCGGTCTTAATTACTATAAAGTTTACAAATGTATTCAAATAATGAGATAAATAATTAGGATTAATAGGAATAGAGAGGATGTTGAGAACGGATGAGTAAGAAAGTCGACTTATTGCTAAAGATGTATGACAAATTAATAGAGGATGGAAATCTTGATGCAGTAGAGTTTAAAAAGTCTAATCGTATAAATGAAAGAACGTTTCGAAGGTATTTGGACGAGCTACGCTTACATTTACAAAAAGATTATTCAGATGAAGAAGATGAGCCAATTAAATATAATCGTCATAACAATACATATCAATTACAGAAACATAAAAGGCTTTTAAAAGAAGAAGTCCTAGTCATTACGAAGATTTTATTAGAGAGTCGCGCATTTAAAAAGGTTGAACTCGATCAATTAGTGGATAGCTTAATTAACTTTGCTTATAAGCAAGATGAATTTACGCTAAAGAAATTAATTGCTAATGAGCAATACAATTATATAGCTCTATCACATGGGCGTTCTTTAATTGAATTAATCTGGGAACTTAATAATGCTTCAAAGAAGGAAGGTAAAATAAGCTTTCTATACGAACGTGCAGATGGGGAATTAAAAAAGCGGGTTGTTAAACCAGTTGGACTGCTTTTCTCGGAGTATTATTTTTATCTTGCAGCACATATTGAAAATAAAGACTATGACTATCCAACAATATTCCGTGTTGATCGTATTAGTGATGTTTCATTTAATGAGCGGAGTCTAGAATCAAGAGATAGAAAAAGACCTGATGTTCTACGTTTTCAAGAGGGTATTTATAGACAACAAATTGCATTTATGCAAACTGGTGATCTATTAAATATTGAGCTTAAGTGTAAGTCTTATTTAAGTGAAGTGATACGAGATAAACTGCCTGCTGCTGAAATTACATCTATCGACGCTGAGTATATTAAAGTCCGAGCCAAAGTATTTGGTAAAGGAATTGAAATGTGGCTACTAAGCCAAGGGCAAGCGGTAGAAGTAATAAAACCACAAACACTACGCTCAAGTATTATTTCTAAAATTAATGAGATGAAGAAAATTTACGAATAAATATCATTCAATCTAAATCAAGGTCAGTTTTTGACCTAGTTGATTCCTATACTGATAGTAAGGTGTAAGAAAGCGTGAGTAGCGTATTTTACATCAAGACATATTTATTATGATAGGGAGCTGACGTAATGACGAATAATGAACTGGCTTATGGATTACTAGAGGAAATTAGAGCAAATTTACTACCATTAATTGAGAAAGAGCCGAACATGAGTTATAGAGAAATTGTTGAGCGTGCTTTAGAAAGAGAGGACGATGTTCTGAACGGGTTAAAAGAAAGAGATTTATGGCATACTGTCAAATTACAAAGGGATGTCTGTTACTTCGAGAATATTAAGAAACAACATGTACAATTTCTATTGAGATTCAAAGATCAGCTTTCCTCTCGATGAATAATTTAGAACTTAATGTTAGATCTAACTATGTCTAATAGCTAAATAGATCCACTTGATGTCAGTTAACAATTTCAATTTAAGAGGTATGCTTTTCTAGCATATCTCTCTTTTTTCACTTCTCCCGACAAGATAATCGAGTGAAACCTCATAAAAATCTGCAATCTTAATTAATCCATCTATATCGGGCGTGCGTGCACCGCTTGAGTAATGTTGAACTGCTCTTAAACTAATCCCTAGGTAATCTGCTAGCTCTTGATAACTCATTGATGAATCGTTTTTTAATTCTTTTAACCGTTCTTGGAAATTAGCCATTTGCAAACTCCTCTTCTGTTGACATGTACAGTTTGTTCGTTTATAGTTGTTTTAGATGGACGTACAGTTTGTTCACTTTAATATTACCTTCTCTCCCGCACATCACTTCTCCCAACAAGACAATCCAAAGAGACATTAAAGTAATCTGCAAGTTGAATCAGGCCTTCAAAATCAGGGTAGCGCAATCCGGTCGCGAAATGCTGGACGGCTCGTACACTGTGTAACCTTTACGAAATAAACATTTGAAAATTAAATTACGTACTTACTCAAAACTTTACATTAGAAGGTAGCTAATAACTATCTATTTGTCTATTTTCTTTCCCGAAAATCACTTTTACCTGCTAGATAATCCAGAGACACCTCATAGAAATCAGCTAAAATAAGCAAACCCTCAAAATCTGGATAGCGGTCGCCTGATTCGTAAAATCGATATGCTCTTGGAGAAATACCGAGTGCATCAGCAATTTCTTTCTGTGGTGTTTTATGTTCTTTTCTTAATTCTTTAACGCGAACTGAAAATAAATTGCTCATAAGAAAATCCTCTCTTTTTTTATTGACAGGAACTTAAATTACCTATATATTGTAAATAGGTTCTTAAAGTGCCTTTAAGTGAAGTAAATAATCCTAAGATTGGAGGGTGACAATGTCGAACACCTATTCAAGGTTGCTTCTTGCTGAAGTGCGCATGGAATTGTTGTTAGTTGCTCACATGCTCGAAGGGAACGACATGAACGAATTGCTAGAGCACATCATGAAGACAGTCAATAAAATAGACGAAATGGATAAAGATATTCAGAAATGCTAACCTCCTATTATTTAAACAAAACAGCAATAAGTGAAGTGAATATGTAAGTATAGAATTTTTAAACAGAATATTTATAATTTTAAATTATATTTGTTTCGAAAGTCAAAAACATTAGGGATCTTAGTTAAGTATAGCATCTCGTTCGTTTTGTTTGAATATCTAGTTCATTATGAAAGCGTTTAACTAAAAGGGAGGTGGTTGTATCTCTTACTATGTTCGTCTTTGTTTAGCGGAAATACGGTACGAACTTCTATCGCTTGGTTACGATTTGAAAATGGATGACGGTCTTGAAGATGCGGATTACCGCAGACAATTATTCAATGTGGTCGAAAAGGTCGAGGAGCTTGAGCGATCGTTTCGACAAGTGAGATCTAATGGAGATCTGGATGAGATCGGAGGGGACTAAATGAGCGAGTTGTTGCTAGGTTTTTATGGCGATGATTTTACAGGCTCGACGGATGCGATGGAAGCGATGGCGCTACATGGACTGCGGACGTTGCTGTTTATTGAATCGCCGCGGCAGGAGGATTTAAGAGATTACGAGCATCTTCAATGTGTTGGCATTGCTGGGACAAGTCGATCAATGGAGCCAGTGGCAATGAAGAAAGAAGTGGGCAAGGCGTTTCGGGCATTGGATGAGCTAGAACCTTTGCTTGTCCAGTATAAAATCTGCTCGACGGTAGATTCATCAAAGGAGCGAGGTAGTCTTGGTGTCGCGATTGAAGCAGGACGAGCGTTGTGTTCCAATCAGCGCATCCCGTTTGTGGCAGCTTGTCCGCAGTTAGGACGCTATACCGTGTTTGGGCATCATTTTGCGAAGCAAGGGGTTGATGTGTATCGCTTGGATCGACATCCTACCATGTCTGTGCATCCATCGACGCCGATGCAAGAGAGTGATCTGCGTGAGGTGTTACGAGAGCAAAGTGAGGAAGACGTGACGCTTGTAAATGTGGTTGAACTAGAAGAAAAGACCGTCGCTGAAGGCACGCATGTAGCCGTGTTTGATACGCTCACACTGAATGATCAGAAACAAGTTGCTAAACGAGTGCTGGAACAAGCCTTTGAGCATGAAGGGAGTACGTTTGTTGTTGGTTCATCCGGCTTGAACTATGGCTGTGCGTCGTACTGGCAAGAAAGAGGCTGGCATCGTTCAGTTGTGCCGAATGGAAGTCGATTAACGAACGTCACGCAAATCGCAGCGGTATCTGGTAGCGCATCGCCCTTAACGAAGAAACAGATTGAATATGCGGAAGCGAATGGCTTTTGTTGTATACACGTGACGTGGACGAATCGAAAAGACGTGTTATGTCGGGCTCATACAGCGTTAAGAGAGGGCAAAAGTGTGTTGCTTTATACAGCAAGAGGTAGCGGTGATCCTGCGATTGCAGCAATGAAACACGCGTTAACAGAAGACGGCGTGACGGATACAGCGCAGGCACTCGGGCTGATGCTCGGTGAATTGTTGAAGGAGCTCGTTGCAACCCATCGCTTACAGCGAGTTGCGGTAGCAGGTGGCGATACATCAGGCTTTGTCGTTCGCACTCTTGGCATTCATGCGCTCGAAGTGGAACAGCCGTTATCTCCTGGCGCCCCGCTTTGTTTCGGCTATAAAAAAGACCCGAACGAAGCGCCATTGGAAATTGCGTTAAAAGGCGGACAGCTTGGACGAGAATCCTTTTTTCTTGATGTGCTGCGAGGACGTTGTGTTGATGACGCCTGAGAAACCGTTGCTACGAGATGTGGCGTATCAAGAAATTAAAGCGCGAATTCTAAAAGGAGAGCTGTATCCGACGCAAGTGTTGTCAGAGCGGTTTTTCATTGAACTATTGGCGATGAGCAAAACGCCGATTAAGTCTGCATTGGCAAAGTTGGAATCCGAAGGATTTGTGACCGTCACATCCAATCAAGGCGTGATGATCCGTGATTTAACCGTCGAGCGAATTGTGCATATTTATGATTTACGAGTGGCGCTCGAATCGTATGTCGTCGAACGAATTAGTGGGAAGCTGCTGCGAGAGCACGTGGCAAAACTAGAAGCGAATCTATTTGAGTCAGAACACGCAATTGAAGAGGGCGATGGCGAAGCCTTTACGGAGATTGACCATCAGTTCCACTTATTATTGTGTGAATGTTTTGGTAATAAAGAGATCTATCACATGCTGTTGCGCTATAACGCCCACCTTCAGCGAATAACGCTTAAACATTTACAGCAAGACATGACGAGAATGGCCCATTTTCACAAAGAGCATGTGAACGTAGTCGATGCGCTTATACGTGGGGATGGGCAGGCACGAAGGCTGATGGTGGCCCATTTAGAAGGCGCGAAGCGTCAGTTGTTTCTATAGAAAGGTGGAGAGTGAATGAAAGCCGTGATGGTAAAGGCACCATACGATGTGGTAATTGAAGAGGTGGACAAGCGGGCGTTGAAACGAGACGAGGTGCGCGTCCGTGTTCACGTAGCGGGGATTTGTGGGTCGGATGTGCATACGTACAAAGGGTTGCATCCGTTTCGTGTGCCTCCAGTAGTAATGGGGCATGAAGCGAGTGGCGTTGTCGTGGAATGTGGTGACGATGTAGATACCGTTGACGTTGGCGAGCGGGTGACGGTGTTGCCGCAAAAAGGCTGTGGTGTATGTCCTAAGTGTGCGCGAGGTCGATCCAATCTGTGTTCGAAGCGAGAAGCGCCAGGCGTTGGTGAGTGGATGGGCTTAATGGTGGAAGAGATGATTGTGCCTGCCTGCTGTGTGTACAAGCTCCGTGATGAGATAAGCGATGAGGCTGGGGTGTTAGCCGAACCTCTTGCGGTGGCGGTGCATGCGGTGAAGAAAGCGAACCTTGGGATTGCTGGACGTGTGGCGATTTTAGGGGCAGGGCCGATTGGTTTGCTGACGCTGGCGGTTGCACGGTATGTCGGGGTCGCACATGTCACGATTACCGATGTGCAAGCCGAGGCGTTAGTGCGGGCGCAGGTGCTAGGTGCGAATCAGGTGATCCAGCTTGGTGTGGACGAAGCGGCATTGGCGCAGGAGCGGGGCTTGTGTGATGCGGTTTTTATCGCGGCAGGCGCGCCAGGTGTGGTGAACCAAAGCATGGATTTGCTGAAAAAAGGCGGACGGGCTGTGGCTGTAGCGATGTTTCCGGGGGAGCAGCCGCTGGATGTCGTGGCGCTCCAGCAAGGCGAGCGGGAGCTGGTTGGCTCGATGACGTATACGCCTGAGGATATGGACGTGGCGCTGACGATGCTGGCGCAAGGGGTTGTGCCGGTGGAAGCACTGGTGAGTCATGTGCTGCCGTATACGGAGGCGCGGGAGGCGTTTGCGCTTGTACACGAAAAGCGGGACGGGGCGATGAAAATATTGCTGTCGTTTCGAGATGAAGGAGGGGAAGACGATGAAACAAGCAGGTTGGGTAATCGCTAGTGTGTTCGTACTGTCGGCGTGTGGCGGCGGAAGCGCGAGTGGTGGTGAGGTGACGTTAAGTCTTGGACATATTGCCAATGAGAAAGATGCGTGGCATAAAGGGGCGATTCGGTTTGCGGAGCTCGTGGAGGAAAAAACGGATGGGAGCGTGACGGTGGACTTGTTTCCGAGTTCGCAACTAGGGAGCGACCGAGACTTGATTGAAGGGATGCAGCTCGGCACGGTGGATTTTGCGCTTGTTGCCGGGGTGTTGTCCAATTTTCACGAACCGTTTTCGATTTTGGAACTGCCGTATTTGTTCGAGGATGAAGCCCACTTGGAAAACGTCTTGTATGGCGAGGTGGGGGATGGCTTAAAGGAAGAGCTGTTGGCCGAAACGGATGTCCGCGGACTGGCGTTTTGGATGCGGGGGCCGCGGCAGTTAACGGCACATAAAGCGGTCGAGTCACCTGAGGCATTGTCGGGTTTGAAAATTCGAGTGCCGGAAATTCCGGCGTCGATCTCGGCTTGGGAAGAGATGGGAGCAGCACCAACGGCAATGGCGTTTGGGGAAGTGTACTCCTCTTTGCAAACCGGAGTGATTGACGGGCAGGAGAATCCGCTGGCGCTGATTGAAAGCAATACGCTTCAGGAAGTGCAGGATTATTTGATGCTAACCAACCATGTATATGGCTATGTGATGCTGACAATGAGCGAGGCGACGTACGAGAAGCTATCGCCTGAACAGCAGGAGGCGGTCGAAGCGGCGGCACAAGAAGCAACGGAGTATGAAAATGCGCTGGTGGCGGAGATGGAAGTGGAGCTCCTGGCGACGTTGGAAGAAGCGGGGATGACCGTGATTGAACCAGATACGGAGCCGTTTAATGAGCTGGCGACGAGGGTGCACGGGACGTATGCGGAGCGGTACGGGCAAGACCTGTATGATGCGATTGTGGCGGCGGCTGATGAGTAGAGAGGAGGCGGAAATTGATGCGAGCAGTGATTGGAGCGATTGATCAAGTGAATAAGGTGATTCGCTGGGTGATTGCGGGGATGCTGGCGCTGTTGGCGGTGCTGGTAATCGTGCAAATTGCGAGCCGGTTTGTGCTGCCGTTTTCCGTCCATTGGACGGATGAGGTGGCGCGCTATGCGATGATTTACGTGACGTTTGTTGGCGCGGCGCTTGCCTTGCGTCATGCCCGCTTGATTGCGATTGAGCTGTTGCCAGAAAGCTTGCCGTTTCGGGCGCGGACGGTCTTGAAATTGACGACGCTCGTACTGTCGATGGGGTTTTTCCTCGTCTTGATTGTGCAAGGCTGGGCGATGATCGGTTCGGTTGCTGGTCAAACCTCAGCGGCGGCGCAGTTTTCCATGGGGATTCCGTATGCGGCGATTCCAATCGGAGCGATGCTGTTGTTCATGAATAGCGTGGCGCTGTTTTTAGAACTGGTGCTGGCGCTTCGAGCAGGGGAGGAGGCGAGCTAAATGGCGGTTGTGTTAATGGTTGGGTTGCTGTTGTTTTTTGCGATGGGTGTGCCGATTGCGATTGCTCTTGGCTTGTCGTCGGCGATTGCGTTGTTATGGGATGGGAACTTATCGTTAATTATTTTGGTACAGCGGTTTTTTACCTCGATTGACTCCTTTCCGCTCCTGGCGATTCCGCTGTTTATTTTAGCGGGAACGATTATGGAAGTAGGCGGCTTGTCGCAGCGTCTCGTCAACTTTGCCAATGCGATTACAGGGCACTTGCCTGGTGGCTTAGGGTTGGTCATGGTGGTGACGTCGTTGTTTTTCTCGGCGATCTCTGGCTCAGGGGCGGCGACTGCGGCGGCGGTTGGGAGCATCTTGATTCCGTCGATGATTGCTCGAGGCTACCATAAGCGGTTTGCGGCGGCGCTCCAGTCAGCATCAGGGGAGCTTGGGATTATTTTACCGCCAAGCATTCCGATTATTTTGTACGGAGTGACAACGGGAACGTCGATTGGCGCACTGTTTTTAGCAGGGGTGATTCCGGGACTGCTGATTGCGGCAGGGTTGATGATTGCGGTGTACGGGATTGCGAAGAAGCGTGGCTATAAGCGGGAAAAGCGGGCGACGGCGAAAGAATTCTGGACCGCGTTTCGTGAAGCAGGCTTGGCGCTTGTGATGCCTGTGATTATTTTAGGCGGGATTTACCTTGGCTTCTTTACGGCAACGGAAGCGGCAGGGGTCGCGGTCTTGTATGCCTTTATCGTTGGCTTCTTTATTTACCGCGAGATTAAATGGCAGAAGATTCAAGACTTGCTGGCGTCGTCCGCGATTACGACTTCGGTGATTTTATTTATTATTTCCAGCGCCGGCTTGTTTGCGTGGATCATTACTCGAGAAGGCATTCCGCAACAAATTGCCGGCATGTTTATGGAGATTTCCGACAACCCGATCGTGTTTCTGATGATTGTGAATGTGTTCCTGATTGCGGTGGGCATGTTTATGGAAGCAAATGCGCTGATCATTATTTTGGCGCCGTTGTTAACACCTGTGGCGATGGAGCTCGGGGTTGACCCGGTTCAGTTCGGCTTAATTATGATTATTAACTTGGCGATTGGCTTATGTACACCGCCAGTAGGGGTGAATCTATTTATCTCTGCACAAATAGCGGGCATACGAATTGATGAGATTACCCTTGGGATGATTCCGTTTTATCTGGTGTTGTTAACGAGTTTAGTGTTGGTGACCTATTTTCCATTTTTCACAACGTGGTTGCCGAGTCTATTATTGTAAAGGAGTGTTGAGGCGTGAATCAAGCGCTTAGGGAGATGGGCAAAGCCTTGGCGAAAGCCCGCTATGTGTATGCGTCTGCTGGCAATGTAAGCATGCGTCATGAAGGAGAAACGATGTTGATTACGGCGAGCGGCAGTGATTTGGCGAGTCTTCAGCTCGATGATGTGGGGATTTGTTCGTTTGACGGAACGTGGCGCGGGAGGCGAAAGCCGTCAAAAGAGTGGCGGATGCATGGGGTGTGCTATGAAACGTGGGCAGACGTAGGTGCGGTCATCCATGCGACGCCTTTTTATGCGACGTGGCTCGGGTGTATGAACGAGCAAGAGGACTTGTCTGGTCTGTTTGTAGAGGCGATGTATTATTTACGGCGGATCGAGCGGGTACCGTATCTTGATCCAGGGTCGGAAGAACTGGCGGAAGCGGTTGGAGAAGCGATCAGACGAGGGAACATCCTCTTGCTGGAAAACCACGGTGTGTTAATTGCGGAAACGAGCTTAAACGAGGCGTGGGCGGCACTTGAGACGTTGGAGATGGCGGCAAAAATGGTGGTGCTGGCGCAGGTGTCAGGTTCAACGATGAATCAAGTGGATGAAGCGAAGCAGGAAGCATTTTTGCGGTCGGAACGCTACAAGCCTGCTCATCCGCTTCACCAACAGATGGAAGGAGGACGCTAATGTGGAACGGGTGTATGCAACGTATCTTGTGGAAACGCCATATTCCCTTGACCATGCCGCCGCGGCCATGGCAGGGGAACAATCAACCGGGACATTTACCGACGTGCCTGGGGAAACGCGGGCGGTGAAAGAACAGCACCGGGCGCATGTGATCAGCATCGAGTCGTTGGAAAGCATGGAAACGCCGTCGCTTGAAACGTCGGTAAGAGGCGAACGCTACCAACGGGGGCGGGTGACGTTGTCATTTCCGTTTCATAATATCGGCGCGTCGATTCCGCAGCTTCTGGCAACGGTAGCGGGAAATTTGTACGAACTGCGGGAGCTAACTGGCTTGCGCTTGGAGAAGCTGGTGCTGTCGCCTTCGTTTTATGAAGCGTATCAAGGCCCGCAGTTTGGCGTTGCGGGCACAAGAGCGGCGGCAGGTGTGGCGAGTGGACCGATCATTGGCACGATAATCAAACCGAGCGTGGGCTTGCGGGAGGACGGCTTGCGAACGGTGGTGCGGGAATTGGCAGAAGCGGAAATCGACTTTATTAAAGATGATGAGCTAACGGCGAATCCCCCATACTTGCCTCTCGAGGAGCGGGTGCGAGTTGTGATGGACGAGCTGAACCGTGTGGCGGAGGTGACAGGGAAGCGACCGCTATATGCGTGCAACATTACCGGAGATGTGGACGAGATGGAAGCCAACTATGAAGCAGTGGTGCGTGGAGGCGGGAACGGCGTGATGGTGAGCGTGAACAGTGTCGGGTTCGCAGGCCTCGCGAAGTTGCGCTCGTACGCGACACTGCCGATTCACGGGCATCGCAACCAATGGGGGATGCTGACGCGTCATCCGTTGCTTGGCATGAGCTTCGACGTCTATCAAACGTTGGTGCGCCTAGCTGGTGCGGATCAGCTGCATTGCAACGGGATCGACAGCAAATTTTACGAAGCGAATGAGTCGGTGGCGCGCTCGATTGCGGCATGCTTGCAGGAAGAAGATGGGCCACGTCCGCTCATGCCAGTGCTGTCGTCAGGGCAGTGGGCAGACAGTGCGGTGAAGACGTATGCGCTGGCGAGGACGACGGACGTGATGCATCTGGCCGGGGGCGGGATTCTGGCGCACCCGAGCGGGACGAAGGCCGGGGTGCGGAGCATGCGGCAAGGCTGGGAGGCGGCGGTGAAGGGCGTGGCGCTGGCTGAGTACGGGGAGGCGCACGGGGAGTTGCGGGAGGCGATTGAGGCGTTTGGGGGGAGGAGGTAGAATTTTTTATAATAATTTTTGAAAAAACTATAAACATATTAAAAAACCATTCGATAAATAGTATAGGGACTCACACATTAGGATGATGGATTGGATCAAGAGGATCTAATCGAGTGATCGGGACCATTAAAACGATTGGAACGAGTCTTATGCTGACGAGAAGAGGAGCAGACGGCATCGGGATTACGCTAAACGTAGATTGAGAGAGAACAGGTGAAGAGCTTAGAGACGCACCTTGGGATGTCTCGGTTCATCATCTAGCGCTCGTATTGGAAGGCGACAAAACGGAATAACGGTTCATTCCTCGCAATGGCGGGTTTGAAAATATATCTATCGTGCACATGGATTCGTGGCGATAAAACAATGACAAGGAGTGTCAATTATGATTATCAACAACAATATGAGCGCGATGAACGCTCACCGTCAACTTGGGGCAAACCAAGGAATGGCAGCAAAAGCACAAGAAAAACTATCTTCAGGTCTTCGCATCAACCGTGCAGGGGATGACGCAGCAGGTCTAGCAATCTCTGAAAAAATGCGCGCGCAAGTTCGTGGTTTGGATCAAGCAAGCCGTAATGCGCAAGATGGGATTTCTATGATCCAAACGGCTGAGGGTGCGCTTAATGAGACGCATTCGATTTTACAAAGAATGCGTGAGTTGGCTGTACAATCTTCAAATGATACAAATACTGAGTCAGATCGTGCTGAAATTCAAAAAGAAGTAGATGAATTAGCAAAAGAAATTACTCGTATCTCTAATGATACTGAGTTTAACACTCAGAAGTTGATCAATGGTGAGAAAGCGGATGGAGTTACATTCCAAATTGGAGCTAACAGTAACCAAAGTATTTCAATCAGCTTCTCCGATATGAGTGCAGATGCTTTAGGAGTAGGTAAGCAAGAGTGGACTGCCGCTACTGTTGATGGCGATAGTGTCCTTCAAAATGCTTCAGGAACAACTGTGGGAACTTGGAGAGATGCTGTAGATGAAGATGTAGCAACCGGTGTTGAAGCCCAAGTTGCTGGTTACTATAATGGAGATACATTAGTTCATGCAGCAGCAGCAGCGGCAACTGATGGTGATACTGTTGAAGGCGGAGAGAAATTAGATGTATCTAACCGTGAAAGTGCTGATGCAGCTATCTCGACAATCCAAAGTGCGCTTGATCAAGTATCTGCAGAACGCTCTAAATTAGGTGCAACTCAAAACCGTCTTGAGCACACAATCTCTAACTTGGACAACTCTTCTGAGAACATCCAAGCTGCTGAGTCTCGTATCCGTGACGTTGACATGGCGAAAGAGATTATGGAATTTACGAAACAAAACATTTTGTCTCAAGCATCTCAATCTATGCTTGCTCAAGCAAACCAAGCGCCACAACAAGTTCTTCAGTTACTTGGATAATACACATGAGACCCCTTCTAAAGAAGGGGTCTATTTGTTGTGTGACTTTTAATTATGGGCGAATAAAATTTGCGTTAATAGTTTATATCATAGTTTCGATAAATCGATAGATTTCTTTTACACTCGCCTGAATATAAAAATAATTATATTTTTTACGGATTTGGTTTCATCGAAATGAAGGTGGGAATAAAGAAGACAACACATTCCTTTAGGAGGTACACGATGAATCATTCTTTTGAAAAGAAAACGGCACTTGTAACTGGAGCAGCATCAGGCATTGGGGAAGCGATCACTAGACAATTAATTGAAGGCGGGGCAACGGTAGTAGGAGCGGATCTAAATGAAGAAGCGCTGCAAAACATGCAGGAGACCTTTAACGATCAGTTTCTTCCGGTCGTAGCGGACGTCACAAAAGAAGCGGACCATGAGCGATTGGTTGAAAAAGCGGTTACAACATTTGGTTCCTTAGATTTTGCCTTTAATGTAGCGGGCGCAAACAAAACGGCACCCATTATGGAACAGAGCGAAGAGGATTGGCGCTTTGTGATTGACCTTGTTCTGAACGGTGTTTTCCTCGGCATGAAGCATCAAGCACGACAAATGAAGAAACAAGGCGCGGGCGCGATCGTCAATGTTTCTTCCCTGAATGCTCGTGTACCAATGTATTCTGGTGCTGCATATGCTTCATCAAAAGCAGGTGTGGAGATGCTTACGAAGAACGGTGCATTAGAGCTAGCCCGCCATGGTATTCGCGTGAACGCCATTCTACCTGGTCTTGTTGAAACACCCATTACGGACTCTTTCACGAAAAATGAATCGGTCAACACGATGTTTATGGACCGAATTCCAATGAAACGAGTAGCGACACCAGATGAAATCGCGTCGCCATCGATCTTCTTAGTGAGTGAAGCGGCTAGCTATGTAAATGGTGCATCTCTCATCGTCGACGGTGCTTGGGCAACGAGTGGGTATCCAGATTTGAGTTTGCTAGAAGACTAATTTTATAAGAGAAATGATGGCTTGTGTCGATAATGGCGCAAGCTTTTTTTGTCATTATAATACTTATACAATTTATTTTTGTTTTGTAAATGTTTTCTGTAGTGTTGGAATGATCGTCGTGGTATAGTTAGAATATGGAAATTACAATGCCGCTTTGTTCATCCATTTCATCGCTATGAATCGCTCCTTTTGCTAGGTTTCATCCCACTTTAATCCCGTATCCTACATCCTGTAAATTGTAAGCAACAAACCCCCTTTTGTCATAACAACTAAACTAGACACCATTTATCTCTTCATTTATGTCCCCATAACCAAACGACTAGTATGTAAAGAAATAATGAACAACTTCCTAGACTAGCAAAAGTTTAAAGCATCAGATAAAATCATGTGTAACAGGAGTGATCGATAATGGACAAAGAACTATTTGACTTCCTTCATGAATTTAAAAACGACATTAATAAACGATTTGATCAGATGGACGGACGCTTTGATAAGATAGAAGGACGCCTTGATCGTATTGAATTTGAAATGAAGGAAACCAAGAAAGAATTATTTTATGTAAAAACGATCGCACAGGAACAAGTCATACGCCTTGAACGTATAGAGAAAGTGATTTCTGGAATTGGCCATCAGTTTGAACAGGATACGTCAGAAAGAGTAGGAATAAAAGAAGATCTAAAAGCGCTAGAAAAACGAGTAGAAGATTTAGAGAAACGCGCCGATCATTAGCGCGAAGTTGGTTTTGTTGCGAGCTTAATGGCGGAGTTTGCCCCGTTTTGGACGGTGCTTGGGCAACGAGTGGGTATCCAGATTTGAGTTTGCTAGAAGGATGAATAAATAGAAATAATTTTGGCTTGTGTCGACGGTGGTACAAGCTTTTTTAAGTGGTTATTTTTCGGAAAATTGATTTAATTGAAGTGAACAGGGTAAGTGTTCTTTATAAAGGAGCGTGATTTTGTGCATTATGGAGAATTTGCTATACGTACGTATTATTTAGCTGTATTTATTTTCGCTGCATCGGGAGCCTTGTTTATCCTACTTCCATTTTTGTTAAGAGAAGTTCGGAAAAAAGCGAAACTGGTATCAATTGCATTAGGGAGTGTGATCGTCATTCTTTCAATGCTCTTCTTCTTTACAGCGGATGCGTGGGCTGTTTTTAAATTATTTCAATTCTAAGTGCGAGCTGTTTTATAGTACTGAATATGATTTTATCTGAGGTGAAACGTATGACCGGTCATTGGCGCAAGTACGGCGTGTTGGCGAGTATGTATCTTTTCATTGGAGCTGTGATTTTTTATGTTTTTGACGGCAAGGCTTTTCCGATCGTCTTTCTTTCGATGGGGTTCGCTTTTTGGATTATTTTAGGCGTCTGGATAAGCTTGAGTAAGAAGAGGGGAGAGCGTCGTTCTTAATGTTGTAGACTTCAATTTCTAAAAGATAAACGTTTTCTACGTTTAAGTTATCCTCTTATCTCGAATTCATTAAAAATTGTCACTTAAATGGATGGCTTGTCAATGAAGTGGATGTTGATATTAGACTTGATATTAATCAAAAATTAAATGAAGAGATAGAGTTTGAATAAGGTCTATACAAGAATCGTACCATCTAAATATGATGCATGAATGAGAAATCAATACAAAAAAAAAGCAAAACAACCAGATGGCAGTCTGGTTGTTTTTTTGCGAAAACCTTTGTAAATGAGAATGATACTTAAAAAGACTTTCGTCGGATGACTATACAAAAATAGTAGCCCGCCAAGGCTGCCATTCTTCTTTTATTATATTCCCTTTAATTAATTTTGTAAACGATTGTAGAAAATAAATAGAAAGATTGAATCGTTATCTATAGTGGTGTGAATTCATTTACGCAGGTTCCTGTTCCACTTTTATCTGCTTCCGACTATTTCGGTAACGGATGCAGTGTAGCTCGGTACATGATCTGATGTAATCGTCCCATCGTGATAGACGTTTCCATCGGGTGGGTACTTTCCTGTTGAATTTAAAATGTATTGTGTAATCTTCATATCTTCAGGGTCGACAATCCAGTATTCTGGTACTTGGGCTTGTTGGTATTTAATCAGTTTTGTGACTTCGTCATCTTTTCTGTTCTTACTCAAAATTTCGATGATCAGCTTAGGTGTTTTTGTGACGCGATTGGCATCGTCTTCATCAAGGTTACAAACGACGAAGAGGTCCGGGATAACAATATTTGTCTCGTTGTTGACTTTAAGAACTAAATCAGTCGGTGCGTCAAACACTTCACATGCTGTATGCTTTAGAGCTAAGTTGAGCCCTGTTAATAGTTCTCTCGAGATTCTTTGATGTTTAATGGATGGAGAAGGGGTCATATAAACAAAATCGTCAATAAACTCTAGACGTTTATCTTCGTTCGTCCTTTGTTCTCGGAAATGTTCAAAATTGGCTAGCGTCATGCGTGCATAAACGTTACTGGATTCAAATTGACTGATAAGCGCTTGCTTCCGTAACGTCTTTAACCTCTTTGCTTTTTGAATAATGAGATTTCGTCTATTTCGGTTCCTTCTACCATTGAAGTGTGACTCAGCCGACATCGATTCACTCCCTTTACAATAAGATTTGCTTCTTCAGTCATCATACGGTTTATTCTACCATTCCGCAATCGTCAATCCAAATGATTAGCAAAACAAAAACCCGTGTGGTTACACGGGTTCACGCTTGTATTTGAAACGAAAGAGTCGTTTGAGCACGATGGTAAGAGTGAAAATGATGATAAGAATAAGCGTAATCGTGGCGCCTGGTGGTGTACCGAATTCATAAGAGGTGACTAAGCCGCTCAACATGCCTGTTAGCGCAATGGGAATGCCGATGAGGATGGTGCTGGCAAAACTGCGGCTGATGCGCATGGAAATGGCAGCGGGCAAAATGAGAATAGCGGATACTAAAAGCGAGCCGACAATTGGCATGATGACCGCAATCGTGACCCCAATTAAGACGTTAAATAAGATCGACATCGTTTTTACAGGTAAGCCAGCAGTAAAGGCCGTTTCTTCATCAAAAATTAAGACGTACATTGCCTTTCGAAAGACGATGTAAAGAATAAGGAGGATAGCGGCTAAGATGTACAGCATCCATACTTGTTCTTGGCTGATCGTCACGATGGAACCGAATAGAAATTGGTTGATGTTTAGCGTGGTTCCGCCTTGATTCAAGCTCATCAAGAATAGGGCGAGGGCCATCCCGGCAGACATGAGAATCGCAATCGATACTTCGGAATAAGAGCGATACAGCATCCGCACGTACTCAAGCAAAATCGCTATTGCTACAACCATGAGCATATTGGTCCACGTTGGGTTGATGCTGACTAATAAACCGAGGGCGACACCAGCTAAAGACACGTGGGCCAAGGTATCCGCCATCAACGATTGCCGACGCAAAATGAGAAACAGTCCGAGCATCGGTGCAATGAGTGAAATCAGGACGGAGGCTTGGAAAGCTCTTTGCATGAATCCATAGAGAAACATCTCCAAGGTAAGTCCTCCTTTCGAACAAGCTCAATGTGCTTGTTGCAATAGTTTCGTAGTTCCGCATGGTCATGGGAGACCATTAAAATACCTTTTCCGTGCTCCTCTCTATTATGTTGCAGGAGTTTGTAAAACGCTTCTCTGGATTTGGCGTCCATACCTGTTGTTGGCTCATCTAAGATAAATAAATCGGCGTCGGTCGCAAAGACACGTGCAATCGAGATGCGTTGCTTTTGTCCACCTGACAGTTCGCCAATATTTTTATGGCGCATGTCCCACATGCCAACGGACTCAAGGGATTTTCGTACATGGTCTTTGTCCGTTTGATTCAGGCGTTTAAACCACTTTCCTTTTTGATACCGTCCCGATTGGACTAATTCGAGGACGGTGCTCGGAAAGCCGACATTGAAAGAAGCGACTTGCTGGGGCACATAGCCGACAACGAGTTTTTCTCCAGCTTGATTTGTCGGAGAGAGGGAGACGTCGCCGACAGAAGGCTTTAAGATGCCTAAGATGTTGCGCAATAACGTTGTTTTTGCTGCGCCGTTTTCGCCTGTCAGCATGATGAAGTCTCCTGGGTTTAATTCAAAAGAGATGTTGGTGAGAACGGGCTCTTTTTCATAGTGGAACGATAGTTCATTCACTTTAATGTAGGACACGGGAATCGACCTTTCTTCATGCTTTACATGTTGCTTATTGAACGCTTTGTTGTAGGGCTTCAAGGTTTTGGCGCATGGCCTCTACGTACCCTAAATCATTTTCTAGTAATTCTTCTGATAACACTTCAAGGTCATACAAGACGGCAATTTCTGTCCCGGTTTCTGTCGCAACGGTTTGAGCAATGGAGGAGTTTGCTCCTTGTTGATAATAGATAACAGGTACGTCGTATTCCTCTATAAGTTCGCCAATTTCAGCCATCCGTGACGGGCTTGGTTCGATTTCCGTGGATAGGCCACCAATCGCGATCTGTTCTAAGTCATAGCGATCGGCAAGGTAGCCGAATGCTTGATGTTGAACAACGAACGTCCGATTTTCGGCGCCTTCTAATGCAGTGCGAAAGTCTTCATCTAATGCTTGTAATTCATGAATAAACTGATCGGCATTTTTCGTATAGGTTGATTCGCCGTCAGGGTCCGCTTCGATTAATGCGTCGCGAATCATTCTGACTTGATCTTGTGCAAGCACCGGATCTAACCAAATGTGTGGATCTTGATCGTCATGGTCGTCGATGAGGACGTGAACAGAAGGAGATTCAGCATGGACGTTGTGGTCATCATCGTAAAGGACGGCTTTGATATCGAAACTTTCGCCAGTTGTTTTGTGTTCAAAATGGCTTGAGTCTTGTTCTGGAACGGCTTGCCAGTCATCGTCATGCTCTTCTTTTTTGAACCAGTGCCAATCGTCATACGTTACGTCTTTACTGGTTTCGGCTTGGAGTGTGACCACATCACCTGTATGATAGTGATCGGCTAATCCGACAATCTCAATTGGCTCATCGCTTGAAGGGGCATGCTCCTCTTCGTCGTGGTTGTCGATTTCAATCGCCACTGCTTCTGACTCAGCGAACACATTGTGGTCGTTGTCATAGAGAACGGCTTGAACGTCAAAGCTCGCGTCTTCGGCTGTCACAGAAAAGGTGTCTGTGCTCTGTCCAGGAACGGCTGACCATTCTTCGTTTTCATCAGCGCGCTGGTACCAATGCCAGTGATCATAGTCCACGTCTTCAGCCACTTTAGCTGTTAGCGTTACATCATCACCGGTATGGTAATGATCCGCTACTCCTTCAACCGTGATGTCGCCTGCGTCTGCATGATCGTGATGCGCATCTTCCAAGCCATCTGCTGCACGGGCAATAACGAGGTCGTTATTTTCAAGGGTATTAAACAAGCTGTCGACCCAAAATTCCATTTCTTCACTGCTGTACACAAAGACATCGGCTTCGTTGACGGCAGCTACATCTTGTGCGCTCGGTTCATAGCCGTGGGCATCTTGTCCTTCTGACACCATCAACTGAACATTTGCTCGATCGCCAGCTACTTGTTTTGTAAATTCATACATCGGCAGGAAGGAGGCAACGACATTTACATCAGCGTCTTGGCCTGTTGTTCCTTCACTTTGGCACCCCATTAACACGGTCATGGCGGATAGCCCAACGAATAGGGGTTTTACGGATTGTTTCATCTTTTTTTAACTCCTTTACTTGTAACGAAATGAGGGAGGAGGGGCGCATTGGCCTTCTCTCCCTAAGGATTAGTGTGCGAGTTGATCGCGGACAATGCCATCTGCGTCAAGGGAAGACGGGTAGTACGTTGGCCAATGCTCGACTTCATCAAGTAGTTCTTCGCGATCGTCTCCCCAGTAGAGGTGGAAGTGACTAGACTCTTGAGGGGCGATAATATGATCACTGAATTGAATGTATTGCGGCATGTTTTCTGCTTCTTCTGTTAGTGAATAGATAAAGCGGACACCACGGTTTCCTTTTTCGTATGTAAGAATTTCGTAACCGTCGTACGCGTAATCTCCAGAATATTCTTGATTATTCTCATAAAACGTCACGTGACCGTCATCAATGGTGATGCGTTCTACATCGGTTTCATAGCCTGTTGTGTAGTAGTCTTTGTATTCTTCTGCTGTCATGTCGCCTTCTTCCGCTTTGTGCGCAAAGACATCATCTAAGTCGCCATTTTGAAGGTATGGAAAGACAGATTGCCAGTCGCCTTCCCAGTCAGATAGTTCTCGGTCCGCTACTTGCTCATCATCAAAATAGCCTTGATAGATTAATTTGCTTTCTTCATCGTGACCATGGTGGTCGTCAATCATGATCGTCACTGGATCGGATTCCGCTGCTACTTCATGGTCATCTCCATAAAGAACCGCTTTTACTTCTACCCCGTCTGCTGCTTCCATTGAAAACGTATCGCCTTCCTGACCAGATGCGGCTTCCCAATCGTCTTGGTCGCTTTCTCTCGTATACCAATGCCAGTGATCCAGTTTATCAGAACCACTTACTGTTGCAGTTAGTTCAACGGTATCGCCTGTATGGTAGTGATCCCCTAGACCCGTAATATCCACTTCAATGGCTTCTTGTTCCTCGCTTGATGCAGGTTGCTCATCTTCCTGAGTACTTGTTTCGTTCGCTCCATCGTTTGTGTCCTGACAAGCTGCTAGAGTAAGACTTAGTGCGAGTGCACTAAGATAAAATGATGATTTCTTCAACCTAAACGCCCCTTTATTTTCTTAATCGTAATCTTTACGATTTATAACTTATAATTAAATGTGAAACTTGTCAAGGATTAAATCATTTTTTCTGAGAATGATGAGATTGGTAGATGGAGCAATGCTCACATAATAGAAAGAGAAAGGATGCTAAGTTAATCATGATTATAATGAAAAAATTTTTATTCGCATGAAGAGGAGAGAAAAATCGTCTATTGTCAAAGAAAAATGACCATGCTATAATTCGTAATCATTACGATTTATAAAGGGAAAAGGTGGGAATGAGATGGCGAAAAAGTCCAAAGTCGTAAAGGAACAAAAGCGTCAGGAATTGGTTCAACGTTATGCAGAACGACGTAAAGAGTTAAAAGAAAAGGGCGATTATGCGGCACTTGCGAAGTTGCCAAGAGATTCCGCGCCTTCACGATTAACGAGAAGATGTCGTGTGACCGGTCGTCCGAGAGGAGTCTTAAGAGATTTCGAGTTATCAAGAATTGCCTTTCGGGAGCTTGCGCATAAAGGACAAATTCCAGGTGTGAAAAAAGCATCTTGGTAAGAGGGATAGCGATACATGTTAAAAGTCTCTAAGGAGATTTTTAACACGTATGTACATAAACGTTTTAGGATTAAACGTAGAACAAAACATGTTTATAACATTCGCATTTATTCTAGAATGAATGAACCGCTTCCTCCCCCTTCTCATGGTAAACTAGTAGAAAGACAGATGGATGTGGGAGCGGGAGATGGATAGTGTAGAGACGTTAAAACAAATTGCGAAAACGTTAAATGAAGGAGAGCGGTTAGAGGAGATTCTTCAAGCGGTCCTGGAGTCACTTCTTGCGACGACGGGTCTTGAAACGGGCTGGATGTTTATTGTGTCTCCAGAGGGGACGCAGAAACTCGTGGCACAAGCGGGCTTGCCAGAGGGCTTGGCCCATCGTCAATGTGCGCCGCTGAAAGAGGGCACGTGCTATTGCGTAAACAAGTATAAAAACGGTGAGCTTCACGAACCGATTAACATTATAAATTGTAAGCGTTTGAAGTTGGCGAAAGAGAACGACTGGGGCGAGACAAATGGATTAGCGCGACATGCGACGATTCCGATTAAGGCAGGTGCTGAGTCTTTAGGATTAATTAACGTTGCTTCGCCAGCGATTGATGAATTTTCGCTAAAAGAATTGGAATTATTTGAAACAGTTGCGTACCAAATTGGGGCGACGATTAAGCGGTTCAATGCGTATACGGAAGAGCAGAAGCAGACGGTTTTACTTGGTCAATTAGGAAGATATTTAGCCCATCAGCGGGATTTGAATCATGAGGATGAGTACTTAGTAACGATTGGCGAGACGCTGCAATCTTTTTTTCAATGGAAGGGCGTTCGGTTGACGTTCAATGATTGGTCGACGTTTACAGGGGAGCGCGGCTTTTATACGAAAACGGTCAAGCTTCAGCTGGAGGATGATGTTTTTGAATTGAGCGTTTTTAGTGACCAGCATCTTACGAGTGTGGACCCTGTCTTATATGAAGTGTTGACCCATATTTCTTTACAGTTAAAGCAGTTTGAGCTGAAGCGACAGCAACAGCAGTTATTGCGTCGAGAAGAGCGGAATCGTCTTGCCCGGGATTTGCATGATAGCGTCAATCAGCTGTTGTTTTCGCTCATCTTGCATGCGAAAGGTGTTGAGCGAAAAATCGAGGATGGGGAATTAAAGGCGTCGATTGGTCATGTGCATCAGCTAGGGAGTCAAGCGTTGGCAGAGCTGAAGAATCTAACGAGACAGCTGCGACCGGAGGGGTTAGAGTCGGGCATTGCGACAAAAGTTGAAGCGTATGCACGGCTCATTGGCTTGGATGTCGAGGTTGAAATTGAAGGATTAAAGCAGCTTGGGGAACCGTTGGAAGTGTGTTTGTGGAGATTGATCCAAGAAGCCTTAAATAATTGCCAGAAACATGCGGGAACGAATGATGTGCTGGTACGAATTCGTTTTGCGAGCGAAAGTGTGATTGTCCAAATTTCCGATCAGGGTGTTGGGTTTGAAATGAATACCGTTCAAAAAGGAATGGGTCTTTTAAATATGAAGGAACGGGTGCAGGAATTGAACGGCGCGCTCGACATTCGATCTGCATTACATAGTGGGACAACGGTAGAAATCTGTTTGCCGTTAGGGCGTATGGAAGGAGAACAGCGATGAAGATTATGATTGTTGACGACCATACCGTCGTACGAAAGGGGTTAATCTTCTATCTTGAGACGATAGAAGATTTGGAGATTGTGGGAGAGGCGAGCAACGGAGAAGAGGCGCTCCAACTGCTTTCAACCGTGGAACCAGATCTCATTTTAATGGATTTGTTTATGCCTGTTTTAAACGGCATGGAAGCAACAAAGCAGATTAAAGCGCGTTTTCCAGCGATCAAAATCCTCGTCCTTAGTTCGTTTTCGGATAAAGACCACGTCATCCCAGCGTTACAAGCTGGGGCAGATGGGTATCAATTAAAGGATATTGATCCTGAAGACCTCGTTGAGACGATGCGCGCGGTTTTGGAAGGGGAAAATAAACTTCACGATAAAGTAACGAAATTCGTGTTAAATCGAATTGCGACGCCGATGTCTGAAGAAGAGCAAGCGATTGGCCACTTAACGAAACGTGAAAGGGATGTTCTTGTTGAAGTGGCGTCAGGGTTCAGTAATAAAGAGATTGCGGATCGGTTAGGGATCACGGAAAAAACGGTTAAAACGCATCTATCGAATGTGTTCTCGAAGCTTCATGTGAACGATCGGACGCAAGCGGCGTTGTTTGCAGTGAAGCATGGCTTGATGTAGAGGGGATTTCCAGTAATTCAATGAGTTCGTTGTTGATGCCGCGGAAATAGACAACATTCCAGCCGTTTTCAAGGGTGTACGGCCCTTCTTCAACTGGGACGTGATGGCGGGAAAAGCGCGCCAGATCTAATTCAAATGTCTCGGTACGAAACGCAAGGTGAATGGAGGAAGAACACGGGTCTTCCTCTTTTTTTGTTTGTGAAGAAATGAGCTCGATCTGCATGGCGTCGATTTGTAAGAAAACGAGTTCTTCTCCGTTCAGAGAGGTACGATTGACGAGTGTTGCGTCAAATAGATTGCGATAAAACGCAATCGAGCGTTCGATGTCGTGTACATCGATTCCAATATGATGAACGTACATGATCGATGCCTCCTCTACAGCATTAAATGAAGATCGCCAAACTCATGCCAAAGGTATTCGTGTTGCAACGCTTGTTGATAGCTTGCGAGTAGGATCTCATCTGGCAAAAACGCTCTTAATAAATCGAGATGACTGGAATGGGGTTCGTGTAGGCCAGACAGTAAGCCGTCCACAAGCTGTAACGGTGTATCTTTTTGAATATATAATTTGGTTTCGCCTTCGCAAGCATGTGGCGCTTGCGCATACGTTTCTAATGCACGGACAACCGTTGTGCCAACTGCAATGACGCGACCCCCTTTCGCTTTTGCCTGTTGAATGGCGGTTAGGGTTTCAGCAGGAATGGCGTAAGACTCTGGGTGATGCCGTGGATTTGGCCATTGGTTGTTTTCGTAATAGCTAATGCCAGCGTGTAAGGTCAGAAAGCCGACTTGAATCTGCTGGTTTTTTAGTGCTTGAATGAGTGTCCAAGAAAACGCGCGTCCAGCGGAAGGCATTTCAATTGAACCGGGTGCCGTGGCGAAGACGGTTTGATACGCTTCAAGTGGCCATGGCGTGTTGATGTATTCATACCGAATCGGTTCCCCGTACTTATGGAGGTAAGACAACATCGGTTCGTTCACGTGATGAAACACGATTTGTGTTAACGGTGCCTCGCTCCCGGTGCCAAGAAGTTCAACGGTCACTCCTTCCTTTAGGTCGATTTGCGAAGCTTGAGCATCATTGTTAAGAATCAATGCTTCCCATTTGGTCTCGCTTAATTGCCTTGCCAAACGAATCGTCACTTGTTGCGTTTCGCTAAAAAGTTGAGCAGGAATCGTTCGACTTTGGTTGAAGATGAGCAAGTCGTTTGGTTGTAAAATCTGTGTCAACTCGTTCAATTGGTGATGGTGAATACGGTCCGTGCCCCTCTCTGTATGAAGCAGCTTCACATTTTCACGATGAACGTTCATACGCTCAGGCGGGGTGTGAGCATGAAGATGTGCTGGCAATGTGAAGGCGTCATGTAGCGACATAAGATTCGTCATGATTGGACCTCCTCTAGGTAGCGGTAAATGTCAAAGCGTTTGCCGTTAACTGTTCCTCTGTTTTGTAAAATTTGGTCAAACAGCGGCAGCAGTTCTTCTGTTTCAAGGAGCGGGTAATCGCAATCAGGAACAGCAATGTCATGCATGGCTGTGTTCATTTCTCCGGGATCGAGTAAACAAATTTCCGTTTTGGTGTCGGACAATTCATCTGCCCACGTTTCGGTTAACCCTTCTAGCGCAAATTTGGATACGCCATAAGCGCCCCATTCGGCGAAACCTGTTTTGCCAGCGGCGGACGTGATATTGATAATCAGTCCTTGATTATTTGCGAGCATCGTTGCAAGAGCACGTTTTGTCATGAGAAAAGGGTTTAATACATTTGTGGTGAGCACTTCTTGAAACGTTTGCTCCTCGTAATCGACTAATTGGCGCGGGCCAGAGCCGAAAATGGACGCATTGTTGATTAACACATCGATCGTTCCATAGGTGGCTTCCACGACGGAGACAAACCGGTCCACGTCTTGCGCATGTACAACATCTGCTTGAACAGCCACGACTTCAGCGCCAAGTTGTCGTGCTTCTTCTGTTACGTGTGCTAAGGCTTCTTCATTCCGGGCGCAAAGGGCTAAGCGGTAGCCCTTCTTTGCATAATGGAGCGCTAACGTACGCCCGAGTCCTCTTGATGCACCTGTAATGACGATCACTTCTTTCATTTCATTCACTCCTTCGTTTTGTTCCTTTCATTGTACGAAAGAGGGGAATGTTTTGAATCGTTGAAAAGGGGGAGGGGGAAGTAAGAAATTTGCATGAGGGGACCTCAGACAAAAGTCGTAGAAGGGGGACGATTACACTCTTGTGTTGATGAAGGCCTCAGACGGCGACTCCCGAAGAGTGACAGTCTGAACGGAGGGTTTCGTCTGTCGTTAGAGGTTTTTTTAAAGGCGTATCTCGTCTTCGTTCAATCGTTTCAACCAAATGGCGATTTGGAGGGGAACAGAATCGTCAAACCGTTGTGGGTCGTAGCCTGTGCTGTCGTGAATTTTCTTTAAACGATACACGAGGGAGTTGCGGTGGATAAACATCGATTTGGCGCACTCACCTATATTGCCGTTGTGTGTGAAAAAATGTTCAAGGGTGTCGAGGTATTTTTCCGCTAGGTCTCCTAAAATGGATTCATAGTAGTGTTTTTGCGACTGCGATGGCATTTCACGCAATAACGCTCGCGTTTGAATTTCATGAAAAGATGTGACCGGTCCTTTCCCTAATTCAAGCCCAGCCTTCGCTTCTTGATAAGATGACGCAATCGAAGAAAGGTCATCCCGGGCAGTGCCTGTAGCGATGTGAACCGAGACGTTTTTTTGCTGGAGCAGAGCGTGAAGCTTTTGCACCTTTTTTGATACGGTGTCAGAATGCTGTGCCGTCGTTAACAAATAAACTTGATCCACTGTTGCATAGCCAATTAAGGTCGTTTGTTCATTGAAAATTGTGGACAGGAGATTCAGCAGCACGCTTCGCTTCATGTTGACGGCATTTGCGCGAATTAGGCTAACTTGAAAAGGAGGGACAAGCTGGAACGTTGCTTGTTTTGCCTTATTTGTCAATGATTGTGGCGACGCGTTTTCCTGAATGAGCTCATGAAAGAGTTGATCGCGTACGCGCTGTTTCCACTCGGATTGTTCAAACAGATGGGCTTGGGTGATCATCATTTCGGTGTTCATTTTGACGAGCTCGCCAAACTCCCAAATCTCAGCTGGATTACCTGTAATGCCAATGACGCCGATTATCGTGCCTTGGAATTCAATCGGCAAGTTGATTCCAGGCTTTGCGGTCATCCATTTCGCACGATCTTTTTTGTGGATGGTCAAACTTTCGCCTGTTTTCAACACGTGAACGGCACCGTCATGAATTTGATTGACGCGAGTGGGGTCTGATGAGGCGAGAATCATGCCGTTATGATTCATGATATTAATGTGTCGGTTTAATCGTCGTGTGGTTTGTTCCACGACTTCAATCGCAATGTCGTTTGTTAACATGTGCGCGCCTCCTTTTCACAAGGGATGTCGTCTTTTTTAAAAATAATTCATTCATACACAAATAATGATACAAAAAAGGCTTCTTTTTTGTCTATCATGCACGATGATTAATCCTTCTATGCAAATTATAATGGAAACTATACGAAATAGGTAAGGTGGTTACAACATGAAACTAGTGATTGCACCAGACTCTTTTAAAGGAAGCTTGTCCGCTGTCGAGGTGGCGGCGGTTATGGAACGGGCGATTTCGAAAGCGCTTCCAGGAGCGGAGACAGTTTTGGTTCCTGCTGCGGACGGAGGAGAAGGCACGATGGATAGCCTTGTTGCTGCGACAGGCGGAAAAAAAGTAGCCGTGATGGTGAAAGGTCCGACGTGTCAGCCGGTAAAAGCCGAGTATGGGGTATTAGGCGATAACGAGACGTGTGTCATTGAAATGGCAAGCGCGTCAGGACTTGTATTGATTCCGTCGGATGAGCGTAACCCCATGGTAACGACAACATATGGCACTGGAGAGCTTATCAAGGCGGCTTTAGATGCTGGCTATCAATCCTTTATTTTAGCAGTCGGCGGGAGCGCGACCAACGATGGAGGAGCGGGCATGCTTCAAGCGCTTGGGATGAAGCTGTTAGATCGAGATGGAAAAGCTGTTGGATTTGGCGGGGAAGAGATCGGACGCATCGCTTCTATTGACGATTCTCTTTTTGATAAACGAATTGCTCAATCGACTTTTATGATTGCATCGGATGTGCAAAATCCTTTCGTTGGTCCAACAGGCGCATCAGCAGTGTTTGGTCCGCAAAAAGGAGCGACACCAGAGATGGTCGCAACGCTGGATCGCCATTTAACGAAGTGGGCTGATTTAATCGAAGAAAAGACAACGATTCGTCTTCATGATCGAGCAGGGGCAGGCGCTGCTGGCGGGATTGGTGGAGCCTTTCAAGCGTTCTTCCCATCGTCGATGAAGCGAGGCATTGATCTTGTGATTGACTATACAGGTTTGGAGCAAAAACTTGAAGGCGCGGATCTTGTGTTAACAGGAGAAGGGCAGATTGATTACCAGACTGCTTCAGGTAAAACACCGATGGGCGTAGCAGAAGCGGCAAAGAAGAAGGGAATTCCGGTTATTGCGATTGCAGGTTCCGTTGGGCAAGGGATTGAAGAACTCTATCAATACGGAATCACAAGCGTCTTCAGTATTGTAAACAGGCCAATGGATTTGCAGCAGGCGATTGAGCATTGCGAGGAATACGTCGCGTTTGCGACAGAGCAAGTCGTTCGAACGTTTTTTGCATCTCGAAACTAAATAAGGAGCAGGTTGACATGCCTGCTCTAAAAGGGGGTTAGGTTGATGTTATTTTTTATTATTGCCTTAGGGGTTCTGCTCATTATCGTTGCAACGTCCAAATTTAAGGTTCATCCGTTCTTATCCTTATTAATGGGAACGCTATTTGTAGGGTTTGCATCGGGAATGTCATTTGATTTAATCGTTGAAAGCATTAATTCCGGTTTTGGAAATCTGTTAATGAGTATTGGTCTTGTTATTGTGTTCGGTACCATTATTGGCGTCATTCTTGAAAAAGCTGGTGCGGCGTATCGAATGGCAGAGGTTGTCCTTCGAATTGTAGGACCAAAGCATCCTCAGCTGGCAATGAGCATTATTGGCTTTATTGTATCGATTCCTGTATTTTGTGATTCTGGATTTATTATTTTAAACAGTTTAAGGAAAGCGCTATCAAAACGAGCGAAAGTTTCAATGGCTTCCATGTCTGTAGCACTAGCAACAGGGCTTTATGCAACGCATACACTCGTTCCACCAACGCCAGGACCAATCGCAGCGGCAGGGAATCTTGGCGCAGATGCTTATTTAGGAACGGTGATCTTCATAGGGTTCATCGTCGCTGTGCCTGCAACGTTAGTCGGCTATCTCTGGTCGATTAAAGTGGCAACGAAGATTGAGGTACCTGAAGATGTATCGGCAACCGGTGAAGAATTCGATTACGATAAAGTCGTTGCTTCATTTGGAAAAATGCCATCAACCTTCTCAGCATTTTTGCCCATTCTCTTGCCAATTCTTTTAATTGCAGTCGGCTCAATATTGACTGTTGCCGAAGTGGATAACGGCATAGCGTCGTTCTTTGTTTTCTTAGGAAAACCAGTCATTGCGCTTTTAGTAGGTGTGATTGCAGCCCTGCCATTACTTCCAGCTTTTAATGAAGAAACGCTGAATGGCTGGGTCGGGCAAGCGTTAAAAGATGCTGCGCCTGTGTTGTTAATTACAGGTGTCGGCGGGTCATTTGGTACCGTTATTCGCAATTCAGGTGTAGAAGAAATTATTCAAAACTGGGAGATCGGCGGAATGTTTACAGGAGCGATGTTTTTGCTCGTGCCATTCTTGATTGCAGCGGCATTAAAGACAGCACAAGGTTCTTCGACAACCGCACTCGTCATCACGTCATCCTTGGTTGCACCAATGTTGCCTGTGATGGGGATTGAAGGAGCAGTTCCATTAGCCCTTGTGGTGATGGCTGTGGGCGCCGGTGCAATGACGGTGTCGCACGTTAATGACAGCTACTTCTGGGTCGTGACGCAATTTACCGGAATGACCGTGAACGATGCGTATAAAGCACAAACGATGGCAACGCTCTTGCAAGGAATTGTCACCATTGTCATAACGATGATTTTGTGGGTCATTCTCGTATAAAAAGAAACCAGCAGAGGATTAGATTCTGCTGGTTTTTTCACGATTCAATTAGTTACTTCTTCTGATAAAAAAGTGGCCAGTTGCTGTTCGTGCTTATCAAGCATGATTTGTTCTGGTTGAACGCCGTTTGTCCGGAGCAGGTTAATCGTCTCTTGTAGAAATTCATCGCTACCGACAATGTAGAAAAGGCCGTTTTCGTCAGACGTGAGTTTTTCCACTTCTTCATAATACGTTTTGCGATTGTCAACGAATTGTGCGGTGAAATGCTTGTCGGCTGTCGTTTTAAAAATGCTTGGGAATAAGTAGTCTTTCGATGAATCGACATTAAGGGAATGAATCTGATTGACGTGATCCGCACGGTCAAAATAATCGAGCACAAGCGGACGGAATGTCGCAAGGCCCACGCCTGCTGATAATAAGTAGACATTTTTGTTTTCGCGCTTTAACGGTACGTTGGAATGGGTTTTAAAAATCGCGACTTCATCGCCAATACCAAGATTCCGTAAGATGGATTTAAATTCTGAGCATTGTTCTTTAATACGTGTCGTAATCCCAATCGATTGTTCATGAGGCAATGTGGAGATCGACATGTGGCGAATCAAGCTGCGGTTCGGCTTTTCGCCAGCATTAAAGCCTTCAAAAGCAAAATGGGTGTGAGAGCCTTCTTCCCACGTGAATCCTTCAGGGGTATCGAGCATATATGTTTTTACTTCCGGTGTTTCATCAATAATCTGATTAATCTTCGTCCAATAAATCTGCATGTGATCGTCTCCTTTTTAATGAGCTATCTGCTAGTCCTTAGTATACTAAAAATGATAATCATTATCAATTAAGTTTGGCGTATTTTTTGAAATGAAAAACCGACCTCGAAAAAAAGAGGCCGGCTATGTCTCTAGCTCAAAAGATTGTACAACACGCATGTATTCATTTAAAAGGTCGTCAGCCTCGATTGAATTAGGCGAGAGAGTAAATTCAATTTCAAACACATGGTCATCGGTTTCATAAAGAAACTGATACTCTTCGAAGCCACTTTTATACTCGATTCGCATAGCAGTTGTGAAGAGCCCATTATCCATTGTTTCGTCTTTGTGCATAGCGTCGATTTCAACGACTTCATCTTCATCATGGACAACAAAGTCCTGTGGACGTTGGGCTCTAGCTTCCGTTTCTCGACTTTGTTCGCCTCGTTCCTCTACACTTACAGACAAGCTTGACACATTATTTTGCTGATCCAACGTTTCAGAGTCTGAATAATAATGAGAGAAATTGAAGCTGTACGGGTTCACACTGGGTGATGAATGGCTAAACTGTGCCATGGACGGTGCCCGAAAGGAGAATTTTGCGTCAGGGAAACTGTCTCCAAATCCTTCTGGATCATACTTAATCGGGTTAACGAAGTCGTAGTTCGGATTGTCTCTAAACTCAGTTGGATCAAATGTAAGATGATGGAGAGCATCATCCATAATTGGCCGATATTCTTCGGTTTCATTGTTCGGAATCGTTACGGTAGCCGTGACATATGTGGTGTTGGTTTCCCCAACAAAGGCAATATGTTCATATGAATCTTCATCGTAATCGATCTGATGTGAAAACAAGCCAATTGGCTCGTCCATTTCCGTAAATGTAGCGTCTTTTAAACTGAATGACAGCATTTCATCGATATATTGCTCCAAGTGCTCATCTGGTGGATTTTCAACCGTTTCTAAAAACTCATCTAACATTTGTTCGATCTCATCATCGTTTGGATTCTCAAGGACGTCATCAACATTTGTGAGGATGAATTGCTGGTACTTGTTTTCTGTCAGAATTTCTAATGTCGGCAACTCCGTTTTAAGATCATCGAGGGAAGCTGTCGTTTCGATGTTTGCTTTCATTTCGTTGAATATTTGTTTATGCCAAAACAACATATTGGATGGCGGGAGCCCAGAATGATAGCGGGTCACGCGATCAAATGACTCATCCATCGTGATTTCATAGGCTGACGGAATAATGTATTGACGCAATTGATCATCCACGTTTAAATCTGGCGTACGGTTATAGACATGGTAGTCATAGCTGTACGTAACCGTTTCCTCGTTTTGGTCTTGGGATGAACAAGCAGATAGGAGCACAACGGCTAAGCCTATAGGGATAAATTGTTTTTTCATGAACCCTCCATATTTTTTTATTCAAGGTAGTCCCAGTCGTCTACATGTTGGATAAAGGAAAGAAGCTCTTCTGTATTTGTACCATGAAAGGCTTCCCCGTTAATCAAGATATTGCCATGTTCATTAAGTAAGAAGCGGAATGTTTCTTCATTTGTTTGCAACCGAACGGAATATTCCTCTCCGCCCTCGTAGGTACCGTTACGTATGTCCACATCAGTGAGCAAGGAATAAAATGTAGCTGCTACTTCAGGTTCTAGTTGGGTCATACCAAGTTTTAAGTCGTCTTCTTCAGCAAACGAAATGACAGTTATAGAACGAATGTTGTCTTGAGAGGGGAAGCCTTCTAAATCAGTGAAATCAGTCGGCTGGTTTATGGTGCACGCACTGAATACAAGCAAACTAAGTAACGATAAGACAAGTGAACGCCCGCACATTTTCATACTTTCTCCTCCGTTAACAAGGTGTTAGCCATATCGTATCAAAAAAGATGAAAGACATGTGGTTGAACGCGACATTCTTACCATTATTTTCTTTAAATGTTCACTGGTAATTTGAACGTTTTATAAAGATAATGATATTGATAGTTCGACGATCACTAGAGGAGGAAGACGTGTGGGGTACATACACTCTGAAAAAAAATGGACAAAAACGTGGAGACCACTTTCCATAATCGGTTTTAAATACTTCCATGATGAAGACGGCCATCTATATCGAAAAGTTGGAAACAAACTAAAGCGTGTGAACAAATAAATGACTCTGCAGCCAACAATATGGCTGCAGAGTTTTTCATTAGAAAAGAGTCGTTTATTGATATTTAGAGCGAAGGCGTGTTGATAAGCGGAGCACGAAGCCAAGTGTAGCTAACGCCATTCCACCGAGAATGGATGGGATATAATTTGTCGCTGTATTTGGGAGTCTTCCACCTTCTTCAACGTCTTTAGTGTCGTCTTTCTTCATATTATCTGTATCATTTTTAGGTGTAGGCGTACCTGATTTGTCATCCTGATCTTCATTATCTTTTTTGTCTTCTTTATCTTCTTTATCACCGCTATCGTCAGAATCAGGTTTTGGCTCTTCGGTATGGTCTTCATCATCGTTTCCATCGTCAGGAGAACCGTCATCAGTAGGCTTGCCAGAATCAAAATCGATGAGAAGCTCATTTGGTTGATTGTCTAATTGTGCAAGATCAATCATTCCATCTGTATAAGCGGTTTTTATCACATGTGTTCCCGTTACGCTATCATGAGGATAGTTAAATTGAATTGAATGAGTATGGAGATACGCTTCATCAGAGAACTGATAACCGAGGAGGTCCACCCATTCTTGTAAATGAACATGTATACTATTTGTCACATGATCTAAATAGACAAATTCATTTGATATTGGAGGATCTTCCATCTCATAAAAGATTAAATCGGAGTCTTCACCAACAAGTGGCACATCAAATAAACCAAATAAACCATGTACCCTGAACTCCTCAGATTTCAAGAGATGCCCTAGCTCGTCAGGCAGTTGTAATGTGTACGTAAGGTTATCGATCTGACTCGTATTAATTGTAACGGGCTCCGAAATTGAGCTATTAAGTGAAAGGCTACCTAAATTCCCTGTATAAAAGACTTCATATTGGGTCTGCCAGTCCAACAAACTTCTGTTTTGAAGAGATGGTGGATCAATATCGTCTTCATCAGGTGCCGATTGATCGTCGTTAGGATCTGGTGTATCGTCTTCATTCCCAACAAGGGTTAACGTATGCGAACCTGTACTGTATACATGATCTAAATTTTTCGGATAGCCAAGGGATAGAGCGGATTGAATAAAGTGTTCCCCTTCATTGCCTTCAACCGGGACTGGAAACCTTGTCGTGATATCGACACGATGGCTTGTCCCTTCTAATTGTAGGTCATGAGATTCTAAATACTGTGTAAGATTAAAAGAGAATGAATGGTTCGTTTCATTGTATGTAAGGTCTGAAGCAGATACTGCTGGGTAACTGCTAACTAACTCTCCGTCTTCATTAAGTAAGGTAAGGTTTGGCGTTAGTTGGAAATTTTCATTAAACACATCTGTTCCAAATAAATGAGTCATGTCACTAGGTAACTGGACAGTGAAAATCAACTCATCAGTCATGTTGTCAGGTGGAACAGTGAGATTTCCGGCTAAACGTATTTCAACATCCATGATGCTGTTGTCATTGCTGTAAGGATATAAGATAACTGGATGAACTTCAGGTTCAACAATACTTCCTGTTGCTGTTTCCGCTTTCGCAACTTGTGTGAATCCGCTATCATGATTCGAGATAGAATAAAGAGGTACGGCCATAATTACTGCTGCCGCTGTTAATACACTTGCGCGTTTCATTTTAAATTTGCCTAACTGCATTTGCTTCATAGGTCACCTTCTCTTTACTAATTTTTACATAATTCAAGTTAAGTTTACCATATTGGAAAACATTTACCAAGCGTGTTCTTTCTTTATTCACTAAATTAAGAATTTTATTTTTAATTTGGTGAAAAGAGGTTTTGTTTCAATTGATTAAGGGAAACAATAAGCGTTCTAGAAAACAAAAATTTGATAAACAAGAAAAAAGCAAGGCACAATGCCTTGCTCGTTAAGCTACGGTCTTCGGCGACCAGAAATAAGTTGGAATATGAGAACAACGAGTGCGATAACTAATAAAATATGTACAAGGTTCCCGCCGATTTCCCCAATGAAACCAAGCAACCATAAGACTAATAAGACGACTAAGACTGTCCAAAGCATGTTGCATTCCTCCCTTCCTAACAGAGTTACGTATCTTTTCCCTTTGTGGAAAAGATGAAACTGAGAAGAACCTCCTCATTTAATCCCTTTTAAATGTAAAAGATCTAGTCAGCACAGCTTGTGTAGCGGTTAGCTGCATTGTTATATAGGTATTCTTCTGGACGAAGATTAGAACAACGGATCTGTCAGCCTAACGGCATTATTGGATGCAGAAGGCAACGTTATGATTGATAAAGCAGCGGCTGATGCTTAAATGAGGAAACAGTCTCCAATGGGGGCTGTTTTGTTTGTCGCTTTCAAACTTGTAACGTAAATGTAATAAAGCATCGTTTTACCCGTCTCAATAAGGATTTTTATTTGCTTTTGGCAAATTTGATTCTAACCTCTGCCCAAACCGTCTCTGTTTTTTGCTAAAGTAAGGTCTTATTGTTTTGGGAACACGAGAGGGGAAGAAAATGGATAAAGGTCCGCATCATGCGTTAAAGACCGTAAATTGGCCAGTATTTTTAATCAGCGGAGGGTTTTTGCTGCTGTTTGTTGTGATGGCTTTTACAAATATGGAGATGACGTCATCTCTTGTTGATAAAGGATTTTCATTTGCGATTACGTACTTCGGTGGGTACTGGCAAGTGCTCTTACTTGCGACTTTTTTGGTGGGAGCTGTTTTAGCTGTATCAAAATTAGGCGCTGTTCGTTTAGGGAAATTAGGGAAACCGGAAATGGGGTTCTTTAAGTATGTAGCGATTGTCGTAACGACTGGTCTTGGTGCTGGAGGCGTCTTTTGGGCAGCGGCTGAGCCGATGTATTATTTTATGGATGTTCCGCCGACTTATAGTGGACTAGTGGAAACGACAAATGACGCTGTGCGGGTTGCACTAGCTCAAAGCTTTATATCATGGGGATTTGGTGCATGGGCGGTTTACGGTGCAATCTGTTCCATTGTCATGATTTATGCACACAACCATAAAGGAATGCCATTGAAACCTCGGACGATTCTCTATCCGCTTTTAGGAGATCGCATTAAAGATAGTAAATGGGGCGTAGCGGTTGATGTGTTTTGTATTATTGGAGCAGCTGCAGGGACAATCGGTCCGATTGGTTTTCTTGGGTTACAAGTAAGCTATGGCGTGAATGCGCTGTTTGGTTGGCCCGATACGTATGTGACGCAAGTTCTAATCATTCTGTTTCTCACATCCATTGTCATCATTTCAACGCTGACAGGACTTGAAAAAGGGATTCAATGGTTAAGTAAATTAAATGTGAATACAGCTTTATTTATTGGAGCATTCCTCGTTTTATTTGGTCCAGGGATCTTTTTAATTGATGCTCATATTGCATCAACAGGGACGTATGTATCAAACTTTATAGAAATGAGTACATTTCGAGGCGATAACGATTGGTCTGGAGCATGGATGCTATTCTTCTTTGGCTGGTTTATCGGTTTTGGACCGATGGTGGCGTTGTTAGTTGCGCGAATTTCTAGAGGGCGTACAATCCGAGAGCTGTTTCTCGTTGTGGCAATTATTACCCCACTCATCACGAATCTGTGGTTCACGATCTTAGGTGGATCCGGTATCTTTTATGAAATCAATACGCCGGGGTCCGTGAGCGAACCACTGACAGAAAATGGACTACCTGCTGCAATTATTGCGATTGCGAGTCAGATGCCACTTGGTTCGATCATGCCGTTTGTTTTCTTATTACTCACTGTATTATTTGTGGTAACGACGGTGGATACGATGTCTTATTCGCTTGCGATGAGCGTGACAGGAGAAGGGAATCCACCAAAAGCGGTACGGTTTTTCTGGGCAATCATTATGGCACTCATTGCAGTGATCCTTATTAATTTTGGAAATGGAGGCGTCAATGCGCTTCAATCCTTTGTTGTGATTGCGGCGGTGCCGGTTTCGCTTGTGCTTTTGCCGTTATTATGGGGAGCACCAAAAATTGCAATGACGTTAGCAAGAGAGCAAGGAATCTTACCAAATAAGCAAAAAGAAAAATAAAAAATTCATGGCGCTGTTCGTGTTCATGGATCGTGTTAAAAAGAGAATCTTTATGAGTGAAGTAGCATTCGTAAAGGTTCTTTTTTATGATTCCTGTTTACTTTTGCTTTACGTAAAAAAGGGCATCAGACAAGGGTTATATACTCGGTAACGAAGTAGTTTAGGAGAAACTTTTACGTTTACCATTTTCTTCAATGATTTAAATGGATAAAGAAAGGGTAAGGATAAAGGTTTTGCGAGAATTTATGTGAAAGGGGTTCCACAAAATACAACAATGTTTGACAAGATTCACATTTCAATTTAGAATCAACAATTGTTTTAGATGGATGTGTGTTGGAAGAGAACGGATTCTTATTCAAAACGATGCATGTCTACATAAATTCCTAGGGATACTAATGTGAATAAGAGTCGACAGCACGAAATTTTTAAAAATGAGGGGTGTGAGCTCTTAGGTTACGTGTAACTGAGGAGACATTATGAAAAAAAGTAATTTATCAATCGTTTTTTGGGCTTCGTTAGCCATCGCAAGTTTATTTATTCTTTGGGGTGTATTCTTCCCGGCGAATGTAGAATCAGTTTTAGGGACTATTGATAGCTTCTTAGCCAATTATTTTGGTTGGGTCTATATTATTGCGACAACATTGTTTGTTGTATTAGCTATATTTTTGATCTTTGGTCCATTTGGTCGGATTCGATTAGGGAAGCCTGATGAAAGACCAGAGTATAGTTATTTTACGTGGTTTGCGTTTTTATTTACAGCTGGTATGGGTGTAGGGCTCGTGTTCTTCGGTGTTGCTGAACCGCTTACCCACTATTATAATCCACCATCAGCCGAGCCATTAACGACCGCGGCTGCTGAAGAGTCAGCACTTTATACATTATTTCACTGGGGTTTCCACCCATGGGCAACGTATGCCATTGTCGCTTTAACGTTGGCGTATTTTAAATTTAGACACCAAGCACCAGCTTTACTTAGTTCTGCGTTAACGCCGATTTTCGGTCATAAACATACGAATGGTGTGTTAGGAAATAGTATCGATGTTCTTGCTGTTTTTGTAACGATCTTCGGGATTGCCACTTCACTTGGACTAGGTGCATCTCAGGTGACAGCTGGTTTAAACTATACGTTAGGCATTTCGGACGGAATTGTGACAACATTAATCGTCATTGCCGTGTTTACTGTTATTTTCTTGGCATCAGCTGTCAGCGGAATTGATAAAGGGATTCGTTACTTAAGCTGGTCCAATATTATTATTGCTGTTGTGCTTATGCTCTTTATCTTTGTCTTAAGTTCACCAGTGCGTATTTTTGAAAGTTTCACGACAACGCTCGGGAACTATATTCAAAACTTACCAAGCATGACGCTGGGTATGAATGCTTTTACAGGTGAAAGAGAATTCTTGAACGACTGGACGTTGTTCTACTGGTCTTGGTGGATCGGTTGGTCTACATTCGTTGGTACATTCATTGCGCGTGTGTCTAGAGGGCGTACGATCCGTGAATTTGTCCTTGGCGTAATGGCTGTTCCGGTTGTGTTCAGTGCACTATGGTTCTCTGTTTTCGGGATTGCCGGGATTGAACTGGACCAAGCATCGATGGGTGCGCTTTGGGAGCTAATTTCTGAACAAGGAAATGAAGTGGCATTATTTGCTTTCTTAGAACAATTCCCGTTTGCACCAGTGATTCTTGGAATCGCGATTATCTTAATTTCCTCGTTCTTTATCACGTCTGCCGATGCGGCCACTGTCGTGTTAGGGATGTTATCAACAGGGGGACGATTAAATCCATCTACGAATGTAAAAGTAATTTGGGGCTTAATCCTATCTGGTACAGCTTCAGTCCTACTTATTTCAGGTGGACTACAAGCACTTGAGATGGCCATGCTGATCGCTGCATTTCCATTTACAATTGTCGTCATTCTGATGATGGTTTCACTCTTGAAAGCTCTAAGCAGCGAATATGACATTCTGCGACTTGAACATAAGCAAAAAGAATGGAAAAAATCGTATCAAGAGGAATCCAAAGAAGAGCTAAAAGAAATGAAAGAAGAATTCGAGCAAAGTATGCCAGATGAAGTGTACGATGAAGAACTCGAAGAAGGAAATAAACAAGATTAATACACAGCAGCCGTCCAAATGAAAGGGCGGCTGTTTGTTTATTTGCGGGCGTCCATGAAACGTATGATGCCACCCATCATCAGTCCTAGCAAAAAGTACAAAATCGCCCAGGTGATGGAAAATGTATCCTGGTAATCAAATACATAAACAAGCAACGTATAGGCGACGACCATCATCAGTCCTGCGAAAAGGAGAAAAGGAACAGGTTTTTCAAGCATTAGGCGTTCTCGTTTGAACGATGTCGAATGGTAAGAACAAGGGCTATTAGTAAGAACACTGCGGCAATTCCGAAAGAAATGTAGACAAATGTAAAAGGACCGTCTAGCCATTGAAGGATGCCGAGGATGGAAAAGCTGAGCACGCCAGCATAAGCGGTTTTTGTTTTCATTCGATCACCCCTATGTATTGTTTTAATTAGTATAGCGATTTATTGGAGGAAGAGAAAGTTATTTTTGATAGCATTCATGGACTGGTTTTATAGCTGTGACCATATTTCCAATGAAAATATACTTGCTAGTGTGGCCCAACTTTCGGTAAAATCGAATGCAGGGTCTTTTTTTGTATGATGATATGGAAACGAATCATGAACGCATAGATTAAGGAAGTAATGGAAGAAAGGAACGAAACATCATTATGACAGCTAATTTTTGGCGTGACTTGCCACGGCCATTTTTTATACTTGCACCAATGGAAGACGTGACGGATGTGGTATTTCGCCATGTGGTGAGCCATGCGGCACGACCGGACGTCTTTTTTACGGAGTTTACAAATTCAGAGAGCTATTGTCATCCAGACGGAAAGCAGAGTGTGCGTGGTCGCTTGACGTTTACAGAAGATGAACAGCCGATGGTTGCTCATATTTGGGGGGACAAGCCTGAGTTGTTTAGGCAAATGAGTATCGGGATGGCGGAAGAAGGGTTTAAAGGGATTGACTTGAATATGGGCTGTCCCGTGCAAAATGTTGCGGGGAACGGAAAGGGCAGTGGCTTGATCCGCCGTCCAGAGGTTGCAGCGGAACTGATTCAAGCTGCCAAAGCAGGCGGCTTGCCGGTAAGTGTCAAAACCCGTCTTGGCTATACGTATGTAGAAGAGTGGTTTGAGTGGTTGAAGCACGTGTTGCAACAAGATATTGCGAACTTGTCGATTCATTTACGCACGAAGAAAGAAATGAGTAAAGTGGATGCCCACTGGGAGTTGATCCCTGAGATTAAAAAGCTTCGTGATGAGATTGCACCTGATACGCTTTTAACGATTAACGGGGATATTCCAAATCGGCAAGTTGGGTTAGAACTTGTTGAGAAATATGGGGTAGACGGTGTGATGATTGGTCGCGGAATCTTTACCAATCCATTTGCGTTTGAAGAAGAGCCACGTGAACATACGAGTGAAGAACTGCTTGGTCTCTTGCGCTTACAGCTTGATCTTCATGATCAATACCATGAAATGGAATCTCGAGCATTCAAGCCGCTTCATCGTTTCTTCAAAATTTATGTGCGTGATTTCCGTGGTGCCAGTGAACTGCGAAATCAACTAATGAATTCGAAATCAACAGATGAAGTGCGCGCGCTCCTTGACGCGTTTCAAGCAGAACAAGAAGAAACAGCTTCCCATTAAGAAGGGGAGCTGTTTTTTGCAGGTGTTTTCTTTGGTCCTTTGAAGATGAAGTATACCGCGGTGATGAGTAATGCCACACCGATTAATCGCTGCAGATCAAATGGAATTTGTACGGTACCAAATAAACCGAAGTGATCAATGGTTACACTAGCAAGAAGTTGACCGATTATGACCATGATCATCGCGTTCGTTACGCCAATTCGTGGTGCAACAAAGGGCATGATCGATAGAAATAGGACGCCAAATACCGCAGCGAGAAGCTCAGAAAAAGGCGCATGGACGACTTCAAGAATATTCCCTTGTCCGAAGAAAATGACGACGATCGTTAATAAAATGGCTCCAGTGAAAAAGGTAAGAAATGCACTTTCTAGTGAACCGATTTTTCCGCCAAGAGTACCGTTTACGGCTGATTGAATACTCAGGCCCATTCCGGCTATTAGGGGAAAGAGTAAGTAGATGAGATCCATTGTTGTGCCCTCCTAAAAAATAAAAAATAGAGCGAGTACGAGTAACCCGACTGCAAATAGTCTATTTTTATCAAGTTTGATTTGTTTTGATCCAAGCCAACCGAAGTGATCAATAATGACACTCGCAACAAGCTGGCCAATAATAACGACCGTAATTGAAAGGCCTACTCCCACAAGTGATACGCTTATGATGAGGAGTGATAGGTACGTGGCGCCAAGTATGCCGCCGGTTAAGTTCCATTTAGGGACGTCGAACATTGCACCAAGATTTCCTTTTCCGAAGAATAAAACCCCAATAAATAAACTTAGCGCACCGACGATAAAGATGTAATAGGTGCTTTCAAGCTTGCCGATGTTCTGTCCTAAGGCGCCACCAAGTGCAGCTTCAATGCTTAAAGATATGCCTGCGATTAGTCCAAGTACATAAAGCGATAAAACGCGCATGTTGCTCACTCCTTTATATTTGTATATTTAGAATTACCGATATACAAATATACAGCAAAGAAAAAACGTGGTCAATAGAAGATATTGAACCACATTTTTTATAAGTCGATTTTAATGTACTCGGCTAAAGCGGCAATGGTTGTCTCATTCCTTCTATAATACGTCCATTGTTCATAGCGCTCGGACTCTAATAAACCAGCTTTCTGCAACGTCGCCAAGTATTGAGAGACAGTAGACTGAGATAAGTTCACCTTTGCGTGAATATCACCAACACAAACGCCTCCTTTGATATTAACCTCCTTCGGTAAATGCGCTTGCTGCACCGGGAAATTTTTCTCAGGTTCTTTCAACCATCTCACTATATTGATCCTTGTTTCATTTGAGAGTGCTTTAAAAACGGTAATAGGTTCCATACTGTTATCGTATATTGGAATATCGCGATAAGTCAAGGCTTTGCGATTTTCATAAACAAAGAAAAACGCCATCATGAGGATGGCATTTGTGTGGATTCTTTTTTAGCAGCATCACGCTCAGCTTTATATTTTTTCGTGTAGTGCACGAGGGTTTCAACGTTTAAATCTAAGCCTTTTTCGTAAATCTTTTTAATGGCTTTTCCGAGCGACCACGTCAATGACCCGGCAACACCAGCGCTAATGGCCGAGCCCCAGCCTGGAACAAATTTAGATAGCTGGCGGAAAGCCGTTCGGCCAATGTTGCTCACGAGATTGGTGACAATGAGTTCTTTAGCTCGATCCTTCGTAATTGTCTTATCGTACAGTTTCGCTAGTTTGATCATCAATCCAACTTGCACCGCGGTAATCGGTACAATATCTGAGCCTGGAACAGGGATGGCACCAGCAGACGCGGCCGCAAGAGAGGAGCGGTTGATCCATTTGTTCGCAATCCGTGATTTGTCACTTAAGGCTTTCGCAAACTGTAATTCTTTATTTTTTTTTTGAAGAATGTCCGCTATGTTGTCTTCCAATTCCCCGATATTAAAGCCTGTTTTTGAAGAGAGGGGAATAACGTTAAAGCGAAAGTTCGTTTTTTCCTGAATATAATGAAGTAAGCTTGGGACATCGTCGGCAATGTCGACTTTATTTAACACAATCAGAATATCTTTATTGATTTTGGCTAATTTCTCAAGCTCTTTTGCTTCTGTATCAGAGAGAACGGTCCCGGCCGCATTTAAAAAGAAAAGCACAACATCCGCTTCTTTATAGAAATCCGTCGTTTCGTTGGAATGTGCTTGAACAATATCATTTAAGCCTGGTGTATCAACAAACTTAATATGTTTTTTATAGGAATATTTCTTAATTTGAACTGTTTTTCCTGGTAATCCAGATGTAGGAGCAACGTCCGCGCCAAATAAAGCGTTAATCGTCGTTGATTTCCCTGTATTAATATCGCCAATTAAGGCAAACAGCACATCTTGTTCTAACGATTGATTCATTTTCTCCATTTGTTCATCAAACGTCTGACTAAATGCTGCATCGAATTCCGAAGCCATCTACATAACCTCCGTCTTCATCCTAATATGTGTCTCTTCTCATTATACTACGAGTCGCTTCATTCGTCACAGAATGAAGCACGACATGAAGGAGGAGGAGCATCCGTTTATCCGTAAATCAAGATGTGCCACATTTCGGGCCGGCTTTAACTCTGGTGAAATTACCGATCTAATAAGAATGCTATAACAAAGAGTAACGCAAGCACGCCGAAATAGGAGGAATGGCGATAATGTTAACGTGCGAAGTGATCATTCGTGGAAAGTTATTGCTATTTTAGAATAGTATTTTTCGGATTCTTTTTTTAACCGATTGTTCTTGATTTTACTGGAATTTATTAAAAAAAGTCTGATTTCGGGATTTTTAATAGGTTTATAGACCTAAAAAAGATAATAAATTTAATGACGGTACAGTAAGTCTTTATAACCATTTGTTATTTAGGTTATTTCTTCCAATATAGCTTAAATGATTCGTTTATAGCTTTGTTAGAGCAAATGTCGAATAAAGTTCTATTATGCTGAAAAATAAATATATTTGTGATATCAGAAATATATATTGAAATTCCCTCGTAATTAGTAAATAATTAGGAAGTAAGTCCTTATTATATTTTATGGGGGAAATATCATGGGGTATTCACATATGGAGAAAAACTGGAAGCGTACAATTCGCCCGTTATCTATTATTGGAGCAAAGTATTATTATGATGAAGAAAACAACCTGTATCGACGAACGGGACATCGATTAATCTTGGTGAGGCGAGCGAGGAAATGGCAACATTAAACATACTAGGAATTGTAATGGCTTACAATGATATAAGTAAGCTACCGTATAGATCGAAATTGACTGTAGAGTTCCGATGATAACAGGAGGCTTGCGTCTTTTAACAAATTGCTTTTTCTTAAGGAGTTGCCTGTTAGGCGCTCCTTTTTTGCGATATCTAATCGTGAGCTTGTTATTTCCCAACTAGCGATCAAGTCGTATCTTTTTCCTTCGTGACACAAAAGATTTAAAATGGCTTATGAAATCAATGGTTGGAAATGGAAAAGGAGAGACGATACAGATGGAAAAATCATTAGCACCGACATTATTTGAAAACACCCCTTTTGGTAAAGGTGAGCTTCAAAGCAAAATTGTCATGGCACCAATGACGAGAGTTTTTTCTCCTGACGGTGTACCGACAAAAGAGGTTGCGGCTTATTATAAAAGAAGAGCAGCGCATGGTGTAGGGTTGATTGTGACAGAAGGAACGGCAATTAATCATCCTGCAGCCGTTATGCATAAGGATATTCCTCGTTTTTATGGGGAAGAAGCTTTGGCTGGTTGGAAGCAAGTAGTCGATGAGGTGCATGAAGCTGGTGGAAAAATTATTCCGCAACTTTGGCACATTGGTTCTGCAAGGAAGCAAGGAAATGGGCCGAACGAAGAGGCGCCGCCAGTCAGTCCATCAGGTTTAGCTGTAGATGGAAGTGAAAACGGGGTTGCTCTATCGAAAGAAGAAATCCATCAAATGATTCAAGCTTTCGCACAAGCGGCAGCGGATGCGGAACAACTTGGCTTTGATGGGATTGAGATCCATGGTGCCCATGGCTACTTGATTGATCAGTTTCTATGGGAGAGAACGAACCAGCGTCACGATGAATATGGCGGTGATTTAGAAGGTCGAACCCGTTTTGCTGTTGAGGTGGTAAAGGCATGTCGTGAAAACGTTAGCGCTGATTTTCCAATTGTCTTTCGATTTTCGCAATGGAAGGGCGGCGTATATGATGCCAAGCTTGCGCGCACACCAGCTGAATTAAAACAACTTCTGTTGCCGCTTGCTGAAGCTGGGGTAGATGTTTTTCATTGCTCCACTCGTCGAATTTGGGAAGCTGAATTTGAAGGGGAAGAACCATTAAATTTAGCTGCTTGGACGAAACAATTGACTGGAAAGCCTGTCATTTCTGTTGGTTCCCTCGGAGTCGATTATGCCTTCTTAAGCAAAAAAGGAAATGATGAGCAGTCCATTGATGAGAACCTGCGTCTTGTTGATGAGAAAGTACGTGCTGAAGAGTTTGATTATGTAGCGGTTGGCAGAGCGCTGCTGGCTGATCCAGAATGGGCGGAAAAAGTTCGGGAAGGAAAGCAAGACGAAGCGATTTTGTATACAAAAGAAGCGGAAAAAACGCTTTATTAATGCGTTCAACCCCCCTCCATGCTTAGAAGCTGGAGGGGGTTATTTTTCATGTTGGCGAATTGTTTAATTCTAATGGAAACTTGCTATTTTCGTGTAAAGTTATGTATTGCTATTCTCAAATTCGCCTCTATCGCTATAATAAAATGAATTAGGAAAGCATTTCGGGAGCGTAGCAAAAGAGACTAATCTGCACTAGGTCTTTTTACTTAGTAGACTTCAAGGAAATTCAAACAAGGGATGCAAATTTACATGAATTAAGCTATACTAATAACACCTTTTAAAAACTAATTTGTTCTTAAGGTTTTAATTTAAGATGAGTCGGGTATTATTAAGAGCATTATTCCATACTATTCACATTCAGACTAATGAATAAGGAGTTTTTATATGTCTAAAGTAAAAAAAGCCATTATACCAGCAGCTGGTATGGGAACAAGATTTTTACCAGCTACTAAAGCAATGCCAAAAGAAATGTTGCCAATTGTAGACAAGCCTACGATTCAATATATCGTAGAAGAAGCGGTTGAAGCAGGGATTGAAGATATCATTATTGTGACAGGAAAAGGGAAGCGTGCAATTGAAGATCATTTTGACCATTCATTTGAACTAGAGCAAAACCTTTTCAACAAAGGAAAGCTAGAAATGCTTGAAAAAGTTCAAGCATCAGCAAAAGTAGAAATTCACTATATCCGTCAAAAAGAACCTAAAGGTCTTGGACACGCTGTTCATTGTGCGCGCAAATTCATTGGCAATGAGCCATTTGCAGTTCTTTTAGGTGATGATATTGTACAAGCAGAAACACCTTGCTTGAAACAGCTAATGAATCAGTATGATGAAACCGAGCGTTCTGTGATCGGCGTACAAACGGTTCCAAGTGATGAGACACATCGCTACGGAATTATTGACCCAGAATCAAATAATGATCGTTTGTATCGCGTGTCTCAGTTTGTAGAGAAGCCAGAGCAAGGGACGGCACCTTCAAACTTAGCGATCATGGGTCGTTATATTCTCACACCAGAAATCTTTGATTTTCTAGAGAAACAAGATACTGGCGCAGGTGGCGAAATTCAATTAACGGATGCGATCCAGGCATTAAATGAATTCCAGAGTGTCTATGCATATGACTTTGAAGGAAGACGTTATGATGTTGGTGAGAAATTAGGATTTGTATTAACGCAAATTGAATTTGCCTTGCAGAATAATGAAATTCGCGATGATCTTCTTAAGAAAATGAAGTTTTATCTTGAAGAACTTGAAGTTGGTCAAGGGTCAAGAAATTAATAGAAATCGAAAAAGTGCTACCTCCGCGTAGTGCTTTTTTTTCGGTTTGTGCTCTTATTTCGCAAAAATCTATTAAATTTGATAGAATGAGATAAATCAATTGTAAAAGAGTGTGGGACGAAAAAAGTCGTATATTGTAGGACTTACAAGAAAATAATGGGGAATGTTTGGCAACAATTTGTAATTTTGTCAACGGATTGTAACCTAATTGAAATGGAAATTCTGCGAAACAGATGTTACATTAATGGTCGACTATTACTAGGAGGTCATTATGAAAACTTTAAAATCAACAGGTAGCAAATTAGTTCTATCAACTTCGTTTGTCGTAGGTCTTCTTTTCGTATCAAATAATAACGAGGCGTCAGCATTCGCGGACCCTTCTGAATATAGCCCACAACCAGATCAATCTGAAACAACAACAATTCAAGCGGATGTACTTCGTGTGGATGACCGAGGACAAGACGTAAGGAACTTACAGCAAGATTTAATTTATGCAGGATATACAGTATCCGATGACGGTATTTATGGTTCTGAAACAGAAAATGCAGTAACATCATTCCAACAAGACCATGGTCTTCAAGTTGACGGAATCGCTGGACCTGCAACTCAAGGTGCATTAGGAAATGTTGATGCATCAACGCCAAGACAAGAGTCTGACATTGAAGTAACAGAGACAAGCTCTGAGTCTTCTGAGCCAACTGTGACGACTACAGACAATAGCACGTCTTCTAACCTAAGCCAATCAATTGCTGACACAGCAACAAGTGTATTAGGGACACCATATGCATGGGGCGGTTCGTCTACTGCAGGTATGGATAGCAGTGGTTTCGTAAACTATGTATTCCAAAACAATGGTATTTCCGTTGAACGTACACATGCTGGCATGTGGGCAAACACGGGTGTTCATGTAAGTCTAAGCGATCTTCAAATTGGCGATGTTCTTTTCTATGAAGGCACATACAATACACAAGGTGCTTCTCATAGCGGTGTTTATGTAGGTAATGGCCAAATGATCCACTCTGGTGGTGGAAGTGAAGGCGTTTCTTACGCAGACATCAATAATTCTTACTGGCAACAACACTTTATTGGTGTAAAACGATTCTATTAATCTATAACCCATTTTAAGAGATTTAAAACGTAAATTCACTAGGCTTCTTCTAACCAATATGGTAGGGAAGCCTTTTGATTGTTTTTTTATTTTGTCATGTCTGTTATCATGATTACAGGAAACGATGGATAGGTAAATAAATGTAAGTAATCATACGGGTGAAGAAGTAAGAATAATGATTTTTTTCGGAAAGGAGATTCCATGAACAAGCTTTTTAATTCTTTTATTGTAGTTGGATTGGCGATAGCGGCTTTCTTTTTTTACCAATGGTGGAATGGGACTCAATCTACTGAACATATTCCGTCTGAGGATATGGTTGCTGCAGAAGAAGTGGACACGCCTTCAGTTGAGGAAGAAACAAGTGCTGTTGCCGATATAAGTGAATCCATTCAATCCCATGTTAAGAAATCGGAACCTGTTACCAATGACCAGCTTGATCTTTTTGATGCTGGCGATTCCGTTGGGCGCCTTTACATACCGAGATTGGAAACGGCTTATGAAACTTACTGGGGCACAGATGATCAGACATTAAATCAAGGTGTTGGCATGTACGTGAGTCAATGGACCACAACACCAGATGAAGGTGGGCACACTGTATTAAGCGGACATCGGGATACGGTGTTTTCAGAACTAGGTGAGCTAGAAGATGGCGATCGGATGTTTGTTGACTATCGTGGGATGAAATACGAGTATGAAATTAATAAGATTTGGATTACCGATGCGGATGATTTGACGGTCATTGTTAAAAAAGATGAACCAACATTAACATTAACAACCTGTTACCCGTTTCAATATCTAGGAGATGCGCCAGACCGCTATATTATTGAAACTACGCTCGTCCATAGTGAAGCGATTTAACCATGAGAGACTCCCATCTTCATGGTTTTTTTGAAGTTTTTTCAAGAAAAGCGGTTTCATTTGATTTGGACAGGGTAACTACTTCTACATATAGGAAATGCAGGAGACGAACATGAGTATCAAGCAGCCTAGACAATGCTGTTCTTCCTAAAACTTAAATTTAGGAGTGTACATATGAAAAAATTAACATCAGTTACGGTAGCAAGTTTTTTTGTTGTAGCGGTTACAGGAAATGCTTTAGCAAATGAAGAGAGTGCCGCTGACATTATTCACCAGTCAAATGAAGCGATGCTCGAACTTGATAGTTATTCTAGCGAAACGATGATGGACATGACGATGCCAGATCCTATGTCTGGTGAAGAGGTAACCCTGTCGGTACATACGATGGAAGATGTCATTATGGATCCATTTGCGATGCACCAAGTATCAACGATTAGCACACCGGATGGGGACATGGAATCCACGCTTTATTGGACAGAAGATGGCATGTACGAGCAGGGGCCGGACGGGGAATGGTACGTTTTTGAAGGAATGAGCAGTGATGAGATGATGGAACTGCTTCAAGCGACGTCGACACGTGAGCAAGCGGACATGCTAGGTGAAGATATGAGCGTTAGCGATGAGGGAGATGCGTACGTTCTCACTTACGAAGGGAACGGCGAAGACTTAAATGACATGATTAATGACCTTCTTGGTGAATTAATGATGGAAGAAGAGATGCAAGGCGGAGAAGCGTTGCTGGAGTCATTTGAAATTAGTGATTTAAACTACGAGATGACAATTGAAAAAGATACGTACTATATGACCGATATGATGATGGATATGACAATGATGATTGACGATGGCGAAGAAAGCCTGGAGATGCATATTGCTATGGAGCAAACCGTCAGTAACTTTAATGGTGTTGATTCGATTGTTGTTCCTGACGAAGTGAAGGAAAATGCTGAGCCAATTGATGCTGGTGGTGCAATGCCAGACACGGCAAGCAATCATCTTCTTTATGCAATGGGTGGCTTGACTCTTGCGGCAGGTGGATTCGGTTTATCTGCGTTGTATCGTCGAAGAGTTCGTACGACTTAATTAAGAAGAGAAGGAAGGATCGTCACCGTATACGTGAGACGATCCTTTTTTGGCTATTTAGATGATGGTGATGGGTTTCTTAATGGCTTCAATGCTTGACTCCAACTGTTTACTTGATCGAGCATGGTATTTACGTTTGGTTTATGGAGGGCTTGCGGTTTAAATGTTGTAAAGCTTTCAAAATCCGTGAACATTGATAACGTTGGGTGTGTGCGGACGTCTGCTATCATGAGTTCACCTAATATTCCTCTAAGGTGCTCGGCTGCTCTTGCCCCACCAGCTGCACCGTAACTGACAATTCCGGCGGCTTTATTATTCCATGCCTCTCTTGCCAGATCGAGAGCGTTTTTAAGTGCACCAGAAATACTGTGGTTATATTCCTGTACAATAAAAACAAAACCATCTAACTCCGTTAATGTTTTATTCCATTTAGCAATAGCTGGATCGGTAGCATCTGTTGTGCCTAGGAAAGGTAGATGGAAATCGGCAATATCTACAATGTGATAATGGGCATCATCACGCTCGTCAGCAATCGATTTCACCCAATCACCTACGGATGGGCTAACGCGACCCTCCCGTGTACTTCCTAAAATAATACCAATGTTCAGTTTTTCACTCATATTATGAACTCTCCTTTTCGCTCGTTTTTTTAATTTGCTTAATGCGTAATCGTCAAATGGATCATTTTTTCCAACTTGAATGCCTATTAAGGCATGTATAGACGATTATAAGTCTTCTATTCAGTTTATTTGTAAACTGATGATGAGTCAACTTTGAGAGATAATTTGATGTAAAGAAGATAGTCAACTGTGAATAGTCACGTAGCGGTTGAAGTTTTGTCAATTTACTTGTAAACTGAGGGTGCCAGTTTAAAACTGGACAATCGTTTTAGGAGGCATGTGTTATGAGTGATTTATATCAGCGTTTATCGAAAGAGGATGCAGCCGTATTATTAGTCGATCATCAAACAGGTTTGATTTCAGGTTTGGTAAGAGATTATGGTGTAGATGAATTTCGAAATAACGTCTTATCATTAGCTAAAACTGCAAAGTATTTCAATTTACCAGTTATTTTAACAACAAGTTTTGAAAACGGGCCAAATGGACCGCTAATGCAAGAGCTCGAAGAAATGTTTCCTGATGCGCCCAAGATTTCCCGTCCTGGTCAAATTAATGCTTGGGATAACGAAGAATTTGTACAAGCAGTAAAAGATACTGGAAAAAAACAATTAATTATTGCAGGTGTTGTTACGGAAGTGTGTGTAGCGTTTCCTGCGCTTTCTGCAGTAAATGAAGGGTACGAAGTATTTGTTTCTGTTGATGCTTCAGGTACGTCAAGTCAACAAGTGGCAAATGCTGCTTTAACGAGAATGGCTCATGGCGGGGTCCAATTATTAAACTGGTTTAGTATTGCTGGTGAACTTCAACGTGATTGGAGACATGACGTTGAAGGATTCGGTGAGTTGCTTGCTGGTCAACTGCCAAGTTATAATAATGTTATCGGTAGCTATGAAGGTGCACAAAGAGATCTTCGCGCGCAAAATAAGTAACGAACGAGTTCAGTCGGCAAAAAGGCCGACTGATTTTCTATACCGTTATCACTTATCTACCGAAATAATACATTAATGGGTTGGTAAGATGGCTGATAATAAGGTACAGGATATTCTTGGCCTGGCTGCTTGGTATAGGCTTTCGCGTGCGTATCATTACAGCTTGAGACGGTCAAATGCGTACTTAAAAGAATATGGATTAAGCGCAGCGCAGTTTGACGTGCTTGTGCAGATTGGTACGAATCAAGAACTTAGCCAAAAAGAGTTGGCGGAAAAGTTACTGGTAACGAAAGGGAATATTACGAAGCTGCTTGTGAAAATGGAGATGTTGGGTTGGATTGAGCGCCGACGGGTGCATAAAGTTAAATATCTGACTTTAACGGAAATGGGTGAAGCGTTGTTTAATGAAGTCGTTCCGAAGCAAGAGGATCATCAAATTTCTCACTTCGATGCGCTTGATGAGCAAGAATTACGTCAGCTCGTTAAATTGTTAAAAAAACTTGAGCCACCTACTTAATGAAGAGCGCTATTACAAATGGTGATAAAAAATAAATCGTATGGATTGGAGAAAGCTGATGATTGTAGAAGAAGAAAAAAGACATGTGTATAAAGGGGAAAGCGGGAATGTATTAGGTGAAATTACATTTGTTCCAGTTGGGAAAACCAAGATTATTATTGATCACACTCATGTATTGGAAGAAGGAAAAGGAAAGGGAATTGCGAAAGAACTTGTTTATTCGGTCGTAAAACGTATGGAGCAAGAGAATAAGCTTATTTTACCGCTTTGTCCATTTGCAAAGTTAGAATTTGAGAAAAATCCAGACTATCAAAAGCTATTGGCACAAAAATAATTGTGTAACAGATAAACGTTTTTCATCAAAAAAGAAAGAGGTGATTTGCAATGAAACAAGAGTTAGAGGAGCAAGGGTACAGACGTTATTACGGGGAAACAATTGATGTATATTTTAATAAGGATGTTTGTATTCACGCGGCGAAATGTGTGCAGAACTTAAATGAAGTGTTTGATACCGAGAAAAGGCCATGGATTCAACCAGATCAAGCAAAAGCTTCAGATGTGGAGGCCACTGTTAAGCTATGCCCGAGTGGCGCATTACAGTATAAACGAGATGAGTAAACGGTTCATTTGTTTAATCAATTCAGTAGCGTTTCGTTTGACCGAGCGCAAAAGCATTACGAGCCCCTTTTGCGTACGATCCCTACAATGATGCCGATGAAAATCATGACAAAGGCTGCGGGGATCGCAACCATCCCCGAATAAACCGCACCAAACATAGGACCGGCACCTTCATTGTGCTCAAACAGTCTTAGGGAAATTCCGGTTATCACATAAACGAGAATCCCAGAACTAAACAGGATGGCTCCACAAATGTAAAAGGCGATGGTTTTACGGTTGATAATCAAAAAGATGGTCAATCCAATCGTTAATAAAATTGGAATTCCTGTGAAGAACTCATAAAATCCTGTGGTCATAAGACTGTCACCCTTTTTGAAAGAATAAAAAGAGCTCCGCTAGCTATGAGAGAAGCTCTTTCATTGAAACCATTAGCCAATCGTATCGCTTATCTCGCCATCTGTTACGTCCATGTCATCAGGCGCTTGAAAAAGCGACTCGTCAAATTCTGGATTTAATTCATAGTCGATGACGTCATCTTCTGCTTGGAAACCGCCATCGAGGGTTGTATCCATGTCGTCGTCTCCACCTATAATTTCATCCCGAACCGAAAAATACGTGTCTTGGTCGAAATAGAACGCCATTGTTTCGCCGTCCATTTCTGCTTCAACGTGATACGTTTGATAGCCATTTACTTCTTCTTCTCCTACAAGCGTCAGTTCATCTGCATTGTCGAGTAAGTCTTCATAGCGCTGTGCCATGTGTGAGAAGTCAAAGTCAAGATCACGTTCAATGCGGATGGCTTCATCGTCGCCTTCATCGTACATAATCGCATAGGCAGGATCACTGTAGTCTGTAAAGCTATATGAAACCGTTTCTTCAGTGCTTGCATCACTGTCTGTTTCCATATTCATGATCATTTCTTGTTCGGAACGATCGTAGAAGTCATCCCCGTCAACGAATGTCCATTGGCGGATGTTCATTTCTAAACCAAGCTCAGTTGAATTTGCTTCTTCATCAATTTCATCTTCTATGTCTTCTTCGTCTATACTAAAGTCGATGTCTCCTTCACCAACCGTCTCCATGTATAGACCTTCTAATCCATCGTAAAGTGCAATCGCTTCTTGGAGAATGTCTTCAGCCGTTAACTCATCGTCTTCTGAAGCTTGATCGGTTGTCTCTTCTGTCTCGCCATTGCCGTTAGCGTTCTCTTCTGTGTTTTCGTCTTCTCCGTCCGTACAAGCAGCTAAAAGGACGGTTGTGCTGCATAACGCAACTAGCCATGTCTTTTTCATCGACTCACCCTATCTTCAAGAATTTTCTATCTACTGCTTCTTTTACCTTAAAAAGGAAGTTTGAAACGTCAAATCAACATAAATAAGGATTACGTTAAAAAAAAGAACCTGTACGAATGATGGAATCTCATTCATACAAGTTCCTTATGAAAATATGCACGTAAAGGGGAGTGTGTCATGAATTAATTGGCAATACCCATTGGCGAGAAGAACCAGTACATAGTTACAACCATAATCAGGATCATGGCACTCACCCATTTTCTGTGCTTCCATGGCGTTAAATCAACTTTTGCTTCTGTTTTTGGAAATTCAAATGGTTTTGCATTTGGTCCAAAACGACTGATCGCCCAAATTAAGAAGATGTCGACGAATAAAATAACGCTAAAGACATAAAGGTAGTGGATGTCCGTAAAGAGTTGGGACGAACCATACACAATAATATGGAAAACAAACGTAACTTTTGCTGCAAAAGGTGTCGCATATTTTGAATAAAAGCCTAAAAGAATTAAAGCAAGAAGTGGCATACTGTATAGACCGTTAAACTGTTGAACGACATGGAATAATCCCGCAGGCGCGAATGATATAAGTGGCGCTATTAGTGCAGAAATTAATCCGATTGTAACAGTGAAAATTTTGCCCATTCGACTTACTTGCTTATCCGTTACATTTTTCTTTAACGGTTTATAAAAATCGAGTGTTAGTAACGTTGTTGTCGCATTTAATGCTCCGACAAAGGAACTTAGAATCGCTCCGAAAATGACGGCTGCAAAAATACCGAATGCCCATTCAGGTAAGACTGCTGTTACAAGCATTGGATAGGCATTGTCTGCTGGTTCAATTGAATCGCCTAACATATTGTAGGCGATAATTCCTGGAAATACTAAAAACAAAGCGCCGAAAATCTTGAAGATTCCTACATATAAAGCGCCTTTTTGACCTTCTTTCAAGTCTCGACCGGCTAAGGCTTTTTGTACGATCATTTGGTTGGTACACCAAAAGAATAAGTTGTTGAAAAGTAACCCCAAAAACAATGTTGGCCATGGAACCATGTCTGAATCGACAGCACCAAACGAGTTTAGCTTTTCTGGTGTATTCGTACGAATCGTTTCAAACCCACCTAATATTCCGCCATCGCCTAATAAGTATAGCCCGAGAATGGGGATGGAAAGACCGGCAACAAGCAAACCGATTCCATATACGGTATCGCTAAACGCGCTTAAACGTAATCCGCCTAATAATAAGTACAGCAAGCCGATAATTCCTGCGATTCCGGATATAAGCGCAATCGCTACAAGCGGATCGACGCCAAGCATTTCATCAATGGAAAAGATTTGATTAAACACAAGTGAACCTGAATATAAAACAACGGGTAAGAAAGAAACAACGTATGTAAAAATAAAAAGGATCGATGTGATTCGTTTTGTCGTTGTGTCAAAACGAATTTCAATAAAATCGGTCACGGTATCCACACCGTACTTTAAGTATTTTGGTAAGAAAATGAGTGCAAGGGCGACGATGGCGACGGCAGCCGTTACTTCCCAACCCATCACTTCCATTCCAGATGCGTAACTTTGGCCGTTTTGCCCAACAATTTGCTCAGTAGAAAGATTCGTCATGACGATGGAACCGGCAATGGTGATGCCTGTTAAACTTCGTCCTCCTAAAAATAGCCCTTCAGAGCTATCAAGATTAACTTTTCTACTTCTTGCGTATGCATAGATCGCTACTCCAGCGACAATAAAAATAAAGATTGCAATTGACATGAATCCCATATAGACTTCTCTTCTTTCTTCGTTAAGTTCGATCGTAAAATAAAAACATTTTCTATAGTTTCCCGCTCTCAATAGAATAAAACCTGTTTCAGGACGATTTTTTTAGCGGAAATAAAAGAGAGCGCTGTCATTTTTTATAAAAAAAAAGACGCCCGTTTGATGGGCGTCTTGCTTTACTTAAGATTTAAATGCTCGTAGCACAAGGCTGACAATTAAGACTAAAATAATGGCACCAATAAGAGCAGGGAAAATCGCAAATCCACCGATGCTAGGCCCCATATCTCCTAGAAGCCATGTTCCGATGTTCGCACCGATAAAGCCAGCAATAATATTCCCGATAATGCCGAATGGGACACCTTTACCAGTGATTGCACCTGCAGCCCACCCAATTAGGCCACCAATAATTAAACTCCAAATAAAACTCATCATGCTAGTTTCCTCCTCGTTTGTTTCTCGTTTTATGTGTTAAGGTCGATTAAAAGCTAAACAGTACAAAAACGCCTGTAGCAAGTAAGAGCAACATAAGACCGTTATAGACGATACCGATAATACCCGTAACTTTACCGCCCATCGCCATGCCTGTATTTACGCCTGATGCCATCACAACAGCGACAATGCCAAGGATTAGTCCGATATATGGGATAAGTAAAGATAAAATACCAAAGACAAGGGACCCAGTTCCAGTTGATTGTTTCTTTTGTTGTGTTGATTCCATCGTTTATCGCCTCCTATTGACCCTCTTTACCTTTTTTGGTAAGACGATAAACATAGATTGTGAAAAAAACTAGGTGACATGCACCCAGTTCGCTTGAAGATTTTAAGATTCACCGCTTAATTTCACAAGTATTTTCGCTTGTGATTTGTCTTCTGATAAACGTTCAAAGCCGTCTGTGACAATGGCTTCAAGTTCAATGTGATCGGTGATAACGCCTTTGACGTCAAGGGCACCAGCAGCAATCGAGTCAATCGTACGCTGAAAGACCTCTGGCTCGTAAGCAAGAGAAGACGTAATTTTCACTCCGGATACAGTCAGGTCCATTGGTTTGATTTCTACACCTTTTGTAAAAATCGAAACGATCACAACGGTTCCGCGAGATTTAGCTGTGTGAATCGCTTGGTTTAGCGTAACGCCAACACCTGCTACTTCAAAACTGGCATCAACACCCTCCGGTTCAATCTTTTTAACCTCTTCAACAGGGTCAACATTTCCAGAATTGAATACATGGGTGGCGCCTACTTCGGTTGCTTTTTTTAATCGTTCCTCTGACAAATCAAAGACAATGATTTTGCTTGCTCCAGCAGCTTTTGCAGCAATAATTGTACATAAGCCGATTGGGCCAGCTCCAAAAACTGTGCACGTTTGGCCAAATTTAAAATCTGCTTCTTTTAATGCTTGGACCGTAACCGCCATTGGCTCAACAAGCGCACCTTCTTCAAGGGTCATCCCTTCTGGAACCTTGTGAACCATAGACTCAGGGATGACGCAGTAGTCGGCGAAACCGCCATCGCTTGCCAAACCTGCAAAGGCAAATCCATCGTAAAGGTCGAGGGTAGGTGGCTTTACTCCATGTGTATACAGTGGATTTACAACGACTCTGTCGCCTTTTTTAAAGTCGGAGACGTCGCTGCCAACTTCATCAATAACACCTGCGAACTCATGACCCATTACAATTGGAGCCGTGTCACCAGTTAATGCATCAGGTCCATTTGCTGGAATGACGATAGGCCCGTGTAAGTATTCGTGTAAATCGCTTCCGCAAATACCTGCCCATGCCACCTTAATCTTAACGTCCGTTTTTGTGACTTCTTTTACTTCCCAGTTTTCTTCTACACGTACATCTTTTGCGTTATGCCATACAGCTGCGCGCATGTGAACACTCCTTTTAATTGAAAAATTTCTTTGTTAGGTTGCCCGAAAAGTTGAAGATCATATGTGCTTTTATTGAGATTGGTTAAGTTTTTCTAAAAACCTGTTTGCCGCGTGGCTGAGTTGTGCTTGATTACGAGTGACAACCCCAATTTGACGAGGGTTTAGAGGCTCAGTTAGCAGAACTTCATGCAAAGCGTGCTCGTCGAGTTCTTGTTGAACAAATTCTTTCGTAACAAACGCCACACCCATTCCAATGCGCGCACATTCAAGTAAGACGTCCATCGCGCCGACTTCAACCTCTGGTGTGACGAGGAGTTCTTGTTTAGCGAAGAGTTCATTTAAATAGTGCCTCGCATGACTCTGTTGCGAAAAGCTCAAAATAGGGTAATGAGCCAAGTCTGCGATGGATTGAGGTTCACGCGCTAATGACTGGTAGCGTTCGCCAACTACAAATGTGCTATGAATCGTAAAGACGCTATGGACGGTATAAGTTTGTTCGTTAATTGGCATGTGGACAAGCGCCAAATCAATGGTCCCTTGATCTAATTTCTCGATTAGTTGTGGAGTTGAGCCATGTTGGAGTTTCAGTTGTATTTCTGGAAACTGTCGTTGGAATGACTGAACGATTGGTAATAAAAGGTGCTTGCACGTGGAATCACTTGCACCGATTGCGACAGACCCTTGCTTTAAATAACGTCTTTCATTTAGATTTGTTTCTGCTTGCTGAATGAGTTGGAAGGCAGGTTCCAGTTGTTGAAACAGCAGCTGTCCTTCTTTTGTAAGGGATACGCCTTTGGATTGACGTTGAAAAAGTTTGGTTTGAAGTCGATCTTCTAATTGTGCGATGCTTTGACTAATGTTAGGTTGCGTCACAAATAATCGTTTGGCAGCTTTACTGAAATTTTGCTCAATTGCGGTGATATAGAAAAGATAGTAGGCATCCATTTTCATGTTATAAACCTCACTTATGTATGATGGCAATAGAATTTATTTAACTTATAACATAAAGGGAAGTAGAATGGAACAAAGGAGATGATTCCATGAAGAAGGGTCATGTTGATCAACGAGCGAGAAGTCCGTGGACACCTTTAAAAGGGGTTCATAGCGTCACCGTCGCACCCGGAGAGCGTGTGATTGACGGAGAAGTAACGATTCCGGGGAGCAAAAGTTTAACGAATCGAGCATTTATCATGAGTGCGCTGGCAGAAGGGACGTCTACATTAAAAGGATTTTTGCGTAGCGATGATGCGTATTGGTGTATTGATGCACTAAGAAAATTAGGTGTCGCCATTGATGTACATGAAGATGAGGCGAGGGTTCATGGTACAGGCCAAAACTGGAAAAGCGATTCCCTTTATATTGGCGCTGCTGGAACCGTTGCCCGCTTTTTACCGGGAAGTCTGGTAACTGCGGCGCAAGGAGAATGGACGATTGAAGCGAGTGAAAGCATGACGAAGCGTCCGGTTGCTCCTTTAATTGATGCGCTAAGAGCGCTTGGTGGGGAAATTACGCACCTTGAAAAAGAGGGGCACTATCCGTTACAAATTAAAGGGAAACCGCTTCAAGGCGGAACCGTAGACTTGTCTGGAAAGATTTCAAGTCAATACATTAGTGGCTTGCTGATCGCAGGGCCTTATTTTCAGACGCCGCTACAAATCACGATTACCGACCATATTGTCCAGCATGCGTATGTACGCTTGACCCTCGATTTAATGGAAGCGTTCGGGGCAACGGTTTCGTACGACGATGCTTTACAAACGATGAACGTATCGCCATCTGTGTACAAACCTCAAGCACTCACTCTGGAAGCAGACGCATCTACCGCTTGTTATTTCTTTGGACTAGCGGCATTAAATGAAGGTCGTGTACGCGTAACAAATGTGACTGCTGAAACGAAACAGCCTGATATTGGATTTTTAACGATTTTAGAAAAAATGGGCTGCACCGTTATAAGAGGGGAATCGTACGTTGAAGTGCAGGGGCCGAAGCAGCTAAAAGGTGGCTTCGACGTCTCCATGCGTGAAATGTCCGACCAAACGTTAACCCTTGCTGCGCTTGCGCCGTTTGCGGATGGACCAATTACGATTTCAGAAGTGGAGCACATTCGCTACCACGAATCGAATCGTATAAAAGTCATCGCAGATTCGCTAACAAAATTAGGGATTCAAGTGGAAGAGTACAATGATGGATTAAAAGTATTTCCAGGAACGCCGAAAGCGGCAAAACTGGATACGTACGACGACCATCGTGTGGCCATGTCCCTTGCCTTGATTGGGACAAAAGTTGCGGGCATTGAATTAACCGATCCTGGATGCGTCTCGAAAACTTGCCCGTCATTCTTTGAACTGCTTGCTTCATTTGGTGTTGAAGTCGAAGAAAAAGTATAAAAAGAGGGGAGATCCCCTCTTTTTTTGTTTGTGTTTATTGCCCTCTTTAAAGAAGGAGAACGACATGATACGCTTTATGAAAGAGTTGGGAGGTGCCGGTATGCAAGTGAAGGAAGTACCTAAAAATCGGTTGTTTCATTATGGAATGAACGTATTTAACACAATGTTTGTGGCGAATTTACTTGGACATCTGATCTACGACCACGCAACTGCCGTCGAACGGCTGCCGCATATGGTGTTTGTCTCGACGCTTATTGCCCTTTTTTTTACGTTTGGTGGCGTGAAAGTGAAAGAGAAAGAGAAATAGATGGTCTATGTTTAGCAAGAAGGTTTTGAGACGGTAAAGATTGTTGGTGTGTACGTATGTATATCCATAGTCGATCTCTCCTTATGTAAGAACTCGTCGATAACGACAGCTTTTATACTCATCTTGCTGGTCGTTTCCGTGTGCAGCTTGTTCATATTGGAAGCGAAAGCCTCGCGCTTCATAAAACGGGATGCCTTTATCATTGTTTTTTGCAACAGATACCCACTGTTCAGTCGCACCAAACGAGCGCTGTTGTTCTGTAATCGCTGCTAGAAGTTTTGAGCCAATCCCTTCATTTCGTCGATTCGGTAACAAGTAAAGAACAAATAACTCGGCTTGAACATCATTAAGTAAGCCGCCTCCTGCTGCACCAACGACTTCCTCTCCATCTAACGCAACGACATAGCCACCCCAATGTTTGCTCTGTTCCTGAACTTCTTTCGTAACCCGTGCCTCATTGTAAAATTCTTCGCAAACCCGTTCAATATAGTCATCTGACAAAAGTCCTTGATAGGTGGCCCAGTATCCTTTTTGGCAGACAGAAATAATTCCGTTCACGTGGGTGATGTTAGCTTGTTGGATGGTAATCATTTAATCGTCCTCCTTATGGGAATAGTGTTTGAAAAAAGAAAAGGTTGGATGTTCTTCGTGCTCTCGATAAAGAAAATGCGTATCGATCTGTTGAAAAGAAGCGGGTAACGGGATGCTCGAGACAGAAGGATGATGGCCAACGACAGATTGAGGTAACATGGACACACCCATGTTATTGGCGACACAACCAAGAATGGCGTCGAGGGAACCAAGCTCCATTTTTCTTTGTGGAACAAATTGAAGCGAATCAAAAAAGCGCTCTAGATGCTTTCGATACGCGCATCCGCTGCGGAATGTAATGATATCTTGCGTATCCAGTTGTTGATAGGACGCATCAAGTTGCTTTGCTAAAGCGTTGCTCGTGACGAGCATCATCGTCTCACGAAACAAGGGGACACTGTTTAGCCCACTTCGTTTAATCGGACCAGCAATAAAAGCAGCGTCAATATCATAGCGGAGTACACGATCAATCAACTCATCTGTTGGACCTGTTTTAAGGTGGATCGAGACATGTGGGTAGGTTTCTTTTAATTGAGCAAGCATCGTTGGGAGGTGAACGGCTGCTGTTGTTTCCATCGAACCGATTGTGATTGAACCAGTTGCTTCACCATCTCGTAACCGTGTGTTTGTTTCCTCCCAAAGCCGAAGAATTTGGTTTGTTTGTTCAAGTAATACATGTCCTTTTGTTGTGAGTTGTACCCCTTGGGCTGTTCGATAAAAAAGCGATGTGTCAAAATAAGCTTCTAGTCGTTTGATTTTCATCGTCATATTGGATTGTCCATAATTAAGCTTAGCGGCTGCTTTTGAAATATTTTGTAGGCGCGCCACTTCAGCAAATGCTTGTAAATCATCGAATTTCATTGATTCTCCACCCTTATAAATCTGTTAGTCTGAGTTAACATTCACTCAGGTGTCAAAAAAATAAATAGCTTGCATCAAATAATTGCATTTTTATAAATAGTCCTTTCATAGTACGCTAGAAAGAGAGCGTTTGCAAGGTGGGGATGGGATGGACAATAAGCAGCATCTGCGCTTGATTATTGGTGGGTTCTTAAGTTTGGCTGTTGTGATGGGGATTGGTCGTTTTGCCTACACACCTTTGTTACCGTATATGGAGGAAGCGACAGGTCTTTCTTCGTTCTCATCAGGGCTTCTGGCAACTTGGAATTATATTGGATACTTTTTAGGAGCGCTTTTAGCAGGACGTGCAACGTTCCGCGTAAGATGGTTTTATATTTTCTTATTCGTCAGCGCAATGACTACGTATAGTATGGGCGTGACAGAATCCATGTTGATATGGTCGGCATTGCGTTTGCTTTCAGGCGTTGCTAGCGGTTTTGTGTTTGTTTTTATGTCCGAATGGATCATCCGACGTTTGGCAGAGGATGGCGGCGCAAAAGGTGTCGGTTTGTTATACAGCGGCGTTGGGTTCGGCATTCTTTTTACAGGGATCGTGCTTCCCCTTATATTACCGTTAACTACGTGGCAAATGGGTTGGGTTTTCTTAGGAGTCGTAAGCATTGGTTTAATCGTTGGTATTTATCAATCAACGAAGCACGTAACGCCGACTTCACTTCCGACGCGAACAATAAGCGTTGGAAAAAAACAGCCACTACTATCAATAAACGTATTGCTCATCTCTTATTTCCTTGAAGGGTTTGGCTACATTATTTATGCGACGTTTATCACGAGTGTTCTGGCGACTGTTGCATCTTTTTCGTTTGATGTTGTATGGATTTGGGCAATTGTAGGGATGGGCGCCATGCCATCTTGCTTTTTTTGGGCTTGGTTGGGTCGAGTGCTTAAAAAGGAAACTGCACTAATTCTTGCCTATCTGATTCAAGTTGTGAGTCTCATTCTTCCAACTGGATCGACGAATGCCTTGCTTGTTTTTCTCTCTGCATTCGGGTTTGGTGCAACGTTTATGGGAATTACGGTTTTAACAATAGCGCTTGCGAAAGAACAGCAAACTATGAAACCGGTTGTGAGTCAACTGACAGCGGCTTATGCGATTGGTCAACTGTTAGGGCCTGTTGTTGCGGGCATGCTGCTTATGATACATGGCGAAACAGTTGCATTTGTTGTTTCGGCAGGAGCTGTAGCGCTAGCATTGGTGTTCTTGTGTTTATCTTATATGAAAAGGGGTCAGCAACATGCCGTACGTCAATATTAAAGTAACGAAAGAACAGGGTGGTTTAACGAAAGATCAGAAGGCGACGTTAATTAACGGGGTGACAAGATTGCTTCAGGATACGTTGAACAAAAATCCTGCTTCTACCGTTGTCGTAATCGATGAAATTGATATGGATAACTATGGACTCGGTGCAGAACAAATATCTGAACGTCGTAAACGAGGCGAATAACGTAGGAATAAAATCACATGGGGGAAGATACCACGTGATTTTTTTTCGTTCAGAGCGATAGGTGGTGCATTCTTAGTCACCCTCCAGTATTAGGAAAGAATTTTAACAGCGTATGAATAGTCATAAAGTCACAAGTAAGGTAAGATGGATTAAGAATGATTAAAGAAAGAAAGGTGATTATGCTCACATATACACATTTTCAAATGGATTGCCCAACACCCTTCAAACATAAATATACCTTCCAATTTACATTTAATGAGGATCGAACATCGGAAGAAGATATGCATACACAGATGTGTACGCACATACAGCAATACTTGCCCTTAATCATTCAAAACCGCTGTATTTCCGAAGAGTATCGCCAATTTGTATTATTGGATCATGATTTTAATGAAGTTGGTCTATTGAAAGTAAACATCATTAATGACTTTGCAAGCAGAAAAATTGTTTGTCATGTTGATTCTCTTTATGAAAGCATAAAGTAGGAGGTCTAGAATGGAAAAGACGTATTCCGTCTATGCGTTTATGAAATCACGTACATGGGCGTTAACAGAACGTTGGTACGAGAATTTAAATAAAGACCGAGAAGGTGTGTACGGCACAACCGACGAAGATGCTGTGACGCTATTGAAAAACCAAAATCATGATTTTCACCTTTTGTTTTGCGAGTTGTTTAGAGAAGATCAGCCGGACGTAGAAGAGACATTTAAAAGCTGGATTCAAACGATGGCAGAAGATCAAGCGCATTTGAAGACGCCACTGCCAGACATGATTGAAGAGTTTTTAAATGTTAAAGAACAATATATTGAGCTTCTAGAAGAGTATGCGCTCCACCACGCCGAAGCTGTAACGTTAGCGGAATTTAACAGTTGGCACAAACAATTAGCGTTAGCATTAAAACGAATCATGGTGACCTTTACGGAAAATTATTTATCTCATACAGCTGAACAGTTGCGTTCTAGACAAGAGATGATTGCATTGTTAAGTGCGCCGATTATGAAAGTGCGGGAAGGGATTGCTCTTCTGCCATTAGTCGGTGAACTCGATTATGACCGGGCAATGATTATTTTCACTCAGACGTTAGAAAAGTGTTCGGATCTACAAGTGCGAACATTATTAATTGATATATCTGGCGTTTCTGAAATAGACAAGCGTGTCGCAGACCAACTTTACTCGCTTATTAGTGGACTTCGTTTAATAGGCATGCAGGTATTTTTATCTGGCGTGCGGCCAGAGATTGCGCGGACATCCATTAAGTTAGGGGTTCAGTTTAAAGACGTCAAAGTGTATTCTTCCATTGAAAAGGCAATGGTCACGTTAATATAAAGAGAAAGGGATTTCTTGACACGCAAGAAGTCCTTTTTGTGATCGGAAAAACAAATCGTCAACGATTCAGTTTCCGTATTATCCAGCATGTTGCTGTCGCTTTATAATAAAGGTAAGACAGGAAAGGGAGGAATGGACAATGGCCATTGATTTTCATCATGAACAAAATCGCTTTAGCTATACAAATAGGGAAGTGGATTCGTCATGGCTGGAAGAAATGAACACGATTTTAGAGGCGTATGCACCTCAGCATGTAGTCGATCTTGGTTGTGGCGGTGGCATTTACTCAAGAGTACTTGCTGAAATGGGTGTTTCGAATGTAACAGGAGTAGACAGTTCAAAAACGATGATTCAAACAGCAGAGGAAGAAGCGCTTTCCAGCAAGGCGGTCACATATCAAGTGGGATCGGCAACGGAGATGAATTTGAGCAGTGATGCAGCGGATATGGTGTTCGCTCGAGCGCTCATCCACCACTTGGAAGACCTTGCACCTGCTTTTGAAGAAGGGAACCGTGTGCTTAAGCGAGACGGCCTATACCTCATTCAAACGCGTACGCCAGAGGATTGCTTTTTACCCGGAAGCGCTGAGCATCTTCGTGGGTATTTCTTTTATTGTTATCCACACTTAAAAGAAATCGAAACGAGACGGCGTCATCCGGTTAAGGGCATTCACTCAGCGCTTCAAGGGGCGGGGTTTCAAATTGAAAAAACGTGGCATCTTTGGGAGACAAGAGCGGAACATGAAACGAAGCAACAGTTTCTGGACAACATCCGATTGCGCAAAGGGCGAAGCTTGCTTCACGACCTGTCGGATCAGCAGTTGGAGACACTTGTTGCTTATTTGGATCGTACTATTCAAGGTGAAAAAAACATCGTCGAAAAAGATCGCTGGACCCTTATTCTCGCAAAAAAACAATAAAAATCCCTTACACAAAGGTAAGGGAAGAGTGGTTAACCGACTATTTCAGTTTTATCCAACGGCATAATAGTTGGCCCATTATCAGCTTGAGAAACAAGGCTTGTTGAGGATACAGCCAAAACAATAATAAATGCAGCAATCAGTTTTTTCATACTTGATCAGCTCCTAATCGATTTTGGTTTGCTTTCGCTTTGTAAGCAACGCGGTAATACTTTAGTGCGGTCGACTCATCGCCTCGTTGATCCGCGAGGTCAACCATTTCTTCAGCAAGTTCACACACTTCAAACAGTAAGCTGTGACTCGTTAATTGCGCTAAAGATTCATCGATTAACGCAACGTCCTTTGCAAGATAAAGTCCGTCTAAAAACAAACAACGGGCTTTATATTCTTTATTGTTGTAGTCCTCTGCTTCTGCCTGCGCTTTTTTTAAAAAGGTAAGTGCTTCTTCTTGCTCACCAAGTTTGAATAAAGTATTGGACAGGTTGTACCTTGTTTTCATTCCAATTTGATGGTTCTGGTGTTCTTCATATTCAAGCGCTTGGTAGAAAAAGTGTTTCGCTGCTTCAAAGTCTTTTTGTCTAAATTTACTTAAGCCTAAGGTCCGAAGAATAAGAGCAGATGTCCGTGGAAATGTTGATTCTTTATAAGCTTCTTGTAGAATCGCGTCCCCTGTTTCGAACTCATGCAGCTCGGAACGAATGGCGCCTAACACTTGTCGACAGTTTAAGGCACGTTCGTAATAATTTAAACGGTTAAAAATCGTTGCCGCTTGTTCAAGGTACGAACTGGCAATCAAATATTGGTTAAGACGGTAGTACACAAGACCAATGTACAAATAAAACTCTGATTCCTCAGCGTCATCATTAACGTGCTCAAGCAACCGCTCTGCTTTTCGGAACAACTTAATCGCTGAACGATAACGCTCCTGTGTGTACTCGTATTGACCGCTAACAAAATAGTACAAGTACTTAAGATAGCGATCAACTTCTGTTTCCACGAAATGAAACGTATCACCTAATTCATGCTTCTTATTAAATTCGTCAACAAACATGTTGTGTCTAAATTCTACAAGTGAATAATAGGCTAAGATCTTATCATTTTTCTCCATATGAACAAGGTACTGACGAGCTTCTTCCTTCAAAAGAACCGCTTGTTCGTACGAAGCCGAAATAATACAGCTGTACCATTCAACGATCTTTGCACCTACTTCTTCAGGCGTTAATGTTTCCTGCACGTTGATTCACCTTCTTGTTCAAGTATATGCTTATTCGTCATTGTAGCAGATATTTCAATGAATTGTATGAAAAATTAATTTTCCCAACTTTTGATGGAGATTTTTTATTTTGGATTGATTGGTGGGGGGGATGAAATCGGGAATTCAGTTTGGACTATAAAGATAGAATACATGGATAAGCAATGCAAATGTTAGGAGGAAGAAAATGCAGCAAACCATTCGTGTTTATACAGAAGAAAAGAAAATAGAGGTCGAGCAACTTCTTTGTGAGTATGGTGAAGAACGTATTTACCTTCGTCGTTTACAGGTGAAGGGAGAGTATCAAACTCAACTTGCGTATGCAGAAGAAGAACTTATCGGTGTCTGTTTTTTGTGGGAGAATGCGTTTCATCCCTATTGCACGTATATGAAAATTGTCATGAAAGTAAATCGTGAAACGTGTTCATTAATAGAGAACTGGATGAAACAAATTCAAGTTCAAGCAAAGGAGAATCCCATCCAAACCATGTTATCGGATAAAGATGAAGCGATGCGAAATCTCTTGAAAAGCCTAGGGTTTCAAGAAATTCGACGGACGTATGTCCCGATCTACTCTGTAAAGGATTTTCAAGCAACAGATGTTTTAGCAAATGATGTTTGTACGCTAAAAGCGATACGGAAAAATTCAGTTGAGTTGAAGCACCTAATCGCTTTTGTGAAAGCCACTTATTCGAGCACGCACCAAGCTAACCCGGTTGCGACATTAAGCGATGAAACGTGGCAATCTCTTATTTATGCGGAAGATTTGGTAATGGAAGCGAGTTATGTGTATCAATCGAAATCTACTCAAGCTATCCTTGCATACTCGTTTTTACATAAAGGAGACGATCCATCTCATTATGAATTCGGCTGGTGTGGAGTGAAGGATGACAGTTGCTTCGAACAGTTGCAACAGCTTATAGATGCGCAAATTAAATGGCTAAACCAACAAGGTGCCAAGCACGTCTCTGGAGAATTTGATACAACAAATAAAGCAGCAATGTCGATATATCACAGGCATACTCCTCCAGCCAACACGCGTTGTTTAGTGACCCTTAGGAAAGAGAGTTAAGGTGAAAATACGTCTTCTATTTTCTCATAAATGAACGTGGTCAGAAGGAAAGAAGCGACGATCAGAAGTGGCAACAGGAGAATATTGACAGAGAACGTGACGCCTCGGCTACTGTTTGCAAATAAGTAGTCCATGAGTGGTGAAATGAGCCAAAACATGAGGATAAAGCTACCCACAAATAAAACAAGCTGGATGAACAAACGAGTCACTCTTTTTGTCATTTGAATCAGCCTCTTTCCATACGTTATACCGGTTTCCGTACCCATCACACGAATGTAATTAAACGTTTGATTAAATCGACCTTTTCCAATTATGAGGTTTAGCCTAGTTATAAAGTTGGTATATATTGGATAGTTAAACATATTTGAGGATGAAGACGACTGGAGGAGAGTGGAGTGGCGGAAATTCTAGACGTAAAAGATCTATCTAAGCGTTACGATGGAAATGGCTTTGCTTTAAAGCATGTATCTTTTTCAATCCCAGCAGGTTCAATTGTTGGTTTTATTGGCGAAAATGGTGCGGGAAAATCAACGACGATGGGCTCGATTATCGGGACGTTGCAAAAAGATGATGGAGATATCCATATCTTCGGTGATCCCATGGATGCAAAAGATTCGGCGATTAAAGAAGACATTGGTGTTGTGTTCGATGATATGAATTTGCCTTATGACTTAACCATTAATCAACTAGGAAAAGTATTTAAGAAGCTTTATACACGCTGGGAAACCGATACGTTTGCTTATTACATTGATCTATTTTCTTTACCTCGTGATAAGAAAGTTGGCACCTTCTCAAGAGGAATGTCGATGAAGATTTCCGTCGCCATCGCGTTATCCCATCAAGCACGCTTACTCATTTTAGATGAAGCTACCGCAGGTCTCGATCCATCAGGACGAGAAGAATTACTGGAAGTGTTGCAAGAGTTCGTGAAGGACGGGCAGCGGGGAATTTTACTATCCAGTCATATTACAAGTGACATCGAGAAGATAGCCGACTCGCTTATTTTTATTAAAAATGGTCAAATTATTTTGAAAGTGGAGAAAGAGGATTTACTGCAGAACTATGCGATTTTTCATTGTACAGATGAGGAATGTGCACAAATTGAAGACGACATGCTCATCACCTATAGGCGACAAAATGAGGGAATGGAAGTACTGGTATCTAATAAAGAAAAAGTTCCAAATCATGTAGAGGAGCAGAAATTTACGATCGATGATATTGCACTACTGCTTATGCGAGGTGAAAAGGGATGAGTGGATTATTGCTAACTAATTATTATATGGTCAGCCGTAGCTTTTGGGGTTATTTAGCATTAAGTGTGTTCCTTTCTGCTTTATTTATTGCATTAGGAAACGATTTTCTTTTATCATTTGCGCTGTTTATCCCCATTATTTTTATGGTCTCACCTGCTTTAGAAGTGCTAAAGCACGAAGCGAAATCAGGCTGGGGCAAATTTGTTTTAACAACGCCTGTTAATCGAGGAAACGTTGTTCAAAGTCATTACCTCCTGTTCTTATTGTTTATGCTTGTTGGAATGGTCGTAGCGACAGTTGTTTTTGTAGTTGGCGATTTTATTAATGGAGGCCTTCTTACCTCGGAAACACTTTATACCTTTCTCGGAGGAATTGCAGTTGCTTTGTTGCTGGCAGTAATTGCGTTTCCACTCACATATTTCCTAGGAACCGAAAAGTCAGATATGGTGCTCATTATGAGTGTCTTTGCTGCATTAGCACTATTTTTCCTTTCGAGCTGGGCATTTGAAGAAGCCTATGCAAGAGGTTGGATGGAGCCGTTTTCTAGCTGGGATTCAGGTCTTGTTTTTAGTGGTGGTATGCTTGCGGTGACGCTTGTCTTATTTGTCATCTCGTTTTTCGTCGCGATGGGTATATATAAGCGCAAAGAATTCTAATATGTGTTTCACACTAACCCACAAGTTTACATGGGAACACCTTTTGACATACTGATAGAGAGGTGCAATGATAGATGTAGACTTTGAGCAGTGAGAAAGGATTTCGCGCATATGAGTAATCAAGGAAACGCCATTACGATGCATCAATTAAAAGAGGCAAAAAAAGAACTCACACGGTTTATGATGAAGTATAAGTTTGCCTTAGACGAAATGACAACAAAAATTGAAATTCTAGAAGAAGAATTTAGTTATGTTCATGACTACAATCCGATTGAAAGCATCTCATCTCGATTAAAAACACCAGAGAGCTTACTGCAGAAGTTGAAACGTAAACAAATTCCGTTGAACATAAACGTCATTGAAAAAAATATAAAAGATATTGCAGGGGTACGAATTAATTGCTCGTTTCAAAAAGATATCTTTGCGATTAAAGAGATGTTAGAGTCCCATGATGATTTAAAAGTGATTAATGTAAAAGATTATATTTCAAAACCGAAACCAAACGGCTATCGCAGCATGCACATGATTGTAGAAGTACCTGTCTACTTATCAAATTGTCGCGAGCATATTCCGGTCGAAATTCAAATCCGTACGGTAGCGATGGATTTTTGGGCTAGTTTAGAGCATAAGATCTTTTACAAATTTGAGGCAGCTGTTCCTTCGCAAATGTTAGACGAACTGAAAAAAGTAGCCGATCAATCTGCGGCACTTGATAAGCAAATGGAGGCCCTCCATAATCAATCGTTACGCTTTACAACCAAAAGTGATGAAGGCGATTTGTTTAAAGCATTGAGTATTGATCAAGAGCAATTTAAACTACCGAATGAATTGTTACAATCACTGTCCTCGTTTCAGCAAGACGACGAGAAGTGATGAGCGTCTCCCTCGTAAACGCGAGGGAGATTTTTTAATTGAAAATATTGTAAAAAAAGGTTTCTTCCTCCTTTAATACGTGTATATATAGAGCAAGAGAGGAGGAAACATATGTCATTTTTACGAAGTCTTTTATCAGGAGCGTTGACGTTAGGTGTGGTGTTTGTCGTTTTCTTTTTACTTGATCTAGTGGGGTTTAATCCGAATTTACAAGATAGTGCGGAAAGTGGATCAAACGGATTGTACTTATTTGGCTTATTACCTGAAACGATGTTCACCCAACAATTTGCGCCGTTTGATCATCTTATCTCAAACGCTATCCTTTTTTGGATGATTGTGCTTTTCGTTTTGACGCTAATCATTGAATTGTTTTCGTTTCTTGTACGTCAGGCATCTCCTAGGAGATCAAGAGGGTAAGAGAGGATTTGCGTTAACCTTGTCTACGTTACCTTGTGTTTTTCTATTTTTACTAGCGACGTTCTTTCACTTCTAGCCTTCGCTTTAGGAAAGAACGTTTTTTGGTTTTAGAATGAGAGCGAAGAGAGGTTGAAATGAGTGACGGGCATATCCCTCAGTTTATCCATTTATCAGTTTTATAAGTAGGAGGTAGCGTGTGAAGCCAATCATTTTACTTGTTGGTGTTGATCACTTTGATAAGTCAAATTTGGATGACGTATTGAAAGGAAATGAATTTGACGTTCTTGAAGTAGGTCGACAGCATGAAATCAAGCAATTCGTCAATCAGCTTGCCTCCTTTTCACCAACAAAAATCTGCGTAGAGATTGTAAAAGATAAGCAAGAGCAGCTTACTCGAAACTATCAAGATTATCTTTCTGGAGAGCAAGAATTACGTAAAGGTGAAATCGATCAAATTGGATTTCGGTTGGCAAAACAAATGAATCTTTCAACGATTGAAGCGGTGGACTGGCAAGGTGAGATTCATGCTGATCCTTTCCATTACGGTACAACCTATCAAGTAGATCAATTTCAAGAAATTCTTGATGGTTTTAAAAGATCGGAAGACGAGCTGGGAGCCTATTTATCCAATCTGCCCATTGGCGATTATCTACATAAATTAAATGAGCTTCAGCGGCTAAAAGCGATGCATCGAGGGCACTTACGTCTTACTTCCATCGGTTCAGATGAAGATCCCGTTGGAATCGAGTGGCTTACCCATTATTGGATGTATCGCAACTTACGAATCTATCAACATCTTCTTGATGTGGCTAGAGAAGATGAACGTCTATTAGTTTTATATGGAGCGAGTCATATTTATCCGCTCAAACAGTTATTCGTAGATGGTGACCTCGTGAATGTTCAAATGCTAGAAGATTTAAAAAGGCAGCCAAATTAAGCTGCCTTTTTGACATGTCGCTTTCTCTCTTTAACAATGACGAGTGTTGCGAGAAGACAGGCACTTCCTGCTAGAAAAGTGATGATAGCTAAGGGAAGGGGTGTACCAGATGCAAACAGACTGAGTAGAGAAGATCCAAGCATGCCTCCTCCATATTGGGCAAACCCTAACAGTGCAGAAGCTGAACCTGTACCAGTCTGAACCGCTGCTAGGCCTCCAGAAATGGAGTTGGCAACGATAAAGCCACTTGAAGATACAAACAAAAACAGCAAGAGTGCGAAAGCGAACAGACTGGCATATCCAGTTATTGTGATTATCACTAGTAAACCACCTACGATAGTGGCACAGCTCGCACCTATTAAAAGGAGGCGGTCTCCTCCGTAAGTAGGAATGAGTCTGCGATTAAGCATATTGACCGCCATAATTCCTAATGAATTGACTGCAAATAGAATCCCGTAAACAGTTGGAGATACGTTGTAATAACTAATGTAGGCAAAAGGGGAACCAGCGACAAACGCAAAGATTCCAGCATTTAAGGTAGCGCATGCCAACGCATAAGAAAGAAACAGGCGATTTGTGCATAATAACCAATAGTGTTTCAGAGTAGATAGAAGGAAGATTTGTTCACGTGAAGATGATGGCAGTGTTTCAGGGATCACTTTTGGTAAAGAGGCCAATGTGGCAAGACCAATGCACGCTAACAAAATAAAAATAATAGGCCACGATGAGATTGATAATAGTTGTGCACCGATAATTGGTCCGAGCATCGGGGCAATAATCATAATTGCAGTGAGTGTAGACAAGACTCGAGCTGCTTCTTCGCGTTGAAAAAGATCCCGTATCATCGCTCGAGCTAGCACAACGCTTGCGCTTGCTCCTAAGGCTTGAACCGTTCGACCAACAATCAAATGCCACACGTCAGTGGAAAAGGCGCATCCTACAGAACCAATGACGAAAAAAACGAGCCCGCCCGCGAGAGGGAGCTTTCGTCCATAGCGATCGCTTAAAGGGCCCCAAAAGAGCTGACCGACTGCAAAACCTAGAAGATAGGTAGAGACGGTAATTTCTAATGCACCTTGCGTCGTGCCAAGAGCAGCACTCATTTCTGGAAGTGCAGGCAAATAAAGATCTGTTGAGATTGAAGCGTACGCTAATAAAAGCGCAAGTGTGTAGAAGAAAGGCTTTGTCATCTGTACTTGATGAGCAGGAGTTGGCTGATTAATGTCGCATCACACCTTTATCATTGGTATGTAAAAGGTATCACCCTTGAGTAACTCCAAGTCAAGAAATAGAATGAATTGAAATAGGATTGACAAATTTCAGTCAAGTGATCATAATAAAGAAAACGTTTACGTAAACGTTTACCTTATAGAAAGAAGGAGTGAAGGTTGAACGTATTTAGAAATCAAAAGTATTGGTTTTCATCAGGTTATATGTTTTTATTTTTTATTACGTGGTCAATTTGGTGGTCATTTTATGCGATATGGTTGAATCATTCGCTTGAATTATCTGGGACTCAGGTAGGGACCATTTATTCGTTTAACTCTGCCGGTGCTTTATTATTTATGCTGTTTTATGGCGTTATTCAAGACAAGCTGGGCGTTAAGAAACATTTGCTTTGGTTTCAGAGCGTGATACTCGTCTTTATTGGGCCGTTTTTAATCTACGTATACGAACCTTTATTAGTCAACCACTTTTACATTGGTGTTGTTCTGGGAGCCGTCTATTTAGGAGCGGGTTTTGTTGCTGGAGCCGGGTTCCTTGAGTCGTATACGGAAAAAATAAGTCGTGCGTTCAATTTTGAGTTTGGTAAAGCGCGAATGTGGGGATCGTTAGGTTATGCTGTGGCGGCGCTTGGTGCAGGAACGCTTATGAGCATAAACCCACACCTAAATTTTTGGTTAGCATCTGCTGCTGGTGTCGCATTTTTTATTTTGAACATGAGGTTTAAGGTCAATGAAGCTGTCGTAAAAGAAGAAAAAGAGGAGAAACAGATTACAAAACATGATTTGCTATCCATTTTTAAAAGTCGAACTTTTCTGTTCTTGTTAGTTTACCTTTTTGGAACAGTTTGTGTGTATACCGTCTATGATCAACAATTATTTCCGGTTTATTTTGTGGAACAATTTAATGATCAATCGGTAGGCAATCAAGTTTATGGATATTTAAATTCCGTTCAAGTTTTTCTGGAAGCGCTATTTTTGTTTCTTGCCCCTTTTATTGTTCATAAAATCGGTGTGAAGCAAGCTTTAATTCTAGCAGGAACAGTCATGGGGTTTCGAATTATTGGTTCTGCAATTGTAACAAGTGGAGTCGGTATTTCTTTCATGAAAATGCTTCATGCTGTGGAGCTACCAATTTTACTCATTGCAGTATTTAAGTACATCTCACTTAACTTTGATGCGAGGCTGTCAGCCACAATCTACTTAATTGGATTTAAAGTGTCGAGTGAGATTGGTGTTATCATTTTTTCAGCCCTTGTGGGTTCGATTTATGATCGGACGAATTACGAAACGACTTTTTATATTCTTGGAAGTATTGTTATGGCGTTCGTTATTTTTGCAGCGTTTACATTGAAGCGTGATACATCTTTACCAATGAAGGGGAATTATTTTAGAGAAGGAAGTAGAAAGGATGAGAGACGAGCATGAGAGACCATCTAAATGAAATTAAGAAGGCGAATGACTACATACAAGAAAAACAAAAAGAGGTGGTAAATCGGGCGTTTGAACCTGTTTATCATTTTACACCACCAGTAGGATGGCTAAACGATCCAAACGGGTTGATTCAACATAACGGAACGTACCATCTTTTTTATCAATTTCATCCGTATTCAAAAGATTGGGGACCAATGCACTGGGGGCATGCGACAAGTGAAAATTTAGTAGATTGGAAGAATGAATCCGTAGCTCTAGCACCTTCTGAGCCTTATGAAGTAGGAGAACGAAAAGAGGGATATGGTTGCTTCTCAGGTAGTGCCGTCGTTTATGAAGACAAGCTTACACTAATTTATACTGGCCATGTTGACTCCAATACGCCGAAAGAAGTACAGTGCATCGCAACATCAAACGATGGCATGATGTTTGTTAAGTCAGAATATAATCCAGTTATCCCAAGTCCTCCTCCATCATTAAGCGCGGATTTCCGTGATCCAAAGGTTTGGTCCTATGAAGATAAGTGGTATATGGTCGTTGGAACTAGTGAAAATGGCCATGGAGGAGCAGCATTGTTTCGTTCTGAGAATCTAACAAACTGGGATTATCTTGGCTTGGCTGCAAAGAGTAATGGTGAGTTTGGCGATATGTGGGAATGTCCTGACTTATTCCCGCTTCATAATAAACATGCGCTCGTTTTCTCTCCTATGAATATGGAAGAGGGAAAAAACCTGATTATGATCGGCGACATGGATTATTCAAGTGGACGATTTACTCATGATCATTTTGAAGAAATGGATGATGGTCTTGACTTTTATGCTGCCCAAACATTTCTGGATGAAAAAGGAAGGCGAATTTTGATTGCATGGATGGATCAGTGGGGTACAGATTTCCCATCAAAACAAGAAGGATGGGCAGGTGCGATGACAATCCCGCGCGTGGTGAGTCTCACAGCGGACAATGCGGTTCGGTTTGAGCCAGTAGAAGAATTACAAGCACTGCGAAGAGAAATGGAACAGGTAAGCGGCTTTACAATGAGTGGTACTTGGAGTCCTGTAACCAAAGGACAAGCGATTGAAATGAACGTGCAGGTTAATGTGAAGAATCAAGAAACCCCTTTTTGTATACATGTGTTGAAATCTGATGATGGAAAAGAATACACAGAAATTATTGTTGATCCAAATAAGAATCAGGTTCGCATGGATATAAATCAATCAGGTGATGTCTCTGGTGTGACAACCACGCAGTTAGCGGAGAGTCATACGTTAACACTTCATCTTTTCATCGATAGGTGCTCGGTTGAATTGTTTATCAACAATGGAGAGAGAGTCATGACAAATCGAGTTTATCCAAAACAAACTAGTGAACGAATAGAGTTCATTTCTACAGAATTGATACAAGTAGATCACTTGAAAATTTGGACATTAGCTAGATAATAAACATGCGCTCCATTCACGTGAATGAGGGCGCATGTTTTGTTAACAAGAATTACGCCAAATAATCGTTGGATTAATGTCAATGTGCATTGCTTTCGAATCAGGGTGTTCAATGCGGTTAAGAAAACACGTTGCTGCTTCAACGCCTAACTGAAAGGCTGGCTGTTCAATTACTGTAATCGTTGGAGAATGGATTCTTGTCCATTCCGTATTATCAAATACAATGAGAGCAAGTTGCTCAGGAATTTGAATTTGGTGGGTGGAGAGGTAGTGAAGCACCCCCGTTGCCAATATGTTGCTTGAAAAAAAGACAGCATCTACATCGCTGTTTAAGAGGTGTTTTGCTAGATTATATCCTTCCTCGTAAGTAGGATCCCGCAAAAAAATGCGATTGGGGGAAAATGGATCATCGAGGGTAGCGCGTTGGAATGCATGCATGCGTTCGCGTGTTGTACTTACAGTATGGGTAGATCCAACAAAACCAATTTTTTTATACCCTCTTTTCTTTAAACCGTTAATAGCTTCTATTGTGACATCGTATGTATTCACTCTGACAAAGTCGTTCGTATATCCTTCTGGTACACGATCAATTAATACGCAAGGATGATCATCTTTTAGATAGGGCTTTAATTGATCAAGGGCTTCACAAGTTGAAGCTAGAATAATGCCATCTGTGACGTGCGTATCAAGTAACTGAAGTTGTTCCACTTCGTTTTTGACGTTTTCTTTTGAGTTGCTCATAATGACATGAAACCCTTTAGGACGTAACGTTTCTTCAATGCCTTCAGCAATTGTCATGAAAAAAGAACGAGATGTGTCTCCTGGATGGACAGGGATAATGAGCCCTACTCGACTCGTCTTTGTGCTACGTAAGCTTCGAGCAGCGTGATTTGGTCGGTATTTTAATTCGTTCATTGCATAAAGAACTTTATTTGTTGTCTTTTCCGATACGTAGCGCGTCTTATTAATTACGTGAGACACAGTAGCGATGGACACCCCTGCAAGAGCTGCTACGTCATGAATATTCTTTGTTGTCATACATTTAACCACCTTTAAATAAAGGTTCTCACTCTTAGTATACATTACGCTACAAGGTTGTTCACGCTTTCTTTTCGTGTGAGCCAACGTTTATGGATCTTTTTTCCAGGGTAAGTGTGAAGAAAAAGGACTGAATCCCTTATGACCTATAAAGCTGTTGAACTTTCACCTTCCGGACTGACGAAGAAAAAGAAACAAAGCCAGCTAGAATTGACGCTCAATGAATACGAAAAAGACGGTTGGAAGCTTGATCAATTAACGGCCAAGACATTCTTTGGCATGACGAGTTCCTATTTAGCGATCTTCATTCGTACCCATTAAAACGAAATGACGAATGGTTGTTTTGTTGGGTCAAGGCAATATTCAATTCGCTCTCGGAAGTTGGTGTATGTCACCATTTCAAACGCTTTTTCAATAGAGAAGAAGCCAATTTCCAAGCTTTCTGGGGTTGTGGTCATTTCACCACCAACAATGTTCGCTAAATAGAGGGTGTTGCAAATTGATGCACGCGTGTTCTGAAAGATTCCACAAAATTTAGTGATTTCCACGTCTAAACCGGTTTCTTCTTTTGTCTCGCGAATGGCGGCATCGGTTAAAGATTCTCCTTCTTCCACCTGTCCGCCTGGAAATTCCCAGCCTCGTTTAGGCCCTTTAATTAGAAGGATGTCGTTTTTTTCATTTAGGATGATGGTTGCGGCGGAAATAATATGTTTAGGTATGTGATTTGGCATGGTTTGCTCCTTTTATTATAAAAATCGGAGGGATTTTGATTATGGTTAAAGCACTTGTTGGTTCAGGACTTATAATTGCTGCTGCGATTTTATTTGTTGGGCACTATCTAATCGCGGCGGTGTTAGCAGGTGGCTATGGTAATGAAGTGCCGGCAGCTTACGAATTTGGAACAATTCTTAGCGGAGAGACAGTTTATTCTTCTGCCATTTTCAATACCTCAGTCATTGTAGGTGTCGTTGGTATTCTCTTTTCCATCTGGGGCATTATTGAACAAAGGAGAGTATAGCACTCTCCTTTTTAGTTTGTTATCACGTTTTCAAGTGGCTGCAGTTCATGAAGCCGTACACCAGCGTGCCGATAGCGGAGTAAGAAGCAGGCTGGAACGATCAACATGAGGCTACCAAATCCTAGAGCGACTAGGGAATTCAATTCCGTTAATAATCCGGATGAAACAGTTGCAAGCATGGAGACAACCCCACCCATTACATAGGTTGTGCTTCGTACTCGTGCAAGCAATGAATCTGGGGTAATACCTTGATGCACAGCAATTTGAACGACAAATCCCATGGAAAGGGCGCCATCAAACAGAATCATACCAAAGCACATGAGCCAAAGTGAGCCAGTGAGCAGCAGCATGACGCCTAAAGAAGAAAGTACCAACAATACGACTAATAAATAGAGCCAGTTGGATTGTTTAAATTGGTTCATAATTAATACGCCGATGATATTTCCGAGACCTGCGCTTGATAACAGCAACCCAATAGCTTGTTCGGAAAACTCGAGCGTGTTAGAAGCATGGAAGATTAACGTTAGCGTAATAAAAACGGTTGAAAACCCTAATGTTGTGAGTGCCAATATGGATGCTCGCTGTGCCGAATTTCCGAATAAAAAGATCAAGCCTTCAACAGATTCAGTTGCAAACATGCGAAGACGTGCTTTGACAGGCTCTTTTTTTCTAAATGCAGGTTTCGTATAATCATAGCGTAAAGAAATTAAAAATATCGAGGCTGTTAAAAGAATCCCTCCACAGATTGCTAGTGTCGCGCTTGCACCATAGGTCGCTAAAAGATAGCCTCCTAAAGCAGGACCTAGTAACGTAACAATGGCATCGGCCGTTTCAAGTAAGGTGTGTGCACGTAATAATCGCTGCCGACCAACGATTTTAGGAACCATTATATGAAAGGCAGTTGAATGAAACAGGCTGACAATGCCTAATGCACATAATAAAAAGCTGATGACGATCGCATTTGTTTGGTCTAAACTTACAGCATACGCAAGCCCAAACATAAACAAACCTGTTAAGATTGAACCGCAAGAAGAGACAATGACTGGGTTTCGTCGTTCCACCCATGTTCCAATTGGAATGGAAAACAAGATTGTGCCCACTTGTTGAGATAATAAGACTAGTGCTGTCACAAGTGGTGATTGTGTTAAAGCTAGCGTAACAAGGGGAAGAGCTAGTTCTTTAAAGCGATCATGAAAAATGCGCAAGAAAGTATGGATCCACATCTTTGAAAAATCAATCGTAATAAAAAAACGACTCACGTTCATTCAGCTCACATTCTCGTTTTGATTTATACCACCTTCCTTTATTTATTCTAGTTTTTAATTAATCCTCGCTTACGATGAACATCCTACATCATCCTTTCGTCATAGAGTACTTCGCTTTTTTAATGAAAAATCCTTTCAACGTAAGGGAGTGATACTATGAAAAAACCCATTTGTCTAATGTGTAACGCTGAATTGAGTGGCTTCGCTTAGCTACAAACGAAGGCATTTCGTATCACATGCCCTCATTGTAAGAAACAAATCTCATTAACGAGACGTTCGAAACAACGCTTGGCAGTGGGGCCATAGGAGCTTTATTGTTTACCTTCTTGCTAGTCGTTATGAGCTCAACGGTTTGGCACTATAGCGTTAGCGCCATTTTTCTTGCTGTGAGCATGATGTTCTATTTTCAATGGGCGCTCGAATTGAGCAGGTTTTGCCGCAATGAAAAAATGATACGATGATTTAAAAAGCTAGTGGAGGTATACAACGTGAATCGAGCATGCAGAACCGTCACATAGATTTATTTCGAAACGACTCTCGTCTTGGGTTCGTATAGAGGGGAGGGGGGGATAATTATGAAACAGTATTTCGTATTTATTGCTGTGTTTATCGGACTACTTTATTTATTACAAATTCTTTCCGGATACGTCTTGACCATGCTTTATGTGCAAGGCTGGATTACTATTGGTGAAACAGGCACGGCGCATTATCCGATTGCTGGATACATAACTGCTGTTGTAGCTGCAACAATGGCTTACGGTGTATCGTTAGCCGTATTCAAAAAGAAAAAGACTAAGGGTTAACGACGGAAAAAAGAGCAGGACAGTTGTCCTGCTCCTATTTACGTTTCTTGTGGTTCGCCTACTTTTTTTAGCAATTCATGGAGTTGTTTTAACTCTTCGCCATCTAATCGATCGAAATAGGCGGCTTGGTGTTGTTCCTGTTGCGGGACAATTTCGTTATATAGGTCTTGTCCTTTTGGCGCTAGCGAAAGGTATTTGGACTTTTTTTCTTTTTCCCGTAAAATCCAGCCGTTTTCTTCCATTTTCGTAAGCAACTTTGTTATGTTTCCTTTCGTGACAAGCAGGGTATTGGCTAAATCAAGTTGTGATAATCGTTTATGCGTGCCAACTTGGACGAGTACGTCGAACTGTGCAACTGTAAGGCCCCACTTTTTTAAAAAAGTGTTTGAACGTTTTAGACTTTGATGGTACGTTCGTGACAACCGAAACCAGACGAGGAGTGCGAGCACTTCTTCTTTTGTTTTATCATTTTGTTTCATGATGAGCTTCCTTGAACGGTTTTCCACCAGTTTGTTGCTTCCTCGATGTCAGCAGTTGTAAGGGCGTGACCATAATCGGTTAAGGCGAGCTTGGTTTGCGCACCATAAGATTGTAGTTGTGCTTCAAGTGCGAAGGCATCTCCAGGTGAAACGAGTGTATCTGTTGCACCAGCGGAAATGAAAATCGTTTTACCATCTAGGTCAATGTCACGTGCATCACGAAACAGGTGACTTGGATGGAACAACACGGCGCTTGTATAGGCTTCTGGATACCGTCGCATTAAATTTGTGGCAACATTCGCTCCATTGGAATATCCAATCAAATGAAGGCGCGTATCCATCGAGCCGTTCTTTTTTAGAAGATCTTTAATGGTATTGTGAATGTCTTCCGTACGAGCGTTGATATCATCATAATCAAACGCTCCGTTCGTTGGACGAGAAAAATAACGAAAGCCTTTTTCATCCTGGACGTCTCCTCGTAAGCCGATGACGGAGAAAGAGACATCTAAATCACCTGCGATTTCAAGTAAATCGGATTCTCTTCCAGCACTTCCGTGAAGCAAAATGAATGTATCTGTTGTCGTTTGACTACGATGATAGAAATAACGCATGAAAAACCCTCCCTTAAAATTGACTCTTATTCAGTTTACCTGTAAACTATAAATAAATCAAGATTAGAAAAAGGAGTGACACCCATGAAACTTAAAGGCCATCACCATGTATCTTCTCTAACGGCAAATGCAGAACGTAATTTAGCTTTCTACAGAAACATTCTCGGTATGCGATTAGTGAAAAAAACAGTGAACCAAGATAACACGTCAAATTATCATTTGTTTTACGCAGATTCGAAAGGTTCTCCAGGCACCGAGGTTACATTTTTTGAAATTCCATTACTCGCTCAAAAGCGGGAGGGAACAAACCGTATTTATGAAATTGGGTTGCTCGTTCCATCTAATGAAGCGCTTCAATTCTGGTCTGAGCGGTTCAATAAGTTTCAAGTTGAGCACGAAGAGATTCACGAGCGAAATGGTGTGCTTGTTTTACCATTCCAAGATCCTGACGGTCATCGAATGAGCCTTGTTGTAGATCAGGACGCATCGCCTGTTCTTGAAAACGGGACAGACGAAGTGTCTGGAGAACATGCGATTATCGGCCTTGGCCCAGCGACTTTACAAGTTCGTTATGCGGAACCAACAATTCAAGTATTGACTGATGTGCTAGGTTTTACTAAAACAGGGCAATATACCAATGGAGATTATACAGTCCATGTTTTTGCACTAGATGAAAACGGACTCTCAAGTGAAATTCATGTAGAAGAAAACAAAGATCTTCCTAAAGCGCGGGAAGGTAGAGGCAGTGTGCATCATATTGCGTTCCGTGTTGAGACGGAAGAAGAGCTTCGTCAGTGGGTCGATCATATTGAAAAAGAAGGCTTTACCACGTCTGGCTTTGTGGATCGGTACTATTTTAAATCACTTTATTTTAGAGAGCCAAATGGTATCTTGTATGAGTTAGCAACAGATGGACCAGGCTTTGATATCGACGAAAAGCTAGAAGATTTAGGCAAGGAGCTGTCGTTGCCGCCATTTCTTGAGCCAAAGCGTAAAGAAATTGAAGCAAAATTAAAGCCATTACGTACGTAATAGAGGTGAAACCAATCTTCATGAGTGATGAATCATCATTCATGAAGATTTTTTGTTTAGACATCACCTAAATAGATACTTTTTAAGCGTGTTTCTTTTACTGCGCCATGAACGACTTCGACGCGATGGGCATGTGCATTCTTGCGAGACTTGATGATTGCGGCTAATGATCCATTTTTATAGTGGAGACCGACGCCATCATCTGCGGCAATGCCGGCTTGAATTCTCGTTTCGCTAATCAATCGCTGAAACGTTGGTCGCCGCTCGTGCTCCCCATCGTAATGAGGCGCGTGACTTCCTGATAAAAGTCCTAATCCGCTAATGGGTTCCAATCCAGCTCCATAAGAATCAGTTATTCCTTCTTCAAACCAACAAATGGAGCCAGCGCTTAATCCAGTAAGGATCGTGCCCTGTTCATAGGCTTCTTCAAGAATCTTGTCCAGTCCCCAATGCTTCCAAAGCAAAAGCATATTCACCGTGTTCCCTCCACCAACGTATACAACATCTTTTTCGAGAATGAATGATCGTAAATCTCGGGTAGGAGGTTTGAATAAGGATAAATGACTGCTCGTGCATGGTTTTGATTCAAAAGCGTTGTAAAAACGTTCAATATAACCAGCTGAATCGCCACTTGCTGTTGGCAGGAAACAGATTTTGGGATTTGGTGTATCTGCTTGCTGCAAGATGTAGTCGTCAAGGAACGGATGTTCAGGTTCCATTGAGAACCCGCCGCCCCCTAATGCGATAATTTGTTTCATTGAGTAAGCCTCCTAAGCGTATTGGGAAACCAAGTCCAAAGTAGTGTTTCATGCAAAAATTAGGATCATAATCAGTTATTATCTCATTAAGGAATACAGGTCATTACATTGTCGTGTGCGATGATGGAAAGGGGTGGGGCGTTGTCTTCCTATGAAGCATTAAATCTTATAATTGCAGTTGGTGCGACTGTCTCCTCGTTTGTGATTTCGCTACTCATGCTCGTCATCTCGATTGTGCTGTTGAAAAAAGGGAAATAAATAAAGCGATTTGACACGACCTCGACCTGTAGCCCTCGTTCTCATAAGAATGAGGGTTTTTGCTTATTTTAAAAGGAATGGTAGATCACCGTCAATGAATTGTAAAAACATTCTCGATTTATTCAATTGTCGCATATAATAAGAGAAAGGAGCTGAATCAAATGATTGAAGCAAAAGGAAGCTATAATACTGCAAAAATCTTCACAAATACCATTGATCCATCTGCAATGGATCAAATCGTGGAGTTATGTAATCAATCGTTTGTTGAAGGTTCAACCATTCGAATCATGCCTGATACCCATGCAGGAGCGGGGTGTACAATTGGCACGACGATGACGATCACAGATAAAATTGTCCCAAACCTTGTCGGTGTGGATATCGGATGTGGGCTAGAAGTTGCGATTCTACATAAACCAGAAAAAGGCGTAAACTTTGATCAGTTGGATGAGGTCATTCGCAAGCATATCCCTCATGGCTTTCAAATTAGGGCACAGAACAAACGCCATCAATATGCAAAAGAAGTGGATTTTGCATCGATTCGCGCGCCCTTTAAGCTAGATCGTGCGTTGAGCAGCATTGGGACCCTTGGTGGAGGCAATCATTTTGTCGAGTTAAATGAGTACGGTGATAAAATCGCCCTTGTCATTCATTCAGGATCAAGAAATTTGGGTAAGCAAATTGCGGAGCACTATCAAAATCGGGCGTATGATGAGCTAATGGCGTATAAACAAGAAAGAGACGCACTGATTGCTGAATTGAAAAAGGAAAACCGAAATCATGAAATTGAAGAAGCCCTTTCTAGCTATAAGCATCCGGGGATAAAAAAAGAATTAGCATTCCTTGAAGGTGAGGGATTTGCTGACTATATGAACGATATGGGGATTGCTCAACATTATGCGTTGCTAAACAGGAAAGCAATGGTAAATGAGATTGTGGAAAAGTTGGGTTGGAAAATCTCAGATTCTTTTACAACGATTCATAATTACATTGATCTACACAATAAGATCTTACGAAAAGGGGCCATTTCAGCGAAAAAAGCAGAGCGTGTCATCATCCCCATTAATATGCGAGATGGTAGCATTCTTGCGACAGGAAAAGGGAACCCGGATTGGAACTACTCTGGTCCTCACGGAGCAGGTCGATTGATGAGTCGAAGAAAAGCAAAAAAACTGTTCAATTTAAATGAGTTTCAAGAAACGATGAGGGGGATATGGACGACGTCTTTATCAGAAGAAACCATTGATGAAGCGCCGATGGTCTACAAACCAATGAAAGAAATTCTTGAGCAAATTGATGCGACAGTTGAAGTGAATCAGATTATGAAGCCACTTTATAATTTTAAAGCAAAATAGAAAAAGACCTTTTGGTTGATCCGAAAGGTCTTTCTGAATTATAAAAACAGTTGAATGCCGTGTATCGCAAAGTATACCCCAAATGCGACAAGGGATAGACCTGACAAAAGCGCAATAAGCTTTAAGGTTGCTGGTGTGAGGAAGCGCCTCCCACCACTTGTCATTGAAGCAACAAAGAGATCCCAAATGGTTAGGCCAATGAAAATCATTAGTGTATAGATAAGCAGCTGTTGGTTTGTTGCGGTTTCAGCTGTTTTCACCATAATCGATCCATAAATTCCAAGCCAAAACATCATCGACATGGGGTTCGATATTGAGAGTAGAAGGCCGTTAAAAAAACAGTGAATGAGGCTATCTTTATTGCGATTTTCAATAATGGAAAATCGATTTGATCGCATCATCCCTTCAATTCCGGAATAAAGCAACACAAATGCACCAAAGAGCCAGAGGAATGATTGGATAAATGGCGTTTCTATAAAGTGATGAAGTCCTAGATATACGCAAGACATGAAAATGCCATCAGCCATTAGACTTCCGAAGCCGACCATCCATGAATGAGCGAATCCATTTTGAATTCCTTTTTCAATTCTCGCGGCGTTGACTGGACCGATCGGCGCACCTAAACTTAAACCGAGAATTAGAAAGCTAACCATGACACTCACGACCATTTATACTCACCTCCTTGTCCACTATATGAAGCGGGCTGGACAATCATGAGTAAATTATTCAGTTTTGCGTTCCGATTTTAGATAAGCTAGAATAGAACAATCTCATTTATAGGAGTGAAAAAATGGAATCAATTACTGGAAAAGTCGCGTTAATTACAGGAGCGGGTCGAGGAATTGGACGCGCTACCGCTATCGCGTTTGCGAAAGAAGGCATGCACGTTGGTCTTGTTGGTCGTACCCTTGAAAACTTGCAAAATGTAGCAGAAGAGTTAAAAGCGTATGATGTCAACGTTGCCATTGCCGCAGCAAGCATTGAGGATTTGGAATCCATTACAAGCGCTGTTGAAAGCATTCGCACCGAATTAGGACCGATTGATGTATTAATCAACAATGCGGGTATTTCAAAATTTGGTGGTTTCATGGATTTAACACCAGACGAGTGGACAAACATTATTGATGTCAACGTAAAAGGTGTTTATTATACGACTCGCGCAGTATTGCCAGAAATGGTCGAGCGCCAAACAGGAGACATCATTAACATTGCTTCAACCGCCGGTCAAAAAGGCGCACCAGCTACTAGCGCCTACACGGCTTCAAAAGCTGCTTTGATCGGGATGACTGAATCGCTTATGATGGAAGTGCGCAAGCAGAATGTACGTGTTACGGCTCTTACGCCAAGTACAGTGGCAACCGATATGGCGAAAGACTTAAATCTAACAGACGGAAATCCTGAAAAAGTGATGCAACCAGAAGACATGGCCGATCTCATGGTCGCCCAGTTAAAGCTGCATCCACGTGTTGTTCTTAAACATGCTGGCTTATGGTCAAACAACCCATAATAAAAAGTCACGGCTCAACTAGAGTCGTGACTTTTTTTGCTAAAGACGATTCTGTAAAATCTACTCCGTAAACGGTTTAGAGTATTGAACAACTCCTGTTACTTGATCGAGCGCATGAGGGGTTAATTCAAGTGCCATAAATGCTTCATCTGGAACATCAAAGGGTGCTTTAATATTAAACGTACTCGCTCTTTTGAATCCGAACTTAGGATAGTAGGCATCGTGGCCAAGGACGATCACAGATTCGTAACCAAGATCTTTGGCTTGTTGTAGGGCAGTGTGAATTAATTGACTGCCTATGCCTTTATTTTGATAAGAAGGTGTAACGGACACAGGAGCGAGCGCTAAAGAATCAACGGCACTTTCTCCATTCACAATCGTAATGTGTGAAAGCAGGATGTGCCCAACAATCTCTTCATCCTCATGGACTGCCACCAGTGAAAGTTGAGGAATAAACGCATCCGATTTGCGGATTTTCCCTACTAGTAAGTGCTCCTGATGATTACTCTGTTCTTCGTTTTTAAAAGCCTCTTCAATCACTGTTTCCGTTATAGGGTAGTCTGATTTAATTTCTTGTCTAATCGTAATCGTCATCCATGATTCTCCTTTTTACTAAACAAATGCTCTGTTTACATCGTACCCTTTAATTTAAGCGTTCATGTCGGAATATCTAGGATAATTTTTCATGAGCGCATTTATGTTTTATGAAAGTATTGAAGTTGGAGATGCTATGTCTAATTAAATGAAAAAGAGGGCATCTAAATTATGAAACCATTCTTACAGTCCGTTTTTCTTGTTGTCTTTATCCTCTCTGCTCCGGAAATGGTGCATGCAGAGGCGAGTACTCAAAGGGATCAAGAGCAAATCATTGAATCGTTATTATTTGTGTATATCTCAAATGAATTAAAAATGCGATTTAATCAACCTATGGAATTTCGTTGCGTAAGCAGTCATTCGTTTAAACAAACAATTGAAGGAGAACGGTTTCTTGTAGACATAGTGGCCTATAATCAAAAGCATGCTTTCAACGTGAAAATGATGTTTACTAATGAAGGAACGGCTTATGGGGACTGGGAAATAACGAAATTTCAAAAGACAGCATTAGATCGTTCCCATTTTTCTTGTACGTAAACCCACTGTCAACATTGTGCGGTGCGTTTAGTTTCTTTTGTACTTTGAAGAGTTTTATAAATGAACACCTTTATCCGTTGCATCATATACTCCAATACTATGCACGTTTTTAATGGAGGGGTTGTTCGATGTGACAGTACGTGTGTATCTCGCAGCTGGTTTCTTCAATGATCAGCAGCTTCAAAAGGTAGAAAAGACGGAAGGAATTCTTCGTGCTAAAGGGTTGCTTGTGTTTAGTCCGCGTGAGCATCAAAATGAATCCTTGCCTTTTGGTTCGCGAGAGTGGAGAGCTGAAACGTTTAGGGATGATCGTGCGGCGATTTTACAATCAGATGTGGTTGTGGCGATCTATGATGAACAAGATGCAGGTACGATGTGGGAAATTGGGTTTGCGTATGCGAATCAAAAACCGATTGTAATCCTCCATATCAATGAAGAACCTGTCAATATTATGATTACGGAAAGTCTACATGCATACGTTGATTCATTTAGGCAATTGGATGAATATTCGTTTTATCGTTTACGAAAGATTCCTTATGAAGGAGACGTGACGTAAGGCGCTATAAAGACGTAAAAGAACCTTTATGAATGAACCAATGTCATTTATAAGGGTTCTTTTTTGTATGAAAGGATAAGGCATTACTTTTTTAAGCCTGCCGCAAACGCAGGATCATATAACGTCATCGTGGTAAGGATTTGCGCCATTTCTTTAGGCGTTTTTATTGCATGAATGTGAAACTACATCAAAGCTAAAGCAATTCTTTAAAATTATTTACCAAAATAGATTGCCTTTCACTATAATAAAAGGAATTAGAACGTTTAAAAAGCTAGGGTGAATGTGTGATGAAATCAATTTGGTCAGAAGACAATGGTGGAACAGTGCTACCTCGTGTTACAGAAAAGATGATTGTGGAGGCTGAGAAACACTTTGGTGTGGCATTACCAAGTGCATATATAGAGCAAGTAAACATTCAAAATGGTGGCTGGATAACAGCAAATGCGGTGCCAAGCCCCTCAAAAGAAATTCAAGAAACGTTCCTTGGAATTGACGAGATCTTTGGAATTGGTGAGGATGGTGGCATTCTGGATTCCGACAAGCTTATCAACGAATGGGAATTACCGAGAGGCATTGTTTTATTTGGTGGAACGGGTCATACATGGTTTGGATTTGATTATCGGCAGACTAAGGTGGAGCCTCCGGTCGTGTATGTTGAATCATACGTGGAAACGGTGGAATATCGGCTTGCTGACAACTTTCAAGCATTCCTTTCCATGTTATACGTTGATGGTGGAGAAGAATAACATAAGGGATAGGCTCCTATAAATTAAACTGAAGAGAGGCGGAGTGTATTTGAAAAAAGAACACTTACTATTCGGCTATGTGTTTTTAGGGTTAGGGGTTTTACTATTTGGATTGATGCATCTTGCTATTGCTGTGTATTCACCTGTATTTGTGAATTGGGAATCTGTTACCCACAGTAAATTTGGCGCAATCTTATCTGAAATTAACGGCTGGTTTCCTTACATTATGAGTATTGTTTTTATGATTATTGGATTCATTGTTACGCTCTATTACGTCTTCACACAATGGATAAAAATATAGAGAAGAAGCCAAGAGGAGACGTTCTCTTGGCTATCTTTCTAGTTAAACCGTTCTTTAGCTTCTTCTAAGCTGTCCTTGCCCGTTTTGTTTTTAACTGGTAAGAATTCGTTTGCTCGGTCTACTTGAAAAATGGACATCTTTGAAGCATAAGGGAAGACGTCAAAATAAAATTTTTCGAGTTTATAGCCGTTTGGTTCTGCAGGGTGCACCGCAACTCCTTGTTCATCAATCGTTGCAATCTTTTTATGTGCAAAATGATATGGAAGTACACGGTTCGCTGTTTGTTCGAGAAAGTCTACTTTAAAAAGGTGGATGCCGATATTGGCATCTTGAAGTTCAGGCTGCTGGCGTTGCTCTTCAGTCAGCTCTGAATATTCAATAACAGAAGGCTTACCATTTCGTTGACCCAGAACGCCCACTTTTTCACCTGGCTCTGCTTTTTTCACAGATTTACTTGAAATGTCCGCTCCTTGTTGATCGGCATAGCCAATAAAGAGGGGATCAGCCACTTGAACAAGGGCATTGTCAATGTTATTGAAAAAGATCCATTTGATGTTCGTGCTCTGGAGCTTTGCTAGAATACCAGCTTTTTGCATCGATACAAAGACGCCGCCGTTGCCATTTGGAGCTTGAAAGACAGTCGCTTTATCTGCGAGCATGACCTTGCCATCAGGTGTAAGAGCGGGGCTAACTTCCTGTTGGAAAAAGGTGACTTGATCACGGTTAAGACCGAAGTACTGATTGTCATGAAAAAAAGCTTTTGTCGCATCATCATTAATGGGACTTGTCATGATGTACCAAGGCAGGGTCGTGTTCATTTCATGCTGTAACGCTTGAATGCGCTTAGCTTGCAATGCAAATAAGGAAGTTTCAGGGGATCCGTCCATATTGACAGTTCCTTTTGGACCGTCGTGTCCTAACCGCGTTCCTTGGCCGCCTGCAAGCAGGACGATTGCGACCTTTCCGTCTGCGATTAAGGAACAACCGTGTTCGCGCATTTTTGTTAATTCTTCTGGCGAAAACATCTCAGTCGTATGGCTCGGCAATGCGGTAATGCGCGCATTCTCTTCATCCTTTTGATTCGCTGTTTCTAACTGGTCAAAATCAATTTGTTCAATTTGGTTAAGCAAATCGCGTTGTTCTTCTTCATTTAATTGCTCATAAAAATGGAGTAATTGTTCTTGTTTATTGGTTTCTAGCTTTTGTTTAATGGTTTCATAGGTCGCCATTGTTGGACCTCCTCTTATCAAATCATCCTTTCTTATCCTAGCATATTCATGCGCATCTCTCACCTTCCATACGCTTTCCATTGAAGCCAGCTCGTTTGATAAGCCGAAAAATCTTCAGGGTGATGACGCATAGACGTGGCCATTCGTAGATAGAGACATATGAGAACAAAAGGATCTAAATAGTCATCGACTGCCGACCCGTCTAATGTACGTGCAGCATGGAGAATGGTCGATCGTGATAGATCAAGTGGATACGAGCAAAATGCGTAAAGCAGATCGAATAAAGGTGGACCGTAAACAGGATCTGGGTCAATAACACCTGTTAGATCGTCCTCTCTAGTCATGACGTTATGGATCCCGCAATCTCCATGTAGCAAAAATGGTTTCGTTAACGGCATTCGTTCCGTTACTCTTTGAATGGCTTCCGTCACGAGCAGATGGTCGTCTTTTGCTAAAAAAGGCGCGAGGATTGGTTTGGTTTCCGCCACTTCCTGTTGTAGAAACTGGGACCAAGATTCGACAGGTGCTCCTGCCCAGCCCCAACCGCTCTCTACAGCTTTGTATCTAGAAAAAAGCTCTTCCACAAGAGTAGTGAGGAAACGTGCCTTGCTGATCGTTCTGTTGTTACAACTTCCTTTTAGATAAGGATAGATCGCAAAGTCAAATGAAGGCTCGACATAAATAGGCGTAGGGAGGATGTCTAATCCTTCATACATTTGAAAAAAACGTGCTTCCGCTTTTATTTGGTCAGGGAAATGTTTTTTTAAAACGAATGTTTCTTTTGCGTCAATGTCTAATTGGTAGACTTCACTAACTGTTCCCCCACTTAGTTTTTGAATAGTCATTTCCTCATTAGGGAGAATGCTTAGCTGTTGTAAGGCGTGTACGTAATCTGCGATGTTCATATTTCGACTCCTTTAAAAATCCCTCTGACTTTTGCCAGAGGGGACGTTTAGCTCACTTGGCCTTGCTGGAGTTTATACAGATGTGCATAGTGTCCGTTTTTTCTCAACAGGTCGTTGTGAGTTCCTTGCTCTAGGATGATTCCCTTATCAAGAACGATAATATGGCTCGCGTCTTGAATCGTTGAAAGCCGGTGAGCGATCATAAATGTGGTCCGGTTTTGTTTGAGCGTTTGCAACCCAGTTTGAATGATTCGTTCTGTTTCTGTATCAACGCTCGATGTTGCTTCATCAAGAACGAGAATGGCTGGATTGGCAAGTAGAGCGCGGGCAAATGAAATCAGTTGGCGTTGTCCGCTGGAAAGGGTACTTCCTTTTTCTGTGACGATTTCATCTAGTCCATTTTTGAATAGATGGCTGCCACCAACGAGGCGAATCGCTTCTTCAATTTCTTGTTTTGAGGCGTCAGGTTTGCCATACGCGATATTAGACGCGATCGTCCCTGAGAACAAGTGCGGCTCTTGCAACACAATCCCCATATGAGCGCGCAATGCTTGCGGGCTATAGTTTTTTGTATTCACACCATCAATTGTAATACGGCCATTTGTTGGATCATAAAAGCGAAACAACAGATTCATAATGGAGCTTTTTCCTGATCCAGTGTGTCCAACTAAAGCAATGGTTTCACCTGGTTTGGCTTGAAAGGAAATGTTCTGTAAAACAGGCTCTCCTTCCACATAGGAAAAGGAAACAGTATGAAACGCGACCTCGCCAGTTGGACGAGGGATGCTTGTGTCATCAACGTCAGCACCGTCTTCATCTAAAAGTTCAAACACACGAGAACCCGCTGCTCTTGCTTGTTCTAGATTGGCAAGTTGATTCATGACTTGATTAACTGGTTCAAATAAACGATTTACATAGTCAACGAATGCGTATAGCACACCTAAAGTGACAAGGCCTGCGGTTCCACCGCTTATCCACCAAATAAGCGCAACAAAGACGATGTTTTTTAACACAAATGTTAAGTTATGTCCGGTTAAAGAATTGACGTTAAGTAGGTTCGCTTGAGCGCGATAATGTTCATTATTTAGCTGATCAAATGAATCCATTTGCTGTTCCTCTTGATTAAAAGCTTGAATCATCGACATGCCTTGGACATTTTCATTAAGAGAAGCGTTAATGTCGGCATTTTTTGCTCGAATGGTTCGGTTTAAACGAGCTGCAAATTTGCGATAGAGTTTAAACCAAATAAACAAGAGTGGAAGGACAGCGAGCGTCATGAACGCCAGTCGAACATCTAAGAGAAAGAGCGCAAAATAAATCCCAATGATATAAACGAAACTTGAAAAAAACGTCGCTAGTACGGTCATGTAAAGTTCCCGAACGGCTTCAGTGTCGTTTGTGATGCGGGCGACAATTTTTCCGGCAGGTTGATGATCAAAATAGCGGACTGGTACCTTAGATAAATGATTAAACACATCAACCCGCATGCGCTGAATAATCTTATGGGCAGCTTTTTGTAAGTAGAAGTTCTTCCCGTAGTGGAAGAATGCAGCAATGATGACAATGCTTAAATAAAGCAGCAACCAGCGAACAATAAAGCCAATTTCCGGTTCATAAAACGAAAGTACTTCTTGTGTGGTTAGCGTATCTGCGGCAGAAGTATACGTTACGTCTTCTTGTTGAATCGATAAGACACCGTTTTCAAAGGTTCGCTCGCCTTCAGTAGGTAAAGGTTCTCTTGTGAAATAAAATCCTGTGCCAATTTGTAAAATTTGCACCTCGTCACCGCGCCATGCATGTTCTGGTAAGTAAGCCTCTCGGGTGTAGGCGTTTCCATCAAATTGGACAGAATGCTCATTTGTTTCACTCTCATACCAGGGTTGTTCAATGCCGGAAATATGGCGATCGATAATCGTTTTTGCAATGAAAGGTCCTGTTAACTCAGCGGAAACAGCGATCGAAAGCATGATGAGTGCAAATAAAATGGTGCCTTTACTCGTAAGGGCATAACGAGCGAGTCGTTTTTCCGTGCTCATAACGTCACCTCATTGTTAGGACTCGTCTGGGTACGAACTTGTTCGGCATACCATCCCTTTTGCTGTAAAAGCGCTTGGTGGGTACCGCGCTCGGAGATTTCACCATTGTTCATGACGATAATTTCATCGGCGTGCTCAACTGCAGACATGCGGTGGCTCGTAATAATTGTTGTTTGTTGGGCTCGTTCCTGCTGAATAGCAGCGACGATCCGCGCTTCAGTTTTTGCATCAACGGCTGATAAAGAGTCATCCAATATGAGAAGTTCGGGATGAGTAATGAGGGCGCGAGCTATCGAAATTCGTTGTTTTTGACCACCAGATAACGAAACGCCGTTTTCGCCTACACGTGTCTGAAGCCCGTCAGGTAAGAAAGCGAGATCTTGATCAAATGCTGCAAGATGAATCGCTTGTTGCACCTCTTGCTCACTTGCATCTTTTGCTGCTAGTGTAATGTTCTCTTTCACAGACTTTGATAAGAGAGTATGATCTTGTGGAACGTACCCAATTATCGTGCGCAGCTCTTGCTGACTCAAATCTTTAGCTAAATAGTCCCCGTAAGAAAGTTGACCATCGCCGCATGGGTAATAGTTGATAAGCTGCTTAATGAACGTCGTTTTTCCACTCCCTGTTTTTCCAACGATGCCGAGAGTTGTGCCTTTGTTAATTGTTACGTCTATGTTTTTCAACTGGTTTGTCGTTGTTCCTGGATAGGAGAACATATAGTTACGAAATTGTATAGGAAATGTTGGACTCTTGCTGCTTGATGGATTTTGGACACTTTTTTGAACAGAAAGGGTCTCATTTACTCGCTCGTATGAAGCGCTACCTCTCTGCATAATATTAACGAGCTGACCAATCGCAAACATTGGCCAGATTAACATGCCGAGATAAAGATTAAACGTGACAATTTGTCCGAGGGTTACTTGCTGGTTGAAAACGAGATAAGCGCCATACCCGAGACCGATCACATAGCTTAATCCGACGACGACTGTCACAATGGGATCAAAGAATGATTCAATTCGAGCGACTTGAATATAACGGTTGTAAACGTCGCGGCTTTTATTCTCAAACGCTGCTTCATCCCGGCGTTCGCTGCGAAATGCTCGTATCACACGCATACCAGCAACGGATTCGAGCACACGATCATTCAAGTCCCCAAATGCTGCTTGCGCTTTGGAAAATCTCGAATGAATCATTTTTCCAAGAATGGTGACGCTAATCGCGATAATCGGAAGCGGGGCTACGGCTGCGAGCGTCAGACGCCAATCAATGAGGATCATCATGGCAACGAGTATGATAATTAAAAACACAATCGCATCAATGAACGTTAAAATACCAAACCCAGCCGTCATGGAAATTGCCTTCATATCATTCGTCCCGCGGGCTAACAAATCACCGGTTTTACGTTGTTCATAAAAAGGCGGGTCCATTTGAAATAAATGCTTCATAAATCGAGACCGTAGTTGTTTCTCTAATAAAAGAGCACCACCAAACAATTGCCGCATCCAAATGTAGCTTAATAGATAGCTAATCGCAACGACGGCGATCATCAAAACTATCATAGAAATGGCGTAGCTTGTCGACATTGCCCCACGTTGAAAGGTATCTATAGCTCTACCAATCAAAAAAGCAGGCGTTAACTCAAAAATGCTCACGAGTAAAAGTAAGGAAATTGCGATAATATACCGCTTTTTCTGTTGTTTAAAAAACCAGCTCAATTGGCTTAATACTCGAAACATAGGGGTTCACTTCTTTCTACAGGTAGTCCGACCAGATCCTAGTCATCATGCCAGCTCTCCAGGATCACATACCAGTACCATAGAAATCTCCTCCTTATTAGAAACTTTTTGGCATAAAAAAACGTACGGTTACGCCGCACGTGTTAATAACTTATGCAATCGGCACTCATGGCGAGTCCGAGAAAAAGGAGCATGATTAATCGTGCAATCTCATTCGACGAGACTCGAAGGCTATGAAGTTATGGTTTTTCCAGACTAGATGTAACAAACGCATCGAACTCATCTCCTTTTTGAACAGTGTAATGGTCTTATCTTACTCGAAAAGTTATTAGATATGCAAGAAAATTTTAAAAACATATGATAATGTAACAGGAGAGGGGGAGATGGTGTGATTTATAGACGAAAAACGTATAAAATGGACCCTGAAAAAGTAGAAGCATTTACTGCTTTCTTTCATACTTATTTATACCCGAACCAAATACGTCATGGGGCAAAACTTATTGGCCGATGGGTTAATGAAACTCAAACTGAAATTACAGCGATTTGGGCGTACCCGAGTAAGGAAGTCTATCAACAAATAGAAGAACAAATACGTACGAGTGCGCTGCACAAAGAGGCTCAACAAAAACGACGTGAGCTTGAGCCGTTATACTTAGAAAAGGAAGAAACTTTTTTAACAAGTACAGTCAAAAATGATCCGCCTAAACACATTCTTTCTGTGAGTGGGTATATTACAAATCAGGATGGAGACGTGTTGCTTGTTCGAAATCATCATCGCTACGACACGTATGAAATGCCTGGTGGTCAAGTTGAAGAGGGAGAAACCCTTGAAGAAGCGATACATCGTGAAGTGAAAGAGGAAACAGGAGTCGAGATTACGTTAGGCGGAATAACAGGAATCTATCAGAACAGAACGCTTGGTGTGACCTGTGTTGTGTTTCGAGGAAAATTAAAGTCTGGTGTTCCGAGACCAGCGCCAGGAGAAACGGCAGAAGTATTTTTTACGGCATTAAATGAAGAGAAAATTCATGCACTTATTACACGTGAAGCCTTTAGGACAAGAGTATTTGATGCGATGAAAGGAAAGTATCTACCCTATGAAACCTATTTTGTGAAGCCATATGAGCTTTTAAGTCGCTTCGATCCTGAAGAAGAGGCGTAACGCATCTCGATTCCAGAGGTGCTTTTTGTTGTGTCTATTGTAGACATAAAATATACTTAATGAGACTCGTAATAAAGTAGGTGATCGTATGAATTCTTTAATGGTTGCAAAAATCATTCGTGTGGCAACGATCGCGCCTTTAATGGCGTTCGTTTCTCTGTTGCTTCTGTTTATCTTTGAGCCAGCGGTGTATGGAGGATGGTTTCAATTTAGCTTTGCCCTTCTTTTTCTAGTTGTGCTACCAGTAGTGGCTTATCCTCTTCAGCCTATTGTGCCAGGTTTTCGGGATAAAGGAAGGGAAGGACAGCGTAATTTCGCCATTCTTATGGGGGTCTTAGGGTATGTTTTTGGTATCCTATTTGCTTATGTGACAAACGCCCCAGAAGGAATCACCATGATTTATTGGATTTATTTCATCTCTGGTATAGGCATTGTCGTTTTTAATAAAGTGCTTCGCATTCGTGCAAGTGGTCATGCATGTGGGGTCGTCGGACCAATCAGTTTCTTAATCTATTTTCTTGGTCCTATTGCTTTCATCGGTTTGCTACTCATTGCCCTTGTCTACTGGGCATCGTTAAAAATGAAGCGACACACGCTTGCAGAGTTAATTTGGGGTAGCGCGATCTCATTCATAGCAGTGATCGGCATCATTTTAGTGTTTCAATAAGAAAAAGGGTGCTACTTAATGTGGCACGCTTTTTTTTATGCTATATTTTAACTAATGACTAAATTAAGAAAGGAGATGGATCGATATGGAAGCGCGCACCTATACATGGCGGTCGTACGGACTAGTGGGGCTCAGTGTCCTCGTCACACTAACAATGATTCTCTTAGACCCGATTGCCTCTGCAACAAGTGAAGCAGCAAGCTTTCCGATGATGCTCTTTATTTTTATTGGAACAGTTGTAACCGTTATCGGAATTCTGCTCGTGTTAATTTCTAAGAACGAACCATCAAGAATTGCGCTCATTGCGCTAGTAATTACCCTCATAAACTGCGGCGTAATTGGGTTCTTCTTTTTTGTTGGGTTAATGCATACATAAAACGATCTTATCAAAAAAGGAGGTGTTTGCTTGAAAAAAATCAACATTCTAGAATCGAACAACCACCTGCCGCTATCAAACCTTACGTATCTTCGAACAAATGAAGAAGAGTTAGATCAGCTGCGAGGATATGTGTATCGACATCTTAACGTCGGTTCAACGGACGAATGGGAAGTCTTCCTTACAGTTATGAACTGGGTCCACCAACGCTTTGATCATGATGGGATCAATAGTGGCGAGCATCTCTCATCTCGAGATATTTTAAAAGAAGCGGAGGCGGCAAAATCCTTTCGATGTGCAGAATACGCGAAAGTAACGAGCGATATCCTGCTCGCTTTAGGGTACGTCACTCGTGTTGTTCGCGTGTTTAGTGAAGCAGCAGATTATGGTGGAATTGGCCAGTCCCATGTTGTGATAGAAGTTTGGTCCGGTCATTTGAAAAAATGGCTCTTTTTAGATCCGCAATTCAATAGCTATGCCACAGTCAACGACACGCCTTTAAGTTACGAGGAGTTTTCTTGTTCCTTTCAAGACGCATCCATCCATGTCTTATCTATAAATGGTCCATCGGTCAAACAGTATGAAGGTTTTATCAAATCTTATTTTGGCTATGTAAGCACCTCTATTTTGCTGAATCAACAAGTTGTCGACCTATTTTTACATGTAAGAAGTGAGCGTCAGCTTCTAGCATTCCAATTTATGCAGCTGTCACATGCTATTTTTACACATGATACAGACCGATTTTATGCCGATCCCACGCAAACAACTATCCTTTTTAATTATAAAGATCCAGTGATTCCCGAAGACATTATTACAACTTATGGGTTGAAGGAGCATAAAGATTTTGAGAACAACATGCACTTGTTCGCTGTTGAACCTCACTTTACGTTGACGTTCCACACCATTCATCCTGGTCATGAAACATTTGAAGTGCGTTTAAATGAGAGTGAACCTGTTCAAATTTCAGGCAATTCAGTTGATTGGAATGCGTCAGAAGGGTTGAACCAAGTGGAGGTGGTATCCATAAATCAAAAAGGGATTAAAGGATCGGAAACGAAAATACGTATAGGCTATTCGGGTGATTGAAGTCAATTTATTTAGCATAGTAAGAAAATAGTTGGTCATTTTGGGGAGGTCCTATGAAAAAAATCGTGCTTATTGGTTCGGGAGGAGCTGGAAAATCGACACTTGCTAGACAATTGAGTGAGAAATTGAACATTGAAGTCTTTCATCTCGATGCTCTCCACTGGAAGCCGAATTGGGAAATGACTTCTCGAGAAGAGCAGGAAGAGACGCAACATTCACTGGTCGAAAAAGATGAGTGGATTATTGATGGGCACTACGGTGGAACGTTGCCGATTCGATTACAAGCATGCGACACGATTATCTATTTAGATATGCCAAGAAGTGTCTGTGTCTATCGAGCTATCAAAAGGTATCGGATGTATCGCCACAAAACCAGGCCGGATATGCATGAAGGGTGCGAAGAAAAATTAGACCCAGCATTTTTAAAATGGATTTGGGATTTCCAGAAAAAGAAGCGACCAGCTATTTTAGAGATGATTGATCGCTATTCGGAGGGAAGGCAGGTCTTTATTCTAAAATCGAAGCGAGAAGTCGAGGCATTTATGGCGAAGTGAAGGGGGAAGGTTTTGTATTAGCGTATCCCACTTATTTCAGCCAAGTGTACCCACACCAAACAAGAGAGGAAGACCACCAATGATTACATTGAAAACGGGACAGACCATCACACCAGAGCAGCTTGCGGAGGTTTTTAAAGCGTCGACGATTAATCGTCCAACAGAAGATTTACAGAGATTGGAGGCGATGCTTCAGCACAGCAATTTGCTGGTGACGGCTTGGGATGAAGATCGATTAGTTGGTGTGGCGAGAAGCTTAACGGATTTTAGTTATTGCTGTTATTTATCTGATTTAGCTGTTGATCGAGACTATCAAGCCCAGGGAATTGGCCGGAAGTTAATCGAAAAAACGAAAGAAGAGATTGGCGAAAAGAGTGCATTAATTTTACGAGCATCAGAAGAAGCGATGGCGTACTATCCGAAAATCGGGTTTGACCATGTGGACAATTGTTTCGTGATTCCAAGATCGTTTTAATCGGAAGGAATTGACTTGATGATGTGTCTTGTTAGTTCTTCAGGCGAAAGGTGCATCCCTTCTTGAATCCAGTGAAGCTTTACGGAAAACATGCCGCCGACGATAAATTGCTGCTCATAAGAAGACATGGTCTTATGCTGGAACATCAGATGCGCCAATGCTTTTAAATAATGGCTAATGTCTACAATGGTACGGTCACCATGTTTATAAAGGGTTAACACAAGGATGCGATGGTCTGCCCAAAACTGAAAATATGCTAAGAGGACATCATGTATGTGCATGTCCTTTTTTTCATTGATCGATGAGAGAAATTGTTCGCACAGCTCGTCAAAATAACTTTGAATGACGTCTTCTTTTCCATCAAAGTGGCGGTAAAATGATTGTCTCGAAACGGCTGCTTTATCCACAATTTCGCTAACGGTGATCTCTTTATAGGCGTTTTTGTCCATTAATGTTATAAGCGCTTGTATGAGGGCATAGCGTGTTTTTTTGTATGTGCGATTGCGGTTTGAGAGCATCTTAAACTCGTCCTTTCTGTTACATTTAAATGGATTTGTCACAGTTCCATTTCGTTCGTTGACTGCTGGTAGACTAGTTGGTACGATAACTGCACAATAATGTTACAACTGTCACAATTATATTTTATCATAAAGGGAGTTCGATTGAATATGAAGACAATTGTTATCACCGGTGCAAACAGCGGCATTGGTTATGAGACAGCGAAGCACTTTCTTGCTGAAGGTTACCGTGTCGTGATGGCAGTGAGAAATTTGGATAAAGGAAAGGCTGCGAAAGAAGCATTAATACAGCTTCATCCAAGCGGACATGCTGAACTTAGGGAGCTAGATTTATCAAAGCTATCGAGTGTGCACGCGTTTAGTGAAGGAATGCTGCGAGACGATGTGGCAATTGATATCCTTGTAAATAACGCAGGGGTGATGATGCCGCCACATGAAATTACGGAAGATGGATTTGAACTACAGTTTGCGAGTAATCATCTTGGTCATTTTGCATTAACGGCACAACTTCTCCCTCTATTAGAAAAAAGCGAGGGCGCACGGGTGGTGTCTTTAAGCTCCATTGCTTATCGATTTGGTGAAATCAACTTTGATAATCTAGATGGAAAGAAAGGGTATAGCGCACAAAAATTTTACGGACAAAGTAAATTGGCGAACTTACTATTTGCGAAGGAACTCGATCGACGTTTAAAAGAAAATAAGTATAAAACGATTAGTACTGTGGCTCACCCGGGTTTTTCCGCAACGAACTTGTTCCAGTTTGGTAAAGGGAAGACACCTTGGTACGTTCGTTCCGTCATGAAATTTTTCACGCAGCCTGCTCAGATGGGGAGTCTCCCTACGATTTATGCGGCGACGGAGGAATCATTGAACGGCGGGGAATTTATTGGTCCCGATGGAAAAGGAGAGCGGAAAGGAAATCCGACCATTGTTACACCTAAGAACGGATACGTTGAAGAAGATGTGATGAAGAGACTTTGGGAGGTTTCGGAACAGTTAACCGGTGTGCGTTATCCTTTTCAAAAATAAAAACACCAACAATCGGCCTTTATCTTAAGCCGGTTGCTGGTGCTTTTTTATGATTGTAACGCGAAAAGCAGAGAGGAAGGACAAGACGGCTAACGCGGCAATCATGGCAACGATGCCCGACCAACCGACTGCGTAAAAAAGGGTTCCTGACAGCGTACCCACCACACTACCGCCAAAATAGTAGGCGAATAGGTAAATAGAGGTAGCTTGTGTATTATTCTCGTTTCCATAGTTGCTGACCCAGCTACTACAAATGGAATGAGCCCCGAAGAATCCAAACGTAAAGATCGCAATGCCAAGGACGATTAACCATAAATTTGGATGAAGAGTGAGCGCACCGCCGATAAATAAAATACTGATGGAAAGCTTGAGGATTCTTCCTTTTCCGTATTTGTCAGAAAGCATGCCCATCCACGTTGAGCTAAAGGTTCCAACCAAATAGACGACGAAGATAAAGCCGACTAATGTTTGACTTAAATAATAGGGCGGATCCATTAGAACAAAGCCAATATAGTTATATAATGAAACAAACCCGGCGCTCAACAAGAACCCGTTTAGAAAGAGATAAGGTAAGCCAGGCACTTTGAAAGAAGAGAGAAAGGAACGAATCATGCCAGTTTGTTTTTGAGCAGGTACGACTTTCTTTTCAACTTTTGGAAGCAGGTACCAAAATAATGCGGTAGCGAGCAAACTAATAAGGCCGACGCCCATTACAGCTACATTCCAACTAAAGTAATCCGTTAAAAACCCACTAACAATCCTTCCTGTCATGCCTCCTATGGAGCTACCGCTAATGTAAAGCCCCATTGAAAATCCAAGACTCTTGCCTTCAATGGCATTTGCTAAATAAGCCATTGCCACAGCAGGAATACCGGCTAATGTAATACCCTGTAAAATTCGGAAAGCGATTAGCAACCCGAAACTGGATAAAAAGCCAGAGAAAATCACGAGGATCGATGAAACAACAAGAGAAGTCGTCATTAAATGTTTTTGGTCAAATTTATGCGCAAATGCGCCAATGATAAGCAACGTAATGGCAAGTGATAACGTTGTTGAAGATTGAACGAGGCTTGATAAAGCAGGGCTTACGCTAAATTCTTCTGCAATTTCAGGAAGTAATGATTGCATGCCCCAAAGAATGGCGAACGTGCAAAAGCCTCCAATAAAAAGAGCAGCATTGATCTTCTTAAATGCTGTTGTACCACGGTGTATGTCCGTCATTTGATCTGCTCCTGCGTATTGAATTTGCTAGTAACTGTGAAAATAAGGTTCTCTTTAATCATACGCCTTCCGTCAACCATGCTCTAATGACTTTTTTGCATAAGATCAATGCAAGAAAGTTATTAATTAAAAACGATCGTTCGTTGCATTCCCTTTTAAAAGCAATGATAAAAATGAATTCAGTAGCTTCATTTACAAACTACATAGAACTTTTACAAATTTTATGATTATTTAATGCCAGCCTCATAGTCGCTTCATATTTTCCCTGTATTGTTAGAGCTAACAACATACATAGGGAGTGAGTGGGATGAAAAAGTATTTCCTTTTGGCGGGTTTGTCGTTTTTGTTAGTCGGGTGTGGAGAAGTTGCAAGTGAGGTAACGGCTGAAGAAAATGAAAACGAAACGGATGAAAAGCAAGATTGGCCGGAGACGTTGCGATTTGCGGATACGGGTTTGGAAGGTCTTGAAGAGTTACAGCGTGAGTTTGGCCCTTTTAAAGATGCGCTTGAAGAGGTGCTTGATCTCGAAATAGAATTCTTTGCGGTGAATGATCGTATTATTGGCGCAACGGCATTAGAGTATGATCAAGTGGATGTCTTGCTTGCAGGTCCGTCGGAATATGCACAAATTAAATCGGTTGTTCCTGACGCTGAGCCAATTGTTGGAATTGAACGAGCTGATTATCATGCGGCTATTATTGTGCATGAAGATAGTGAGTACGAAACGCTAGACGATATAAAAGGTGCTTCGATTGCGATGAAAGATGCAGGTTCAACAAGTGGTCATATCGGTCCTAGTCAAATCTTAATCGAAGCTGGATTTGATCTTGATCAAGATGTGTCGATTCAACTTCTAGATGGTGCACGAATTGAAGCGTTTAAGAATCATGATGTGGATGTTTTAGCAACTGGAATAAAAGATTACCAACAAATGATAGAAGAGGATGGGGACGGGAAATATCGCTTACTTGCTGAAGGAGAGCCTCTTCCGAATGATGTGTTTGTTGCTTCCCCGGCGCTAGATGATGCTTTCGTGGAAGAATTAACAGCAGCCATTCTTGAAAATCAAGATGTTATCCTATCAAGCATTCTTGAGACGGGTGAGAATGATAAATACATGGAAGGTCAGTTTGTTGACGCGGAGGACAGCGACTATGATTCTATGCGTGAAGCGTACCGCGTTCTTGGAATGGAGCTTGATTAATGAGTGCGATGATTGAGGTGAGGGGTCTAACAAAAACGTACGACAACGGTGTGACAGCACTGACAGGAATTGATTTTACTGTTGAACAAGGAGAAAAAGTCGTCCTTCTTGGGCATAATGGATCGGGAAAATCAACGTTATTCCGCTGCGTAAGTCAATTTGAAAAACCAACTCAAGGACATGTGTATGTGAACGGTGCAGACTTGCCAACGTTGAGCAAAAGAACGGTACGAGGGTACAGAAAGCAAATGGGAATTGTGTTTCAGCATTTTAATCTTGTGTACAACGTTTCGGTCTTACAAAATGTTTTATTTGGTGCGATGGGGCGAACGGCAACGTTTATTCACGTTCTAGCTCCGTTTGCCGCCAATACTTTGAGGGAAGAAGCGATGGATTGCCTAGAACAAGTTGGACTTGCTTCTTTAGCCGGTCGTCGAGCAGATGCCTTATCTGGCGGTCAGAAACAACGTGTTGCAATCGCAAGAATGTTGATGCAGCGTCCTTCGATTATACTGGCCGATGAACCGATCGCAAGCCTTGACCCAAAAGCAGGAAAAGAAATCATGAGTCTGCTTACGAGGATTGCCTCAAAAAAAGGAATGACGATGATTTGTATTCTGCATCAGCTTGAGGCTGCTCTAGAGTTTGGTGACCGAATTATTGCATTGAAAAATGGAAAGAAAGTGCTAGATGCTTCGGTCCAGAAAATGGATCAACGCCAACTTTCATGGCTTTATGACGTTGAGGAGAAGGAGGAAGAGGTATCATGAGCGAGATGACCAACAGCCATATGCCTCCTCGCTTTAAGCGTCCTTCCCTTCTTACTTGGCTGGGGTGGCTGGTATTTTTAACATTATTTATAATGGGCATTCAGCACGGTGGTGTTTCCATTGATCGTTTAAGTACGGGCTTTGTCAATATGATTCATTTTATCTCAACGGCTTTTCCACCTGATCCATCACGGTTTTCTTCTATATCTGCGGCGATGTATGAGACGTTTCAAATTGCCTTAGTCGGCACGGTTTTTGGTGTCATCATCAGTTTGCCTGTCGCGCTACTAGCATCAAGGAACACAACGATTCACCCTTTTGTTGGTTATGCAACAAAAGGGATTGTATCTGTGTTGCGTACGATACCAGACTTAGTTTGGGCCTTAATCTTTGTAATTTCGATTGGCCTTGGTCCGTTAGCAGGGATATTGACCATTACCGTTGATACAATCGGTTTCTGCGCCAGATTTTTTTCGGAGCGAATTGAAGAAATTGAAAAGGGACCTTCTGAAGCGCTCGAATCAACAGGTGGGTCGAAGCTAGGTGTAATGTCAGGATCGATTCTACCAATCGGATTTGCTTCTTTTGTTGGCACAAGTCTTTTTAGTGTAGAGAAGGCAGTTCGCTCCGCTGTAATCCTTGGTCTAGTAGGTGCTGGCGGGATTGGTGTAGAGCTGTCGACTTCGATGACGCTCAGACGGTTTGATGAAGCGTTGATGATTATCATCTTGATCCTGGTCGTTGTCATAGTAGTTGAGCAAGTGTCGCAACGCATTCGCAAGCGACTAATTTAGTAGAGGAGGAGCATTTTATGCACTATGTATCCATGATCGAGATCGGCTCCAACTCTATGAAATGTACGATTTGCAAACGAGATAAAGGGATATGGTGTATTGTGACGAAAAAGAAGGCTCAAGTTCATCTCGCCAAGCATTTAACGAAAGATCGAATCTTAAAAGAGCAAGCAGTAAAAAAAATCATATGGGCGCTCCAGCAGTTTAAAAAGGTTGAAGAAGCTTATGTGTGTCGTGGGTCGTTCGTGTTTGCAACTGGTGCTTTACGAATGGCGAGGAATCAAGGGGATGTGCTACATGCAATTAAAAGCCAAATTCATTCTAGTATTCAAATTTTGTCTGGACGAGTGGAAGCTTTGCTCGGATATCTTGCCTTAAAGGAGCGGGTTTGTCTCGAAACAGGGATCGTGCTAGATACTGGTGGCGCAAGTACGGAGTTAACAATGGTATCAAAATCGAGCGCAACCTACTTTCAAAGCTACCCTTTTGGAGCGCTGACGTTAAGCAATGATTTTTTCTGTGCAGAAACAGCCGATTGGCGTCAGTTTGTCGGACAGCTAAAAGAACATCTTGCAAAGGATCAAGTTTTCCATACTGCGCCCATGCGTTCCCTTATTACGATTGGTGGCGCTCATCATTTTTTAAAAGAGCACTTGCAAACCGACTCATTTTCGACGGATGTGCTTAAACAGCAGCTCTATGAGCTTCTCGAAAAAGCCGAAGAAGAGTTTGTGCAGCTAAAGTGGATTCCAAAGCATCGCATTGCCTCGTTTAAAGGTGGACTGCTTCCGTTGCTCGCAGTCATTGATGTCTTTCCGGTTTCTGAAATAACTTTTCATCGCTTAACCATTACAGAAGGATTAATCGCAGCATTAAACGCTAGTCACAAAAGATCAACACCTTTGCTACACGTATAGGGTGTTTTTCGTTATAGTAGAACGGAAGGATGAAAAGGTGGGGATAAGCAGTGTACTTTAATCGAAAGCTTAATTTAGATGCAATTGATGATGTGGCAAAAAAGGTTAAAAAAGAGGAGAACTTCTTGTTTTACATGTATGTGACCGTCCGCAAAAAGGAAGCAACATTCTATGGTCAATATGAGGACGAAGAGCTAATAGGGGTACTTGCTTATACAGATCAACTACCTTTTCCTGCGTTTTCTTTCTTACCGATTAATAGAGATGTAGTAGATTTTCGTTCCTTACTAGCGTTTGCAACAGTTGACCTAGATCTTAATGCTGGTGAAATTGGCGGTACCATTCTAACAGGGAAAGATAAGGAGTTGCTTGGGCAACAGCTTGAATTAACGGATCAGTCAATTAATTTCATCACAATGAGGCACGTAGATAAATCAAAGCTCATTTCGGCGACGGACGTTGAGCGAGTTATAGAAATTGACTATGATGCCTGTGCAACATTTATCAAAAAGAATGGAATGAATTATTTTCTTGCTGCGGAACTAGAAACAAATCCGTTTTGTGCGATCAAGCAAGAGGGGGAATTTGTCTCTGTTGGTGGCTATCATTTCTTTGACACACAACTTGTGGAGCTTGGAAACATCATTACAAGTCCATCAAGTCGTGGAAAAGGGTACGCAAAGGCTGTTACAAGTGAACTAGTTCGAATGGGATTACATTGCTCGCCAAACGTGTATTTGTCGGTACTTGCTCATAATAAAGCAGCCGTTCGTCTCTATGAAACACTTGGGTTTGACGTGTTCGTTCAATCCTATATGATTGAGTTTCTTATAGGGAAAGAACGTTTGAGTTTATCGTGAAAATATTCTTTCTATTAAAACGATTTGTAGTATACTAGTTGTAATCTTTCAAAGGAGTGAGCGTAACATGTTGGTTTATTTTGTTCGATTTATTTCCTGTTCGGGCTAGAAAAAACGCGTACTAGCCACCAAGGAAGAAGTCTGTCTTTTTTCGAACAATGATCCAAGCGCTTATGTTACATGTTGAAAGGTGGAAACAAAAATGACGAGTGAAGACTTAAATCAATTTTACAATCGAATTGGAAAAGAAATAGGCTGGTATTTCAGTCAAGTAAATACAACGTCAACAGGTGTGAAATGGAGTTTTTATAATCGAGTAAAGCAACTGTCAAAGCCAACGGACACAATACTAGACTTAGGAACCGGTGGCGGAGAAAATATTTTAAAGCTGGCTCCAGCCGTGGCTCATGTTGATGCTGTGGATCAATCGCCAACAATGATACAAACAGCACGAACGAATCAACAGCGCTTAAAAATTAAAAATGTCACCTTTCACGAGATGGCGTCTGAAGAAATAGAATTTTTAAAGCAATCGTACGAGCTGGTCTCCTGCTGTCATGCTCCCTTTTCTGCGAAGGCGGTAGAGCGTGTAGTAAGTGAGAACGGGATTTTCCTTACGCAGCAAGTTAGTGAAGGCGACAAGGTTAATCTAAAAGAGTGCTTCGGCAGAGGGCAGGCATTTGGTGTCAAAGATGGAACATTAAAAGAAACGTATATGGATGCATTGAAAGCAGCAGGATTTAAAGAGGTTTTCGCCCAAGACTATAACGCAGTTGAGTACTATAAATCAGATGAAGATTTACGCTTTTTGCTGACACATACACCAATTATCGATCATTTCGGCAAGGAGGAAGATGATGAAAAGCATTTTCAAACCTATCTTGCTCGTTATCAAACAGAAAATGGGATCGAAACAAATTCAAAACGATTTATGATCATAGCCAGAAGGTGAAACGAGAGGGAATCTTCTTTATGGAGATTCCTTTTTAATTGATAAGGGGGGAAAAGAATGATTTATCAAACTACGCTAGACGGTATATCAGCAGAGATGTTAACAGGCTTTTTTCAGGATTGGGGGCACAAACACCCTACACCCGAAAAACATAGGACGCTTCTAGAAAAAAGTAGCTATATCGTTCTAGCGATAGACGAAAAGAAGAATCGTGTAGTTGGGTATACGACAGCGATCAGCGATGGCGTCCTTGCCGCCTACATCCCGTTTTTAGAAGTGCTGCCAGCATATAAGAACAAGGGGATTGGCAAGAGTTTAGTCTCGCAGATGCTGGATCAATTAAGCGATCACTATATGGTCGATTTATGTTGTGATGATGATTTAGTTGGTTATTACGAGCAATTTCAAATGACAAGAAGTAATGGCATGATCGTCAGGCATTACAGCAATCAATCAGGTATATAAAGGCAAGACCTTCTCTAAATAAAATGTTTACAAAAAAGATTGATGGAAATGGGCAGGTGATAGGACCTATTTAGAGAAGAGGGTGAGTATGTGCTTACAACGATTTTGGTTTCGGTATTTGCAACAGTCTATCTCTTGATCCAAAGTGGTTTATACATGTTTGCGGATCAACCATTCTCAGATCAATCTGTTTGGATCGCTGTACTACTTGCAGTTGCTCTGACGTTTATGATTATACGACTGAGCTATACGTTTACCACTAGGAAGCGCACGAACGAGCGATTTGAGCAAGAAGAGCAAAATGGATCTGTACAAAAGGCAGATGTACAAGACGAGGCGAGTGAATGGCATTATCAAGAACCGATCTATTTACTTAATGATATGCCCATTCGTATTTTTGACGAGAATGAGAATCACCGCGCAACGTTACGCGTCACATTTACAAACCGATTTGAACGGATTTCATCAATAATCGGACTGTTTGATTACAGAAATATTTATATTGAAGATGAGGCAACTGGTGACAGCATCTATTTTAAAAAATATAAAGTGCGAGAGTCGTTTATACGTCCAAAATGGAATGTCTATATGAATGAAGAGAAGGTTGGTTTGTTAGCGTTACCTAAGATAACAAAAGAACAAATAAAAAATCAGGCAGTCTATGAATATACGTCTGATCGTACAAACGAAACGTTTAAAGTCCAGCACCGATACATGGATCTAAGTACTCGAATTTTTAATGAAGGAGGTGAGCAGGAACTCTTTCACGCCAAACGTTCGTTTTTCGGATGGAAAAGCCGGAAAAGATCAATCCCGGGGAATGAAGCATCAAGTGAATGATCAAGACAACAGCAATGAATTAAATTTCCTTGAAAAAGTCGGTGTCTACCAGCAAACGTTAATGCAAAATACCCGATGAAGCTGTGTCGATAAGGAGGAGGGAGAGCATGTGAACACGGTGTTTATCTTCTTCTCGATAACAGGTTTCATGCAAATTCAATCCCTTAATTAAACGTTTGATTAACGGTGATATAAATTAAAATTGTTCGAAAAATAAATGAATAAGCCGGCAATAGCCGACTTATTCATCGTATTCATCTTTATGTTTTTCTTCCTCCCGCTCTCTGGGATTCTGATAATGAATGGATTGTTTGATGTTCACTGGAAATGTTATTTTCTCTTGCCCAGATAAATCTTCATGAAAAAGATTGACGGCGTTTATTCGGTTGTTCGTATAAGTATAATAATAATAGTAACCCGTCTCAGCACACATCGCACTAGTGTATAAGGTGTAAGAAGCATCACCATCCTCAATATCTGCTCCTTTAGCGACACTGCAATAATCGAGAGTTCGAATGCAGTTGAGTAAGCCATCTGCTTCTGTCTCGGCTTCTTCAATATGATTACGGAGGAAGGCAGCTCGAACAAATCGAGAGGGAGACGTGTAATCGCCGGGAATGCCGAAATTACCGCTTAATAATTCAGGTGACTGCACGAGGGGGTAGTCTCCCCAGACAACTTCTTGACTCGGTTGAATGGATGAGAGTGTGGCATATTGGTTTAAATTAATGAGGTGCCAGCGAAAATCAGGGCTGTTGGCGAAAGCACCGACTTTGTTATCGTATACCTTCACACCGTCTTTCGTACTCTCAATGACAATGGTCTTCTTGGCGCTGTCCGTAAAAGTCCAGTGGATTGGAGGAGGACCGTCTGTTAGTTCTAAATCCCGTTCCATTAAATTTAAATCGCCAAGATAACGAACGATTTCATCAGTGGATTGGAATTGTGTAAGTGCAAATAAGATGAAGTCAAGAGCAGCAAGGTTAATCTTATCTCTGCGTCGTTGCGTTTCAAATTGAGCAAATCCTTCTAAGTAATGGGTTACGCCCATCAACCCTTTTTCGTTAAATCCATCAAAAAGGCCGAACTGGTCATCCGCTCGTACCCCCATTCCTACAACCGCATACCGACTTGTAATAGTCCGGTTATCTTGTTTATTAAGCCACCTATACTTTCTCGGTAAGACCGTTACTTCATAAGGTACAGGCAACTCATAGAAATCAAAATTTCTTGCTAAAAAATGATGGTCGTCTTTTGTGTTTATCGTTACCGATGTACACATCCGTCATTTCCCCCCTCTATTTAGAACAAATCCATACAGTATATGGCTGAGGGAGAAGAGTATGCGTTTGACGTGATCCTCTTTCGCTCTTCATCTAATTATCGTATACTAGTACGAAAATTCATGCAATGAAGGTGGAGAGCAGATGCAGTATGATGTTTTGGTTGTTGGTGCCGGCTCAATGGGGATGGCGGCAGGCTATTTTTTGGCGAAGAGTGGCAAACGAGTGTTGTTACTTGATTCGTCTCATCCACCTCATCAAAGGGGAAGTCACCATGGAGAGACACGAATCATTCGTCATGCCTACGCAGAAGGATCGCTCTATGTTCCATTTGTGCTGAGAGCGCAAGAATTGTGGACGTCACTTGAAAGAGAGAGCGGAAAATCGTTGTTTTTAAAAACAGGTGTATTAAGTGTGGGGAAAGAAGAAAGTAAGTTGGTTCAAGGAACGTTGAAAAGTGCCGAGGCGTATCAACTTCCATTAGAAGTTTTAAATGCAAACGATATTCATCATCGGTACCCAGGTGTCAACGTACAGCCAGGCTATGTTGGTTGTTTTGAACCAAACTCGGGTGTGTTGAGGTGCGAGGAGAGTATTGATGCGTACCGTACGTTAGCGGAATCATACGGAGCCACCATAATCGGAGATACGAGCGTTCAAGATGTAGAGATACACAAAGATTCTGTGACTGTTTTTACAAAAACAGATACCTATAATGCCCATTCGCTCGTCGTTACCTCAGGAGCATGGGCGCAGGAAATGTTAGCGAAGCTTGATTTGACGGTTCCTCTGACTCCTCTTCGGAAAACGTTCGCATGGTACAATGCCGATGAACGACACTACGGTTCAGAACAATTTCCAGCTTTTGCGTTTGAAACAGAGAATGGTTTGTACTATGGCTTCCCGAGTATTGACGGCGCTGGTTTAAAAGTCGGACGTCACGATGGAGGCGTGCCCGTAAACCCTAATCATGATTTGCAGCCTTTTGGGGCAAGGAAAGAGGATGAAGAGGATTTACATACATTTTTACGCCATTCCTTGCCTAAAGTAGGGAATCTGACATATGGAAAGACATGCCTTTATACCATGACACCAGATGATCGCTTTATTATTGATCGGCATCCGCGGCATGAACATGTTGCAATCGCGGCGGGCTTTTCTGGTCACGGGTTTAAATTTAGTAGTGCGGTGGGTCAAGCATTAAGTCAGCTAATTATTTCTGGAAACACTGACATCGACTTGTCAGCATTTTCTTGCCGGCGTTTTAATCTAAACGAGTACTATTAATTTGCGTTGGAGTTTAGTCTAGAGGGTAAACTAGGAGGAAAAGGAGGCTTATCGTAATGGACTATGTTAAATTCGGCAACACAGGAATGGACGTTTCGCGACTTTGTTTAGGTGCGATGGGTTTCGGGGACCCGAATAATTGGATTCATAAATGGATCTTAAATGAAGAGAAAAGTCGCCCGGTTATTAAAAAGGCTCTTGATCTTGGCATTAATTTCTTTGACACGGCGAACATTTATTCAATGGGTGAAAGTGAGCGAGTTTTAGGAAAAGCGCTAAATGACTACGCAAACCGAGATGACATTGTTGTGGCAACAAAAGTGTTTATGCCGATGCGACCTGACAGACCGAACAGTGGGGGACTTTCTCGGAAAGAAATTTTAACGGAAATTGACCATAGTTTAGAACGGCTAGGAATGGATTATGTTGACTTATACATTACTCATCGCTGGGACTACGACACGCCTATTGAAGAGACGATGGAAGCCTTGCATGATGTGGTGAAAGCAGGAAAGGCGCGGCATATTGGGGCGAGCGCCATGTTTACATGGCAATTTCAAAAGGCGCAGCACATAGCAAAGGAAAATGGATGGACGCCATTTGTATCGATGCAAAACCACTATAATATGATCTATCGGGAAGAAGAGCGAGAAATGATGCCATATTGCAGTGATCAACAAATTGCGGTCACGCCCTATAGCCCACTAGCAGCAGGTCGTTTAACGCGGGATCCGTCTGAATCCACCCCACGCTCTGAAACTGACCAAACACAAAAATCAAAGTATGACCCCATGCAGGATGTGGATCGAGGAATTATAGAGCGTGTAGGAGAAATTGCCGATCAACATGGGGTTTCACGTGATAAAGTGGCACTGGCTTGGTTGCTGAACAAGGATCCAGTCGTGGCTCCCATCATAGGTGCTCAAAAAGAAAAACATTTGGAAAGCGCAGTAGGGGCGTTGGATGTCAAGCTCACATCTCAAGAAATGCACTATCTAGAAGAACGTTACGTCCCGCATCCAGTTGTAGGTGCAAGATAAACAGGATTATGAAAAAGTCTGGCAATAAATCAATTGTTGTCAGCTTTTCTTTTTACTTGAATACCGAACGTATATTCGTATATAATAAACGAGAAAGAAAGGTGGCGAGCGAAATGAATACACGAGTAGATCAAGAGCTAGACTTTGCTCACTTGCTTACCGTAAAAACAGAGCCTATACTCATTTTCCGTACATATATTTTTATCGCGCTTGCTAAAAAAATTCTGATTTCAGAGCAACAATCGTTTTTAAAACGAAACATCCAAGTGACTTTTCCTGAAGCTTACGTGAAAGTGATTCAGCAAGCACTCATTTTTTTGGAGAGGGATTTGCTTCAGACTCAAGCTGTAATGGCGAAGCGAAACATGCGAGTGAATTTACGTCCAAAGATCAAAGCAGATCGAACGTACACGTATGCGTGCTGGTTAAACGGAAAAATTCTTTATACAGGAGGGGCTTCTAATCGACTTAAGACAGAAGTCATGCGCTACGTCCAATTTTATTTGAATGGCGGGAAAGGGGCAGGTGCACAATAAAAAAGCTTATCGATCAGTTCGATAAGCTGGAAAAGAATAGTCTGTTTCTTTTTAGAAATGTTCCATTGGTCTTTTATGTAATAAGGCTTCTTCAAGCGTATAGTATAGGCAATCACGCTTAATATCTTCAATATATGTATAAATAAATTCACGTTCATAGCCGAATTCGTATAGCACTTCCTCTAAATTAATACCCTCTCGCAAAACCGTTTCCAGCCTCATATTTGTACCATATAACTTTGTCTCACCAGAATTCATTTTTAGCTCATACACATTACGCAAAAAATCACTCCTTGAAAAGTTTGTGTATAGCTCCTTTGTACCCGATTTTTAAGAAGATTAACCTAGTTTCTGAATTTCCTAAAAAAGAAAAGTGACCTAGTTATAAAGTTGCAGAAAAGAGGGTTTAGCTTTTTGCAGTGGGGGTAAAAAAATAGCGAGTCTAATCTTGCAAGATAGATGTCAAGTTTTTTTGAAGGAGGTGAGAGAATGAATGGCGTTCTGCGATTTTTTATGGCACTGTTTGCTTTATTAACACTTGTTATTTCTGTAGGATTCATTCTGCAAATAACAAATGTGTACAATGTGTTTGACGAGATCCTTGCCCTTGGTGAACCGTACTTTTGGGTCTTGATCGGTGTCTTCGCCTTTCTGATTTTGCTATCCTTGATTTTGTTTTTTGCTAGTTTCAGAAGAAGTGAAAGTGAAATTCATTCCTATCACGTCTCTACTGAGGTAGGGGAAATTGGAATTTCAAAGCAGTCAATTGAATCAACTGCATTAAAAAGCGCACGGTCCCTTGATGGGATGCGTTCGTTAGAAATCCATTCAAGGATCTCTAGAGATTCCAATCAAGTAGCATTGGAAATTACGTATACGCCTTTTGGGCCAAACCCTGTCCAACAAAACGCAAAAAAATTACAGGACCGGGTAAAGCAAGATCTTGAATCATGGTTAGAAGTAGCTGTTTCTGAAGTGAAAGTATTTGTGAAACAGAATCAACCGAATCAAAATAAGCGGCAACGTGTTATTTAAGGAGGGTGCGCATGAATCCAGAAACTGTAAAGCGTTATCGCGGACGGATTGTAGGTCTTCTGATTGCAGCGGTGTTCAGTGTTCTCTTTTTTACGATTGGCTTTTGGTACACCGTTGCCGTTGGACTATTCATTACAATTGGTTTCTTAGTTGGTAAATGGGCTGATGGAGATTTAAATGCCTCTGGCTATCTAGATGCTCTATTTAGTAAAAGACAATAAATTACACGAATTAGGAGATGATGAAAATGAATAACGTAAAATCAACGACAAAAACAGATGAAACGTACATGAAAGAAAAAAGAGAGCAAGAAGAAAAGAATCAAAATCGCGACAAATTAACATATGACACAGAAGTCATAAAAAAAATTACGGCCATTGCGACGATGAAAGCAGAAGGAATTTTAGGAATGAGTGGTTCATTCTTCTCAAGTATTAAAGAAACGTTTGGCGGCGACGAAGATATTACAAAAGGCATTAGTGCCGATGTTGGTGAAAAACAAGCGGCAATTGATTTAGAAGTTTACGTAGAATACGGAAAAGAAATCCCATCCATCTATCAGTCGATTAAAAGAGAAGTAGCAGAAAATATTAAAACAATGACAGGGTTAGAGCTAGTTGAGTTTAATATGAATGTTGCGGATGTCTTCACGAGAGAAGAATTTAACGATGGAAATGGAACAAAAAATCGCACGAACAGTGATCGTGTTGAATAATCGTTTAACAGGCTGCCTTGTTTGGCAGTCTTTTTTTGTTTACATAAAATAAAAAATCCTTTATACTTCTTTTAACAATTGATTAATCAATCATTCATTCATTAAGAAGGAGAGATTAGCATGCCTTTATCAGAAGCGCAGCGAGAGAACATGAAAAAAAAGCGCACCCTGATTCTCGATGTAGCGACAGAATTATTTGCGACACTTGGCTATGAAGGCACAACCATCAAAAAAGTATCTGAGTCTGCTGAAATTAGTTTTGGTAGTGTATTTACTTACTTTAAAGATAAAGAAGCTTTGTTTTATGCCGTCGTTGTTGAACCAATAGAGGCATTCAAAAACGATGTATTGTCATTTAATGCGGAATCAGAAGAACCGCTAAGTGAATTGAAAACAATGATTGATCGGCATTTGACGATTTACGCTAATTTACAAAATTATTTAATGATTGTTGTGCAAATTATTGGGCAGCACAACAAATATCCAGAAGCATTCGCTGAATTGGATGCCTTTCACGATCAATTTCGAGAAAAGGTTAAACGATTAGTAGAAAACGGTCAGAACAAGCAGGTACTGATAGACCAGGATACGATGACTGTAGCGACAATGTATACGAGTTTGCTAACAGGCATACGTATAAACTCAGTCGATTCAAGGTACAGTGCTTTCTGGGAATCTTTTAACAAAACGACAATGCAATTATTTGGACCTATAAACCAATAGGTCCAAAAAAATAATTTAATAATGATTGATTAATCAATCATTAAAAGGAGATCATGATAAGATGTCTTTTCGATCTTTTTCACGTACGATTCAGATTCGTTTAGGGTTGATGTCTCTTTCGAAGCTAACAACTATGATGGTTATACCTTACCTCATTATTTATTTTTCTGCGGAGCTTGGGGTGGTACGGAGTGGTCTGATGTTTATTGGCGTCATGCTTTCTAGCGTTGCTGGATCGGTGATTGGCGGAGGTCGTTCTGATAAAGTTGGGCGAAAGAAGCTCATTCTTCTCTTCGAAGCAGGGACGGTTTTGGCATACATTGGAGCTGCATTTGCCAATGGTCCGTGGGGGGATTCTGCGCTGATTACTTTTTTCTTTTTTATACTTGCTCAATTTTGTATGGGAGCCGTTAACCCAATTTATCAGGCGCTTATTCTGGATTGTAGCCACCCAAAGGAGCGTAAGGATATTTATACATATTCATATTGGTTGGGAAATTTAGGCGTAGCAATTGGGAGTGTAATCGGTGCTTTTTTCTTTTTCGAGTACTTATTTTTCCTGTTGCTCACTGTAGCCTGCGCAAGTTTAGTAACGATTCTTGTCACTTATTTCTTTATAGCAGAAACGTATACGCCTAAACAACAAGTGCTTTTAAGTTTGGCGAAAGAGAGACGTCCAATGATGTTTCTTTTAAGTCAACGGGTGTTTCTCGTATTTAGCTCTGCTAGTTTACTTTTGGTAGCAATGGAAGAACAATTAACTACGTATATAGGTGTTCGATTATCGACGGAGATACAAGCTGGTGAAGCGATTCTTTCTTTCTTCTCTCAAGAAGCAGGAGGCGTTGAAATGCTTGGATTACTGAAAGTTGAAAACACCGTCCTTGTTCTTTTTCTGACGCTTGGCATCGCGACACTGACAAGGAAATGGCCTCCTCGTGTGACGCTTATAGGAGGTGTGTTGCTTTTTTTCAGTGGCTACGTAGTACTTAGTATTAGTACAACACCTATTATTCTTATAGGTGCAATGTTTATCGCATCCGTAGGAGAAGTACTTCACATCCCTGTAAAACAAGCAATGCTTGCAACACTTATTCCAGATGAGAAGCGAAGTACGTATATGGGCTGGTATCATGTGGCGTTGTTACTTGGTGTGAGTAGCGCCGGTATTGTGATGATTGTCAGTCACTGGTTGTCCTCGTTCATAATGACAGTTATATTTAGTGTAATGGGTTTCGTAAGTATAGGGTTGTTTTCGCAAGTCTTTCACGAAAATAAAGAGAGAGAACGTCATGTGGAGTTAAAAGAACAGGTTTAGTTTCTCTCCTAATGGGAATGGTAGTAAAAACTCGAGAGGGATGAAGCAATTGAAGCATGCATATAAGGTGATTGGAACGCTACTCTTTTGTGTGGTCATGGCTTATCTATTTTCTCTATTTGCGGCACGAACAGGTAGTTTGTTGATGTTAATGATCTTATCTCTATCTGGTGTGGCGGTTGGATGCTTCGTATTGTTACAGCTAATAAAGGACCATGTTGATACTGAAGCTTAGGGGCATCCGTCAAGGAAGCTCTTTTTTATATCTTTTTTCCGTAGAGCACATACGTCGTTGCGCTGTTCTGAGGAGTGAAAGAATCACTTATTAACGTCCAACCCTCATGCTCATAAAGCATGCGAGCGGGCATATTTTCCTGTTGTGTCGTTAAGAGGGCTGTTTGATTAGGTGCTTTATTTAGGAGTTGATGGAGTAATGTGGTGGCGATGCCTCTTTGTCTATAAGTAGGGTGAACAAGCAATTCAACGACTTCAAAACAGTTAGACAGCCATTCAAGGTAGGTTGCATGATCCATGTGGTTGGCTAGTAAATCATGATAGTATTGTCCTTTTTGAGAAGTATAGCCATAAATAAAGCCAATCATTTGCTCATTGATCATCATTGCGGACGAGTGAAAATGCGGATAAGTGGCATGTTTTTGAAATCGTGCCAAGCATTCCTCCTGATCTTCTTGCCATACATCGGTATAAAGCGTTGCTGCTTGAGCTAGTTGTTCCTTCGTTAAAATAGAAAGTCGTTGCATCATTTGCTCCTTTCTTTTTGTCTCAGGTTAGAAGTAGTGTACCATAGTAGTCACGATTTCCTCACACATTGTTCTATTATTTTCCTTTTGATTGCGAGAGACCCTCTCTTTTATAATAGAGGAGATAGTAGTTGTTCGACTCTAGATTTGGTTTGAAGTTGTTCTAGATTGGCTATCTTGATTAATAGAATGGAATGACTGGTGTATAAGGACGTGAATGATGAAACGATTACTTGCAATTCTTGTTGTCGTAATCTTTGCATACAGTACAAGAGAGTTTTGGGTGGAGCCAACGAGAAACGCCGTTGCTTCATCGGTAGAATCTGTTCAGACATGGAGCGAGGAGACAACTTTTGATTTGTCTTTTGAGTTTTTCGATGACTTCTTGCGAGCAGTTTTACCAATGGAAGATATGGAGATAAGTGAGGCAGAAGAAGCTGTTCCTGTTGAAGCGGTGGAACTTGACCAACCTAAAGAACAAATTTTTTCAATCCATAATATTGAGTTAGGTGATCGCCGAGAAGATGTTGAGCAAGAAGCTGGTGAGCCAGAACGAGTGTCTATGAATGAGTATGGACAAGAGTGGCATGCGTACCATACAGATTACCAGAATTTCATCATGGTCTTTTTTGATGATGAAGATGTGGTTAGAGGACTCTATACGAATCAAGATTTGATTTCCTCCGATATTGGCATTGGGTATGGAACAGACCAGAGCGAGGTTCGTGATGCGTTTGAGGAGCCGATTGACGTTCTTCGTAAAGGGGCGTTTTCTTATAAGTTAAATGAAGAAGAAGCCTACGATATGTTTGAATTAGACGATAGCTATGTGACGGTCTTTTATGATGAGCATCAAGACCTCATGGTGACGGGAATGCAGATCATTGATCATGGAGTGGAGCAGAGCAAACGCTCGCTTTACACAGAGCCAACGGATGACATGCGTGATGGTTTTGAATACCAGTTATTTGACTTAACGAATGCTGAGCGTGTTGTGCATGACTTGCCTATTCTCGAATGGCATGAAGATGTCCGTTATACAGCGAGAGATCATAGCGCGGATATGGCTGAAAACCAATACTTTAGTCATACGAATTTAGAGGGGCAATCGCCTTATGACCGAATGAGCGAAGATGGGATTCGCTTTAGAAGCGCGGGAGAAAACTTAGCAATGGGTCAGTTTAGTAGTATTTATGCCCATGAAGGATTAATGAATTCTAAGGGACATCGAGATGTGATTCTTAGGGAAGAGTTTCGCCATTTAGGAGTAGGCGTTGATTTTGGTGAAAATGGAGAACCTTTCTTTACTGAAAAATATGTAAGGCGTTGAAGTAACTAAAAAGCGGCTATGGCAGGATGAACCCTGTTGTAGGCGCTTTTTTTCGATCTCTTATCAGTTTATTTTTAAAAAGTTGAAAGGATCCATTCGTTTAGATGGTCAATTAGGAGAGATTAGTTTATTATGGAAACATAAAGAGACTTTAATCCTAGTTATTTAGAAGTGGAGGATAGGGATGTGAGAATCACCAATATAAAAAGTGATCATGTAATCCCAGGAATGGTTTTAGGCGATGTGGTGCATTCACAAAATGGGCATTTTCTTTTAAGAAAGGGCACGGTATTAAACCATCGGCTCATTATGCGGTTAAAAAATTTTGGTATCTACCAGCTTCCGATTGATGATAAGCTACAAGAAGAAGAACGGGAAAAAGTAGAGACGATTATGCCTGTCATTATTCAATCGTTCAATTGGCTTTTAGTGGATCTTGAAAATGAAAAAAAAGCCGTGTTGGCTTCTATTCAGCAACTAGTTGAGTTCACGGCCATCAATTCGTGGCTTCATAAATTAAAGACTGAAGATAATCATTTATTCGAACATTCCATTAAGGTAAGCGTATTATCGGCTTATGTAGGAAAAAAATTAAAATATGATGAGCAGAAGTTAACGACTTTGATTCTAGCTGCGTTGCTACATGGCATAGAGGATGGAAGGCGGGGGCTGGATTGGGCTGATTTTGCCCCATATCGAGAAGCTGAATGGTTACGAGAAGTGCGTTTCATTACGAAAAGCGTCGCGAAGGAACAAGCGTATCGTTTGCCGGAGATCCATTTATCGCAAAGTCATCTTCAAGAAGCGGGCCAGATTATTGCAATTGCTAACCAGTATGATGAGTTATTGCATCAAAGTCGATCACACGTTAAACGACGTCCGATCGAAGCAATTGAGTACATTTTTGGAATTACCATGAAATATGACTGGCATATTATGATTGTCTTCCTGCACTCCATTGCGCTTTATCCAGTTGGTAGTCATGTCCGTTTATCAAATAAGCAGACAGGTGTTGTGACAGCACAAAATATAGGGATTCCTCATCGACCTTTTGTGCGAACGCTTCCAACGCATCAAGTAGGGTACGGGAGTGAGTCAGAAATCATTAATTTAGTTAAGGAGCCAACGTTATTTATTCATGATATTCTCAATTTGCCTTAAAGAATTGCAGGAAAAGTTGAGGCTAAACTTGAAGAGGTTTGAACGACATTTGAGATTTGTCACAACGTTATTGAAAGGCGTGATTGCATCAGCTTCATCGAACCCAGTGCCCGTAAACGACTAAAGCGATACAATAAGATTGTCATTCCGACTCTTATTATAGGATTGCTCATTATTTTTATTACTCCACCACAATAAAACTTTGTGGCTTTGCTATTACTTATGGCAAGTCATGGGTGTGTCTATTATTTAGAAAGAAAAGACCAAAAGCAAGAAGAATCAAAACAAGGCGATTGATGCCTTGTTTTTTTTAATGAAAACAGACAAAGGTCAATTCAAAAAATACCCTTTTGACTAATTTTAATTGTATTCAGTTTATTTCGTTGACAATCTTGTTTATCCGTTATATGGTTAGTTACATAAGTAATGAACCGTGGAGGTTATGCAATTTATGGTGTTCTCATTTTCCAGTGATCAACCGATTTTCAGACAGATTACGGTTCGGATTGCCAATGACATCGTCAATGGAGAATTAAAAGAAGGCGATCAAGTGCCTTCAACAAATGAATTTGCGAAACTTTTGCAAATTAACCCTGCAACCGCAGCAAAGGGCATCAATTTATTAGTTGATCAAGAAATTTTATATAAAAAACGTGGAATTGGCATGTTCGTTTTTGAGGGGGCAAGGGCGAAACTCATTAAAGAACGTCAAGATTCGTTTAGAGAAACATATATTGCCCCCATGTTACAGGAAGCCAATCAAATCGAATTAAGTGATGAACAAATTAAGCAGTTAATTGATGAGGAGAGGGGTAAACGAAAGTGAATATTACACTAAAACAAGTCTCGAAAGAAATCAAAGGTCAGCCTGTGTTAAATAACATCGATTTAACAATTGATGAGGTAGGTATTTATGCAGTACTTGGACCGAATGGTGCAGGAAAAACGACGATGATGCACATTCTTGCTGGGTTATCGAATTGGGATCGTGGCATTGTTGAGATTGATGGCAAGAATCCATTTGATCATAGCGAAACGTTAAATAAGATTAGCTTCATTCAAGAAAGTGATAATTTTAAGCCGACGTTAAGAGTGAAAGATGTCCTCCAGCATGTAAAAGCGTTTTACCCGCAATTAAATGAAGAGTTATTAGCTCGCTTAGTGTCGGAGTATCGCTTACCGTTAAACAAACGTTTGAATGAACTTTCAAAGGGGATGAATTCCGCTTTAAATATGAGTATTGGTCTAGCTAGTAGAGCTCCATTAACGATTTTTGATGAACCATACATTGGCATGGATGCAACAGCGAGAAAGAAACTGTACAAAGAGATTATTGAAGACTATGTTGAGCATCCGCGCGTCATTTTGTTCTCGACTCATTTTATTGAAGAAACGGAAGCGATCTTCGAACATACCATCATTGTGAATGACGGGGAAATCCTGTTGCAAGAACCAGTAGAAGATCTAGCAGAACGAGCGTTACGTATAAGCGGACCGAAAGACGCTCTGGCTAATTTAGATCTGACTGGGCAACACGTGCTAGCAAGAGAATCGCTCTTATCAGAAGCGACAGTAGCTGTTTTATGTAATAAAGGGGACGTGCCAGTCATTCCAAGCGGTTGCAGCGTTCAGCCTTTATCCCTACAAGAGTTTTTTATCGACTATACATCAAAGGAGCCGTTGCCTCAATGAGTAAAGTTTTTGAAATAAAAAGATTAATTTTATCAGATATGTTAAAAGCATTTACGATGTTTTGGCTTACCTTAACTGGCTTTTTGTTCATTGGTTACGTAATCGCATCATTTATGGGGACGTCGATTGTTTTGCTTGTCTGGCCCATTTTCCTCGTGTGGTTATGCGCGAACAGTTTTCTGATAACGAAAAATAATCTAAACTATGCCCTTAAACTTGGAGCGACACGCACACAATTTTTTGCGGGAAGTGTATTGATTTTACTAATCGCGGTCATCGTTGGCCAGCTGATCCATCGCATGTATTTGCTTGTCCTTCCTAATGTTGCAGCAGCTTTATCGATTGAGAATGTCACGCTCATTGGATTTCAAGAAGTTTTGCCAGAACTGTCTACTTTATATGCCTTTGGCTATGATCTAACATTTGCATTCTTTTTATTAGGAATTTTTTATCTTATTGGTGTGATTCGTTATCAGTATGGCATTGTGCCTGTTTACGTTCTCGCTGGATTCCTTGGAGTACTCTTGTTGATACCGATGACGAGAGATGGGGTGACAAGTTGGCTACGGATGCTTTACCAGGGCGAGGCGCTTGGGACGTTTTTCTTATTAGCAATCATTGGTGTGGTCGCTTGCCTAGCTAGTCAACCTGTGTTGAGGAAAATGACCTTACGATGATGAAGAGATGGAGGATCAATAAATGAAAATAGGTTCTATTTTTCAATCAATGTTTCCAGAGTTGGCAAAACTGTTTACGATCTTCTGGCTCATTCTTACGGGAATTCTCATGAGTGGCTATGTCATTACAACGTTGACTTCTACGCAAGTGTTCTTATTTGTTTGGCCAATCTTTCTTTTTTGGATAGGGTCAGTTAGTTTTAACATCATCAAACATGACTTTCATTACGCACTAAAATTAGGGGCAACACGAAAACAGTTTATGCTTGCTAGTATGCTGCTTGTGTTGGTTTTTATTGGGATGGGTGCTGTCGTTCATCACAGTTTAATCCAGCTTTTGCCTTGGGTTGCTTCAATCGTTGGTATGGAGCAGGTTCTCTTACTCGGGTTTGCAGAATTCTTGCCAGCCTTGTCATTATCATTTGTACTCGTGTACGAACTGATCACGGTTCTTTTTGTTGCTATTATTCTATTCTTTATTGCTAGTGTCCGACAGTGCTTCGGAACAAAAGCCGTTTATTTCTTCTTAGCTGGAGTGGGCGTTCTCTTTCTTATTCCGTTTGTTCAAGAAGCAATGATCACTTATGTCACAACCTTGCATCGAGGTGAAGCATTATTCACGATTTATTGGTTTATTCTGCCGATAATGGGCTTACTCGCAGCAAGTCATTTCCTTTTAAAACGAACGAGCCTCAGGTAAAAAAAGACCGCTAAGTCCATTCGACTTGGCGGTCTAGTTTCGTCACTATGCTCTTTCAAGAACGTTTAAACATTCTCGGTTAAAAGCAGGTAAATCATCAGGTGTACGGCTTGTTACTAAGTTGTTTTGACAAACCACGACTTCTTGATCAACAAAACGCGCACCTGCGTTGACGAGATCTGGCACGATAGGTTTCACACCCGTTACAGTTCGTCCAACTAACGCATCCGCATTAATAAGAAGCTGTGGTCCATGGCAGATAGCCATAATAGGCTTGCCTTTATCGGCAAAGTCTTTTGTAAAGGCGACAAATCGATCATCCCCGCGCAGTTTATCTGGAGAGAAGCCTCCTGGTAAAAGCAGGGCATCAAACGACTCGGGCGTTACATCATCAATGCCTTTATCAATGGTTACAGTTGCTTGTTCTTTTTTTCCTGTTACACGATTACCGGCTTTTTTCTCGATGGTCACGAGTGTATGGCCGGCTTCTTCAAGTTTTTCTTTCGGATTTGTGTATTCAATGTCTTCGAATAAATCCGTTATTAATACGGCAATACGCTTGCCCATGGTGAAACATCCTTTCAAATAAGTGTTCTTACTTCAAATTCCCGATTTTATTGTGAGTAAACATAAAAGGGGAGGAGCAGGAGATGTGTAAATCAACAAGAATTAAAGAACAGTAAAGGAGGGGAAAAATTGATTGAGCTCAACTATGTAGGGAAGACGGTTGTGATCGTTGGTGGAGGTTCTGGAATTGGAGAGGCGCTGGCTCGAAGGTTTAGTGAGGCAGGCGCGCGCGTCGTCCTTGCGGGGAGGACATTGGAAAAGTTAAAAGGTGTATCCCATTCAATTTCTGAAAAAGGAGGGGAAGCCCATGCTTATCAAGTGGATATACGCTCGAGTCATGCAGTGAAAACCTTTTTTGAAACAATTGTAGCTCAATTTGGCCGGATCGATGTTGCTTGTAACAGCGCTGGAACTGTTGCGGACTTGGTGAAGCTAACAGATGTAACGGAGGAAGATTTTGATCAAGTGGTTGACACCAATTTAAAAGGAACTTGGCTGTGCATGAAATACGAATTACTACATATGAAAAAAGAAGGCTCCGGCGTTATTTTAAATGTCTCCTCGATTAATGGCATTGGAGGAACGCCGCGTATCTCTATTTATGCCGCTTCAAAAGCAGCTATCAATCATTTAACGAAAACCGCCGCGCTTGAACATGCACACGATCAAATTAGGATTAATGCTTTATGCCCCGGTCCTGTTGAGGCGCCACTATTGGAAGAAGTCTTTCGTCAAACCGGCTTAGCAAAGAAAGATTATCAGGCTGTGATTCCACAAGGTAGAATCGCTTCCACTCAAGAGATTGCAAATACAGCTTTATGGATTTGTTCTGACTACAGTTCGTATATGACTGGGCAAATCATTTCTGTAGATGGAGGAATAACTGCACGAAGCTAATTAAGGTTTTGTTCCGGAACTCCAACGTTCAGTAGGGGAATCTTGGAATGAAAGGAAACAATAAAATGAGAACATGCAAATCGTTTTCCTTTTTTATTCCCGTTTAAAATGATAGGATTAATATAGTTTCGAAACATTAAGGAGGATGTCCATCATGACAACGATTTCACCTTTAGTATCCACTGAGTGGCTTGCTGAGCATTTAAACGATAAAGAGATTCGCCTATTAGATGCCACAACGTTTTTAAAATTGCCTGATGGTGATGGTTTATATTCGATTAATAGTGGATTTGACGCCTATAAAGAAGAACATATTCCTGGAGCTGTTCATGCCGATGTCTTGCATGAATTAGCTGATCCTGATGATAAAAAAGCTTTTACTTTACCGAGTAGAGAGCGCTTTGTTGAAAAAATTCAACAGATAGGCGTAGATGACCAGACCCATGTCGTCATTTATGATCGAATTGCGGAAGTAGGATCTACCAATTCTGCTTCAGATTGGGCATCCCGCGTATGGTGGCAGCTTCGTTATGAAGGATTTGACAACATCTCCATTCTAGAAGGTGGCTTTCGGAAGTGGAAAGCAGAAGGAAGACCGACGAAAAGCGGCGAAGAGTCGTACCCTCAAGGAACGTTTACGAAAACACGTCGACCAGAATTAGTAGCAACAAAAGAAGATGTACTTGCTGCTACAAAAGATACAGACACGATTTTACTGAACTGCTTATCTCCTGAAGTATTTAGTGGGGAAAAGAACACGTATGGTCGTCCAGGTCATATTCCAAGTAGCGAAAATGTTTATTTTGCTACTCTCTCAGATGACGAAACGCTAAAAGTGAAAGATGAAGAAACATTGCGCAGTATATTTGAACCAACTGGTGCGTTTGATTCTTCTAAGCGTGTTGTTGCTTATTGCGGTGGCGGTATTGCAGCAACGTGGAATGCATTTATTCTCTACCTTTTAGGTAGAAAAGACGTTGCCGTGTATGATGGCTCGATGACAGAATGGGTTCAGGATGAACAAGCTCCACTAGCAACGTCAAACGAATAGAGCTTCTAGACAAATTCCTATGGGAACGGGTGAACCTCTGTTCCTATAGGGATTTTTGCTTATCATAAAACATTTTGTATGTCGTTCTTAATTATCTGATAGGTTTTTATAAACAGTATGAAGGTAAAACAGGGAGAAAGAAGAATGTCTAATGAGGTGACGAAGATGATTAATAAAATGGAAGTAGAAGATTTTTTTAAATTATATGAGAAACAGCTAAATGAAGTATTGGCGGGAGAAAAATCGGTAACCCAGTTTGCGGACTTTTATGCTGATGCGTTCATTGGAACCGATTCAGCTCAAATGAAAGTAGCAAAAAACGATCAGACGTTAGTTGATATGATACATGCAAACTTTGACTATTATCGCTCAATTGGGGCTAAGAAGATGATTGCAACGGCTGTTTCGGTTCAGGAGTTAGACGACTATCATGCCCTAGCTAAAGTGGAGTGGGAAGGTGTATACATGAAAGCAGAGCAAGGAAGCCATGTCTCATTTGCCGTTCAGTATCTTGTGAAACAGCAAGAAGCGAATCTCGTTATCTTTGGCTCGATAACAGGTGATGAAACCTCCACATAAAAGGAACGTGGCATGATGGAGTAAAAAAAGAGAAATATAAATCGGCTAGACAAACCAAAAGGCGCGCTATCGAAACGATGTCAGCCTTTGAACCTTGTCACTCATTCACTGATTTTGCTTGGTTTCCTGGTTGGGAAGCCTTTCATATCGGTGAGGGAGCAAGGAAACATTAAGGATGAAGATGCAAGCATGTAGGGGTCATTACGCTTCTTGCTGTAAAATTAATTGAAGGTCGCTTATATGTGATGTGAGCATGTGGTAAAGAGGACAAGACGGGTGATTGTGTTTGGTTTTTAACGTTTCAAGATAATCAATTTCACGCTGGAATAATTGCAGTTCTTCGTTTTCTAGCATAGAAACACTCCTGTAGCACTTTGATGATACTACCTTACCCTTTTTTCATTCTTTTTAAAACGAAAAAACGAAATAGAAAAAGAGAGTCGCATCAGGACCCTCCTAGAGATTAAGGAAATATTCGATGAATGCAGTGGCAACGGGAATAAAGAAAAAAAGAGCGACTAATCCAAGCATAGATAAGACTAATGCAGCTCCGCTCGGTCGTTTAAGTTGAAACACAGTTGATACGATCGTTAAAATTGAAAAGAAGATTAGTAGAGTCAGCCAAATGCTTTGGGAAGGGACTGCATACATATTGCTAGGGTTGTAGAGTGCCGTTAAGCTAATGACAAGAGCCATTATCAAAACGATACTATGAAGAACAAGTGTGGTAAGACGAAACGCCATGGGTATACCTCCAATAAACTAGTCTATTTATTGTAAGCGAGGAAAGGTAATTTTTCAATTTCATATGTTTTGGGAAAGGAGCGGTGCTTAAGTGGAGATTCGACCTATAGAATTAAAAGACGCAGAACACTATTTATTATTGAATAAGAGAATCGATGAATCTGGTTTTATGTTACATGAGCCCGGTGAAAAACAACTGACTATCACGCAACAGCAAGCGTTTATTGAGCGAGTAATACAAACGAAAAGTACGGCATTGTTTGTGGCAGATGATGGTGAGGATTTGGTTGGTTTTATTTTAGCAATTGGTGGCACAGTAAGGCGAAATCGTCATTCTGCGTACATTGTTGTGGGCATAGATGAAGCATATCGAGGGCAGGGGTTAGCGACGAAGCTTTTTGAAGAGATTTTTGTTTGGGCAAGAGATATGAAAATCAGCCGACTTGAATTAACCGTGATAAAGGAAAACAAGAAAGCATATGACTTATATCGGCAACTTGGGTTTTCGGTAGAAGGTGAAAAAATTCATTCGCTCATGGTGGATGGGCGTCCAATTAATGAATACTACATGTACAAATTAGTAGAGTAGTATGGGGGCTTGTATGATTCCAATTTTTTATGATCAAGTGAATGGATTTGGAAAAGACGATCAATTTTTTCTCGATTTATTAGAGACTTTATCTGTGCGGACGATTGGAGACTTAGGGTGCGGGACTGGGCGATTAACGGCTCATTTCATTGAATAAGGCTACCACTATTTTTCATGCAGTAAAATAATCTCTTTACTTTATTTTGAAATTTTTCTATAATGGGAAAACAATAAAAGCGACGAAGAGAAGAGTACGTGCACTTAAGCATAGCAGAGAACTCCTGATGGTGGGAATGGAGGATGTAATTGCGCACGGAAACAAGCCTCTGAGCTGTACAAAGGATCTTTCCAAGGAAAGTGATGGTGTACCGGGTTCTCCCGTTACCGAGATAGGGTATAACTACATCTAAAAAGTTGTGGCGTACTTGAAAAGGTTGTTGTAGCGATACAGCGACAAACTGGGGTGGCACCGCGAAACTTCTAACAATCCGAAGTCTCGCCCCCAAGGTTAAGAACCTTGGGAGGTGAGACTTTTTTTCGTTGTTCAAAAAATCGGTTAGGAGTGGTGCTACATGAATTGGAAAGCCCCTTTGCTTTTACTTGTTGGTGTTGGAATTTCAAATATTGGTGCGTGGGTTTACCTCCTCGCCTTGAATTTAACGGTGTTTTCAATGACAGGATCGCCTTTCGCCGTGTCGGTTTTATATATGCTCATTCCGATATCAACGCTCGTTACCGACGTCTGGGTGGGGTCATTCATTGATCGGTTAAACAAACGAACGCTGATGATAACGTTAGATATCGTGCGAGCGTGCCTGATCTTCTGTTTACCATTTTTGGATTCATTGTTTTTCATTTATGCCCTTGTCTTGTTGATTAATATGGGCAGCTCGATCTTTGAATCAACCTCAATCGTCTATATGACGAAATTGGTACCGAAAGAAAACCGGCAGCGCTTCAACGCATTGCGTAATTTCATTCAGTCCAGTGGGTTTATTCTCGGACCATCAATTGCGGGTGTTCTCTTTATCGTCAGTTCACCAAATATGGCGATTTTCGTAAATGCTTTGGCCTTACTGTTATCGGCATTTGTCATTATGTTGCTGCCAAATCTTGATCTTAAAGACGAAGAAGCTGTTTACGAAAGAGTGACGTTTGCGGTTGTGAAAAAAGATTGGAAACTGGTTGTTACGTTCGGGCGCAAAAATGCCCATGTAACATGGGTGTATCTGTTATTTGGTGGCTTTGTCGTCTTTCTAGCAGGAATTGACTCGATTGAAGCGGCATTTGCAAGAAAAGTGCTGCTTTTCTCAGAAAGCACGTATGGGTTTCTAGTCGGAATTGCTGGCTTTGGAATGGTCGCAAGCTCACTCTTGAACGCTTGGTTTGCGAAAGTGCTAAAAATCAATTTGTTAATCGGTGTTGGCGCAATCATTACGCCGATCGGCTACTTGGTTTTCGCCTTCTCTCAGTCATTTCTAACTGCTTCCATTGGCGTATTCATCATGACATTTGCGATTACGTTTGCCCATGTCGGCTTCCTTACGTTTTATCAAAATCATATTCCTGTTGCGATCATGGGTCGATTTACGAATTTGGTTGGAATGGTTGAAGCAGGACTGACGATCGTCATGGTTGCGTTGATTGGTGTTTTTGCCGAATGGATTGCGATTCGTCCCGTGTATATGTTTAGTTCAGCGGTGTTCCTGTTGCTGGGAATTTATATTTTCAAGGTTGTGATGAACAAGGAGAAAAAAGTTTTTTATTACGATTCAATGCCTGAGTGATGTAAAAAGAGGGACGGCCAGCGTGCTGTTCCTCTATTAAGTGATTTTTTCAATGCAAGACCGAAAGGCACGGGCTTCTTCAGAATACTTTCTTTCGATAAAGTAAGTTGAGACGACAGGTGGATGCAGTAATTGGCTGTTCACCTCCAGCATTCTTCCTTCAGCTAATTCTCTTCTAACGGCGGAACGGGGCAAAATCGAGCAGCCGATTCCTTCTTCAATAAATCGCTTTGTCACATGAATATGTGAAACTTTCATTTCGCGCATGCGAGGTTGAATCGCGCGACAGGCAAGCAAAAGGTTCTTCCAGTAGTCGGGATGATTGTACGTGAGCATTGTATAAGTGCCTAGTGCATTTTCCAGTGAAATTGGTGGACTTGATTCCGCATCTCCACCGTCATGAGGTACCACAAAGCAAAGTGGTTCACTTTGTAGAACTGCTATGTGTTGCGACTGCGACAAAGGTTGTTGTCTTGTAAGTCCAACATCGGCTTCGTGTTGATTAATTTTTTGTTCAATGAACGTAGAATCTACAACATCAACGACGACTTCTATTGATGGGTATTGCTTCACAAATGTCCGTATCCAATAAGGGAGATAGGTCGTTGCAATTAACGGTGAAACGGCCAAACGAAGAAGGCGGTTGTAGCCTTGCCTTTTCTTATCCATTTCAATATAGCTCTGTCTCATTCTATCTTGGATGTCGATTGCATGGGGGAGAAACGCTCTTCCATAATCGGTTAAAAAAATGTTCCGACCTTCACGAGAGAACAGGGGGACACCGAGGCTTTGCTCCAATTGCTTAATATGTACGGTTACCGTCGGCTGTGAGACATAGAGCATTTCAGCCGTTTGATAAAAATTTTCGACTTGCGCAGCAACAATAAATGTGCGAATCCAGTTCATATTCATATTGACACCTCGAATGATTAAGATAAGTAATCAATTTAATAGGAATAATTTAATTATTTTTATAACAAGTATACGGTAAGATGAAGTCAAAGAACAGAGGAGGTAATGAGATGATACAAAAAGGCTTAGCAGGCGTTGTTGTAGCGGAATCAGCTATTAGTCAGGTTGATGGGGAAAGTGGCGAATGTATTTATAGAGGAAAGCGAGTGAGAGAACTTACGGACTTTACGTTTGAAGAAGTCGCATTTTTTCTATTAAATGGGGAATTTCCGTCAGATAAAGAAAAAGCATTTGTGATGAATATCTTTAAACAACAGCGTATTCTTCCAGATGAGATTGATGCAATGATCACCCAACTTCCAGCGGAGCTAGATTTAATGAGCGTTTTACGTACATGTATTTCGGCTATGGGAGAAAAAGAAGCGTCGCAAGAAGAAGCGATGAAACTAACGGCAACCATGCCAACAATCATAGCAAAACGGCTTCGATTCATTCAAGGAAAAGATGCAATTGAGCCTCGATCCGATTTAAGTCATGTGGAGAATTATGTATACATGCTGACAGGCGAAATGCCGACAAATGTAGTGGTTCAAGCTTTAACAACATATATGATCTTAACAATGGAACATGGCATGAACGCATCCACTTTTACCGCACGGGTTATCGCTTCAACGGAAGCAGATTATATTTCTGTTATCACAGGTGCGATTGGTGCCATGAAAGGTCCTCTTCATGGCGGAGCACCAACAGGTGTATTGGAGATGTTGAGAGCGGTCCAAACAGATGAAGAGATTGAACCGTTTATTGAAGAGAAGTTAAAAAACGGTGAAAAGCTTATGGGCTTCGGCCATCGTGTGTACAAAACAAAAGATCCGCGAGCACAAGCGTTAAAAGGGGTTTTGGAAAGGCTTGGACAGTCGAATGATACAATGAATCGTGCCGTACAATTTGAACGAATCGCTACAAAACTTTTAGCAGTCTACAAACCAGGTAGAAATCTTTACGTAAATGTGGAATTTTATGCAGCCGCTTTAATGGATGCTTTAGCGCTAGATGAACGACTGTTTACACCTACTTTCACAATGAGCAGGATTATTGGCTGGAGTGCGCACATGATGGAACAGCGGAACGATAATCGAATTTATCGTCCTTCTCATCGTTATATTGGGGAGATGCCAGCGCAATCTGTTTGAAATTGAGAAACCACGGCAAAACGCCGTGGTTCTTTTTTGTGAATAACGTTAGAAGAACCATAATGCAAAGAGTGTTGATAACAGTAAACCAATCATAACGGGTATAAAACAGACCCGAACAATTTCTTGAGCTGGAACTTTTGAGACACCTGCAACTGCCACAAGTGAAGACCAAGCAATTAGTGTCCCGCCTCCAACCCAAATCGCGCCCATCTGTCCAATCGCAGCTAACGTCACAGGATCAATGCCTGAAACAGGACCGAGGGCACCTGCTAATGCGCCAGTAAGGGGAAGTCCTGAAAAGCCTGAGCCATCAAGGCCTGTGACCATACCAATAAGCAGAATACCGAATGCTGTCCATCCGCCCGATTCAGGAATAAAGTGCTGTCCTGCTGTGACAAGCTCAAACAAAAACGCTGGAGATGTATCTGTTTGCAGGATTGCGGAAGAAAAGTCACTGCTTCCTAAGAAGAAAAAACCAGCAATCGGGATAACTGGACCCATGGCACGAAAAGCAAATAAAAATCCATCAACCAGGTGATCGCTAACCGAATCAAAAACGTTTTTCGGTTGATAAACGAAACTGGTCAGGAGGAGTAATAGCAAGGCGAGCCCACCAACTAAAGCAGCTCCAGCGCCACCTTCCAGTGCTAAGTCTGTAAAAAACGCTGTGTAAAGCATATAGCTAACAACGGCGAAAAAACAGAGGGGAACAAGGATCGCAAAAAGTTTTGATTTCCAAGTGATGATGACTTCTTTTGCTTCTTGTTGACGTCCTTTCATCCATTTTTCGAGGTGATGATCGTCTTTTGGTTTAATTTGCCGCCGAAAGAATAGATAAGCCAATAAAAGGGCGGTGATACCTGTAATGAGGGATAAAATAAGCGCTTGGTCTGCAACGGCTTGCACATCTACACCTGCAGCAGTTGCGCTAAGCATGGGCGCAATTTGAATCATATAGTCTGAAGACAAAGCCATCCCTTGCCCAGCAAGAACAATTGCAGCTGCACCAGCAAGAGGTGGAAGCCCTGCTCGAATGGCAACTGGTAAGAGGAGGGCGCCGACTAGAGGAACAGCTGGCGTTGGCCAAAAGAATAAAGAGATCATATAGGTAACGAGTGCAATAATAAGATACGAAATCGGGCCGTTAACCATGACTTTTCCAATTGGCTGAATCATTTGTTTGTTCGCTCCAATTGATTCGAGCCCTTGTAGAAGAGCAGACATCACAGCGATAATGAGAAAAATACTAAAAAGCTCTCCAGCAGCAACGAGGCTTGCGGTAAAGACGGTTTGGACACCTGTAGTTAAAGAACCTGTATAAGCAAGACCTAGTAGAAAGGTCATCAGAATGGCTGGTACCACAACATTTTTTCGAATAAGCATCGTGCCAATAATGAGTAACACACCTATGAGATAAAGCCAGTGAGGAAGCGTCAACACCCTTCATCAGAGTCCTTTCTAAAATAAAGTTGATGCTGTAGCGTATGCGCTTGCCCAGGGAAGGGTGCGGAGACCGATTCTAGAAATATGAAAGTTGGAGATGTTTTCTAAATGAAAATCTATAAAAATAAGTACAAAAGTAGCGGAAGTATGTTATCATTTTTTTGTATAAAAAAGGGGGTAATGATAGTTTGAAGAAAATTTTTAAAATGGGTTGTTTAGGATTTATAGGTTTGTTTATTCTTATCATTTTAATTGCTGTAATTGGTGGAACTGATGAAACAACAAATAATGCAGAGCAAGATTCAGCTGAGTCAGACACTAACGAGACAGAAGAAAGTAATGATGAGTCTACTGAAGCTGATGAACAAACGACTAATGGAACTACCGAAGATGCTAACGAGGAAACTAATAATGAAGAAGAAATACCTAGGGAATATAGGTCTGCATTAAACAAAGCTGAATCATATGCAGAAACAATGAGTATGTCAAAACAAGGGATTTATGATCAACTTATCTCTGAATATGGAGAAGGTTTTCCGGAAGACGCTGCACAATATGCAATAGATAATATTGAACACGATTGGAAAGCTAACGCCTTGAGTAAGGCTGAGTCTTATGCGGAGACGATGGATATGTCAGATTCCGCTATTTATGATCAACTTATCTCCGAATATGGCGAACAGTTTACAGCTGAAGAAGCGCAATACGCTATAGATAATTTGGAATAAAGTATATAATTGAGTCAATATCGTAACTGCTCATTAGAGTTATTTTTTACGGATGGTTACTGTAATAATTATTAAAAGTTCCCTTATTAATTGGCGACGATTCCTACGGGAACAACACGTGTCCGGGGGCATTGAAGCATTTTTTGCAGAATGGCTGAGGTCGTGTCCGAGCAAAGACACCGTGAGTGCAAGTAATAGCGTAGCGCATAAAGATATCGCCATTGTGCCTGTGGTGACAGCGTTCGCCAATGTAACTAAATCATAAAATCATACTTTGAATTATGTCTTTAAATTTGACATATCGTATTTTTCACTTACTAATTAGCAAAAAAAAAAGAGGCCGAAATTAATCGGCCTCTTTTTTTATGAAGAGTCTTGCCATCACATTTTGAATGAGCTGCAAGCCAACTTCTCCTGATTTGCTTAAAATTGATTCTGGGTGGAACTGAACCCCTGATATTGGTAAGTGTTTGTGCTGAACGGCCATTGGAACGTAATCGTCTGTTTCTGCTTCTAAGCGTAAACAGTCAGGCAATTCTTTGGCGTAAATGGAATGATACCGACCAACATTAATGGCTGCAGGGAGGCTTGTAAACATCCCGTCTCTTTGATGAACCGTTACTTCCGACTGCTCCCCATGGCATGGTGTATCAAGCAAGCCAAGCTCACCTTCAAAGTACTCTACGATCCCTTGAAAGCCGAGGCATACCCCGAAAATAGGAATTTGCTTTTCTACACAAGAAGCAATCGTTTCGCTTAGTTTAAAGCGCTCTGGGGTACCAGGGCCTGGTGATAGCACAACGAGATCATAGTGATACTTTTCTAGAAAATCGAGGGCGTGTACGGATCGCGTCGTGGAAACCGTTGCGCCTGTTTGTTTGAAATAGCTTCCTAACGTATGAACGAAGGAATCCTCATGGTCCACAATGAGGACATGTTTCTGACTTCCTGGCTGTTGTGCGACATAAGGAGTTTTTGGTGTTTGGTTTTGTGGCGATACAGCCTCGGCTAACGCTGAAACTTTTACGAGTGTTTCTTCTTCTTCCTCTTCTGGGTCGGATGTGTGAAGAAGGGTTGCACCGACTCGCAGTGTAGCGGTGTTGTGTTTGATCGACGTTGTTCGTAGCGTTAAACCGGTATTTAAATCGCCGTTAAACGCGTACCAACCGACTGCGCCTCCATACCAACCTCGAGGCGTTTCTTCATTTTTTTCAATCCAGCGGAGGGCTTCAATCTTAGGCGCACCTGTAACGGTTACTGCCCACATATGCGTCATGAACGCATCTAAGGCATCGTATTCTTCCCGCATCTCGCCGATAATGTGATCAACAGTGTGGAACAGTCGGGCATATGTCTCCACTTGTCTACGGCCAATCACTTCAATTGAACCAGGCAGACAAATCCGTGCTTTATCGTTTCGGTCCACATCTGTGCACATTGTTAACTCGGTTTCATCTTTTTTTGAGTTTAGAAGCGTTTTGATATTTTGTGCATCTTCTAGAGGGTCTTTGCCTCTTCGGATTGTTCCAGAAATAGGGCAAGTTTCGACCTGCTGCCCGTTCACACGCACGAACATTTCTGGTGATGCACCAACAAGATGCTCGTCTCCAAGGTTAATAATAAAGCCGTATGGACTTGGGTTAATTTCTCGAAGCTGTTTGAAAATGTCTGTCGGTGCTAAGGAAAGTGGTTTTTGCAGCACTTGTGTAGGCACGACTTCAAACAAATCACCTGCATGAAAAGAAGGAATGGCTTTGCGGACTAAATCTGCGTAATATCCTTTCTTATAAGGTGATTCTTTGCCTACTACATTCATATTATAGGGGGTTTCTGCCCCGGTTCGCTCTAGGGATGCTGTGGACGCTTGTTTTGTTTGAAATTCATACGACAACGTGTAGGCAATGGCTAAATGATGGTCAACAACCGTTATTTCGTCTGGTATATATAAAACGATATCCTGTTGATCCTCAGGTCGTTCTTTTGCTTTAGCAAGTTGTTCAAATTGATAAATTAGGTCAAAGCCGAATGCACCATACAAGCCGAGAAATTGATCCTCTTCAGAAGAAAACAATTCTTTTATCGCTCGAATCACTTGAAAGATCGAAGGTTGTTTTGTACGGTCTTCTTCATTTTGAATGGTTTCTCCTAGTGGAATGGAACCTTCTATAGAACGTTCTTGATTCGTAAAATGTTGAATATAAGGAATGTCACTTTTGGAAAAATGTGTACGAATTTCATTTAAAAGAACGGCGCCACGCTCATTGAGTGCGCGGATCGTATAACGGTCAGCCGAATACGTTAGTTCCAGTGGTGGGCGTAGAAATGCAATGTCCCATCTCGAATAGCGACCAGTAAATTCAAAGCTACTCGAAAAAATCGCACCCTTTGTGGTGTCCAAGTGGGGTAGGATATCTACTTCTATTTTCGATGGAGACACAGCTTGAATGTGTCTTGTAACACGAAGTTTCCCTTCAGTGAGGTATTGCTTCGATTTCTCTTTTGTTTTAAGTGTGGCAAGAATACTCACAACAAAAAACCTCCTTTGTATACTTGGGTATACAGAGAAAGCATCAGCAAATAAAAGGGACTAGTACCCTTTGTCTTCATTTTTTTGCTCTACTCATCTCTGCTCATCTATCTACACTCTGCTCAACTCAACAACACGAGCTATCCCGTGCTTGTTACACATTTTATTACAGCTTATAAAGAAATACAAGGAATGTTTTCCATACGTAAAAAAGTCCCTTTGCACGAGCAGAGGGATGAATCCTCAAAGAGAGGAAAAAAGGGGATACATCCAATTTAAGGCAGAAGTCATGTGGTCGTCAATTGGGAAAATAAAAATGTACAAAAACGGAGAATCTAATCTGTAGGTTAAATGAAAGGGGCAAAACGAATGAGTCATTTTACAGGGAAGACGGTACTGATTACAGGTGGAGCAGGTGGAATTGGCCTGGCTACGGCTAAAGTGTTTAAAGAACATGGCGCCAATATTGCTCTTGTTGATTTAAAAGAAGACGTTTTAAAAAAAGAAGCCGAACAAGCAGGTTTGTCTGACGCATTATTGGTAAGCGCAGATGTCACAAAAGAAGATGAGGTAGAGGCGTTTGTGACGAAAACAGTTGAGGTATATGGCCAGATTGATGTATTTGTTAATAACGCAGGCATTAACGGTGATTTTAAGACGATAACAGAAGGAACCGTTGAAAACTTGATGAATGTACTAAATGTGAATGTAGCAGGTGTGTTTCTTGGCTTGAAACATGTGATGAAACAGATGATGGAGAAAAAATCTGGTGTCATTGTCAATATTGCTTCAAACGGTGGCTTGCTTGGAGCACCTGGCATGGGCGCTTATGTTGCGTCAAAGCATGCGGTTATTGCTCTGAATAAAACAGCGGCACTTGAAGGAGCTCCACATAACATTCGTTCGGTCGCGGTCTGTCCATCTGGAGTTGATACGCAAATGATGAAATCGATTGAAACGAACAGTATGCCTGGCAGTGAGGCTGACGCAAGAAAACAATTTGAAGCATCTGTGCCTCTTAATCGTTATGCGAAACCTACTGAAATTGCAGATTTAATTAAATGTCTTTCGTCTGATGAAGCCTCGTTTATTACAGGGTCTTATTACCGAATTGATGGTGGGCAAGGGGCTACATCTGTATAAATAGGCTAGAGATCTAAAAAACTCTTTATGGATGAAAAACGATCATTCATAAAGAGTTTTTCTTATTCAATGATTGGTTTTGCCTTCAGGTTCTACGTGAACATGGACATCTATGGTACGGTGCTTTTCTTTAATTTGATTTTCGACGGTAGTGGATATATCATGTGCCTCGGTAAATGAAAGGGAAGGGTCTAATTGAATGACGAGATCTACAATTAAATTGCTTCCATAATAGCGGGCTTTTACGTCTTTGACTTGATTCACTTTGGAAACCGATAAAGCAGTTGCTTTTAAATCATCAAGTGCTTGATCATCGACTCCATCTGTTAGCGATAAAGATGATTTTGAAAAGATGCCCCATGCGGTATGACAAATAATAAATCCGACGACAAGTGCAAGGAGCGGATCGAGCCAAGGCAAACCAAATTGAGATCCGATAATCCCGAGTGTTGCTCCGGCACTGACTAACGCATCTGATAAATTATCTTTTGCTACTGAATCAACGGCGTGACTGTTAATTCGTTTTGCAAGTTTTTTATTGTATGAATAGACGCCAAGCATCACAAAAAAACCAAATGCTCCGACCCATGCTGCAATCGTATCCGGAGGTTCGGACGTGCCGCTAAAAAACGATGTGAAGGCATCGATGATTACTTGTATCCCAACGACCATAATGATGAAGGATGCGACGAGGGCGGCAACCGTTTCTGCTTTCCAATGACCGTAAGGGTGATCTTTATCTGGTGGCTTTTGCGATACTCTTAAACCAATAAGTACCGCAATGGATACAACAATATCGGTCACGTTGTTCAACCCATCGGCTCGTAAAGCAACAGAACCTGCATAAATACCAACCGTTAGTTTTAAAATAGCTAAAATCACGTACGCAACTAAACTAACTTTAGCACCACGCTCTCCTTGCTTTAGTTCACTGTATCTTTCCTCCATACTTCGCCTCCTACAAAACAGTAGTATGACTATACCAAGTGGCTTCCATGTGGGTCTACAGAAATCTTTTTTGGCTTTCCTAAAGTTATTGCCTTATCGGAAGAAAATTGCCTTTGGGCAAGTCATTGATCTAGCAGTCTTTTTCAATGTTTTTCTTATGATTTACAGTGGAGGAACAGAACATTTTTGCGAAAAAATATTTTTTATTCAACTGTTCAAGCATGTCTTGATAAACCGAACCACGATCAATTCACGAAAACTTCATGCGAACTACACATTTTTTTAGTAGAATAAAAAGAAGAGTTCGAATAAGAGAGGAAGATCAAGGTGAAAGTGAAATCGCTTTTATTGGGATTGGTGCTTGTTCCTTTGTTACTGAGTGCGTGTGGTCAAGACGAAGAAGGCCAGTGGGACGTGCCTGATCTTGTGGATGTTGATATACAGGTTGAAGAGCATATACCAGCCCATTCTGAAACGGAATTACGTGCATATGTATCTCAAGGTGAAGAAGATGTAGACAACGCAGAAGAGGTTGTTTTTGAAGTTTGGCGCAATCAGGAAAGAGAGAACGGGGATTTAATCGAGGGAACGTTAGATGCAAATGGGGTCTATACGATTCCTTATACATTTGGCGATGATGGAATTTACATTGTGCAAACCCATGTTACAGCAAGAGACTTGCATGTGATGCCGACCCAAACGGTGATTGTAGGGGATGTACCTGAAGATGAGATTGAAGCGTTTCATAATGCTGGTCATTCAGATACAGACGATGAAGAAAGTCAATTTGAACACGATGAGAATGAATAATAAACGACCCCTCTTTAGCCTTTGGAGCTTAAAAGAGGGGTTCGTTTTAGCTAATTGTCCAATGTGTACCTGTAACGTTTACGGTACCTTGGTTTGCAAATGTTTGAAATCCAGTCGATTCATCTTGAGGAAAAATCCTGCTTGTAAAGACGACTTGGCCATTGTTGGCAAAGATTTCAACCGAAGAAGTATCAACAAAAAGCTGTAAAGAAGTGAGTTTTTCTCCATGTAATGAAACTGATCGAGTTGTGCCATATGCTTGCGCAGGAACCTCTCCGGATTTGCTTCGGTCAAGGGTAAGCATGTTGTCTGTTTGATCAAACGTAAGCGTCGTTTGTTCGGTCTCGCTTGTTCGAAGACGAATGCCATAATTTAGCGATTCAATCGAGCTAAATTCGAGCTTGATCTCATAGGTGGTTCCTGCATCAATCGATGTTTCGCCGGTCGAGTGCTGGAAGGGGGTGCCCTTTCCTCGACGGTTCTCTAATTCTTGAACAGGCTTTTGAATAAGCTTTCCGTCTGCTAGTGTGACTTCACGAGGCAACGTTAAACAGTGGGCCCAGTCGTAACGATCGGATGGGTACTCAATATCAGGCAAGCCCATCCAGCCGATGACAATTCTTCTACCGTCTTTTGCTTCAGTTGATTGTGGTGCATAAAAATCAAAGCCGGCATCGAGTTCATGGAAAGTGCCATGTTGGAATTCACCTGTTTTTAAATCGAGCGGACTACCAATTAAATAGCCGGTTTGATAAATATTTTGATAATGTGTTCCCTCTGCTTCCACGCCTTGAGGGGAGAAGACAAGAATGCCTTTGCCATCTAGCTCGAAATAGTCTGGGCATTCCCACATATAACCGAAATCTGTTAAGGTCGTGCGTATTTCACCAACGAGCTCCCAGTTGAGAACATCACTCGATTTATAGAGCAACGCACATCCTGTAAGCGAGTCTCTTTGAGCGCCAATCACAAAATAAAAAGTATCTCCATCTTTCCATACTTTTGGATCACGGAAATGTTCTGTATATCCTTCAGGTGAGTCAGCAATAAGAGGCAAAGGTCGCTTTTCAATTGACCAATCTGCATTCATAATGGCCAAAGCTTGATTCGGTACGCGCTCCCACTCGTCCGTTCGCTGGTTGCCAGTGTAAAGGAGGTGGAGTTTGTTATCGTGCACAAATCCACTCCCAGAGTAAGCGCCATGACTTTCATGAGGAAGATCAGGTTCAATTGCTAAGCCCTGCTCTGTCCAAGTAGCTAAATCTTTCGAGACGACGTGATACCAATGCTTTAACCCATGAACTGCTCCATATGGAAACCACTGATAAAATAAATGATACATGCCATCGTAATAACTAAAGCCATTCGGATCATTTAACAGACCGATAGGCGGCTGGATATGAAAGGTTTGTCGCCAAGGTGAATGTGCAACGGTTTCCCTTAACGCGGTCTTTTCCTCCTCAGTCATCTTACTATAAGGGCGATAGCGTGCTTCTTTAGTCCATTCCATACAAGATCAGCCTCCCGATTATGCGTTTTCGATTTCTGCTTTCTTTTTGTCACTATAGCCAAAGAACCATGTTAGTCCAAAGGCAACTCCTGCTGCAATTAAGTTGGTAAGAATGTAAAGCAACAGTTGACCATCAAGGTAAAGAAGGGTTCCTGGAATAACGGTAATGGCCATTCCTGTACCTGCCAGCCCGACCAGTGATGCGAAAAATCCACCAGCGCCTCCGCCGATTAACCCCATAACAAAAGGTTTTCCATAGCGTAGATTCACACCAAAAATGGCTGGCTCTGTAATGCCTAAAAAGGCAGAGAATGATGAAGGTAACGCAAGGGCCTTAAGTTTTTTATGACGTGTTTTTAAGCCGACGGCAAGTGCTGCGCCTGCTTGTGCAGCAATAGCAGCAGTGATGATCGCGTTGAATGGATTTGCGCCAAGCTGATCCAATAGTTGTACTTCTAAGAAGTTAAAGATATGGTGTACGCCTGTAATAACAATGAGCTGGTGGAAGAAGCCAATCACTAACCCGCTAATTCCAAACGGTACTTCAAGTAAGAAAAGTACACCACTCATGACGATGCTTTCAACAGCACCGAACACAGGACCAATGACAAAGAGTGCAAGAGTAATCATAATTAGTAACGTGAAAAATGGTGTCATTATTAAATCTAGAGCTTCTGGAACCCGTTTACGAATCGCTTTTTCAAGCTTAGCACCAAGGAAACCAGCAATAAACGCTGGTAATACGGAAGCTTGATAGCCCGACACATCAATAAAGCCAAAGAATGTGATCGGATCAGCTGAGCCATCCCCGACCGCCCATGCATTTGGGAGCGCTGGATTGACAAGCATAAGTCCTAACACAATCCCAATAACCGGGCTTCCTCCGAATACCCTAAACGCTGACCATGCAATGAGTGCGGGTAAGAAGGCAAACGCTGTATCGGTTAAGATTTCAGTGAAAAGAAGGAAATTGGCTGGAATCGTTTCAGGTGTTAAGCCCACCAAGCTTAGTATTTGCTCTTGCATAAGTAAACCTCGAAGCCCCATAAAAAGACCTGTTGCAACAAGAACAGGGATAATGGGAACGAAGACATCACCAAATGTTCGAATCATTCGTTGAAACCAGTTACCTTGATTTTTGGTTTCTTGTTTTTGATCTTCTTTAGAAGAACCAGTCACACCGATCTTTTCAATTTGCTCGTAGATTTGATTAACGGTTCCTGTTCCAAGGATAATTTGATATTGTCCAGAGTTGAAATAAGCCCCTTTCACTTTATCAATATCTTCCACTTTTTCTTTCTCAATTTTCTCCTCGTCATAAACCATGACCCGAAGACGAGTTGCGCAATGTGCAATCGATTTTATATTATCTGATCCCCCTACGGCGGCAATAATTTCTTCTGCAATCTTACGGTTATTCTTCAAAGCAAAACACTCCTTCGTAATAAAAAATCACTATGCATGCGAGGCACGACAAACCAACTCAGTCTCGAACCGAAACGCTTTCTGTCGTGGCTGTCCAGCATGAATTTGTTCTAATAATTCTTGTGCGGCCGTTGTACCAATTTGTTCAACAGGTTGTTTAATAACGGTAAGGGGAGGAGACGTAATTTCTGCCCATTTATAGTCATCAAAACCGATGAAAGCCATATCGTGTGGAATCGAATACTGAAAGGATTTCAAATAAGTCATCGCCCCAATACTCATTAAGTTGTTTGCAACAAAAAGTGCAGTTATGCCGGTGGTTTGAAGCAAGTGTTCACACCCCTTGTAGCCACTCTCAAATTTTGAATCACCATTAAACACGAGCGCTTCCTTGTAGGGAATTTGATGATGGGCTAAAGCTGCTTTATAGCCTGCTGCCCGTTCCTTTGTTGTACTTAATGTATCAATTCCTGTAATCAAACCGATTTCTCGGTGGCCACCTTTAATTAGTTTTTCTACCGCTTCTTGCACGCCTTTTTCATTATCCACAACAATTGAACTTCTTGGCGTGTCTTGTGGAAGGCGATCAATTAATACAACCGGCATATCTGCTGGAATATCATCTGAAATTTCATTATAGTTTTCCGCACTTGAAGCAATAATCAACCCGGATACTTGTTGAGAGATAAAGGCCTGAATTTTTTTTCGTTCAATGTCAAGGGATTCATCGGTGTTTCCAACTAAAAGCTGATAGGCGTGTTGCCCGAGTACAGCTTCAATTTCTTTCACAACCGAAGTGAAAAAATGATTTCCTATATCAGGGACGATTAATCCAATCGTAGACGTTTTTTGACTACGTAGTGTTTTGGCGGCGAAATTTGGCGTATAGCCCAGATGTTTCATTGCTTCCTGGACGCGTTTTGTTGTAGACTCCGCAACAAAACGTGTACCGTTCAACACATGGGACACGGTTGCAGTGGAAACGTTTGCTTTTTGAGCCACATCTTTAATACTGACACGGGCCATGCTGGTCATCTCCTTTATCTATTTATGACGTAATCGTTTACGTAACCGTTTACGTGTATACTATAACGAAAGTCAACAGCTTGTCAAAGGGTTCATTAAAAATCAGAGTTTACAGACAAATAAATTTCATAATAGGTAGTAGTAATATTTTTTACGAATGATAATAGCTAGATTGTTTGTAACATTCCTTTTATTAAGTGGCGACGACTCCCACGGGAACAGCACGTGTCCGAAGACAATGGAGCGTTTTTGCGGAAATGGCTGAGGCCGTGACCGGGGAAAGCGTTCGCCATATTACATCTAACTCGAATTATTGAATTGACTCAGACATTATCTGAATAAAAAAACTGCCCCAAGAAATCTGGGACAGCTATTTATTACTGTTTGTACAAACAGTAGAAGAGGTGGCAATTCTCATTCCTTACCAGCTGAGCTGAAGGAGTCATCACGCTCTACAATGAGTGCAATGATCACAGCTAAGATCCCGGCTACAAGCTTCCCAACCATCATTGGAACAACCATGTGTTGCTCAATACTCGCAACAAAGCCAAGGTGACCACCGAGGACGAACGCGCCTGAAACCATGAAAGATGTCGCAACCACCTTGCTTCGAATCGTCATATCTTTAAGTAATAAGAAAGCTGGTATGGCATGGGCGAGGGAGGTCACAATGGCAGTAATCGCATAACCATCGACATTTAACCATCGACCAATCGTGACAAAAAAGGGCTGCATCCCTTTTTTTAATACTGCCACTAGCGGGAATGCTCCAGCTAACACCACTGCAATGGTGCCGACAATCATTAAGCCGTCTTCAAGCGGTGCTAGTTGAGTAAATGTACCAATTTCAGTAATGTGGGTGATGCCTGCTAAAGCTAAGCCGATAACACCAATGATTTGGATTCCTTTCCCAAACAGAAGAAATGTTTTAATCGAACGTTTTGGCTGAAAACGTAGTGCGAGAATGACGATGATTGAAAACAGAGTAGGAATAATAAGATTGCGAATCATCATCTCTGGGTTAAAACCTGCGATAAAGCCACCTAGAAAACAGCCGATCGGAATCGTGCTCAAGCCTATAAGCATTCCTTTCGCTAATGCAGGTTGGTCACCACTTTCAACCATCCGCAAGGCAATCGGAATCGTAAAAACAATTGTTGGTCCAAGCATAGTGCCTAAGAAGACCCAGGAAAACAAACTGGCTTCAGCGTTTATACCCATCTCTTGTGCAAGCGCATAGCCACCCATATCAAGTGCTAAGATCGTATTCGCAAAAGAGGCAGGGTCGGCACCAAGAAATGTATAGAGCGGGGCAATCACAGGCGTAAGCCACTGCGCAGCAAGTGGCGCAAGTGTGATAATGCCGACCATTGCAAGTGCAACTCTTCCCATACTCATAATGCCGTTTTCAAATTCTGCCCCTAGCCCGAATCGATTGCCGATGCACCAATCGAATGCACCAACGGCAAGAAAGAAAGCGAGTAGAATCATTATCCATTCATTTATTGTCATGTGTGTGGTCCAATCTCTTTTTCTCTAAACATACCAATTTAAAAAAGGTTAGACAACTCTGTTTCTAGTGTTATGTTTCGATAATTTCTATGGTGTAATAAAGAACGATTGAACCGACTGTTTCTTCATGTTCATCAAGCCACTCAAGATGAATTTGATGGAGGTATTCTCCCGGTGTTGATGTGTTGTGAAGATCATCTATATTGATATGAGTTGTAGAGAGGGATGTTGCTGCATAATAATTTCCACGATGACGATAGCTAATGGAATGATCGGAGTCAAACTGGTTGAGCAAATCTTGGTCTTCATTTTGAACGGTTATGGTATCACCCGGAGACATCTCAATTGAAGGAAGATCCTCTACCGCTTCTGTTGCACTCATTTCATGAGTCACATCGTCTCTGCATGACGTTCCCCAGCATAGAAGCTCATACTGCAAATCCGACTGTGCTTCCCCGTTTACGAGTAACGAAACTTCTGGCGGCTCGTCAGGTAATCCTTCTACTAGAGGCGATTCGTACGTCTGCTCAAAAACAATATCATCTTCAACGCAGCTTGCTAAGAGAAATGTTAAGGTCATAAAAGAAGAAATGAACAAAATCGTTTTATACATGGCGGAACGTCCTTTCTAAATGAAAACATCTGGCAGGTAATAGAGTGCTAACTTTCCAATTAATATGTTGTGAAACTTATCATGGAGACCCTGCTCGTTTTTACTTTTCCGTACCCGATTTAATCAACGATTACACTTTTTTACAATTGGTGCCAGCGTTGCTCAAAAAAGTTGGTGACTTGTTAAGAAACCAATTCAAGATTAAAAAAATTTTTTTGCGAAAAAGGTTTGAACAAGGAGAGAATCGGATATTTAATTTACAACAGATCATAGGCATGCCTAAGATTTGTTTCTCCCCCCTTCCTTGATGAATATACACACTGAACCGCACTTCCCCCTTGAGTGCGGTTTGCTTTATGTCTTGATGTAAGCGTGCATGTTAGACGCACTTTTATTGCAATTTAAAAACGAGACAAGTACACTTATGCAGTAGAAACTAGAAGAAATGAAGTGATGGGGTTGCCATATTTACGCTTTACCGGTTTTTCAACGGAAACATTACAAGCGCTTGCACCAGCAATTATAGATGTGTTTACTGGCATCGTGGATATGTCAAAAGAAAAGGTGAAAATTGAGCGGGTCATGTCTGAACCGATTGCAAACGTTCCTCTCACACTTGAGATTCGGATGTTTCCTAGAGACCAGGATGTTCACGATGACATTGCAGAAACCTTTACAACTTTTTTCCGAGAAGAAGGGTACGATTCTGTACATATCTACTTTCTTCTGTTGTCACCAGAACGCTATTACAAAAATGGAAAGCCGATAAAGCGATCCATTAAACAATAATGACGAAGAAAAAAGTGGTCCTGCACCACTTTTTTTTGTTTCGTTGACTAATATTCTATAAAGCGGGTATGTTGCTAGTACAACGAAAAAGATCGAATAGCTGTATATGTCACAGCGCACACTTTAGACAGAGAGAAGGGAAGTGGCGTATGAAAGACTATGGATTTATGGTGTTAGGTACGTTTTTCTTTGCGCTTTCAGTTGCCATTTTTGCGATGCCGAATGGCTTAGCTGAAGGTGGTATTCCAGGACTTGCGCTTTTGCTTTATTTTGGTCTTGGTTGGTCACCCGCAATTGTTACGCTAGTGGCAAATGGACTTGTTTTGCTACTAGGGTATCGGTATTTACCGCGTCCGATGATTGTAAAATCGATTATTACCATTCCGCTGTTTTCATTGTTTTTATTTTTACTTGAAGACGTAGCGGGGCCGGTCAATGATCCATTACTAGCTGCTTTGTATACAGGAGTGTTTACTGGAATTGGGTTTGGCTTTATTTTTCGCTCAGGAAGCACAACTGGCGGCTCCTCGACGATTGCGCGGATGCTGAATTACAAGTTTGGCTGGGAATTAACAGGTACAAATTTTATTTTAGATGCGGCCATCGTCGTGGCAGGTGTATTTGTCATCGGTCCTGTGCTGACGTTGTATACCGTTGTTGCGCTTTTTATTGGAAAAAAGGTGACGGATTATGTGCTTGAAGGATTTGAGTCTAAAAAAGTCGTGCATATTTTTTCGGATCACTATCAAAACGTTGCAAAAAGCATACGAAAAAATTTAGGCGCCCATACGACTATACTTCAAGGGAAGAATGATGAAAGCGGTATTGATGAGAATTTGATCTACGTTTCCGTTTCCAAGCAACAGCTATTTTATTTGAAAAAACTTGTTCGTGATATTGATGAGGACGCATTTACAGTTGTTCATACGGTTAAAGATGTTAGTGGTGGTTCGTTTTCAAAAGCGCATTATCCAACGCAAAAAACGTTTAGTAGTCCGAAAAAGGAGAAGCAATACTACAAAAACCAAGCAGAGGAGTAATCGATATGGAACGAAAATCAAGAAGAGAACGCTGGAGACAGCATCGTCAGTTAATGAGCAGAGTTAAACGGTTATGTGACTGGAGACTAGAAGAAGAGACTCGTGTAAAGCGATAATAGGTTAGAGCACACCTCAGAATGGAGGTTGTGCTCTCTTTTTTTGTTAATCATAGCCTCCGACTGCATCCGGTAATAGCTGATACGCCTCTGAAGGATTGAGCATGTTCTCATAGACGTTCCCCATAAATTGTTCCCATTGGTCAATGGCGTCAGTCGAGCATTCTGAATCCCATTTCAGTCTATACGCTTCACCTTGAACAACGAAATGTAGGTCGTACTGTCTGTAAGGAATCGTGCAGGGGGCGCGGGCGCTTTCACTCTCGCTAGGAAGTTGAAGTACATGGTTGTCGCGAAACTGATTATAAAAAGTGGCCATTTGCTCGTTGGTCCATTCAAATGATATGGTTTCCGTACCTGCTTGCACCAGATCTTTTGTAAATGTCTGATCAAATGTATTGATTTCGTTTGTAGGCGATTCGCCGAAACCGTATGTTAGGTGAAATTGAAAATCGTCTGGTTGCTCCTCTGGTAATGAAGGGTGCTGCGAGCAAGCAACTAAAAAGGTCATTATAAGCAAGGTAAACAAGTACTTCCATATTGACTCATATAAATACCTAATAAAAATCCTTCCCTTCATCGTGTTTGATTGTATTGTACACTAGGTGTTAGAACAATAGAATGTTCGTTAAAAGGTTTTAACGAATATTCTCATAAATAAAGCGATCAACCTCAAAAGGTAGACAGGAGGGGAACCATGACAACCGTAATTTTAGCGGAAAAGCCTGATCAGGCAAGAAGTTATGCAACTGTTTTTAAACAAACGACGAAACAAAAAGGGTATATTACGATAAATGATTCCCGCTTTTTTAAAGGGGAAGCGATTATGACTTGGGGCATTGGCCATTTAGTAGAGCTCTGTTTACCCGGTCACTATAAAAAGGAATGGAAACGCTGGAACTTAGCGAATCTCCCTATTTTACCGACAGAGGTCGAATTTCAAGTGCCAGCAAGTAAGCAAGAACAGTTTCGAATTGTTAAAAGCTGGCTGAAGAAAGCGACACTCATTATTATCGCGACCGATCCGGATCGAGAAGGAGAAAATATCGCTCGCTCTATCATTAAGCAGGCCGGCGTTATGAGTCATGTACCAATTAAGCGGTTATGGATTAACTCCCAAGAAAATGATGTCGTACGGGAAGGGTTTCTGCACTTGCAGCCAGGTGAAAAATTTGAGCCTATGTACGAAGAAGCAAAAGCTAGACAAGTAGCGGATTGGCTTGTCGGGATGAATGCAAGTCCCCTTTATTCGCTTTTATTGCGAACGAAAGGCATTCAAGACACGTTTTCAGTTGGACGTGTTCAAACACCAACACTCTATTTAATCTATTTACGGCAAAAAGAAATTGAAGCATTTGTTTCAGAACCCTTTTTCGAATTAAAGGCAAATATTGAAGCGGAAACAGGCTCATTTCAAGCAACGTATAAACACCGTTTGAAAACAAAGGAAGACGTGAGCAGACTTTTGGACAAGCACGGGATAAAAGGGAAGACTGCGAGTACGATAGCGGAATTAAGCAAGAAAAATAAAGAGATCCCATCGCCGTTGCTCCACAGTTTGGCAACATTACAAGCGAGCGCCAACCGAAAATGGAAATACAGCCCGTCAAAAGTATTAAGTGTGGTACAAAAACTTTACGAAAAGAAGTGGTTAACGTACCCACGAACAGAATCGAACCATATTACAAATGCAGAGTTTTCGTATCTTCGTAAGCAAGTTAACCAGTACCAGCAGCTAATTGAACAGCAATTTGAACCGACGTTTCTATTTCCAAGAAAACGCTATGTGGACGATGCGAAAGTGCAGGAACACTATGCGATTATCCCAACAAAAAAAGTTCCTACCTCGCTGCAAGTAGAAAAGTTAAAGACAGACGAAAAAAATCTGTATCTTGAAGTACTGCGAACAACTTTGGCCATGTTCGCACCAACGTATAAGTACGAAGAAACGAAGGTGACGGTTGATGTTCAAGGCTTGCCGTTTCAAACGACAGGTAAGGTGGAGCAAGACATAGGATGGAAAGTGCTATTTCCTTACGCTCCAGCCAAAAATAAAAAAAGCGATGAGCCACCGGTCCTGCCACCGTTGCAACAAGGTGAAGAAGTCATGGCTACCGTTAAAGCAAAAGAAGGCAAGACGCAGCCACCACCTTTGTATACAGAAGGACAGTTAATTCCATTAATGAAAACCGCAGGAAAGTTTGTAGAAGATGAAGAAGAGCAAGCTGTTTTAAACGAAGTGACGGGGATTGGGACAGGCGCTACGAGAGCAAATATTATTGAGACGCTTAAGAACCGCGAGTATATTACGATTAAACAAAACAAAGTTCATGTAACGGAAAAAGGGCGAATTTTATGCCAAGCTGTAGAAGGCAATCTTCTTAGTAAAGCAGACATGACGGCACAATGGGAGCTTTTTTTACGGAAAATTGGACAAGGAGAGAAAGATGGTGCCACGTTCATTGGCAACATTCACGCGTATATTCATCGCTTATTAAAGGATGCGCCTGATCATTTACAAACGATGTCCATCGACGCATCGACAATAACGGAGTCGGATCAGTCAGGTGTTGGACCATGTCCACTTTGTGGCGGAGCAGTGCAAAGTAGAGGTCCAGTATATGCATGTTCGAAAGCGAAGGAAAACAGCTGCAAGTTTGTGATCGTCAAAACGCTTGCCAAGAAGAAGCTAACCGACGCTACCGTTAAGCGTTTGCTCACAAAAGGGGAAACCGCTCCACTAAGAGGTTTTAAAAGTAAGCAGGGCAAATCATTCTCAGCAGCACTTACGTTAAAAGAAGGCAAGATTGAATTTGATTTCTCAAAAAAGCCAACCTATCGAAAAACGAACGGAAAACGTCCAGCAAGAAAACGTTCGTCAACAAAATAAAAACGGAGGACAAAAAGCCATGAAGAAGACACACCAGACAGCCCCCCACTACAAATGGGGGGAGGACTGCGATGGATGGCGATAACAGTAGATTTTAATAGAGCAAACGAGAGTTTTGATGATGAAAACTACAATAGATTGGCGGTGACGCCTGCGGAAGAAGGAGCGTGTTGAGACCTAGCATGACGAAGTATGCGGAGGCTCAACCGTTCCTCCGCGGCAAGCTTCCGCCAATGTTTAAAATGAATAAAAGGCACCCTTACGATCGCCATAGAAGGACAAGTCACGAATCTCTTAGAAGGAGAAGGCTATGAAGTTGCGCCAACGATCTCACATCAAGTGCAAAACCGTTCGAATGAGCATGTCCATTTTCTCGTTACATCACAGCCGTCAACAAAAGGCGATCGAGTGGAAGGATGAAAGAGGAAACTAAAACGTTAGGATCGTTAATTGATTATCTTGTTTCATCTGGACAGTTGGAAGTAATGCTGAAAGCGGCGCATTCGTCCTTACTTCTAGCTGCTGTAATTGATGGCTGTCGTAGTATGTAGCTAAAATAGGCTCTCGAAATTCATGTTTTTCCGTACCAAGGGAAGCTGTTAAGAATGTTTGATAAAGCCATTGATTATGATTAATGATGGTATTCATCGGATCGAATGTTAAGACAGAAATATCTCCTTTTAAAACATAGTGTATGCCTGAACGTGAGTGAAAATCGTTGATTGCTCGTTCTTTTTTTTGTAGCGTCCATTGATAGACTTTCTCAGCTATGATTTCTACTTGTTTGGACAGGTGAATGACTGGTTGTTTAGCACTTAAAGCATGTGCTTGTAATTGTTCATAAAGCGTGCTACTGTGCGAAAAATGATTTTCTTTCCACTGCTTAAACACGCGATCAAGAAGGCATGTTAAATAGAACCCTGAGTAATAACAGCTTCTTCGAAAAGAAAGCGTTGAATCAAAAGGATCAATCATTTGTTCAGCCCAGTTTTCTTGTAGCGCCTCTTTTTTAAATGAAGCGTGATATTCAACATAGAGAGCTGGTCCTTCCAGTGTCTCAACTTTTTCCTCGTATTGCACACCAGCAGAATAAGAGTGACGACGCGTTTCTCTCGTTGTAAAAAATGTTTGCAAATGATGTTGAAGGTCGTGGTAATTTGTTGATCGATAAGCGTTTATAAGGGCGACTCGTTCAGTCATCCGTAAAGCGATAAAGTTAGGAGTAAAGTTAACTTTCAAACCTACTAGTTCATCGGGGATACGGCTCTCTGCCTGATAGTATTGATGAAGGTGAAACAATTCATGACAGAGGACGGTATATACATCGTCCTCGTTTTTGAAAAGTGTGCAATCAATGATAACGGTAGGGTGACCTTGATACAAAATAAGCGTACAACCATTAAATTCAGCTGTTCGTGGAAATGTTTTAGAACCAAGGCTTGGATGATAAAAGAGATAAACGTTTTCTTTATCGTAAAGAGCAAAACACCCATGGGTAAACCCAGGCCAACATGTTTGCAGTTTATCATCTACTAGTCGTTTATTAACGCTCGTAGCTAAGGTCAACATTAATGAACTCCTTTCAACAAAGATCGTTTTTAAAATTTACGTAAATCGTTGAAAAAAGTTCCCGCCTTAAACCCTTTGCCTCAACGTAGAGGAAAACTGTTGGGCAAAGCGACGACATGCCTCTTCTTCCTCTTCGTTTTTAGGTTCAAATTCATTTTTTAAACTGTCACAGATTAGTATTGCGCCTGCTTTTTGTAAAGTCTCTTCAAGCAAATTCACCGCTTCACAGTATGCGGGGTAATTACGATCTCCTGAACCGAATACTGCTGAGGGCATCGAACCTAAATCGAGTGTAGCAAGTTCTTCTTCAAACTCCTCAGCCTCATAAGGCAAATCACCGTCTCCCCATGTATAGCTACCGAGAATAACTCCATTAAAGTCGACCAATTGGACGGCAGAATACCCATCCATTTCTTCAAGTATGACCTCAATTCCTTCTTTCTCAAGCTCTTGTTTTATTAAAACAGCCATATCTTCGGTGTTTCCAGACATGGAAGCAAAGACTAAACAAATTCGCATATCGTTCACTCCTTTATCATGATATGTATAATCATAAATGATATTGATAATCATTTTCAATTAAAATTTATTAGAGAGGTTCATCCACGGCAAGCTCGTGGAAGTCAATGGTTAAAAGGGCGTGCAAACGAACTATTTTAAAAAGATGAAACAAAATTGTTATCTTGTTGTCACATTCCTTTGATCTTCTTCTGCTTTAATATAAATTGGGGAATTTGTAGAATGAAGTCGAAGGGGAAATCGTCATGGGGAACAAACTACTTAGTGTGTGTTGTGGAATGATGGTCACCGTCATGCTTGCTACACCAACAACTTTAGCTCACGCTGAATCAAATGATGAGCCAAATCTACATAGTCAATCAGCTGTATTAATGAGTGCTAAATCAGGGGAAATTCTTTACGACAAACAAGCAAATGAACAAATGTATCCAGCAAGCATTACCAAAATTATTACTGGAATTATGGCGATTGAACAGGGCGATCTTGATGATGTCGTGACAGTCAGTGAAGAGGCTGTCGATGTTGTTGGCACGTCAGTTTTTTTACTTGAAGATGAAGAAATGGCGTTAAAACAGCTTGTTCAAGGTTTATTAATTAATTCGGGAAATGATGCTGGTACGGCGATTGCGGAGCATATGGCTGGAAGTGAAGAGGCATTTGCAGAAGACATGAACACATTCGTCAAAGAAAAGATTGGTGTGAACGATTCACATTTTACGAATCCACATGGTCTCTACGATGACGATCATTACACAACAGCGTCTGATATGGCAGAGATTACAAGATATGCGATGCAAAACGAGACGTTTCGAGACATTGTTGCGACAGAAGAGTTAGACTGGGAAGGGGAAGGATGGGAAACCACCCTTTATAATCATCATCAACTTGTTCGAGATCATGAAGAAGTTACAGGTGTGAAAAATGGATTTGTCTCACAGTCTGGTTTTACATTAGTGACGACGTATGAGACGGAGGAAGATGAATTAATTGCCGTTAATCTTAATGCGCCAACGAATGCAGATATTTATAATGATACAAAACGTTTGCTTGAATACGGCGTTAATACGTTTGATACAAAAACGATGGAAGAAGGCAGGCATTTTGAAGATCTAAACGGGAAAGAATATATTCTTGAGCGTGCCACATCCGTAACGTATGAAAAAGATGCAGACTTGCAGTTTGATATCCGCAATGGTGCGCTCATTATTGAAGACGACGATCACATCATTCGTTCGGAGCCGCTAAAAGAAGTTGGAGAAGAGAAAGCGGAGAAGGAAGCTGAACGTCCTGAAGAAAAGGAAGACGAGCTCACATTTGTTGACCGTCTGCTACAATTTTTTCATTTGAAATAAGAAAGCAAGGTCTCCCCTTAGGAGGCCTTGCTTTTTTCTATTCCATCAATGGATTTGGCTGAAGGAGTTCTGATGCTGTAACGAATTGATAGCCTTGATGTTTTAGAATCGGAATGACTAACTTAACCGCTCGTAGCGTCTCCTGCCGATCCCCGCCACCATCATGTAGCAACACTACATCACCTGCTTGCGCATGTTCAATAATATGGCTCACAATTTTTTTAGTCGGCGTGCCTGCCCAATCTCGCGGATCTTGGTGCCACGACCACAGCAACACATTCTGATCTAAGTCGAGAGCTGCGTCAATGATAGCATCTGTATAGTAGCCACCAACAGGACGAAAATAGGTTGGGCGAATGCCGACGGTCTCTGACAATATTTGATTCGTATGATCAATTTCCTCCATTAAAACATCTTTTGTCACCGCTTCATCGTAGTGATGAGAATAGGTGTGATTTGCGACCTCGTGTCCTTCATCTATCATTCGCTGAACAATCTCAGGGTATTCTTCAGCCAACTTTCCAACGACAAAGAAGGTTGCTTTTACATGATAAGCTTTAAGGATATCAAGGAGTTCAGGTGTGTTGGCAGGGTGAGGCCCATCATCGAATGTTAACGCAATGTTGGCTTCTTCAGTATTGGCCTCCCAAAACACTTTGCCTGTCTGCTCATACTCATGGCGTTCTTTTACAGAAGCGATACTGATCGGTGAGCAAGTGAAAATCAATCCAATCACAATCGACATGACTAGTACGATCTGTCGTTTCATTCTCTAGCCCTCCTCATTCATGTATGTAGTATGTGAGGAAAATTCATCCTTATTCATTGTGTTAAAAGAAACATGAAAAAGCGAGCCTATTGATAGGCCCGCTTTATCTTTATGCACTTTTCTTAACAGAGTCATTCTTCTTGTTTAATTGTTTACGTGACCAATACGTTGCCATAATGGTTCCAGTGAAATTATGCCAAGCAGCTCCGATAACGCTTGGAATGGCGGCGAGAGGTGAAAGATGTGCTGTCGCAAGCGTTGCGCCTAGACCAGTGTTCTGCATGCCAATCTCGATTGAAACAGCTCTTCGTTGGCTAGGTGTTAGACGAAAGGCAGCAGCTGCGCCATAACCAAGTGCTAGACCAGACGCATTGTGTAGCATGACGGCTATGAATGCCGCAGGTCCTGTTGAAGCGAGAGTCTCATTATTTGCGGCAACAACAGCCGATAAAATGGCAAGAACAGCTAAAACAGAAACAAGAGGCATCGCTTTTTCTGTTTGTCGCGCAACTAGCGGCAAAAATCGTTTAATGGTGACTCCGAGTGCCACAGGTACAATAATGACTTGTACGATCATCGTAAACATGTCCCAAAACTGCACAGGCATCCATTGATTGGCAAGGACATAAAGAATCGCTGGCGTTGCGATTGGCGCGACGAGTGTTGAAATAGAAGTCATGGTAATCGACAAAGGTAAATCGCCTTTTGCGAGATACACCATGACGTTGGAAGACGTTCCTCCTGGTACGGAACCCAGCAAAACGAGGCCTGCTGCCAGCTCTGCCGGAAGGTTTAATAAAAATGCAATCGCAAAAGCGGTTAACGGCATAATCGTAAATTGCGCAATGAGTCCAAGCATAACGGGGAGTGGGTGTTTTGCTACCATTTTAAAGTCAACTGGTTTAATGGTCATGCCCATCCCAAACATAATCATTCCTAAAAGAATCGGGACATAGCTATTTATAGGTAAGAATGGTTCAGGTACGAGGAACGCAAGAATGCTTGCTCCAATAACGAAAAAAACAAAATATTTTCCTGCGAACGAACTAATGGTTTCTACATACTTCATGACTTTCACCCCAAGTAGTTTCTTTTGAGAATACTTTTGTTCTCTCTGTGTGTACAACATTATACAGATAGTTAGGTTGACCGTCATCATTTTTTTAAAATAGTAATCGGTTCATTCAACTCGATAACATTATATTGTTTCCGTTTAAAATGGTATGTACGCAAAGTGTGAGACATACACTTTACTATCTACGTTTAAAAGGAGGGGCAAAATAGCGGGCTTGCTTTAGATGAAAAGGGGGAGAAAAAAGTGAAAAAGTTGCTCGGAGGTTCGGTGTTTACTGGGATGATGCTTGTCGCACTAACGGCATGCGGCGGGGATGATGCGGAGAAGCAAGATGTTGTGAAAGTGTGGACGTACCCTGTTCACGGTGAGTATGAAGGAGAGCTAAAAGAGTCAATTGAAGAGTTTGAGAAAGAAAACCCTTCGATTAAAGTCGAATATGAAATCTTATCTTGGGCAGAAGGCTTGCAAAAGTTTGATATTGCGTTAAATTCAGGCAGTCCACCTGATTTATATTTTGGTCGACCACTTGGGAAATACAAGGAGACCGGTCTATTAGTTCCTTTAGATGATAAACTATCGATCGATTTAAACGATTATGATGACATTGCGCTTGACCATATGACGTTAGAAGGTTCGATGTATGGGTTACCGCTTTATCAGTACTTGCATGTATGGGGTGGAAATAAAGCGCTGCTTGAAGAATATGGCGTTGATTATGAGAAAATTCAGTCAGAAGGCTGGACGTGGGATGAGTTTTATGAACTCGCATCGATTGGCGAACAAGAAAATGATCAAGGTGATCCGCAGTATGGGTTTGTGTTTCAAGGTGTAGATGAAGAATTATTGGATCATCTCGCTCGGAATAATGGCATCCCTTATCGCATGACCGAAGAAGGCGTACAGTGGGATGATGAAAAGATTTTAGAGGCGATGGAGTTCATCGTGAAGTTAAGAGATGACGGCATTATGCCAGCTGAAACGGCTGCGATTGATGCTGCCAAACGACAAGAAATGTATTACAACTACCAAGCTCTTTTTTACGGTCGGGCCATTCCTTATGCAGATGCGATGGTGCAACTACGTAATCAAGAAATTCAAGATGGCGTAACGGAAGGGGAAGAATTAGATTTTGTCTTACTGCCAATTCCTCATCAGGAAGGGCAAGAAGAAGTAGCACAAGGTGGCGCTGAAGGATACTTATTATTTAAGCAAAACAACGCGGATGATGCGCATGTAGAGAATAGTGTGAAGGTGCTTGAACATCTAGCAGGAGAAGACGCGATCGGAAAAACGTCTTCAGCTCTGGCTCTACCGATCATTCATAAAGGTGCTGCGGATAACTATGAACTGCCGTTATCTCCAGAAAATACAGTAGCTGCTGAAAGGCTTGCGAGCAGTGTCTTGCCACCAAACTCAATCTCTAGTGAACTTGCAGCGAAAGACGATATGTTCAAGACACAAGTTGTTGTGCCGACATTCCAAGGGTTGATTAGTGGTGAATTATCACCTGAAGAAGCGTTAGATAAGTTTAAATCAGAAGCAGAATCTGCAAACTATCAACCGTAATCAACAGGAAGAGTAGAGGATGTTCGCACCTCCTCTACTTTTTTATAAAGGAGTGCTTCATATGGCAGAAACCGTACAGGCACCATCCAAATTAACTTTATTTTTAAGGGATTATGGCTGGTGCTACGTCTTTATTCTTGTTCCAATTCTCGTGTTTTTACTGTTTACGTTTATTCCAGTCATTTACGCATTTATTATGAGTTTCCAACAGTACCACGTAATGGGTTCTATGTTTATTGGCTTAGAAAACTATCAAACCATGGTTCAAGACGATATATTTTGGCGCTCTATGCGCAATACCTTTATTTTTACAGTGGCCACTGTTCCTGTCAGCGTGGGCATTACGCTTGTACTAGCGGTTCTCATTTTCCCTAGAGGAAAAAAGGTGCAGACCTTTTTCAAAGCGTCTTTATATTTGCCGACGGTTGCTTCAGGGGTAACGATGGCGTTGGTTTGGTTTTGGATCTATGACCCTACCAATATGGGGCTTTTAAATATGATTCTCGGCTCTATTGGTCTTGATAATCAGATGTGGCTAGGAAGTTCAAGTACCGCCCTGTTTTCACTTATTCTCATGAGTTGGTTAACCGGCCATGGCGCAGGAATTATCTTGTATTTAGCAGCGCTTGGCGGCATCCCGAAATCATTGTACGAGGCAGCAGATATTGATCATGCCAGTGCGTGGTCGCAGTTCCGTAATATTACGATGCCGTTATTAAAACCGACTACCTTGTATCTATTAGTAATGGGGGTAATTGGATCGTTTCAGGTGTTTATGAGTATTTACTTAATGACACAAGGGGGTCCGAACTTTGCGACAACCACAATTGCGTATTTAATTTATGTACATGCATTTGAATACTACCAGTTTGGATTGGCAGCAGCGGAATCTTTTGCTTTAGGAATTGTGATCATTTTAGCGTCGGTTTTTCAGTTTAAATTGATGTCGAGCGACGTAGAATTTTAAAAAAAAGGGGGCGTGTCGATAAGATGGATCAGCCTACTTTTCAACAAAAAAACGCAGCGCAAAAGCGAACGGATGTTAAGCGGATAAGTGCACGATTGGTCAGCTATGCGGTTCTTATTTTTTGGATTGTCATCACACTTATTCCGCTTTATTGGATGCTCGTCATGTCGTTTAAAGATACAGCTGTCAGTGCTTCTTTCTCGCCTGAGTGGTTTCCTCGAAGCCCATCGGTTGCTACATACATCCGATTTTTTACTGAAACAGATGCAATGAGATGGCTCGGCAATAGCTTGTTTATTTCATCCGTTCTTACATTTACGAATGTGTTGTTCTGTTCTCTAGCAGGTTATGCGTTTGCAAAACTACGGTTTCCAGGTAGAAATACAATTTTCTGGATGTTGCTTGGTACGATGATGATTCCAGCTCAAGTGACGCTCATACCTGTTTACATTATCGTCGTGAACACCCTGCAATTAGGAAATACGTATACAGCGATTATGCTGCCGATGTTTGCGACGGTAGGAAACATCTTTCTAATGAAACAGTACATGTCAACATTGCCATCAACGCTTATCCAAGCAGCCCGTATCGATGGCTGTAGTGAGTGGCGCATTTTCTATAAAATTATTTTACCAATCTCGAAGCCAGGTCTTGCGGTTCTAGCAATTTTTACATTTGTCGCAACATGGAATGAATTCTTTTGGCCGTTTCTCGTCACACAAACAAGTTCCATGAGAACGATTCAAATTGGGCTAGCAAGCTTTAAATTTGCGGAAGCGACCGATTTTGGCGCGATGATGGCTGGCTCAGTTATTGCAGCACTGCCAATGTTCATCTTGTTCTTCTCCTTACAAAAGTATTTCTTACAAGGCATTACGATTGGTGCAGTGAAAGGGTAGGTGGGAAAATGGCGACAATTGTGTTCGATCATATCACAAAAACGTTTTCTGACTCGAAAAAAGGGGGGTTGTTTACAGCTGTTGATCAAGCCTCATTTGAAATTAAAGATAAAGAGTTCTTAGTGTTTGTTGGTCCTTCAGGTTGTGGGAAAACGACTTCTTTACGCATGATTGCCGGTCTTGAAAAACAAACAGAAGGCAATATCTATATTGATGGGCAAGTTGTGAATCATGTTCATCCAAAAGATCGAGATATTGCCATGGTCTTTCAAGATTATGCGCTTTATCCGCATATGTCGATTGAGCAAAATTTAAGCTTTGGACTTAAAAATATGAAAATCGATAAATCGATCATTGATGAAAAGGTGGCGTATGCATCAAAAATTCTTGGGCTTGAGCAACTGTTAGAACGAAAGCCTAGAGAGCTGTCTGGTGGGCAACGTCAAAGGGTCGCATTAGGGCGAGCGATTGTGCGAGACCCGAAAGTGTTTCTGTTTGATGAGCCTTTATCCAATTTGGATGCTAAATTACGTGTGCAGATGCGGATTGAACTAGCTGAGCTGCATCAGCGTTTAGGGGCAACGATTGTATATGTCACCCACGATCAAGTCGAAGCAATGACTCTTGGAGAGCGGATTGTTGTCATGAATGAAGGGAAAGTCCAACAGATTGCTTCCCCTCAAGAACTTTATGCGCGTCCACAAAATATGTTCGTTGCCGGATTTATCGGCTCGCCGGCAATGAATTTCATTCCAGCCTACGTACGTTCTGAGAGTGAATTAAAGATAGGCGAAGCGGTTTTTTCCATTCCAGAGGATCGACGGGACTACGTTCGAGCTTATGTTGATCGTGAAGTGATGTTTGGTATTCGACCGGAACATATGGTCATTGATGAACATGGTGATGTTGAAGTGACGGTTAACGTATTTGAACATTTAGGCGCTGAAAATTTGCTCTATTTTTCGTTTAACAACTGCTCTGTTATTGCCAAAACATCGGGAGAAAATTTTGTGAAAGCAGGAGAGCGTGTGAAGATGACGCTACAAATGCAGAAAATGCATCTGTTTGATAAAGACACGAGACAAAGAATAGGGTGATGAAATGTTTTCAGTAACGTCGATATTACGAATTACGGCTAAAGACATGTACCATCATATTATTTCAATCATCTCCATTAGCCTTCTCGTTTCTCTTTTATGCGTACCGTTTATTTTGTTTTTACCTTGGCAATTCGCGATTGGGTTTATTCTCTTTATCGGTGGACCAGTATGGTTAGCAGCAGCCGCGACTATGGAAGCTGTACTATCAAACAACAATGTGAAGCTCATCCGTACTTTTCTACGAGCATTAAGAAAATCATACTTTAAAGGACTAGGACTCTCGTTTCTTTTTGGAGGATTTACCTTCATTTTAGTCGCTTCTTGGTGGCATTGGTCCGTGGAACAAACGTATATGGCGTTTGCAATTGCCTGTTTTCAAACTTATTTTGCCGGAATGGTGCTGTTAAGCCAGCTATATACCGTTTCTCTTCTCATCAAATATAACGTCCGCTTAGCGAAAGCAATGGGCATGAGCCTTAAATTATTGTTGAAATATCCATTGTATACAATGGGGTGTTTTCTCCAACTTGTGTTGTTTGCAGGTTTACTTGCGTTTACAATTATCGGGAATGCCCTGTTGCTGCCAGGTGTGATTGCCGTTTTCTTAAGTCGAATGACGAGTGCGGTGATCAGTAAAACCGATCTTTTTGACAATAACGAGCTGAAAGAGGCAGTGTAAAAGGTAAAACTATTTTAGATAGAACCTTCATGAGTGAACCATTCATGGAGGTTTTTTTAATTGTACCTTTTCTTGTAAAATCGTAATCCATCAAATAAAGTAGAAAGAAGAATCTTAAAAACAAGGAGCAGTCACATGTACATACGACCGTTTGAAAAGAAAGACACAGAGAAACTCCTGGGCTTGTCGAGTCGATTCTTAGAGTTTCAATTATTGCAGCATCGAGATAAACTGGCAATGGAAAAGAAACAAAATGAACTACTAGAAGATGCGATTCAACATCGTGCGCACCAGCTATTTGTTGCAGAAGAAGATGACCAATTTTTAGGCTATCTCGAAATTGGTTTGCAACAAGATTTTTTTACGAAAGAACAGCAAGTGTATATAGCGGGCATCGCGACAACTTCTGAAGCTCAAGGAAGAGGCGTAGGAAAGGAATTGATGACAAAAGCGGAGCAGTGGGCAAGAGAACAAGGTGTGAAAACAATCGTTTTAGATGTGTTCAAAGCAAATGAGCATGCCGTTCGTTTCTATGAATATGCAGGCTACCAACAGGAAATTGTGAAAATGACAAAGACGATTGAAGACTAAAAAGTACGCAAGGTTAGTCCCTTGCGTACGCGTAACGCACTTTTTTGCGCTCAATATTGCCATAGAAGATCCCCGCGAAAATAATCGCGACACCGACCCACTGCATCGGTAAAATGGTCTCTCCTAGTAACGCGATTGATAAAATGAGCGCTACAGGTAATTCTGCGGTTGAAAGGATCGCTCCAAGTCCTGAACCAATCTTCGGCATTCCAATCGAGAACATAAGAGGGGGCAACACAATGCCAAATAAGCCAAGTAAAAAGGCAATCCCAATGAAGCCTGATTCAATTCCAGCAAATGAGAGTGTCTCGGCGGTAGGAACTAGAATAAGAGCCGATAAAAGAAACCCACCGATTGAGATGATAAATCCCTTTTGAACAACTGGAACCTCTGTCCCGACAACCCCTGTTACATACATGAATAATGCTGAACAAAATGCACTCAATAATGCCCAGAACGCACCTACCCAATCAAATTGCACAGCCGTTTGTAAGACGCCAGCTGCCAAGATTGACCCACCAATTAAGATAATAATCGATAGTAATCTTCTTTTTGAAGGAACTTTCTTCGCGAATATAAATTCATAAAAGGATCCGATCCAAACAAACTGAAATAAAAAGATTACGGCGAGTGACGCATCCAATGTTTGCAACGAATGGTAGTAGAAAATACCAGTAAGCCCCGTTGGGATCCCGCAGGCTAGTAACGCCAATACTGTTTTCAGCGGGATTCTTTTACGAGTAGAAAAAGCGAGCAAAACTGCTAAAATAATAAAGCCAAAAAAGAATTGTGTCATGACTACATGGACAAGGTCAGCCCCTTGTGCATAGCCAATTTTTACGAAAGTGGAGAGAATGCCGAAGCAAGCACCACCGATTAATACGGCTAATGAATAAAGCCAAGTTGATTTCATAATTCCCCTCCTTTGATACATAGAAAAAGCCACACCAGGCAAGAAAGCCCAGTGTGGCGGAAAAAGAGCGAATATCGCTCTGAAAAGGTCCACAAAGTTTATAAAAACTTTTATTCGTTGTATAAGGTTTAACCGTTTTTGATTGTACACGATCTCATTGAAAAAGACAACTGTAAAACAGACGCTCGTAAAAAGCTCATCAACATCGTCGATGAGCGCAAGGTACAATCTTCTATTTTTATTTAAGTATTAGGAGCAATGAGATTGGCTGCTTATTTGAGGGGTCCAGCACGCCATGATTGTTGCTTCCTTATAGTCGCTATCAATCACATGAATGGCTTGAGGGTTGTCCGTCACTAAGCGCAAGATATCAGCTGCCATCTTTTGGTCGTCATCAGCTGGTCGAGCGGCCAATTCTTTTAAGGCATGTATAAATTGTTGATTTAGAAGATCATAAACAATGGCTTGTTCCATTCCTATCACCCTTTCGCCTTTCATTCTAGTGTGTACCTGTTTTCACATCATCGCAAACCTTTTGCTTACGCGAAGATTTACCTTATCTTCATCTTAGGCAATTGAACGTCAATTCATGCCTGTTTAAGCAAAAAAGATGGTTTCTTTTGTATTCGCTTTTTTTACGTTTATTTCCTTTAGCGAACCAATAGGGTTTTTGTTGATTTTAATTGTAAGATGATCCGAATCATATAAATTAATTATTTAGATAATTATCCTCGTCATAAGGAGTGTTTTTACTATAGCAAAAGCGTATAAAAAAGTAAAACAAATTTATTCAGACAACCTAATGTGCTTGTTGACCTTGACGTTACGTAAGCCATTATGGTGGAGAAAGGAGGGGAAAGCATGTTTATAAATGTATTAAATACTGTTCAACAATATGAAGAATTGATGCATATAGAGACAGTCGAGCAAAGGCAACATTATTTTCGATATACGATGATGAAGTCATTAAAACCAATGTGGGACTATTTACAGGTTCCAATAAAGGCTAAGCAAGAAAATGGTTATGACGTTGTGTTTGCGGCCAATATGCTGGGCTTCGCATCAGTAGATGATCCCGACATATTAGAAGAAGGATTAAAGCGATTAAAGAAGATGAATGCGCATGTACGTGGAGAAAAGGCTTTAAAGCACATTGTAAACGTCGCCGCAGATCAAAAGTTAGAAGTGAATGCTAAAGCCATTGAATTAGGCATTTATATAGCTGATGCTGAAAAACTAAGTCATCACGGTGCCTACACAGGTTTCGGTGGGATACCAGGTTATATAATGGTTCACCTTTTTCCAAACGAGCGAAATACCCGCCGTTTTGAGGGGTTGCTTGCTCATGAGTTCCATCATAATATTCGTTTCTCTTATTTTGACTGGAGTCATGGTGATGTAACGGTGGGCGAGTATCTTGTTATTGAAGGCTTGGCAGACGTTTTTGCTGAAGAACTTTATGGTAGCGATCAACTAGGTCCTTGGGCAATTGGTTTAGAAGAGGAGGATTTAGCTTATTCAATTTCCGTGATGAAAGATGCATTGCATGTAAAAGGATTTGCGGAAGTCAGTAGCTACATGTTTGGTGATCAATATGCGAGAGAAAAAGGATATCAACCAGTAGGTCTGTCATTTGCGGCTGGATATGCGGTTGGCTATGTCGTCGTCAAAGCTTTTTTAAAGCAAACAGGCATGACCATTTTTGAAGCGACAAAACGCTCAAGTGATGAAATTCTTGCAGGTTCAAAAATTTTTTAGAGGAACAAGTTTCACGTTCCTCTTTTCTTTTTTATCTAATTAGATTATTATCTAATTAGATGGAGGTGTAAACATGCAGTTAAGTCGAATGGTTCATTTTCATAAGACCGTCGGGGATAAGACGAGAATTCAAATTATTAGCATGCTAAAAACAGGTCCTCTTCATAACGGCGCTATTGCTGGAAAGCTAGGTTTAACCCCACCAACGATCTCGCACCATTTAACGAAGCTCAAAGAAATTGACGTGATTTATCAGCGAAGAGAGAAAAATACGATTTATTTTCACTTAAATGAAACAAAATTAAAGCAAATGGCTGAAGCAATTATACGTATTGGTGGAGATAATCGGTTTGAATACTTTGACGTTTCCAATGAAGATAAAGCATTTGTACGAAAACATTTCTTTAATCGAGATGGAGCGTTGATGCAATTACCTGCCCAGCGAAAAAAGCGACTTATCATTCTAGAAGTGTTGGCACAACAATTTGATGAGGGAAGACAGTATGAGGAGACAGAGGTGAACGAAATTCTTAAAGGGTTTCACGAGGACTTTGCAACGATAAGACGAGAGCTCATTATGTCCCACTTTATGTACCGTCATGATCAGCTGTATGAATTAAATCCGAAAGAGATGTGGCCTGTTTAAGCAGGCTCTCTTTTTTGTTATCTATTTTGATATTTATCTAATTAGGTGGAGGTAGATACTCATGAATGTGCTAAAGAAAGAAAAGAAGTATTCGTTTTTATTTTGGAGTTTGTTTTTTATTGAGATAGGGCATCGGTTTGCTCAAGTCGCTTCTTTTGCACTTGTCTTTCATTTAACAGGGTCAGGATTTGCGCTAGGCATATTGCTGTCGCTACAAGTGTTGCCAACTATCTTGATCGCACCAATTAGTGGTATGTTGGCAGACCGTTATCATAAAATGAAGCTCTTATATTGGTCATCAATGATCCGATCACCTTTTGCTCTCCTTCCTTTAGTCGCTGTTTATTTCGATGAAGTGATGTGGTTGTATATCAGTACATTACTCATTGCCATTGGAAACGCGATTTATAAACCTGTACGTTATGCAGCCATTCCAGATCTAGTGCGAAGAAAAAACCTCTTGAACGTGAACGGGATGGAACAAAATTTAGTCGGCTATACCCTCGTAATTGGTTCTTTAATTGGCGGCATCCTTGCTTTTTGGCTTGAAACATCAGTTTTGTTTGCAATACATACAGGTTGTTTGCTCGTATCAGCTCTAGTATTAAAACCAATCTTACATACAAAAACGGATCGACAACGGCCTTTGGCAAAAGACGATTTTTCTTTCTTTCATACGATAAGATGGTTTACACGTATTCGTGCGCTGCAAGTCTTTTTTCTGATTATGCTTCTTATGCCGCTAGCGAATGGCATAGATAATGTCATTATGAATATGATTGCCTTGGATGAATTTGAGCAGGGTGAACTTGGCGTTGGCTTGATGTATGCGGCGCTTGGTTTAGGATTTGTACTCAGTTCGAAGGTGACGAAATGGCTTAGAAGTTATTTATCTATCGGAGTGATGATGATTGCTCTGGAAGGGATCGGTCATCTCTTACTAAGCCAGTCTTCTTTCTTTTTTCAAGCAATTCTTTTAGCAATCAGCATTACATTTGTAGGTGGCATCAGTAACATTTGTTTTGATACGGTCGTCATGAAAATCTTGCCTCCATCAAAAAGAGGTGTACTCTCAGGTACGTTATCGATGGTCCAAACGAGTGCAATTGGGCTTGCGATGGTAGCTGGTGGTTTTCTGTCAGAACACTTTACTGCTTTTCAACTCTCATTTGTGATTGGGCTTGTATACGTCGGATTTTCGCTGTTTTTTTTCGTGCTGGTGTATGGCTTAAATATCAAAACGTCTATGCGTCAGCTAAGAGGGATGGAGCAAAGTCATAAGAGATAATGGCGCGTCATTTTTTCAAAGGAATTTATGTATTTGTGTAGAATACAATCGTCTGGCATGAAAAAGGACGTGATTCAGTTGACTGCAAATCTCTTATTTACATCAATAACGATTGGACTTCCAACAGAAATGAATATCAATCAATTACTCGCCACCCATCATTTAGGAACGCTTCTTCAAGTTAATGAAACAAAAGAAGGTGCGATGAAGCAGACGCTTTCGGTTTCATCCACGAAAGGAAATTGGATCTTCAAAGGAAACCCGGTTTATGAAGGGCAACTGGAGGAAGAAAAGTTTTTCATTGATGCTCTAGCGGAAAAAACAACGGTAAATCTACCAATTCCATATCGAATTCACCCTGATGCGGAACCACTCGGCTTCGCTTGCAGCATCATGCCAACTTTACCTGGAAAGCACCTACATGATCTAGAAAACGAGCTTACCCATCAAGATCGGATGAGCATAGCAGGAAAGTTAGCGACGCTATTAAAAGAACTGCATGCTTGGCAGGGTGAAACGTATGGTCAGTTAGATCCTATTAAACATACCATCGTACCGTTCGAATCTAGCTATAAAGACTGGCTCTTTAACCGAATTGTCTATTGGTTTCATGACGCCAAACAATATTCAACCTTAATGGAAGCAGATGAGAATTGGTTGAAGAACGAACTCCACAATGCGGAAGAAGCCTTCACAAAAGCAAGGGACCCGCGCTTTATTATGGGCGATTTCAAACCAGGGAATTTTTTACTAGAAGAGAAGAATGGCGATTGGGCAGTTAGTGGCCTCTTTGATTTTACCAATAGCTATTTTGCTGATCCACTAACCGATTTAACGAAGATGATTCTCTACTACGATCGACATGAGCAGGTCGAGATTGGCAAATTTTTTATTTCACAATATGTAACGAACGACCAACTAGAAGTTCAACAGCGTTTGCGGATTCATCTTTTGCATCAGCTCGTCCTTGATTGGGGATTCTTTCATGCGATGGAGAAACCCATTAACGTCTCTTTTGAAAAATGGGTCAAGACGCGATTGGCTCGCTTTGGGTTAGACGAGTAGATGGTCGAAAAAGTGTATGCGTATGTGACGAGGGATCAAGATGGAGTGAAACAGGTTCTTGTGTTCCGTCATTCGAACCCAGAAGCAGGGGTTCAAGTCCCAAAAGGAACAGTGGAGCGTAATGAAAAGTTGGATGATGCGATAAAAAGAGAAGTTACCGAGGAGACAGGATTACGGCATTTTAAATCGGTAAAACGAATCGCGGAAGACGAGTGGGAAAATGAAGACGGGCACGATCAGCGTCGCATTTTTTATCATGTCCAAGTGGATCAACCGTTGAGGGATGAATGGTCCTACGCTCCAACAGGGGGCGGAGCCGAGGACCAAGTTTGCTTTCATTATTACTGGATTGATCCATATGATTCAAATGACTTAATCCGAGGGCATGGGGATTATTTGCAGAATCTTTAATTTAAAGGAAGGTATCAGATGAAGGTTCAATTAATAAAAGCAGAGGCAGAACAACAACAAGTGCTCTCAAACTTAGTTCAGTTTTATTTGCATGATTTTTCTTCCTATATTGATATTGAAGTGGAGTCGAATGGTCGTTACGCAGATTACCCGTTGCTTGATTACTGGACAAAACCGAAGCATGATCCATATTTTATTGTGGTGGATGATTGTTATGCGGGTTTCGTCCTCGTTAAACAAATTCAGCTAAGGCAACAGCCATATCATTCAATCGCTGAATTTTTTGTAATGAGAAGGTATCGCCGTCAAGGTTTAGGTAGGTTGGTTGCGAGACAGGTTTTCCAAGATTATGAGGGCAGGTGGCATGTCGCTCAATTAAAAGAAAACAAGCCAGCGCAAGCATTTTGGCGGAGCGTCATCAATGAATGGACAGATGGTCAATATAGGGAGCAAGTAAGTTTTAAAAAAGTGACGCAATACTTTACGCAGGAAAACAATTAATGGGCTGGTTCTAACGAAAAAAAGATCTTCATACAGGATGCGCATGAAGATCTTTCGGTGAGTTCTTTAGAAGGCAGATGTCCAGCCTGCATCGGCTGTTACCACAGTTCCGTTTACAAAGCTTGAATCGTCAGAAGCTAGGAATAAAGCTACTTTTGCAATTTCCTGCGCTTGACCAACACGAGGCATAACAGAACGAGGAGCTTGTAAACGTGCGCCGCCAAACTCACTTGCATTGGATAAGGATGACGCAATATTTGTTTGAACGCCTCCAGGTGCGATCGCATTACAGCGAATGCCTTTTTCTGCATACATATAACCGGTGTTTTTCGTTATACCAACTACGGCATGCTTAGACGCCGTATAGGACACACCAGCATGAGCGCCGTTTAGACCACCAGATGAGGCAATATTTACAATCACGCCGGCTTCTTTTTCAAGGAAGTAAGGAAGCGCTTTCCTTGTTGTGCGCATAACACTTTTCGTATTTACATCAAAAACGAAGTCCCATTTTTCATCGGTAATTTCGCCAGCTGGTTCAAATCCGTCCATAATTCCTGCGTTGTTCACAAGGATATCGAGTGAACCAAATGTATCTACTGCCGTTTGAATCATGTTGTCGATCTCGTCTATGTTCGTTACATTTACTTTAACAGCAATTGCTTTTCCACCTTGTTCTTCAATTGATGAAGCAACGGCATTTGCGCCTTCTTCATTTAAGTCAGCAACAACGACGCTTGCACCTTCTTGTGCGTAAAGTTTTGCGATTGCTTCTCCCATACCTGAAGCTGCACCAGTAACGACGGCGACTTTTTTTGCTAGTTTCATGTGTCTTCACCCTTTTTTCTTTAGACTGTTCTGTTTCCCTTTTATCCTAGCTTTTATCAATCGATTAGACAATTGACAATTCGTGCTTATTTGTAAGCAAAACAACAGATTTGTAAAAAGTGTAAATGAACGTTATCTCATGAAGGATTGCTACGAAATGGATTAAGGATGATTAGCTGTTTCGCTAGTACTTCAGGACTATGGGGCATGTTATGTTCAAGCCACATTGAAATGGTACCTAATAGTGCAGAAGAAGCGTACCATCGTGCAATATCTGTTGGGGTTTGTACGGTATAAAAAGTCTCCGCCTCAGCTGGTTGTAAGATGAGCGAATGAAGCAAATTGTTTAGCTTTTTTGTAAACCCAGGAAGACGTTTGTCTACGAGAAGCATAGAATAGACGTTTTGGTTACTTGCAATATATTCTAATAGTCGTGTAAGTGATGCTAGCGCTTGTTGATCTTGTGAGGCGTCCGTTTTTTCGATCATTAAAGCAGAACGAATATCCGCAAGCTGATCTGAAATGTAATGATCAGCGAGATCATAAATATCGTGATAGTGGGCATAAAACGTTACGCGATTAATCTCAGCGCGGTTTGCTAACGTATTTACAGATATTTTTTCGAGTGAAGTTTCGTAAAGAAGTTGTGTAAAGGCTGATTTAATAGCCCGGCGTGTTCGCATAACCCGTAAATCGGGGTATGAATGGCTCATAACGTGTGCACCTCCATCTAAGAATCAGTATACCTGAGTAGATGAAAGAAAACACGAAGCTTCGCGGATCATTTTCTGGAAAACAACGCCATAAACGTGAACAGTGTGATGATCATAAGGCTTGATAACGTTGTTAGCCACTGTGTAACGGACCAATTTACTACATTTGATTCAGTTAAAATGAGAGCGATGGCGATGTAAATGAGAGTGAGGATGATTGACCAAAAGCTCGCTTTCCCACGAATGGCTTTTAAGTCTGCCTTTTCGTTTGTTGATTGCGACACCACATAGGCGAGGCAAAGAAGCATCCATCCCATAGCCAGAGGAGTCAGGCTGTAGCTACTAAAACCACCTTCTGTAGAAAGTTGAAGTACAATTAAAAAAAGACCTAATACAGTAAAAAGGACACCAGCTAGAATATAGACAGTTTGTAATGTTCGACGATTCTCCATATAGGGCTCTCCTCCTTTCAATCTATTTCCAGTATAAAGGAGAATTTGTTTCGCTGTAAATCCACACATGTCAAAAGAATGATGCAAAAAAAGAAGCAGATCAGTAGGAATTTACTCCTAATGATCTGCTTTCATATAGAGGGGTAAGTAGAAAAAGCTTAGCGGATTGGTTCCCAGACGTCAGCACGACCTGGTGTTTCACCACGCGTCCACCATTTTGCACGGTATACTTGACCGTTGTGTGTGACATAATCGCCACCAACATACGTTGCGGTTGAATTCCAAGCAGGATGCGCAGGTGGTTGTTCTGGGTTACCTGGATCAGGGTTCGTTGGAGGCGTAGGATTACTTCCACCGCTGAACTGAGCATCAATAACTTGATAGAAGGCGTTTGCTGTATCGGCAACATCCCAAACACCTAAAATAACATGATATCCAGAACGTTGAGGGACAGTTAATTCATGACTTACTTTTTGACCTGGGCGTGCGCCACCGTCAAACTTTTCATAGAATGGGACGAGCTCAAGTTGATTTCTTGTAAGTGGTTGATTGGGGTTCCAGTTAGGTTTTGTAATGTAGTAATGCCATTTTGCAGTGGAGTGCATTGCTGTAAGGTGCCATGTGAAGGTTTGTCGACCGCTGTTCATGTTTACTTTTGTCCAACGGTTTGATGTTTGTGCATCTAGCTGTGGGAAGACGCCGCCTGCTGAAGCAATTTGACCATCTGGAATACTCGTTCCAGGAAATCCTTTTGGCGCTTCAAGGCTCTGTGGTTCATAAACGACACCACCACAATCTGTGTTTACTCGTTCTGAACAAAGTAAGGCTCTAGACTTAGGGGATTCAATGTAGCCGTGTGCACTTGCCGATTCTGCGTTGGCAAAAACAAATAGTGCAGAGGCGAGAACAGTGAAACCGATTGACTGAAGAAACGTGTGACTTTTCCTTTTAGCAATCAAACGAACTCCTCCTTTTTGTTCGCAAGTAGAGCTTGCGTACCTACATTGTAACGGGGACTGTAGAAAAATAAATTGGGAAAAAGAAGGCTAGTTTTTAAGAAAATCCGCTTGTTTAGACGTAGATAGCTGCATAATTGATCATTAAAGTGTAGCGTTCGTCAAAGGGGGAAGTAAAGAGAAATACGAACAAAGGATTGAAAAATCTGAATATTTATCAAGAAATGGAATCTAAGGATAGTGATACGTGAAGAGATTAAGTCGTTTCTGATAAAAATAAACGTTCGGATTTAGAGGATATCCTTTAATTTTCTAGAAACGATTCTCGTGTGTAGAAGGGGTTGGGAAAATCGGTTTAAAAAAGTGCTGTTTTTGCTGAAATTCGCACTTCATTTATTTTTTCATTGGAAAAATAAATGAAAACAAGACTTTAATGACCGATTTTTATAAAATCACAAAAAAGTAAAGCGTTTACATTTAAGGTTAGAGAGACTTCCCATTTTTTTAACCATGTTTCCCAATACGATTGTTTCGTTTCAAACAGTATTTCGACATGAGGTCGATCTGATTCGACAAAATCACTTTGAAATAGAAGGTGTGTTGAAAAAGTGGTTTAATAGACTAAAGTGAAAAAGCGTTGTAAGTTTATCTATTCGTTAAAATTATCCCAATACGAACTTGAAACAGCTTATGCTATGATAAATCTAACGAAAAACTAATGCGAGATGTTTTTCGAATGAACGGATCATTTGTCATCCCCCCTTATTGAAATGCTCTGGACATACCAGAGTATTTTTTATGTGCCATCCCTCTCTCTTTTTAGGCAATACTAATTCAACCTCCCAAAACAAACCTTGCTTTGCAATAGCTGATGCAACTTTTTCTTTTTGCCATTCTACTGTAGGACTATCAATGGAGTTTTCTCCCGATTTTTACATAGTGGACGACGAAATTTTAGAACTTTTTTACCTTATTACAAGATTTACAAAAATATTAGTGATTTCGACAAAATTAGCTCTCTTTATTTGCTACGCTAGAACTGTCTGATAGACATGCGTAATGAAGAGAATGGGTTGAGGAGGATTCATAAGGGATGGAGAAATGGAAAAAGTGGGTAGGTGCGAGTCTTGTTGCACTTACGCTACCAATTGGTTTTAGTGGAGAAGCACATGCGCAAGAAAAGACGTTGAATATCTTTCATACGAATGATATCCATGCATCTTTTGAAGAGTACGGGAAAGTATCAGCTTACGTAAACCAACAGCGCGAAGCCCTTGATCATGTGTTGTTTCTTGATGCAGGTGATTTTGCAAGTGGAAATCCTGTCGTTGATTTAAATTTTGGGAAACCGATGATTGATGTGTTTAATCTTGCTGGGTTAGATGGATTTGTTATTGGCAATCATGAATTTGATTATGGGCAAACGCATTTACAAGAGAACATTGAAGATTCTTCTTTTCCGTGGCTTGGTGCCAATATGGACAGTGGGGACACAGGTGTAGACAACCCTGATCCATATGTCGTCATTGATGTTGATGGGGTTGATGTTGGAATCCTTGGAATTACTCAAGCCCCACCTGCTACAGCGCCAGCGAATGTCGTTGGGATGACGTTTGATCAAGATTACGCAGCGACAGCTTTGGCTTATCAGGATGAGCTAGAAGAGCAGGCGGATGTCATTGTGGCGTTAACTCATATCGGTCACGACCAGGACAGACGATTAGCAGAAGCAGTTGATTACTTTGATGTCATTATTGGGGGGCATTCACATACAACGTTAAGCCAGCCTGCTGTTGTTAACGGGACACCTATCGTGCAAACAGGTGCAAACTTAGCAAATCTAGGTGAACTTACGCTTGTATATGATGAAGAAACGGATGAAGTCAATCGTGTAACAGGCGGATTAACTGCGGTTTCTTCTCTTACTGACGTTGATGAAGATGTGCAAGCCGTGATCGACGGATATGTAGAAGAAATGGAAGATGTACTAGGAAAAGTGGTTGGCTATAGCGATACAGGCTTAACGCGGGACGGTCGTTATAACGGTGATGCGCCATTAGGGAATTTTTGGACAGATGCGATGCGTGATTTTGCTGAGGCAGATGTTGCGTTAACGAATAATGGCGGCTTGCGCGATAGCATTTCTCCTGGCGATATTACTTTGAATGATCTTTATACAGTTGAACCATTTGCAAATGAAATTATGGTCATTGAGATGACAGGTGCAGCGATTGAAGACGTAATCGAATTCTCTTATACAAGAGGTGACCGAAGTCAAATTGACTTGCAAACATCAGGCTTACACTATGAAATAACAACAGGCACGACAGGGAATTATTTAGGTGTAGACCTGACAATTGATGGTGAACCTGTACAAGAAGAGGAAACGTATGCAGTTGCTGTTGCCGATTATATCGGGACAGGTGGTTCAGGCTATCAGTTCGAAGGAGAAGTCATCCATGAAACGGTCGGATTAATGACGACAGCAATGGAACAATATGCTTTACAGTTAACAGATGCAGGAGAGCCGATCAATTATTATCAAGAGGGACGGATTTCAGTTAAAGTCGATCCAAGTGGACCAAATCCAGGAGAGATTGTTGGATCAACTGAAACAGGGTTATATTCTGCAAATAAAAATAGGCAAGATGTAGGCTTAGGTAATTTATATACCGATGCTATTAAAGCGAAAACAGGCAGTGAGATTGCGTTATTGAACGGGTCATCGGTAACGGGAGAAATTCCTCCAGGCTCTATTACAGATCGTCAAATTGAAGCACTTGATTCGTTTGGGAATGCAATTGTAGTTGCGGAAACAACAGGGGCGCGTTTAAAAGAAGTGATTGAAGAGCAATCACGCTATCATAATGGTGTTGACTTACAAGCTTCAGGATTAACATATACACTTGTACCAATTGGAAATGGGTACGATTTAGCAAATATCGAAGTTCAAGGTGAAGCCATTGACGATAACGCAGTTTATACTGTGGCTTACAATGACTACATGCACGGAAATAGCTTTTATCAATTAGGTGAAGCTGTTGAGGATCAGATTGGGCCGGTATGGCAAGCAGTCGTAGACTATGTTTCCGAGCAAACAGAGCCGATTAATTACGAAGAGGGTACGCGTATCCAAATTGAAGGGGAAGAAGATCCAGGTGATCCGAGCGGCACACGGTCCGTTGCAGAAGCAATTGCGAACAATAGTGGTGTGTATCCGGTCCAAGGATATATTGTTGGATCCATTGTGAATCAGCAACCAGTGATTGGCGAAGGAACACATGCACCTTCAAACCTCTTATTAGCGGATTCACCAGATGAAACAGACCGAAACAAAATGTTGCCCGTTCAGCTTGTAAACGGGACAGCCGTTCGAAATGGATTAAATTTGGTGCAACATCCTGATCATTTAGGACAACCTGTAAGGATTACCGGGTCATTAGAAGCCTATTTCTCTACACCTGGGATGCGGGCGCCAAGTGATTACCAGTGGGTAGACATTGGGGAACCGGAAGAACCTGAAGTACCAGCTTGTTCATTTGATGAATGGAAAGCAGATCAAGTCTACACAGCAGGAGATCAAGTTGCGTATAACGGCGAGTTTTATGAAGCGAAATGGTGGACACAAGGGGAACATCCAAGTAAGTCTGGACAGTGGGATGTTTGGAAGAAAGTCGCTGATTGTTATGACACCCCAGAAGGCCCACAAGAGTGGAACAGTGAACAAATTTATGTGGCTGGGGATCAAGTCACGGTAGACGGAAAATTATATGAAGCGAAATGGTGGACGCAAGGCGAAGATCCACGAAATTCGGGTCAATGGGACGTTTGGAAGAAGATTGAAGAATAAAAAACAGCAAGGAGATGTGGGGGACCACATCTCTTTTTATTTTTTGAAAAAACAGGGATTGAAAAGGAGAAAACCGTGGAATACCAATAAAAACACTTTTAAAGGAGGCGGCTTTTAATGCCGAAAAAAGAAGTTGAAGAAAAAATAATTGAAGAGCTAAGGAAAGTAGATACTGTATCAAGCGTAAAGTTTGAAAAAAGCTTAGATGGCTTTAACGGTTACCCCGCTCATTCTATCGGCACGGTCATGTTGGAATTAAAGCAAAAAGGCGTCATTGAAAAAGTAGGAACACTAGGCATTCAAGATGATGAAATTAAGTTAAACGAACAATACAAGTAAGGGGCGACTGCAGTCGGGCATCATGTCCAACTGCAGTTTTTTTGTTCCATAATAGAGGTTCTGGATAAGTAACCGTTCATTGCCACACAATAACGAAAAAAAGGAGCGGTTATGTCTAAACAAAAGCGTCTAAAAACAAAAGGAGCGTTAGCTTGGTGGCAACTCTCTTTACTTGGGATTGGCTGCACCATTGGCACAGGTTACTTTTTAGGGTCGAGTATTGGGATTTCACTTGCAGGGCCAGCGGTTGTTTTATCGTTTTTAATTGCTGCCATTGGGACCTATCTTGTGTTCATTGCCCTTGCGCAAATGACAGCGAACGACCCGCAAGAGGGATCGTTTAGTGTATATGCAGAGAAGGCGTTCGGAGCAAAACTAGGATTTGCTTCTGGTTGGAATTATTGGATGTCGAATATTTTAATTATCGGAAGTCAACTTACTGCTCTATCCATCCTATCTCAATTTTGGTTTGAAACAACACCTCTTTGGGTGTTTGCGGCGGTCTACTCATGCTTAGCCATTTTTGTTGTTATTCTTGGCACAAAAGGCTTTGACAGAGTGGAAAATATTCTCTCCGTTATTAAAATTGCTGCAATCTTAATGTTCATTGTGCTCGGAATATTGGCGGTATTCCATGTGATTGACCATACAGGGCAAGAACCTGCTTTACCGAGTAGTCTAAGTGAATTTTTTCCACGGGGCATTACGGGGTTTTGGGGCTCGCTTATCTACGCCTTTTATGCCTTCGGTGGCATTGAAGTAATTGGTTTAATGGCCATGCAGTTAAAGAAAAAAGAAGAAGCACCTAAAGCTGGTAAAGTCTTGTTAATTGGTGTCACCATTTTTTATACACTTTCGTTAGGCTTTGCAGTGAGTCTAGTTCCATTTACTGCGTTTAACGATTCCGAAAGTCCTTTCGTTACAGCTCTGTCTGCATATGGACTCTCCTTTTTTCCACATGTTTTTAATGGAGCTATTATTGTTGCTGGCTTTTCTGCTATGACGGCTTCTCTTTTCGGTGTGACTACGCTATTGGCACAGCTTGCTAAGCGAAAACACGCTCCAGCTTTCTTTAAAAAGAAACTATCGTTCCATGACTTGCCCTTGGCGTCACTACTACTTGCAGTATGTGGCTTAATTCTTGCTGTTGTCGCAGCGCTTGTTTTACCTGGACGCTTGTTTGAATACATTACAACCGCAGCTGGGATTTTAATCTTAGTGAACTGGATGGTCATTTTGCTTTCAAACTGGCGACTTATACAAACATCGATATGGAGAAAACTTGGACATGTTATCGGAATATTGCTCATGGTAGCGGCAATCTCGGGCATTGCACTAGAAGATACAGGACGACCAGGTCTTTATGTCAGCTTGATTTTTCTCGGATTGATTACACTTATGGCACTTATTTTTAAAAAGAAACATGTAAAACCAAAAACATGGAACGGCTATCCACGAAAATAAAACGCTCTTGAATTTATCGATATTTAAATTTCAAATAAAAATGTTTTACCATACCCCTGTTGGGTATATAGAGGAGTGAGGAGGGGTTAATATGAACCATGATACACATAGCAATCATACGCACGATCATCACAATAATAATCATCATGACCATCATGGTCATAACGGGCATGAAGGAATGATCGCAGATTTCAAGAAACGATTTTTTGTAACGGTCATCCTTGCGATTCCTATTATTATTTTGTCAGACATGATTCAAATGTTTTTTAATTATACGGTGGCTTTCCCTGGAGCGACAGCAATTGAAGTCATCCTTGCAACAATTGTGTTCTTCTACGGTGGGTGGCCATTTATTATAGGGATGGTCTCTGAATTAAAACAAAAATCTCCAGGAATGATGACGCTAATTGGATTCGCTATTAGTGTTGCGTATTTGTATAGTATGGCAACGGTGTTTTGGGTCAATGAAATGGACTTTTTCTGGGAATTAGCTACGTTAATTGCGATTATGTTGCTCGGGCATTGGATTGAAATGAAATCGATAATGAAAGCTTCAGACTCCCTTGAATCTCTTGTTGATCTAATGCCGCAAGAAGCAAATCTTGTAACTGCTGAAGGCAATGTACAAACCATTTCTGTAAAGGAAGTAGAAGTAGGAAGTTACCTCCTTATTAAACCAGGAGAAAAAATACCCCTAGATGGCATTGTGGAAAAAGGATCATCCTCTGTAAATGAATCAATGCTTACGGGTGAATCGGTACCAGTTGAGAAGAATAGTGGAGATGAAGTAATTGGTGGCGCCATTAACTCATCTGGATCATTAACGGTTCGAGTCAATAAATTAAGTGAAGATGGCTATCTTTCACAAGTAGTTGAACTTGTAAAAGAAGCACAACAAAGTAAGTCGAAAACGCAAATGCTCTCAGATCGGGCTGCGAAACTTCTCTTTTACGTAGCCGTTGTGGCAGGATTGCTAACGTTTATTATTTGGATGGCTTTAGGCTATTCAATTGGAACGGCTATGACAAGGATGGTCACGGTACTCGTCATTTCGTGTCCACATGCATTAGGATTAGCGATTCCTTTGGTCGTTGCGCGATCAACTGCTCTCTCTGCGCAAAAGGGGCTTTTTATAAAAGATCGGCTTGCTTTTGAGGAAGCACGTAATTTAGATACCGTTGTCTTTGATAAAACAGGGACTTTAACAGAAGGAACATTTGGCGTAACAGACGTCATTTCTTATTCTGATCTATCGGAAAAACAAATTATCGAACGTGTTGCATCGCTCGAGACGGAATCTGAGCATCCGATTGCAGCTGGTATCGTGGCCCATGCAAAACAAAAAGGCTATGCCATAAATTCAGTCGATGCCTTCGATTCAATTACTGGCTCAGGGATTAAAGGAACAATTGATGGAGAAACGTATTATGTTGTTAGCCCTGGTTACGTGAAAAGAGAGTCGATTCAATTTGATGAAACAGAAATTGAATCACTATCGGCAGTAGGAAAAACAGTTATTCTATTAGTGAAAGACGAAATTGTTCTTGGTGCGATTGCATTAGCGGACCAAGTAAAAGAAACGGCGAAAGATGCGGTCACTCGTTTAAAAGATTTAGGTATTAGCCCACAAATGCTAACAGGAGACAATCGACGAGTAGCAGAAACGGTGAGCAAACAAATCGGGATCGACCATGTGATTGCTGAAGTGCTGCCTCATCAAAAGTCAGAGCAGATTAAACGATTGCAGCAAGAAGGGAAGAAGGTCGGGATGACAGGTGATGGGGTGAACGATGCTCCAGCTCTTGCCAATGCCGACCTTGGTGTTGCGGTTGGTGCAGGAACGGACGTTGCAATGGATACAGCAGATGTTGTTCTCATAAATAGTCATCCAAGTGATGTCGTTTCCATTATTGATCTTTCTCGAATCACGTATCGAAAAATGATTCAAAACCTTTGGTGGGCTGCTGGTTACAATATTGCTGCAATTCCGCTAGCAGCAGGTGTGCTAGCGCCATGGGGAATTATTCTTGACCCAGCTGTTGGCGCGATCTTCATGTCTTTAAGCACCATTATTGTGGCTATCAACGCGCAGTCATTGAAAATGAAATCGTAACGGAAGAAGGCTTTTAGCATTTATGCTAGAAGTCTTTTTTATAAGGATGTGGAGGGATTTAGATGAAGGGTAGGGTCGTGGAAGAAGCAATCGCAACGATCAAATTTGATGAGAGTCATTTTTTACGCGAACGATCCGATGAGCCTGAAAAGCTGATTCAAGCAATCGCGGTATTACATGCGCATAAATCTGATGACCAAGAAGAGGTGTATCGCATTCAATCTATGCTTGGCTACTTGTATAGGGTAATAGGTGATTCAGAAAGTGCACTTACCTGTTATCACACTTGCCATTCGATCGTAGTAAAACAAAAAAAGAAACACGCCATCATTGCCACACTTATTCGCATAGGAGAAACATTAAAATATGCGGAACGACATGATGAGGCATTACGAATGTTCGAACAAGCAAAGGACTATGCCGTTAAACATCAGACCCTACAATATGATGATTTCATTTTGCAACATAAGGGGAAATGCTTATGGGAAATGAATCAATTAAAAGAAGCGAATGCATGTTTTGAAGCAGCTTACCAGTTACGGTTAGAAAAAAATGATAAAGCGCTAATTTCGTCAACAAAACAAGCGCTTACGCTCGTGAAAACAGATTACTGCTGATACATAAGGTTTTTTTATCTGGTGCTTCAAACGTTAAGATAAATTGGTGCTGAAGTCTAACACAGCGAATTCTAAGGTGGCTCAAGCGTTCCTCCACGGAAAAATTGCGCCAATTGTCAGCAACCATTTGAATCAATATTGTCTCAAAGATTGATTGTTATCGAAAAAAAAGATAGTCAATCATACAAAACGTTTGATTTTCAGCGTATGCGGATCTCTTTTTAGATTTAGGTGAATAAAGTATTAAATAACATGAAGAAAGGAGAAAATTATGAACATTATCCAAGACTTTATTCCTGCATCTAATGGGAATCGACCAGGTTACAATTTAAATCCAATATATATTACGATTCATGAAACGGCCAACACAAGTGCTGGCGCTGACGCAGAGATGCATGCTCGGTATGTTAAAAATCCTAGCACAGCGGCAAGTTGGCATTTTACCGTAGACGATGGGCAAACGATTTATCAACACCTACCTTTAAATGAAAATGGCTGGCTTGCAGGTGATGGTGGTAGCGGTACAGGCAACCGTCAATCAATCGGTATTGAAATTTGTGTAAACCGTGATGGAGATTTTCAGCAAGCCATGCGTAATGCTGCACAATTAACTCGACAATTAATGGATCAATTTAATATCCCAGTCGATCGTGTCGTTCCACACCAACGTTGGAGTGGCAAACGTTGTCCAGCGAATATCATTAACGCCGGGGGGATTGAAGCATTTCACGCGTTGATTCCAAATGCAACGGACATTCCAATTGAAGAGGAAGAGAATACACCTGCACCAACGCCACCAACTACAGCTCCTACACCACCATCAGGTGGAGGGAATCAAACAACGGGAAGCATTGTGACGTATTTAAATAGTATTGGTGTCGATTCAAGCTTTGAGAATCGGACTAAATTAGCTGTACAAAACGGTATTCGTAATTATACAGGAACAGCTGCTCAAAATACGAGGTTACTTGAGATTCTTCGAAGTGGACAAGAGTCTAATGACAATGTCTCGCCAACACCAGCTCCGCCTTCAAGTGGAGGAAATCAAACAACGGGAAGCATTGTGACGTATTTAAATAGTATTGGAGAAGATTCAAGTTTTCAAAACCGAGCTCGTTTAGCTGTGCAGTATGGAGTCACGAATTACCGTGGGACAGCCGAACAGAACACGCAACTGCTTTCACTACTACGAGATCGTGATCAATCATCAAATCGACCACCTACAGGCGGTGGAAATCAGACGACTGGAAGTATCGTGACGTATTTAACTAGTATTGGAGTTGATTCTAGTTACGACAACCGAGCACGCTTAGCGAGAGAAAATGGCATTCGTAACTACACAGGAACGGCTGCTCAGAATACACAATTGCTGCAACTACTCAGAAGTGGTGGCCCAACTAAACCGAACACGAGACCACGACCACGTCAAGGTGAAGGGATTGTGGATTATTTAAACCGAATTGGTGTGAATTCTTCTTATTCACATCGTTCCCGTTTAGCGGCGCAATATGGCATTCGTAACTACACAGGAACCGCAGCGCAGAATTCGGAATTATTAAATCGCGTTTCAAGATAATTAATGCTGAGGCTTAAGAAGTCATTTGACTTTACTTAAGCCTTTTTTTGATGTAAAGCTTCATTGATTTTAACAGTTAAAAAGAGAGCAGTGTTATAATAAGGAAATTAGTAGTTCATGGGCTAAAGGGAGGGTGTGCAGGGAGTCTTACTGATTAAAAAAGCCAACTTGTAACACAGTCCCAATTAAATGCGGCAATAGGTGATAAAGAAACGATTGTGCCAAGCTATTTGGTCAAACCGAATCACTGGGTAGAGTAAAGGAAGAAGGAGGGGTTATATGGAGAGACAAGAGACGGCTGTAAATACGATTACGGAAAGTCTTAAAGCCGATAAGCGAGTAGAGGCGGTCTTTTTAAAAGGTTCAATGGGAAGAAATGAGCATGATGTACATTCTGATGTTGATTTATATGTCCTTGTTCGAGAAGAAGATCAAACCGCATTTATGGAAGATCGGTTAAACCATTTGTCGGCCTATAGAGAGTTGCTCTTTCATGAAGACCTCTTTATTATCGCTCCACAGATCATAGCGGTTTATGATGATCTCTTGCATGTGGATTTTTACACTGTAACAGAACAATCATTTGTGGCGAAAGATTTTTTTACGGTTGTCTATGATCCGAATGATCTTATTGAAACATTTAAGGATCGCCAAACATTAGTCTTAACGGAACAAGAATTCTATGATGAAGCGTATGATGTTGCTTGGTTCTTGTTTCAATATTATAAAGCGATTCAAAGAGGGAGTCATGCTTGGGCTGCCCACTTGCTCAGCTATGTGCATGCGCGATTAGCAAAAGTGTTGCTTCATCATTATGCGCCAGAACGAGGTCAGCTTGGTATAAAAGCTTTAGAAGGGGATGCACCAGTCACGATCGTAAAACCTTTTATTGAAGCGATGGACTGTTCTACACCAGAAGACCATCAAAAAGCGGTGGTTGTTATTTTGTCGATCATGGAGCAAGAACTGTCTTGGCTACGTAAAGAAATTGGATCGTCCAGTCAAGTTATTCGTTTTTGGGAGCGAATGATTCAGGAATTAGCATAAAAAAACAGACTCGGTAGACCGAGTCTGTTTTTATGAAAAGAAGATTAACCTTCTTTAACTACGTTAGCAGCTTGAGGGCCACGTGCGCCGTCTTCGATTTCGAAAGAAACTCTTTGACCTTCTTCTAACGTCTTGAAGCCTTCGCCAGTGATCGCTGAGAAGTGAACGAATACATCGTCGTTACCTTCGCGCTCGATGAAGCCGAATCCTTTTTCTGCGTTGAACCACTTAACTGTACCTGTTTCCATTGTTGTTGCCTCCTAGTGCGCTATCGCACAATTGTATTCCTATCCTTGCTCAAAGCGAAACTCAAGACGAAAGACTTAAGCTATTACACGAACAAAAATAAGCAATCTTAATCTTACCAGATAGGTCTTAGATTTGCAAGTGCTTTCGGATTTTTCTTAGAAGTTGGAAGGAGTTGCATAAAAAAATGGGTTCATTATGATCACGTTACAGTTCAGTTAAAATTCGATTGTGTTGCTTCTCATTGCGATTTTACCTATGGTAGGATCGTGTGTGTGTAGGACAACCGATGGAGGTAGACGAGATGAATAAAATTGGCTTATATGGAATGCTTGCTGGGTTCTTATTTGTTACAGCTTGTAGCGACACGACAGAGTCGGATCCTCAATCGAACGCTGAGCAAGACACCGAGACAAGTGAAGAGGGATCTTCTGAATCAATGGAAGTAATGGAAGAAACGGAAACGGAAGAAGGGACATTTTCCATTTACGAGCGCTATCAAGATCTCACCTCTTATGAAGAAGGTTCAATGAACATTCGCGTGAACCAAGTTGATTTAGGTTCTGCTGAACTGGTCGGTTTCGTTTCAGCAACGACTGGAGAAGAGCAGATTGATTATGTGGAAGTCGAAATGGAGATTGAAAATACTTCTGGAGACGCTGTCTATTTTCCATATGGCGAGACGAGTGTTGAAACAAACACAGGCGAATCGATTGACACACCGAGTATTGTATTAAGCGATGAAATTGACCCTGATTTTGCTGCTGGTGATGTAAAAACTGTTCAACTTCTCTTTCCTGTTGAGTCGGTACAAAACTTAAATGAAGTTGTCGTAACGATGAATGGCCCTAGTACAGAAGTTGGTGGCGATCAAGTGGGAGAAGATCTTCAATTTACAGTGGAATTAGCAAGTTAGAAGACATGTAGACGGACAGAGTGATGTCCGTCTTTTCTTATGAATCGTGGGAGTTAACAGGCGTTTCAATCATTTCTAAGGTGTTGCCATCTGGATCTTTTAACGTAAAAGATAGTTCTCCTAATTGATTAATGGCTAATTTGCCAATCGATTTTAATTGTTTGAGAGAACAATCTTTTGGCATATGTTCGTGAATATTCGATACAAAAAAGCCGCAATACATAGGTGCGTGGATATGCATTTTATATAACCTTAAGTAAACCTGACCTTTTTGAAGAACAAGAAAGGTTTCTGTTCTCCTTATTACTTTAAAACCAAACTGCTCTTCATAAAATAGAAGGCTGAGTGAAAGGTCAGTTATGGGTAAACTAGGTACAGCTTGTATCAATTCTTTCTCCCTCGCTTATCGTCGCTTTTACAGGCGTGTAAAGTTATTCTATATATCGGAATATGGAGCGTGTTTATGAAGCGAAAAACCAGAAAATAAACCTGAATTTTTATAGAGTGAAACGTAAGAGGGGATCGTTCTAGTTGTTTTGTTCGGAAAATTCTACTAATATAAAAAGAAAGTGAGAGTCGAGGGGATTATTTTATGAAGCTAAACACAAACAATTACCTATATGCTTTTTCAGATGAAGCCCATATAGCGGCATCCATTCATTCAGGAGAAACGATCATAATTGAAACACTCGATGCGTTTTCCAATCAGATTCAAGATCGTGATTCTGTTTTTCAAGAAATTGATATGAATGCTGTGAACCCAGCAACTGGTGCGATTTATGTGCATGAAGCTGAGGCTGGAGATACGCTAAAAGTCGACGTGCTCACAATAGAACTAGCGCAACAAGGCGTTATGGCTGTAGCCCCTAATCTAGGTGTCGTTGGAGATGAGGTCGAGGCATTTGTATCAAAATTAATGAAAGTAACGGAGCAAGGCGTCATCTTTAATGATTCGATTACCTTGCCACTTCGTAAAATGATTGGGGTAATTGGTGTGGCGCCAGAGGGAGAAGCGATCCCTTGTGGGACACCTGGTGCTCATGGTGGAAATATGGATAATACAATGGTGACAGAAGGTGCTACGCTGTATCTGCCTGTTTCTTGTAAAGGAGCTCGATTCGCGTTAGGCGATGTTCATGCAGCGATGGGGGACGGGGAAGTATGTGTAACAGGTGTGGAAATCCCAGCAGAAGTGACGGTCCGACTTTCCGTTGTGAAGAATACGATTAAGTCCCCTTGGTTAGAGAATAGGGAGAGTATCCAAGTCATCGCTTCTGCCAAGACTTTAGAAGCAGCGATTCACGATGCCACGAAAACTTGGGCGGATGACCTCGTTACGAAAACGACGCTGTCTTTTGATGAGAGTATGATGCTCTTAAGTGCTTGTGCCGATGTTCAAATCTGTCAAGTCGTGAATCCGTTAAAAACAGTGAGGGTAGTCATGAGGAAAGAAATCCTTGTACAAGCAGGCTATCTAGAAGTGGACGATGCAAGCTGGACGGTGGACCCCAAGCGAGTTGTTTAGCCAATTCAATCTAAGGGAACATGTAAGAACAAAAGCACGCATAAAGGAGTGTTACCATGAACCATTACAGTGAAGCATTACGAAATAAACTTCATGAGATTATTGGTGCACAGAAAATCCGCGCTCAAGAAGATGTGGTTGATCGTGCCGTTGCAAATGGTTTTGAAGATGAGACCGTCCGTTACGCACTCGCGGATTTGTTTAAAGAAGGCGCTCTTATTGAACGACCAGTTGAATTGGGTGTCGGAAAAGTACACGATTTCGAAGTGGATGAAGATAAACTGGAAAAAATTCTATTCGGTGTAAATGAAGGCATAGAGAAAAGTTGAAGCGGCTTCTCAGAAGCGAGCTTCAACTTTTTTATTTGTTTACCATGAATAGCCTAGGTGAGTTAAGACGGTTCTAGCGATCGCCATATGACCAACAGATGTTGGATGAATGCGATCTTGAGCGATTTCAACATCATCTAAGCCCTGCATCAATAGGTCGAAGGTGTGTGTTTGAATGTCGATAAACGTAGCTCCTGTTGATGCTGCAACTGCTTTTGTAAGGCTGCCGTATTGGTCCATCATTTGCCGCATAGGGTCGTCTACATTACTTTGAACATGAAATGGCGATAACAAGACAGTTTGCTTTGCGTTAGATCGTGCAATAAGATCTTCGTACGTTTCTTTAAATTCGTCAGGATACACATGGAGGGAAGACTTTTCTGAATGGTCAAATTGACGCCATACGTCATTAATTCCAATCATAATGACTAGCATGTCAGGTTTTAAATCAATAACGTCTTCTTGCCAGCGTTCACCGAGATCACGAATGGTATGACCATTGATGCCTTTATTTATGATATGATACGTTTTTTCGGGATAGGTGGCCTGGAGTAAAGCGTGAATATATGAAACATAGCCATTTCCAAGTTTGTCAGGATCATCTTCTCTCTCTAGGCGATTGCGGTTACAATCTGTAATCGAATCACCAATAAAAAGAATACGGTCATAATCAAGTACTGACATACGCTTCCCCTCATTTCGTTTTAACATTATTTTAATCGAACGAATATGAAATCTCAATGGATGGAAGCGAATCTACACGCTTATGGTTCAATGGTCACAGGGGTGCCGATGGGTACAGTCGCTGCAAGTTGCTCGACATCGTGATTGAACATTCTTATACAGCCGTGTGAGACAGAATGACCGATAGAAGACGGATCATTCGTTCCGTGTATACCGTAATGCTGTTTAGACAGAGACATCCACATTGTACCGAAAGGACCTCCAGGGTTAGGTGCTTTATTAATAATGACATAGCTGCCAACTGGTGTTTGCGTCAGCATTTTTCCAACTGCAATGGGGTATTGCTGAATTTGTTGACCATTATGATAGAGGGTTAGTTGATGTCGAGAGAGCGAAATGTGAATAGCGTATGGAATCGTTTGAGGGTCTGGTAAAGTTGGGATTCGTAATGATTGACCGACTATTAACTGGCTCGTAGGATGTAGATAATTGGCTTGAACGAGCTGAGCAAAAGGGATCCGGAAATCGCTGGAGACGCTATAAAGCGTTTCTCCTGGTTGGACAATGTGGGTATACATAACATCACCTTCATATTCTTTTTACCTATAGCTATGTGTGAAAATGAGGAAGCAATACAGAAAAAAGAAGAACCTTCATTTATCGTGAAGGCTCCTTTAAAATAGACGTAATAATATGCTTTGAATTCCACTGTCCGAAAGAAAAAAGGGTAATCGGATATTTACGTGGAAACAAGGTTTTTTGAATATCGCGAACAGGTTTGCCTTGCATATGTAGGGAGTTCACAAGGTCGGTGAGCTCATATAGATAGTCAAGTTTATTCTGAAGCTGCTTTTTTCCTTTAGGAAGATGGCCTGCGTGACAACAAAACACATCGTCAAATTCGTACTGCAGAACATGTTCGAGCGAGCGAATGATTTCCGGGATTGACTCACTTCGCATCATAACTTTCGTTTTGGTTTGGACGTAGAGATCTCCAGAAAAAAGCTGTCCTGTTGTTTCATTAAGAAGGGCAGAATGATCATAAGAATGCCCTGGTGTGTAAATACTTTTCCATGAAGATGTACGGCTCTGAAACTGTGCTGGCATAGGGTGAGGGCGAAATGGTTTGCGATTTCCCCAATATAAGCGACGATAAATCGGGTATGAGCCTGGTTGATGGGCTTCTTTATGTGAACGATTATTTAGAAAAACGGGCACCTTTCGGGTCTGTTGGAACCAGTTCGCGCAGCCTGTATGGTCTTCATGAATATGTGTACAGTAGAGCGCATCTGTTGCGTGTTTTTGCCAAAAAGGTGCAAAAAGGGAATGCAAAGAAGCACTTGCTGCATCGATTATAATGCCATCCGTTGCAAAGCTAATGGTGTTTAATTGAACGTTTCGGAATTTAATTTTTCCATTCGCCATATGGACGTTATGCGTGGAGTGCTCGGTTACTGTTTTTTTAAACATGATTAGACAAGCCTCTCTTTTAGAAAAAATGAATAGTCGTTCATTTTATTAAGTATAGCCCAATAGGTTTAAATTAACAATGTTTGTCTCTTGCGAATGAACATGTATGTAGAGAAGGAAGGACTAAAACGATGTCGTATCAATTTGAGAAAGAAAAGAAAGATTTTAGTGATTTTGCTAGTGGACGAGTGCTATACAACGCTCCAGGTTCTACAGCTTTTCCAGTGCGACTAACGAGTGAAGTTTTTCAACTAAGTCAGTCGTATTTAAATAAAAAGACGGACTTATCGATCTATGACCCTTGCTGTGGAGGCGCGCATATGTTGACCGCAATCGGCTTCCTACATGGGTCAGCCATTCGGGCGATCTATGGATCAGATATTAATACCGATATTGTAAAAATTGGACAAAAGAACCTTGATTTACTCACGTATCGAGGCTTACTAGAGCGGGAAGAAAAGCTCACATCCGATTATTTAGCTTATCACAAAGAAGCACATAGTGACGCGCTCGAAAGCGTACAGCGATTAAAGACTACTTTGCACGAAGTGGGTGAAAAAGATGGTAAGATTTTTCCGTTTGATAGTGCAGGAAGAGAAGCGCCCCCGTTGTCTAACATTAATCTTGTTATAACCGATTTGCCTTATGGAGATTTGGTTCAATGGGTGAGTGAAGAAGAAACACCGGTTAAGCAATTGTTAACGAATGTATATGAAAGGTTAGATCAATCAAATGCGATTGTTGCGATTGTTAGTGAGAAGTCAGTAGTTGTAGACCATCCACAATATCAACGAAAAAAGATGGTCAAACATGGAAAGCGTAAAATTACAATCCTTCAACCAATATAAAAGGAAGCGAAGGCGGTTCGCTTCCTCTTTAGGAGGTCCTTTAACATGAGTTTGCAAGATGGGTAGCATGGACAAAAGATCTTACATAACATAAAAGCGAGAAAGAATCTTTTTCTGTAAAAAGAGGGGAATACATTCAGGCTCTTATGATAAGAAGGTCTTTCATTACGCTGGCAGTTTTGTTCATCCGGGTGAGCCCTAAGTCAAGCTCACATTAGCACTATATGAACGTAAGTGACGTTTTGAACGACCAAACACCTACTATTTCGAAAAATGAGACAAGCGCCTACTGAAAATAGGCGCTTTTTAACAAGTGATGACATGCTAGGGCGTGGATGGCTCATAATGAATCGTATCAAATAAATCATGAGCAGAACGATCAATCGTAAAAAAAACAGATTGACCTTGTTGATTGATTAACATAACCGAACTAGGGTTATCTGCTTCGTAAACAAATACTGCTTGGGTCACAGTAGCATCAAACCAATAATTATGAACATGGTAGGGTTCGGAAAAATGAATTTTCACTAAGAAACCGCTTGGCGGTAACGGATTTATCTTTGTAACTAAGCCATCAATTGATGTCAGTAACTCTTTTGCAACATCTTCTGCCTTTGCTGTAGACGCTGTTTGAAATACAACCTTTTCCTCGTCGAGTGAAAATACCTCAATAGGAGAAGAGGCGAATGCGTCTTGGTGAATGAAGAGTGATGTACATAATAAGAGCATGCAAACAATTATTTTATAATAACGCACAGAACCACCTCTTTATTACGATCTCCTATTGAAGCTAGTCTATACGTGTGCAGGCAAAAAGCGCGAATCACGAATGATCCACGCTTTTCCAAATTATCGACTTATAAACATTTGTGTCCAGTAGTGACCGTACGATCCTCCTTGTGCATAGCCAATGCCAATCTCTGTATAGTTAGATGAGAGAATATTTTGACGATGGCCGGTGCTATTCATCCACGCGTTAAAAACTGCTTGAGCACTCGTTTGACCGGCTGCGATATTTTCACCTGAAGCGCGATAGTTAATGCCGAAATCGCGAATCATTTGATGAGGACTGCCATATGTAGGGGATGTGTGGTTAAAATAGTTGCGATCACGCATCTCATCTGATTTGAATCGTGCCACACGAGAAAGCTCCCAGTTTTCTTTTAATGGTTGAAGACCGTGTTTCGCTCGTTCTGCATTGACGAGTTGAACCACTTCTTGTTCCATAGAAAGATTTTGCGTGTTTTGACCAGGTAATTGAATCGTTTGGCCTGGATAAATCACGTTAGGGTTTGAAAGCTGTGGATTCGCATCAATAATATCGGAAACGCCGACTTGATAACGAACAGCAATTTTCCACATTGTATCACCAGATTGAACGGTGTGCGACGAAGCAGCTTTCGCATCTGATGAAAAGCCATAGACAAAAGTGACGGACAATAAAAGTGTGGTGAAAAAAGTAAGTAATGTTTTCATAGGTTTTACTATAATGCCGAATAAAAGGAAAAAAAAGAGGAGAGAGTTGGGTGAATTTGTAAGAATGCGTAAAAATGGAGAAGAAAGGATGTTTCATTTCAGTTTCTTTACAACAGTGTAACATATGAATTAAATAATTACGATTCTCACACGTAATTTCCGATTAATTCCAGATATGAAGATAAAGGCGCAATTTTTTGATAAATAGGTCCTTGTTAAAGCGATTTGGTCGATGACGTCATAGTCTACTTTGTACAACTTCATATCTTGTGTTGAAAGGAGAGTACGAATGGCTATAATTATTCCGGTACCGGGTCTTGGATCTGTAAATGTGTTAACTGGAAGTGAGGATGTTGTGCGGACCACATGCCGATCAGCTTCTCTGCTTGGTCCAGAGGTTATCGTCGTGCAAGACGGTACGCTTTTAGCCGCAGCATGTGGAACGAGAAGAGTGGCGCTTGTTGCGTATTTAGCTGATTTGAATAACTTAAGTTTAGTGCAGATTATTGCAGCACTTCTTTCATTAAGTTTGGAATCGGTCGAACTTCAAGCCCAAGAGACTATTTTTATTGCCCCATTTCAAGGATAAACGAAACAGCCTGGGAGGACGCTTATTTGCTACGGTCTCTCAGGCTTCTGTATTATTCAGCTAATTTGCTTTGTTCAAACCACGTAAACGAACCTTGCGAATTAATACGTAAGGCGAAAAGTTTTCCACCAAACACAAGACCTCCATCCATGCCAATTTTCGTTTCACATTCAGAATACCAAGGCGTTGCTTGTGGCTCTGAGTGAAGCATTTGCACAGGGGTATGCCCGAAAATAATCGTTTTGTTCGTTGGATTCGTTTGTTGATGAAATTCATCACGAATCCATAAGAAATCGTGAGACGTATTTTCTTTCCAATCGGTACGTTCCGGGTTAATCCCGGCATGAACGAAAAGGTAGTTGCCCCACTCATAATAGATAGGAAGCTGTTTTAAGAAATGAATAATTTGTGGAAACGTTTCTGCAATCGCTCTTCGTTCGTCGATTTCGTCTGACGTTCCTAAAAAAGAATGGATGGTTTCTTTTCCACCATTTCGAATAAAGCGCTCTGTCTGCCATTCGTTTAACCAATTCATAAACATATCTTCATGATTACCCTTCAATGCAATTGCCCCGTGTTCGTGAACAAGACGTTGAACCAACTCAACGACTTTGCGAGAATCTTTTCCTCTATCAATGTAATCTCCAAGAAAAATGAGCTGATCATGATTTTTATCCCAATGCTGTAGCAATTCGATGAGTTCTTCATAGCAACCGTGAATATCGCCTACAACAAATACATTATCCAAATGGAACCCGTCCTTTTTTCTTTTTATTATAGCAAAAAATGTACGATTGGTAACAGATGGAACCGCAATAATTATTGATTCGTTCGCTGAGTAAAGCGGACAGATAGTAGCCAGTAAAAGGCGATACCTGCTGTAGCACCTATGCTATCAATAAGTACATCTGATAGTTGGCCACTTCGCCCAGGAATGTAAAGTTGATGGATTTCATCAGAAATCGCATAAAGTACACAAATAATAAAAGCAATAAACAACTGTCGCTTTCCTGCTAGTGGCGTCGTATGCAAACCAAACATAACGAGTACGCCTAAAATAAAATATGAGCCGATATGAGCCCCTTTTCTAAGCAGTGTGTGAATCCATTCATGTTCCGTGAGGTTGAAAAAAGGAACAAATGAATCAATGAAATCAAGAATTCCGCCACTAAGAGAAGATGAATCTCCTCCTGGTTGATGAGATAAGTAAAAGATGACACCCATCCATAAAAGAACGGAGCCCCAAGCAATAATCGTACGTATCATAGTAAGTCCTTTCACACGCTTAAACGACAAACTCGACAAGCGTTCGTGTCGTTTTGTTTACTAATTTTAAAGAAGGAAAAGGTTCGACGGTATTCCCCAGGAAATAATTGAGAAATTTCTCTCAATGTGAAGAAATCGTCAACGGTTGATGGAAGAGTAACGTTAAATTCGACAATCTTATAATCTACATTAGTAGGCTTTTCGATAAAGCACAAGGATTTTGGTTTTCTTTTTTGTCGAAAATGTTTGATTTTTCAAAAGGTGGGAAAAGGTAGATAGTCGTTTTTTAGGAGGGATGGAATGAAAGGACTTCGAATTATGTTTTCCGTTATGTTGACTGTAATTGGTATTCTTCATTTTACACATGAAAAAGTTTTTAGAAGAATTATTCCGCCTGCGCTACCTTTTAGGAAAGCGGCAGTATTGATCACAGGTGTAGCGGAGCTTCTTTTTGCCGTCTTACTTTGGGTTCAAAAGGGCCAAACAGTCGTTGGGAAATTATTAGCGCTCTTTATGATTCTCGTGTTTCCAGCGAATATTTATTCGACGTACAAAGATAATTTGAGAATTGGCGACAAAAAAGTACCTCAGTGGGCGTTGTGGGCGCGCTTGCCAATGCAGATACCGTTAATTTATGGCGCGATAAAATTAACGCATTCACATGACGTACATAAAGAAGAAAACCGCTAATGCACATTAGCGGTTTTTCCAGTATTGAGATCCTTCTGTGTCTCTTTTCATAAACCCATACTCGATTAAATAGCGTCTGAGAGTAACGAAGTCATCGTATGTGCGTTGCAAGATTTGATTCACTTCTTTTTCAGAATAGTTGCGGTCAAATTCAAAATCATTCATCAAGTAGCGCAAAATCACAAGCTTCTTTTTTTCTTTCCTAGGAAAGACGGTCATCTTTCCATCGATAATATAGGTTTCTAATACTTGGCTTTCTTCTTCTGCAGTTATGGCATACCGTTCATCCATCATCCTCGCTCCTTCATGGAAATGTATAAATGACTCTTTTTGAGGGTCTCGTGTTAATGCCATTAAAACTAAAAATACCTTCGCTTGCTTTTCTTTCTCCTTAAGCTTAAATCGATAATTTCGTATGGTTGAGGGACTTCCTCCAACGATTTCTGCGATTTTCTTGTCATCGAGCCCATCATAAAAATACTTAAGAGTATCCCGCTGTTGTTCAGATATGCCGGTATACCTTTTATCCATCTGTATAAGCTGGTTAAAAGGTGATTCGTGTTGCGTTCGGATATGAAGTTCAATGGCTTTTTGGGCTTCAAGTAAAAGCTCATGATAGGGATAGATCACCCCTTTAGAGAATGTTTGCTCACAAAAAAGGCATTGGTACTCCTCGTGCTGTTTGTTATAACGGAACCCAACTTGAAGTTCTGCTATAGTTGCATCCCAACGTGCGTTTTTAGTCATATTATAAACGTTTCTCCTTTTTGTTTACTCATTTATAAACATAATATAATAAAGTTGTGAATTAGACAATACCAGATGGAGCTTCTTAATTTGGACCATTTGGGCAATTTCCCACTCTGCGTTAACGATTATCTCTTCACGCCGTTCATATAAAAAAAGAATCTACAGGGATCATATGCGATCAATCCTGTAGATTCTTTCGAAGAATGTTGTTCCTTCTATTGTTTTCTCGTCTGAGACGTTCGTTTTACGAGTAAAGCAAGAACGACAGCAGCAAGTGCAATATAAAAACCAGTGGAGAAGCTTTGTTGCGAGCCGTACGTTAAGGCATCCATCATTTGTGAGTCAGTTGCTTCACTTGGTGAGATACCTTGGTCGCTTAAATAACTTTGCTGACCTGTCTCCATTACGGAAATAAACAGTGCTGCGCCAATAGCGCCTGACACTTGCATGAGTGTGTTCATGATAGCAGTACCATGTGGATAAAGTTTTTCTGGAATCTGATTCAATCCGTTTGTTTGCGCCGGCATCATAATCATTGCCACAGCAACCATGAGTATCGCTTGTTGAACGATGACAATCCAAACAGGTATGCCTGGAACCGTGTATCGATAAGAAAAGACAACAGCGGCAAGGATAATTGTTCCTGGTATTAACAATGGTCGTGGACCAAATTTATCAAACAATCGTCCCATAATAGGTGACATGGCCCCGTTTAATAGACCGCCAGGAAGCATCACAAGACCTGCGACGATTGGTGTAAAGAGTAACGCGCCTTGCATGTAGATTGGCATGACGAGCATCATCGCAAACATGGTCATCATAACCATCATCGCCATCACAAGTCCGAGAGCAAACATAGGGTAACGGAAAACGCGAATATCTAATAATGGTGAGTCTAGTTTGAGTTGACGGTAGACAAATAAGCCGAGTGAAACGAAACCGACGACGAGAAAAATAAAGACAGACGGATCGGCAAAGCTTGCGTCGCCTTTTCCTGCCGCGCTAAATCCGTATACAATCCCCCCGAAACCAAGTGTTGAGAGTAAGAAAGAGAGAATATCTAGCTTTGGCTTTGACACTTCTGCCAAATTGGTTAACACTTTCATTCCAAACAAAAGGGAGCCTAGCGCAATTGGTAAAATGATAAAGAATAACCAGCGCCATGATAAATTTTCTACAATGAGACCGGACACTGTTGGCCCAATTGCAGGAGCGAACATAATTACAAGTCCAACCATTCCCATTGCGGCTCCACGCTTTTCGACAGGGATGACAGCTAAAATAATATTAATTAGTAACGGAATCATAATGGCCGTACCGACTGCTTGGGTTAAACGACCAATAAGTAGGACCGAAAAGACTGGGCTAAACCCTGAGATTAGCGTTCCGATAGAAAATAATGCCATCGCGGTTATAAATAATTGCCTCGTTGTAAAACGCTGCATAAAGTATGCAGAAACAGGAATAAGTGTCCCAATTACAAGCATATAGCCTGTTACGAGCCATTGCGCTGTACTCGATTGAACACCAAAGTCAGCCATAATTGCATTTAAAGCGACGTTAAGAATAGTCTCGCTTAAAATCGCTACAAATGCACCGGAGAGTAGAACGGCAATGACTGGTATTGGATTTAATTCTGGTTGGTTTGTTTCTTTGGCGGCACCACTGCCTTCAGCAACAATTGCCATATATATAAAACCCCCTCATGATCTAAAAAATTACGAAACGCCTTCGTATAGCTAAACTATCTTATCACCATGAATTACGAAACGCAATAGGTTCGTAATTAATTGTCAGCGGAAAAAGGGAGTGCTACACTAATAAAAAAGGTTAAATGTTAGGAGGGAAGGCAGAATTGAGCACTGAACAACATGAACAAGAGGATGTAAAGAGAGGCAGACCTTTAGATTTAAGTCGCAATCAAGTGATTTTAGAATCAACGTTAAATGTTTTAGCTGAAGTTGGTTACGATGGATTAACAATCGAAGCTGTTGCCGCAAGAGCAAAAGTTGGAAAAGCGACGATCTATAGACGCTGGCCATCTAAAGTTGCGCTTATTATTGATGCTTCTGCCTCGATTAGCCCGTTTGAGACATTAAGCGAAAAGCTTAATACGGAACAAAGTTTGCGTGAGCAACTAGTCGACTTACTCAGTCTTGTGTTTCAAGGAGAGCACGATCACCATCAAAAGGCGCTCACTGCCATAGGTTCAGCTATACCGCACCATAAAGAATTGGAAAAAGGGCTTCACAATGATTTCTACCAGCGCCATAGGCAAACGATTGAATCCATTGTAAAACCCTTTTTAAAAAATGGTTATTTAAAACATGCGGATTTAGATTTACTAGCGGATATCGGTCCAGCGCTCATAACCTACCGAGTATTTTTAATAGGGAAGCCGTTTGATCGTGCTTATGTTGAACGAATTGTCGATACATTGCTTATCCCAATGTTGAAACCGTTTATGTTGGATAAATAACTTTTTAAGCTTGCCGAATACATTGGCAAGTTTTTTTGTGCGTTTTGCTTATTTTCCTGTTTATTAGGGTGCATCACCATACCATTTTATTCGTTCTGCATAGGTTAATAGAACGAATATGTAGAATGGAGGTGTGTGTCGACATGGTGTTAGTGGTGAATGAAACAGAATTACGTAATGCAATTGCTGCTCAGCAAACTCCGCTGGAGATAGGGGCAAGTTTCTTCATTTCGAGTCAGCTAACGATCAATTATAATGTCGTTATTATTAGTGCAGGAGCTATACAAACATTAACAAAAATACCTGGGTTCCCTTTGCCAGGCTACATGTTTTCCATTACGAATGGGGCAACAGTCACATTTCAAAATATAACCCTTGATGGCAATCTTAATGGTGGAAATCCAGTTGGTAGCTTAAATAATCGTAGTTTAGTAAGTCCTCAAGGAGGATTTGTTACGCTAGGGAGGGGAACGACGTTACAAAATAATTATTCTTATCAAGAAGGCGGAGGGTTTTATTTACGTGGGCTTGTTGCTTCGCCGAGCGGTTTAGTCATGAATGGAGATGCGCGAATTGTTGGTTGTGCATCGCGCACAAGTGGTGGGGGTGTGATGATTGCACGCCGGAATGCAGGTGATTCGGTTTCGATATCAGACAACGTCTTTATTAGCGGGAATACGGCCAATCAAGGTGGAGGCATATTTTCGAATGTTTATGTCGATGGGATAGGTGGCGATTTACCTATTTCCGGAAATGTACAGATCATCAGCAATGCTGCTGGTGGAAATGGTGGCGGTGTGCACGTAACCAACAGTAGTGGTTCTGCACCAAATCCAGGACCCGTGTCTTTAACGATTTCGGATGCAGTGAACATATCGTTTAATCTTTCATCAAGTGGCGCAGGCGTATATTTTTTAGCAACAAACCCTAACGATGCGTTAACCATTACAGGTGCAACAACATATGCCAGGAACCAAGCTCGATTGAATGGTGGCGGTGTTTATGCGGTTATAGCGAATACAAGCCAAGCGAATGTGTCTGTTACGGGAGCAACGTTTACAAATAATACGGCCGACATTAATGGTGGGCTTGGTGTGTTAACCGCTGGAGGAGGAGCAGTCACAGTCAATGATACAATCTTTACGTCAAATGTAGCGTTGAATGGTGCTGGTGGCGGAATTTTAGTGAATAATACGTCCGTATTAAATGGGCTAACGCTAAATGTCGACAATGTAACTGCTACACAAAACCAAGCTGGAAGTAACGGTGGAGGGATACTGATCTCTGGAAGTGAAGCACCATTGACGGCAAGCATCATCAATTCAGTGTTTACGGAAAATTCAGCTGATGAAAGCGGTGGCGGTGTAACATTTACGAATGTAGCAAGTTCATCTGTAACAATTGCTAATGATACGTTTACCGGAAACCAAGCAGGATCGTTTGGAGGCGGATTCTTTTTTGCTTCAAACTTAGGTGGGAACAATGATCTCAATCTTATCGATTCAGTTTTCAATTTAAATACTTCTGGTAATGAAGGCGGTGGCATGCGGTTAAGCGGAGGTCCTGGTATTTTAGCAGCCTCTATTACAAACAGTATCGTTGATGCGAACCAGTCAGAAGGAAATGGCGGTGGTGTTTGGTATACAGGTGACAATAGTACGCTTCTTGTAAATGGCGCAACTGTTATTCAAAATAATCGTAGCGCCACGGGCAGTGGCGGCGGTATTTACTTTAATACGGCTACTGGAACAGTAACTTTAACCGATAACGTCACAATCACTGGAAATCAAGCTGGGTTTGTTGGCGCAATAATTAGCAGCAACGGCGGTGGTGTCGACGTTACCACTGGTAGCTCCGTCATAAGTGGCAATGTGTTAATCGCAAATAACACCGCTGGTCGAAATGGTGGCGGGGTTTACTATAATGGTGTTGGAACGAATCTGATAAATGGCGGAACGATTGATGAAAATTTAGCTGGAATTAATGGTGGAGGCCTTTATCAATCAGGTGAGACGACCCTTACCGTAACGGGAGGCACTGTTCAAACTAATACAGCGACGGTTAATGGAGGCGGTTTATATGTAACTGAAAATGCAGTGGGTACGTTAAGTGGCGGAACGATCCAAGCAAATACTGCGCAACGAGGTGGAGCAGCCTATATTAGTACTACCGGTACCTTGACTGTTACAGACGCTAGTACGATTACAGGCAATACGGCAATAGTTGCTGGTCCAGGTGTTTATAATGCTGGAACAATTAACCTTTCTGGGGTGAGGGAGTTAACAAATGGTTTGTATCTTTTGAGTGAAGCAAATGTTGCCCAAATTATTGGCCCCCTTGCTGGTTCGACCATCCAACTTAATAATACGCCTTACGTGACGCCAAATGCGCAAGGGACGCCGATCGTCGTTGCGGTAGCGACACCAGCGTATCCTACACTCACACCTGCAGATGCCGCTGCATTTGTTAAACCACCTGTAGGTTTTGATGGCTGGGAAGTACGGCTAGAAGGAACGACACAAGTGGTGATCGCGCCAATTACGTATACGATTACGTATTTAGGTTTGTTCCCTGGCCAAGTTAATCCCAATCCGACCACGTACAATGTGACACAGCTTCCTATCGTGTTGCAAGACCCTTCTCCAATTCCTGGTCAAACCTTTGATGGCTGGTTTAATGATGCGGGGGAGCAAGTTACGGTGATTCCAGAAGGAACAACTGGAAATCTGGTTTTAACGGCAAGGTTTTCACCAGTTGTTAATGTGGGGACGGTCACGTTTTTTGCAAATGATGCAGGAGGTCCACCAGCGACAAATATTCCTGATCCTATTCAGTTCATAATAGGAGATGATGTCACGATTCCATTGCAAATTCCGATTCGCCCTGGTTTCCGCTTTGGTGGTTGGAATACAAGTCCAGATGGAACAGGCATCACGTATCAGCCTGGTCAAACAATCCGAAATCTTCAAGATGATCTTGATCTATTTGCGATTTGGATACCAGGCCCACCTACACCGCCTCGTCCGAATCCGCCCTCATATATCATAAAAGCACGTTACTGTCGACTTCTAAAGAAAAAAGGGGTCATTGGTTGTCGAAAAAACAATAAAAAAAGCGAGTGCTAAACTCGCTTTTTTGTCTTGGAAAACGTGTAAAATATGAAAAAGAAGGTATACAAGTGACATGGACGATTTTCTAGCTATCTTTTTAACATCCCTTCATATATACCAGGGCTAGAATCTTGGATGAGTGTCGCACCGACTGTTTTCTCATAAAACGTTGCTGGTCCAACACCACCGATAATGCCATACCCGTAGCCAGACTCTTTCATCCCATGAAGAGCGCGTAGCAACAGTGCTTTCCCTGCGCCAAGTCCTCTTGATGCTTCTTGGACACCTGTAGGGCCAAAGAAATTTTTTAATGTTGCGTCATAACATGCAAAACCAATTAATTCTTCTTTTTGAATCGCAAGGTAACAAGAAATCGGTTCGCGACTAAAAGCAACATCACATTCATTTGCCCAACCCTTGCCAAAATGCTTACCAATCCAATCCAAGACAATTGATTTTTCAGGAGCAAGCGCACGTCGAATCGAAAAATTTGCTGATGATTCTTCTTTTGGTAATGCATACAAAGCGACAAGCATATCACTCATAAAAATCCCACCTTTCTTTAAGCTATATTCGGTATGAACAGATTGATTCCTTCAATCATGCTGAATAGAGAACACATACATTTTAATCGGAAGAGGAGTGTAACGTATGCAAGAAATCCAAGATTATCTCCAAAAAGAAGTTGCCAATAAGTCCATCCCTGGAGCAGTACTAAGTGTTTCTAAAAAAGGTAAGACTGTTTTTCGTGAGTCGGTTGGATATGCTTCTGTCTACCCAGAAAAAAAACGAATGACGACTGAAACCATTTTTGATTTAGCATCACTGACAAAGGTAGTCGTGACTTTACCGCTGACGTTAATGTTGCTCGATAAACAGTTTCTTTCCCTCGATACAAAGGTAAGTCGATTTGTTCCATCTTTCCAGAAAGAAGGGAAAGAAGCGATCACAATTCGTCATTTATTGACGCACACATCTGGATTAAAAGCACACCACCCATTTTATAAAGAAGAACGCACAAGCAACATACCAGATAAGATTGCATCGATGCCTCTGCTGGCGTTCCCTGGAAAGCGTGTCATCTACAGTGATTTAAACTTTATTCTCTTGCATCATATAATCGAAAACGTAACCAAAACAGACTTACCTACTTTTGCGAACGAGCAACTTTTTACGCCTTTAAATATGAAACAAACGTCCTTTTCGCCTACAACAGGATCTTATGCTTCTACAGAATGGGATGAGAGCACGCAACAGTATCTACATGGTATCGTGCATGATGAAAACGCAAGGTACTTTGGTGGTGTAAGTGGTCACGCAGGACTGTTTTCAACAGTGGAAGACTTAGAATCTTTTTCAGAAATGGTCGAGCAAAATGGTTTTTACAAAGGGAAACAACTTATAAGTGAATCAATAATGAAACAGTCGAAACAAAGCAAAACAGAGGGGTTAAATGAACGACGTGGTCTCGGTTGGATGTTAAAAGATTACGGCTATGCCTCATGCGGCGAACGGTTTACATCTTTTTCCTATGGCCATACCGGCTTTACTGGAACGAGTATGTGGTTGGACCCAATGGACGAGTTGAGGGTCATCTTTCTAACGAACCGCGTTCATTTTGGAAGAGAGAATAAAGAGATTATTCGAATACGTGCGGAGCTGCACGACTTAATTAAGCGAAAAACTGAAAGGATATAGATGGTATTCTTTCAGTTTTTTTGTCGTTCGGAGACGAGGAATAGACGTTTGCTAAATAATCATTGTAGAAATGTGTAAGCTGTAATACGATACAATATGTAAAGAAATGAGAAGTAAGAGTATTTAGAATAAAATCTTTGCAAAAAGGACGCGTTCGTTTTGACACTATTACTAGTAGAAGATGATGAGATTATCGTTTCTGGTTTGGAATATACACTTCAGCAAGAAGGGTATGATGTTCTTGTTGCCAATACTGTTGAAGAGGCGAAAGAAATCATTCACAATCAGCTTCAGCACATAAATGTATGTTTGTTTGATTTGAATCTACCTGACGGCAATGGTTATCAACTTTGTTCTCTTGTGAAACAAAAGCGAGATATCCCTGTTTTGTTTTTAACAGCGATTGATGATGAAGGCAATGTTGTCAAAGGCCTTGATATGGGAGCAGATGATTATATTACGAAGCCGTTTCGCGTCAAAGAGCTGTTAAGTAGAATTCGCATGGTCTTAAGAAGATATGTACGCCAAACAAAGGCGAAGGACACAGTGTACTTTGGTTCTATCTCGATTCATTCACTTGAAGGGAAAGTATTTAAACATCATGAAGAGCTCCATTTAACCGCGTTAGAGTATCGATTATTAATGATCTTTGCTAAACATCGTGGGCAAATATTAACACGAGAACAGTTACTTAATTTGATTTGGGACTCTGCAGGTGATTTTGTTAATGACAATACATTAACGGTTTATATCAAACGATTAAGGGAGAAAATTGAAGATGATCCCCAGTCACCGACATTCATTCAAACGGTTCGAGGTTTAGGATACAGGGTGGGAGAATAATGTTTCGAAATAAAAAACTAAGACATAGCACGGCGTGGATGATCGGCCTAGGCATTGTCTTAATTGTGATTGCAAGCTTCCAATCGTTATGGTTGGTAGGGAGCACAGCATTAGTCGTCATGGCTATGGTATCTGTCCACCTTTATTATTCATATAATCGATACAACGAAATGGAAGATCTCTCTATTTATTTGCGGAGAATAAGTAGTGGGTCGTTTTCACTTGATGTACGTGACAATGATGAAGGGGAAATTAGTATCTTAAAAAATGAAATATATAAAATGACTCAACTTTTATCGGAGCAAAAAAGTCAAGCTGACGATAGCAAAATTAAACTGGCAGAAGCACTCGCAGACATTTCTCATCAGTTGAAAACACCATTAACATCAATGACGGTTATGACGGATTTGCTCGCGCAAGATCAGTTGCCAAAAGAGAAACGAGACGAGTTTCTTGGACATATATCCAGCCAATTAAGCCGCATGGAATGGCTTGTTACGTCTTTGCTTAAATTATCAAAGATTGATGCTGGAACGATTACATTTGCAAAGGAGGAAAGTAGTGTCGAGCGCTTAATCCATGAGACAGTGTCTCCTTTAACGATTCCAATGAAAGATAAGCAGATTCATTTCGAGACAGTTGGGGATTTGGACGCGTTCATTGCTGCTGATTTCCGTTGGACAAAGGAAGCTCTTAGTAATATTCTCAAAAATGCAGTGGAGCACACGAATAGTGGAGGTAAGGTGACAATGACAGTTACCGAAAACGTGCTGTTTACAGAGCTGACGGTTCATAATACAGGCGAGCCGATCACGCCCAAAGACTTACCACACATTTTCAAACGTTTTTACCAAGGCAATCACGCCCACAAGCAAAGTGTAGGAATTGGACTTGCTTTAACGTATCATATTGTGACAAAACAAAATGGTGCCATACATGTTGAATCGACCAAAAGAGATGGGACCAGTTTTAGTGTTCGATTTTACAAAGGAACATGACAAAACTGTCACTTAACAAGTCACGAACCCGTCACTTTAGACAACTATACTAAATGGAACAAAGTCATATGGGGGCGAAACAATGGAAATGTTAAACGTTCAAAACTTGTCTAAAGTGTACGGTAAAGGTGATACCGCGGTGAAAGCGTTAGACAATATATCGTTTTCGGTGAAGAAAGGGCAATTTGTTGCGATTATCGGACCGTCAGGGTCTGGAAAGTCGACATTGCTTCATTTGTTAGGCGGAGTTGACCGGCCAACAAGTGGCCACGTATCGGTTGACCAGACAGATATGTATCAACTCAACGAAACCCAACTGGCGATTTTCAGGAGACGTCAAATTGGGCTCATCTATCAATTTTACAATCTGATTCCGATCTTAACGGTTGAAGAAAATATTACGTTGCCTATGTTGCTTGATGGACATAAAGTCGATGACACAAAACTAACAAATATGCTAGAACGTCTCGGTTTAGAAAAGAGATCACAATATTTACCGAATCAGCTATCCGGTGGGCAGCAGCAACGGGTGTCAATAGGGCGTGCGTTGATAAGTAACCCCGCCATTATGCTTGCTGATGAACCTACAGGGAATTTAGATAGTAAGAACAGTAAAGAAATCATAGATTTATTAAAGTATTTTAACCGTTCATTGAAGCAAACGTTAATTGTGATCACTCATGATGAGCGGATTGCTCTTCAAGCAGATCGAATTATCACAATTGAAGATGGGAAGGTTGCCAGTGATGAGGTGACTGGTCGATGACTATTATCAACAAGTTAACCATTCGCAACTTGCGGGAAAATAAAAAACGTACGATGGTGACATTATTTGGCACCATCGTTTCTGTGGCAATGATCTTTGCTGTTGCGACAATTGGTACATCATTAATGGATTTGCTTCAGCGAAATGCAGCTTCTAATAGTGGCGAATGGCATGTGTCATATAGTGATGTTAGTGGTCCGGAGGTAGAGGAGCTACGTTCGTTCGACAGGACAGGGGATTTAATCCTGCACAATCGCTTAGGTTTTGTAGAAGAGCAAGCTTTTTTAGAAGAGACGGGAAAACCGTTTTTGTTTATTAATGAATTTAATGAAGAAGGTTTTTCGTATTTCCCATTAGAGTTAGAATCAGGTCGTCTACCTGAATCTGAAAAAGAACTGGTGTTATCCACCGCAGTTCGTGGTGTTCTTGATGAATATGAACTTGGTGAAACCGTGGTCCTTGAATATGGCAATCGGGTGCTTGAAGATGGAAGCTATTTAGATGAACATCAGTTCGTCGAATCTGTTTATGATGAAGAAACCAATGAGTACATTGATTCAGAAGAAGTGTTTGAAGTGGTGGGGGAGCGAACATTTACAGTTGTCGGCTTTGTTGAACCCCCTTCATGGGAACCAGCTTGGGGGCCAGTCCATACGGCAATTACGTTTTACGATGAGAAGCAGCTAGTCTCCGAAACGGTTACAGATGCACGGATTGTGGCTGATCGTGTGAATCGATCCCTGTTTGACGACGTCGAGCCATTAAATGAAATGCTAGGACAAGATGCAGTCTTTAACGATGATATTTTGCGTTACCATGGATTAACACCAAACGATACGTTGCAAACAACGCTTTATTCCATTGTTGGTATTATTATGATCATTATTGTGATTGGATCGGTTTCCCTAATTTTTAATGCCTTTGCGATATCGGTATCAGAACGATCAAAACAACTAGGCATGCTTTCAAGTGTAGGCGCAACAAAAAGACAAAAGCGAAACTCTGTTTATTTTGAAGGGCTCATTATCGGTCTTATTAGTATTCCAATTGGACTTGTAGCAGGTTTTGTAGGTTTGGCTATTACCTTTTACTTTATTAATGATGTGTTTCAAACAACAATGGGCATTTCAGAAGAATTATATGTTGTCATTAAGCCAATGGCGGTCTTGATTGCTGTTGCAGTTTCATCATTAACCATCTTTTTCTCCTCTTATATTCCAGCGCGACGAGCCTCGCGTATTTCAGCCATTGATGCCATTCGTCAATCAAATGATGTGAAGTTAACAAAGAAAACGATTAAAACATCGCGATTCACCACGTGGCTTTTCGGCATGGAAGCAGAACTTGCACTTAAGAATCTTAAACGAAATAAGAAGCGATACTACATCACGGTATTTTCCCTTATTATTAGCATTGTTTTATTCTTGTCTGTGACGTTCTTTACATCTACAATGACGCAATCGATTACGCTGACACAACAAGATCCGCAGTACGATTTATCGGTCTATTCGTCGGAAGGAACGAGCGACTATGAGCAGCTCTTAAATGATGAAGACGTCATGGAGTTCGTTCGTGATACGCAAATGGCTAGGGAACTATCATTAATTGGTCAACCTAGAGTAGAACAGATTCCAGAACGTATGAATGAACAATTTCAGGAACTAGAGGCAACCGCTGAATCATTTACCTTTAACGTTCGTGCCATTGGATTAGATGAAGCATCTTATTCGGACATGATTGAGAACGCGAAACAAACTGGAGAGCAACGCTTGTCTGATCATGTTCCAGCAATTGTGGTGGAAACAATACAATACCCTGATGACGAAGCGGGTCAGTATGTAGAAACAACGGCAATTGATACAGAGATTGGAGACACGCTATCGTTAGATTTTTATGATTGGGAGAATGAAGAGGATGTAAATATAAGTTCAGTTGAGGTAATTGGCTTAACCGACGAACTTCCTTTAAATGTAGGGAACCTGTACCTTGGGGATGTCGTGCTCATTATGGAACAGGAGCACTTAAATCAATTGTTAACAGAAACGGATGAGTTTGAGCCAGACGATGGAACCTTGTATTTAAAAAGTGAGCACCCAAATGAAACGGAGGCTGCCATTGATGGCATTGGAAACGAACGATTAAGCATGTGGAATCAATATGAGCGGGTAGAAAGCGACCTGCAAATGGTGTTCGTCGTAAGTGTGTTTACGTACGGTTTTATTGCCTTAATTACGCTTATATCCGTTGCGAACATTTTTAACACCATCTCTACTGGCGTTGGTCTAAGAAAAAAAGAACTGGCAATGTATCGTTCAATCGGAATGACACCACGTGCGTTTAGAAAGATGATTCGATTTGAAAGCTTGTTTTATGGCATCAATGCATTGGCTATCGGGTTGCCCGTAAGTTTTGGCGTTATGTACTTAATGTATCGGACCATGCTTGGAAGTTTTTATTATCCATTTACTGTTCCATGGGTTGCCCTTGGCTCCGTTATTGTCGCCGTGTTTGTCATCGTGACCCTTGCCATGACGTATGCGGTCTCGAAAATAAAAAAAGAAAGCATTATTGATGGCTTAAAACAAGAGAATATGTAATTGGTAAACCGGGGACTCCTTTCTAAATCGTCTCCGGTTTTTTATTACGTACTGGATGTGGAAGAAAGGCTGTTGCTTCCTTTTGATTGATGCTTTGGATACAAAGGAAGATGGTTCTTTTTTCGGCGAATGGCGCCAATTAAAACTAAAAGAGCTGGAAAGACAAACCCGACTAGAATGGACTGAGGAATGCTCACAAAGCGATAAAATTCTCGTTCTTGCACAACGCTGTCAAACATCGTCAAGCTAACAAACAAAAGGAGCATCCCAACTGGTAGGAGTAGAGCTTTGCTATCTTTCAGTTTAAACAAGTGTGAAATGCCTTCCATAATCGCAAACAAATAAAGCAGTAAGTTAAAGTAAATGGAGATAAACCAAATTATCGTAATGGTCGCTTCAATTCGTTCTAGAAACTCTCCAAGCTCAATTCGTTGTGCCAGAGATAGAGCCGGATAAAAATCTCTGCCCGTTACTTGTGGAGATAAGACCGTAATACAAAGAAACGTGAGTATGGTCAAAATGGTACAGCCAATCAAATAGCCAATCCAAAGAGCGCGTTCTCCAGATTTTTTAGAATTGAGGTACCGGGGGAAAACCGCCAATTGAATGACGACATTGCAGACCACATTCCCCATAAAAAAGGCGAGTGCGTTCGCGCCATCTGATACACTCATTCTCATCATAGGCTCCAACATCTTAACGTCTACATCAGCCGTATTCAGACCAATTAACAAAATTAGTGGAGGTATAAAAAAAATACTAATAAGTGTTGCCGTCCGAGCGATGGGCTCGATCCCGCAATATACCCCGTACACAATCGTCAACATACAGAGTAAAAAAAGAACAAAAAGAGGCGTACCAGGTAATAAGAAATTCGCCATAAATCCGACGTTATAAGAAATAATTGCTGGGAAGTGAAACAGCGGGAAGAGGAGAAACAGAGCAGAAGCAACTGTGCCAAAAGCTTTCCCTAGAATCATATCATTCATTTGAAAAATCGTACCGTTAGGCATCCAGCGAGCAAGTACGGTATAAGAAAAGATAATCGGAATTCCAATTAAACTGCCAATTATCGGAAAGAGCCAAGCGTCTTGAGCAACGAAATAAGCCATAGAAGCAGGGATGCCTAGAAGCGCTGTACTACAAGTGGCATAAATCACCATAAATGTATAAGAAACACCGGTAAAAGTTTGATTTGATTCCATTCTTACACCTCCCTTATCCACTATTAGATGGATCTTTTGAAACAGATACTTGTTTTGACCGGGCTCTTTTTATACTACCGATCAAGAACAATAACAACGGAATGAGCCCTCCTATTCCGAGCGACAGCCACATCGCTGGACCAATGTAGAACTCATAATCTGCCGCAGAGTCGTCGAATGCCTGTAGCGGAATAAAGACGAAAAATAAGGCAAGTGGTACGGTTAGAGGGCGAGGATTTTTGAGAGAAAAGACATTTCCAATCCCACTTACGACGACGTATAAATAAAGAGTGATTTTGAAGTAAATCGTGATAAACCAGATAATGGTTAGCAATGCTTCCACACGCTCCGCGAAATCACCAAAAGACACGCGCTGTGACAATGAAAATAAAGGATAATACGAACTCGTCATTAACTCTGGTCCGAGTACAGAGATACATAACAATGTTACGAGAAACAAGGTCAAGCAAGCAGCTAAGTGCCCTTCAAAAAAAGCTCTTGATGCTTTTTTCTTGTCTTGTACATATTTTGGAAAAAAACTCAGAATTAAAAAGTTATTACATGCGGTAATAGCGAAATAAAACAGAAAAGCAGAGATGTATTGATTGTCTTCTCCACGAAAAAACGGTTGTACAAATTCAATCGACACCTCGGTTATTTTAAAAATAAACAGCATAATTAAAGGTACAAAAAAGAAAATGCTTAATAATTCTGCTGTCCGTCCTAGGGTGGTAATGCCCAGGTACGCGCCCATAGCGACAATTGACATACAAATGCCGACAACGATTACGATGGGGGTTTCAGGTAAGAGATGATTGTCAATGAACGTAAGCGAATAGTGTAGCTTCGTTGAAACAGTTAAAAATGGAAGTGCGGTAATCAACACGACATTGACCGTGCCGAACGTTTTACCAAGAATCGATTTACTAACTTCAAAAATATCTTTATCGGGGTACCATCGAGCGATGATTGTAAATAACCAGATAAAAGGTAAGCCAGCAATCGTTCCGATGAGAACAATCCACCATGCATCCCGACCAACCATGGTGCCGATGATTAAAGGGAGGCTTAGTAACGATGTGCTGCAAGTACTAAACAAAACAAGAAATCGAAATTGGTTCGTTGTTAATTTTTCACGAATCATGTCTCGACACCTTGAATCGCTTTGACAAGCCTCGTCAGTCCATTGGCGAAGCTTGGTAGATCAATCTGCAACACATAGGCAGAACCGTATACGAGTCCAATTCCTAAAATCGTAAAGAAAAGGATGCTCATTTTCCGATCGCCTTTTAATTTCTTTTTCTGACTGACATAAATGAGATACGCGATACCGAGCAACACGATCATTTGAAAGATAAGCATTACGTATCTCCTTTCTTCAGAAATGAATTAATAATACTTCCGCTATCAGTAATGTGAAGGTTGATGTCAATCTCCACGTCGACTTGAGGATATAAGGTATCCCATTGGTCCCGATTCGCTTCCCAGTAATCGGGATGGTTGCGATAGACGTCTTGTCCAATTCCGAGAACGTCTGTCTTTAACTCCTTTGTTTTATCAATTGTGCTATAGAGCGTTTTCGTAAATTCTTCGCTAGCAAATTCCTCTACTTTTTGATAGGAAGAGGGGAGCGCAAGATCAAGGCTTTCGCAATCTACTTCGGAAATGGTGCCATCTACTTCAAATTTGTATGTCGCTTTAGGTACGTCGTGAATGATTTCAGTCTGTAACTCTCGGTGGACATCCCGAACTTCTATAGCAATTTCTCCTCCACCAGGACACGTAAAGCTGCCGACACTGTCGCTGACATCTTGCGTTAAATAATCTAGTCCTTTACTGTCAGTTGAATTGAGCCAACCAATCAGTTTGTTTTGCTTGAACAACGCAATTTCATCAATTCGCAACATGGCGGCGGGACTGTTCACCTCAGCATTGGCTTTCGTTTTTCCTTTTTCTAAATCGCCGGAGACTTTAATTCCCATAATAGAAGGTTCAATGCCTTCAGCCATCATTTCCTGGTAGAGCTCATCAAGGGTCATCGCTTTCGTACCGCCATAAGAACGGAGTGAAAAGCTAATGGAATCAAAAATATTTTGTGATGGTAGTGTTTCAAGTGGCGTGATGATATCTAACACATCGTGGGCACGTTCTCCTTGCGAAACAACAATATAGAAATCGGATCGAGATTCATGATCGCGATAAAAGAAATCAAGTACATGTTCCAAACCATCTTTCGCAACGTCTTCACTAATCACAAGTACTTTTAATTGCGAAATAAATGAGCGTCGTGGCGACTTTTGTACCATTCTTCGTAATGATTCATGAATCGTTTTTGAACGCTCCTGTACATTCATCGCTTGGGCATATCCACGCCCTGTTTCTTGTGAGGCGATCTCAGCAGGATTCATCGCTTGCATCGTCAGAATGTATTCATCCTCGTCTTTATCAATCGCCATTCCAACAATTAGAGACAGTTCGTTTAGTTCCCAACGATCCCAGCATCCGGATAAAGAAAGGCATAACACAAGAAATAAAATCATTAATTTTGTGTTCTTCATCATCGTGTTACCCTCCTAAATCTATTAGTTGTCTGGACTTGGACGTTTACTTTGATCGCGAATTAGGTCATTTTGATCGCCAGGTTTTGGTCGTTTCTTCATCATCCATTTAGGTGCGCGAAAAATCATATCTTGTTGATTTTTACGGACAAATGGTGTGAACCCTTCCATATAAGGAACGCCGAATGATTTCAAACTAGAAAGATGAAGGAGCATAGCGGTAAAGCCGATACAGATCCCGACTAACCCAAAGGAAGCAGACAGCCCCATAAAGCCGAAACGTAAAATTCGAATCGGGATGCCAATGTTGTAACTTGGAAACACAAAGCTTGAGATTGCTGTAATGGAAACGACGATTACGACTGCAGCGGACACAATTCCGGCTTGCACAGCGGCTTGTCCAATGACAATGGCGCCAACGATGGAAACCGCTTGACCAACTGGCTGAGGCATGCGAATTCCGGCTTCACGCAAAATTTCAAACGTAATTTCCATAATGAGTGTTTCAATAAATGTAGGAAAAGGGGTGCCTTCTCGCTGGGCAGCTAGGTTTCCTAATAAGCCAGTTGGGATGAGTTCTTGATGAAACGTCGTCACAGCGATATATAAAGATGGACCGAGTAACGCGATTAAAATACAGCCAAAGCGTAGGATCCGAATTAATGTACTTATATCAGAACGCTGCGTGTAGTCTTCGGTATTGTGAAAAAAATGTACGAATAATGCCGGTACAATCATGACCATTGGTGAGCCATCAACGATAATCGCGATTTTTCCTTCAAGTAGGTGAGAAACCGTCGTATCAGGACGTTCCGTCGTATAAACCGTTGGAAACGGCGTATAAAAAGAATCTTGGATAAGCTCTTCAACGCTGCCATCTTCTAAGATGCTGTCAGTATCAATTCGCTCCAACCGCTCATAAAGTTCTGTAACTAAGTCTTTATCCACAATGCCGTTAACATAAGCAATTGAAATGGATGTTTTAGAACGTTTTCCTAATTTCATCGAATCAATCCAAAGGTTTTCATCTGCGAGGCGCCTTCGGATGAGGGACGTATTCACACGCATATTTTCAACAAATCCTTCGCGTGGTCCGCGCACGACTGTTTCGGTGGTAGGTTCAGCTACTTGTCGTTCAGAAAATTGAGGAATGGCTACGGTAATACAGGTCGAAAAACCTTCCATTAAGCAAATACAGCTTCCTTTTAGTAATTTTTCTAATAGCGTTTCGTACTCAAGTGCGATTTCTGTATGCCCGATTTCTTCAAGACTTAGTTGAATCGTCGATAAGGTCTCACCTTGTGAAAGATCAAGGTTCTTGGCGCCACCGATCATTTTTTGCAATGCTCGGTCATCCACGAGGCCATCTATATAAACCATGGAAGCCTTTATTTTCGTTTCTTGACCAAATGAAAAGGGTCGAAAAACCAAGTCGTCACTTTTGCCGATAATTTGTTGAATGTATGTAAGTTTCTCATCAAGTGTCTTTGCTGGTTGTACGTAAATCGTTGAGGAATTGCCTTTTTTGTCCACGGTAATTGCCCCTTTTTTCCCTGAATGACCGTTATTATGTGAAGTGGAGTGAAAAACATACATAAATGAATCTTATTGCGAAAAATTGTTATGAAACACACACGTGCATACATGGTGTCCTTTGCCACAGAAGAAAAAAGCGAATGATCCAAGGATCATTCGCTCGCTAGTTTATGGTCTGTTGCTTTAGCTCTTATAAAGTTTAATAACATTCTCCATATGGCTGATCATTGCGTTTTGTGCGTTCTCCATCACTACACTAAGATGTGTTTTTGGTTTTGTAGATAACGTTTCCGCCATATTCGCAACGGCTGTTAATGAGATTTCCGTATTGACATTGATTTTGCGAATACCTTTTTGGATCGCTTGCAATACTTCTTTCTCTGGTGTTCCAGATCCTCCATGAAGAACAAGCGGTGTATCCATTCGTTCTTTCAGTGCATCCAGCAAATCTAAACGAATTTCAGGGTCACCGTCATACATGCCGTGAACAGTTCCGATCGACGCGGCAAGAAAATCAACATTTGTTTTCTTAACAAAATCCGCTGCTTCATCTGGGTCTGTTAACCGACCATCGCCTTCTTCTTCATCAGAAAATGCGCCTTTTTGCATGGAGCCGATTTCTGCTTCTACGTGTACGCCGTGCTCATGGGCAAAATCAACAACTTCCTTCGTCTGTTTAATATTTTCTTCTAATGATAGTGCCGAACCATCAAACATCACGGACGTAAAGCCGGCATGAACGGCGCGACGAATCGTATCAAATTCATAACTATGGTCAAGGTGTAGGGCGACATCAACTGTAGCGTTTTCAGCAATCGCTTTCGTAAATGCAGCAAAAGCTTCTAAATTCATATACTCTTTATAGCGCTCGCCGTAAGCAATAATTACGGGCTGATTTTGGTTTTCTGCCGCTTTGACAGCCGCTTGTATCGTCTCTGCATTATAGCAGTTAAAGGCTGCAATTGCGGTACTAGTGTTCTCAGCAAATGCGAGGACTTCTTTTGTTGTAGTAAACATTCCTAACTCCTCCTGTTTTGTAGTTAAAACTACAGCATATGCACATAATAAGCCTCTATTTTCTACAAATCAAGTCGAATTATGTAGAAAAACAAAATATTCCTGTTGTGTAAGCGTTATATATGCAGTAATATTACTACAGAAATGAGGAGGGAAGAAAATGCTTCGGTTTGATGAACGCATTGAATTAAAAAAGAAATCGCTTACGGCGACAGAAGAAAAAATCATTCACCAGTTAAAAGTTCAAGATAAACCCTTCCTATTATCAATGGGTGAACTGGCGGTGCTTAGTCAAGTAAGTGAACCAAGTGTCGTTCGTTTATATAAGAAACTAGAATATCAATCGTATCAAGAGCTCAAGGTAGCGCTGGCCCAAGAAATGGCTGATATGAAACCGTCTTCTTTAGAGATTATTGATATTACAAAAGATGATTCAGCCGACGTAATTTTTGAGAAGATGGGCGATCAACTGTTTCAAGCAATGGCGCTAACCAAAGAAAAACTTGCTAACGATGCGTTCGAATACGCTGTCCAAAAGCTCATTCAAGCCAAACGACTATACTTTTTCGGACAAGGCCTTTCCGCAACAATGGCTGAAGACGGTGCCCACAAATTTATGCGCTTAGGTGGAAACGTTTTAGCAGTGAAGGACCCTCATTACCAAGCCATCTATGCGAGTCATATGAATGACCACGATGTGGTCATTGCCATTTCGCATTCAGGTGAAACGACGAATATTTATGAAGTTCTAAAGATGGCAAAAGCGAGTGGAGCTTATACACTTGCTATTACTGCGAATGAATCGTCAAGTATTGCAAGCGTCGCCGATGATGTTTTGCTTACGCAAGCTCATGAAACAAAGCAACGATCGGATGCAATGATTTCAAGGCTCGTTCAACTCGTATTAATGGATACGCTTTATACAAGGGTTGCTGCTGAAGCAGGCGATGATGGGAAAAAGAAAATTAACCAAGCCCGCTTAGCCGTAACACGCATGAAAAAATAAACTTTTACGAACGATAACGATAGATGAAAAACTACTACTGAGGTGACCTTATGTTAACAGGCAATGGCTTAATTATCGGCTTTCTAGTCGCTCTTATTATTCTATTTGTACTTATTATTAAATTTAAATGGGATGCATTTATCTCATTACTTGTTGTGGCAATTGGAATTGGTTTAGTTTCTGCCATCCCAACACGAGACGTACCAAACGTCATTGCAGAAGGATTCGGAGCAACACTAACCGGTGTTGGGATCTTAATTGGTCTAGGAATCATATTTGGACAATTCCTAGCAGCTTCTGGCGCAATAGAAAAAATCGCTAGTTCGATGTTACGAGCATTTGGAATCAAAAATTCGCCATATGCACTCGCGGCTACATCAACAACGGTAGCAATTCCGGTTTTCTTTGACGCTGCATTCATTATCTTAAATAAACTTGTACAAAGCTTATCCATTAAAACAAAAATTTCGCTTGCAACGTTTGTAGCGATTCTTGCAATCGGTTTAATCGTTTCGCATAGTTTGATTATCCCTACACCAGGGCCACTTGTTGTAGCAGACCAAATGGGAACAGATATCGGAATCTTTTTCATCTACGGTCTCCTTGTAGCGATTCCTGCGACATTAGTAGGGGGTGTCCTTTACGGAAAATTTATCGGAAAGCGCATTCCAAACGGCAATCGTTTGGATGACGCAATTGAAGATATCGAGAATGTTGACACAGCGGTTTCGAGTGAAATTCCGACTTGGCTTGCTTATGCCATGCTTGCTTTACCAATCGTATTAATTTTATCAAATACATTAATGAACAATGTTGTGTTTAGGGATGCGCAAGATCAATGGCTGCCTACTTTATTTGCTACTGTTGGTGACAAAAACATGGCACTTTTAATTAGTGTCATTGTGGCAATGTTTGTTTTGCCGAAGTATATAAAAGAATCCACATCAACTGTGTTCCGTCAAGCTTTTGAAGCATCTGGTATGGTTGTCCTAATTACAGGTGCTGGTGGTGCGTTCGGCCGAGTGGTACAAGAAACAGGACTTGGTGATTTACTGATTAATCTTATGCAAGGATTAAACATGCCAGCATTACTACTAGGATTCTTATTCGCACAGATTCTAAGAGCTTCACTAGGAAGCGCTACCGTTGCTCTTGTCACAACAGCAAGTATCTTGGGGCCGATGGCAATTGATTTAGGCGTATCACCAGTTCTTCTTGGACTTGCTATTTGTGCCGGTGGGATTGGACTTTCTTTACCAAACGATTCAGGTTTCTGGGTTGTTTCAAAATTTGGTCGCTTAACGGTTTCTGAAACATTACGTGTATGGAGCTTAGGTGGATTTGTTGCAGGTGTAACCGCACTAGTATTCATTTTCTTACTAAGTGCGATCTCTGGTTTCTTACCAGGACTATAAAACAAAATGGAAAAAACCGACTACAATAGTTGGTTTTTTCCAGGTTTCCTAATAGAGAAAAAGTAGAATAACGATAAGGTGGAGAAAAATCATGAAAAAACGCGTAGGATTTATTGGATTAGGCATTATGGGGATGCCGATGACTCGTAATTTAATTAAAGCAGGTTTTCAAGTAACGGCTTTTGATTTGAATCAAGATGCAGTGAATTTGATTGCTTCTGAAGGAGCGACAGCAGCATCTTCAGGAAAAGAAGTGGCGCAAAATAGCGATGTTATCATCACTATGCTTCCTAAAGGTGACCATGTCCGTGCGGCTTTGTTTGGCGTAAATGGTGTGATTGAAGGCGCAGAAGAAGGGTTAATTATTGTTGATATGAGTTCTGTATCACCGGTTGATTCGAAGCAAATGGCAACACATGCAGCTGAAAAAGGGGTGCACTTCTTAGATGCTCCTGTAAGTGGTGGAGAGCCTAAGGCGATTGACGGTACACTTGCTATTATGGTTGGCGGTGAAGAAGCAGTATTTGCTCAAGCAAAACCAGTTCTTGAAGCGATGGGAACCGACATTGTACTTGTAGGCGACGCTGGTTGTGGAACAACAGCAAAACTCGCGAATCAAATTATTGTGAACCTGAATATTGCCGCTGTATCCGAAGCACTTGTATTAGCGTCAAAAGCGGGCATTGATATTGAAAAAATGTATCAAGCGATTCGTGGTGGACTCGCTGGAAGTACAGTAATGGATGCAAAAATTCCGATGATCCTGGACCGTAACTTTGTTGCAGGTGGGCGCATTGATATTAATATGAAAGATTTAACGAATGTCATGAACACAGCGCATGAGATGCATGTACCACTTCCGCTTTCAAGCCAACTTTTAGAAATCTTCCATTCCTTAAGTGCTGATGGAAAACAGGCAATTGATCATGGCGGCATCGTGCAACATTATGAAAAATTGGCGAATGTGATCGTTCAGCGTAAGGAGGACCAATAATGAAACATTTACAAGCACCGGAAACATTTGCAGGCATTAAAGCGATTGACCGAGAAAAGGTGCAATCATTGTTGAAAAAAGAGCTTGAAGGTTCACCGTACAAGATTGTTGTGCTAGACGATGATCCGACCGGCATTCAAACCGTTCACGGTGTATCGGTTTTTACAGATTGGACGAAAGCGTCGATTCAAACTGGATTTAAAGAAGACAAGTCTATGTTCTTTATTTTAACAAATTCACGTGGTTTCACAGAAACAGAAACAAAAGCAGCGCACGAAGAAATTGCACAGCGCGTACAGGAAGTTGCAGATGAGCAAAACACACCGTATGTACTCATTAGCCGTGGTGATTCGACGTTACGAGGCCATTTTCCATTAGAAACGGAAACGTTAAAAACGACGATTGAAGCAATGGGACAAAAGCGCTTTGACGGCGAAATTATTATGCCGTTTTTTAAAGAAGGTGGGCGCTTTACAATTGATAACGTTCATTATGTACAAAATGGAGAAGAACTCATTCCAGCAGGGGAAACCGAATTTGCAAACGACCGTACATTTGGTTTTGCTTCATCTCACTTAGGTGAATACATTGAAGAGAAAACAGAAGGTCGTTTTACGAAAGAGAACACCATTTATATTTCACTAGAAGATTTAAGAAATAATGAGATTGATAAAATCACTGCGCAAATCCTTGAAGCAAAAGATTTTCAAAAGATTGTTGTCAATGCAGTTGGCTACGAAGATGTAGAAGTGTTTACGATTTCATTTATGCAAGCTTTAAAACAAGGCAAGCACTATATGGCTCGCAGTGCAGCAGCATTGACAAAAGTCATTGGTGGTATCGCAGATAAACCGCTTTTAAAAAGAGATGATATGGTAACAAAAGGAAACCACGGTGGGTTAATTGCGGTAGGTTCGCATGTAAAGAAAACAACAGAGCAACTTCAACATTTATTAGAGAGTGGTCTTGTAAAAGGCATTGAGTTTGATGTTCATCTCGTTCAAGATGACGAGAAATTTGCCCACGAAACAAAACGTGTGCGATTAGCTTGTGAAGAAGCGATTAAAAACGGTGAGTCTGTTGTATACTACACGCGTCGTGAGCGCCTAGATCTAGGTGACAATATGCAAGAGGAAGAGTTAAAGCAATCGGTGAAAATTTCGGATGCGGTAACAAGTATCGTTCGCGATTTAGAAGTAGAGCCAAGCTATATCGTTGCCAAAGGTGGCATTACATCAAGCAGTATTGGAACCGTTGGTTTACATGTTTCTCGAGCTGAAGTGGCTGGACAAATTAAACCGGGCATCCCTGTTTGGAAAACGGGACAAGAAAGTAAATTTCCTGGAAAAGCGTATGTAATTTTCCCAGGAAACGTCGGGCAGCCAGAAACATTAAAAGAAGCTGTTGCGATTTTAGAAGGAAAAGAATAACAACGATGTTCATCATAAGCGTCCTTTAAGGACGCTTATTTCATTATGGTTGGCTTAACAATCGTTGATTCTCATATAAGCGAAGATTTGTAAAAACTGCTAATAAGGAAGGTGGTTCAATGTCGTGTTTCAGGCCTTTTTCGACCAAATAACCTTGAAGATGATGGGCTTCCGTTGTGGACTGACGCTCCATGTCGCGAAGCATCGATGATTTCATACCAAAACCTACGGATTCAAAGGTGTGCATATGGTCTGAAATAATAGTCGGCGACAATGGTGCACCTTCCGCTTTCATAATGGCTGTACACTCGGTCAAAAGTTTGCGAATGAACGTTTTTCCCTCTTCTAATTCGCGAATGGGGCCAATGCTTGAGCGGAAAAGTGTGGTAATACCTGAAGCGACGGTAATAAAGAGGTATTTATGCCAAATTTCCTGTTCTACGTTAGCGGAGAGTGTAAATTCTGCTTTTGTACCAGAAAGGTGTGCATGAAGTTGCTCTACCGCTTGTTCTTGCTTTTCTGTTCTGCTTCCATAAACAAGTCGATGTACTTGGCTTGTCTGTAAAATGGTATCGTCAGAATCGACAGCGCTTTCAATAAAGCAAAGTCCACCAATCACGTTATGTTTAAATGCTTGATCAAGTATTTCGTAATGGGCAACGCCGTTTAACAAAGGTAAGAGTAATGTATGTTCGCCTACAAATGGACGAACATCTTCAATGGCTTGCTGCAATTGATACGATTTCGTTGTAAATAAAACAAGGTCAAATGGTTCTGCATACTCACTTGTCGTAAGTAATGAGGGGGTAAGTTCGATGTTGCCATGAATACTTTCAACCGTTAACCCGGTTTCTAAAAGACGCGCTTTCTTTTTCTCTCGTACTAAAAAAGTAACGTCTTCCCCTTTTTCAGCAAGTCTCGCGCCGAAATAACCACCAACGCCGCCTGCTCCAACTGTTAAAATTCGCATGTGCTCACTCCTTTCTAATTCAGTATAAAACAAACCCACAATAATTACCTTATCTGTTGCGGATGTGAAGGGGATTTGACGTCTTTTTTATTTTAAAAACGAGCGGGAGAATCATGCTGACAATTAAAAAGAACCCGGATAAGCCAAACATCACTTGAACGCCTAGCATAGAAGTGAGAAAACCACCAGTAAGTGGGGCGATAATAATAACAAGGCTAGATAAGGATTGGGAAATTCCTGCAATCGTGGCAACGTCATCGTCAGCAGGAATGGTTTGGATCGCATAATTGATTGTTGTAATTGAAATGCCCGTTCCGATGCCGCAAATAAACCCTAGCCCTAAAAAGAGAACGGTCGAGCTTTCTGGGTGAAGAAAGCTAAAACCAATAAATGAAAAGGCAATCAGCGCTTGGGCGGCGCTTATCCAAACAAGAAAATGACTCATTTGTTTAAACTTGTTTAAGATGACAATGATCGTAACCGCCCCAATGCCAATAGCTGAAATGACCCACGTTAGTAGTTGAGGTTCAGTAGGTGCTAATTCTCTAAAGAGGATTGGAAACTGTGAGTCCACAAATTGTACGCAAAAGAGGCCAACAACTAAAAGACTAAACAAGACGACTAAAACAGGGTGCGAGAATAACGTCTTCCAGCCAGCCCGAAGTTCTTTAAAAATCGGTTTTGTTGATGGAGAGAGCGTTTGTAAGGGATGGTCGTTAAAAAGATGTTGAATGGAAAAAAGTATGCAAGCAGAAACGAGAAAAGCGACAGCATTAAGTAACAGCAAGGTTTGTGGAGCGACGATCGTGAGAAACAACCCACCAACAAACGGGACGATAATTTTTGCACCTTGGCTGACTAATCCATTCCATGTTACTGCTTTTAAACGTAAGGATTCTGGGACTAGCTGTCGAACTAATTCTTGTTGAATTGGAAAGTGCACCACATTGACCGTGCTACGCAATGCTAGAAAGAATAAGGCAAACCAAGGATGTGGCGAGAAAAAAAGGCCAATGGTAAAGCAAGCGGTCAGAATGTCAGCGAACGCCATTATACGTAATTTATTGAATTTACGGGTTAACGGCGCAACCAATTGTGAAAAAAGGACTTGTGGCAAAGCTAAGGCAAAAGGGATGAAGCCAAGAAAAATCGGACTTGATTGCCAAATATAAGCAAAGATGACCATGATGGCGATGGAATCAAACCACTGTCCAGTAACGGAAATACTATACGATGTAAAAAGGGACCGGTAGCCACGAATTTGCCAAATAGAGTGTGTCTGGTTTGACGCTTTTACGCGTTTTGCCAAGGTATGCGTATGTGCATCTTGACGTAACCGCTTAATGTGGTCATGGGGAGGAGGATGCATTGATATTCCCCCTCTAGAGACTTAACTCTGCATAGTTTGTATTTTCTTGAATGTCTGTCCCACATTTAATTCTTCCTTTGTTTTCAGCGAGTGCTTCTTGGATGACCGTTTTTGTTTCCTGATCCGCAACAGAAATATCGCCCAATAAAATAATAGAGTGATCTTGAATGTGTTGAGAAGAAATAGGATCTTCAATGGTTAAGTGCTGATTGACAAGAATGGTAGTTGGTAATTTTAGCTGCGAGAATCGTTCTTGATGCCATGTGTCTTTTTCGATAAACAAAAATTGATCAGAATAGGTATACACGTCTGTTTCAAATCGATCGAGCTTCTCGTAGATTAAATCCTCCACATCTTCGTGACAAAAGATAAAAGAATGAGAGTGAATCGAGGTAAACGCTTGATCTAGTGAATCTCTTGTCACGTCCTTTTCAAAAATTAGAGGGGATGCCGTGTAAACCTTTGCTTGCTTAAATCGTTTAATGGATCGATTAGAAAGGTGAAACGTCTTTTCTAAGCGTTTAAAGTTAGTCGGAATCGTGTGCGTTGTTCCATTTACAGTTGCGTTTGCGAGTAAAGTTGATACATGATGTTCATATAATTCTATTTTTCCGTTAACAAATAGTGTATCCAGTTTTTCACGACAGACATCTAGATCCAGGTTTTCATCTACAATTACTTCTCCGTTACATAATAAAGTGGTTTGATCTGGCAAACCTTTCACGAATTCAGTCGTTAAATGTGTGGTGCCTGACATGATTTTCGGTTCTGGTCCATTGAATCCTAAGGTGGTACCTGATTGTTTAGTAATAAGTGGTGCAACGGCTCCTTTTAACGAAGTAGGTGCGTAAACGACGCCATTAACGATAAACGCACAAGTTGATTTCTTAATTGTTCCGAATTGAATATCGTCTTTAAATACAAGCACTCCATTCACGATCACAACTTGATTAATTTTTGGGTGTTCGAGATACTGATTATCTACTGTTAGGTAGCCATTTATAACTTGCATATTTTCTTTAATTTTAAGTGATTGCGCAAGGTTCCCGATGGAGAGCTTCGGCACAAGTGCGGCGGTTTCAGCTGTGTAAAGCAAGAGTGCAACGTTTTTAATATGAGTAATTGAAGCAATACTTTCCTCTGTAGCCTCTGTAAGATCAAGCAATGCCACATTTCCTATTGTTCTTCCCATTATTATTCCTCCTTTAAAAGGTCTCTTAGTCGTTGAACGGCTTTTGTTAATTGATAGCGCACGGTACTAGCAGGAATTTCTAACTCTTTTCCAATCTCGCTGCTTGTGAATCCGAGCCAATAGCGTTTGAATACAATGTCTTTTTGAGTTGGAGACAGATCGTCTAGAAGATCCATCATTTCAAACGTATGAATCTCTGTTGGTGAAAAGACAGGCTCTTCGGTTTTGCTAAGTAGTACATGTCGTTTATCTTTTCGGCGTATATCAATGAGTTGATTTTTCATCACGCGATAAAACCAAGCTTTTTGTTTGTGATAAGGCCAATCAGATAAATCCATAACGTGGAGTGATTTTTCCCAGGCGTACTGCATTAAATCACTTGCTTCATGAACGTTTGCTGCTATAGATAAAGCAAACCGACGGATATCTTGTTCTAATAACTGATGGTGGATTTCAAACATCGCTGCCTCCTCTCGTCGCGGTTTTCATAAAGATAACGTTTGACTAAACGGAATTGTTGGGGATTTGTTCACTTTTTTGAAAAAAAGCTGATTACGCTTTATTTTACAGGAGTTTTATTTCCTAATGGAGTATTGAATGAGAGAGGTGAAAAGTAATGGAATATGATGCGGTTGTTGTTGGGGCTGGTTTGTCCGGTTTAGTCGTGGCGACGGAATTAGCTGATAAAGGAAAGCTCGTTCTAATCGTTGATCAAGAACCAGAAACTTCGTTAGGCGGACAAGCATGGTGGTCATTTGGTGGTTTATTTCTCGTGAATTCGCCTGAGCAGAAAAGGTTAGGTATTCGAGATTCTTACGACTTGGCTTGGCAAGACTGGCAAGGATCAGCTGGGTTTGACCGATTAGGGTCGATCCAAAGTGAAGATTATTGGGGCCGGAAATGGGCGGAGGCGTACGTGCGATTTGCAACGTATGAAAAAAGACAGTGGTTAAAAACATTAGGCATTCGATTTTTTCCCGTTGTTGGTTGGGCAGAGCGTGGAGGCAGTCTTGCGACAGGACATGGAAATTCGGTACCTCGGTTTCATATTGTTTGGGGAACGGGACCGGGTATTCTTGCTCCATTCTTAGAAAAATTCGTTCATTATAGAAAAAAACAGCAGATCCACTACGCGCCTCGACATCGGGTGGACCAACTATTGCGAGAAGGGAAAAGGGTCGTAGGAGTAGCTGGTCATATTTTACAGTCATCGACGGCTAATCGAGGAGAAGCAAGTAATCGTGAAGAATTGGAGCCATTTGAATTCTTTGCTCGAACAACCGTTGTGGCGAGCGGTGGAATTGGCGCGAATCTTGATCGAATCAGACAATACTGGCCAAGTCGGTTAGGGGAACCACCAACAAACATGATTCATGGAGTTCCTGCTCATGTTGATGGCAGGATGCTCGATATTACTGAAAAAGCTGGTGGGCGACTCGTCAATCGAGATCGAATGTGGCATTATACAGAGGGAATACAAAATGTTGAACCTGTCTGGCATAAGCATGGCATCCGCATTTTACCTGGCCCTTCATCCATTTGGCTTGACGCAAATGGGAATCGCTTTCCTGCGCATGATTTTCCAGGTTATGATACGCTTTCAACAATGGAAGCAATTCAAAAAACAGGGTATTCCTATTCATGGTTTATTCTCACAAAAAAGATTATTGAAAAAGAATTCGCGTTATCAGGATCAGAACAAAATCCAGATCTGACTGAGAAAAGTGTAAAAAAGGTGCTCAAGCGCCTTTTACCAGGACCTCCAGCTCCTGTCCAAACGTTTATTGATAAAGGAGCAGATTTTATTACTGCTCATTCCATTCAAAGTCTTGTGCACAAAATGAATCAACTGGGAGAAGGGCCTTTTCTAGATGAACATCATATTTATCAACAAATTTATGCACGGGATCTAGGGTTGCGCCATTCTACTTCTAAAGACGCACAAATCATGGGAATCCGCCATGCGCGTCGTTCAATCGGAGATAAGCTTGTCCGTGTAGCAAAGCCTCACGAAATTCTTGATCCTAAAAATGGGCCGTTAATTGCGGTGAAACTCCATTTGTTAAGCCGAAAAACATTGGGAGGTCTGCAAACAAATGATTCGGCTCAAGTGTTAAGTGAAGACGGTGAACGAATAGAAGGACTATACGCAGTTGGCGAAGCGACAGGTTTTGGCGGTGGAGGCGTTCATGGCTACCGAGCGCTTGAAGGGACTTTTTTAGGAGGATGTTTATTTACTGGAAAAATTGCCGCAGAAGCGATTTTAACACAAGAATAAAAGGGGTTGAATTATAATGGAGAGAACAATTTTTTCATTGTCCACAGGCTTACCGCAAGAAATGCAACAAGCAGCCATGAAAAAACCGCTTGTGACGGGAATAAAAAAAGCCAAAATTGAGCGTGTTTACTTAACAAAGGATGGCTTTATAGGCGATGGCGTTGGAGACAAAAAGAATCATGGCGGACTTGATCGAGCAGTCTGCTTTTATCCACAAGAACATTATCCACAATGGGAAGAAGAGCTTGGTCGAATGCTTCCGAACGCAGCGTTTGGAGAAAATCTAACCGTAGCAAATATGTTGGAAGAGGCCGTCTTCATCGGAGATATTTATAAGGTTGGAGAAGCGGTAATTCAAATTACTCAAGGTCGTATCCCGTGTAGCACGATTGACAACTATACGCAGGCAAATACGCTGCTAAAGCGAACGATCGAAACAGGATTCACTGGGTATTTAGCGCGTGTACTAGAAGAAGGCAATATTTCATCAACATCGTCCATCGAATTATTAGAAGAACACCCTAAAAAAATGTCAGTCCTCTCATGCAATCAAGTCTATTTTGCAAATGAAGATTGGCATGCAATGGAAGACATTGCGTCGATTGAACCGCTTGCGGCGGACTGGAAAAGACGTTTAGCTAAACGCATTGATCGATTAAAACAACAACGATAAGAGAGTAGGGCGCATCATGACAGAGATTTTTATTTCAGGTGAGATACCGACTGTTGGATACAAAACTTTACAAGCGTATACAGTTGACGTATACCATGACGAAAACGTTATTAGTGAAAAAGAATTAATCAATGGTGTAAAAGAAGCAACAGCATTGCTTTGTCCACTGTCCACAAAAGTAACAAGAAAAGTGATCGAGTCCGCGCCGAAGCTGAAAATTATTGCCAATTATGGTGCGGGGTTTGACAACATTGATCTTGAAGCAGCAAAAGAAAAAGGAATCGTTGTAACGAATACGCCAAAGGTATCTACTGATGCCACTGCTGAATTAGCATTAGGATTAATGCTCAGCTTAATGCGGCGAATTCCAGAAGGCGATCAGCTCTGTCGCACAGAAGGATTCAATGGCTGGGCCCCGCTCTTTTTCTTAGGAAGAGAATTAAAAGGGAAAACGCTAGGCATTGTAGGTTTTGGCAAAATTGGACAAGCGGTTGCTGAGAGAGCGCGAGCATTCGGAATGAATATCCTTTACACCGCTCGTACGGAAAAAGAAAATACGCTCGGCGCTCAGTATCGCTCGTTTGATCAATTAGTAGAGGAAGCAGATATTTTATCGATACATACATCCTACACGAAAGACACACATCATTTATTTAATGAAACCACTTTTAAAAGCATGAAAAAACAAGCGGTCTTGTTAAATCTAGCAAGGGGTCCTGTGGTTCATGAAGAAGCGTTAGTACAAGCACTTAAAACGAAGGAAATTGCAGGTGCCGCTCTTGATGTATTTGAATTTGAACCAATGATTCATGAAGAGTTAAAGAAGGTAACAAACGTCGTGTTAACTCCTCATATCGGGAATGCGACAGTCGAAACTCGAGATGAAATGGCGAAACTCGCCGCGGGAAATATTGTTTCCTATTTAGAAAAAGGGGAAGCGTTAACGCCTGTTATCTAAGAGAAGCAATTTCGTGCATGAATACGAATCTTGATGAGTCTACCCTCATCAAGATTTTTTGTGTGACCCCTCTTTTCTTTTTAATGATAAGTGTGATAGAATAAAGGATTGTAGAACGTATTTAATTTACCGAGTTTTTGGATTCATATATATGTAAAAAAGAAATTTAGAAAAGAGGGATCATATGCAAAAGCAATCAATCTATGGTCTGACAATAGAGAAATTATCTGCCTGGTTTGTTGAGCAGGGCCATAAAAAATTTAGAGCGACCCAAGTGTGGGACTGGCTCTATCGGAAACGTGTAACAAGTTTTGAAGAGATGTCGAATTTAAATAAAGAGACGGTTTCTTTATTAGAAGAGCATTTTGTGTTCGGTTCACTAAAAGAGCATATCCGTCAAGAATCAAAAGATGGTACGGTGAAATTTTTATTCCAGCTTAATGATGGGAATTTAATTGAGACCGTCTTAATGACGCATAAGTACGGATTTTCTGTATGTGTGACGACACAAGTGGGCTGTAATATTGGCTGTAGTTTCTGTGCGAGCGGACTCTTGAAAAAGAATCGAGATCTTACAAGTGGGGAAATTGTCGAGCAAATTATGAACGTGCAGCTTTTCCTTGACGAACGGAAAAATGAAGAGCGCGTGAGCCATATTGTCGTGATGGGAATCGGTGAACCGTTTGATAACTTCGATAATACAGTGGACTTTTTAGACATTGTAAAAGATCATAAAGGTCTTTCCATTGGAGCCCGTCATATCACTGTTTCAACGAGTGGACTTGCTCATAAAATTAAAGAGTTTGCGGATCTTAAGAGCCAAGTGAATTTAGCGGTTTCGCTTCATGCACCAAACAATGAATTACGCTCTAAAATCATGAAAATTAACAAAGCGTTCCCAATCGAGAAGTTAATGGATTCGGTAAACTACTATTTGGATAAAACCAATCGTCGTGTGACGTATGAATATATTCTGATCAAAGATGTAAACGACCATAAAGAAGAGGCCCTTGAATTGGCAGAGTTAATTGGGGAGAAGCGTCACCTTTCATATGTGAATCTCATTCCTTATAACCCAGTTGACGAGCATGGTCAATATCAGCGTAGTGAACCTGAAGCGATTCAAGAATTTTTCCAAACGCTTAAGAAAAAAGGGATAAACTGTGGAGTTCGCTTAGAACAAGGAACTGATATTGATGCAGCATGTGGACAACTACGAAGCAAACAAGAGAAAAAGCGTGTAGGGTAAAACGATGTAACAACAAGCTTGTCGAGGAAATTCGACAAGCTTTTTTCTTGTTTATACATTTAGGTTGACTAGTGGGAGTTCCTTTAGAATTTTGAATAAAAAATGACGGAATTGCAGAAAAATATGTTTAAATTTCGAAAAATGAGGAAAAGGTAACTATGTCTATTAAGAATTTTGTCGATTCAGTAAGACGAAATACCTAAGGAGGAGTATAGTTGAAGAAAAGTTCATTAACGTTAGTGTTCTGGGTTTCATTGGCGATATCCAGTGTTTTTATTTTGTGGGGCGTGTTCTTTCCAGGAAATGTTGAAAGCGTATTAGGAGTAGTGGATGGCTTTATTTCTACAAATTTTGGCTGGGTTTACATAATTGCAACAACCGCTTTTGTTCTTTTAGCGATTTTTTTAATCTTTGGTCCATTCGGGAAGATTAAGCTTGGGAAACCCGATGAAAAACCGGAATATAGTTATTTTACATGGTTTGCGTTTTTATTTACCGCTGGAATGGGTGTAGGGCTCGTGTTTTTCGGAGTAACGGAACCGTTAACCCATTTTTATAGTCCGCCAAATGCGGAGGGTGGAACCATTCAAGCAGCTGAACAATCGATGATGTATACATTGTTTCACTGGGGCTTTCATCCGTGGGCTACATATGCAGTTGTAGCACTAACACTTGCTTATTTTAAATTTAGACATCAAGCTCCCGCTTTAATCTCTTCGGCGTTTACACCGTTAATTGGGAAGCATGCTCAAGGTGGAATTGGTCATAGTATTGATGTTTTAGCTGTATTTGCGACCGTTTTTGGTATCGCCACTTCACTTGGGCTTGGGGCTTCCCAAATTACTGCTGGTTTAAGCTTTAGTTTTGAAGGAATTGATAATACAACGACAGTGAATTTAATTGTCATTGCTGTTGTAACGGTTTTATTTTTAATCTCGTCTATTACTGGATTAGACAAAGGAATTCGGTACTTAAGTTGGACAAATATCGTTGTTGCCATTGCTTTAATGACATTTGTATTTGTGTTAGGATCAACGGTTCAAATGATTGAATCGTTCACAACAACCCTAGGAAATTACGTTCAAAATTTGCCTAGTATGACGCTCGGTATGAATGCTTTTACGGGTGAACGAGAGTTTCTAGATGCTTGGACGTTATTTTATTGGGCTTGGTGGATTGGTTGGGCACCTTTTGTAGGGACATTTATTGCGAGGGTCTCGCGCGGTCGAACCATTCGTGAATTTGTTTTAGGTGTGACAGCTGTCCCTGTTTTATTTAGCGCACTTTGGTTTTCAATCTTTGGTGTAGCTGGAATGGAAATGGACGCGGACCTTGGTGGACAGATTTACAATTTAATGAATGAACAAGGAAATGAAGTAGCTTTATTTGCCTTTTTAGAATCGTATCCAATGGCACCGGTTGTAATGGGGATTGCTATTCTACTAATTTCTTCATTTTTTATTACTTCAGCAGACTCTGCCACATTTGTACTAGGCATGCTGACATCTGGCGGTCGTTTAAATCCGACTTTAAAGGTGAAATTGATTTGGGGTCTTATTCTGGCAGGAACCGCTGCAGCACTTCTATTATCAGGAGGGTTACAAGCTTTAGAAATGGCTATGTTAATCGCCGCTTTCCCATTTGTGTTTATCGTCATCTTAATGTGTGTTTCGCTCTTAAAAGCGTTAAGCAGTGAATACGATATTCTGAAACTAGAAAGCAAACATAGAGAGTGGGACCCAGAATATCAAGAAGAATCTCATCAAGAACTAGAAGAAATGAAAGAAGAATTCGATAAAACGATGCCCGAGGAACAAGACTTTGCTGGTGAGGAAGAAGAGGGGAATACAGGGAACGAGAAGAAGTGACAATGTTTTAGCTATACAGAAGAAAAGACGTATCTCTAAATTAGAGATACGTCTTTTTTTATCTGCCGTCAGCTTTGTCTAATGGTGTAACGGATCGTCCGTCAGCCTTGTCATGAGCTGGGACAGAGCGCCCATCAGCTTTATCTGCTGATTCGTTTGCATCTAAATTAAAGCTACCGATGGATACTGCTATACCTAAAGCGATAATACCTAATAGTTTCTTTTTCATTCCTGTTCAACTCCTATACAAGATTGATGAATGCGCATTCGATGTGCCATTCTCATGTAATGCAACGCAGTTTCAAATTCCCCTTTTTCAGCATAAACATCTACAACTTCTTCAGCTAATTCAGAGGCTTCAAAATAAAGTTCTTGCCTTTCTAATTCTTCTAACCCCTTATTCACTTGTTCAAGGTCTTCTAGAACATAAAGTCCCAAGCTTACTTTGCAACGAATTATATATTCAGTCATTTTTAGTGAAGCAACTTTTTCCGCAATTTCTTCTAAACGTACATGATTTTCCTTGTTAGAAGGTTCTTTTTTTAACTTAACATTGATTAAGTTATACTCCGTTTTAGCACCGATTACGGATTGCCTATGTTCATTCATTTTTAACGCTTCTTCAAAATAATAAATGGCTTGGTCTGGTTGATGTTGTTTCACACGATTTAAACCTAGTATGCGTAAGAGTAAAGCCTTTGTCACTGGATACTCATTCGCATGCTTGAGGGCGTTTTGCAGTACGTTCTCTGCTTCTTCAAATTTATAGAGTTCTGTACTGATGCCGCCTAAAAAAATATAGATATTCAGAACAATTTCTTCGTACTCTGAATTTTTCTCGAAAATTTCAAGTGCTTGCTCAAAATAGGAGACGGCAAAAATGTACTGGTCAACGCGGTAATAGCTAATCGCTGAGCGATAATAAAACTCTGCCTTTTCGATTTGGTCAGGTACTTGCTCTAAAAGTCTTTCTGCTATTTTATATGAGCGAACAGCTGATTTATACCTGCCATTATGAAATTCGTTTTGGCCATACATAAAGTAGTACATGAACTGCATGTATTCATCTGTTGCTTTGTCCGCTAATTCAAGGTCAGCAAATTGTTTCTGCTCCCCGTCAGCTTCTATAAAGAGTTCGTGGCGGAAGTTAACGAGCTCAAAATAAGCGATCACTTTATCATCATGATTCATTCGGTTCATCATCCGTTGAACGTCGTGTTTTAGCAAAATGGCTTGTTCACGATCGTACGTAATAATGCAGCTATACCATTCTACAATTTTAGCTCCAACTTCTGGTGCGGCTACGGACGGTGACATGTGGTCAAACTCCCTTCCTATTCGGTTGGTTTTTGTTAGTATACCGTTAAAGATCTACAATGAATAGAGTAGACAGATATTTCCCAACATTTCGGATAAAAAAGACTGGTCTTTTGACCAGTCGGTTTACGATAGTTCGTTGAAAAGTTGATGGGCTGACTCTAAGCATTGTTTTACATATAATTCAGCCCCTAACTCATGCATTCGCTCTTTATTTGGGATTTCTAAGGAATAAGGAATGTCAGGTAATGATTGTATGATCTTCTGGAGAGGAATGTCCCCGTCCCCTAGAAAAAGTCGGTCTTCTCGAGCAGTATAAATTAGATCTTCTTTCGACGGTGGAATCGGATCTTTTGCGTCACATAGGTGGGCATAATGAAACCATTCTTTTGGTAGGGAGGCGAGATGATCATAATTTGTGTGTGATCGATGAAAGTGAAGTGTATCAATAAGGAGTCCGCACTTTTCGTGATTCACTTTTCGAATAATGGATTCTGCCTGAGTGAGCGTTCCTAATTCATACCACGTGATAAATTCAACATCTAAAGTTAAGTTAAAAGGTTTTGCCAATTCACATAGTGCGTGCAACGTTTCAACAGCAAGATTCTCATCTGTCGTTTGAACAGTCGTTAATACGTGGTTACAGCCTAGTTCTGCTGCGGCTTCGAACGCCGGTAAATAGTGCGTAACATCCACGCCTTCATAAATTCGAACCATTTCAATATCAAGTAATTTTAATCCAGTCGATTGAAGGGCTTGTTTTGTATCGTTAAACAAGGTTCGATCGGTTGCAAGTGGGTAGACGGGTTCGTTTTTAGTACCTAATGCAATCGGTCTTAAACTAACATAATCAAAGCCAGCTCGTGCAGCCAATTCAATCATCTTTGGTGGTGAATAGTGTAAGACGGTTAAATGGGCAAGTGAAAAACGTGGTTTCATTTCCTCGATTCCTCCTTCTATAGAGCGCTATGACTTTTCTTTTCTCCAGGCGAATAAATGTCCATAATGTCCCAGTGACCAGATGTTGGAGTAGGGATATTCATGGTTGAGACATCAATAAGAAACGGGACTTGTTTTGCGATCGCTTCTGTTAAAGCAGGTTTAAATTCCTCTGCTGATTGAATTTTACAGCCTTCAACCCCGTAACTATTTGCCAGCGCAACAAAATCAGGTGAGTAGGGCTCGCCATTTTTTTCAAACATTGTACCGTGTGTAGTATTGAAATGAGCTTTTTGTAAGCCAGCAATGACTCCGTACGATTGATTGTTCATCACAATCCAGATAATCGGAATGTTTTCTTGAGCTGCAGTTGCTAAACACGATGGGTTTTGTCCAAATCCGCCATCACCGACTAATGAAACGACGACTCGCTCTGGATGGGCAATTTTAATTCCAAGGGCGGCGGGAGAGCCAAATCCCATTGTGGCAAAACCTCCTGGTGTTAAGACAGTTCCTGGAATATAAATAGGGAACTGTTGGCCAACGCCGTTTTTGTTCCAACCAACATCCGTTGTAATAAATCCGTCTTTAGGTAAACAGTGACGAACTTCTGCCAAGATTCTTTGTGGGCGCATGGGAAAATCATCGCTCATAAGGTGTTCGGTATTTTCTTCATAAAACCGCTCTTTTTCGTGCGAAATAAACGTGATTTCCTGATGTGAAGGCTCGAATTCACTTGGTTGATTGTTTGCGAGCTCCACGATTTGCTTGAGTGATTCTTTAATATCTGCAACGCCACCGATATGAACAGGATAATTACGTCCTAACTCCTGTGAATCGATGTCGATCTGGATAAGTTTTGTTTTGGAAAAATTAAACGTGACGCCTTCTTTCCACGAGCTTGAATCGGCCTCTTTAAAGCGCGTTCCTAACGCGAAAATGACGTCTGCTTCAAGGCACATTGCATTCACAAAAGGCGGTGCCCAAAATCCCGTTAACCCTGCAGATAATGGATGGTCATCAGGTAAGCTACCTTTGCCCATTGCGCTATGGACAACGGGAATATTCAAGTGTTCGGCAAGCGCTTTCAACTCATTGGTGGCTTGAGCAGCAATGACGCCTCCTCCAGCGAATAGTAATGGTTTTTTTGCTGCTTTTAACGTTGTAAGAATCTCTTGTGCGGTTGATGTGGACAAGCTAGGTTTTGCTGGAGATGAACCTGGCGTATGGTGAGTAGCGAATAGATCTTCCGACATCGGCGCAGAGAAGATATCCATCGGAACGGAAACGAGGACGGGTCCTGGTTTTCCAGAGTGAGCAAGTTGGTAAGCTTTTGCAAGTATGGCAGGTAGTTGTTCTGGCTTTTCGACTCGCCATGTTCGTTTAACAAACGGTCGGAAAATTTCATGTTGAGAAGCATCTTGATGCAAATTAATTTCTTGGTGTGGATTTTTTCCATAGAAATGACTGGGAATATCGCCTGAAAGAACGAGAAGTGGTGTCGAATCTAACGCTGCAGTGGCCACTGCTGTTGCTGCATTTGTTAACCCAGGCCCGACGTGAGTAAGAACGACACCAATTTGATGAGAGGATCGAGCGTACCCATCAGCCATATGTGCCGCTATTTGTTCATGTGTCGTGCTAATGAAACGAATGGAAGAATGTTCAAGTGCGGCAAGAACAGCAATATTTGTATGGCCACATAACCCAAAGATGTGGGATACCCCTCTTTTCTCTAAATCACTAACTAAACACTGTGCAACGTTTTGCATTGGTAACCCCTCCATAGGTAAGATGATTTTATGAATGCAATGTTCGTGCCAACAAATTAGCCTACAGATAGAGAATCATTTGTTCATATTCCAGTTACAAACCGTTCATGTTGTTTAAAAAACAAACGACGTTTTCTAAAATATAGCAAAAAACGATGAAAAGTTTGATTATTTGCGTTAATCTTAACTTATTAAAGGTTCAATAAGTGAGGTGGGTATGCAAATGAATGAATCTAGAATGATTATGACGTCGGGTTATCCAGAAATGACGGAAATGATTCACCGGCTTGCTAAAGAATTACAATACAACGTAACGGTCGTGGAAGGCGTATTAGATGAAGCGGTAGAGCCCGTACAAGAATTGTTGGCGAACGGAAGTTATGATGTGGTAATTAGTCGTGCTGGTACGGCAAAAATGTTAGCAAACGTTGTAAACGTCCCGCTTATTTATAGTGAATCCAGTGATTTTGACTTAATTCAATCGTTTCTTCAAGCAAAAAAAGAAGGCGAAAACATTTGCTATATTAATTTTGAAGAGCCGGGGTTTCAATTCAACTTTGAGAAGATTGAAGCGATGATTGGATTCAACGTCACCTTGCTTCCGTATACTACGCAGGAAACGTTGCTTGCGCAAATTGAAGTCGCGAAAGAAATGGGCATGGATGTCATTGTTGGTGGTGGCATTCGTGTGAAGCAACTTGCTAGTGATTATGGCATGAAGAGTATGCACATTATTACCAGTGAACGAACCATTCGTCGTTCTTTTTTACGAGCCAAACAAGCTGCAGAGAATTCTTACACCATAAAAGAAAACACCGAACGCTTAAATGCAGTCGTACATGTGTCAGAAGAGGGGATTTTCTATTTAAATAAACAAAAGGAAATCGAGGTATGCAACCCAGCTGCGGAGCGAATCTTTGGTGTGAAAGCACACTTACTTCTTAAAAAACAGCCTCAGCAAATTACGTGTAAGCCACTACGCACACTTTTAGAAAAAGAAGATTTGTACATTGGTCAAGGAAGAATGACGTTCGAGAAATTACTCGTCCAACATGAAGCGGTTTTTGTAAATGGTCTACGTGTTGGAACAGTGGTCACATGCCAAGAAATACATCAAATTCAAGAACTCGAAAGCAAAATCCGTCGTGATCTACATAAAAAAGGGCTTGTAGCGAAAGTATCTTTGGCAGATATTCAGTACAAAGGGGAGAAAATGAACGATATTGTCCAACTGGCGGAGCAATATGCTGCAGCGAATTCTACGGTCTTAATTTATGGTGAGAGCGGCACTGGGAAGGAGTTAGTAGCGCAAGGGATTCACAATGCAAGCTCAAGAAAAGATGGACCGTTTGTGGCCATTAATTGTGCCGCTTTACCTGAAACATTACTCGAAAGTGAATTGTTTGGCTATGTCGAGGGAGCATTTACAGGAGCAAAAAAAGGGGGAAGACAAGGTGTATTTGAGCTTGCTCATAAAGGAACCATTTTTTTAGATGAAATTGGGGAAATGGAACCAAATTTACAGGCTCGACTCTTAAGAGTCCTACAAGAAAAAGAGGTGATGCGATTAGGTGGAGATCGGATGGTGCCAGTCGATATTCGTGTTGTGGCAGCAACGAATAAAAATCTTTGGGAATTGGTTAATGAAGGTGCATTTCGTTCTGATCTCTATTTTCGGATTGGTGTTCTCCGCCTGGAACTACCTGCCCTTCGAGAGAGGCAAGAAGACATACCGGTACTAGTGGATTACCTGCTCCAACAGCGACAAGAGCGCATTACTTGGAAGCATTTATCAAAACAACTGCAAGAATTTTTGCAGTCGTATCATTGGCCGGGGAATATTCGGCAGCTTGAGAATGTCTTGGAACGATTAGCAATCCGTTTAAAATATTCTACGAATGAGTCTGCTTTTATGAAGGATGTTTTAAATGAAACAGGGGGAGAAAGCGAACAGGAAAACCGTCAACAAGGCGATGTGGTGTTAGACGAAGGGTCAATGGATCAAATGGAACGACAGATTATTGATTGGATGCTTAGTAAATATAAACAAAACCGAACCGTTGTGGCTGAAAAGCTAAAGATAAGCCGAACAACTTTATGGAAAAAATTGAATGAACCACATGAATAAAGCGAGAGTGTTCAGAGATTTAACGGTTGTGGTTAAAAACGAAACATCTTATGAAGTGCAGGTGCATAGGTACGTGCATTTTTCTTTGGCACAAAACTTGCATTTCCAATCAAGAGACGCTTGTAAAGGAGGTTCCTATGAGTAAAAGAATCATTGTAGAGAAAAGTGATGGCATAGGGTTTATCCAATTAAATGATCCGAGTCGAAGAAATGCATTGACGCTGGAATTAAAGCAAGAACTTCAAGAAGCGCTTTTAGATTTGAAAACGTGTGAAGAAACTCGAGTCGTTGTTTTGTCTGGAAATGGGAAGGGGTTTTGTGCTGGAGGAGACGTCAAAGCGATGGAAGCTCCGTATAGCGAAAAAGGAATCAACGAAAATATGAATCAATCAATAGCAATCATTAATTTCATTCAGTCATTAGAAAAGCCAGTGATTGCTTTGGTGCACGGGCCCGTTGCAGGTGCAGGCGTTAGCCTTGCATTGGCGTGTGATTTAGTGGTAGCAGAAAAGAGCACGACCTTTCACTTTTCCTTTAAACAAGTAGGGCTCGTAGCTGATCTAGGGCTACATTATCATTTATGCCAGCAAGTAGGTCCGTGGAAAGCGAAAGAGATATTGTGGGGCAATCGATCATGGTCTGCCGAGGCGTTTTCACAACTTGGGATGATCAATGAGCTAGTGGAGGATGGGTCAGGGGAACAGGTGACGTATGAATTGGCGAAAGCACTTGTTGAAGGACCGAGAGACGTGTTTGCCCAATCAAAACTCATCATGAACCAACTACATCAAGAAGCATTTGCACAAATAATGGAGCAAGAAAAAAAGGCGCACGTCATGCTAAGAAACACAACGGATCATCTAGAAGGTGTTCAAGCTTTTAAAGAAAAACGATTTCCGGTCTTTAATCGATAGGGAGAGAAAATGATGAACTTGTACTCGTTTATTGCAGGCAAATGGCGCACAGATTCAAAAGGGAAATGTGTGGAACAACTGAATCCATACACAGGTGAACGAACGTCAAATTTTTATTATGCAAGTCGAGAGGATGTAGAGCTCGCACTAACAACACTACTGAATGCACAAGGGGAAGTCGCTAGTCTCCCAACTTATGAACGCTATCGGATTTTAATGGAGGTAGCTCGTTTATTAAATGAGAATCAATCGTCATTAGCAGAAATTATTACAATGGAGACGGGCAAGGCGCTTAAAAACAGTATGGATGAAGTAAGCCGTTCGGTTGAAACGTTTCGTTTATCCGCTGAAGAAGCCAATCGACTTGTTGGAGAAACCATGGCTGGAGATGTCTCGACGAGAGGCGAACAACGCTATGTATCCACGTATCCAGTACCGGTTGGAACAATTGCTGCGATTACCCCGTTTAATGCGCCGCTTAATTTAGCTTGCCATAAAATCGGTCCTGCTTTTGCAGCGGGAAATACAATTGTTTATAAGCCAGCTGAACAAACACCTCGTATCGCAAAAGAACTGATTGCTATCCTTCTTGAGGCGGGGTTTCCTAAAAATGGAGTCGCTCTTTTATTTGGCGACGCTCAAGTAGGAGAACAGATTGTCAAAAGCGATAAAGTAGCATTAATTTCCTTTACAGGTGGTGTTCCGGCTAGTGAAGCAATTTGTAAAGTTGCAGGTATAAAGAAAGTTCTTCTTGAGCTTGGTGGAAATGCAGCGACGATTGTGCATGATGATGCACCTATTGAAAAAGCTGCAAAACAATGCGTGCGCACAGGATTTAGTAACGCTGGCCAAAGCTGTATATCAGTGCAGCGTATCTATGTTCACGAAAACGTGAAGGACGTCTTTTTAACAGAGATCGAAAAAGAAATTCGTACGCTTCAAGTCGGAGATCCGATGGATGCAAAAACAGACGTAGGAACGCTAATTTCTCCAGCATCAGCAGAACGGATCTTAACATGGATTCATGAAGCACAAGACGGTGGCGCGACGCTTCTATCTGGCGGTGAAGCGAGTGGGGCACAAGTGAAGCCGACTGTACTCATTGATCCCCCTCTTGATAGTCGCGTTGTTTGTGAAGAGGTCTTTGGACCGGTCATTTGTTTGTTAACGTACACCGATATTCACGATGTGATTGAACAAGTAAATGCATCCCCTTATGGTTTGCAGGCGGGGCTTTTTACAAATCAATTAGCGCTTGCGCACCGAGTATCGCTTGCATTACATGTTGGCGGTGTGCAAATTAATAGTACATCGAATTACCGTTTAGATCACCTTCCTTACGGTGGTGTGAAAAAGAGTGGGATTGGAAAAGAAGGCCCGCGTTATGCGATCCAAGAAATGGTGGACTACAAAATGATTGTGTATCATGCAGAGGAGTAACGTCATGAGAAAAACAGAAAAAGGAATGAGTCCATTTTGGGATTATCTTGGAATGGAAGAAAAACAAATCGGAGACGGAAAAGCTGTACTTGAGCTGCCCTTAAAAGGTGAGCTTCTGCAACGGCGTGGATCTGCTCATGGTGGTGTATTGGCAACATTAATTGATGCGGCAGTCGGTTCAGCCATTCGATCCACCTTGTCAGAAGAGCAAGCGGCGGCGACCGTTGACCTTGACGTCTCGTATTTAAAACCTGGAAAAGGGACGCATCTCATTGCAAAAGGCAGTCTCATTCATAAGAGCCGCACAATGGCTTTTGGAACAGCAGAAATTTATGATGAAATAGGGCAAATGGTCGTATACGGAAAAGCCACCTATAAGTTATTAGGAACATGAAGTTAACATTTTGTACAGTAAATTATGTAAGCGTTTTAATAATGGACGCTTACTCAATCTATGACTCCCTTAAATAAGGCGATCATGGTTTGGCATAAGTCTTGCAAGAAGATACGTAATTCGGTGTGAGATAAGAAGGAGGACGCGAAAATGAAGGTAGGATTATTTTTAATGCCAACAGTAGATCCAGAAGCAACACTGTATGAAGCGACAGAAACGGTGCTTGATATGATTAAAGTTGCGGATCAATTAGGATACGAAGAAGCTTGGATTGGTGAGCATTATACAGCGAAATGGGAGCCGATTCCTTCTCCTGACCTTGTTATTGCACAAGCGCTAATGCAAACAAATCAAATTAAATTAGCCGCAGGTGCTCACTTATTGCCGTATCATCATCCGGTTGAACTAGCGCAGCGTTTAGCGTATTTAGATCATTTAGCGAAAGGGCGATTAATGGTAGGAGTAGCACCAGGAGCAGTGCCGACAGATTGGCAAATGTATCATGTGGACGGCAAGGCTGGTGAACATCGGGAAATGATGGCAGAAGCTCTTGAAATTATGTTTAAAATTTGGACGGAGGAAAAGCCTTTTAGTTATAAAGGTAAGTATTGGGGAGCAAGTCGACCTGAGCCTGCTTTAAACGGACTACTTGACCTGCATATTAAACCTTACCAAACTCCTCATCCGCCGATTGGGGTTGCAGGATCTAGTGCAAATTCAAGTACGTTAAAACTTGCGGGACAATACGGCTTTTTGCCAATGAGCTTAAACGTCACGCCACGAAGCATCGCGTCTCACTGGGAATCGGTTGAAGAAGGAGCGGCGTCAAGTGGTAAAACAGCTAATCGAGACGATTGGAAAGTGGCTCATCATGTTCTTGTAGCTGATACAGATGAAGAGGCAAAAGATTTAGCGCTAAACGGGATGATGGGTCGTTCATTTAATGAATATTTCTATTATTTGTATCAAAAAGGAAAAATGCTGTCTAAGTTTAAACACGATGACAGTGTTGCTGATGAAGACGTAACAGCAGAATATTTAATTGACCATTATTGGTATGTAGGTTCACCTGAAACCGTCGCAAAGAAGCTAGATACATTGTATGAAGCTTCAGGAGGGTTTGGTACGTTGCTTGTTACTGGTTATGATTATGGACCTGATCGGGCTAAATTTAATCACTCTCTTCGTCTACTGAAAGAAGAAGTGGTTCCACGAATGAAGCATCAGCGTAAAGTGACGATTTAATCTGTAAAAAAGGGAGAGGAGCAATCATGAAGCTTTTGGCGATATCGGGCACGATAACAGGATCAAAAACATTAGCGATGATAAAGAAAACAGTGGAGCGAATCCAAGCGGAACATCCAGAAGTAGAAGCAGAGATCCTGAATCTGAAAGACTATCAACTTGATTTTTGCGATGGCCGAGATCCTAGTACGTATGAAGGCGACACAAAAGACGTTATTCAACGTATATGTTCAGCAGATTTCTTCCTAATTGGCACACCTATTTTTCAAGGATCGATGACTGGCGCACTTAAGAATCTGTTTGACTTAGCGCCTGTATCAGCGTTTCGCTATAAAGTGATGGGGTTCATTGCGACTGCAGGAACGTATCAACACTATTTGGTCATTGAAAATCAATTAAAACCAATCGCAGGTTACTTTCGTGCATTCACAGCACCAAGCTATATTTATGCAAATAGTGAACATTTTGATGAGATGAATCAAGTAATCGATCCAGACGTATTAAAGCGCATTGAGCGATTAGCTGAAGAGCTCGTTTTTATGCAATCTACTATTGGGGAAAATCGTCAGTCGTCTCTGTTGCAAGCGTAATCGTTTCTAGAGCTCTCGTATCGACGAGAGTTCTAGAAAATAATGAAGATGTGTAAAATTTGTAAGCGCTAACAAGGCGTAGGGGGAAGCGTAGTGAAACGAAAATTTGCTTACCGGAAAATTATGATGAGTGTCATGGTTTTTATTATTGCTGTTAACTACATTGATCGTGGTGCGCTTGCTTACGCTGCAGAACCGATTATGAATGCATTTAATCTGTCTGCGTCTGACTGGGGCTATGTCTTAGGTTTTTTTGGTTATGGCTATATCGTCGGGACGTTCTTAGGTGGTGCCCTAGCTGACAAGAAAGGACCAAAGTTTGTTTGGATTTTTGCTTGTACGGCTTGGTCGCTACTTGCAATCGCAACAGCCTTTGCCGGAGAAATTGGGGTATGGCTATTTGGTTCAGCAGTAGCTGGGTTTGCACTTTGTCGAGTGTTGTTTGGTCTAGCAGAGGGACCCGTGTATGCCAATATGAACCGAACGATTGCAAACTGGATTCCAACAAAAGATCGTACCTTCTACGTAGGAGTTGGGTTAATCGGAACCCCATTAGGTGCAATGTTAACAGCCCCAGTTGCGGTTGGATTATTATCTATTGCAGATTGGCGCTGGATGTTTATCTCGCTAGGTGTGATCGGGTTGATTTGGGTTGTGGTTTGGAACAAATTGTTCACGGATATGCCGGAAGATAATCGCTTTGTGACAAAAGAAGAGCTAGCGATTATTCGAAAAGATCAGGTGGAGGATGAGCCTGAAGACGTTCAAAAAGGGCAGACAGCTTGGTTTGAATTTTTTAAGCACCCTTCTCTTGTTCTAAATGCGGCTTCTTTTTTTGGCTTTAACTACATTAATTTTCTTATCTTAACGTGGACTCCACTCTATCTTCAGCAAATGTATGGTTTTGAGCTTCGTTCATTATGGTATGTCGGCATGATCCCGTGGGTAGGTGCCGTCTTTACAGTCTTCTTAGGTGGAAAGCTATCCCAGTATTTATTGCAAAAAACAGGTAGTTTCAAAATTGCGAAGCCTGGTGTCATTATCACAAGTATGCTTTTAACGGCCATTTGCTTTGTTTTTATTCCATTTGCACCAAATGCATGGGTAGTGTTGGCGCTCATGTCGATTGGAAACGCGATAAACTCATTGCCGCAAGCTGTATATTGGTCAATCGTTCTGGATGCTTCTTCTAAACGAACCGTTGGCACATTTAGTGGATTAACACATGGCATTATCACATCTGCCAGCATTATTGCACCGACAGCCACAGGTATTTTAGTCGCTTTATATGGGTACAATTCAATGTTTTTTGTCGCAGCTGGCATCGCTTTTATCGGAATGTTCTTAATGTTCTTCGTCAGACCGCCTGCCAATTGGAAAGCAGAACAGGAACGGATGCAAAAAACGAGTTAGAAAGGATTCGATCAAATGGGTTTTGCGAAACAATTAGCAAATCAGATAAGCAACATCTGTCGTGAGAATCATTCAAAGGAAATGAGGGAGCAGATTAATCGTGTTGTTCTGGATTATTATGCGGCACTTATCCCCGGATTAAATACAGATGTCGTACAGCAAGTCCAACAATATTACAAAACAAGCGGCGTATTAGGAGGATGTGAGCTTGTGGGCTCAGACTTGACGCTCCCTCCTAGTGAAGCTGCGTTTGTTTATGGAACTGCTGCTCATGCATTGGATTTAGATGATGGTCATACAAAGGGTTCGGTTCATCCAGGGGCGCCTGTTCTTTCTGCTCTGTTGGCAGTTGCTTCTCAAGAAGACGTGTCAGCGGAGCGCTTTCAAAGCGCTATTATCGCTGGATACCAAACTTGCATTCTGGTAGCAGAAACCATTCATCCATCGTCGAGAAAAAAGGGCTATCACAATACGTCGGTTGCTGGTCTGTTTGGGGCTTGTGCAGCAGTCGGTGTCTTACAGTCATACAACGCGGAAGAGTTAGAGCATGCGCTTACCATTGCGATTAGTTTTGCTGGTGGGACATTCGCTTTTTTAGGGAGTGGAACCGAGGTCAAACGTATCCATGCTGGTCAAGCTGCCCGTGATGGCATTGTGGCTGCTGGTTTAGCGAGAGCTGGACTGACGGGGCCGAAGACTGGATTTGAAAATGAGAACGGGTTTTTCCATGTGTTTGGAAATGGAAATCAGCGAACGATGGCCGAAACAGACGGGTGGAAGATCCATGAAGTCTATTTTAAACCGTATCCGTGCTGTCGCCATCTGCATTCAGCGATCGACGCTGTCTTTGAACTGAAAAAGAGAGAAGCTTTCTCGATCGATCAGATTCGTTCGATGGAAATAGGGGTTTATGAAATTGCCAGCTATCACGATCATACTACTTGTACAACGCTGTTAGATGCGCAAATGAGCTTACCTTTCGTGGTCGCAGCGGCTTGTGAATCATCGACCATTACGGTAGAGGCGTTAACACCGGCCAATCAATCAGCTGATGTAAAACAACTTATGAAAAACATTTCCGTGTTTGTGGATCAAGAAGCGCAAGCCACTTATCCGGAAGAACGCGGAGCGATTGTGAAGATTCAATTGAATAATGGAAAACGTCTGGAACGTCGTGTCAGGCAACCATTAGGAGAGCCGAGTAACCCGCTCTCGACAACGGAACTAGAAGAAAAACTACGGATTCAATGTGAGCCAAGTCTTGGATTGGAACGAGTGCATCAACTCATTGCACAAATTTCAAAAGGAAATTATCAGCTTGAAGGAGTGATGAAATGAAGACAGAAATGGATGCTGCTTTATTTAATGGAAAGGAAATCACTAAACAATCGATATCAAGCCCTGTTATTGGCAAAGGTGAAGTGCTCATCAAGGTTTTGCATGCAGGTCTTTGTGGAACGGATTTAGCGATTTATCTTGGGAAAATGGCTCATCGTATAAAACCGCCTCTCGTAATGGGGCATGAATTTTGCGGAGTGATCGTAGAGAAAGACCCGAGTCTTTCTATTAATATTGGTCAGAAAGTTATTATTCAACCAATGTTAGGTTGTGGAACATGTCCGCTATGCATGAAAGGGGAGACGCAAGTTTGTTTGTCTTCAAGAGTCATAGGAATTGAACAAAACGGTGGATTTGCAGAGTATGCGGTTGCGCCAATCGAAGCCGTTTATCCGGTTCCGCAAGAAATGCCTAGTGATGAAGCCGCTTTAATGGAGCCTGTCGCTGTAGCCGTTCGAGGCGTAAAACAAGCGAATGTCGCACAAGGGGATGTTGTCGTTGTGCTTGGTGGCGGTCCAATAGGATTGCTACTAGCAATGGCGGCAAGGCAAGCTGGTGCTGAAAAGGTCTATGTATCAGAAATTAATGACTATCGTTTAAAAGTAGCGAACGATCTTGGCTTTCTTACCATTGACGCTAAGCAAAGAGATGTTGAAGAAGCAATTCTAGCAGATACAAACGGATTTGGTGCGGATGTTGTATTTGAGGCTGCTGGAACGGTTCATACAGCAAAGCAAATGACACGAATTATCAAACGGCAAGGAACAATACTTGTCATTAGTTTATATAAAGAACCTGCTCCGGTTGATTTATTGGCGATGCAAAACCGAGAGTTAACGATTAAAAGTACGAGAGCGTACACCCATCAAGATTTCAAAGAGGCCATTGAGCTAGTCGCGCAAAAACAATTTGATCTGGCTCCGCTTATTACAGATCGACTCCCATTGGAGCAACTGGCTGAAGGGTTTCAACGCATGCAAGTATCGCCTACAACATTAAAAGTCCAAATTGAATTTTAAATAGAAGGAGCGAGACCATGTTTATAAACGGCGATTGGATTGAAACGAAACAAACGTTAGATGTACGCAATCCTGGAAGTGGTGAAGTCTACCGCACGGTTGGTTTAGTAGGAAAAGAAGAAACGCTTATGGCAATTGACGCAGCCGAAACAGCGTTTGCGATGTGGTCAAAAAGACCAGCGGTTGAGCGTGCACAGTTTTTAGAGCGGGTTGCAGTAAGTATTGAAGAACGAAAGGAAATGCTTGCGCAAGTGATTTGTAGTGAGATGGGCAAGCCAATAGCTAATGCCCGAGGGGAAGTAGCGAAATCAGCCACTTTTTTCAAGTGGTTTGCTGAAGAAGCGAGACGGGTGTATGGCGAGACAATCCCATCGGCAGAAGCAGGGAAGCGCCTGCATGTAATTAAGCAACCACTCGGAGTTGTTGGTGCCATTACGCCTTGGAATTTCCCACTTTCAATGATTGCTAGAAAACTAGCTCCTGCTCTTGCAGCGGGATGTACCGTTGTCTTGCGCCCTTCCTCTCAAGCTCCGTGTAGTGCGATTGAGCTACTGAAAATTATAGCTGAAGTCGGTGTGCCAAAAGGTGTCGTTAACTTAATCATTGGTCCAGCAAGTGAACTTTCAAACACGATGATGGAAAGTCGTACGATCAAAAAAATATCATTCACTGGCTCAACAGAGGTTGGCAAAAAGTTGATTCGAGATTCTGCTCAAACTGTAAAACGCTTATCAATGGAGCTAGGAGGGCATGCTCCTTTTATTGTATTTAATGATGCAGATCTCGACTTAGCTGTAAAAGGGGCATTGACCATAAAATTTAACTCCTCTGGGCAACAATGTGTGTGCGCAAACCGAATTTACATTCAAGACGATATTTATGATGCGTTTGAAACGCGCTTTTTAGAAAAAGTCAAAGCTTTGAAAGTAGGCAATGGTTTTGAGGAAGGCAGCCGCATTGGTCCACTTATTAACCATGATGCTGTTCAAAAGGTTGATGAACAAGTACAGGATGCACGAAAAAAAGGAGCGACCGTTAAAATCGGAGGTCGGAAATTAACAGAAGGAAAGTACGCAAATGGTGCTTATTATGAGCCGACTGTCCTAACAGATGTAAAAGAAGGAATGGATATTTTAGTTCACGAGACATTTGGTCCTGTCGCACCCCTGATGCGTTTTTCAACAGAAGAAGAAGTGATCGCCAAAGCGAATCATCTTGAATTCGGTCTTGCCTCATACGCTTATACAAACGACTTATCTCGAATGTACCGACTTTCAGAACAACTTGAATATGGCATTGTTGGTATTAATGATCCCACACCATCGACTGTTGAAGCTCCTTTTGGAGGATTGAAGGAGAGTGGGTTAGGCCGAGAAGGTGGTCACGGCATTGACGAGTATGTAGAAGAAAAATTTATTTCTGTGGCGATAAAAGTCTATTCAAGTGATGGTGATCAACAATGATGCGAGTCGCTGTTCTTGGATTAAATCACGGCTATAAGTTTGCTAGTCAAATGGTTCAATCAGACCGGGTGAAGCTCGTGGCGGTAGCTGGCAACGATGAGCAATCGATTCAGAGAGCAAATGAGCTTGGGGTGCCGATCTATTCAGACTATAAGCAGCTTCTACAAACAAATCAGCTCGATGGTGCAATTATTACATTGCCAAATCAGCTCCATCTTGAAGCAGTTGATGCGTGTGCAAAGCTCGGTATTCATGTGCTTGTTGAAAAACCTATTGCTCCAACGATAGAAGAGGGAAGGGCGATGATCGATCTATGCAAGAGTCATCACGTTCATTTGCTCGTCGGTCACCATCGTCGCTTAGCTAAAAATGTTCTTGAAATGCGCAGATTGATAAGAGATGGAGCAATTGGAGAACTTGTGGCTGTGACGATGACGTGTGCGTTATGCAAAGATAAAGCGTACTTCAATGAGTCGTGGCGAGTCGAAAAGGGTGGTGGACCGCTATTAATTAACAGCATTCATGATATCGATACGCTCCGTTTTGTTACTGGAAAAGAAGTGACGAATGTGTATGCTGCTAGTCGCAATCGGATTAGAGGCAATCAAGTTGAGGATTCAGCCTCCATCTTACTGGAACTTGAAGACGGAGCAACTGTGACCTATTTTATTACAGATGGAATTCCGGCTCCTTGGGCGTACGATCTCAATTTGAACGAAAATGATCGCTTTTACCATCACGAAGCTGACTGTTACGCATTTTTCGGCACAGAAGGAAGCATTTCTTTTCCAAGCATGGAACACTATTCGTATAGTGAGGATGCATATGGGTGGGCCCATCCATTACAAAAACAGACGCATTCCGTTAAGAAAAATGATCCCTTCTTTGCGGAGTGGAATCATTTCTTAGACGTGATTGAAAACGACGTCCAGCCGATCATAACAGGTGAAGATGCGTTAGCAACATTGGAGGTCTTGCTGACGATTCAGCAATCTGCTGCGTTAAAACAAACCATAGCTTTGAAAAATAAAACATATGTTCAAGAATAGAACACCTCATCTGCCGTTAAAAGACAGAGTTCGAAAGTTAAACGATTCGTTAATAAAATGAACAAATGGTTGCTTTTGCACTTTGAAAAGAGTTGATGAACTGCTTTACATCAGGTTGGCATACTTCTTGCTTCTAATTAGACATAACGAAAATTTGTGAGTAGAAGGAGCGAGTATGATGGATTTTAAATTAACAGAAGATCAAATGGAATTGCAAAAATGGGCGAAAAACTTTGCAAAAGAGAAGTTTGCTGAAAAAGCGTATACGTGGGTACACAATCATGAAGTCCCTTGGGAAAATGCTAAGGCACTAGCCGATCACGGCTTAATGGGCATGAATTTACCTGTTGAAGACGGTGGTCAAGGCATGGGCTTAATGGAGTCAATCATTGTGATGGAAGAAGTGGCGAAAGTATGCCCAAGCACCGCTGATATGTTACAAGTTGGAAATTTTGGAGCGATTAAACAGTTGGCTGCGTATGGGTCGCCGGAATTAAAAAAACGAGTGTTGCCTGGCATCTTGGCTGGTGAGAAACTCATTTCTGTTGCGATGTCAGAACCGAATGCAGGTTCAGCTACAACGGATCTACAAACAAAAGCAGAAGTAAAAGGGGATAAAGTCATCATCAATGGTTCAAAAGTGTTTAATACCCACGGTCCGCATAATAGCTATTATGTCGTATGGGTGCGCTTTGGGGATGATGTAAAAAGTTCTGGTGCTATTCTAGTTGAACGGGATGCCCCTGGTTTCACTGTAGGTAAAACGGAAACGCATATGTCTGGAGAGGAGCACTGTGCGCTGTATTTTGAAGACTGTGAAGTCGATGTTGACAATATTTTAATTCCAGACAATGGTTTTAAACGTTTGTTTTCAACCTTTAATATCGAACGAATGGGCAATACTGCTCGCTCGCTCGCATTAGCGCAAGCGGCGTTTGACTTAGCAGTTGAACATGCGAAAGAGCGAAAGCAGTTTGGACGTCCACTTGCTGAATTTCAAGGGATTCAGTGGAAAGTGGCTGAAATGAAAATGAAGCTTGAGGCGGGGCGTTTGCTTTTATATCGTGCAGCGACAAATGCTGATGAAGGAGAGGTTAGTCCTCTTGACGCTTCAATGGCAAAATCGTTCATTAACACATCGGCTTTTGAAGTCGCTCATGAAGCGGTACAAATTTTTGGAGGGTATGGCTATTCAACAGACTATCCACTTGAGTATATTTTCCGTCGGGTACGTGGCTGGATGATTGCGGGTGGTACACCAGAAATGCTGAAAAATAAAATTGCTGAAGAAGTGTTTGGCATGCGCTTCAGTCAACGAAATAAGCAATCTGGAGGTGAGAAAGTCGGTGCCAAATAAGGAAATGATTGATACAAGTAAAAGCAGTGGATTTTTAACGGAGTTTGAAGGAGGGCAATTGTTAAGGGAGTATGGGTTTCCACTCCCTTCTTCTGTTTTAGCAAAGACCTCTTCAGAGGCAGTCCAAGCAGGAAATGAAATTGGCTACCCACTTGTACTGAAAGGGATGTCTAGAGAGATTACGCATAAAACAGAAGCAGGAATTGTGAAAGTGGGTGTTCAAAATTCAACTCAACTCCATGAAGCGTATAAGCAGATTGAGCTTAATGCAAAGACATATGATGCAAACGTAGTTCTTGATGGTGTACTGATCCAAGCACTTGCACAAGGGGAAATCGAATTATTAATTGGTGTGAAGCAGGATCCTGTTTTTGGTCATCAATTAATGATTGGTATGGGGGGCACCCTCGTTGAATTATTAAAAGACTATTCCATGCGGATGTTGCCTGTTACGGAAGAAGAGGTTGACGACATGGTGCAAGAGTTAAAGGGCTATGAATTGTTAGCTGGTTATCGACAACAAGCGGGCATTCCATTTCAGCAGTTAAAGAACATTTGTTTAGCGATTAATCGGCTCGTAGCGGATTATCCAAACTTAGAAGAATTGGATTTGAATCCCGTAAAGTTTACAGCACATAAGGGTACAATTTGTGATGTTCGCATTCGCTTTGGGGCCAAACTAGATGTTCAACATGTACCGCAGTCTCGCGATGGTGTACAACAAATGCTTAATCCTCAATCAATTGCAGTGATCGGTGCTTCAACAGATGAAAAGAAAAATGGAGGACGATTATTCCGCTACATTGTGGAAAATGGATATAAAGGTGAACTTTATCCAGTGAACCCGAAAGCAGACTCAATTAAAGGGTATAAAGCCTATCCATCATTAACGGCAATTCATGAACAAGTTGATTTAGCTTGTATCATTGTTGCAGCCTCGTTTGTACCAGACGTTATGAGACAATGTATAGAAAAAAAGATAAAAGCAGCGATTATTTATTCTTCTGGTTTTGCAGAGATAGGTGAAAAAGGCGAGCAGCTGCAAGAAGAGGTTCTTGCTCTTGCTAGACAGGGAGGCATCCGTCTACTCGGGCCTAATTCAATTGGCATTGCAAGTCCTGATCTTCACGTCTACACAGCTTTTGGTGCTGCATTGGAATCAAATGTAAAGCGTGGGGGAAGTGTCGCCTTTATATCGCAAAGTGGGGCGATGGGGAGTGCATTGTTAAGCCGTGCTTGGGAGCAAGGGGCAGGGTTTAGTCGATGGATTAGTGTTGCGAATGAAGCCGATTTGTCTATAGCCGATTTTATTGAAGAATTAGCAGAGGATGAACAAACTTCAGTCATTACGGCTTTTATGGAAGGATTGAAAAATCGACCTGCGTTTGAAGAAGCTGCTAAGAAGGCGGCCGATGCCAACAAACCAGTATTAATCTACAAAACGGGGAAATCGGACGTAGGGAAACGGGCAGTGCAATCTCATACTGGTTCGATTGCTGGAGATGACGATGTGTATGACTCCTTTTTTAAGAAGCATGGCATTCTTCGTGTGCAGCAAATTGATGATTTGATCGATGTGTCTCGTGCGCTTGCTATTCAGCCTCTAGCGAAAGGGAATCGAATTGGCATTATGACCGCTTCTGGTGGGGCATGTAGCGTGATTGCAGATTTATGTGCGCAAAAGCATCTAGAAGTACCGACCTTAAGCCAATCAATGGAAGAAATTCGTTCGTTAATCCCTGTTTTCGGGTCTCCGCAAAATCCAGTTGATGTGACTGCTGAGGTCATTGCGAAACCAGAGATGTTTAAACAAGTATTGAAAGCGCTAGCAGAAGATCCTGACATTGATGCCGTGATTGTGATGTTAACAACGAATGCCGATCCAGGTGCAACCGTCATTGCACAAGCCATCCTAGATGTATTTGAATCAACCAATAAACCGATTGTCGTTGGCCGACTGGGTGCAGACATGATCGCCCCTCAGGCAATGGCGCTTTATCAAAAACATCAATTTCCCGTTTATCCCACACCAGAGCGAGTTGTAAACGTAATGCGCTATGTCGTAGAACGTGGCTTGGTTGAAGAGAAACGGAGGAATAGCAAATGAAACAAGTAACAATTGTTGGTGCAGGTGTTATGGGCAGAAGTATTGCTTATACTGCCGTTCAACATGGATTTCTCGTTATTATCACAGATCAATCAGAACAAGCGTTGACGAATGCGGAACAATTTATCGCGACTGAAGCGGAGAAAGCCTTGCGGCGAGGGAAGATTGTAGAAGACGATGTACATCGAATCACCCAGCGTGTCACGTATACGGTATCGTTAGAAGAAGCATGCAAGAATGCCGATCTCGTGATTGAAGCCGTTCTTGAAGATATCGCATTAAAAATAAAGCTCTTTCAACAATTTGATCGACTTTGCAAACAAGATGCGATTCTTGCAACAAATACTTCAACGATGAGCCCAACAGAAATAGCCGCACAAACCGAGCGTCCAGAAAAATGCATTGCCATGCACTTCTTTAATCCTGCTCACAAAATGAAACTCGTCGAAATTATACGAGGTCTGGATACATCAGACGAGACGTTTGAGCAAGTGAAACAAGTGGCAGAAACGCTAAACAAAGAAACGGTTGAAGTGAATGAATTTCCAGGTTTTGTGACGAGTCGAATGAATGGACTAATCGGAAACGAAGCAATGAATCTTGTCATGGAAGGCGTTGCGTCTGTTGAAGATGTGGATAAAGCGATGAAATTCGGGTTAAACCACCCAATGGGACCATTAGAATTAGCGGATCTAGTCGGACTCGATACACGCTTGCGGAATATGACTTATTTATATGAAACGCTTGGGGAAACGTATCGTCCCTGTCCTCTTCTCGTCAAGTACGTGAAAGCAGGAAGGCTTGGCCGAAAGTCTGGAAGGGGGTTTTATACGTATGACGAAAGGTAATGACGTCTACATTGTCGAAGCTGTTCGAACCCCTATTGGAAAAATAGGCGGTTCACTAGCCCAGCATTATGATGATCAACTGTTGGCCCACGCGCTTGAATCGCTCGTAAAAAGAGTCGATGGAAAGGTAGATGCCGTCGATGAAGTCATTGTCGGTCAAGGAAAACAAAGTACTGATTCGCCGAATGTAGCAAGGATAGGGCTGTTAAAGGCAGGTTGGTCAGAAGCCATTCCTGCTTATACGATTCACAGGCAGTGTGGGTCGGGGCTTCAAGCAGTAAATAGTGGGGCCCAGCAAATTATGAGTCAGCTTGCAGATGTTGTTGTTGCTGGCGGGGTTGAAAGTATGAGTACAGCTCCATACTATCTGCGTGGTGCTCGTTTCGGGTTAGGAGCAGGCAATGGTGTATTGCTCGATCCAAACACGGAGAGTCAACCACGTTCACAACCGAAAGAGCAATACGGTGAATTTACGATGGGCTTTACTGCAGAAACCTTAGCAGAAAAATATAAAATTAGCCGTGAGGATCAGGACCGGTTTGCGTATTCTAGTCAAAAAAAAGCAGCCCATGCGATTGAAGAAGAACGGTTTCAGTCTCAGATTGCGCCTGTTGAAGTAAAGCAAAAGAAACACACACTTCTTTTTTCAGACGATGAACATCCTCGCCTAGCACCGATTGAGAAATTGGCAACCTTACAGCCTGTTTTCAAAACAGGTGGCACAGTAACGGCTGGGAATAGCTCAGGTCGTAACGATGGAGCTGCTGCGATTTTGTTAACTTCACAGACAGGGTTAACGCAATTATCAGTCAAGCCAAGAGCGAAAATTATCGCACAAGCGGCGGCTGGCGTCTCTCCAAAAGAGATGGGACTTGGTCCTGTTCCAGCAACAGCTAAAGCCTTGAAGCAGGTAGGCTTAACGTTTAAAGACATAGATGTAATCGAATTAAATGAAGCATTTTCAGCGCAAGCCCTTGCTGTTTTACAAGAGTGGGGAATGGATATGGATGATGAGCGATTAAACCCAAATGGGGGAGCCATTGCTTTAGGTCATCCAATTGGAGCTTCGGGGGCAATTTTGTTAACAAAAGCTCTATATGAATTAGAGAGAAGACAAGGGACTTATGCGCTCATTACCCTCTGTATCGCTGGAGGGCTAGGAATAAGCACCATTATCGAGAGAGTTTCCTAATCGTTGGGAACTCTTTTTTTGTTAGGAGGTTTCCAGATGAAATTCACTCGTTTAATAAGAAGCTGAAACGGTTATTAAAGAACAAAAGATGAATCGAGGAGTGACACAATGGTTTTTGCAAATGACGCGTTACAGGACAAACACATCTTGGTGACAGGAGCCACTGGTGGTATTGGTGCAGCAACGGCTAAAACACTGACTAAACTAGGCGCTAAAGTAACAGTTACCGGGCGAAACGAAGAGAAATTAAACGCACTACAAAAAGAATATCAAGACATTTTAATCGTTCCAGCAGATTTAAATGTGGAAGATGAGCGAAATCAACTCGTTGAAAAAGCGATTGAGAAACATGGCCCGATTTTTGGACTGGTGAATTCTGCTGGAATGAGCGGTGGAGCGATTGTGGAAGAGTTGGACGAAGAGACGATGACAAGCATCATGCATACAAACTTCACCTCTCTTATTCTTTTAACCCAGAAAGTGTATCAATCGATGAAACAAGAGCAAGAAGGAGCGGTTGTGAATGTATCGTCGCTGTCTGGTTTAAGAGGAACGTATGGAAATTCCGCTTATGCAGGTAGTAAATTTGCCTTAATTGGGTTCACGCAATCATTTGCCTTAGAAGCGATTGAAAATCAAGTGCGCGTCAATGCGGTTTGTCCAGGTTTTGTTAATACAGAGATGGGCAAAGGTGCAATTGAACGAAAAGCGAAGCAAAACAAGCGCTCCTATGAGGAACAATTAAATGAAGTTGAACAAAATTTGCCGTCTGGTCGAATTACAGAACCTGAAGAAGTAGCCAATACGATTGTTTATCTCTTAACCGATGCAGCCAAAAATATCGTAGGGGAGTCTGTGAAAATTTCTGGCGGGAGCGTTATGCGCTAAGCTTGTTTTTTGCTAGGGAGAACAATCCGCGTCTTTCTTGCACAAATATTGCCGTTCATCTATGATAGGAGAAAGAGAATAAAAGACCACTAGGGGTGCCATTTTGGCTGAGAGAGGCAGTAGACCTTAACCCTTATCACCTGATCTAGTTTGAACTAGCGTAGGGAAGTGTATGCCAGCTCGTCCATCAATGACGTGAAGCCACTTTCCTAATCAAAGAAAGTGGTTTTTTAAATGGAGCTTAAAGGAGCGATTTTATGTCATTTACGCAACGAATTCGTAAACACGCGGATGCTGTATGGACGGCTAGCCATAACCATCCTTTCGTCCAAGGAATTGGTCACGGTACATTGCCCAAAGAAGCGTTTCAACATTGGTTGAAACAAGATTATAAGTATTTAATTGAGTATGCGAAAGTCATGGCGATGGGTACGGTGCTAGCCCCTGATCTAAAGACCATGTCCGGTTTTGCAACCGCATTAGATGAAACGCTGAATACGGAAATGGAACTACACCGTTCATATGCTGAGCGACTTGGCGTTAGTCGCGAGGAGCTAGAAGCTACAGTTCCTGGACCTGTTACATTAGCATATAGCAGCGCGATGCTAGCTGAAGCCCAAAAAGGATCGTTAGCAGAGCTGATTGCCTCTATCTTACCTTGCGCGTGGAGTTATTACGAAATCGGTCTTGAGCTGGCAAAAATTCCAGGCGCCTTAGATCATGAATATTATGGAGAATGGGTGCGCATGTATTCTTCGGATGAATTTGGTCAAATTGCAGACTGGCTTATTGAGACACTAGACGCCCTTGCTGAGTCTAAGTCAGAAGAAGAGCTTAATCGCTTAGAAGCAATCTTTATGAATACAAGTCGCTATGAGTATATGTTTTGGGAGATGGGGTATAAACAAGAGAGTTGGCCAGTTGAATAAAGAAATGGAAAACATGGAGCCGTACCTTGATTAAGGTACGGCTTTTTCGTGAAAAGAAACCCTTGGAGACGGTCGCTTCTCTTTTTTAGCTTTAGGCTGTTTTTTACCGAGAAACCATGGATGGTTATTAAAGAAATAAATAAACGGGATGGTTAAGGCAAGTGTTAAGCCTGTAAATAGAAACGTCCAAGGCAATGTGTTTGCAGTATCTAGATTTACACCAAAGCCGTAGTGCATCAAAGCACGAACCGTATTCAGTAGAGGCATATGCACGAGTAAGATGACGATCGAATTAGAACCTAAAAATAATAACCACCTTGAGTGCTGCACCTTTTGGATAAAGAATAGAAAGGCAATCATCCCTAGTAGTGCGGCTGGGTAAAACACGTATGGTTCACCAAGTATATTCCCGCGCATATCAATTCGCTCATTAACAGATTGAATGAAGTACATAAGTGTAAACAGGGCAGAGGATAGTGGGATTACCACTTTCCAAGAAAAAGTTTTCCACAAGTGCTTCGTTAAAAATCCTAATCCATAAAAGACAACCGCTGTAAGGGCGACAAAACCATTCCACGGCAGTGAAAAACTAAGGAAGGTAGAAGCATAGCCTAACCCTGCTGCTGTCATTAAAAATAGTCCAATCCACTTGCCCCGGCTGACACGATGATAGAAAAAGAATAAGAGCTCAACAAGAAATAAACATGTGAGAAACCAAATGGCAGGATTGTAGGTTAATTGATAATTTTCAGGTGTTGATAAGAAGATCCCTGTGAAAGGATTTAAAGGATCGACATTTTCGCCAGGTGTAAACGACAAGTGACGAAAGATGAAAAACCACGTTATATACGTCATTGCAGAGAAAAGGAAGTATGGAAACAAGAGTCCCCTTGCCTTTTTCTTTATAAATGATCCGAATGATTGTTTGCTTGGTTTAAAAACAGCTCCTGATAAATAAAAGAATAATGGCATATGAAAAGCAAATAGAAAAGCCTTTAGTTCTGGGTTTATAGGCGCGTGACTCATCACAACGAGAATAATTCCAAGGCCTTTCGCTGCATCAATCCAATGAATCCGTTTGTCCATTTTCGCACACCACCTTTACATCAAATCGTTCATTGTAAAAGCTAGTATACGTAAAAAATGGCATATGAGAAGGGTTTCAAAGGACTTTACACAGACCTTTATGAACGTGCGGTTAATTGCCGAAGCTTTTCCGCTTTTTTTGAACAGTATTACGAAAAAAGACATTCGCTTGTTACGTTTGTAATATTACTCTCCTTTGGTTTTCCGTAAATAAATTTGCGAGAAGTCTCCTTTTTTTCGGAAAAAGCTAGCATTGGATCCAGTGTAACGTTTAAATACTTTATGAAAATAATTTACGTCAAGGAAGCCGACTTCACATGAAATGTCTTTAATAGGGCGACTTGTATGAATTAACATTGCACACGCTTTACGAATACGAAGTTCACGAACGAATTCCATCGGCGTAGCGCCCGTTTGTTTTTTAAATAATCGTGTGAGGCTATAACGTGATACCCCAATTTGTTCCGCAACATCGTCTAACGAAATTTGTTTATGAAAATTTGATTCGATGTATGCGAAAGCTTGTTGATAATAATAAGAGTCTCCTTTTGGTGTATTCGTGTGCAGTGTCCGAAAACATTCGAGTAAAAATTGATAGCCATGTGCTGCGGCTTGATAAGGGTCTCGAAGTCGGTCGGCTTTCGTTTCATTGTAAATGGAAAAAAGCGAACGAATTAAATAGGAGTCCGGAGATAGTTCGACAATAGGTCCGGTTTCTTTCGTTAAACGTGTCGAGATATCTTCTACAGTCGGTCCTTGTAATGCAATATAAATAAACTCCCACGGTTCTGTCGCATCTTTTGGATAATAGTAGCGATGATTACCAGGAACGGAAATAATAAATGCTTCATGCTGATTAATCGTATAGGTTTGATTATTGATTTCTAAGATCCCTTTTCCTGAAATCGTGTATTGGAAAATTAATGTGTTATGATCCACAAGTCTAGTCCGACCATCCCAATAGTAAGAAGGGTCTGTTCTTACTTCCCAACCAATGTTCCATAAGCTAAGCAAGCCGGTTTCAGGTAAAAACTGAAACGTGAACGAATGCGAACCTCTAATAAAGGACGATTTATCATCCAAAAGAACTACCTCCTTTGATGTGATTATGGTATAGACCGCAAAAAATTACCCTTATCCTTAAAAAAATTCCAGAATCGATTCGTTTCTCCCTGATTTATAATGAAAGTATGAAGAAGGTTTAGAGATAAGGGCAAACGTTTTCTTTGTTTTTTTAATAGTACAACTTGTAAACGTTTTCAATCAATCGGGGGAGTGAAAAAAATGAAAAAAATCTTTGGTATTGGGTTCGTATCAGCGGTAGCGATGTCTGTAATGGCAGGTTGTAGCTCTGGTTCTTCAGGCACAGGTGGCGATGGGGACGTTGTGCAGCTTTCATTTTCTGCTTGGGGAAATCCAGCAGAGTTAGACGTATACAATCGAGCGGTCGATGCGTTTAATGAGATGCAAGACGACATTGAGGTAACGTTAACTGGTTTACCAAACGATAGCTATTTTCAAACTTTAACCACTCGTTTACAAGGTGGTCAGGCGCCTGATGTGTTTTATGTGGGGGCAGAGAACATTTCGACTTTAATGGCGAATGGAACGATTGAACCATTATCAGACTTTATGGAAACGGATGATTCTTATGTAACAGAAGATGAATTCACGGACGATATATGGGGGGCTTCTAGAGATGAAGGCGTCATTTATGGCTTACCGGTTGACTGTAACCCATTCCTTCTTTATTACAACAAAGCGCTATTAGAGGAAAATGACATTACATCGCCACAAGAGTATTACGAAAATGGCGAGTGGAACTGGGATACCTTTGCGGAAGTGACAGGTCAGTTAAATGAAGCTGGAAACCACGGCTATATGCAAGAGAGCGGCCATGTGGCGATGATTAACTGGGTCTGGACGAATGGCGGCCAGTTTGCAGATACAGATTCGGTTGTGGCAGATTCCGATCCAAATACGAAAGAAGCATTTGAATTTGTCGATGATATGGTCGACGAAGGCAACTTTACGTATGCTGGAACCATGCCTGAAGGGCAAGGCATTGAAGCGATGTTCATTTCAGGTCAAGTTGGGTTTGTATCAGCAGGTCGCTGGCTCACACCGATGTTCTTAGAAACGAGTCTTGATTTTGACTACATCCCATTTCCTTCAAATACAGGGGAACAGCTTGAGACAGCAGCAATTGCAACCGCATACATGGCGGTGAATTCAAATTCCGATCATGTTGAGGAAGCAATGAAATTTATTTCCTACTACACATCGACAGAAGGTCAAGAAGTGCGCTTAGATGGTGAAGGCAACGCGGTGCCTTCAGTTGAGGGAATTGATGAAATTGTGCTTAATCAAGATCGTCCAGAACACGGACAATACTTGCTTGATGCCCGTGGAGTCGGCCGAGTTATTGATCTAGAATTTACTTCTCCTGGATTAAATGAAGACTTGGAAGATATTTATGAGCTGATGATGCTAGGGGATATTGATGCAGCGGAAGCGTTGGAACAATCTTCAGCGAAAGCGAAAGAAGCGCTTGATGTAGAGTAAATAGAAAATAAAAGTAGAGGAGCCTGCCTCCTCTTTCTTTTATAAAGGAGGGGTCGTCTTGTTTACAAAACGAGAGAAGTGGTGGGGATACGCGTTTATTGCACCACAAATGATTGGCATGATTCTATTTTCGTTGCTTCCACTCATGTTTGCTTTTGGGATTAGTTTTATGCAGTGGGATGGGTTCGGTGAACGAACGTTTGTTGGCTTAGAAAATTATATTACTCAATTTCAAGATAGCAATTTCCGTGCGGCTATGCGGAACACAACCATTTATTCATTAATCGTCATTCCAGGCGGTATTGCAGCAGCTCTCCTTTCCGCACTTGCGTTGAATAAGGTCAAGGGCAAAGACTTCTATCGGATGTTTTTCTTTATGCCGGTTGTCACCAGTTCCGTATCGATAGCGGTCATCTGGATGTGGCTTTTAAATGGAGATTTCGGTTTGATCAATCAAATGTTAGCGGCAGTTGGGGTTGAAGGTCCAAACTGGTTAACCGATCGTCGTTTTGTTCTTCCATCTATCGCGATGCTCAGTATTTGGTGGGGACTTGGAACGAATATGGTCATTTTCTTAGCTGGATTACAAGGGATTTCGAGAAGTTACTATGAAGCAGCAGAAATCGATGGTGCATCGGCATGGCAAAAGTTTAAAAATATTACGATGCCACTGCTATCACCAACAACATTTTTTGTAGCGATTATGACGGTCATTGGTTCGTTTCAAGTGTTTGACCAAGCCTATGTGATGACTCAAGGGGGACCAGGAAACGCGAGTTACACACTCGTCCTCCACATTTTTGATGAAGCCTTTACGAGAAGCTCGTTTGGAACAAGTACTTCCGCAGCAATGATTTTATTTGTGATTATTTTAATCTTTACATTAATCCAGTTTACGGTTTCGAGAAAGTGGGTGCATTATGAAGACGGCGGCAGATAATACGCAACCAAACACACAACCTCCGATACAACAAGTGAAAAAGAAGCGAACGCTGCGACCATCAACTATCTTGCTTCATCTTGCGCTCATTATTGGTTCAATCGTAATGGCAGGACCCTTTATTTGGATGGGACTCAGTAGTTTAAAATCATTTGAACAGATGTTTTCCGTGCCGCCAACGATTATTCCAGATCCTGTGATGTGGAGTAATTTCACTGATTCTTTAGCGGCCATGCCGTTTGGTCGAGCGTATTGGAATAGCTTTTATATCTCAACAATTGTGGTGGTAAGCCAGATCATTACGTGTTCAATGGCGGCATATGCGTTCGCGAAATTAAAATTTCCAGGATCGAAATTCCTGTTTATTGCTTTTCTCGCAACGATGATGGTACCGATGCAAGTAACGCTTATCCCTCTTTACTTAATTCTTGATAGTTTAGGTTGGGTCAATACGCACCTATCAATCATTGTTCCAAACGCGCTATTTAATGCTTTTGGTGTCTTTCTTCTTAGGCAGTTTATGCTTGGCATTCCGAAAGAAATGGAAGAAGCTGCGGTTATGGACGGCGCTAATCCAGCGTTTATCTATTTACGAATCATGTTGCCATTAATTAAGCCAGCGCTTGCGGCGTTCGGGATTTTCTCTTTCATTGGAATTTGGAATAACTTTATTCAGCCATTAACGTTCTTAAGTAGTACTGAACTGTTTACGGTACCGCTGTTGCTGGCAATGTTTAAAGGGCTCTACGTGACGCAGTGGCCATTATTGATGGCTGGAGCAACGATTTCAGTCGTGCCTGTTCTCATCATTTATTTCTTTGCACAAAGACAAATTATTGAAGGGATTGCCCTTACAGGAGTAAAAGGATAGTGCAACCGATTGCAAAGCTTGTCGACTTTTTAAAGTCGATGAGCTTTTTTCTGTCACTTGATTTTTTAGAGAGAGTTGGCAATAGTAAAGAGAGAGTATGTTTTGTTGGAGGAAAAGAAATGAACGAAAAGATTTTACTGGTTGATGATGATCAAACGATTCGTACGTTCATAAAGAAAGATTTAACCGAACATCACTATGATGTCTTAGAAGCCGGTGATGGTGTAGAAGCGCTGGAGGTGCTAGCGCAACAACCCATTGACTTAGCCATTATTGATGTCATGATGCCAAACATGGATGGCTATGAATTGTGCGAAGAAGTTCGCTCATTCTATGATATCCCAGTGTTAATGGTTACAGCTAAGTCAGAGCTACAAGACAAGACAAAGGGTTTTTTAGCTGGGACGGATGATTATGTCACGAAACCATTTGAACCAAAAGAGCTGTTGTTTCGAATTCGGGCTTTACTCAGACGTTATCAGAAAGAACAGCAAGAAGCGATTCAAGTAGGGAATGTCATCATTGATACGTTAAGTTATGAAATTCGTCTTCACCAATCGGTACTTATGCTGCCACTAAAGGAATTTGAACTACTTCATTACTTAGCGGCACACCCTAACCGTACGTTTACACGTGAACAAATGATTGAACGGGTTTGGGGTATTGATTTTGATGGGGATGAACGAACCGTTGACGTGCATATTAAGCGATTGCGAAGTCGGTTTAAAGAGAAGAACGCAGGCTTTACTATCCAAACGGTAAGAAGTGTCGGCTATAAACTGGAGGTGCATTCTTGAGATCCCTCTATGTGCGTGTCGTGCTAACAACCATTGGTGTGATGGCTTTAAGCAGCTTGTTATCGTTCATTTTAACAAATGTATACTATCAACTTTATCTTAAACCAGAAAACAATGAACGAATAACGGAAGTGGCGGAAGAAGTACAGCGTTTTCTAAATGAAAACCCGACATCAGATGAAGATTATTTTGCTCATATTGGGCAGCTTGGCTATCAATTGGCATTATTTATTGATGAGGAGGAGCCTCAATTTTTTGGTGGATCGTTTCGAGAAGCACAATTACCTGCATCCGATGTTCAGCGTGTGATGTTAGGGCAAACGTATAATGGAGTTGGGGAAACGTCTGGGCAATTGTTTGTAACAGGTTTTTTTAATAATGAATTGAGAAATACAGTCGGTGTCCCAATCCCTTTTGAAGATGGAACGGCTGCTCTTTTTCTTCGTCCAAATGTGGAACAGCAGTTAGGCGAGTTTCGGTCTTTTCTAGCGGTTTTAGTTGTGCTTATTCTTTTATTTAGTGTACTAGTTGTCTTTGTATCAACGCGCTATCTCGTTGCACCAATTGAACAATTAACACGGGCAACGAAAAAAATGGAGCAGGCAGAATTTGAATTGGAATTGCCGACAAAACGAAGAGATGAAATAGGACAGTTGGCGAGTCATTTTTCTTCAATGGCAGGAGCCATTGAACGCCAAGAGCGTCTTAGGCAAGAATTTGTTGCGAATGTCTCGCATGAAATTCAATCGCCATTAACGACCATTCAAGGGATGACGCACGCATTAAAACATGAAGAACGAACAGATCTAGAGCGGGAGCAATATATTGAACAAATTGAACTCGAGAGTAAGCGATTATCGAGTTTAAGTAGGCAGCTTTTGACGTTAGCTTCTCTAGCGCACGGAGAGTTAAATAGGAATCAGTGCCATGTGGCCGAGCAGTGGATGGATATTGTTCGTACCCATGCTTTTAGGTGGAGAGAGAAAGAGTTATTTGTACAAATGAATCTATCTGAATCCCTTGTAGTAGAGGGAGATCAACAACTGCTTTATCAAGTGTGGCTAAATTTATTTACGAATGCGGTGAAATTTTCAAAACCTGAAGGAACCATTCGTATCAGCGGTTACCAAGAAGAACAAGATGTAATCATCAAGGTTGAAGATAATGGAGAAGGCATTTCATTAGAAGCTCTTCCTAAGATTTTTGAACGCTTCTATAAAGAGGATCATTCAAGAACGAGTAAAAAAGAGAGCAATGGGCTCGGGTTAGCAATTGTCCATGAAATTGTCACACGACATGAGGGGACAATTGATGTGACAAGTGAGAAAGGCGTTGGAACAACATTCATTGTGTGCATACCAAGTAAAAAGGAATAGACGTGTTCATGTTCCATTCATAATGGCGCAGTAAGGTAAGCATATCAAACAAAGAAAGAAGTGATGATATGTTTTTAGCGATAAAAGAACTGATGTATGCAAGGCTCCGCTATGCGCTCGTTGCCTTAATCATGTTCTTGCTTTCCTTTTTAGTCTTGTTTGTATCAGGTTTAGCACAAGGACTTGCTGCCGATAACGCAGCAGGCATTATGAATATGGAGACAGATTCGTTTGTAGTTGATGAAGAAGCCGAATACCAATTGACCCGTTCACTTATAGAAAACAAGGACCAAGAAACCATTGAAGCATTTAGTGAAGATGCTGAAAAACTTGGCATCCATATGGCTCAAATTGAAGATGGTGACGATGCATTAGCGGATATTGCGTTCATGTCTTTTTCCGAGGGAAGTGTGTGGCTTCCTGACGTCATAGAAGGAAACCAGCCGACAGAAGCTGGGGAACTTGTTGCAGATGAATCGTTGAAAGAAGAAGGGTTTGAAATCGGTTCAACTGTCATTGACTCTGGTAGTAACATGACATTTGTGATAACAGGATTCTCAGAAAACCAACGTTTTGGTCACTCCCCTATTCTACATGTTTCGGAAGAGGATTGGATTGAAATGGGAAGGGACGATGCTTTCACAGTGAGTGCCTATATCTTGCCGACAACATCTGGTGAGGAAGCGGAAGATTTAACGAGCCAGTTAGAATCAGCTGAAGTCGTTACGCATGACGATGTCCTATCAGGTATTCCTGGCTATAGTGCGGAACAAGGATCCCTCACCATGATGATTGTGTTTCTCTTTATTATCTCGGCATTTGTGTTAGCAGCGTTTTTCTATGTGATTACCATTCAAAAACTGACGCAGTTCGGGATTTTAAAAGCCATTGGAGCGAAATCAAGCCAACTCGCAACGGCCGTCTTTCTTCAGGTCATTGTTCTATCCTTTATAAGTGTTGGTCTAGGCATAAGCGTAACATTACTTGTAGGCAGTCTTTTACCGCAAGGTTTACCATTTCACTTAGATGTTGAATTAATTGGAATGCTTGCTCTGTTGTTCTTTGGTGTTGCCATGATCGGATCTCTTCTGTCGATTGTAAAAGTGATGAAGATCGATCCGTTAAAAGCGATTGGAGGAGGACAAGAATGAGAACAATGATAGAATTTAATGGCATTACACGATCGTTTGGTGAAGGCGACGGAAAAGTGGAAGTATTAAAAGACATCTCTTTAGAAGTGAATGCTGGAGAACTCATCTGTATAACCGGTCCATCAGGTTCTGGAAAAAGTACAATGCTCTCCATTGCTGGTGCCCTTCTTTCTCCAAGTAGTGGAGAGATGACAATAAATGGTCGCTCCCTCACGAAACTTAGTGAGCAAGAGCGCAGTTTCGTAAGGTTGACTCAAATTGGATTTATCTTTCAATCTGCACACCTTATTCCTTTTTTAAAAGTAGAAGACCAATTATTGTATGTAGCCAAATTAGCGAAAATGGATAAAACGAAGGCAAAAAGACGAGCTCGTTCTCTTCTTGATGGTTTAGGCTTAAGCCACCGTTTGAAGCAATACCCGATACAGCTATCAGGAGGAGAAAAGCAGCGCGTGGCAATCGCACGGGCATGGATGAATGATCCAGCGTTTATTTTGGCGGATGAACCGACAGCTAGCCTTGATGCAAAGCGAGCAGAAGAAGTTGTCCAAACGCTTTCGACTGAAGTAAAGGAAAAGGGGAAAGCAGCTATTATGATTACCCACGACCAACGCATGTTTGACCATTGTGATCGGGTCATCCATTTAGAAGATGGGCGGATAAGAGAGACGAGCTGAGGTTGCTCGTCTTTTTTCTCCTTCACTCTTGCCGCAATGCAGGTAGCAAATCCTCTAGTGGTAGAGATCGTTGCTCACCATCTCGGTCTTGCAACGTTACTTTTTGTTGGTCCATCTCTTCTTTTCCAATGATGATTCGATAGGGTGTTTTATTCATGCGTGATGCCCGGATCTTGGCTCCAATCGATTGCTTTTTTACGTTTAGCCGTACTCGGATGCCGTTTTCCTTTAATCGAGTTAAAACTGTTGCTCCATATTCATGTTGTGATTCGTGAATCGGTAATATTTCAACTTGGACAGGTGCAAGCCAGAATGGAAACCGTCCTTCATATTGCTCAATTAAAATCGCCATAAAGCGCTCAACGGAACCGTAAATCGCGCGATGAATAAGAATAGGGTGCTCGAGTTGTTGTTGATCATTGCTAAAGAGACAGCCAAATTTCTCTGGCATTTGGAAATCTAATTGAATCGTTCCACATTGCCAACTCCGGCTTCTCGAATCCGTAATATGAAAATCGATTTTCGGACCATAAAAAGCACCATCGCCTTCATTGATGACGTACGGAATCCTTTGTTTATCTAAAACGCTTTTGAGAACAGCTTCCGCATGATCCCACTGATTCGCGTCTCCCATTGCTTTTTCAGGTTTAGTGGATAGCTCAACACGATAGTCAAACCCAAATGTCTTATACACTTGATGAACAAGGTCAAGAATGCGAATGAGTTCGGCTTCGATTTGATTTTTATGAACGAAGATATGCGCATCGTCCTGTGTAATGGAGCGAACACGAAGTAAGCCGTTTAAAGACCCCGATTTTTCATAGCGATGTACGTGACCAAGCTCAGCATAACGAATCGGTAGGTCACTAGAACTTCTTCGTTTTTGGTTATAAATAAGCAATGCGCCAGGACAACTCATAGGTTTAATTGCATATGCTTGGCCATCAACTTCAGAAAAATACATATTGTCTTTATAATGAGCCCAATGCCCTGACTGTTCCCATAAGTGTTGCTTTAATAACAGGGGTGTTTTGACCTCTTCGTACCCATTTTTAGCATGAAGGTCTTTCCAAAATTGCTCCAATTCATTACGGATCACCATGCCATTTGGTAAGAAGAAGGGCATCCCAGGAGCTTCTTCTACTGTGACAAATAGATCCATTTCTTTTGCGATGTCTTGATGTGATTTGTGTGCATTCATGTTTGTTCCTCCTTATGATTCTAAATAAAAAAGACCACATCATCCCTATACAAAAGGGACGATGTGGTCGCGGTTCCACCCTCAATTAATTGCGCATGCAATTGTCTTCATTACGATAACGGTCTCCCGGGTATAGATTTTCCCTATACCAGCTCCAAGGTGGTATGCTAAAAGGCTGGCGACAAGGCTCTCAGCTCATGCCTTGTTCTCTGTAACGCATTCTTCCTTTTATCACATGTCCTCATTCACGCTTTTTCGTATAAAAAAGACCACACTCATCCCTCTTAAGGGACGAATGTGGTCGCGGTTCCACCCTACATTTGCAAAATTAATCTTTGCACACTTCAATCGATAACGGTTAGACCGAGCATAGATTTTCCCTATGCTAGCTCAGAGGTGGTAACGACACGTCTTTTTTAAAAGGGTTCCAGCCTAAGCCCTTTTTTCTCTAGTAAAAAGTGGAACGGAACGTCATGTCCTCATCAGTGCTTCTTGTATAGTTCTTAGTAGTATAAGAATTTTGACAATAAAAAGCAAGTCTTTTCAAAAAATAACTCGCTCGTTACGTGCCAAGTGAATGAAGTTCAATTTAAATAGATTGAACGCCATTTGCGCATCTAACTCGAATTATGAAAGTGCCTCAAGTAAAAACAATCTACGTATAAAATGGAATTTGCTATAATAGGAGAAAAGCTTGAAAGGAAGTTAAAAAATGAAGCAGAAATTAATTGATCGTTTAACACGTTATGCGAAAATAGATACACAATCTTCAGAAGCGAGTAGTGTGGTTCCAACTACTAAAGGACAGCTTGAACTCGGACAAGTGCTTGTGGACGAATTGGTCGAGATAGGCATGACGGATGTCGAGATGGATGACAACGGTTATGTAATGGCAACCCTTGAAGCGAACACAGACAAAGATGTACCAACAATTGGTTTTCTTGCCCACGTCGATACGGCAACAGATTTTACAGGCAAAGGGGTTAATCCACTTGTCCATGAACAGTATGACGGCAACGATATCCCATTAAACGAAAGTGTGACGCTGTCTCCAAGTCAATTTCCAGAGCTGAAAAAGTACGTCGGTCATACGCTTATCACTACGGACGGGACGACTTTACTGGGTGCTGATGACAAAGCAGGCATTGCTGAAATTATGACGGCGATGGAATATTTAATCGATACGCCTTCAATAAAACATGGGAAGATTCGCGTTGCGTTCACGCCTGACGAAGAGATTGGCAGAGGACCTCATCACTTTGATGTTGAAGCATTTCATGCCGATTTTGCTTACACATTAGATGGTGGTCCACTTGGCGAATTTCAATTTGAAAGCTTTAATGCGGCAGCTGCAAAAGTAAGTTTTCAAGGCGTAAGTACACACCCTGGAACCGCAAAAAATAAAATGGTTAATGCGATGAAGCGAGCAATGGAGTTTCATGATCAATTACCTGCAGATGAAGCACCGGAGTTTACGGAAGGGTATGAAGGCTTTTATCATCTCTTATCGATGAATGGGGATACGGATTACGCCGAATTGCACTACATCATTCGCGATTTTGATCGAAAAGATTTTGCGAGTCGCAAAGCGAAGATGGAAGCGATTGTTAGACAGATGCAAGGGAAGCATGGCGAAGAAAATGTCTCGTTAGAAATGAGAGATCAGTATTACAATATGCGTGAAAAAATTGAACCGAAGCCAGAGATTGTTGATGTTGCAATTGATGCAATGAAGGCTTGTGACATTGAACCAATTGTAGGGCCAATTCGAGGCGGAACAGATGGATCACAGCTTTCTTATAAAGGCTTACCTACACCAAATATTTTCACAGGTGGACAAAATTATCACGGTCGCTACGAATACATTTCTGTGGACGACATGGAAAAAGCGGTTCACGTGATCGCAAAAATTGTAGAGCTTGTAGAAGAGAGACAATCGTAACCTTAGGGGGGATAGCATGGAAGCGAACTCAATCAAAGACGTAGATGCTTTTTACGAAATGAGCACTGAGGTTTTATCGCATAACCTCAGTGAGAATAGTTTATTTCTTGGCATTTTGAAGCAAGCGCTTCGTGCAAAACATCGCCCCTATTTAATGGGTTGTTTAACAGTAAAAGAGGAGCCAATTGGTTTTTGTTTACAAACAATTCCTGAACAAGTTGTGTTAGCTTTCTCTAAGCCACTAAAAGAAGAAGCGGCAAATGTGTTTGCTCGTATGTTGAGTGCGTACCCAGTTACACGCTTTGTCGGCAAGAAAGAACCGACTCAAATGATTACAAATGCATTGGCGGCAATACGAAGCACAAAACCAGTCATTACGATGGACCAACAGCTTTATTCATTAGATTTGACGATGTTTAACCCTACTTATTCGGGGACGTTACGAAAAATGACGCGAATGGATACGGAAACGGTAGCGCAGTGGATTTACGCATTTGATAAAGAAACAAACCTTTCAGAAGCGAGACAAACGTTAGAAGAAGCGTATACGAGTGCTCGAATTCAATTTGAAAAAGGTGGTCTTCATCTATTCGTTGTAGATGGCGAGTGCGTGGCAATGGCGAACGCAACCCGTAAAATTGAGAAAACGGTAACGATTAATCTTGTGTATACTCCTGAACACTTGCGAAGAAGGGGCTATGCATCTAGTTGTGTAGCCGCTCTTTGCCAACAATGTAGAGAAGAAGGGTTTACTACGATTCTTCTTTATACGGATTTAGCGAACCCAACTTCGAATCATATTTACCAAGACATAGGCTTCAAAAAAATAAGTAAAGCAGTCGTCATTGAAGTGAAAAAGGTCGAATAACGGCCTTTTTTGCGTTTGACTACATTTTCCTCTCGATACGTAAAGAAAGTGATATAAATCTAAAAGAAGTGTTATATTAAAACGCTGAAAAACACGATATAGTAAAAATGAAAAGGCTTACAAAAGTTTTTTCGTTAAGTGTATTGATACGAATAGATGAAATAGAGGGGGAGCAAGTTTGAAAAGATATCATGCGATTGTCTTATCTAGTGTGGCTGTTGTAGCGCTTTCTGCTTGTAGTGACAATTCCAACGAAAAAGAGAGCACGGTTGACGCGGTGGCTTCGGCGGAAGAATTGCCAGAGCGTTTTGAAGAACCTGTGACATTGGACTTAATTAAACATGTTTCGGGCGATATTTTTTTCCGAGAAGGTGAAACGATTGAAGACAATGTGCACACGGAATGGGTAAAAGATACATTTAATGTTGATTTAAATTATATGTGGACGACAAGTGGACCTGGTGAAACATTTGAAACCAAATTGCAGATCGAAATGTCTTCGAATCAAGACTTACCGTCGATTTTAGCTCTACGGAGTCATTTAACCCAGGATTTGATTGATTCAGGTCGTGTGATGGAAGTTGGCGATATTTTTGATAAATATGCATCACCAACATGGAAAGAAGCAATGGAAGCAGATCCCCATGCATGGGACCCTTACACCCGGGAAGAAGGAAGGTTTGCGATTCCAATTTTAGATTATGAAATGAATGGTGATACAGTTTTGTTCATTCGACAAGATTGGATGGATGAACTCGATTTAGAAGCGCCTGATACATTAGACGATGTAGAAGCGATCATGGATGCATTTGTAAACGGTGATCCTACGGGAACAGGCGAGCAAGTTTATGGATTAGCTGCTGGTTTTGCCAATCAGCTTAATACGTGGATGTCGACGGTAGACTGGGTTTTTGGTGCCCATGGAGGCATGCCGAATCAATATAATCTAGCTGATGATGGAACGCTTGAAAATGGAGACATTCAGCCAGAAATTAAAGAGGGCTTAGAAACCCTTAAGCACTGGATGGATGAAGGGTATATGCACCCTGAATCTGGCCTTTGGGATGAGGGCAAAGCAGCCGAATTGTTTACTGCTGGTCGTGCCGGAATCATTGCTGGCCCACACTGGATGCCAGACTGGCCGTTAGCGGAACTACTGGAAAATGTAGAAGGAGCAGAGTACAAAGCGTATGATATCCCGACAGGTCCGGACGGACACAAAGGACGCTCAACAGGGATTACGTCACAAAACGGAGCCGTTATGTTCAATGAAAATGCAACAGAAGACGAGATTCAAGCCTTCTTTGTCTATCAAAATTATTTATTTGAACATTTCGCAAATCCAGATGAAGGAAGCGAATTTGAGTATGGATTTGCAGAAGGATACGACTATGTATTAGAAGATGGAGAGGTAAAATATGCGGACGCAGATATTCCTGGTGGACGAATCGACCCAGTTAAATATACGTTAACCTACGATGGTGCCCGCATTCCTAGCCTGTACATTAATGCATTTGCTGATTTTGCAAGAGGCGATGAACCAGAAACACCATTTGAACGAAAAGTACATTTGCAGTATCCAGAAGAAGCATGGGAAGGCGCTCGAATTGTTGTTGATAGTGCAGACGCTCAAATTCCTAGTATGTTTACAGGGAGACCAACAGAAACGATGGTCAGCCGTGGTGATGCTTTAGATACATTGCTTAGCGAAGGGTTCAATAAAATGATTTATGGCGAAACGTCCATTGATGAATTTGATAGCCTGATTGAACAATGGAAAAATCAAGGTGGCGATGATGTAGTCGCAGAAGTGAATGAATGGTTTGAGGTCGTGAATGCAAACTAATTCATATAGAAGGCAGCGTAAGAAGTAAGCGCTGTCTTTTTCTTGAGTTAAGTGTCCCATCTTCCTATTTTATCGATTAAAATAACGCTTAAGAGGGAGGAGCGTTATGTTTAAACAACTAAGTTTATTTCACAAAATGGTCGTCAGCATGATTCTTTTACTTGTGCCAGTCGTTACGCAAATTCATCGACCAATTGATAAGTTAAAAGATGCAATTTTGCAATTTAAAAGAGGTCACTATCAGACGCGAATGGCTGTACCTGACCAAAAGGAGTTTGCCATTGCAATGAGCGGATTTAATGAAATGGCGGATCAGATTCAAACATTAATAGAAGAGGTGTACGAAGAAAAAATTCGTTCGCAACAAGCGAGCTTAAAGCTATTGCAGGCTCAAATCGATCCCCACTTTTTATACAACTGTCTCTTTTATATAAAAAATATGGCTAAAGTGAACAATACCGATGCAGTTGAGGCAATGTCTCTTCATTTAGGAGACTACTTTCGCTATAGAACAGAACTTGAGCAAGAGGAGACAACAATTAAAGAGGAGTTAAAGTTGGTTAATAACTTTTTGGCTATTCACGCTTTACGAAAAAGGAATCTCACTTATTCAATAGCTGTTTCAGAAGCGTGTCAACGTGCTCTTATACCACGATTGTTGATTCAACCAATTGTTGAGAACGCCATCGTTCATGGTGTTGCAAATTTAGAAAATGAGGCAATCGTTACGATTTCTGGACACATGCAGCCAGACGGATGGCTTGTTGTTGTTGAAGATAACGGTCAGGATTTGACGCAAGAACGTATTTCTTCACTAAATTCATTTCTATATGCTGAGCAGGATTTAACAAATCATTATGGATTGCGAAACGTCCATCAGCGGTTGCGACATCGATTTGGAATGGAGTCTGGACTGAAGTTGGAACAGTCTTTGTTAGGGGGATTAAAAGTGACGATTGTTTGTGAAATAGATGATCAAAAGGAGGCGAAGTCGTGTACGAATTGTTAATTGTTGACGATGAAGAAGCGACGCTACAAGGATTAGCTAGTTTACATTGGGAACAATTGCAAATCAGCCGCGTTCACTGTGCCACTTCTGTTAAAAAAGCGTTTGACATTGTTTCTGCATGTTCAATTGATGTCATTGTAACCGATATTCGCATGCCCGGAAGATCAGGAATTGACTTGATTCAAGAGATGAATGAACGGCAGTGGGAGCAACAGCCGAAATGTATTCTACTATCTGGCTATTCTGAATTTAACTACGCACAAGCGGCGATCAAAGCGAGAGCAATCGATTATTTATTAAAACCAGTACATGATAAGGACTTAATAAAGGCTGTTCAACGAGCATTGTTGGAAAGAATGAAGGAGAAAAAGGAGCAGTATGTGCAAGAAAAATCTGTAGAAACCATTAAAATGCATCTTACTCACATCAGTGAATCAATTTTTCAGCCTTGGCTTACAGGTGACAAAAGTGATGAAGCATTAAAAATTGAACTTCAACATTATGAAATTAACAACCGAGAAGATGTAAGAGCGATACCGATTACGGTGTTCCAAGATCATCAAAAACAAGATGAAGATCAGTTGCATAAGCGAATTCAACAGGAATTAACCTCCTCGTATATTTTATTACAGCACGATCCATCAAATATGTATGTACTTTATCCAATACATGACTGGGAACCGCTTGAGTTTGAAGTGAATGTGCACCGGGATATTTCATCTCTAAGAAAAGCATTAAAGAAAGAATTCTATCAAGGGGTTACGATCATAATCGGAGAACCTGTTCTGTTTTGGAAGCAAGCAAAACGGATGCTAACTAGGAATGATAACGAACTTATTGAAGAAGTGAGCCATGATGAAAGGTTGGCAATAAAAGTCAAAGAGTATATTCACTCATCATTTTTGAATCAGCCGACATTACAAGATGTCGCAAATGAATTATATCTAAATCCAGCTTATGTATCCAAACGGTTTAAAGAAGAAACTGGCGAAACATTTACAGACTATATCCATCGATTACGAATGAACCGAGCCGTTTCGTTATTGGCTGACACTAACTTGAAAGTAAGTGTCATTTCAAAAGAACTTGGCTACCAAAATGCATCTTATTTTATACGTGTATTCAAAAAAGAATTCAATCAAACACCACATGAATTTAGAAAACGCTAAGGGGGAAGAAAGGTGGCTCAACCAAAGAGTGAAACACTTGTCCAAGTACCTAAAAAGAAAAAACAGGCTTGGAATATGAAGCGCAATTGGCCGCTTCATGTAATTGTCTTACCAGCCATTATCTTTGCAATCATCTTCAACTACATTCCACTTGCAGGCATTGTCATGGCTTTTCAAGATTTTAAACCATGGGAAGGGTTCTTAGGTTCACAATGGGTTGGATTTGATAACTTTATTCGCATTTTTGAGTTTCAAGAAGGGCGGCAGGTGATTTGGAACACACTTGTGATTTCGACATTCAAAATCATCTTTCAGCTCGTCGTGCCAATTTTATTTGCGCTGTTGTTAAATGAAGTACGAATTATGGCTTATAAACGATCGATCCAAACACTTGTCTATTTACCGCATTTTCTATCTTGGGTGATTTTAGGTGGGATTTTACTAGATCTTCTATCTGTTGATGGCGGTCTAGTAAACCAATTTATTGGCTTTTTAGGAATGGACCCAATCTTCTTTTTAGGAGATAGTGATTGGTTTAGGGTGACGGTGATTGCGTCCGATGTTTGGAAGGATTTTGGCTTTTCAGCGATTATTTTTTTAGCGGCGCTTGCAGGTATTAATCCAAGTTTATATGAAGCTGCCATTGTAGACGGCGCGAATCGTTTTCAACAAGTGCTTTATATTACACTTCCAAGCTTATTACCGATAACCATTGTCGTAGCGACGTTAGCACTTGGAAATATTCTTAATGCAGGTTTTGACCAAATCTTTAACCTCTACAATCCACTCGTCTATGACAAAGGAGATATCATTGATACATATGTGTACCGACAAGGACTTCTTGGAGGAAACTTCAGTTATGCTACGGCGGTCGGCGCATTTAAATCGGTTATTGCCTTTATTCTTATTGTTACTGGTTATCGTCTGGCTTACAAATATGCAAATTATCGGATCTTTTAGGAGGGGTGGCCATGCACCATCGCAGTCGTTCATATAAAATTTTCTCCGTGTGCAACAACATCTTTCTACTGGCGTTAGGAATTATTTGTATCTTGCCGCTCGTCCACATTCTTGCTGTCTCGTTTAGTGCGTCAGCCCCGGCAAATGCAAATTTAGTTCGATTTCTTCCAATCGACTTTACGTTTGCAGCTTGGGAGCAAACCCTTGGAAACGCAAATTTCTTACGTGCGCTTTGGAATGGCGTATTTCGAACCGTGTTAGGAACGTTTATTAGCTTAGCCGTTGTGACGCTTGCTGCGTATGCACTATCTAAAGAAGACCATGAGTTTCGCGGGAGAAAATGGTATGTGTATTCTTTAATTTTCATCATGCTTTTTAACGGGGGATTGATTCCCACTTATATTTTGATTCAAAACCTTGGTATGATTAATACGATTTGGGCGCTCGTTCTGCCAGGTGCCGTTAATGTATTTAATATGATTTTACTATTAAACTTCTTCCGGACCGGTGTTCCGAAATCACTAGAAGAAGCCGCGTTAATAGATGGAGCGGGTCATTTTAGAATCTTGTTTAAAATTTATTTGCCCATTTCATTACCTGCTTTAGCTACAGTAGGTCTCTTCACAATGGTGGGTCAATGGAATTCGTGGTTTGATGGGTTGATTTATTTAACAGATACGACTAAATATCCGTTGTCGACCTTTTTACAAACCATTATTGTTCAAAACGATTTCTCTCAAATTAACGTAAATCCGGATGAAGTACGTGCTTTATCAGAACGAACCGTTCGTTCTGCGCAAATCTTTATTGGGGCTTTACCGATTATTTTGGTTTATCCCTTTTTACAAAAATATTTTGTGAAGGGGATTGTACTAGGGTCTGTAAAAGAATAAGCACAATGAATCGCTAGTCGTATCCTTTAAATGGTTTTGCCACACGTTCTAGCGATTCAAGCGCTTTACTCTCATTTTCGATGATTGATTAGATAGATTCCGAGGCTCTCTGCAACATCCTCATGGCCGCTAACAAAATCATAGTAACCAGGAGCATCAATATTTTGAATAACGTCCATTTTCTCAAAAATTTTCATTTTAATCTCTTGCTCTAAATCCTCTCGATTCGGTGGTGCCGTTTGGTAGAGGCTTTTTTTAATTTTCGGATGAAACTCTTTAAGTATCATTTCATAGTGTATGGACATGCTTCATTCCTCCTTAGGAATCGTGGCGATCTTTGATTTTAAGAGGGCAAGCGCCCTTTTTTTGTTATACGAAATTCGTTGCTCGGACATATCAAGAATAAGCGCAATTTCTTTATTTTGATAGCCGTAAAAATAGGAGTAAATCAGAATCGATTGCTGAAAGTTTTTAAGCGTCGTAAACGCTTTAGTCATTTGCTTGTTCGTAAATAGCTCTGTAATAGATCCTTCTTCATCGATGTGCTTTTCCACATCCGTCAAGACATCCCCAGCTTGTATCATTTGCAGGAATGAAGTGGAATCTTCAGTTTTTCCATCATCATCTAAAGAAAGAACAAGTGGTTGGTTTCTTATTCGTTTATCAAAATCGACGGAATAGCCTTTAATTAACTTACTAATATATTGAACGGTTTTCATTCTAGTGAAAAAGTGACGAAACGCGTCATCCAAAGCTTGACGATTCATTGGAGTAGGGTATCGTTGAGCCGTAAGAAAAAGCTGCTTATGGTCATCATCTTTTAGGAATAGTTCAATCATTAGTCGGACAGACTGTTTTCTCTTTTTAATGGAATCCTCCATATAAATGACCTCCTTCACCTCTAGTTCGTATAGAGAAAAGTTTTTTTGAAAATAAAAAAAGCGAACATATTTTCGTATAAAAAATTATACAGAACAATTGTTCTCTTATCAAGCACGTCTCGATTGGGAAATGCCATTGATCATTTAATGAACATGAAAAAACCCACGTCCTCATTAAGGAAACGTGGGTGTGAAAAATATTAGTTATAGCTTGGTAAATAGTCTCCATGTGCCTCAATCAGATCATCGCATAAGGCAACAATGTCATCGATCGATAGTTCCGCTGATGTATGCGGGTCAAGCATCGCAGCATGATAAATATGGTCCCTCTTGCGTGTAATGGCTGCTTCAATGGTTAGGAGTTGAGTGTTAATGTTTGTACGATTCACCGCAGCAAGTTGTTCTGGGAGATTGCCGACATGGGTTGGCGTGACGCCAGAACGATCGGCGATACATTGAACTTCTACACATGCGTTTGTTGGTAAATTTGCTATTAAACCGCCTTGATTTAAGACGTTTCCACCGAATAAGAATGGTTGACCTGTTTCCATCGCTTCGAGAATGCGTGATCCGTATTCAATGGAACGTTCATGGGTAATCGCTCCATTGTTGACGAGGGATTGTTTCATTTTTTCCCAACCTTCAATTTGGTTAACGCACCGTCTCGGATACTCATCTAAAGGAATATTAAAGCGTTCAATCAATTCTGGATATGCCGATTTAATAAAGTATGGATGATACTCTGCATTATGCTCCGATGATTCTGTTAGATAATAACCAAATCGTTGCATTAACTCAAACCGCACCATGTCATGATGGGTTTCTTTGCTTTTTTCTTTTGCACGACGTTTAATTTCTGGGTACAAATCAACGCCATCCTTTGTCACTTCAAGCAACCAAGCAACATGATTAATGCCAGCAATTTTTTCTTGTATGCCAGTATGGTCCATATCTAAATGCTTAAAAAGGTCCCGGGTGCATACTTGCACACTATGACAAAGTCCGACGTTTTTTACATTTGTAAACCGTGATAATGTACCAGTAAGAGCTGCCATTGGATTCGTATAATTTAAGAACCAAGCGTCAGGCGCAACTTCTTCAATATCTTTGGCGATATCAAGCATAACCGGAATCGTTCGAAGTGAGCGAAAAAGGCCGCCAATTCCAATTGTATCGCCGATTGTTTGACGTAAGCCATATTTTTTGGGAATGTCAAAATCGATAACCGTACTAGGCTTGTATCCTCCGACTTGAATGGCATTGATGATGTAACTTGCTCCACGTAACGCTTCTTTCCGGTCTTCATATCTTTTTATCGTAACATTTGATTGTAGATTGTCTCTAAGTTGTGATAGAAGAGAGTAAGATTCTTGTAAGCGCGTGTGGTCGATATCAAACAAAGCGAATTCAAATCCTTGTAAAGCTTCAACGTGCATACAGTCTCCAAGCACATTTTTCGCAAAAATGGTACTACCGGCACCTATAAAGGTAATTTTCTTCATACGTCTCAACCTCCATGTGTTTATACTCTTAGTATAGTGAGGACATGGGGAAAAGTAGTAGAAAATTGCTGTTAACTTTATGGAAATTATTGCGCTTACAAAGGAAGGTAGTCGGGTCGCAGATTCTTCGTTATACTAAAAAGGAGAGGAGGGGGCTAGGTGATTGATCAGTTTAGCAAAGCCTCATATGGCTTTCGTTTTCAAGAAGATCCATATCCATTTCAAGTAAATATCTGGAATATTGGTTGGGAAGTAGTCAACAACCCAAATTATTATTGGAACGGCAAAACAAGAATGGAAAAAGAAAAAATTGTGTTTCAATATACGTTGGCTGGACAAGGGGAATTAACGTATGATGATCGAGTTTTTCAAATTGGTGAACGGCAAGCCTTCTTTGTCGCCATCCCAAGCGATCACCAATACTATTATCCGAAAGAAGCAACTGCTGACTGGGAATTTATTTATATTACGTTAGAGGGACAAGAAGCGCTCAATATTCATCGTCATTTACTAGAAAAATATGGTCCCGTACTCTCGATTGAGCAAGAGGCAGCGCCAATCCGATTACTACTAAGACTCCTATCTGAAACACAAGCTGGAGACATTAATCATTCGTATATTGGTTCCCAGCGTGCATATGAATTTTTAATGACGTTGTTTCATTTTCTTGATGTTCCCGCGAGAAAAAAAGTGAAGCAGCCGATTGCTCAAGCCATTACGATCATGAAAGAAAATCTCGAGCAACCGATGGACCTGTCGTTTATTGCGCGCCATATTGGTCTATCAAAATACTATTTTATTAAGCAATTCAAGGAGGAGATGCAAATCACACCTATGCAATACTTATCAATTTTACGGATGAAAAAAGCAGCTTACCTTTTATCCAAAACAGACTTGACCGTTGCAGAAGTGGCTCATCAAGTAGGGATAGATGATGCCAATTATTTTACTAAACTATTTAAAAAGACGGTCGGGGTCTCTGCCAGCAAGTTTCGGAAAAATGAAGATGTTCACTTGATTAATTATGTTATTACGGAGTGGGAGTAATGCTGTATTATTTTCTACATAGTATGCTTTTTGTTTTCTGGGCGTTGTGGTTTCAACCTGGCGGAATTGATTTAGGATTAGGGTTTGCGGTCATGGTCATGGTGCCATTAACAGTAAATTTACTTATAGAAACGAATAAACAAACGCCTTACATAACACTGTTAACACGGTTCAAGCCATGGCTTGTCCTCTTTTCAATCGCAGGGTTGCTGTCTTTAAGTTTGGAACATACGATAGCGGCAACCGTTTTTTCTGTTCTATGGTTAATCGCTACGATCATCGTCGCTAGTTTTGGCTTTTTTCGCCTGTCTTTACAAGGGTTTCGCGATGCAGAAGAAGTCTTGCTTTTTGTTGGGTGTCTCTATTTGGCAATCGGAGGAGGTTGGTTTGTCTTATCGGCTCTTGAAGCAGGGCGCTTTCTTTCTTATAGTCAAACGATTATTGATCTTACGGCGATTCATTTTCATTATTCAGCGTTTGTATTGCCCATCGTAGCAGGGATGTTTGGACGTTGGTTAAAGCAGATTAACGTGAATATGGCTGGATTTGCAAGCTTGGCAGCTGGGTTACTTGCTGGTCCTTTTTTAGTGGCTATTGGTATTGAAGTTGGACCACCGCTCGAGCCAATTCTCGTATTAATTTATATTTGGTTTGTCATTTGGTTCGCATTAGCGGCAATTCGCTATAGCTTTCTTTTAAAAGGACTTAATAAGTATAGTCTTCTCGTTGCAATGGCGATTCTTATTGGGACGATGGTACTATCTTACTTATACAGTGCTGGCTTAGCTTGGGCTCCACAAAGGCTGTCGATTCCTGATATGGTGCGGTATCACGGGATGGCAAACGCATTTGGATTTGCGCTTTTATCGATAATCGTATGGTTGTCCGTTAAACCAAAGCAAGAAGTCGCTGAACACAAGTTTCCAAATCATTCGATACGAGGTCGCGCGTTTATTCAAGATCGATTGTTTACACATCTTCCTCTCATTCCTAAAAAAGAACTAATTGAAGATTGGGGTGCATATCGCCATGAGCAGTTTAATCCTGACCTTGTGAAGCCAGCGATTCGTTCTTTCCATGAACAAACGAGCCAATATCATTTAGAAGCGAACATTTCTTGGCATCGACCGTTTACGTTCGTTTTACCACTCATCTTACGGATAACGAAACATATGAAACAACTGTACTTACCGCCAGGTCTTGTGGCGATGAAAGGCGATACATACGAATATTCAGAGGAACAAACTACGGTTTGGGTTCGAAAACATGCAGATAGCCACGCACCTATTTTAACAGCGTATTATTCAAGCTGGTTGGCTGAAAAACGTTATAATTTTATTCAATTACCGCTTCCAATCGGTGTGATGTCGGCGGTGCTACTACCATTAAATGATGAAAAAGATGGGCTTTATTTAGTGGGGAACCGTTACGACCGTTTCACCGGCGTCTATGTCTCCTTATGGAAGTGGACATGGAAGACGCCGCTACGGGAAATGTTTCATTTAATCGAGGATGAGGATGGATTAAAAGCAATTCATACTATTTCTGTTTTTCGTAAAAACATGCTAACCATTCAGTATCACATTTATAGAGCAGAAAAACAGGATTACGTACGTTGAGCAAACGCTTTTGTATGAATGCCTCGTTCCGTTAGCCAATGATGCGTCTCTCCTTTTATTAAAAGAGGGACGTTTCTTAAATCGGAAATGGAATGAACGTTTAAGGCAGTCATAATGTAGCGCAAGTCTTCGATGAGTTGCTCTATACATGAAAAAAGCGCATCGTAGCCCTTTGTTTGAAGCGTTTTGATGAAAAGTCCTGACATCCCTGTGAATGAAGCACCGAGAGAAAGTGCTTTTGCTATATCTAAGCTTGATGAAATGCCTCCTGATGCAATGAGCGGAATAGGCAGTCGTAATGATGTCGCTTCAATAAGCGCAGTAGGCGTTTCGATACCCCAGTTGTTAAAAAAAGATAGCGGTAGGTGACGACGTGCGTTTTCAATTTGCGAAAAATTGGTCCCGCCGGCTCCACTCACATCAACTGCATGAACACCGACTTCGTAAAGTTGTTTCACCGCTTCCCGTGTCATGCCAAAGCCAACTTCTTTTGCGATAACAGGGACTGGACTCGCAGCGACGATGTCTTCTAAATGAGCGACTCGATTCGAAAAGTCTCGATCTCCCTCTGGCATCGCGAGTTCTTGAATGTGGTTAAAATGAATCTGTAGGGCATTTGCATCAATCATGTCAATGGCGCGCAATGCATCATCTACAGTAGCTTCGGCTCCTAGATTGGCTAAAAAGAACGTGTCTGGCGCAACATCGCGAATAATTCGGTATGTGTGTTCCTGTTGTTTTTCTTTTATAGCCGCCATTTGTGAGCCAACCGCCATTGGGATTTTAAAGTGCCGAGCTGCTTCAGCTAACTGTTGATTGATCCGGGTCGTTTTTTCGCCACCTCCACCAGTCATCGCATTAATAAGGAAAGGAGCTGAGATCGTTTGGTTTAAAAAAGTTGTTTCTAGTTTACAGTGATCAAACGTTGATGTTGCAAGGGTTTGGTGAATAAAATGGATGTCGTCAAAAGGGGAACGGGTGTGATGTTGTTGGATCGCTTCTTGGATATGATCTTGCTTACGCTGTTCTCTAGACATTTGTACTCCTTTTCCTTACATAATCTACTTTTTAATACTTGTTTGATTGCATTTAACCACAAAAAATCCTAATTTAGCAAGGATAAGCCTTTCTTATATAAAAACACGTCAAGCAGTAAATGCATGACGTGCTGTACGTTATTTATAAGAGTTGATCAAGAAGGGTCGTTGCGATCGTGAAATAAATCATTAAACTAATAATGTCATTGAGTGTTGTAATAAAAGGGCCTGATGCAACAGCAGGATCGATCTTTAATTTGTTAATTGCGACAGGAACCGTTGCGCCAATCACTGCAGCAACACTTAATGCAGCGAAGAGAGAGAAACCTACCGTAAATGCTAAAATAAAGTCACCGTTGTAAAAGACATAGATAATACCCATCAGTACGACCATACATACAATCCCAAGAATGACACCAGTACCAAGTTCACGTTTAACGGTTTTCCATACACCACCGCGATCAAATGATCCAGTCGCGATACCACGTACGGCAACAGCTAAAGATTGTGTCCCCGTGTTACCAGCGGTACCCATAATGAGCGGCATAAAGGCGGCGAGCAACACAACTTGTTCGAGCGTCGACTCAAATTGACCAATAATATTAGCGGTAATTAAGCCGAAGAACATTAGAAGAATTAACCATGGCGCTCGCTTACGTGCTGCTGTAACGGCAGTTAAGGAAAGATCTGTTGCCCCTCTTGTTGCAGCAAATTCATCAAAGTCCTCGGTTGTTTCTTCTTCTAATACATCGATGACGTCATCGACTGTAATGATTCCGACAAGTCGTTTTTCTGGTGTGACAACAGGTACAGCAAGGAAATCGTATTCTTTAATTAAGCGAGCGACATCTTCTTGGTCTTCATGCTCGCTAACAGATACCACTTGTGTACTCATGATTTCTTCGACCGTCATTTCTGGTGTAGCGATGATTAAGTCTCGTAACGAGACAACACCTGCTAGTTTTTGCTGTTGATCAACAACATAAAGATAGTAAATCGTTTCCGCATTAGGAGCGGATTCTCGAAGTTCGGCAATGACTTCTTTGGCAGATGATTCAACAGATAAGCGCACGAACTCTTTTGTCATAATGGCACCAGCTGTTTTAGGTGCGTAAGACATTAGTTCTTCGACTCGTTTTGCTTCTTCTAAGTCCATTGAACTTAAGATGTCATCTGCTCGATCAGAATCAATTTCAGCTAGAAAATCCGCTACATCATCGGCAGACATTGTATTGAACATGGAGACAGCATATTGATAGCTTAAGCCTTCAAAGACAATGAGTTGGTCTTCTAGTTCTAATCCTTCAAACAGGTCAGCGAATTCAGCTGGACTTAGAAAAAGCAACACTTGCTTTTGTTGTGGGCGTTCAATCTCATGAAAAAGTTCGACTTGGTCCGTAGGGTGCAATTCTAGAAATGTTTCGCGAAACGCTTTTAAGTTTCGAGACTCAAGGTGTTTAACAATTTCTTTTTTATATTCATTCCGTTTCCGGTCTGTTTTTAATTTATCCATCGTGATCTCCTCCTACTTTTTAGGAGAGAACCAAACAATTCGTGTGGAATGGCTCCCTTCCTATTTTTCTTAAGCCTATCCTCGGTTTGGGTAAACGATCCATCCCACACCACCACCTTTTAGAAAAATAAAAAACCGCCTCATGAACATGGAGGCGGTTTGAACGCATACTAAAAAAACATAACGTATCATCGAACTCTCCTCCATTCGTAGAGCTTTAGCACTGTGCGGCATAGGAAACGCAATCCAGCTACATTAAAAACCACCTTATGTCGATGGTTTCTGTTGACCCATTGGCGTCTTTGGACATTTTTGGGTAGCAGCGTATCTCCAGCACAGGAGCCTCACCTAACGAGGGCATATAATTTCTTGCAAACTTCACTTTACAATGCAAAGAGAAACTTGTCAAACCTTATTTTAAAGGGAACGAAAAAAGATTCGTATCATCACGAATCTTCAATCTTAAAGCGCGTATTCATAGGGCGAAACTCTTTTGCATTTGGATATTCGTGCGGTCTTCCGAACGGCATTTGTGCGCCGAGTTTCCAGCTTGATGGAAGGTTCCAAGTTCGTTTTACCTCATCGTCTATCATTGGGTTGTAGTGTTGAAGGGACGCACCAAAACCATTTGCTTCAAGAGATACCCAGATGGAGAATTGGAGCATACCTGCATATTGTTGCGCTATCGATTCTGTGTAAGAAGAGGAGAACGTTTCTTCATCTTCAAAGAAAAGAATGGTCCCATATGCATGTTCAAACATTTCAAGTTTCGCTTGTGTATCAACAAAATCACTGTAGTCCATGATGGAGCGTAATGTTTGACGTGTTTGTTGCCAAAACCGATCATGTTCATCATGAAGAAGCAAAACAATACGGCTTGATGGGGTATCTCTATAAAAAGGAATGGATTGCAAGTTTTGCTCAATTAACGCTTTAATTTCTTTATCAGATTGAACAGTATCTTTGCTTAATACATAAATCGATCGTCGATTTTCTATGGCTTGATAGAAATCGTCGTCTGCTTTTTCTGTACCTTCTTTTTGCATCCCAGGTGGAACTGGATTTTCCCATGTTGAATTATCTGTTTGTATATCTTTTTTAAACAAACGAGACCATTTACTCATATAAAATGATGACTCCTTTATCACTTTATTTTCTCTAACATTTCTCGTAATTATGCGCGAATAGGCTAGAAGAGGTGATGATGCCTAGAAGTGAATCGTTGTGTTACGTGAAGAGGAAGCGTATTTGTTTCTATCATAAAAGATTCAAGAGAGGAATACCAAAACATTTGCTTATAAAATGGGGAGTTCTTATTGTGTTGTTTCTTCTGCATGGAGGCCGACACGCTTCAAATAGTCGATTAACGCTTTTTTCTCATTTGCTTCAAGTGGTGAGAAAATTGAACTAAGTGCAGCTGCATGTTTAGGGAACACGGCATCCATCCAGTCCGTCCCTTTAGCAGTTATGGAAACAAACGTTACTCGACGATCCGTTGGACTAGGTTTCCGAACGACCATCTCTTTTTTTTCAAGCTTGTCAACTACGTAAGTAATGCTACTGCTTGCGATTAATACTTTTTGACCAATTTTCTGAACGGTTTGGTCTCCTTTGGAATAGAGGAGTTCAAGTACGGCAAACTCTGTCGGATTAAAACCGTGTTTCTTTATATCGAATTCTACATTTGTTTTAACAGATTGCATCGCTCTCGTTAAAACCGTAAATAGTTTTAATGAGTCTTGTTCGTCTGTTTTCATTAGAAATCACCTCGAATGCATTTATCTCGAATTTGAAATAATTGTAGCGTAAGAATCTATTCTTGTCAATGAGGCGTCCGAATAATTTTGTGAATTCATTGGAATATGCTGATATTTTCACTTGAAAGCTTTATACTAGAAAGTAGACACATAGAATAGTATAAATCTGCTTAAGAATTGAAAGGATGACATGACATGAGAGACGTATCAACAGTGAAAGAACAACGGAACATTCTTCGTGAGGAATTAGGCAAGTGTATTAATAAGGTAAAAGAAATGAAAGTAAACGAAGAGTCATTTAAGCAAATGGATCAACACGAGCAACAAGTATATATTTATTTAGATCGTACAATGCAGCGCTTACGTACGCAAATCAATGCGTTAGAATTCGTATTAAATGAAGACAGTCAATTGGCTGATCCTTATGCTGATCGTGCTGCAGAAAAATTAAATATTAATCGTAACAGCATTTTTGAGTCAAAACCAGCTGAAACAAAGAAGGAAGATGGCGACTACGATTTAGACATGACAAGAGTAGATAAGCAACACTAAAAAAGAGGGGAATCCCTCTTTTTTTTAATGGAGCTTTTTCTCGAATCCAATGAATTGCGCTTCTTTACCAGGAAATTGGAGTGTTCCAACTTTTGTATAGCCATATTTAGAAAAGAGTTGTTGAGCTTTTTCATTTAATGCGTACGTATCGATGTGCATCGCTTTTAATCCTTGTCGCTGACAGTGCTCTTCTGCATACGTAATTAGTGAAGCGGCAATTCCAGCTTTTCTCGTTTCCGGGTCGACTAATAGTCGATGAAATGTTCCGGCATGATCTTGAACGTCAGACCATGTTAATGATTCGCTGCGATATTCTGGTGCAAACGTCTGGTCAACGGTAATGGAGCCAACTACTGTTTCATCTTGTTCATACACAAATAGCGATCCTTCGGCAAGATCTTTTTCAAAGTGCTGAATGGTTGGGTACTGTTTGTCCCACTGGTCACTTCCTTCCGCATTCATTTTCTTTGTTGCGCGAATCGCCATTTCCTCAATTTTTTTTAAATCATGTGATGTTGCTTTACGAATCATCTATTTATCCCTCCAAAATGAACGTGTCTTTGGTTCATTCTCTTTAAATCATAATGAAAAATACCTTCATGTTTTTAGCATATTTTCAATATGAAACGCAACCATCTTGCACAAATTCAGAAAAGAAAAAAGCGCATGAATGATGTAAATTCTTCAGGAGTCCCTTTAAATGAGGAAACTTGCTTGCGACACATAATCTAGCTTAAACTAGATAAGGGAAACGAAAAAGAAGTCGTCTTTAGTCTTAACCTTAGTAAAGCGTTCAATTTCATAGTAGTTGATGCTAGTGAATGAAGGGGATCGGCTTACCCGGTCGTTCAACAAATAAGAACAAATTGGCATTGATGCTTTAAGCTCTCATAGTAGGTTATCCATGTTTTTGCCAATTTAACGAGGATGTTCGCTTTTTATGGGTTGCTCATTGAATAATGAAATTTATTTAGAGGAGAGAAAAATGTTGGCTAATCTAAAACAATTATCGTCTGAACACCTTCAACAACGATTAACAGAACTAAAAGAACAATTTGAAACGTATAAGCAAGCTAATATGACGTTAGATATGTCTCGGGGGAAGCCGAGCCCAGAACAACTTGATCTCTCAAATGAGATGCTATCAATTCTTGATCATCATGATCGAACTGCAGAGAATGGTGTGGACATTCGAAATTATGGTCAATTAGACGGTATTCCTGAAGCGAAATCTTGGTTTGCTTCCATTCTTCATGTAGAAGCATCACAAGTTATTGTTGGCGGCAATTCTAGTTTATCGATGATGCACGATACAGTGGCTCGTGGATTATTAAAGGGTGTTGAGGCAGAAGCAAAGCCGTGGTCATCATACGGACAAGTGAAGTTTTTATGTCCATCTCCAGGATACGATCGTCATTTTGCAATTTGTGAATTTCTAGGGGTTGACATGATCCCAGTTTCGATGACAGATAAAGGGCCAGATATGGACGAAGTTGAAGCGCTTGTACGTGAAGATGAAACCATTAAAGGTATGTGGTGTGTACCAAAATATAGCAACCCTGAAGGCGTGACGTACTCAGACGACGTCGTAAAACGACTAGCGTCTATGGATACAAAAGCCGATGACTTCAGAATTTTTTGGGACAACGCGTATACGATTCATCATTTAACCGATCAACCAGATGAATTGGCTGATATTATGGCAGAAGCAAAAGCGGCAGGCCATCCAAATCGTGTGTACGTATTTGCTTCCACATCAAAAGTGACGTTCCCTGGCGCAGGCATTTCAGCGTTTGTATCGTCAGAAGACAACGTTGCTTTCACAAAAAAACAGCTTGGTTTTCAAACGATTGGCGCCGATAAAATTAATCAACTACGGCATGTTCGCTTTTTTGAACAACAAGGTGGCGTTGAGCCTTTAATGAAAAAGCATGCAGCAATTATTAAACCAAAGTTTGACCTTGTTATTGAAAAGCTTCAAGAAAAGCTAGGGGATAAAGGCATCGTCAACTGGACTGAACCAAATGGCGGGTACTTTATTAGCGTTAACACCGAGGAAGGGTGCGCAAAACGGATCGTCTCTCTTTGTAAGGAAGCAGGTCTCACGTTAACAGGAGCTGGTGCGACATTCCCATACGGAAAAGATCCACTTGATCGTAATATTCGGATCGCGCCAACCTTTCCAACTGTAGAGGAATTAAAACAAGCAATGGACGTTTTCTGTGATTGTGTAGAACTTGTTACAATTGAGCGATGGCAGTCCAATTAATTTGCTTCTTGATAAACGCAAACCACCACCATTGGGATTCTTTCCCCTACGGTGGTGGTTTTTACTGTTCGTCCTCAATTGTTCCAAATCCTACTGCTTCTACGATCGTCTGAGCTTGATCGGCTTGAAGCCATTCTATAAATTGGTTGAGTTCTTCTGAAGGATTTGGTAACGTAACGGCGTATATCGTAATGGAAATCGGATAGTTCTTTAGACTAATAGCTTGTTGAGTTGGCTCTGTATCATCAATAGCAAGTGCTTGAATGTGATGGTCAGACGCTGCATATTGATAGTTGCTAAAAAATGTATACCCAATCGCGGTTTCGTAATTTTCATAAGTCGCGACTACCGATGTTTCGGATTGATTCATTCCAATTGAATCTTCCATCAAACTAGAAGACGGCTCTCCACGCATAAACCATTCAAACGCTAGTTGACTATCTTCTTCATCTCTTTGGTAGTTACGAATGCTTTGAACAGTTCCACCTACCTGTGACCAATTTGCGATGTCACCGTTATAAATAGCTTGAACTTGGTCACGATTTAACCCAATTACTTCTTGGTCTTGATGAGTGAAAAAGACCAATGCATCATTCGCGATAGGAGTCGTTTCGTACGATTCGTCTGCTGGCAAGAGGTATTCTGGCATAAAAACAACGGTGTTTGAATCATTGAGTTCATCAAGCGGCTGAGAAGATGCTGATAGCTTCTGTTGTGCTTGAAGTGGATCTTCACCCGAAACAATCGCTTCGATAAACGAACTATATAGAGGGTAAAGGAAGGATGAACCCGCAATTTGAATAGAATCGAATGAAGCCGATACATCTTCTTCTCTAAATTCGAGAGGTCGATTTGGATGGAAGGGTTCCCACTGTTCTAAAGGTATGTATGGTTCTTCAATTGTTTGTAAATCGCCATTTCGCTGCTCATATGTATAAATGCTCACGATGCCGACAACAATCATACTAATAAAAAACATTCTTCGAAACCCTGGTCGGTGCCATTGGTAAAACATAAGCGTTACATAAATAAGCACACACATGGTAGCGGCAGAAATAAACCATAAATAAAACATAGACACACCGAGGAACGCACATATAATGACTGTAATTAGGCCAATTCCTAAAATCGTTGATAGCACAACTAGGCGTATCATTTTTGTTAAAACCATGCTCTCCCTCCTTTTTCCTTCTTTTCCCTATTTCCCTTATTTTAAGTACACGTTTTCAAAAAAAATCCCGCACGATCGTACGCGTGCGGTAAAACAGGAGTTACAGGTACAAATGTGCATCCCCTTGATCCGTTAATATAAGTGGACCGTCTGCGGTAATGACGAGTGTATGCTCGTATTGAGCTGATAAAGAGCCATCTACCGTTCGAGCCGTCCAGCCATTGGAATCAAGTTTGCTTGGGTATTCGCCAATGTTGATCATAGGTTCAATCGTAATGACCATGCCTTCTTTTAAACGAAGACCTTTCCCAGGTGAGCCGTAATGAAGGATCTGGGGTGGTTCATGTAAGGTTGGTCCAATTCCGTGACCTGTAAAATCGCGTACAACAGCATAGCCTTTTGGTTCGACATAGGATTGAATCGCGTGACCAATATCGCCGATACGGTTTCCAACTTTAGCTTGTTTAATGCCTTCATACAGGGCACGATGGGTTACATCCATTAAGGCTTGTGCTTCTGGAGATGGCGTACCGACAGCATACGTCCATGCGGAGTCAGCGAGTGCACCATTTAAATTAAAGACGGAATCAATCGTCACAATATCCCCATCTTGTAAAGGTGTCGATCGAGGGAATCCATGACAAATCTCATCATTAATAGACGCACAAGTGGCATATTTATAACCGTTGTAGCCTTTTTGTTCTGGTGTAGCACCGTTCTTTTTTAAATAATCTTCTACAAAACGATCAAGCTCAGCGGTTGTTACACCAGGTTTGATTTGATCGGATAATTGTTTGTGGCATGCTGCAAGCAATTTCCCTGCTTCATGCATCATACTTTGTTCTCGTTTAGACTTAAGAGTAATCAACAAATCGCCTTCTTTCTGTTTAACGCATTTCGTCATTCATTTCTCATGATGTAGTGAACGTTATACGAGCGTAATGAATTAAATGTATTATTGTAAAATGAGAAAGTCAAGATGTCCATTCATCCATTCTTCTATAGCATACGATAGGGTTGGAAGATTGATGCAAGTTCAACTTGTTGCAAGGTGTTTTAATTGTAGGTATTATTTTAATGGAGTAGACATATGAGAAATGATAGGAATGAGGAGGGGAAACAATGGATGATCGTTTATTTAAAACCGCAATGAGTAAATTTACAACAGGTGTTACGGTTGTCACAACGGAGCTTGAGAATGAGGTTCACGGTATGACAGCGAATGCCTTTTTATCTGTATCGCTTGACCCGAAACTAATTCTTGTATCGGTCGATAATAAAGCAAGAATGAAACCTGTAATCGAGCAAGCAGGTTCGTTTGCAGTGAGTATATTAGCAGAAGGTCATGAAGACATTTCCATGCATTTTGCTCGTCAAAAAGAAAAAGAAGATCTAGCGTTAACGAATTTTGCTGGACTACCAACCATTGATGGTGCGATTGCTACGATCGCATGTGATTTATATGATACGAGTGTGCAAGGCGACCACACGCTATTTATAGGTAAAGTGAAAGATGTAGCTGTAACAGACAGGGAACCACTTGTGTATTATCAAGGTGGCTATAAGAAGATTTAATCAACCCACATAACAAGATCATCAAAAAACCTTCGTGAATGGAACAGGCTCGTTCATTCATGAAGGTTTTTTTTGTTCGTTGTTACTCGTCGTCTTGCTGCATCCGTTGAATAACCGCCTCTAGATGATCAGGCTTTAAAAACTCAATTGGCGAAGCATGCTTATCAAACGTCACCTGCTCCGCATCGACTACGAGCACGTAGCGGTCGTTTAATTTTGCCAAATGGACATTTGTTCCATAAACTTCCAATGGAAATTTCACAACAACATCACCTAGTTTAATGGTTGTTTTGGAATCAGGTATGTGCGCGGTAATAGCCGCTGTTGCTTCAACAACTTGATGGTGATTGAGCTGCTCCTGTAGCTCTCTTGTTTCACTAACGGACCACGATTCAAGCCGTTCTTCCATTTCTTGTTTTTCGGTGCTATCGGATGTGTATACTTCATTTACATGATCTTGAACCATCGTATGAACCTGCGTTTTAATGACTTCTGGCATAGGATCGCCATACTCCACAAATGGTAAAAAATCTTCGAAATAGCGGGCATGAGAGGCTTGGTGGATTTTCACTTTGTCATGCTCAAGCATGCCTTCTTCAATCATGTATGGATATTGAATAGATTTCATATTTTTCGTTGTGATGGCGCGTTCAACTTTTTTTAAGAGTGTAGTGGCATCACTTAAAACCGCGATATCGTCTTGAAAATCACATTTTAAAAGAAATAAAAATGGGTCGTCAAAGTATTTCTTCGGTTTTGCCTGACATACAAGAAAAACCCCTCCACGAACGGCGCTCGTACTTAGATAGGTTTCAACAAAAGACACGCTTTCTTTCTTAAAATCATCAATTGTAGCAGCAAGTAACGCTCGCTGAAACAAGGCATAGTTAGGATTTGAATCAAGTGGATGCTCACCTTCTGTTACAAATTGACCAATTTTTGTAGGTGCTTGAGCGTGGTTTGGATGAGACAGCGCCTTCCGCTTTACAATTCGTTTTAATTCACCTTCAAGAAAGTGAGATAAAGCGCTGCGATCAAATAGCTCTTCATCCATCGTTTGGTAATGATCATATGAGCGGCTGTCTTTTTGTGGATCAATTTCAACCACAAAAAAAGATACGTATCGAATCGAAAAATCCATAAATAACCCTTCCTGTCCGTACATTCATTTAGGAGGAGTATAGCACACATTTTTTTAAAAGTATGGACATTTGTCAAATGGGTTGTGTGATATTATTGAAATCTAGTTGTTAAGAAAGCGTAATGATTTGATTTAGGGTATACTAGGAAAAAAGGAGCAAGAGAGGTGTGGATTCATTGAAACAAGCCCTTTTTTTTGCTGTGACAATGGGACTGATCGTCTTTCTAGCGGCCTGTAATCAACAGCGAAATGTAATTACAGATGATGATATGGTTGCGACAGATGGGACGATTACGAATATAGAATATGAAGGTAATGAACACGCAATGGCTGGTTTACAGACTCATGTTTCCAATGAAGATGCAGAGCAATTACCAGGTATTGAATCGTTTGACGTCGATGACGCGAGTGCACCTGTTCATTTAAGTAATCGAACAGAAGTGTATATTAAGCATTTGTCGTCTTATTTAAGAGTGAATCAATCCTACTTAAAAAACGATATTGATGTAACGGTATATGAAGAATTAGATGACGATGGAGAACGGGATGAAACCGTTGCGAGTAAAATCGTTATTCAATCCAAAGATATGTCCATTACGGGCAAGATTTCAAATGTAAATGATGAAGAACAGACTTTTTTCATCTCTGGTGAAGATGGACATTATGAGTCTGGTACGCGGTTTAATTATGATCCTGCAACGGAAGTGTTGCTCATGAGTGAAGAACAAGAATATGAACGGTATACTGGTGATTTAGAGCTTGGGTTAATTGTTGAAGTCATTCCTCGTAGTAAAATTGTCGAAGGCATTCCTGCCCAATCAGATACAGCGCGGATTATTATCCACGAAGAAGAAAATGAAGATTTTGCTGAGGCTGTTCAAGAAGAACATGAAGAAGAGAATGACATGGAAGCTGAATCAGATGCCAAGAACGAGGAGTAAGTAAGGTGAAATATCTAGTTGTGTTAGTAGCGAGCCTGTTTATCGTGACAGCTTGTGGTTCCTCTGAAGAACCGAATCCAGCTAATGAAGCGCAAGCTCCAGAAGAAACGAACGAGTCAACAGGTGAAGGTGTTCCTGACGTTCCTGTTGAAGCAGGTGATACGCCAGTTGCAACAATCCAGATGGAAAATGGTGGAGAAGTCATTGTTGAACTCTACCCTGAACATGCACCTGTTACGGTTAATAATTTTGTCGCATTGGCAGAAGATCATTTCTATGAAGGTCTAACCTTTCATCGAATTATTGAAGGGTTTATGATTCAAGGTGGAGATCCATCCGGAAATGGTTCCGGCGGACCGGGTTATGGCATTAAAGGTGAATTTGAAAGCAACGACGTAGATAACCCTATTAAGCATGAACGTGGTGTTATCTCAATGGCTCGTGCACAAGGAATGGATACAGCCGGCTCCCAATTCTTTATTATGCATGAAGATAATGCGCAATTAGATGGAAATTATGCCGCGTTTGGAAAAGTGACGTCTGGTATGAACGTTGTAGATGCGATTGCCACGATGGAGACGAATGGAGAAACACCAGCTCCAGGTGAGGAACCGATCATTCAATCCATTACAATCGAACGATAAAAAGCATCCAACCTCAATCGTGAGGTTGGGTGTTTTTGTTAGCGCAATGGCTGTGTGGCGATTGGCAAAACAAATTTTGTATGTTGACGGAAGAAACAAGGTGCAAGCGCTAGAAGAGAACTCTCCACAGAGCTTTCCGAATGTGGACGATAAATGTGATTCGGTACGTTTGTCACCTCCACCTTTATACGATCGCCAGTTTTAAAGTGATAAGCGACTGCACTAAGCTCGATTTTCAATGTATTCTCGTCCAATATTTCTTCAGAAACCGTTACGAGTCCATCGCTAATTTGAAAAGCGGCCCCATCTTTAGGAACGGCTAGCAGTCGAATATAAAACGACTCCACCTTTTCGTCTTGGTTTATATCCAATTCCAAAAAGGGAGCGCCAATGAGCTCATGAATATCTTGAAAAGGTGTACTAATAAACGTTAGCTGTTTGTCGTCTCTACTCTGCATAAGTGAAAAAGGATGCGGCGTTTCTACTGTTGTAAACGTAAAAGGTACATGTCGTTGCTCGTCTTGTTCCAGAGGCCATGTTTTCTCTTTTCTCCACTTATTGATGCCCATGACAAACAACAACACTTGCGCATCTTCATCGACGCCATTTTTTTCGTCTTTTAGCCAGCGATCAAACCACCGAAGTTGAAAGTCTGTTACACTTCCTCCATTTGCCATAGAGTCAATATGTGCCGTATACCCGAAAGGCTGAGGCATTTCTAAGCGATTTCCGGTCCATGGACCCACAAGCAAGAGATGACGGTCCGAATCTTGTTTAGTTGCCGTTTGAAAAGCCCGTAACGTATGAGAAAGCGCATCATCAAACCAACCTGTTAAAAAATAAGACGGTGGATACGTAAGTGAATCCGTTTCAACAGGAGACGTTTCAATAAGCGTTGTAAAAAGATCTTGAACGCCAAGCATCTTAAAAACAGGTAGTTTTTGGATCGGATGATAGCGGTAGAGAGCTTCTTGACGGTCTTGATAAGCAAACAAATGAAAAAGCTGATCTCTTTTATGTTCCGTTTCCATCTCACGCTTTTCAATTATATTTTTGGTAAGCGATAGTGCGGTATCAATGACTTTTTTACTGTTTAAAAAATGGTTCCGATGTGAAAAAGCTTGCTTTGATTCAACGAAATGAATCGGAAACAAGGCAGAAAGGTGAGGAGGAGCGGCTTTTGCAGCAGCGTATTGTGTGTAGGCACTGTACGCTTCACCAAACATAGCGACCTTATTGGTCGTGTAGGGAAGGTGAACCGCCCATTCAATCGTATCAAAACCGTCTTCTTCTTCATGAGAAAAAGGAGTAAATGTTCCTTCTGATGCAAATCGTCCACGTACATCTTGAACGATAACTACATAGCCTTTTTCTACTAATTTCATTAGATCTGTTGGGCGAAAGAGATGTGAATCCTTCCCGTCGATCACACGAGTTAACAGTACAGGATAGGTATTTTGATCATTAAGGCGATAACTATTTGCATAGAGCGTGACGCCATCGCGCATGCGACAGGGCACGTCTTTTTCAATTAATAGGGAACGTGACATCATTCATAACCTGCTTTTCTTTTGGATTTCATTCTCTTAAGGTACTAATTTTGCAAAGGAAATGCAATAGAGTAGACAAGGAAGTGGCTAATTGTTTACTCTAAAAGAAAGCGTTCTAAAGTGAGGGATTTGGATGAAAGCCGTAGGAGTGTACGAGTATTTACCAATTGAACATGAAGATAGCTTGTTAAATGAAGAGGTAGACACCCCAACCGCAGAGGGGCATGATCTGTTAATTGAAGTGAAAGCAGTATCGGTAAACCCTGTTGATACGAAGCAGCGAATGGCTAAAAAGGAAAGAGAAGAGCGATTGCGCATACTTGGATTTGATGCGTCGGGTGTTGTGAAAGCGGTTGGAGAGGCATGTACTCTTTTCAACGTGGGAGATGAAGTGTACTATGCCGGTGATGTTACACGAAATGGTTCAAACGCGGAATACCAGCTTGTCGATGAGCGTCTTGTTGGGAAGATGCCTTCAACCTTAACGTTTGCAGAAGCGGCAGCAATGCCACTTACAGCCATTACAGCGTGGGAATCACTGTATGATCGAATGAAAATAAGCGATGAGGACAAAGGAAAAGCAATCCTGATTATTGGTGGTGCCGGTGGTGTTGGCTCCATTGCAATTCAGCTCGCTAAACAACAAGAGTTAAACGTCATTGCTACTGCTTCTAGACAAGAGACAAAAGAATGGTGTCAAACACTCGGAGCCGATCACGTCGTCAATCATCGCCAAAACCTTCATGAACAACTGCAAGAAATTGGCTATAAAGAAGTTGAATATATTTTGTGTTTAGCGGATACGAACCAACATTGGGACGGGATGGCGGCTTGTATTAAACCACAAGGCACCATTTGCGCCATTGTAGAGAACAAAGATGTGCTGGACATGCAAAAGATCCGTGCAAAAAGCGTGACGTTTGCTTGGGAATTTATGTTTACACGGTCGATGTTTCAAACGGACGATCAAATTGAGCAACACAATATGCTAACGAAAATGGCTCAGATGTTTGATGAAGGGAAGCTACGCCACACAATGACAAAGGTGCTATCGCCATTAAATGCGAGTACTTTGAAACAAGCACATAAACAGCTTGAAGAAGGAAAAATGATCGGGAAGCTTGTAATTGAACAAAACTAGCATAGAAAAAAAGCGATCGGCGGTTAGCCAATCGCTTTTCTTGTTAAATGACCTTTTTACGCAGTGCACTTGAGATTAAATCAATCACTAAGACAAACAGGACTAATCCGATTAGAATAACGGCAACCCGGTCCCAGCTTCGGCCATTAATCGCAAAAATAAGTGGCGCACCAATTCCACCTGCACCAACGATCCCTAACGTAGCTGCGGAACGAAGGTTAATTTCAAAACGATACAGGGTTGCAGAAATGAAGCCAGGCAAGACTTGTGGCACGACTGCAAATAAAAGAACCTGTAGTTTATTTGCACCAGCCGCAACAAGTGCTTCTGAAGGACCTGGATCAATCGATTCAATTTCCTCCGCGTAAAGCTTTCCAAGCATCCCCATGGCACTCACGCCGAGAGCAAGCATACCGGCATAAGGGGTGGGACCAACGATTGTGATAAAAAGCAATGCCATAACAATGTCCGGAAACGTACGGAAGAAGCTTAAAAAAGATTTTCCTGAGCCAGAAATGATCCGTTTTACACTTAAATTTCGTGCTGCCCAAAATGCAATCGGAAACGATAGTACGATCGATAAGGTAATCCCAACTAGCGCAATGGCAAAGGTTTCAAGTAAATTTTGAATTAAATCTTCTTGTCCAGGCCGGTAGATGTAATCCCACTCTGGATTAAGGAAACCATCAAGAATAGCGGATGTTACAGTACCTGCATTAGGTGAGATGCCGCTGAAATTGATACCTGCAAATCCCCAAACATATAATAAAATCAAAATCAAAATAATAAAGGCTGTTTTGATACGGTTTTTCTTCGGTCTCTTAACCTTACTTCTTAAATCACTCATATTAAGCGCTCCCGAATTTTCAAACTAATAAAATCTATGACTAAAACAACTAACAATGTGTAAAGGATTAATGCGAGTACTTGATCAAACTGAAATGTATTTAGTGAGTTTGTATACAAGCGACCAATTCCACCTGCACCAACAATTCCTAAAATGGCTGCGGCTCGTACATTAATTTCTAGCGTATAGAGAACGTAAGAAGTAAACTGCGGCAACATTTGTGGAACAACACCAAAAACAATCCACTGAATTTTATTGGCGCCTACAGACGTCATCGATTCAAGTGGTCCTTTATCAATGTTCTCAACGGCTTCATAGGAAAGTTTGCCAATAACCCCTATAGAGAAAATACTTAAAGCAACAATTCCGGCAAGTGTATTAAAGCCAAGGATCGCAGCGAAAATCGCAGCAAGTAAAATATCAGGAACTGTACGTAGTGCGTTTAACGCAATTCGGGCTGGTTGGTGAATCCATATAGGTGTAGCTACGTTTGCCGCACAGAAAAATAAAATTGGAATCGCTAAAATGGCTCCGAACGTTGTCCCGATTAACGCCATGCGAATGGTTTCAAGCATAGCAGGCGTGGCTTCAATAAAGAACGTCATGTCAGGTGGAAACATTCGAATGATAATATCTAGCGCATTATCCCAATTGCTAATGAAAATACGAGGATCAGCATTAATGTACCAGGCACTCGTTAAAATAACGGCTAGAATGAGAAGGAGCGTTGTGTAGAGCTTTGTTTTAGGTGGCTTAGTTAGTTGTTGATGGAGTGGTTGACTCATGGATATCCTCCCCTAAAAGCTCATCCTCTTGAATCGGTCGTCCATAAATTTCGGCGAATTTCTCGTCGGTTGCTTCAGATACTGGACCGTCAAACACAACTTCTCCTGCACGCAAGCCAATGATACGAGTGGCATATTCACGTGCTAAATCTATAAAATGAAGATTAACGATTGTCGTAATCTTGTCTTCTTGATTAATGCGCTTCAAATCATCCATCACTTGTTTCGTCGTCAAGGGATCAAGAGAAGCGGTTGGTTCATCGGCTAATATGACACTCGGTTCTTGTGCTAGCGCTCGAGCGATGGCAACACGTTGTTGCTGTCCGCCAGATAATTCGCTTGCTTTCGAATAAGCTTTTTCAAGAATATTGACACGATTCAATGCTTGCAATGCAAGTTCCACATCATCTTTTGGAAATAAGTTTAATACTGTTCGAAGCGTACTGTGATAGCCAACACGACCTGAGAGGACGTTTCGAAGAACAGATGAACGTTTCACTAAGTTGAAACTTTGGAAGATCATCGACGTTTGCTGACGAATTTTTCGCAAAGTCCGACCTTTTGCGGTTGTAATGGATTGCTCATTTATGAGAATTTCGCCTTCCGTAATATCATTTAATCGATTAATTGATCGTAGTAAGGTTGATTTTCCTGCTCCTGATAAACCAACAATAACAACAAATTCGCCTTGTTCAATTGTTAAATTAACGTTTTGTAGTCCTTTTGTGCCGTTTGGATACGTCTTAGACACATTCTTGATTTCAATCATTACGTCCCAACTTTCTTATTCAATCGTCAAATCTAATTACTAAGTGTGAATATAAGTAGTTTTTGTGAATGAGATAGCCCGTACATATAGGATGAACGGGCTCTATGAGCGTATATATGTTATTCTTCAATACGGTCAGCGTATTCGCGGACAATATCAAAATTACTATCTTCAGATTCTGTATAGCCTTCGTGAGAATATACATCAAAAATGATCTGACGACCTACTTCTGATTCACCAATGGCTATGAATGCTTCTTGCAATTTTTCCTGATACTCTTCAGACATGTCTGAACGGACAGAAATTGTGTCATTAGGAATCATTTCCGTTGTAGCAATGACGCGTGTCGTTTCCCAAATGTCAGGGAAGTCATTTGCGACTGTATTACGTGCGTCTTGGAACGTTACGGCTACATCTACAGACTCATCAAGTAAGCTTAAAATGGCTTGGTCATGTCCTTGGCGCTCAATTCCATTTACATCTGATTCCGGATCAATGCCTGCATCTAGTAATGCTGCGGCTGGCCAAACATAACCAGCAGATGAGGTTCTGTTTTGGAAGGCTACAGTTGCTCCTTCAACATCTTCAATTGTTTCAATATCAGAATCTTCTCTTACAAGAAATTGTGCTTTGTACCCATCGACTAGTTCATCAGTCGGTGAACCGTCTTCTTCATTTACGCCATATCGTAAAGATTGAAGAATGACTTCAGCAAACCCTTCTTCTTTCGCTGTTACGTACGCATTTGGAGGCAAAAATCCTACATCTACTGTACCTGAGCTTAGAGCTGTAATAACACTTGAGTAGTCTGTTGAAACAGATACATTTACGTCAATACCGTCTAGTTGCTCAGAAAGCAAATCTTCCAGCGGTGCAGCTGTTGCTTCAAGTGTTTCTGCATTTTGAGAAGGGACAAACTGTACATTCAATACATCCGTTGGATCATTTGAATTCCCTGCTTCATCTCCGCCACCATTGTCATCACTGTCTCCACCACATGCTGCAAGCATAAGAGCTGTTACTGCTACAAACGTTGAACCGAACACCTTTTTTTTCAATTGTAGATCCCCCTAAAGTTTGGTTGAAAATGTAGCTTCCTCGATTATTGTAGATATAGTTTAGAAAACCGTCAATAACCGTTTTTACCGCTTTCATGTAGTGCTGTAAACGAATAAAGTGAAAAACCGTTTAATACCAATTGATTGAGCAATCTCATGTCAGCAAAAAATGTGCTAAATTTTTGAAAATAATTGCCGGTCAATTAACGATAAACTAGTAAAAAGAGGAAACAAGTCTAGTATAATCGATTTTTGTAAACCATGTATAAAGAAATTGTACCTTTTAAGTAAATCGTAAAAGTATGTTGAGAGATTTCCTGACAGTTCTAGACGGTTTTTTTCCTTAATATATACACATAAAAAACTGGAGCTAGGATCAATCTCCTAACTCCAGTCGTTTTGTTCAAATGTTTAAGGTTCATAATAAATTGGTGCACCAGGCCCCAAATCAATCCCGAGTAGAATCCAAATTATAAACATGAGGGTCCATGTAATCGAGAAGAAGATTGTGTATGGGAGCATCATTGAAACGAGTGTACCAATTCCAATTTTCTTATCATACTTTTGAGCGAATGCGATGACCATGGCAAAATAAGTCATCGTCGGTGTAATGATATTCGTTGTTGAATCCGCAATTCGATATGCTGCCTGTGTGGTAGCAGGTGAGAAGCCGAAGTCCATCATCAGTGGTACGAATACCGGTGCCATAATCGCCCATTTTGCAGAAGCACTACCGACAAAGAGGTTAATGACTGCGCAAACAAGCATAAAGCCAAGAAGAAGTGGTATCCCACCGACTTGTAACGATTCGAGCAATTCTGCTCCAAAAGCACCTAAGACAAGCCCAATGTTCGTTTCTTCAAAATAAGCAACAAACTGTCCTGCTGTAAAGGCAAGTACGATGAACATGCCCATTGAAGCCATTGTGTCGGACATTTGTTTAGCAGCATCTTTATCGTTTCGAATTTCTTTTGTGACAATGCCATAAACAATTCCTGGGATAAGGAAAATGAATAAAAGAATCGCAACAAGTGAGTCCATAAACGGTGAATTTAGTATTGGACTATCGCCATCTCCACGTAACGGTCCCCATTCAGGAACAACGAGTAGCAATGCTAGCGCAATTAGTCCGACAATTGTTAAGGCGGCATACACCAATCCTTTTTTCTCCACTTTAGAAAGGTACGTAATTTCTTCGCCTGCTTCTGCTTTTCCTTTAAACGTTCCTAATCGTGGCTCAACGATCTTCTCTGTAACAAATGTTCCGACAATCGTTAGTAAGAAAACAGAAGCGACCATGATGTAATAGTTCATTAAATAATTTAAGCCACTTGCGTACTCTGGGTCAACCGTAGCTGCGGCTTCCATTGTAAGTGAGCCAAGTAATGGGTCGAGTGACGTGACAAATATATTCGCCCCGAAACCAGCAGATACCCCTGCAAATGCTGCGGCAATACCAGCGAGCGGGTGACGTCCGAGTGATAAGAAAATTAACGCTCCGAGTGGTGGTAAAATCACATACCCTGCATCAACGGCCATACTAGATAGAACACCAGCAAAGATCAAGGCTGCTGTTACAAGTCGCTTTGGCACGGATGTAACGATCCCTCGAAGGGCCGCTCCAATTAATCCGCTTCGCTCTGCTACACCAATCCCAATCATTGTTGCAAGCACGACGCCTAATGGAGCAAAGTTAATAAAGTTATCAACCATGCTTGTAAATAAGTATTGAATTCCTTCAGCGCTTAACAAGTTTTCAACTTGTAAGGTTTCTCCAGGCTGAGTAGGATCATCAACGGTTACATCTAATGCTGAAAAAATAGCTGACGCAATAATAACGAGAACAGCTAAAATCGCAAACAACGTAACTGGGTGAGGCAATTTATTACCAAGCCATTCCACACCGTTTAACATTCGATTAAACGTGCGCGAGAAGAAGCCTGTCTTTTGTTGTTGTGCCACGATCTTCCCTCTTTTCAAGTAATCTAAAAGAACAAGTCTATCACAATGAACGACGGATACAATCCCCAATATTTGAGATGGTTAAGTAGGACTAAGTACCTTACTTTTATTCCCAGTATTTTAGGGAAATACGTTCTACAAAAAGTGAGTATATAGAATGGTTTTTTTTAAGTCAAGGTTTGGATAATCGATATTGGGAAATACCGAAATGTTGAAATAATGTGTAATTTATCGGTGTAATTGTCGATTATTTCAGACTTTCGTCATGCGCTGAAATTGATTTGGCAAATAAGTAAAAGAATTGAAATAATAATTGTTGTTTTCTGCATTTTCGATATAATTCGATTAAGCAAGACAATAATCGTTTGAAAGGGTGACCGCATTTGAAAAAAACGACACAATTAAACTGTACAAAGACATTGTCTGTTGTTGCACTGTCTTTTTGTATGGTTGCTAGTTCTTTTACTTTGCCGTCTTTGCAAGTAAAAGCTGAGGAAGATCTCGATGGTAAGCTTCTTTTACCTGATTCAATCGATCTTGATAGCGATGAAGAAGTTTCGATTATTGTCGAATTAGAAGAGTTGTCAGAACAAGTGGCGTTAGCGTTAGCTGAAGAGGAAGGCGAAGCGTTATCAGAAGAAGAGGCACAAGAGAACGTTGAGCAGTCACAAGAAGCATTTGCAGGGATTTTGGGCGATGTTTTTTCTGAACAAGAACAAGAGCAAATCGATTACACTGTAAATTTTACTTATACGACAATATTTAATGGTGCAGCGCTAACGTTACCAGCAAACAAAGTGGAAGAGTTGCTGCAATATGAAGAAATAAAAGCGATTTACAATGATGAAGAAGTAGAACTGATCCATCCAGTTGAATCAAAAGAATATGATGAGCCAGTCGACGCGACAATGGTAGATAGCATTCCTTTTTTAGGAGTAAATGATTTACATATTGACGGGTTAACAGGAGAAGGTATCAAGATCGGTGTACTTGATACAGGTGTTGACTACAATCATCCAGATTTGAAAGATGTCTACAAAGGTGGGTATGACTTTATCGATGATGATGACGACCCAATGGAAGCAACGTATGATGACTGGTTAGCATCAGACTTGCCTGAGTTTAATGGTGGTCGTCCTTATTACACGAATCATGGCACACACGTTAGCGGAACAACGAATGGGACCGGTGAGAACGATTCAGAATATGCAGTCACGGGAGTAGCACCTGATGCAGACCTTTATGCTTATCGCGTACTTGGACCTTATGGTTCTGGCGCAACGTCTGGGGTTATTGCTGGAATTGAGCGCTCTGTTGAAGATGGTATGGATGTCATTAATCTTTCGTTAGGAAGCGCAACGAATAATCCGATTGCGCCAACAGGAATCGCAACAAATAATGCGGTGCTAGCAGGCGTAACGGTGGTCACGTCAGCAGGGAATAGTGGAAGAGATGGATTATATACGATTGGAGCCCCTGGTTCTGCCGCTTTGCCTATTTCTGTAGGTGCGAGTAATGTGCCAATTGACGTGCCTGAATTTACAAGCGAATATAATGTAGCGGATCAAACGTTGGCTGGAGACTTGCGTGTGATTTCGGAATCATTCGAAACTCCTCTTGAAGAATTTACTGGAGAAACGTTCGAACTTGTTGAAGCTGGATTGGGACGCGTGCAAGAGTTTGCAGATGTTGATGTGGAAGGGAAAGTAGCAATCGTTGCTAGAGGAGACCTTGCATTTGTTGATAAAATTGCGAATGCGAAAGATGCTGGCGCCGCTGGTGTTATTATTTATAACAATCTTCCAGGTGCAGGCCATAATCCTGTTTACGTTGGGGCGAGCCGTGGCTATATTCCAGGTTTCTCACTCACGTATGAACAAGGTAGAGCGATTGTTGATTTACTTGACGAAGACGCTACGGTAACGTTTGGTGACATGAGTGCTTTCACGACGATTGGCGACACACTGGCTGATTTTAGTTCAAGAGGCCCTGTGAATTATACAGCCGCCATCAAACCAGAAGTGGTAGCGCCTGGTGTAGATGTATTGTCAACCGTTCCAAGCTACATGGCAGGACCTGAGTTTATTGGCGATTATGAATTTTCATACGGTAGAGCTTCAGGTACGTCGATGTCTTCCCCTCACGTAGCAGGGATTGCAGCGCTTATGCTTCAAGCAAATGAAGCGTTAACGCCAGCAGAAGTGAAAACCAAACTGATGAACACATCTGTACCATTGACGAATGATTACAATGTCTTTGAGGTAGGTGCTGGACGTGTAGATCCACAAGCAGCGATCGATTCAACAATGATGTTCCAATCAACGATGGACGCTTTACATGTGGAAGATAGCTTACTAACGATTATCCCTGACCGTACAGGCGCACTAAGCTTTGGGCCAGTGAGCACGGCAACAGGAAACATTCGTGAACTTCAAAGCCTTCGTATTTCAAATACAGGTGAAGAAGCAAAATCATTTACGGTTCAAACTCAATTTGAAGCAGTGAACGGAACGCTACCAGCAGGAGCAAGTGGGATGACGCTGCAGACAAATACGTCGATTACTGTTCCAGCAGGTGAAACCGTGACGAGCAATAGTTTCTTAGTGGCACCAAAAATTGCGAGACAAGGATTATATGGCGGCTATATGGTCTTCACAAATAAAGATGATTCATCTGAAGTGTACCGTGTCCCATTTGGAACGTATGTGTCTGAACAGGCAATTGCGGACCTGCCAATTGGTCAACCTGTCGTCGCGTCAATTCCAGCATCATAAAAGAAAATGTGGGGGAGAGCGTCTCCCCTTCTTACTAAGGGTGTAACATATGGCGAAAAAAATCTGGACGAGTATCCGCTTAGTACTTATGACAATCTTTTCATTTCTGTTCTTCGTTGTGTTGCTCGTTTTTATGCAAAGTAATGGCGAAGAAGGCGCAGGAATCGAACTATTTGGCTACACTTCTTTCACCGTGCTGTCCAATAGTATGGAGCCAACGTTTCATGCCGGCGACGTAATTATTATCGAACAAAATGAAGACGTAAGAAATGGGGATGTCGTCACGTATATGACGCCAGAACGCCGTTTGTTTACACATAGAATTGTTGGTGAAGCAAGAGAAGACGGGAAAACCTTCTATACAACGAAGGGAGATAATAACTCTATTGAAGATCGACTCCCCATTGTTGATGAACAAATTGTAGGTGTTCACCGCTTCACGATACCGAAAATCGGGCTGATCTCCGAGTCAATTCAAAATAATGTTGATATGCGCTATGTTGTTTTTATTCCTTTAGTCATTTTTCTCATTATAACCATCATGGAATTTACGCAAAAAAAACATAAGAAACCTGAGGAGGAGCAACTTTATGAAAAAGAAAGCACTTAAACTCTCATTACTAGGTACCGCATTTGCAGGAGCGTTAGTTTTTACAGCGACATCAACAGGCTCATTTGCCTGGTTCACGGATTCAGTGGAAGCAACTGGCGAAATTCAAGGGGGAACCTTAGAATTAAACAATGGTGAAGACATCAATGGATCGATTGTCGAAGCGTCAAACTTTGCGCCATCTCAGCTCATCTTTGGGGATTGGTTGTCTGTTGAAAATACAGGAACCCTTGATACACACTTGCAAGCGACTTATGCACACAACGTCAATTTAGAAGTGCCGATTGACGCTTACAAAGTCGGCTATATTGCGCTCAAATATACTGTTGCTCCAGGAAGAGATGTCTATGAAGATGCCCAGTACCGTTTGGATCAACTTTTTAATGGCGTCACAAATGAAGTTCAAACGTTTTCAGCTGCATCTAACGCAGGTTCCGATGATGTTGAAGTGTTAGTTGCATTAGTGGATGAAAGTGATTACGATCAAAACACTGGTGAGCTCTTCTTAGGAGATGGGGCGCAATCAGGAACGGATAATGAATTTTGGCAGCTTGACGAGGGACAGTACATTGACCTTAATTTTGGTGTAAAGCTTGATGCGAATGCCGGGAACGAGTACCAGGGCGCTGTATATCAAGCCGTTCTGGAAGTGTTAGCGAAACAAACAGATAATGGGTCTGAATATTAATCGTTAGAAGAGACCGGTCCGGCTTATGCCGAGACCGGTCTCTTCATTGTGGATAATGAGATGTTAAATACGAGATTGCCTCTTCTTTTGTTACATCTAGCTGAAGTAATCCTTTTAGAAGAGTTTGTTCATATGCTGAAGCAGGCTTGGTTTCTTGACATTGCGGCCAATCCTGGTCGGAGGTAAATGTTAAAACCGGTAGATCGTTCATAAAGCCAGCTACGACTAGTTTGTTGTACCATCCGTCTTCTAAGGTGAGTGAACCTTTTTTGTACAATTCGTCAAAATCGATTGAAAGAAAATCGAGCTGATTTTCTTGTTTCACAACATCAATAAATTGCTCGGTTGTAATAAGATAGGCTTTCGAAAAAGTATGTGTATGCGGTTTGATTTCATTCCGAATAAAAGCCACCCCTCCAAATCCCCATTTTGTTTGCTCTTTTGCAAAATAGAGATCATAGGGTAACCGAAACGGAGTGGAGCAAAGAGGAGGGGTACGATCGCGAGCCCCTCTCTCTACTTTTGATGAGCCATCAGGCCGTCCGCCTTGTATATAACAAAGAAAACGTTCTTCAAGCATGTTCGAGCCGTAGCTCGCATACCATACGTGTGTCATGTAACAGCCTCAAGCGACACAGGCCATGATTCTTTTGTATACGCCATTTCCCAAAAGGCGTATTCTAATTGGCAGCTTTTCAAGAAATGATCAAGCATGTCTTGTTTTTGAGCTGCGGTTGCTTCCTGCGCAAGTTCATCAAGACGATTACAAAAAATGGCTGTAACGCTCATCTCACCGCCGGAACGGTAAAAGGAAATCCAATCGTAAAACGGATGATCCTCTTCGGGCTTGAAGGTTTCGTATAAATAATCGCCAATCACTTGATAAGTCCAAGGGCAGGGGAGTAGCACAGCTAAAACGTCTGCTAATGACCCCGTTTGAGCAACATCAAGCATATGCCTTGTATAATGATGTGCAGTTGGTGCTAATGGCTCGTGGTGCAAGTCTTCATAAGCAACCCCTGCAACTTGGCAGAAATTATTATGCGGGTGAATTTCGCTGTGGAGAATAAACGAAATTTGCTCATTAAACATGGCAATATCGTCTCTTGATGTGCTTTTGTTAATCGCTAATCCATAAATTTGCATAAACGTGTTTAAGTACTCAAAGTCTTGTTTGACGTAGTGGATTAAAGCTTCAGGTTCGAGCGTACCTTTCCCGATGCCTTGAACAAATGGGTGCTGAAGAATCGCTTCAAATACGGGGTTTGCTTTCTGTCTTAATTCGTTACTAAAACTCATAAAAATAACCTCCTTTTTGTTCACAAAGGGAGGACCCTAAAGGAGTGCCAGCAAATAGTGCTGCAGCTCCACTTCCCTACGCTGGTATTAACCAGATCAGGTTCAAAGGGTCAAAGCTAAGCTTTTCTCAGTCAAAAGACGCCCCTAGTGGTTCTCTTTTAGTGAACCATACATTGACAGATTATTCAATTCTTTTCATATAAAAAAGCATGGTAGTTAAACCATGCTTCAAACATATTGATTATCCTTCGACTTTATTTTCTGCTCGTTTTTCGATTTCCGATTTCGCTTCTTCTCCCTCGCTCGGTTTCTTAGATAGGAACCACCCACCAAGTACGATTAAGACAAGTACACTGTAGAAGAATAGTTTCCAACCTGTCGAGTGTGGAAATTCATGCGGAATAACACCTATCGCATCGTGAGCCAGGACTTGCACAGCGAGTTTTACACCTACCCAGCCAACAATAATGAAAGCCGCTGTTTCAAGCCCAGGTCGTTTTTGTAAAAGCACCACAAATTTTGAAGCAGCAAAACGCATGATTAGAAGGCCGATAAATCCGCCTAAGAAAACAACGACAAACTGCCCAACGTCCATACTTCCTACGGTTCCAAGTCCTGTAGGTGTTAGTGCAGTTGCAAGCGCGACAGCAGCTAAGATTGAATCCACTGCGAAGGCAATGTCTGCAATCTCTACTTTAAATACCGTTGTCCAGAACCCACTGCCTTTTTTTACTTTCGTGATTCCAGCGGCTTGCTCTTGTTTTTTGACGACATGTTTTCGGAACAAATGATTTAACGCAATAAATAATAAGTATGCGGCACCGAGTGCTTGAACTTGCCAAACATCCACTAAGAATGAAATGACAAATAACGAAGCTAATCGGAAAACGAATGCACCAGCTAACCCGTAAAACAGGGCTTTTTTACGTTCCTTGTCGGGTAAATGTTTCACCATAATAGCTAAAACAAGTGCATTATCTGCGGCAAGAATCCCTTCTAAAGCAATAAGAACAAGTAATACCCAGCTGTATTCTAATAATAAAGCTGCATCCATAGTCAACACGCCTCTCTTAGTTTGCACCCCTTAGGTTCGACAAAACGAGTCAATTTATGAATACAAAAAGACCCCTGCCTTGTACGAACGAGGCAAAGGTCTTGCTAGACATTATGTATATCATGCCAAACAAAGCCGGTGGAAGTTCTCCACGTAATGACGACTTTGGTTCAAGTTATAGAAACTTGCAGCTACTCCCCTTTGAAGGAATGTATGTGATTGTTAAAAATAGTATATGTGAAGAGCCATGATCCGTCAAGGGAAATTTCAAAATAATGAAACGGGTGAGCATAATGCGCTTCTAATTCGGGTAGAGATGAATAATGAAGAAAAGGATGTGGTGTAAGGTGCGGCTTGAACATCGTATGATCGAAGCAAACGGTTATCACTTTCATGCTGTTTGTGCGGGACCTAAAGATGGAGAACTTGTCTTAATGTTACACGGATTTCCAGAGTTTTGGTATGGATTTAGACATCAAATAACTGAGCTTGCCAAGAATGGTTATTATGTTGTTGTACCCGACCAAAGAGGCTATAACGAAAGCGATAAACCTCAGACGATTGAATCGTATACACTTGATGAATTGAGAGATGACTGTGAAGCGATGATTGACTTTTTTAACAGAGAGCAAGCGATTGTTATTGGGCATGACTGGGGCGGTGCGGTTGCTTGGCATTTAGCAGCTACAAGACCAAATCGTGTGAAAAAACTCATTCCAGTAAATATTCCTCATCCTGCTGATATGCCAAAAGGAATGGTGAAAAATCCGACTCAGTTTGTTCGAAGTTTGTATATGGTATTTTTCCAATTGCCGTATTTGCCAGAGAAAGTATTGAAGACAGATGCTTTTACGTACATGGCGAAAGGGTTAAAGTGGACAGGTCGTCATGGTGCGTTTGACAAAGAGGACTTGGAGCATTACCGAACAGCTTGGTTACAGCCAGGGGCGATCAAAGCGATGTTAAATTGGTATCGAGCAGTACGAATTGATTTTCGCCACGGATGGAAGGCGCTTGACTTTAACATCGATGTGCCGACGACAATCCTTTGGGGGCTGGATGACCCATTCCTTTCAAAAACGCTAGCGAAAGAAAGCTTGAAACGTTGTACACAAGGAGAACTTATTTATATTGGGGATGCGACGCATTGGGTTCACCATGAATACCCTAGCATCATTAATCATCTAATACTAAAGAGCCTAAGCAAAAACGAGTCTCAATCGGAACAAGTACTGAGCGACTAGGCAACCGAGATTTCCATTATTCTCTTTCTAGTGTTACGATACGTTTATTCAGGTTAAAGGAGGGATCGTTCAAATGATTCATGTTCTGATCTCAAGAAAGAATGATTAAATGCAAGATGCATCACCTGTAGACGATGGTAGTTAAATGTCCTTCGTTTATCCACAGGCTGAGGCGTGTGCGTTTTTTGTGTATCACAAAATGATGGAGGTCTTTTAACACTTATGATTGAAACACATACAAGAACTATCCAAGATATCATTGTCGTTGGTGTAGAACGGCAAGAAGACGAACATTTTCAATATGGAATGGAAGAGCTTGAGAATTTGGCGAAAGCGCTCGATTTAAACCCGGTTGCTTCATTGTCGCAGAAACTTCGTACACCCAATCAAACGACGTATATTGGTAGTGGGAAAGTCAATGAACTCTCAAGGTTAGTCGAGACATGTGACGTAAATTTAGTCATTTTTAATGATGAGCTTTCGCCTTCGCAAATTCGAAACTTAGAGAAAGAGCTTGAAGTGACGGTTTATGATCGAACAATGCTCATATTAGATATATTTGGCGAGCGTGCGAAAACGAATGAGGCACAGCTTCAAGTTGAAATCGCACGACTTAAATATTTGTTGCCTCGACTTGTAGGCATGCGCGCATCATTAAGTAGGCAAGGGGGAAGTGGATCGGGCTTAGCAAACCGTGGAGCTGGTGAAACAAAGCTTGAACTTGATCGAAGAAAGATTGAAAGTCGCATAAGCGCGTTAGAGAAAGATCTTGAAATGATTGTTGATCGTCGACAGACGCAACGGCAAAAGCGTAAAAATGAAGGCATTCCTGTTGTAGCACTAGTAGGCTACACGAATGCTGGAAAATCCTCATTGTTAAATGCGATCGTATCGGACAAAAATGACAAGCATGTATTTGAGAAAGATATGCTGTTTGCTACACTCGATACATCTGTACGACGTGTTGAATATAAGAAAAATTTACCGTTCTTACTTGCTGATACAGTCGGTTTTGTTTCCAAATTACCCACTCATTTAGTTAAAGCATTTCGCTCAACGTTAGAGGAAGCGAGAGAAGCAGATTTACTTCTTCACGTTGTTGATTATTCGAGTGATTCTTATAAGGAAATGATGAAAACAACAGAAAACACATTAAAAGAACTTGAGATTGATCAACCGTCTGTTACCGTCTTTAACAAAATTGATCGTACTACTCATACAGGCGGGGCAACGAAAACAGATGAACGGTTTATATCGGCTAAAGAAGGAACGGGAATAAATGAATTAATTGAAACGATTCAAACCCGAGTCTTTCAGCACTTCATACAAGAAGAACTCTTTATCCCGTTTAATGAAAGTAAAGCATTTGCATATGTAAATGAGCATACCCACGTTCTTAATCAAACGGAAAATGAAACGGGATGGCACGTGAAAACATTTATGCATGAAAAGCATAGTGCGGCATTGTCAGCATATAAACAGTAAAGAGAAAAAGAGACCCCGCTTGGTCTCTTTTTCGTTAAATTGGAAAGTTTATTCCTTAAATGGAATCTCGTAGATCAGCTTTAGCTTTCTCAATGGTTGATTGTTCATACCAGTGACTATATGTGAGGATATGACGAGATAATCGCTTATTAATAAGGGGTTTACTATGTTTTTGATCTCCTTTAAATGGAGTAAGTGATTCCATGAAAACGCCTCCTTTCTTAGTCATTATTGACAATCGCTATCTGTTTTAATCGCAATTTCTAAGGAAATGTTAACAATAAATTAACAGAATTTTCCCAATGAAGAATTTGGTTTCCCAATACAAAAGCGTTCAGATGTTTGCTAATTTTAGAGTACCAGCTGCGCAGGTTGGAACATTTTGAGGAGGGAAAACGAATTGAATAAGAAAATGGGGAAAATTGTAGCCGGAACAGCTCTAATCATATCTGTAGCATTTAGTTCATCTATCGCTCAAGCGGCAGAAGAAGCAAAGGAAAAATACCTCATTGGCTTCAACGAAGAAGAAGCGATGTCACAATTTGTTGATCAAATTGACGGCGATGAGGTTTCCATCTCTGCACAATCAGAAGATGTAGAAATTGATCTCCTTCATGAATTTGATTTTATCCCTGTTTTATCTGTTGAACTCGATCCTAACGACGTGGATGCATTAGAACTCGATCCTTCCATCTCTTATATTGAAGAAGATGCGGAAATGACAACAATGCAGACGGTGCCTTGGGGCATTAATCGTGTACAAGCTCCCGTAGCACAAAGTCGAGGTTTCACTGGTACAGGCGTTCGAGTAGCTGTATTGGATACGGGGATTTCAAATCACTCTGATTTAAGAATCCGCGGTGGAGCAAGCTTTGTTCCAGGAGAACCAAACATTAGCGATGGAAATGGCCACGGGACACATGTGGCTGGTACGATTGCTGCGTTAAACAACTCAATTGGTGTACTTGGCGTGGCACCAAACGTTGATTTATACGGGGTTAAAGTATTAGGAGCAAATGGTTCAGGTTCAATTAGTGGAATTGCTCAAGGGTTACAGTGGGCTGCAAATAACGGCATGCATGTTGCCAACATGAGCTTAGGTAGTAGCTCTGGTAGTGCAACGATGGAACAAGCGGTTAACCAAGCTACAGCAAGTGGCGTATTAGTCGTTGCTGCTTCTGGTAACTCTGGTGCAGCAAATGTTGGATTCCCAGCTCGTTATGCGAATGCAATGGCAGTAGGGGCGACGGATCAAAACAATAACCGTGCAAGCTTCTCACAATACGGCGCAGGGCTTGATATTGTTGCTCCTGGTGTAGGCGTTCAAAGTACAGTTCCTGGTAACGGCTACTCAAGCTTTAACGGCACGTCTATGGCTACACCTCACGTTTCGGGTGTTGCTGCACTAGTGAAACAAAAGAACCCTTCTTGGTCGAATGTTCAAATCCGTAACCACCTTAAAAACACAGCAACAAGCTTAGGCAACACAAATCAATTTGGTAGTGGTCTTGTAAACGCTGAGGCTGCAACTCGTTAATTGTGAAAAACTCCTTTTGTGGATTCGTCTACAAGAGGAGTTTTCTTTTAAAAACATAAGCTTCTAAACAAAAAAACATCTCCATCGATGAGCGTAATCGAAGAGATGTTTTTTCGTTTAGTCTTTAAATGATCTTCTAAACCATTGATAAGTCACGTTTTTGTGGTTTAGTAATGTATTTTTGTAAATACTCATTTGCTTTCTCGTATTGTCCATTTTGTTGATACCACCTAGCGAGCTCTTGTGCATAGGGGATAAATGCAGTTGCATCTTCCAGTTCTTCAAAATGAGGAAGGAGCTCATTTTCTAGGAAGTGATACAGCTGATCTGAAGAATCAAGACGATAGAGAAAATAGCGTGCTTGAAGTTCAATTCGTTCATAAGCATGATGCAAACTAAGTTCGATAATCTCATCTAATATGTCGCGAATAAACGTTGTTTCCGCATTCATGGAGAACAAAACATCAACATTCGCTAAACGGGTATACAGGTAATTTTTACTGCCAACTTTATAGTAGTCTGTACATTGCTGAAAGCATTCATGGCTTTGTTCGTATTCAGCTTGTTTTTTTAATAGAATGCCAAAATTAAATGTCGCTTGAAAAAATAAGGGTTTGTGACCAATTAAGCGTGTGTTTCGTAAAAGAACCTTAAATACACGAAACGATTCTTCAAGCATATTGAGCTGGGTATAATTAATGCCCAGAAGCATTTGTGATTGAGCGATGCGTAAGTAATTATCTTCTTGCTTAAAAATATAAAGGGCTTCTTTCGCATAAATAATTGCTTTTTCTGGTTCATTTAATTGTGTGTAGCAATGAGACATAATAAACGCAACTTCGCGAACAAATAGAAAATTCGCGGCGTACTCTTCGTTTTGTAGTTGTAAAAGTAGCTGCTTTGCTTCATTTAGCCGACCAATCTCAACAAGGTAAATCCCATAGAACAATTCGGCGAAGCGCTCTTCAATTGTGTCGAGGTTACTTCGATTTTTATCGACAATGCTCCAATCCTTAAAAGCAAGATTCAAATTCCCGTTCATTAGGTGATAGCGCATCATATATAAGTGATACGTATTTCTGTAATTTGTTCTTGGGATAACCGTTTCTTTATCTAACAGCAATTCATAATGTTCAATTGCTTTTTCTTCATCTGCAAACTGAATGGCTTCAATAAATGAATCAAGCGTTTGTTTAATTTCCGTGTGCTGGGCATATTCTTCCTCAATATTAATTCCGAGTCTTTCTAAAAGTAGTGCTGCAGTCCCGAAATTGGCATTATATATTGAATTTTCGATTTTACTTAAATGTGGAATAGAACATATACCATCAGCAAGTTCGGCTTGTGTCATGTTATGTTTAATCCGGTAGTACTTTATTGTTCTACCTAGTTCCACGGTCATCAACCCACTTCTTATAATATATCGAACATTGCATTCTTTCCTTTAAAATCAATTCTCGCTTTTTCTTTAATTTCCTGCAAGAACGATGAAAATGACCAAGTAAATATAAAAAAAGTGACTACAATAGGTGTTATTGCGTAGTCACTTCGTTTTGATGTTCTGATTGTTCAAGTGCACGTTGAATATCGCGAATGGAATATCCAAACGTCATTTCTAGATGAGGATAGTCGACAAAATGATTCCAATCTCCACCCCACACAAATCCTAGGTCTTTTGCCATATCTGCAACTTCAAACCAATCGGATTCGCCATTTTGATTGCCATCATACTCGATATCCCAAATCGGTTGACCATCGCTATTTAACAACGCATAATCAACAGCTAAACCGAAATTATGGAAAGACTCGCCTCCTGAAACATTGGTCACGATATTTCCGCTTGAAGATCGACCTTGTTGATAAAGCTCATCTTGCTCTTCAAAACTTCGAAATCCATCTGTAATAATGATATCTATGCCATTATCAGCGGCTTGTTCAATTAATGTTTCGGTTTTATCTGCGACTTTTGGATGAAGTTCTTCTGCGTATATCACTTCTTCAATGGGTACTTCCGGCTCCTGAACTACATAATTATCGGCCAATGTTCCTTCCGAATGATCAATTGTAAAAGAGAATCGATCGTTCATTAAGGCATAATAAGAAATAATGAAACCAAGTGTAAGGAGACAAGTAAAAATAAGTAAGAATGATTTCTTGAATTGTCGCACATAAACCTCCCTTAATTATGATACGACAAAGTTGTAAAATTTTATCGTAATTCATCGTTTTTCATTAATCTCCATCTTACTTGTTCTAACGTATGATTTCAATTATTAAGCCGATGCAAATTTTTTCCTACGAAGAATGAAATAAAGAAGACCGAGTAACATCCAGCTAACGCCAATAATAAGCGCATTCGTTTCGATTGAGTACAATAAGGACAAACAAAACAGAGCACCTAAGAGCGGAATGAGCAAATTTAAAATGATTCCTTTTAAAGAACGTTGCTTTTGTCGAATAAAATAATGAGCGATAACGGAAGCATTCACGCTCGTGAAGCCAATTAAAGCACCAAAACTTATAAAGGAATAGATGATTTCTAGTTCACCGAAGATGGCTGTTAACGATAAGGCTCCAATAAGAACAATGTTAAATACAGGTGTTTTAAATCTCGGGTGCAAATAACCGAAAAAACGCTTTGGTAATGTTTGGTCTCTTCCCATTGCAAATAAGAGTCGAGAGGCACTTGCGTGAGAAGACATAGACGATGACACAACAGCTACCATCGTTCCGGCAAGGAATAAAGAGTAAAGAAATGCGCCGCCAACATAATGGGCAATTTCTAATGATGCGGCTTCAGCGGATACAAACGTTTCATAGTTTGGATAGACAAGCTGCATGAGATAGGATACACCTACAAACAATGCACCACCGATCAACACAACTAAAATAATCGCAAGTGGCACCGTTCTTTTTGGGTTTTTCGTTTCTTCAGAAAGGGTCGAAATCGCATCAAACCCGAGAAAAGAAAAGCAGAGAATGGCTGCACCAGTAAAAATGGTCGTCATTTCCAAAGAAGTACTGTAAAACGGCATCATGGATAAAAGTTCACCAGTCCCGAACCCATTATGTAGGCCACGAACAATAAAAAATACGAATATGCCAGCAACAAGAATTTGGAACGCGACAAAAAGCCCTGTAACGTTTGCGGTGAGACGAATGCCAAGAATATTAATTGTCGTAATCGCTGTAGCTAAAAGAACAACCCAAATAAATGCAGGAATCTGTGGAAAAGCAGCTTGTAAATAAACCATGCCAATGGCGAAATTTACCATAGGTAGAAATAAATAATCGAGCAAGAGCGTCCATCCCGCCGCAAACCCGACGTTAGGATGAATGCTTTTTTGTGCGTACGTATACGCTGAGCCCGCTTTAGGAAAAGCCTGAACCATTCTGCCGTAGCTATAGGCTGTTAAGAGAAGGGCGGCGATGGTAAATAAATATGCTGTTGCGACATGTCCCTCTGTTAATTGTGCGACAATGCCATACGTATCAAAAACGACTAACGGGTCCATATAGGCTAAGCCAATGACTAAAAGCGGTACCAGCGTAAGCGTACGTTTCAATTTTGTTTCATGTTCTTTCTCCAAGTGAACCACCCCCATAAAATATAGATTTTATTTTAATGTTTTCAGAAAGCTGTCGCAATATGTAGTTTAGAAAAGGATAAAAACGAGGACTTTCTATCGATATAATTTGCGCATTCTGTCTATTCATACTATAATTTGAATGTAATTGAAAATCTTTATCAATAAAGAGAGGGATAAACAAATGAATTGGTTTAATAAATGGTCGCTTGGTGCGGTCGCGTTTAGTACGATGGCGTTAGCAGCTTGTGGCGATGGGGAACAGGATAATACTGGATCAGAACCAGCAGATGAAAATGGAGAAGCAACAGAAGAAACCATTTCATATGAGGCGATGAACGGTATGCAGGAAGTTCCTGCTAATCCTGAACGTGTTGTGTTATTAGCAGATGTCTATTTCGGTTACTTACAAGAATTAGGAATTGATGTAGCGGCGACGACTGACTATGTGTTTGAAAGTCCTTTTCTAGAAGAGTACACAGACGGTATTGAAAATCTAGGTGACGCAAGCTCTGTGTCTATTGAGCAAATCGTTGAACTTGATCCAGATTTAATTATTGCTTATGGCTCTTCTGAAATCCTTGATCAATTAGAAAGTGTTGCGACAACTGTAGCGGTTGATTATGCTTCATTAGGATATAAAGAGCAATTAATGGAATTTGGTGAAATGTTCGGAAGAGAAGATGCAGCACAAAGCTGGATCGATAGTTGGGATGAGCAAGTGGAAGCGTTAAAACCAGATGTACAAGAAGCAGTGGGTGAAGACACGATTTCAATCCTACAGCCAACTGATAGCGATGTTTACTTATATGGAAGCGGCTGGGGTCGTGGTGGCGAGATTATGTACGAGGAATTCGAACTAAATATGCCAGATGCAGCGGTTGAATCCGTTGGAACAGATGGCTTTAACAACCTATCATTAGAAGCGGTTCCAGAGCATGCTGGAGATTATATATTAACAGCACCTTGGACTGTGAACCTAGATGGAAACTTCCTGTATGAAAGCTCAATCTGGGAAGGACTTGATGCGGTAGAAAATGAGCGAGTGTTTGAAATGGACCCGATTGGCTATTACTTTAACGATCCCATTTCAGTAGAACAACATCTTGATGAAATTTCTACTTTTTTACTAAACAACTAAGGATTGATTCGAAGCTTGCTACTCTCATCAAGAATCCGGTGAAGGTGGCAAGTTTTTTATGTGTACACTCAAACGTTAAGGAGGAAGAAAAATGATTATATCTGTTGATACCCTTAAAAAGTGGTTAGATGAAAAGAAAGAGTTCGTTTTAGTAGATGCACGGCATGATTTAAAAGATGAACAAAAAGGGAGACGTCAATATGAAGAAAGCCATATTCCGAACGCAATTTTTGTTGATATGGCTAATGACCTTGCAGACCGCTCTTTAAAGCAAGGCGGACGTTATCCGATGCCGCGCCCTGAACAAATTGCGGAAATGGCGGGAAAAAAAGGGATCAATGAAAACAGCGTCGTCGTGATTTATGATGAAGGAAGCGGGGGTATGGCTGCAGGCAGAGCATGGTGGATGCTTACGTACATCGGAAATGAATCCGTCTACCTTTTAGATGGAGGCTTGCAACAATGGAAAAAACGTGGCTATGAAACAACTGCCACCCAACAAAATCCGAAACCAAAGACATTTCATCCACAGTTAAATAGGAATATGCTCGTGACGCATGAAGACGTTCATCAGCGACATCCTCGCACATCGTTACTTGATGCACGGTCGTATGATCGATTTCTTGGTGAAAACGAAGAACTTGATGCAAAGGCAGGCCATATTCCTGGTGCCACGAGTTTCTTCTGGAAACATGTGTTGCAAGAGAATGGACTGTGGAAAGATCAACAGAAACTAGCAGAAATGTTTGAATCAATAGGTTCCAAGGAAGATGAAGTCATTGTCTATTGCGGCTCTGGGATTTCGGCATGCCCTCTTTTTGCAGGGTTAAAGCAGGCTGGTTTTAAAGATGTAAAATTGTATCCAGGTTCTTGGAGTGATTGGATCACCCATGATTATCCGACAGAAAAAGGGGAATAGGAGAGAAGCGTGTTGCAAAAAAAGCAATGCGCTTTTTTACTACGTATTAGAGGAGCGAATAACATGGCTGTTCACATTGTGTGGTTTCGAAGAGATTTACGCTTGAGCGATCATCAAGCGCTGGCAAAGGCAATTGAAAATGCGGATCAAGCGGGTGATACGATTTTAGGAGTCTTTCATATTCATCCAGCACTCACGGATTCGTTCACCGTTCGGCATGATTACTTTTATGAAACATTAAAAGCGTTTGTCGACCACACGAACCGCATCAAGTTCCAGGTCGTGTTTTTATATGGTGAGCTAGAGGAGAGTTTTGATCAACTTCTTTCTTCTATAGATAACGTAAAGGGCATTTATTTTAATAAAGACGAAACAGGTTTTGGCAAAACCCGTGATGACGCATTTGAATCATGGGCTGAGCAAGCGAGCATTCAGACATATTCCTTCATTGATCATCACTTACATGGGGCGTATGAGCTGTTAAAGGGCGATGGCGAGCATTATAAAGTATTTACACCATATTATAAGAAATGGCGCCAATTAGGTAAACCTGAAGCATGTTCCATTGATGAAGACGTATTAACGAAGCGAAGTGCCACACAAAGTAGCGTTCACGAAGCGGGTGATGAAGCGTATAAACGAATCATGCAGCAGAAAACAGGAAAATGGAAAGACGAGGCTGGTGAAAAAGCAGCCCATGATTATTTGGCGACCTTTTTAGACGACCGTATAGAAGCCTATGAAAAAGACAGAGATTTTCCTGAGTACGATGGGACAAGCCAGTTGTCGAAATTTTTAAGGACGGGCGCACTTTCTATACGAACAGTTTTTCATGCCGTGCAGGAAAAAAGAGACCAGATGCATAACGATGCAGGCGCGGAGACCTTTATCCAGGAGTTAGCGTGGCGTGATTTTTACAATATGATCTATGCCCACTACCCTAGTAGTCACGATAAAGAAATTAAAGAGCAGTACCAAGGCATTGAATGGCGAACGGATGAAGAACAGTTGCAGGCATGGAAAGAAGGAAAAACAGGCTACCCACTAGTAGATGCCGCTATGCGTCAACTTAATACAACGGGGTGGATGCACAATCGTTTGAGAATGGTCGTGGCATCGTTTTTAACGAAGCATTTGCTAATCGATTGGCGCTTAGGCGAACACTATTTTGCGGAGCGGCTTATTGACTATGATCCAGCATCGAACATTGGTGGCTGGCAATGGGCGGCTTCAACTGGAACGGATGCGGTTCCGTATTTTCGGGTTTTTAACCCATATCGTCAGGCAGAGCGGTTCGACCCTCATGGTCGTTTTATTCGCTCGTACGTTGAAGAGTTGAGGGATGTACCAACGGCATCGATTCATAAACCTTATGAAATGGATAAGGATAAGCAAAAAGAGTACGGCTCTGATGGCTATCCTGCACCTATTGTCGATCACCAGCGTGCACGTCAACGAGCATTAGAAGCGTTCGGCGGGTCATAATTCGTGCCGAGAGGAAGGCGGAAGTTTGCTATACTTAGGAGAAGGAACTAAAGAGAAAGTAGGGTTAGCTATGTCCGATGCATATAAACAATTTCTAAATCAGACCCATAGCCATTTAGATTCGTTCGCAGAAAGTTTAGGAAAACTCCTCGCTTGCCCCATTACGATTGAAAACAAACATCACCATCTATTGGCATATTCGGAACACGGTGAAGGAACGGATTCCGCTCGAGTCTCGACCATTATTGGCAGAAAAGTTCCTGATAAACTGATTCATCGTTTTTGGAAAGATGGAATTATGACAGCATTAAATCAATCACCAGAACCACTCGTTATTGCCGGAATTGAAGAATTTGGACTTGGACGGCGTGTCGCCTTATCGATCCGGGATGGGGCGAATGGTGTGATTGGCTATATATGGGTTTCAGAAACGATTCGTTCATTAACGGTATTTGAGCAACAATGGTTAAAAAAAGTTGCTGTTAAAGCAAGTGGTTATTTTTCTATATACGACCGCGAGCATTTAAAGCCGACTAAAGAAGAGAAGCTGTGGAAAATCATTACGAATACCTATACGACAACGGATTTGCCAGCATCATGGTTAAGTGCAGATACAGAGAAATGCATTCTTATGGTTGATTTGCAGAATTTTGCAGAAAATCTAATAAAAGTAGAACAATTGATTCAGTCTTTCAGTTCGATATATATGTTCGATGGGCGTTATTTCATTGCTATTTTTGTTCATTCAACTGTGGCGGAACCAGTTGGGAAGGTACATCAATCTTTACATAACGAGATTCCAGTTGCATGTGGGAACCCATTTACGCAATTCGAAAGCATGGCAAAATCGTATGAACAGGCAAAAATGATGCTCGCACTAAAAAAACGTTTCAAAGATGAATTAAGTAAAGAGCTATTTTATTTTCAAGCAGGAGCAATGCGGTATATTGTCCCTTACGAGGAAAAAGCGTACGTCATGAGCAAGCATCCTGCTTTGCGCGTATTGGAGAAGTATGATGAACAAAATCAAACCTACTTACTAAAAACGTTAGACGAATTTTTGAAGAAAGATGGGCATCTTGCCATGACGGCAAAAGCACTTCATATTCATTCAAATTCTTTACAGTATCGGATGAAGCGGATTTCTGAATTAACGAATCTTGATTTAAAAAAGCCAAATGAGCGCATTGGGTTATATTTAGACTTGCGAAATCAAGGAGAGTAAAAAGAATTATCAAATCATTTGTGTTATTTGCACAAATGAATAGGGGAATTTTTAGCTAACTAAAATGAAGAGAATCGCGCTATTTGTGGATATACTACAAATAGAATCGGTCGTAGGAGGTTAGAAACCATGATAATTGGTGTTCCGAAAGAGATAAAAAGCTACGAAAATCGTGTCGCGATTACACCTGCTGGGGTCATGACGTTAACGGTAAGCGGGCATTCTGTCATTGTTGAATCTGGTGCAGGAGACGGCAGTGGGTTTACAGATGAAGAATATCAGCAAGCTGGTGCACGAATGGAAGCGAAAGCAGTTGATGTATGGAAGAATGCGGATATGATTATGAAAGTGAAGGAGCCGTTAGAGCCTGAATTTGCTTATTTTCGTGAAGGATTAATCTTATTTACGTATTTACATTTAGCCGCAGAGCGTTCTTTGACGGAAGCGCTCATTACTAAAAAAGTCACAGCTGTTGCTTATGAAACGGTGGAACAGTGGGGGACTCTCCCTCTTTTAACACCAATGAGTGAAGTTGCGGGGAGAATGGCTACACAGATGGGCGCTCGCTTTTTAGAAAAAACAAATGGAGGAAAAGGGATTCTTTTATCTGGTGTACCCGGAGTGAAAAGAGCAAAAGTAGCGATTGTCGGTGGTGGAGTCGTAGGGACGAACGCAGCAAAAATGGCGATCGGTTTAGGGGCACAAGTTACACTACTTGATGTAAGCGCAGAGCGATTGCGTCAGCTTGATGATCAGTTCGGCAACGATATTCAGACGATGATGTCGAATCCACTTAATATTGCTGTTGCTGTAGAAGAAGCAGACCTCGTCATTGGGGCTGTTCTCATACCAGGAGCGAAAGCGCCAAAACTTGTTACGGAAGAAATGATCAAAGCGATGAAAGAAGGAAGCGTAGTGGTTGATGTAGCAGTTGATCAGGGAGGAATTATTGAGACAGCTGACCAAGTGACAACACACGATCAACCGACCTATGTAAAACATGGCATTATTCATTATGCTGTAGCAAATATGCCAGGTGCGGTTCCTCGAACGTCAACGATTGCTTTAACAAATGTAACCATTCCGTACGCGAAGCAGATTGCAGATCAAGGAATTAAGCAGGCGCTAAGTAGAAATCCTGCTTTAGCAAAAGGATTAAATACAGCTGCTGGCTTTGTAACGTACGAAGCGGTCGCTCGAGATTTAGCGTTTGACTACAAACCTACCGAAGAAAGCTTACTGCTCATATAAAAAAAGAAGCGCTGAAGAACTTATCTCAGCGCTTTTCTGTATTCTTTATTAAATAGAATCTTGTACAAAAACAACACAAACGGGATAAGGGACCGGGATGTCTTTTTCAATTAAAGTCAAATGCCCTGATGATTGATTACGTTCATACATTGTCATGTTGCCAGATTCTTGGTTAGATGCAATCAAAAAGCTACCGGACGGATCGAGTTGAAAATCACGAGGCCAGTTTCCTTCCGTACTGATGATTTCAACTAGTGTGAGCTCGCCAGAAAGTTCGTTCACAGCAAAACTTGCAATTGAGTTATGACCGCGATTGGCTACGTATACGAATTTCCCGTCACTTGAAAGGTGAATCGCGCTACCATAGCTTTCCTCAACAAACCCTTCTGGAAGAGTAGAAATCGTTTGAACTTCAGTAAGTTCACCAAGTGACGCATTGTATTCGCACACAATCACTTCATTCGATAGCTCTGTCATAATATAGGCATACGCTTCGTGAGGGTGAAAAGCGATGTGTCTAGGGCCTGCTCCCGGCGCAACGTTTAATGTGAAGTGACGCTCTAACTGACCTTTCTCGTTTTTATAAAGAATCACTTCGTCTGTTCCTAAATCAACAGCCACAGCAAACTGTTCGTCTGGCGTGAATCCTGAAAAGTGAGCGTGTGCTTTTTCTTGACGATCTTTATTTGGCCCGCTTCCCTCCTGGGTTACGCTGGAAAGAATCTCGCCTACTGACCCATCTTCTTTTAGTTGATAAGAGAAAATGGAACCACTATGGTAGTTTGCGGACAAGGCGTTCAAGTTGTCTGAACGAACTGCAACATGACAAGGGCCGCCATCTGACGTAATGTTTCTGTTTAACGGTGTGAGCGATCCGCTTTTAGGATCGAGGTCAAACGCGTGAATACCACCTTCTGAACCCTCTTTCATTACAGCATAAAGTTTATTTGTATTCGTAACCGCTACAAAAGTTGGATCTTTCAATTCTGCCGCTACGTCCAACTGTTGCAGGCTTTTCGTTTCGGTATCTAAAGTAAACGTATAGACGCCTTTGCTATCTCCTTTTGAATACGTACCGATATAGCCACGATAGGTTGTCACGTTTTATCATTCCTTTCCATTTATTTATCACTGCTAGTATACATGAAACGTCGTCATCGTTCATGTAATCGGGCATGTTTCGATTTTTTACGTTGTGAAAATTTTGAGGAGGTAAATGTAATAAGTCCAATCCAAATAAAGAAAAATGCAAGAAACTGGACGTATGAGAATGGTTCTTCAAACACGAATATGCCGAGAAATAACATAGAAGTTGGCGCAATATACTGTAGAAAGCCAACTAAGGAAAACGGAATATGTTTGGCGCCATAGGAAAATAACATCAAAGGCACCGCTGTGAAAATGCCTGCACCTGCAAGTAAAAGCAGTGTTGAAGGTGTAAATTCACTGAAAGCATAAGACGTAAACAGAAATAAATATAGAAGTGCAATCGGTGTAACTAATAATGTTTCAATAAAAAGACCTGCAGTAGCAGATATGGAAACGGAACGCTTTATAAAGCCGTAAAAACAAAAGCTTAACGCCATCCCAAAAGCTGCCCAAGGAATGGTGCCGTTAAAGAGAATTAAGGTAAGCACGCCAATACCTGCGGCGGATACAGCAAATTTTTCAGCAGTGCTTAGCTTTTCTTTAATAATTATGGTTGCCAATACGACATTAAGAAGAGGGTTAATATAATAAGCAAGACTCGCTTCTAGTACCATATTGCTGCTGACAGCAAAAATAAATAAAAACCAGTTTATACTAATAAACACTGCTGCGAAAATCATTGGAATCAGCTGTTTCGACTGACTAAAGACCGTTTTAATCTCGCGTATGTATAAGGTTTTCTTTTTAGCGAAAATGAGGAGTGCGATCATAAAAAGGAAAGCGAATAATATTCGATACATTAATACATCTAAAGCGGGAATAAATGAGAGCAATGCCCAATAGAGTGGAAGCAAGCCCCAAATTAAATAGGATATAAGCGTTGTTGTAACACCGGTACGAAAATTTTGCTCATTTTGCATAAATCATTCTCCAATTCATAATAGTAGCTTTATTTTAGACGATTTAGCCTAAATAGAAAACGAATCCGACTTTCACTCCAAGAATTATATAAAAAGACAGAATGTAAGGAAAGTTGACAATTTTTATGATTCACTTCTTCTTTTCAGCAGGAAAACCGGCAACCGTTACGAATAAGTAAAGATACATCATGATTTGTAAAGGAGCGTAAAGAAGATGAAGATTTATGCATCCGTTGATATGGAAGGCATTACCGGTTTAGTTGATCATCAGTTTGTGACGCCTGGCGAACGTTTTTACCCAAGGGGACAAATGTTAATGACACAAGAAGTCAATCATGTTGCAGAAGCCGCATTTAAACATGGTTGTAAGACCTTTGTGGCAAACGATTCACATGGAAAAATGAATAATTTACTTATTGAAGCACTACACGACGAGATTCAGCTTATCTCTGGCGAAGTAAAGCCATATTCGATGATGCAAGGCTTGGATGATACATTTCAAAGTGTCTTCTTCATCGGCTATCATGCACGAGCCTCTATGCCGGGTGTCATGAGTCATACGATGATTTTTGGTGTCCGTAATATGTGGTTAGATGGTGTCTTAATCGGTGAACTTGGGTTAAATGCGTTTCTTGCAGGCTATTATGACGTGCCGGTGGCGTTTGTAGCTGGGGATGAAGGCGCTTGCAGAGAGGCGGAAGCGCTTCTTCCAGGAGTGGTGACGGCTTCGGTTAAAGTAGCTCAGTCTCGATCTTCTGCTTTATGTTTATCGCCGAGTGAAAGTCAAAAGCTGCTTCAGGAAAAAACGCATTTAGCGTTACGAACACCGACAGCCTCTCCGTTAAAACGAAAAGGAGCACCGACCTTACATATTGAATTTGCGAACTATGGCCAAGCTGAGTGGGCAGCGCTAATGCCAGGCGCATTTATTGAAACGGGGACAACGGTAGGATTTAAAGCGAAAGATGTAAAAGAGGCATATCAAGCAATGCTGGTGATGACGGAGCTGGCTATGCAGACGACGTTTTGTTAAAGAGAGGCGATATTCATGCTTAAATATGTCAGTCGTCGCTTTTTAGCGATGGTCATGACGCTATGGATTATTATTACGGCGACATTTTTTCTAATGCATAGTGTGCCTGGTTCGCCATTAAATGGCGAGCACAATACAAGTGAAGCGGTTCAAGCAAATCTTGAAGCGTATTATGGTTTGGATCGTCCAGTTCTCCTGCAATACGTTGATTATTTAGGCTCAATCATCCAGTTTGATTTTGGCCCATCGATCTCTCAACCGGCCGTATCCGTTAACGATTTAATTTCAAGAGGATTTCCTGTTTCGCTTGAACTAGGCTTATATGCGTTAGGGTTTGCTCTTATTTCAGGTGTGACCTTAGGCGTACTTGCTGCTTTAAGAAGAAATGGCATGATTGATTATCTATTAATGACATTAGCGGTTTTAGGGTTATCCGTACCAAATTTCATTTTAGCCGCTTTGCTTATTCAGTCGTTTAAAGACTACCTACCGGTTGCTTTATGGCACGATTGGACACATATGATCTTACCTGTTTTTGCTTTAGCAACATCACCGATGGCAATCATAGCACGGTTAACCCGCTCGACAATGGTGGATGTGCTCACTCAAGATTACATACGAACGGCTCAAGCGAAAGGACTTTCACCTTTTGTTGTCGTGACAAAACATGCGTTAAGAAATGGATTAATGCCAGTGGTCACGATTATGGGAACGCTCGTTGCTGGGGTTTTAACAGGGAGTTTTGTAATTGAAAAGATTTTTGCTATTCCTGGAATCGGTCGTTATTTCGTTGAAGGCATTAACAATCGAGATTACGCCGTCATTATGGGTACAACCATTTTTTACAGTGCGATCTTGCTCGTTATGCTGCTCATTGTTGATATTATCTATGGCTTCCTCGATCCAAGAATTCGCCTGGACAAGAAGGAGGCAAAATAATGGCTTTGCTCGATTCAAATGGTCAATCAGTGAAAGACGAATTGTTTCAACGGAATACAGAACAGCTAAATGCTGAACAAGTATCAAGGCCATCTCTTTCTTATTGGCGCTCGGTCTGGATGCGACTAAAACAAAATAAGCTTGCTATGTTTGGTTTGGTTACGATGATCGGTTTAACCATTATGGCGATTATTGGACCGTGGATCTCACCACACTCAATCGCATCACCCAATTATACGATGGTCAATCAACCTCCATCGAGTGAATATTGGTTTGGCACAGACGCTCTAGGACGAGATATGTTTGCAAGAACCTGGTATGGTGCGCGCATTTCGCTATTTGTTGGATTAGTAGCGGCATTAATTGATTGTATGGTCGGCATTATTTACGGTGGCGTTTCTGGCTATAAAGGTGGAAAAACCGATTCGTTTATGATGAGGATTGTCGAGATTTTATACGGTCTTCCATACTTACTTGTTGTCATCCTCCTTATGGTTATTATGGGTCCAGGCTTGCTGACGATCATTATTGCTTTAACGATTACCGGTTGGGTTGGCATGGCACGAATTGTTCGAGGGCAAGTGCTTTCGTTAAAACAAAATGAGTATGTACTTGCTTCTAAAGTTTTTGGGGCGAGCACAAGTCATATTATTCGAAAAAGCCTACTCCCAAATACAATGGGACCCATCATTATTCAAATGACACTAACCGTACCTACAGCTATTTTTGCGGAAGCATTTTTAAGTTTTCTTGGCTTAGGCATTTCCGCACCTTATGCTTCATGGGGATCGCTTGCAGAGGACGGCCTTTCTTCCATCTTAACAGGGAACTGGTGGCGTTTATTCTTTCCTGCATTTTTTATCTCGCTAACGATGTACGCGTTTAACGTATTTGGTGATGGTCTACAAGATGCCATTGATCCGAAGACGAGGGGGAACTAACATGTCGCTGTTGGAAATAAACGATTTACATATAAATTTTAAAACGTATGGTGGAGAAGTCCAAGCTGTTCGGGGTGTGAATTTAAAACTTGAAAAAGGAGAAACCCTTGCCATTGTTGGAGAAAGTGGTTGTGGGAAAAGCGTAACGGCACAAAGCATCATGCGCCTGCTTCCAAAAGGAATTTCTAAAGTGAAGCAAGGCGAAGTTTGGTTCAATGGAACGAATTTGCTTACGTTGTCAGATAAAAAAATGAGAAAAATACAAGGAAATGATATCTCGATGATTTTCCAAGATCCGATGACGTCTTTAAACCCGACACTTAGCATCGGAACTCAGCTAACAGAAGGCATTCGCAAGCATACATCCATTTCCGCATCAGCAGCCAAAGCAAAGGCGTTGGAGATGTTGACAATCGTCGGCATTTCAAATGGAGAAGATCGCTTAAAGCAATATCCACATGAATTTAGTGGCGGTATGCGTCAGCGTCTTATGATTGCGATGGCGCTTATTTGTGAACCGGACATTTTAATTGCTGATGAGCCAACCACAGCACTAGATGTCACGATTCAAGCGCAAATCCTATCGCTCTTTAAAGAAATTCAACGTAAAACAGGCGTCGCCATTATCTTAATTACCCATGATCTTGGCGTTGTCGCTCAATTAGCGGATCGCGTTCACGTGATGTATGCAGGAAAAGTAATTGAATTAAGCGATCGTCGGGGGCTTTTCTATCAGTCCGCTCATCCTTACACAAAAGGGCTGTTACGTTCTATTCCCCGATTAGACGATGCAAAAGAGGAACTTGTGCCAATTTCCGGGACACCACCAGATTTGTTTTCACCACCAACAGGCTGTCCGTTTGCGGCTCGTTGTCACTATGCGATGGATGTTTGTCGTCATCACATGCCTGAGATGACAAAAGTGTCCGAGACTCATCAAGCGGCATGTTGGTTGCTTGATGAAAGGTCAAAGCAAGTATTTAAAGAATTAGCATAAAAAAAGGGGGAAACAAAATGAAAAAGAAATGGTTTTTAGGAACTGTTGCGGCCACGATGATGCTAAGTGCTTGTACAACAGGTACGTCAAATGATAACGAGCCAAACGAGAACGAGGGAACCGAAGAAAATGAAACCGGCGATAAAGTACTTATTGTGAACAATGGTGCAGAGCCTGTTAGCTTAGATCCACAAATTGCGTTCGAAACGGTTTCGAGTGCACCGTTAAATAATATTATGGAAGGGTTAATGCGACTAAATGCAGATCATCAGCCTGAAGAGGCAGTGGCAGAACGGTACGAGGTATCAGACGATGGGTTAACCTATACGTTTTACCTTCGAGAAAATGCAAACTGGTCGAATGGAGATCCTGTGACAGCTGAAGATTTTGAGTATGCCTGGAAACGACTTGTTAATCCAGATACAGGTTCGCCAGCTGCTTTTTTAGCAAATTTGATTGATGGCGCAAATGAATTTTATGAAGGTGAAGGTTCTGAAGATGACGTGATGGTGACGGCTGTTGATGAAAAGACGTTAGAAGTTGTTCTCAATAGTCCGCAACAATACTTTTTAAACTTAGTAACCAATCCTTCTTTCTTTCCCGTTCATAAAGCGACTGTAGAGGAAAATGATTCATGGCATCAAGAAGCAGATACGTACATTAGCAATGGACCATTCGAATTAACTGGCTGGGATCATAATACGGAACTACGAATGACTCGTAATGAAGAATACTGGGATGCAGATTCTGTTGCCCTTGATGGAGCGACTTGGCTCATGGTAGAAGATCAAAATACGGCCTACAGTTTATTTGAGCAAGGCGGACTTCATTCAACAACGCCTCCAGCAGATTTGGCAGAAGAGTTAATTGCTAGTGGAGAAGTAGATTTATATGATCAAGCGGGAACGTATTTTTATCGATTCTTAACGACAGAAGAACCATTTCAAAATAAAAAAATTCGGCAAGCATTTGCTAAATCTGTTGATCGACAAACGATCGTGGATAGCGTAATTCGTCAAAACCAAAATGTTGCAAATGGCTTTGTGTCCTATGGATTCCCGGAACCTTCTGGTGAAGATTTTAGAGAGGTAGGCGGTGACTTATTTGCATACGATGTAGAAGAGGCACAGCAGCTCCTTGCTGAAGGAATGGAAGAAGAAGGGTATGATGAGCTTCCATCTATTACAATCTCGTATAGTTCTGGACCTCCTGAACATGAGCGGATTGCAGAAAGCTTACAGCAGATGTATGCCGAAAATCTTGAGGTTGATGTAGATCTTGAAGTAGTAGAGGCGAGTGTATTTTTAGATCGTCAACGTGGGTTAGAAATGCAAATGTCTCGTTCCTCTTTTGTGGCAGACTATGCTGACCCGATTAACTTTTTAGAAAGCTTTGTGACAGATAGCTCCATGAATCGCACAGCATGGTCAAACGAAGAGTATGACCAATTAATTGCTGATTCTAAAGCTGAAGGAGATGAAGAGCGGAGATTTGAACTTCTGCACGAAGCGGAAGCATTAGTATTAGAAGAAATGCCGTTCTTTCCACTTTATTTTTATAACCAGCCAGTATTGGAAAATGAAGCCGTTTCAGGCATTGTTCGCCACCCAGTTGGGTATACAGAGCTAAAGTGGGCAGATGTAAATGAATAAATCATTAGGGGGAGAAGTTCTAGCTCTCTCCCTTTTTCCATTTGGAGGGTGACATGAAGACCATTTATCCGAAGGCATTACAAAAAGGCGATACAATTGGAGTAATCGCGCCAGCTAGTAAGCCGCTTCAAGCAAATATTGAGAAGGCTATGAAAATATATGAAGAGATGGGGTTACAAGTACTCCTATCTGAACATTTAACAGATGGTTTTGGGTATTTAAGTGCAGAAGACTCCCATCGTATTAAAGCGTTAGAAGATATGTTTTTAAATGATGAGGTAAAAGGCATTTTTTGCGCGTGCGGTGGCTACGGAACACCAAGAATAGTCGATCAAATTCGGTACGATCTCATCAAGGAAAACCCAAAAATCTTTTGGGGCTATAGCGACATCACGTGTCTGCACACAGCGATTTACCAGCAAACAGGTCTCGTAACCTTTCACGGACCGATGATGAGCTCTGATCTAGCAAATGAAGTTGATTCCTTAACAATGGCAGGATTAAAACAAATTATGTCCCCTACAGCACTTACGTTGGAGGAGCAAGATCAACCAGTAACGAGTTTGCAAGATGGCTACGTGAAAGGACCTCTTATTGGAGGCAATCTTACTTTGCTATCTAGTTTAATTGGGAGCCCTTACGAAATAAATGCGAAAGGTGCTCTTTTGTTTCTTGAAGAAATTGAAGAGGAGCCATACCGGATTGATCGAATGTTAAATCAGCTAAGACTTGCAGGCATACTTGATGATGCAGCTGGTTTCGTAATCGGTGATTTTAATCAATGTACCCCGAAAAAGCGTCATCGGTCTCTTCGTTTAGAAGACGTATTCGATCACTATTTAAATCGTAGTGGAAAACCATGCATAAGAGGGTTTCCAATTGGTCATTGCATGCCAGTGTACTCCATACCGTACGGGGCTCAAGCAACCCTTGATACACATAAAAAAACAGTAACGATAGAAGCGGGAACGAGGGAGTGAGAATATGATAGAAAAGCGCGTAAGTGTGCCGGTATCAACAGTTTGGACGACAAACACATCCCCACGACCAATTGATCAACTGATTACAGAAGAGCCTTATCGAATAGATGTGTATTTAGCTACTATGTCATATGAAGACCGTCTGCAGCTGTGCACAGATAATCTCGCACAGACACAACTTTTATTTAACGATCGAGTCGAAGTGTTAAATGAAGAAAACGGATGGTCCGAAATTATCATCCCTGATCAACCGACAGTGAAGCATGTAAATGGATACCCAGGTTGGGTGCCAAGCCGTCATCTTACTGCTTCAAACCATGTCAACAGTGAGCAAAGCGTACTGATTACGAGTCAAACTGCTTGGCTTTATACGCTACAAAAACAGCGTTGGCTCCACCTTAGCTTTGGAACAACGTTTGAAGTAACAACCGCTGAAGATGACTGGATTCGTGTGCGCACGCCACTTGGAGAAGGGTATATGGAGAGGATGGAGGTTTCGTTTCAGCAATTTGAAAAGAATGGAACGGCCTTCTTAACAAATGCAAGGCGGTTTCTCGGTCTTCCTTATCTCTGGGCAGGCATGAGCGGTTTTGGGTTTGATTGTTCAGGTTTTGTTTATCGAATGTATAAAAGTAGCGGCATCATTCTTCCTAGAGATGCATCGAATCAATTTCAAACAGGGATTGTGATTAATGAAAAGGAGATGGAGCAAGGGGACCTGCTTTATTTTGCTTATGACGAAGGGGCAGGTAGCGTCCATCACGTAGCGATGTACGCTGGAAACGGAAAGATCATTCACGCACCTAAAACGGGGAAAAACGTTGAAGAGATTGCGCTAAGCGGAACGATTTATGATAAAGAATTGTGTGGCGTTAGAAGATTTAGTAGTTCCTCATTATGGGAGGTGAATGCGTCATGAAAAAAGATGAGATGATGATAGAATTACGAGATGTGAAGAAACATTTTCATATACGAAAAAATCAAACGCTTAAGGCAGTGGACGGCGTTTCATTTTCAATAAAAAAAGGTGAAATGTTTGGCTTAGTTGGTGAATCGGGATGTGGAAAGTCGACATTAGGACGGACGATATTAAGACTCTATGAACCGACAGACGGATCGATTACGTTCAAGGATCAAATTGTTCATCAAGCAAATGCCAAGCAGAAGAAAGAACTGGACCGAAGCATGCAAATGATTTTTCAAGATCCGTATGCCTCGTTAAACCCTCGGTCAATGGTGATGGATATTATTGCTGAGGGGCTGGATGTTCACCGGCACTTAAGAGGCAAGGAAAGAAAGGAACGGGTATGGGAGCTGTTAGAAACAGTAGGTTTAAATAAAGAACATGCCAATCGGTATCCACATGAATTTAGTGGAGGACAGCGTCAGCGTATTGGAATTGCACGGGCACTTGCTTTACAGCCAGAGTTTATTGTAGCAGACGAACCGATTTCGGCACTAGATGTATCCATTCAAGCACAAGTCGTAAATCTTTTGCAAAAGCTTCAGCGGGAGCAAGGACTAACGTTTTTGTTCATTGCTCATGACCTTTCGATGGTACGCCATATTAGTGATCGAATTGGTGTGATGTATCTAGGGAAATTAGTTGAATTAACAACAAGCGAACAACTTTATAAAAGACCGCTTCATCCTTATACGGAAGCGTTATTATCGGCGATCCCTATTCCAGACCCTGATCTTGAAGATGAACGCGAACCGATTCTACTAAAAGGAGAGATTCCTAGTCCTATATCACCACCTAGCGGATGTGTGTTTCGGACAAGATGTCCCAAAGTAATGGAAAAATGTGCTATGATGGTACCAGAAATGAAGGAGTATGAACCTGGTCATTATGCCGCATGTCACTTGTACGATGAGAGATCGAACTGGGACCACGATGAAGTAGCGATGACTAGAGATTAGCGTTGGAAGGGGAAACTTGAATGAAGCGAACCACTCCTACTTTTGGTTTTATCGCTGTCCTTTTTTTTATGACTGGTTGCGACTCAGGAGTAGAGGCGACTTCAACGGAAATGACGTCTTTAGGAAAAATGGAGTATGTTGAAGGAATGGAGCGAACCGCACAAGCGAACCGCTTTTACCAAACCACAACAATACGTGCAGTAGGCGATATATTAATCCATGATCGTGTTTATGACGATGCTAGAATAGAAGATGGCTTTGATTTTACGCCGATGTTAGAAGACGTCGCTCCTTATTTACAAGAGGCAGACGTAACCATTGCGAATCAAGAAACGATGATTGGTGGTGAAGAAATCGGATTATCTGGATACCCTGCTTTTAATTCTCCGTTTGAAGTCGGAGATGCGTTAAAAGAAGCAGGTGTTGATGTTGTTACATTAGCAAATAATCATACGCTAGACCGTGGGCCTCAGTCCATCATGAATGCGCTTCAATACTGGGATGAACTAGATATGGTATACACAGGATCATTTCGAGATGAAGAAGATGCAAGCGAATTACGGATTGTTGAAAGTGAAGGCATATCGATTGCTGTATTAAGTTATACATATGGGACAAATGGAATTCCTGTTCCGGATGGAAGGGACTATCTTGTTAATCTTGCTGATCCCTCTCTTATGGCAACCCAAATAGCAGATGCTAGCGAGAAGGCTGATGCCGTTCTTGTTGCTTTACATGCAGGAGATGAATATGTAGACTATCCTAATCAACAACAGCGAGATTGGGTACAAATTGCTGCGGATAATGGAGCAACAGCCGTAATCGGTCATCATCCACATGTTCTTCAACCTGCAGAATGGATTGAAGGGAAACATGAACACGAGATGCTTGTTGTCTATTCACTTGGGAATTTTTTATCTGGTCAATATGACCACCCGAGACGTGTTGGTGGCATCTTTCACTTTGAGCTAGAGGTGGTTGAAGGTGAAAAAGCTAGAGCTGTAAACCCTGCCCTTCTCCCTACTTATGTTCAATTTGAAGAAGGTGATCGCAATTATCGTGTGACGCCTATGAAAGACTTAACTGATCGTGAATTACCAGATGTTAATACACATCTTGAAGATGTCGAAGCGCATATGAGCCAATGGCTACCAGAGTTAGACGTCATGACAGAATAGGAGTAATTGGCTATGTTACGAGTTATTGGACTGTATGTATTTGCCCTATTGTTTTTTATGGCAGGTATTGGTCATTTTGTTATTGATTCATTTTTCATTGAAGCGATGCCTGAATGGGTTCCGTTTCGCCCATTTATTGTTTATGCTTCTGGGATTGTTGAGATGGCACTCGCCGTCTTACTTGTGTATAAGCCGACTCGTTCAAGAGCCGGTATATGGACAACGATCTTTTTAATCCTTGTTTTCCCAGTCAATCTTTATATGGCATTTGTTCCAGAACAATTTAGTTTGCCTACTTATGCTTTATGGTTAAGACTGCCATTACAGTTTTTGTTAATTTGGTGGGTTTTAAAAGTAACGAAACCGTAATTATGAAACGTATACGAACAGATTGAAAAGACGATTGATCCACTAGGATCAATCGTCTTCTTTTCTTGCATTGAGCCTCTTTCATTGCTCTTTCGTCTGCGGGAACATGAGGTCTAAATGTTTAATATGATTCGATCCCCAACTGTGCATTGCATCAAGAATCGGTTTTAGACTTTCACCGTAAGGCGTCATAGAGTATTCAACTTTTGGCGGGATTTGTGGATAAACTTCACGCTGAATAATGTCGTTTTGTTCAAGTTCACGTAGTTGCGATGTAAGCATTTTTTGTGTAATACCAGGAATTGCTCGTTTTAACTCATTAAACCGCATCACATCTTGGTGTAACAACTGAAACAAAATTTTATGCTTCCATTTGCCAACTAAAATTTCAAGAGCCGTATCTACTTGACAAGAATTCTCCATATCATCCACCTCGTATTTAGTATCTTTTTATATACTATAGTACAAATAAGTGCGTACTTCCAATAATTAAATTGACCGTATACAATTTTCTTAACGTTGTATTCTATAAAACAAGGAGGCATCTATAGTGATGTATGAACGAATGAGCTTAGGTGAAGTGGAGTTAACTGTAACAAATTTGGAAGAGTCTTTGGATTTTTACCGTGACATAATTGGGTTTAAAGAAATAAAGGTGGAAGGACAAAGGGCAGAACTTTTTACGAACGAAGGAGCCAGGCTTTTAATTTTAAATGAAAACCGTGATGCTAAAAAGAACCCAGGTCAACTTTATGTAGGTCTGTATCATTTTGCTTTATTGTACCCTGACCGTGCTTCGCTTGGGGCCCAGCTTCTCCATCTACAAAAAAAACAAATCGAAATCGGTGGTGCTGACCATTTAGTGAGTGAAGCAATTTATCTAAATGATCCAGATGGAAATGGGATTGAACTTTATTGCGATCGCCCCCGAAACAGTTGGACGTATTCAGAGGACGGGTCTATTCGGATGGATACGATTCAACTGAATGCACAGAGTCTCCTTGATCTAGCTGAGGACTGGAACGGTATACCGAATGGATTAACAATGGGTCATGTTCATATGCATGTAAAAGATTTAGCAGAAACGGAACAATTTTATAAAGACGTACTCCAATTTGATACAATGACGCATTTTGGGCAGCAGGCACTCTTCATGTCAGGGGCAGGCTATCATCACCATTTTGGATTTAACACGTGGGTAAGAAATAAAACCACCGCGCCAGAACCATTTGTTGGGATGAGTCGGTATACGATAAGAATGCTCGACGAGAAAGAGTTCTATGCTATACGAGAGACGCCAGCTGTTAAAGCTGTTTTAATTGAAGAGGGTGAGACATCGTTTACAATACAAGATCCTTCTGAGATGTTCATAAAATTTACACAAGAATAAGAAGGCCGTTTTCTTGAGATCTCTATGTGCGCTCTGTAAACTAAGTAATTAGAAGTACAGATTGAAAGGGGAAGTGCTATGACAACTTTTTTTGAAGCGATTCAAAATCGACAGGCGTATGTAGATCTTTCTGCCGAAGCGGTTGTGCCAAAAGAACGTATTATTGAAGTGATTGAACATGCGATTAAATATGTACCCACACCGTTTAATTCTCAGTCAAGTAGAGTGTGGCTCATCACAGGTGAGCGGCACGAGCAATTTTGGACGCATGTGAAACAATTGGAGACCATTAGTGAGGAAGAACGTAAGCAGGTGTATCAGTATGAAAAAGGATACGGTACTGTGCTCTTTTTTGAAGATTACGCAGCCATTTCAGAGGCACAAAGAAAGAACCCAAAATACCTTGAATATTTTCCGACTTGGTCAAATCAATCGTCGGGCATGCTCCAGTTTACGGTGTGGAATGCACTACAGGTTGAAGGATTTGGTGGAAATTTAACACATTACGAGGCATGGACCACTGAATCGGAAAAAGGTAAATGGTCCATTCCAGCTACATGGGAACTAAAAGCACAGCTTCCATTCGGAAAACCAAATGGAGAAGCTTTTAATAAAGTAGAAATCGATATGGAGAAGCAATTTAAATCGTTTGGATCATAAAATGAAAAGCGCAAAGGATGGGCTATACGCTAAACCATCTTTTGCGCTTTTTTCATTATTTCTGCAGCTTTTCTTCTTTTAGAGTCGGATAAATTTTCGTCGGCTCCGTTACACGATCGTCTGTAATGTGCACTTGAATCATTTTGTTGTGCTTCATAAATTTAAAGATCCCGTTATTGAAATCTGTGCCGGTTTCTTTAAAGAAGATGCCTTCATACTTTGCCGTACTTGAGTGTGAAAACATGAGTGCATAGCCTTCCTCGTCTTCTACGAGATACGCGCGAACTCCTTTTTCAAAATGACCTTCCAGCCCTTTAATGGCGCGATCACAAGATACAACGTGGAAATCAACAAATGGAATTTCTCTTAATAAGACATTCATAAACGAGCCTTTTGTAATTTCTTCCCATCTACTCTTAGCTGTTTGACCAATAATAATTTGAGTAATATGGTGTTCTCGAGCAATTTCTGCGATGACTTTTACAGACGGTTTCTTTTCATTGTCACGAACAATAAATTCTTCCGCATCGCATTCTTCCGCAAGTTCCTTCCAACGATCAACGTAAGCTGATTTTTCAGCATCTAATTCATCGTAAGGTAGTGCATCTACCGTTAATATATAGAGTGGACAGTCTAGCATTGTAGCGATTTTTGCGCCTCGTCTAATAAGGCGTTCGCCGTTTGGACCATAATAGACGCAAACTAAAATGCTCTCATCCATACGTCCTTTAGCTTTTTTCATGAAAGAGTTCACCTCAGCTTAATAATATAATTCTAAGAACATAGAAATTGTGAATATGACGGATCGTAGTCACTCCCTCAGCTGCTCTTAGCGACTGAGGCATTGTTGAAACTAGGTTATTATATAACGTGATTCCATAAATTTCAATTGCTTTCCGAAAAAAGTTTGAACTATTTTTCATCTATATAAGATGCCGCGAATTCAATTTTGATTGGACGCTTTAAAATGTGACGATTTGGACACAACTATTAAAAGTGGAAGCATATTCGGTGCATCGCAACTAAAAATAGTATATACTTTTCTATAGAAAGTAATCATTTACTTAGGCATGTGATCGATTCCCTTCAATAAAAACCCTCCTAAATAACGATGATGGATGTACAATGCACTCGTCTACATAGATTTTAATCGATACGGTTTGGCGCGCAGTCAGGTTGCAAAGCTGCGCGATTTTGGTTTGTCATACCGTTTTCAATAAGTCATTGTCCCCATCTTACACCCACATAATACGAAGCACAAGCATTGGTTAGCATTGTTTTCTAAGGGTAAACTTGTAAGGATTTATTAAAGCGATATGTATGTTTTTATAGATGATTCGATGCTGTTGTAGAGGAGGTTTTTGTGTACATGTTAAATCTTGCTATTGTTTTACCATTTATTGTAGCGCTCATTGTGCCGTTATTATATAAAACACTAAAGCGCGTACATACAGGTTGGTTTGTTTTACTCGTGCCAATTGTACTTTTTATTTACCTTGTCCAATTTATTCCTAATGTTGCTAGGGGCGAAGTGCACTTAAGCGAAGTTCCTTGGATTCCGTCATTAGGGATTAACTTTACGGCCTATTTAGATGGTCTAAGTTTGATTTTGGCTTTACTTATTACTGGAGTAGGGAGTCTTGTAGTCCTGTATTCCATTTATTACTTATCGAAAGAACGTGAGTCGTTAGGTCATTTCTACGTGTACCTCCTTATGTTTATGGGGGCTATGCTAGGCGTTGTCTTTTCAGATAATTTAATGGTGCTCTATCTATTTTGGGAATTAACGAGTATTTCATCGTTTCTTTTGATTGCGTATTGGTATCATCGACGTCAATCACGTTATGGTGCACAAAAGTCAATGTTAATCACCGTAACAGGTGGAATTGGGATGTTAGCCGGTTTTATTATGCTCTCCACGATGATGGATACGTTTAGTATACGAGAAATTATCGCAAACGTTTCACAATATACCGATCACACGTTATTCATTCCAGCCATGTTATTAGTGTTATTAGGCGCATTTACGAAATCAGCCCAATTTCCGTTTCATATTTGGTTGCCAGACGCGATGGAAGCACCGACGCCTGTTAGTGCGTATCTTCACTCTGCGACTATGGTTAAAGCAGGGATCTACTTAGTTGCGCGGTTCACCCCGGTTTTCGGTGGTGATGCAGTGTGGTTCTGGGTTGTAAGTATTGTTGGGATTGTTACGTTATTCTGGGGTTCCTTTAATGCTGTAAGGCAAACGGATTTAAAAGCGCTTTTAGCATACTCAACGATTAGCCAATTAGGCTTAATTATGAGTTTGCTCGGAATTGGTTCAGCAGCGATGTATTTTGATGTTGCAAACGCTGAATCAGCTGTTTATTCAATGGCTATTTTTACCGCTTTGTTTCATTTAGTGAACCATTCCACTTTTAAAGGTGCACTCTTTATGGTCGTTGGAATTGTCGACCATGAAACAGGGACACGTGACATCCGAAAACTTGGTGGCTTAATGGCAATTATGCCAGTTACCTTTACGCTTGCAGTCGTTGGAAGTTTTGCGATGGCTGGTTTACCCCCGTTTAATGGTTTCCTAAGTAAAGAAATGTTTTTCACAGGCGTACTTGATGTGACACAGCTATCGTTTTTCTCTATTGATACATGGGGAATGTTGTTCCCGGTTATAGCTTGGATTGCCAGTGTCTTTACATTTGTATATAGCATGATTCTCGTCTTCAAAACGTTTCTTGGCAAACATCAGCCAGAAAAACTGGAAAAAACAGCCCACGAGGCTCCAATAGGTATGTTAATTTCCCCAGTTATTTTAGCAAGTTTAGTCGTGGTGTTCTTCTTTTTCCCGAACGTCATCGGGGACTATCTCATTCAACCAGGCTATGCAGCCGTCATGCCTGCATTTGTTGGTGTTGAAGGTACAGAAACCATGTTTAATATCTCTGCTTGGCACGGAGTGAATACAGAGTTACTCATGACGTTAGGTGTAATTGGTTTTGGTATAGTGCTGTATCAGCTATGGCCAAAATGGCAGGGCGTTTACGCATTGTTCCCGAGAAAGTTAACGCTAGACAATTTATACAATTATTCATTGATTACGGTTGAAAACCAATCAACAAAAATGACAAATCGCTACATGACAGGAAACATGTATCATTACATGGTATATATTTTCATTGCGATTATTGTCGTCGTGACAGGTGCTGTTGCCTACACTGGTGCCATTCAAATTGATATATCTGACAATGCACCGATTAGCATTTACGAAGGATTTTTAGCAGTTGTTATGGCGATTACAGCTTTAGCGATTCCGTTTGCAAAATCAAGGTTAACTGGAATTCTGTTAAATGGTGTATTAGGGTACTTGCTTGCATTATTCTTTGTGTTTTTCCGTGCTCCAGATTTGGCGTTAACTCAGTTAGTTGTTGAAACCGTTTCGGCAGCACTATTCTTATTATGTTTCTATTTCTTACCAGAATGGGAGAAAGAAAAACGTAGACCACGAATTAAAGTGATGAATGCCATTATTGCGGTGTCAGTAGGAACATTAGTAACGGTATTAGCGCTTTCTGTGCAAAGCAATCGTTTCTTTGAATCAATCTCGTCCTTTTATGAAAATGCGTATGAGCTTGCTGGCGCGCAAAATATTGTCAATGCGATATTAGGTGATTTTAGAGCATTTGACACAATGCTAGAAGTGGTTGTCCTTCTTATTGCTGGTCTTGGCGTATATGTATTAATCAAGTTGAAGCCGAAAAAAGATGAGAGGGGGCAGGACGTTGAAGGCGAATGACGTAATTGTTCAGACCGTTTCTAAAATAGCCGTATTTATTATTTTAACGTACGGTGTCCATTTGTTTCTTGCTGGTCACTATGAGCCTGGTGGGGGCTTTGTCGGTGGATTAGTCCTCGCCTCAGCATTTGTTTTATTGTTGCTTGCATTTGATATTGATACGGTTCGAAAAGGGATGCCGATTGATTTTAAAGTACTAGCGGCAGTAGGGGCGTTTCTCTCAGTCGGAACGGGCTTAGCCGCACTTGCCTTTGGTGTTCCATTCTTAAGCCAAACGGAAGTATCTGCTACGTTACCAATCCTAGGAGAAATCCCCTTGGCTTCCGTTGTCTTATTTGAAGCCGGCGTGGCGTTAGCTGTTATTGGGACCGTAGTAACGATTATTATTAGTATAAGTGAGGATGTATAGCTTATGGAAACGATGATGTCGATCTTAGTTGGGATCTTAGTCACTGTCGCAACGTACTTAATCCTCTCTAAAAGCTTACTACGAGTCATTTTAGGAACAGCTATTATGTCTCACGCAGTCCATATGTTGATTCTCATAATGGGCGGCTTTTCTAGAGATTCGAGTGCACCTTTACTTGGAGAAGATGCTGCATCGTATACAGATGCATTGCCACAAGCATTGATTTTAACAGCGATTGTCATTAGCTTTGGCGTAACCTCTTTTTTCCTCGTATTGGCATATAGAACGTATAAAGAGTTAAAAACAGATGATCTCACAAAATTGAGGGGACATGATAATGATGAGTAATTTATTAGTAATTCCAATGGTCCTCCCATTGTTTGTAGGAATCATATTAATCTTTTTAAGACCTTTCGTAAAAACTCAAAGAGTGATCAGCCTTATTACAATGGTTGTCACTTTTGGTGTGAGTACGTATTTATTGATTGACGCGCAGGCGAACGGTATCCAAACGTTAGATTTTGGTGGCTGGGCTGCGCCTTATGGGATTACGTTTGTAGGGGATAGCTTCTCGTTGTTGCTTACTGCAACAGCTTACTTTATCGCAGCAGTCGTATTAATCTATGTGTTTTCAACAATCGGTGAAGACAAAGAAAAAATGTTTGTCTATCCATTAATCTTATTGCTTCTTGCAGGGGTTGCATGTTCTTTCTTAACCGGTGATTTATTTAACTTATATGTTGGTTTTGAAGTGATGCTTCTTGCTTCATATGCATTAATCGTATTAGGCGGAGAAAAAGGACAACTACGAGAGTCAATTAAATATGTATTGGTTAACGTATTCTCGTCTTTTGTCTTCTTAATTGCGATTGCCTATATGTATGGTGCACTTGGTACCCTTAATTTTGCGCAATTGTCGTTACGTATCGCAGAAGCAGGTCAACCGGCATTGTTAACAACCATTGCAATAATCCTTTTATTGGTATTTAGCTTGAAAGCAGGTCTTCTTCTGTACTTCTGGTTACCAGGTTCTTATGGTGCACCTCCAATGGGCATTGCGGCTTTATTCGGAGCGCTTTTAACAAAGGTTGGGATTTACGCGTTATTTCGTGTGTTTACACTCTTGTTCTATCACGAACCGACGATTACGCACTCGTTAATTGGAATCATGGCAATTTTAACGATGATTGGCGGGTCGATTGGAGCGATTGCGTACAATGATCTTCGGAAGATTATTGCTTATAATGTCGTCATTGCGGTAGGTTTCATCTTGAGTGGCTTAGCGATTTTTAATCAAGCTGCTGTTGAAGGGGCTATTTACTACCTGATTCATGACATGATTGTGAAGGCATTGCTCTTCTTATTAATTGGTGTAACGATTTATTTAGCCAACACGGGAAGGCTTGATCGAGTAAGCGGCATGATTCGTCATTACCCATTACTTGGCTGGCTGTTCTTTATCACGATGATTGCCTTAGCAGGGATTCCTCCGTTAAGTGGCTTTATTGGCAAGGTCTTCGTTGCGCAAGGTGCTGTAGAGGCTGGAGCTTACGTTATATTGGCATTTACCCTGATTTCCAGTATCTTTGTTTTATACTCATTGCTACGTATTTTTAAAAACGTATTCTTTGGCGAAACGACGATTAGTAAAGACCGCGCGCTTCCAATGAAAAAAGGCATGATCATTCCATGTGTATTGTTTGCAGTTGCTTCTCTAGCACTTGGATTAGGTGTAGAAGGAATCGCGGGAATTGTGGGCGACGCTGCTGAAACATTAATGAACCCGGATATCTACATTGATGCAGTGTTAGATCAAGGAGGGGCTTAGTATGAATCAAGCTTTTAATCGAAGAGGGGGGAATCAAGAATGTTTGGTCAACTCCTATTAAATATATTAATTGCCTTCCTATGGGTCTTACTACAAGATGAAGATTCATTCGAATTCTCGACGCTATTTGCTGGTTTTCTTATTGGTATGGGGATTATTTATGTGATGAGACGGTTTTTCTTTAAAGAATTTTACTTAAAGCGAGCGTACTCGGCATTTAAATTATTGCTCATTTTTATAAGAGAATTGCTAAGTTCAAGCATCCTTATTATCCGGCAAATTCTGTCACCAAAACTAAATCTAACGCCGGGTATCTTCACGTACGAAACAAAATTAAAAGGGGATTGGGAAGTAACTGCACTGGCATTACTATTAATGTTGACTCCTGGTTCTGTTGTACTGGAGATCTCTCCTTCGAACAATGTCTTTTATATACATGCTATGGATATACCAGACTCCAAAAACGCCGTCTTACGAGCAATGACAAAGTTTGAAAAGGCGATCATGGAGGTGACAAGATAATGTTCCAAACGATGTTAATTATCGCGCTGTTTCTTTTTGCTACTGCAATTGGGATTGCTGCTTATCGGATTATAAAAGGACCAAGTATGCCTGATCGGGTTGTTGCATTAGATGCCATTGGGGTAAACCTTATTTCAGTTGCCGCTGTGGTATCAATCGTGTTAAATACAAGTGCTTTTCTAGAAGTGATATTAATTATTGGGATCTTAGCGTTTATAAGTACGATTGCTTTCTCTAAATTCATCGAGAGGGGTGTTATCATTGAGCGCAAGCGTAACAGGTGAAGCCCTAGGTGCGATTTTCATTTTAGCAGGTGCGATTATGGCTGTTATTAGTGCCATCGGGATTATCAGGCTGCCAGATGTATATACCCGTTCTCACGCTGGAACAAAAAGTGCGACTCTAGCCGTTTTATTAACGTTAACAGGGACCTTCTTTTATTTTTGGCTGACCGATCAATATGTAAGCATCCGATTAATTTTGGGGATTGTGTTTGTCTTCCTAACAGCACCAGTAGCAGGTCACTTAATTGCACGAGCTGCTTATCGTTCGAAAGTTCCTTTAACGGATACGAGTGTGGAAGATGAACTAAAAGACGTGCTGGAACAAAAAGATTATCATGACCCTTCGAAAAGTCCAGGGGAAGAAGAAAAAGAAGAAGGCCGTTAGCCTTCTTCTTTTTTTCGTTCCCAATAAGGAGTCAACTGATAATGAGCAAACAACGCTTTTTCAGTCTCGGCCGTGATGGTTTGTTCTGTTGTATATTCTTCCGCTTCTTCGATTTTTTCCTTATCCAAGTCAATGATTAAACTGTTGTCAAACCAAGTAACTTCTTTAACCGTTTGCATAGGAACAATAACAGGTTCTTTTTGCATAAATCCTCCAACGTCGACGATCATATAACGAACGCTCCAATTTTCGGTTTCTAGGTTTTTATCAAAGTGCAGGACAAAATCTAACACTTTACCTACTTCGCCGCCTTTTGCATGAACGTGATACCCTTTTAGTTCATCAAGGCTAAATAAATGAACGTGTTGTTGAAACTTCTCTTCTATCTTTTGTTCTTCTGCACCAGTTCGCATCGCTGCTTTTGTATCTTCAGTAGTCTCGGTAGGACTTGGCGTGTACACTGGCGGGATGAGTGGCGCACCTGCTGCAGTCGTTGTGCCGTAACCGGAGGCAGCTGGAACTGCTGGGACAGACCAATACGCAGGCCATCCATAGTGTTCACTTAACTCTTGTTCATAAAAACGATTAATCGGTGCAGCGTCATCTGGTTTAGGACTGTCTTTAATTTGTTCTTTTGTAGCGTTAACCGATATGTGTTCTTTATCAGGATCAATGTCTGTAAAAGCATCAACATTTAATAGAACCTTTCCTCCGAAGAACCACGTCCTTGTATCACCGACAAAATACCGAACGTTTAATGAATGAGAGTCTATATAGAAATCATCTAGCTGTCCAAGCTCACCATCTGTTGCATTCATATTAAACTTACTCAATGACTTCGCATGAATTAACATTGTCATTCCTCCATTGTCATGATAATAATGCTATAACCGTTTTAAAAAAACTAAAACTACGAAGATGAGTGGTTTTGAATAACGAAAATGAAGGAATAAAAATAGCAAGGAGGCGCTAAGATGAAAATTGCAGCAGTAACAGGAGCCAACTCAGGCATGGGGCAAAGTATTTCACTTGTACTCGCAAACAGTGGAATGCACGTCATTCTTTTGTGTCGTAATGAGAAAAGAGGAAAAGAAGCACTTGCCAATATCGAAAAACAGAAACAGAACGGCAGTGTTGAACTGCAGCTTTGTGATCTTGGTTCATTGGAAAGCGTTAAACGAGCTGCCGAAGCGATTAAAGCAAAGCATAAAACCATTGATATTTTAATTAATAATGCCGGAGTCGTAACCCCTAAAAGGCAAGAAACAGAAGACGGTTTTGAAATGCAAATTGGGGTTAATCACTTAGGTCATTTTTTGCTGACAAATCTGCTGTTAGACGCTATAAAGCGTGCCGACGATGGAAGAATTATTGTCGTCTCTTCAGGAGCACATGAATGGGGTAACTTTTATGAAAAAGACCCTCATCTTCACGAGCACTACAATGTGTTAAAAGGCTACGGGCAGTCAAAATTGTGCAATTTGCTTTTTGCTCAAGCGTTATCAAAAAAATTAGCTGAAACGAATGTATCTGTTTTTGCGATGCACCCAGGCGCTGTGTCGACCAACCTTGGCGTAGATCGTGATTCGGGTTTTGGCGCGACCATCCACAAGCTACTACGTCCATTTTTCCAAACGCCGAGGGAAGGCGCGGATACGACTTTATACTTAGCGCTGTCAGAGAAAGTAAAGGCAGACGCAGGGAAGTATTTTGTGAATCGGAAAGTAACGAAGACCGCTAAGCAAGCGCAAGATGTTCAACTGGCTCAGAAATGTTGGGAATGGAGCGAGAAACAAACAGGTCTTCAAACGTTATGAGAGCGGCTTAGGCTGTTTTCATAACTTTTTTAAAAAAAAGGGTTAAAATCTTAAAGCAAAAGCAGTACAATAAAGAGGAACTTTCATAACGTAATATGAAATCGATCTCATAGGAGGAACTAAAATGAAACTTGGTGTCTTTACCGTTTTATTTTCGGAAAAACCTTTTGAAGAAATGCTCGATCATGTAAAGAGTCTCGGGTTAGAAACAGTGGAAATCGGAACTGGTGGCTATCCTGGAACGGCTCATTGTGATCCTGCCGAACTTTTAGCTGATGAAGCAAAAATGAAAGCGTTTAAAAAAGCGGTGGACGATCGTGGGTTGACCATTTCAAGTTTAAGCTGTCATGGAAACGCCATTTCTCCGGATGAAGCTTTTGCAAAAGCTTCACACGAGTCGTTTGTGGATACAGTAAAACTAGCAAAAAAATTAAATGTGTCTACTGTAACAACGTTTTCAGGCACCCCGGGCGCATATGAAGGCGACAAACAGCCAAATTGGCCTGTTGCAGCTTGGCCGAATGAATACAGTGATATTTTAAAATGGCAGTGGGAAGAAAAGCTGATTCCTTACTGGAAGGAAATGGCGGCGTTTGCAGAAAAACATGACGTAAAGATTGCTTTAGAACTTCACGGTGGTTTTCTCGTTCATTCGCCAGCAACGTTGTTGAAGTTACGTGAAGCGTGTGGTCCAGCAATCGGAGCGAATGTCGATCCAAGTCATTTATGGTGGCAAGGGATTGATCCAGTAGCAGCAATAAAGATTCTTGGAAAAAAAGATGCCATCCATTTCTTCCACGCGAAAGATACGTATTTAGATCAAGAAAATATGAATATGCACGGTGTGCTTGATATGCAGTCATATGCAAACCTCCAAGATCGTGCGTGGTATTTTAGATCAGTTGGATATGGCCACGACTTAAAAACGTGGGCTGATATGATTAGCGCTCTACGTCTAGTTGGCTATGACGGTTCCATTAGCATTGAACATGAAGATGGGCTTATGTCCATTGATGAAGGGTTTCAAAAAGCAGTAAGCAATTTACAACAAGTCTTAATGAAAGAGCCAGCTCCTGAGATGTGGTGGCTTTAAGGAGGAAAACAACATGAGTAAAGTAAAAGTGGCTGTAGTTGGCTGTGGGTCGATTGCGATTCATCGTCATGTTCCAGAGTACGCAGCAAATCCCAACGTTGAGCTCGTTGCTTTTTGTGATTTAAATCAAGAAGTTGCCCAGCAAATGGCAGATCGCTACGGGGTAACGAATGTGTATACATCACATAAAGATCTTTTAGCTGAAGTTGATGTTGATGCCGTGAGCGTCTGTACACAGAATGTTGATCATGCAAGTGTCTCTATTGATGCGGCAAAAGCTGGTTGTCATGTCCTATGCGAAAAACCGATGGCTACTTCTCTGGAAGAAGCGAGAGCGATGATTGAAGCGGCTACGAACAATGGCGTAAAGCTCATGATTGGTCATAATCAACGATTAATGCCTCCGCATATAAAGGCAAAGGAAATTTTATCATCTGGAAAAATTGGCAAGCCGCTAACGTTTAAAACAACCTTTGGCCACGGTGGCGCTGATTCTTGGAGTATTCAAGGAAAAGATACGTGGTTCCTTAAAAAGGACAAAGCCTTTGTTGGAGCAATGGGCGATTTAGGTGTTCACAAGATTGATCTTATGCGCTGGTTATTAGATGAGGAAGTAGACGAGGTAGCAGCTTTCGTCAATACGCTTCATAAGCAAGCAGATGTGGATGATAATGCAACCACGCTTTTGAAAATGGAAAGTGGTGCGATTGGTACGATGGCTGCGAGCTGGACGTATTACAAAGGTGAAGATAATACAACCACTGTTTATGGAGAAAAAGGTGTGCTAGAAATTCACGATCATCCGGATGTACAGGTCGTTGTGAAATTAATAGACGGCAGTGTAGAACAATATTCGGTTGGAGCTATCGCAACAAATGAAGCTGGTGGTCAAGTAGCAAGTGGAGTCATTGATGAATTTATCTCATCTATTACCGAAGATCGTACCCCTTCTATCAGTGGAGAAGAAGGAATGAAATCACTCCAAGTAGTATTAGCAGCATTAAAGTCATCAGAATCAAAGTCGTTTGTTACTGTAAAATCAGTTAATTAAGGAGGACGATCCGATGAATGTAGGGCTTGCGTTGTATACGTTACGAGATGATATGGATAAAGATTTTAAAGGAACGTTACAAAAAGTAAAAGAAATCGGTTATACAGGTGTTGAATTTGCGGGATTTAGCAGTTATTCTTCTAAAGAAGTAAAAGCGATGCTGGATGAAATTGGTCTTGAATCATGGTCGAGTCATGTTCCGCTTGAAAAATTGCGGAATGAACTTCAAGATGTCATTACGTACCATAAAGAGTTAGGTGTGCATTATATCGTTTGCCCCTATCTAACTGAAGACGAACGAGGAACAAAAACCGATTACTTTAATCTAGCAGAAGAACTAGAAACGATTGGCAATGAAATCAGAGAAGCTGGTATGCTCTTGCTTTACCATAATCATGACTTCGAACTGGAATCATTTGATGAAGAATTGGCGTTAGACCTCTTGTTACGCAACACAAGGACATGTAATATGGCGCTGGAATGCGATACATTCTGGGTTGAATATGCAGGTCATAAAGCGACTGATTACTTAGCGAAGCATAAAGACCGTGTACCTGTTATTCACGTTAAAGATAAGAAAGACGGAGATATTCCTTTTGCTGAGGTAGGCGAAGGGACGTTAAACATTAAAGAAATTATTGAGGCGGCTAAAAGCGTGGGGACACATTATTTTATTGTGGAACAAGACGTTAGTGAGCGTACGCCACTTGAAAGCATTGCGATTAGCTATAAAAACATCAAGGCAATGGCATAGCAATGAAGGCGAGTAAGGGAATTCAAATCCTTACTCGTCTTTTTTGTTTTTATCAGAATAAAAACGGGAACTAGAGAGCTAGTAAAGGAGGATTTCACGTGAAATCATATGATGTCATTATTATAGGTAGCGGTCCTGCTGCAATGGCTGCAGCATTTCCATTGGCCGAAGCAAATAAAAAAGTTGCGGTTATTGAAGGGAAACGCTTTGGAGGGACGTGTCCAAATTTTGGTTGTGACCCGAAAAAAATCCTCTATACGAGAAGTGAAGCGGTTTGGCAAGCGCAAAAGCTGACTGGTACAGGTGTAAGTGGTGAGATCGAATTTAATTGGGAAGATGCGATGCAAGAGAAAAATCGCTATACTGAATCGGTTTATTCAGATATTGAACAATCGATGAAGGATTCAGGCATTGACACGTATGTAGGCTATGCGACGTTTATAGGAGAAGAGACGATTCAAGTAAACGACCAGCACATGAAAGCCGATTATTTTATTATTGCGACAGGATTAACGCCGTCTGATTTGCCGTTTTCTGGTTCAGACCAATTGCTTACTCATGAAGACTTCTTACATTTATCGGCGTTACCAGCAACGATTGCATTCATTGGCGCTGGCTATATTTCGTTTGAATTTGCTCACCTTGCTGCAAGAGCAGGTGTTGACGTTCACATTATCGATGCTGGAGATCGACCTTTAAAAGCGTTTGATCAAGATCATGTGCACGAACTTGTCAAACAATCAGAGCAGCTAGGGATAACCTTTCATTGGAATGCGTCCATTCAGTCAGTTACTGCGAACGGCGATCAATACGTAATCAAAACAGAAGAAGAAACCGTAACCGTGAATAAAGTTGTCCATGGTGCTGGTAGAAAGCCAAATATCGCGAAATTGAATTTAGATCAAGCAGGGGTTGAAACAGGAGAGGGTGGCATCATTGTCGACAACACGCTTAGAAGTGTCTCGAATCCAAAGGTGTATGCAGCTGGGGATGTGTCGTCCACCCAATCATTACCGTTAACGCCACTTTCTGGACAAGAAGGCGGGCTCGTGGTAAAAAATATTCTGAATGACAAAAAACAAGAGCTCGATCAAGGTGCGATGCCATCAGTCGTATTTACGATTCCGAAACTAGCAAGAGTTGGATACACAAAAGAAGAATTAGACAAGCAGCAAGTGGCATACGATTTGCATGATGTTGAGATGACAGAGTGGTTAACATATACCATGATTAAAGAAGACAAAGCGTTAGGAAAGGTTTATATTGATCAGAAAACAAATCAAGTGCTCGGTGCAGAGTTTCTGACCGTTTATGCCGATCAATGGGTAAACTATTTCTCAACGGCCATTCAACTCGGTTTAAAAACAGATGCACTGTCTTCTGTTCATTTTACTTATCCGTCTGTTCTAGGTGATAGTAGTAACTTAATTTAGCGTTAAAATGAGAAGGTGTCAGCGTACATGGGAAAACAAAAATATGAAAATCCAAACGGGGTCCGGAACACGCATCGGATGAAAGATTTTTTTCAATGGTACCGGGAACGAGTAAGTAAAAGTAAAGATTTGCAAACAACCATTCCAATCCAAACGAAGCCAGATTATCAGCTCTTTCATAATATGAACGTCGATAGCTTAACGTGGATTGGTCATGCCACATTTTTATTGCGTATGAACGGGGTTACCGTTTTGGCTGACCCTGTTTGGGCTAATTTTATGGGTACAACGAAGAGAGGTGTACCGATAACAATTCCTGTTCATTCGTTACCGCCAGTTGATTTTGTTGTCATTTCGCATGGACATTATGATCATCTAAATTTTCAAACGTTAAAAAAACTACCAGGAGATCCTGTTTTTCTTGTGCCGAAAGGATTAAAATCGCTTTTTTTAACGAAACGATTTTTAAGCGACCGTGTGATAGAGCTCGAGTGGTGGGAACAATGGTCTAGTCAGTCCCTTTCGTTTACGTTTGTTCCCGCCCAACACTGGGTGAAAAGAGGTTTATTCGATACAAATACTTCGAAATGGGGAGGCTGGGTGATCGAAGCACCATCGAAACGGTCTGTTTATTTTGTAGGGGATAGTGGTTACTTTGATGGCTTTACGCAAGTAGGGCAAGAAAAGCCAGAAATCGATTATGCGATTTTTCCGATTGGAGCATACGAACCCGAATGGTTTATGGAACTTGACCATATGACGCCTGAACAAGCGGTTCAAGGCTTTCGAGATGTAGGTGCAAAGCACTTTGTGCCGATGCATTATGGAACCTTCCGATTAGCAGATGATACCGGACCTGAAGCCCTAGAACGTTTTGAGCAATCTTGGCGTGAGCAAGGGATGTTAGAAGAGCAAAAAAGTGTCCTCCCAATAGGGGGAACACTTCGATTGGATTCAAAAACATAATTAGGCTGCTTGGCTTTTTTGTCTTTCTTCATTGCGTACAAACCCTGTATGAGAAAACCACATGAGTAGGAAAACAGGAATGGAGACGCCGAAGAAAGGCAAGACGCCAGGAAATTGAAACATAAGAAAAACAGAGGCAACAAAGCTTGTCATCATACCAACGCTTAAAAACGGGCGAACCACTGTATGTAGCGCAGCATGTTTTAGTAGTTTAAAAACAGGTAACTCATAATGAACAAACGCGCTGAATGCATAAAAACAAGTTAATGCGTAAATGAGCGTTAAAATGAGCAGAGGAAACGTTAATAGCTGTACGAATGAATTTGTCGATTGGTAAATAAACAAAAGATCAATATAGAGAATAAACCCAATCAATGTCAATGAAAAGCCCATTATTTGAACTTTCCAATAATCTTTCTTGAAATAATGCAAGAAGGTTTTGAAAATAGGTAAATCGGTTTCTCCGCGTATCCATTGTCTAGTCATTGCAAAAGTGGCTTGAGTAGCCGGAAATAATCCACCTACAATTAATCCGCCTACTGTAAAAGCGATCCAAAGCAAATTAATGGCTGCTAAGCGCATAATCCATTCTGTTATACGATAGACGCCACCCATAAGTCCGTTCATTTCCATCTGAATGATCACCTCTTTAAATGAAAGCGTTAACGTAATTGTACCATAAAAAAGAGCGTATCCGTTGCATTTTTCACAACGAACACGCTCTTTTTTTGTTGCTATTTTAAATCTTTGACCACATCTTTTGTTTCAATCGTTCCAAGATCATAGATGATCGTGTAGAGTTCTTGTAACTCATTGTCTGTTGTTTCTTTATCTTCATCAGCTTTTCCTTCTTGGAAGGGTCTTTGAAAGATTTCTTCTTGCCGGAAATCTTCTGACTTTATTTGTTCGATCAACGCGCTAATTTTGTCAACTTCTTCATTGTTCGCATAAATTTCATACTGAATTGTATTATCTGGAATCTTCGTATCGGAAATTTTCATCATAGACATATCAACGGTTACATAATAGCGTTCACGGTTCATTATGCTTTCACCTCTCTAAAAGTTAATGTATGTATCCGTTCCCCATTCTCTCTAAGCTTACACATCTAATTAGGTTTATGACTTTTTTATGGGGGTATTTGAATAATGAAACAATTCCCTAAATCTGGTTGAATGACCATTGTTATCACGTTCATAAAGATGTTTCCTTATGCATATCCTAAATAGAATAAAATGGTGGACAAGAGTGAAATAGCAAAGAAATCCTTTTCAACAGATGAAAAAATAGGTACTATTAGACGGTAAGAAAAAAGAGCAAGGATGATCGGTATGAAAAAATATATAGTTCCTTCTATTATCGTTAGTCTTTTTATTGTCGGATGTTCCGATGCAGATACGGAAAACGAAGAGAGCGGGCAATATGAAAATGAACCTGTCGATGAAGCGGGTATTGATGAAGCCAATGATGTAATAGAATTCAATGATGTTATTACCGTTCAAGGTGAGCCCATTATACAGAATCCAGAGAACATTGAGGCGAACGTCAATTTAGTGAACCGTTTACCTGTTGATTATGAACCAAACGATTTAGTTGTACCAGATGTTCGCAGACCTTACGAAGGCATCCAAGAACGCTCTTACTTACGAGAAGAAGCGGCAGATGCATTAGAGCAATTATTTTATGAGGCCGAGCTAGAGGGCCATATTTTATATGCAAATTCTGGGTTTCGCTCATTTGAACGCCAGTACGAGTTATTTAAGAACCAACAAATTCAAAGCGGGATGGACCAAACGTTAGTTGCTCAACCTGGATTTAGTGAACATCAAACAGGCCTAGCAATGGATGTGTCATCTTCTAGCGTAAACTTTGGCTTAACGGAAGAATTTGGCCAAACAGAAGAAGGGCTATGGATTGAAGAGCATGCCCATTTGTTTGGATTTATCATTCGCTATCCAGAAGGGAAAGAAGACATCACAGGCTACAGCTATGAGCCATGGCATTTAAGGTATGTTGGCACGATCGCAAATGATATGTATGAACAATCTGTGACGTACGAGGAATTTATTGAAAATGTAAAGAAAATGTAAAACCAGTGTGAAAGTTCATTATGTCAGTGGAACGGTATTCAAGGGAACCAATTTTTGATAAACTTTATCTTTGTAGAACCCACGAGATAAACAAATAGATAAAAATAGGGTCACACTCGTGTTATGAGAGGAGACTAGCGATATGACCAAAATTAAAGCTGGCTTTAGGCGGTTAAAGTTCTTTTGGCTTGCCGTCGCGTTATTGTCACTTACGACGTATATTCTCTATAAAGTGTCGTTTACGATTCCAGCAGAGAATATGATGCAAGAATTTTTACTGTTCATAAATCCAATTAGTTCATCCATACTGCTTTTAGCAATTGCGTTATTATTTAAGAATCGTGCTCGGAACGTTATGATTATCGTTCTATCCTTTATTGGATCGTTTATTTTGTACGGGAATTTATTGTTCTATCGATTCTATTCAGACTTCTTGACCATCCCTGTCTTGTTTCAAACGAACAATATGCAAGACTTGTCGTCAAGTGTCATTGAGTTAATGACGATTTGGGATGTATTCATTTTCTCAAACGTATTGATTTTAGCCTTTTTAGTATTTAAACAAAAAGTACCAGTAGTTGGTCGTTTAAAGAGGGAGCCAATTCTTTTGTTTTCGCTATCCATTTTGCTTTTCTTAGGAAACTTGGCTTTAGCGCAAACAGAACGTCCGCAGCTTTTGACCCGTTCATTTGACAGGGATATGTTAGTGAAAAATATTGGCGTGTTTAATTTTCATTTGTATGATGTCTTTTTGCAATCACAGTCAAGAGCGCAGCGTGTGTTAGCTGACAGTTCAGACATTGTTGAAGTACAAAACTATGTACAAGCAAATCATAAAGAGCCAGATCCAGAAATGTTTGGCGTTGCAGAAGGAAAAAATGTTTTTATGATTTCATTAGAATCGATTCAGTCGTTTGTCATTGACAATGATCTGGATGGCGAAGTGATTACACCGTTTTTAAATGAATTAAAAGAGAACAGTTATTACTTCGAGAATTTCTATCATCAAACCGAACAAGGGAAAACGTCTGATTCAGAATTTATTGTAGCGAATTCCATGTTTGGGCGTAGTAGTGGTGCGGTATTCTTTACACACGCACAAAACGAATACAACGCGACACCACAAATTCTTGGTGAAAATGGGTATTACACATCAGTTATGCACGCCAACAATCGTTCTTTCTGGAACCGAGATGTGGTTTATGAGACCCTCGGTTACGATAAGTTTTACGATGTTGAGTATTATGATGTGACAGAAGAAAACTCAGTTGGGTGGGGCTTAAAAGATAAAGAGTTTTTTGAGCAGTCAATTGATCACTTGCAAGAACAACCAGAGCCTTTCTACACCACGTTCATAACCCTTACCAATCATTTTCCTTTTGAATTAGAAGAAGAAGATAAAATGATTTCAGAAGGTGAGTTCAGTAGTGGAACGCTAAACCGATTCTTCCCAACTGTTCGTTATATGGATTATGCAGTTGAACAGTTCTTTGAAGAAATTAAAGAAGCTGGGATGTACGAAGACTCAATCTTTATTCTGTATGGAGATCATTACGGCATCTCGACCAATCATAATGGGTCAATGGCGGACTACTTAGACAAAGAAGAAATTACACCTTATGATACGGTACAGCTTCAACGTGTTCCGATGTTTATTCACATCCCGGGTCATGAAGGGGAAGTCATTGATACCGTTAGTGGACAAATTGATATTCAACCGACGTTAATGCATTTACTCGGTATGAGTACGAAAGAAGATATTCAATTTGGTTCCGATTTATTTGCTCCAGAACGTGATTCTTTTGCTGTTCTACGTAATGGTTCGTTTATAACGGACGACGTGGTTTGGACCAATAATACATGCTTTAACAAAGAAACAGGTGAACCATTTGAAGAGGAAGAAGATGCAAATGCATGCGGCGAGTATGCGCAACGTGCCGCTTCTGATTTAGAGTATTCCGATAAGCTTATTTACGGTGACTTGCTTCGTTTCTTTGAACCAAACAACGAAAACCTTATGAATGAAGATGAAGAAAACAACGATCGTGAAGAAGAATAAAAAAAGCCGTCGCAATTGCGACGGCTTTTTTGTACAATGTGGTTGAAAAGAGGTGTAGGGAATGAAGAAAAGTAACCGATTTTGGTTCATTTTAATTGCGAGTATTGCCGTCGTGTATGGTGCCTTGTACTGGATTTTTTCAGGAGATTTATACATGCCCTAAACACTTAAAGGTGGTCTTGGATGAGCATTCACGCCACCGACCGCTGTAATAACAGTTGTGGCAAAGCCAGTTGCAATAACAGCAATGGTAGAAAGGATAATTTCATCAAAGGTAATAACTGGGATACCTGCTACAACGGCAGCTAAATCAAAACCAACAATAAGGACACCGACATTCCAAGTCGTTTTTGCTGAAATCATTTGAGCGAGAAGATCGAAACCGCCTGTACTAATATCGAGTAAAAACATGATACCGGCACCAATCCCTAACATTAAGCCGCCAATAACCGCACTTGCTAATGGACCAAGTATAGGGGTTTCTGGAATGAAAGCAGCAAAAAAGTCAATCATTATAGAGGATACAATAACACCGGCTAGAGAATTAAAAAAGAACGGTCGATAGTAAATCCATGCGAAGATATAAATAGGGATGCTAACAACGATAATCGTCATCCCAACAGGTACATTCCATAAATAGTGTGCAATTAAGCCGACACCTATAATGCCTCCATCTAACAAATGATAAGAAACGAAGAAGAAGTTAATCCCGACACTAATAAGTAGACAGCCTAAAAATAAAATTAGTACGTAGCGCAATCCTTTTCCCACTTTATCACCCTCACACAACAATTAGCTAAGCTTGGTTATACATATGCGGACAACTCTTTAACTATGCTGACATGCTTTATGAGGGAGGAAAGCTTTACTGTGGAATGGATTGTAAAAAGACAAATCCCAAAAATAAAAGAACAGCAACGACGATCAACGCAATTTTAATCTTTTTGTTTCGTTCTCGATTTTTCCAACGGTCTGGATTAAACGACACTTCGTCTTCGTCAATATAAGCTTTGCGTGTCCGTGTTCGATAGACGAATGGGGTTGTGGCGCCAATTAAAAACAGTGGAGCAAGTAAGCCGCCTGAAACGAGACCGAAGATATGACCAGTAATACTAATGCCTGGATTGATGAACGTCATAATGACACCTATAATCACAAGAGGAACGATGATTTGCGATGTTTGTCTGCTAATGAGATCATTACGGTATAAATAAATGTACAAATAAACACCAAATAAACCATAGATAGAACCTGACGCACCAAGGTGTAGGTAAAAAGGATCTTGAAGGAAGAATGTGACGATATTAGCAAGTACACCTGGTAACAAGTATAGGAGAACAAATTTCCACTTTTTAATCATCGACTCAACAGCAGGGCCGAAAATCAAAAGTGCGCCCATGTTAAAGGCAAGGTGAAACAGATCGCTATGGAGAAAAATTGGTGTTACCAGCCTCCAATACTCCCCATAAGAAATTGCTAAGTTAAAGCCGATCCCAGCTTCACGAATAACGGGAAAAAGAGTCATTAACACAAAGATCACGACGTTTAGCGCAATAATAGTGGAGACGATAGGGTAATTTCTTATATAAGAAGAAAACGTCTCATTTCGAAAAAACATAAGCAAGCTCCTTTTACATAAAGTGATCATTTATTCTATTCGTATTATAACAGTTCCATACCGCGAGACATACTAAGAAAGGGTGAGGAGATGATTGCTGGAACCGGTATTGATATCATTGAAATTGACCGCATCAAAAAAGTGCTCTTGCGCAAGCCAGAACGATTTATTGCGCGGGTTCTAACAACAAAAGAGTTTTCTCGTATTGCGTCAGCTGAACATTCGCGGCAAGTAGAGTACATTGCTGGACGTTTTGCCGCAAAAGAAGCTTATGCGAAAGCAACAGGAACTGGAATTGGTGCCCACCTTTCTTTTCAAGACATTGAAATTCTAGCTGACCAGATGGGAAAGCCAGAAATTTGGATTAAAGGAGAAAAAAATTTTTTAAGTCATTTATCCATTACACACTCAAAGGAATACGCATTTGCGCAGGTAATTATTGAGCAACCCTGAAAACTTGTCACGACTTGTCTGCATATTGCTTGGACCCCGCTCATATAGTTTACAGCAACAGGGGTATTGGATTTTGTCCAATCGCCGAATGTGAGCTGAAGGGGTGAAGAGTAAGATGAAAAAAAAGGTGTGGCTTTCGCTAGTCGCTGCTTTATTAGTCGTGATTTTAGTAGGGTGTGGCGAGAAATCGCAAGAAGACGTGTTAAATGATGTAGAAAAGGCACTTGAAGAAACAACAAGCTACAAGTCAAAAGCAACGATGCAGTTAGCTACAGGTCAAGAACCGCAAACGTATGACGTTGACGTTATGCAAAAAGATCAAACGTATTATAAAGTGGATTTAAAGAATACATCAAACGACCAGAGCCAAATCATTTTAAAGAATGACGAAGGGGTCTTTGTTCTTACACCTGCATTGAATAAAGTCTTTCGTTTCCAAAGTGACTGGCCAAAAACAAGCAGCCAAGCTTATCTCTATGAGTCTTTACTGAAAGATATTAGCTTAGGTGCTGATATGGAATTTACTCAAGATGATGACTTTTATACGTTTACAACAGCGACGATGTACCAAAACAAAAATTTAAATAGCCAAGAAATCCGTTTACACAAAAAAGATTTAAAACCAGCTTCTGTTAAAATTATGGATGCAGACGAAAATGTGCTAGTCGATCTTACGTTTACAGAGTTTGAAAAGAATCCTGAAGTCGCGGCAGAGGAATTTGAAACAGAAAAGGTTATGACAGGAGCGCAAATGTCTGAACCGACAATGGCGGATCCTGAAGAGGAATTAAATGAAGAATTTCGTATTTATTACCCTGAGTTTGTTCCGGATGGTGTGAATGATCAGCCACAAGAAGATCAAGTGGAAACAGGGGACCGTACGACGTATGTGCAGCAATACTCAGGTGATAAGTCATTCACACTTATTCAAGAACAAGCACAAGCGGTTCCAGCATCTGCACCGCAAAATTTAGTGTCAGCTGAAATTGTTGATTTAGGCTTTGCCGTGGGTATCCAGATGAATGATACGATTATGTGGTCGCACAATGGCTCTGACTTCTCCTTGTTATCGCAAGACATGGAAACAGAAGAATTAATTGAAGTCGCGCGTTCAGTTGTGGCAGTAGGGGAAAAATAACAGTGTAATGGTCTATCGTTCGTTTGAAAATGAAACCGGTCATGGTGAACCCGTGCCCGGTTCTTCTTATTAAGAGTGGGCGTTGCAACATATAAAGAATTGAGAACCACGTTTATGACAGTTAAACCAAAAGAACACAACTAAATAAAATCGAAGTTGCATAGATTAACAAGAGTAGGTAAAACTAGGATTCGAGACAACGTTTGTGCCAAATAACTTAATCAATTCGGGCAAAATTATTTTTTAAAAAGAGGCTTTGCAATGTTAGGTGTAGAATGCTATGATGAAACATGTAGAACATGTATATATGAACGGACTAATTCGGCGTCTAGGCCATACACACTGAATGAATGAGGTGGACACTGTGCTTGAACAAGAAAAATGGAATGATCCAAGACTAAAAGACCGTGCTGAACTGAAGGCTGAAATTCGCGAATCGATGCAACAAGGCTATATGGAAATGGCAAAAATTAACCTAACGATTGCATCAGAAGCCTTTCTTGCTGAGGAGGAAGCTAATCATACGCTGACACGTCTTGTTAGCGGGGTGTAGCCTTTGATAGTGAAACGCGGAGATGTCTATTTTGCTGATCTATCTCCAGTTGTAGGATCAGAACAAGGTGGGGTACGACCAGTGCTCATCATTCAAAATAACATTGGAAATCGGTTTAGTCCTACTGTTATTGTTGCAGCGATTACGGCTCAAATTCAAAAAGCAAAATTACCTACACATGTAGAAATAAACGCTAGCAAGTATGGATTTGATCGAGATTCTGTTATTTTACTTGAGCAGCTACGAACAATCGACAAACAAAGACTGACAGACAAGATTACTCATCTCGATGAAAAGATGATGCATTCAGTTGACAAAGCATTGACAATCAGTTTAGGATTGATTGACTTTTAACCCCTTGGCGTTGATTAGGGGTTTTTTTGTGTCCAAATGGCAACTAACAAAAATTAGTATCGTGTTCAAACACATAATCCTTTGCAACGAACCGAAACTCGTGGAATAATAGGGGGAAGGATGTTCTTAGTGGGAGGAGGAGACAAATCAATGCAGTCCTATATTGTCTCGTACTTGAAAAAGAATAGGGATAAGCTACTAGACGAGTGGGGTAAGAAGCTAACGGAACTTCGATCTGAAAACTACCTACAATCATTAACAGACCAATCATTCGAAAAAACAAACCAAGAGTTTTTGGATTTAATGCTTGAAACCGCAGACGAACGAAGTGAAAAACTCAATAAAAAAATAAATGATTATGTGCACCGCTATATTCAAAATGGAGGTACCCTTCATTTCCTATCACATTCCATTCATCTTTTGCGTAAATCGTGTCAGCAGCTTGTGCTGGATTCAGATTTTGAAAAGAAGGAAGCGTTGGAATTTCTTATAGAGTTAGACGAGTGGATTGATAAACGAATGAACCGGATTGTTAAAGACTATTCGGAGGCTTGGGAAGAAACCATTGAACTGCAGAAGTTGTCTCTATTAGAGCTATCTGCGCCACTAATCCCTGTTTTTGAAGGGATTACCGTCATGCCGTTAATTGGCAGCATCGATACAGCACGGGCCAGATTAATAATGGAGAATTTATTAGAAGGTGTCATTGAAAATCGCTCTAAAGTCGTATTAATTGATATTACAGGTGTCCCGGTTGTGGATACAATGGTTGCTCATCATATTATTGAAGCATCTGAAGCTGTACGACTTGTAGGGACTAAGTGTATACTAGTAGGAATTAGACCTGAAATTGCACAAACGATTGTTAATTTAGGCATAGATTTAACAAAATTTCCAACGAAAAGTACTTTACGAAAGGGCGTTGTCACAGCCCTTGAAATCACAGGAAAACAATTAACGGATATGTAATTGGAAGGAGAAATGGAATATGAGAATTCCAATTCTGAAATTAAATCAGTATTTGTTAATCAGCATACAAACCGAGCTTGACGACCAAACGGCTCTTCAATTCCAAGAAGATTTGTTAGGGAAAATTCATGAAGAAGGTTCCAATGGGGTTGTTATTGATTTAACAAGTGTTGATATGATTGACTCTTTTATTGCAAAAGTTTTAGGTGATGTCGTTGATATGTCGAGTTTAATGGGGGCGAGAGTTGTATTGACTGGCATTCGACCAGCCGTTGCTATTACGCTAATCGACATGGGCATAAAATTAGAGGGTGTATCAACTGCTCTAGACCTTGAACAAGGACTCGCAAGTTTGCAACAGGAATTGGAGGGTTAATTATGGATAATCTCCAATCCGCTGTTGAAGTGAATAATGAGTGGGGGATCGTTGCGGCTAGACAAGCAGGTCGTGATCTATCTCGTCAAATTGGTTTTGGGAATGTCGATCAAGCGCGCATCACAACAGCCATCTCAGAACTTGCACGGAATATTTATTTGTATGCAAACCGAGGAGAAATTCGTCTGGAGGTTGTAGAAGATACGAATAACCCTAGAGCTCGCAGAGGTATTCGGGTTATAGCAAAAGACGAAGGACCAGGGATTCAAAATATAAGACAAGTTATGGTCGATGGGTTTACAACATCTAGTGGGTTAGGTGCTGGTTTACCTGGTGTAAAACGATTGATGGATGAATTCACCATCGATTCTGAAGTAGGAGTGGGAACAACAATTACCGCAACGAAATGGACAAGGTAAGGAGGGGCGTGAATGTCATTGACCGACCATAAATTACAACTCTCCTATAAGCGAATTTTAAAAGATTTCCTCGAGAATCAATCAGAGGAAAGTCTTTATGAGGCGCAAAAGATCAGCAAATTTCTTCTGGAGCAACAAATCTCTCCAGAAGAGTTTGTGAGCATTCATTTTAAGTTACTAACTGAATTGTTACCCGCCGTCGATAAAAAGGTAAAGGATTCGTTTGATTTATTACTTGAGGTTATGATGGGTTATGGCTTAGCGTATCAAGAGCACCAAATATTAAGAAATCGACAGCAAGAATTAGAATCGGAAATCGATGTTGCTGCAAACATGCAGCAAACGTTGATGCCGCAAGAGAAGCCAAATGCCAACTTTCTTGATGTCGGCGTTGTTTCGGTTCCTGCTAAAAAAATGAGCGGGGACTATTATCATTATGTACATGATGATAATAGAGGACTCGGAATGGCGATTGCGGACATTATTGGAAAAGGTGTTCCGGCTGCTTTATGTATGTCGATGATCAAATATGCGATGGATAGCTTGCCGTCTGAACAACAATTACAACCGTCTGTTTTATTAGAAAATTTAAATCGTGTCGTCGAGCAAAATGTTGACGATAGTATGTTTATTACGATGATGTATGGTTACTATAATAGAACAACTTCTGATTTTCACTACTCTGGAGCTGGTCATGAACCAGGCTTTTTTTACAGTGACGATAAAGATTGTTTTGAAGAGCTACGAGCCAAAGGGCTTGTATTAGGTGTATCGCGGAAAACAACGTACCGTGAATACATACGTCATTTAAATATAGGTGACTTTGTTGTTCTTTTATCAGATGGTGTAACGGAATGCAGAGTTGGTGACGACTTTATAGAGAGAGATGAAATTACAAATCTGATACGCAAATATATGCATTTATCAGCTCAGGAAATGGTTGATCATGTATATAATGAGTTAATGAAGTTACAAGATTTCACGTTGAGGGATGACTTTACATTAATTATTTTGCGAAGAAAGGTTTAAAGTAAATCATTACGTGGTAAGAGAGTACAATGGAACTGAAATGGTCTTTTAGGAGGAGTAACAAGTATGAACCTTTCAATAAAGTCTGAACAAGTGGAGTCCACTTATCATATACACCTTTCGGGAGAAATTGATGCCTATACGGCACCTCAATTAAGAGAATCATTACTTCCTTTAGCTGAAAAAGAAAATCAACAAATTAACATTCATTTTGATGAAGTAGAATATATAGATAGTACAGGTTTAGGTGTATTTGTTGGTGTTTTAAAAGCAACAGATGCAACAAACAGTGAATTAACGTTATTAGGAATGTCTAGTCGAATCAAACGATTATTCTCAATTACTGGTCTTGATGAAGTCATTTCGATTAAAGAGAAGGAGGGACAAGGGTGATGGAACAAAATGATCGGATCCATCTAGAACTCCCTGCAAAGCCGGAATTTGTTAGTATTGCACGTCTAACAGTTTCAGGTATAGCGAATCGTTTAGGTTTTTCATATGACGACATTGAAGATTTGAAAATTGCGGTAGCTGAAGCGTGTACGAATGTAGTTGAGCACGCATACTCAGAAGACGGATTTATTTCATTAGCTTGTTATATCTTTGAAGATCGAATTCAAATCGTTGTTGCGGACCAAGGAAAAAGTTTTGACATAGCGGAAGTGGAAAGCCGTCTTGGCCCAGTTGACGCCAAGAAGCCTGTTGGAGATTTAAAGGAAGGAGGGCTTGGCTTATTCCTCATTAGTACGTTAATGGATAAAGTAGAAATTAATGAAGACAACGGCGTGATGCTCGTTATGACAAAGTACCTTTACGAGAGTGGGGTGAAGGAAAGTGTCGACGGAATCTCTTCCTTACAATCAGAATAAGGATGAAATTTATCAGTGGATAGAGGAATATCAACGCACAAAAAATGAAGAGGTTCAAGTCCGCCTTGTGAAACATTTTGAGGCACTCGTCCGTTCTTTATCTCGAAAATTTTCAAAGGGAAGAGAATACGATGAAGATCTCTTTCAAGTTGGAATGGTAGGATTACTTGCGGCTTTAAACCGCTATAACGAAGAATACGGAAGAAGTTTCGAATCTTTTGCCGTGCCCACTATTGTAGGGGAAATCAAGCGTTTTATCCGTGATAAAACTTGGAGTGTCCATGTTCCACGAAGAATTAAAGAACTTGGCCCTAAGATAAAGAAAGCTGCTGATGCGCTAACGATTGAGCTTCAGCGTTCTCCTTATGTTCATGAGATTGCCCAGTACCTCGAAGTTGGCGAAGAAGAAGTACTCGAAACAATGGAGATGAGCAAGAGTTACCAAGCTCTTTCTGTTAATCGTTCACTAGAAGCAGATCAAGAAGGTGGAGAAGTTACGCTCCTTGATCTAGTAGGGAATGATGATGATGGTTATGAACAAGCCGATCAAAAAATGTTGCTAGAAAAAGCATTCCAGGTTTTAAATGAACGTGAAAAAGAAATTTTGCAATGCACGTATTATGAGAATCTTAGCCAGAAAGAAACGGGAGAAAAATTAGGAATTTCACAAATGCACGTATCCCGTTTGCAACGTCGCGCGTTACAAAAACTTCGCGATTCCATTCGAATAGAGCCAACGGAGATTTTCTAATGGTCACATATTATAAAGATCATCATATTGATGTGGCAACCGTACAAAAAACAAAGCCCGGAAATACTGTTTGTGGCGATGGCCATATTGTCATACAGACAGATGGGTATACCATCTGTGCTGTGGTTGATGGTCTTGGGAGCGGAAAGGGCGCTCACCTTTCAGCGGAGAAGGCGATTCGTGCCATTCAAGATCACCAAGGCGAAGAAGCACAACAGATTCTCGAGCATTGCAATCAGTATCTTACGAATGAAAGAGGCGCGGTGATTACGCTACTTAGAATTGACTACGAAGCCTCAACTTTAACGTATTCAAACTTTGGCAACATTGGGTTTATCCTGTATCAACCGGATGGAACGGTTGTTCAACCATTACCAAAAAGAGGATACTTGTGTGGACGCGTGCAAAAGTTAAGTAGTGAACAGTTTAGTTATAAACCAGGTTCAAGGTTTGTTATGTACTCTGATGGAATTGAGCAAGTACCTAAACTGCATGAGTACAAAGTGCCTTCCTGTTCAGTTAGTGATAATTTATTGCACGGTGATTTTTACAGTAACAAAGATGATGCTACACTTATGGTAGGTAATTTAAAATAAGCAGGGATTGCATAAATCAGCTGCTTATTTTTTTATGTTATGATAAATGATGCAAGTGGAAAAAAGGAGGAGAGCACGATGGAACAATGGATTAATCAAACCGTTAAAAAAACAAATTTATCAGTGAAGCAAGTTCAAAATGTCGTCTCCTTGTTGCAAGAAGGGAATACTGTTCCTTTTATTGCGCGCTATCGTAAGGAACAAACAGGTGCGTTAGACGAAGTTCAAATTAAATTAATTGCTGATACATACGACTATGAAAAAAATCTCTCGGAACGAAAAGATGAAGTCATTCGATTAATTGCAGAGCAAGATAAATTAACAACGGAATTAGAAAAGAAAATAGCAAATGCAACACAGCTTCAACAAGTAGAGGATTTATATCGTCCGTATCGTCAAAAAAGACGGACGAAGGCGACGATTGCAAAAGAGAAAGGCTTAGAACCATTAGCCACGACAATTTTGACATACCCAAGCTCGTTTCAAATCGAAAAAGAAGCGCAAACTTATATAGATGTAGAACAAGAGCTGAATACGGTTGAGGATGTCCTTGCAGGCGTAAATGATATTATTGCCGAAATCGTTGCTGAAGACCCAAAAGTAAGAGAGGCATTAAGAGGCGCAGCAATGAAAGAGGGCCTTATTACAGCTGAATTGAAGAAGGGTGCTGAAGACGAGAAAGGTGTGTTTAGCCATTACTATGAGTATCAAGAGTCCGTCAAAACGATAGTGCCACATCGAACGTTAGCGTTAAATCGTGGTGAAAAAGAAAACGTGCTTAAAGTGGGCTTAACTTTTCCAAAAGAAGCGTTTATCGGAAAAGTGGAACGTTTGTTTATCCAAAAACACGGCTCTCCAGTTGTTCCGTTAATTGAAACGGCAATAACAGATGCTTACACAAGATTAATTGAACCTTCTATTGAAAGGGAAGTTCGAAATCGATTAACTGAAGTAGCGGAAGAGCAAGCCATTTCAATTTTTGCAGAGAATTTAAAGCAATTGTTGCTGCAACCCCCAATGAAAGAGCAAGTCATACTTGGAATCGATCCCGCTTTTCGGACAGGTTGCAAATGGGCGGTTATTGATGACACAGGCAAACCCCTAGATATTGGCGTTATCTATCCGACGGCGCCGCATCATAAAGAAAAAGAAGCAGCAGAGGTCGTTCGAAACCTAATTACAAAATATCAGGTCAAAATGATTGCAATTGGAAATGGTACAGCCTCAAGGGAAACGGAACAATTTGTCGCTAGTGTATTGAAGGATGTAAAAGAGAGCGTTTTTTATGTCATCGTAAATGAAGCCGGGGCAAGCGTCTATTCCGCTTCCGAATTAGCGCGTAATGAGTTTCCAAACCTGCAAGTGGAGCAAAGGAGTGCAATTTCAATAGCACGGAGGCTTCAGGATCCGCTAGCAGAGTTAGTGAAAATTGACCCAAAATCTGTTGGAGTTGGTCAATATCAACACGACGTGACGCAAAAGAAGTTAAATGAATCTCTTCGATTTATTGTAGAAACGGTGGTAAACCGGGTCGGTGTCAATGTGAATACAGCTTCGGCTGCGTTACTGTCTTATGTATCAGGATTAAATAAAACGCAAGCAACAAATATCGCAAATTACCGTAATGAGAATGGGGCATTTGTGAGTCGAGTGGAATTAAAGAAAGTTCCTAGGTTAGGAAAAAAATCGTTAGAGCAAGCAGTTGGGTTTTTACGTATTGCTGGTGGGAAAAATCCGCTCGATGCAACAGCGATCCACCCTGAAAGTTATTCAGAAGCAAAAACAATTTTAGAGACACTTAAAGCAACCGTTCATGAGATTGGAAGCAATGATTTAAAAGAAAAAGTGGGCGGAGTACAAAAAAAGGAATTACAACAAGCGCTGGATATTGGACAACATACGCTTGAAGATTTATTAGATGCGTTTATCCGTCCGAATCGAGATCCGAGGGACGAAGTAACGGCGCCCCAGCTAAAGCAAGATGTTTTAAAAATGGAAGATCTAGAAAAAGGAATGGAACTACAGGGGACTGTCCGAAATATCGTCGATTTTGGTGCTTTTATCGATATCGGGGTTAAACAAGATGGACTCGTTCACATCTCTAAATTAGCGAATCGTTTCGTGAAACACCCATTGGATGTTGTATCCATAGGAGAAATTGTGACAGTATGGGTTGAAACCATTGATTATGAGAAAGAGCGAATTGGACTTACGATGAAGCAACCATAAAATGAATGAGGAGAGCATGACGCTCTCCTTTTTTTGTGGTACCATTTAAATGGTCTTTTTATTTGTGAAGCGGCTTTGCGCCGTCGATCTATAATAAAACCAGCACTGATTAAGTACTTTAATTTGGTGACGATTTTTTTCATTATATGCTTTTTTTAATTGATTTTGAAGCCAAGTTGGCAAAACGAAATCGCTCCTTCCGCTTTTCAAATAGTATATGCCTGCGGGTTTGTCAGTGTTGATGATTATTTTTAGGAGGCGTTATGACAAACGAAGAATTACAGCGATTAACTGAAGAATTGTCTCAATCCTATTTTGATCTTCCTTTTAAACATAAGGCGATGTTTAATGGACGATTACGCACAACTGGAGGGCGCTATTTACTCTCAAGCCACCATATTGAATTAAACGAAAAACACTATTTGAAGTATGGAAAAGAAGAGCTTATCGGCATTATCAAGCACGAACTATGCCATTATCACCTACATTTGTTAGGCAAGGGCTATCGCCACGGCGACAAAGATTTTAAACAGCTGCTAAAAAAAGTTGGTGCGCCGCGATTTTGTCGTTCGGTGAAAGAAGAGAAAGCCCCATTTTTTTTAGTGTATCAATGTATGTCATGTACACAGAAATATTATAGAAAAAGAAAAGTGAATCAATCTAAATATGTATGTGGAGTATGTAAAGGAAAACTTGAATTTTTATCGTAAAAAAGTCTTGCACTTAATTAGTAGCTTATGATATATTATAGAAGTCGCTAAGGAGACAAGCGATTTTTACATATTCCACAGTAGCTCAGTGGTAGAGCTATCGGCTGTTAACCGATCGGTCGCAGGTTCGAATCCTGCCTGTGGAGCCATGGAGAAGTACCCAAGTGGCTGAAGGGGCGCCCCTGCTAAGGGTGTAGGTCGTGTAAGCGGCGCGAGGGTTCAAATCCCTCCTTCTCCGCCATTTTTATGAATGGCCCGTTGGTCAAGCGGTTAAGACACCGCCCTTTCACGGCGGTAACACGGGTTCGAATCCCGTACGGGTCACCAAACGATTGTTTTAGTAAATTACATTAGATAAACTTGAAGGTTATCTAAAGTCATATTTGGAGGATTAGCTCAGCTGGGAGAGCACCTGCCTTACAAGCAGGGGGTCGGCGGTTCGATCCCGTCATCCTCCACCATTTATAATGGTCCGGTAGTTCAGTTGGTTAGAATGCCTGCCTGTCACGCAGGAGGTCGCGGGTTCGAGTCCCGTCCGGACCGCCATTATATTATTTTGTTTTTCGCGGGTGTGGCGGAATTGGCAGACGCGCTAGACTTAGGATCTAGTGTCTTTATGACGTGGGGGTTCAAGTCCCTTCACCCGCACTTTTAAAAAGTGCTTTTTTTATTCAACGAGCGGTTGTGGCGGAATGGCAGACGCGCTAGGTTGAGGGCCTAGTGGGAGTTAAATCCCGTGGAAGTTCGAGTCTTCTCAACCGCATAATAGTTAAAGTTACGAGTACCAAGACAATTTGTCCTGGTACTTTTTTTGTATTATAGTTCTGAGGATAAAGGTTATACGATTAAGTAAGTTTTAACATACAAAGATAGGGAATACGGGCTCAACGGTACACACCTTCGCATAGAGTATGATAAATGAAAAGGAGTGATAAAAATTGAGCAATCCTTATTACCATCGTGGCTACATGTACCATATGCCAATGAGAACATTACCGGCCATTGATACGACTACGTTATCTCAGTCGGTTCATCAGTTTGAATACTTATTAAAACAAAGCCAATTATTAATGTCGAGACTTGAAGATAAGCAATTTTCTTATCAATTAATGGATGCTGCTCAGAAAAGCAATCAACCTCTTGTTGATCAATTGATTAAATCCATTCCTGGTTTGACCGTAGTGACGAATATACAATACTCCCCCACAGGAGTTGTGTTTCAAATGCAGTCCCCTGGTATGAATGAAGGGGAGAGTTGTTGTTCCTTGTCCGTTGTTTTAAAGTGGGGGTGAGATGATTTACTTTAACGGGTGGTCGCTAAGGCTAACAAAAGAATAGCCTTGGTCGAGTAATTGAGGAATGGCTTCTTTTAGTCCCTCGGCGGTTCCGCTATTCGGTTGATTCATATGTAGCAAGGCGATTGCACCGGGTTCAGCCTGATTAACGAGTGCGTCAGTCACTTGATTTGACGTGTAAGTAGCACCTGCATCACCTAATATGGAATAGTTAACTGGTGTTATGTTTAAATCATAGAGCATGCGAACACTAATATCGTCAAAATAAGCTGTGCCAGGACGGAACATAGTCGGCTCTTTGCCAGTCTTTTCAGTAATGAGGTGATGGTTGGTCATGACTTCTTGATAAGCTTCTTCTATAGAATGTGTTCCCTTGATACCCCAAGCTATCTCCCCATTCACGGAAAGAGGCTTATGTTCTGTTCCGTGGTTTTCAATTTGAAACAATGGATGGTTCGCTAACTTTAGAAATTGGTCGGAGTTATGATTAATCCAGCGTGCATTAATAAATAAGGTTGCAGGAATGCTATGATCAATTAAATAATTGATTAATTCCTCATCATATTGACTACCGTGTGCACCTCCACAAGCATCAAGTGTTAAGGCGATGACCTTTTCAGATGTATCTAGTTTTGTTTTGACCCCTGGAATAAATTCTCCCCATGCAGTAGGTGCTTGATCGTGATAAGAATCTAGAACAAGTTGATTTCTATCTAGACTATGTAAAAAAGAAGGAGTGACTGTACTCCTTTCGATAATTGTTGGGGATTTAACCGAGAGAGAAGTCACTTGAGTGTTGTCTATGTCGGAAGTGCAACTTGCGAATAGTAAAGAAGATATTGTGAGTGTAATTAATTTAATATCATTCATAGGTTAATCCTTTCATTCTGGTATATGGTTATTTTAATTGCTTCATGGCATATAGACAACTCCGAAACGGGTCTATAATAAGGGTTAGAGGTAATGATTAAATCAGGGGGAAGATTCTGTCTTTAATTTTCTTTTAAAAAACTATTGTCGGGTTCAAGTATTTATGATATATTTCTATTTGTCGTCAGCGAGACGGTAAAGCAAACAATAAGCGCCCGTAGCTCAATTGGATAGAGTACTTGACTACGAATCAAGCGGTTAGAGGTTCGACTCCTCTCGGGCGCGCCATTACGGGAAGTAGCTCAGCTTGGTAGAGCACTTGGTTTGGGACCAAGGGGTCGCAGGTTCAAATCCTGTCTTCCCGACTCTTTTCTTTAAAATATATATGCGGGTGTAGTTTAGTGGTAAAACCTCAGCCTTCCAAGCTGATGATGTGAGTTCGATTCTCATCACCCGCTCCATATTATAGTAACACAAGTTTATGGGCCTGTAGCTCAGCTGGTTAGAGCGCACGCCTGATAAGCGTGAGGTCGGTGGTTCGAGTCCACTCAGGCCCACCATGAAAAAAGTTATTGACAATTTTCCTTTCAGTTATTATGATAGAAAAGTTGCTAAAACAAAACGAGTTCTTTGAAAACTGAACAAAAGCCAAGCGTAAAAGAGATACAAGGTATCTCGTCAATGAAGTTAGACACAGCTTTAAATTGTGCAAATGAGCAAGTCAAACACTTTTAACGGAGAGTTTGATCCTGGCTCAGGACGAACGCTGGCGGCGTGCCTAATACATGCAAGTCGAGCGGACAGAAGGGAGCTTGCTCCCGGAAGTTAGCGGCGGACGGGTGAGTAACACGTAGGTAACCTGCCCCTTAGACTGGGATAACTCCGGGAAACCGGAGCTAATACGGGATAATAAAGAGAATCGCCTGATTTTCTTTTGAAAGACGGCATCTAGCTGTCACTAAGGGATGGACCTGCGGCGCATTAGCTAGTTGGTAAGGTAACGGCTTACCAAGGCGACGATGCGTAGCCGACCTGAGAGGGTGATCGGCCACACTGGGACTGAGACACGGCCCAGACTCCTACGGGAGGCAGCAGTAGGGAATCTTCCGCAATGGACGAAAGTCTGACGGAGCAACGCCGCGTGAGTGAGGAAGGCCTTCGGGTCGTAAAGCTCTGTTGTGAGGGAAGAACAAGTGCCGGCGTAACTACCGGCACCTTGACGGTACCTCACCAGAAAGCCACGGCTAACTACGTGCCAGCAGCCGCGGTAATACGTAGGTGGCAAGCGTTGTCCGGAATTATTGGGCGTAAAGCGCGCGCAGGCGGCTTCTTAAGTCTGATGTGAAATCTCGGGGCTCAACCCCGAGCGGCCATTGGAAACTGGGGAGCTTGAGTGCAGAAGAGGAGAGTGGAATTCCACGTGTAGCGGTGAAATGCGTAGATATGTGGAGGAACACCAGTGGCGAAGGCGACTCTCTGGTCTGTAACTGACGCTGAGGCGCGAAAGCGTGGGGAGCAAACAGGATTAGATACCCTGGTAGTCCACGCCGTAAACGATGAGTGCTAGGTGTTAGGGGTTTCGATGCCCGTAGTGCCGAAGTAAACACATTAAGCACTCCGCCTGGGGAGTACGGCCGCAAGGCTGAAACTCAAAGGAATTGACGGGGACCCGCACAAGCAGTGGAGCATGTGGTTTAATTCGAAGCAACGCGAAGAACCTTACCAGGTCTTGACATCCTTTGACCACTCTGGAGACAGAGCTTCCCCTTCGGGGGCAAAGTGACAGGTGGTGCATGGTTGTCGTCAGCTCGTGTCGTGAGATGTTGGGTTAAGTCCCGCAACGAGCGCAACCCTTGATCTTAGTTGCCAGCATTTAGTTGGGCACTCTAAGGTGACTGCCGGTGACAAACCGGAGGAAGGTGGGGACGACGTCAAATCATCATGCCCCTTATGACCTGGGCTACACACGTGCTACAATGGATGGTACAAAGGGCAGCGAAGCCGTGAGGTGGAGCCAATCCCATAAAGCCATTCTCAGTTCGGATTGCAGGCTGCAACTCGCCTGCATGAAGCCGGAATTGCTAGTAATCGCGGATCAGCATGCCGCGGTGAATACGTTCCCGGGTCTTGTACACACCGCCCGTCACACCACGAGAGTTTGTAACACCCGAAGTCGGTGAGGTAACCTTTTGGAGCCAGCCGCCTAAGGTGGGACAAATGATTGGGGTGAAGTCGTAACAAGGTAGCCGTATCGGAAGGTGCGGCTGGATCACCTCCTTTCTATGGAGTATTTACTCTAGTCGATATATGACCGTTGGTCATATAACGCTTCGGATCTTTTGTTCAGTTTTGAAAGAACTCTTTCTTTCTTATTAAAATGGGCCTGTAGCTCAGCTGGTTAGAGCGCACGCCTGATAAGCGTGAGGTCGGTGGTTCGAGTCCACTCAGGCCCACCATTTTAATGAAACGGGGCCTTAGCTCAGCTGGGAGAGCGCCTGCTTTGCACGCAGGAGGTCAGCGGTTCGATCCCGCTAGGCTCCACCAAACGAATATTACCCCCTGATAAGGGTTTTATTTATGTCTGAATGAATGATTCAGAAAATGCGATGGGTATAGAACCAAGCTAGATGCCTGGTACCTACATCCTGTAGGCATGGTTCTTTGAAAACTAAATCTAAAATCAACTCAAATAAAGTTTTGTTCATCGGTTTTAAACTGTTTGAACGAGACGTCAAGAATTCATAAACCTTTTAGGTTAACTGTTTTACAAAGAGACCCGAGTAGATCAAGGATGGGAAATGCTTGATGGAAGGAGCGTAGTTGTCTACGTGACTGACAGAAAGACAGGAACCAGACGAAGAGATACGAAGGGAATCTGATGTAAAAATGGATAAGTTAGAAAGGGCGCACGGTGAATGCCTTGGCACTAGGAGCCGATGAAGGACGCGACGAACAGCGATATGCTTCGGGGAGCTGTAAGTAAGCTTTGATCCGGAGATTTCCGAATGGGGGAACCCACCATCCGTAATGGGATGGTACTCTTACCTGAACACATAGGGTAGGTAGAGGCAGACCCGGGGAACTGAAACATCTAAGTACCCGGAGGAAGAGAAAGCAAATGCGATTTCCTGAGTAGCGGCGAGCGAAACGGAATCAGCCCAAACCAAGAGGCTTGCCTCTTGGGGTTGTAGGACACTCTATACGGAGTTACAAAGAAACGGAGTAGGTGAACTGTCTGGAAAGACAGGCCGAAGAAGGTAACAGCCCTGTAGCTGAAACTTCGTTTCCTCCAGAGTGGATCCTGAGTACGGCGGGACACGTGAAACCCCGTCGGAATCCGGGAGGACCATCTCCCAAGGCTAAATACTCCCTAGTGACCGATAGTGAACCAGTACCGTGAGGGAAAGGTGAAAAGCACCCCGGAAGGGGAGTGAAAGAGATCCTGAAACCGTGTGCCTACAACTAGTCAGAGCCCGTTAATGGGTGATGGCGTGCCTTTTGTAGAATGAACCGGCGAGTTACGATAACGTGCAAGGTTAAGCTGATGAGGCGGAGCCGCAGCGAAAGCGAGTCTGAATAGGGCGAGTGAGTACGTTGTCGTAGACCCGAAACCGGGTGATCTACCCATGTCCAGGGTGAAGGTCGGGTAACACCGACTGGAGGCCCGAACCCACGCATGTTGAAAAATGCGGGGATGAGGTGTGGGTAGGGGTGAAATGCCAATCGAACTCGGAAATAGCTGGTTCTCCCCGAAATAGCTTTAGGGCTAGCCTCGAGTGATGAGTTTTGGAGGTAGAGCACTGATTGGACGAGGGGTCCCCACAGGATTACCGAATTCAGTCAAACTCCGAATGCCAAAAACTTTAACTCGGGAGTCAGACTGCGAGTGCTAAGATCCGTAGTCAAGAGGGAAACAGCCCAGACCATCAGCTAAGGTCCCCAAGTATACGTTAAGTGGAAAAGGATGTGGAGTTGCTTAGACAACCAGGATGTTGGCTTAGAAGCAGCCATCATTGAAAGAGTGCGTAATAGCTCACTGGTCGAGTGACTCTGCGCCGAAAATGTACCGGGGCTAAACGTATCACCGAAGCTATGGCAATCCCAGTAGGGATTGGGTAGGGGAGCGTTCCAAGGACAGCGAAGCTAGATCGTGAGGACTAGTGGAGTGCTTGGAAGTGAGAATGCCGGTATGAGTAGCGAAAAGAGGGGTGAGAATCCCCTCCGTCGAAAGCCCAAGGTTTCCTGAGGAAGGCTCGTCCGCTCAGGGTTAGTCGGGACCTAAGCCGAGGCTGAAAAGCGTAGGCGATGGACAACAGGTTGATATTCCTGTACCACCTCGTATTTGTTTGAACGATGGGGGGACGCAGAAAGGTAGGGTGAGCGCGCCGCTGGCTGTGCGCGTCGAAGCATGCAAGGCTGGAACATAGGCAAATCCGTGTTCCGTGAAGGCTGAGCTGTGACCGTGAAGGACCCAAGGGTCCGAAATCCCTGATCCTCCGCTGCCGAGAAAAGCCTCTAGTTAGAATACAGGTGCCCGTACCGCAAACCGACACAGGTAGGCGAGAAGAGAATTCTAAGACGCTCGGGAGAACTCTCGTTAAGGAACTCGGCAAAATGACCCCGTAACTTCGGGAGAAGGGGTGCTCTATTAAGGTGAATAGCCTGAGAGAGCCGCAGTGAATAGATCCAAGCGACTGTTTAGCAAAAACACAGGTCTCTGCCAAGCCGCAAGGCGAAGTATAGGGGCTGACACCTGCCCGGTGCTGGAAGGTTAAGAGGAGGGGTTATCCCGTAAGGGAGAAGCTCTGAATTGAAGCCCCAGTAAACGGCGGCCGTAACTATAACGGTCCTAAGGTAGCGAAATTCCTTGTCGGGTAAGTTCCGACCCGCACGAATGGTGCAACGACTTGGATACTGTCTCAACGAGAGACCCGGTGAAATTATAGTACCTGTGAAGATGCAGGTTACCCGCGACAGGACGGAAAGACCCCATGGAGCTTTACTGTAGCTTGATAGTGAGTGTTGGTACCATTTGTACAGGATAGGTAGGAGCCTAGGAAACCGGAGCGCTAGCTTCGGTGGAGGCGTCGGTGGGATACTACCCTGATGGTGCTGACATTCTAACCTCGACCCGTGATCCGGGTCAGGGACATTGTCAGGTGGGCAGTTTGACTGGGGCGGTCGCCTCCTAAACAGTAACGGAGGCGCCCAAAGGTTCCCTCAGAATGGTTGGAAATCATTCGTAGAGTGCAAAGGCATAAGGGAGCTTGACTGCGAGACCTACAAGTCGAGCAGGGACGAAAGTCGGGCTTAGTGATCCGGCGGTGCCGTATGGAAGGGCCGTCGCTCAACGGATAAAAGCTACCCTGGGGATAACAGGCTTATCTCCCCCAAGAGTCCACATCGACGGGGAGGTTTGGCACCTCGATGTCGGCTCGTCGCATCCTGGGGCTGAAGTAGGTCCCAAGGGTTGGGCTGTTCGCCCATTAAAGCGGCACGCGAGCTGGGTTCAGAACGTCGTGAGACAGTTCGGTCCCTATCCGTCGCGGGCGTAGGAAATTTGAGAGGAGCTGTCCTTAGTACGAGAGGACCGGGATGGACATACCGCTGGTGTACCAGTTGTTCCGCCAGGAGCATCGCTGGGTAGCTACGTATGGACGGGATAAGTGCTGAAAGCATCTAAGCATGAAGCCCCCCTCAAGATGAGATTTCCCATGGCGTAAGCCAGTAAGACCCCTTAGAGATGATGAGGTTGATAGGTCAGAAGTGGAAGTGTGGCGACACATGGAGCGGACTGATACTAATCGGTCGAGGGCTTATCCTAATTTTTTCTTGACGTGAGTTTGATTTCTAGATTTAGTTTTGAAAGAATCAACGATTCTTTTACCTTTGACAACGAGGAACAAGACGGAGAGATTCGAACTGTTAATCGGACGTCAACATAGTCTGGTGGCAATAGCAAAGAGGTCACACCCGTTCCCATGCCGAACACGGTCGTTAAGCTCTTTTGCGCCGATGGTAGTTGGGGTCTTCCCCCTGTGAGAGTAGGACGTTGCCAGGCAAGCAGAGAGACACCTAAATAGGTGTCTTTTTTTATGTATAGAGAGACGCAAAAGAGCTACGCTTCGAAGAAGCGAAATTAAGAAGAACGTACCCAGATCGAATAAGGCATCAATCCAAACCCATCACGAAGGATCAACGAAGAAGAGGCACCATGCTTCCCTCTGTGAGACAAAGTCGTGAATTTCGTAAACCTACATGAAACGCATCTTTGGAAGAACGGCATGCGAAACGTCCCCGTAGGAAATCATGACGGAGCAAAAGGACGTTGCCAGGCAAGCAGAGAGACACCTGAAAAGGTGTCTCTTTTTTTGTATAGAGAGGCGCAAAAGAGCTGCGCTTCGAAGAAGCGAAATGAAGAAGCGGCTACTAATGCTTCCGTCTATGAGATTGGATGATCCTCCTTTTGAGGCTGCTTCTTGTTAGTATGCAAGATATGCTTGTAAACAAGGTATGAAATGAGAGCACTTAGGAAGATAAACGATAATACAGCCATGTAGAGCATTTTATGTGCATAGATGTCCTCCTGAATCAAGAGCCACTGACCTCCTAGACCATAGCCAATATAGATGAAAAGGATTGTCCACAGTCCACTCCCGATTCCTGTAATAAGGACATACGTCTTGTAATGAAAACGAGTGATACCAGACACATATCCAATTAAATGTCTGATGCCAGGAATAAAAAAGCCAATTAACAGCAGCCATTTCCCATGCTGAATAAATAAGTTATGAACATAAAGCTGTTTTTTAGTTGAAAAATAAAAACGAGGACCATACTTTTCTAAGAAAGGAGCGCCTAATGTAGTGCCTAAAACATACGAGACAGACATCCCGCTCAGTGATCCAATAAAACAAATAAATAGGATAGTACTTAAGTGAAAGTATTCAATGTACGATAAATACCCAAGCGTAATAAGTAATATTTCGTCAGGTATAGGAAAGCCAGCAATCCCTGCTACTAATGAAAAAAAGACGCCAACATAGCCATATTGGGTAATAAATTCCTTTAAAATATCCATCGTTTCATTCCTAATAAAAGACTTTACTTACAGGATATACAACGGTCTAAAAAGATTCTATCCATTTATAAACTATTTTTGTTCAATTGCGACAGTTTGTACGTGATCAATCTTTTTCACAATATCATACAGTTGTGTCATGTACATAGTGCGTGGAATGGAGAGTAAAATATCTAGCTGTTGCTTGTTTTCTTCAATGTCTCTAATTTTTACGTCATGGATAATAATGTTCTTTGCTTTTCGCTTCTTCCAACCTTTTTCTTTTCGCTGGATGCTTTTAATTAAGTGGGTAGAAGTGGCCTCTTCAGCCATTACCACTTTAAGCGAAACATCAATTTGATTTAGAGAAGTAGGGCCGATGATTTTTAACAATGCAGGAATGATGTTTACGGCAACCAAGATTAGTAGGACTGACAAGAATGCCTCTATATAAAAACCGGCTCCGATGGCAATGCCAATTCCTGAAGCTGCCCAGATCATGGCAGCAGTAGTTAATCCAGATATGACGTCGTTGCTTCGTCTTAAAATTACGCCTGCACCGAGAAAACCAACGCCACTAACAATTTGTGCTGCTAATCGCATAGGATCCATAGCAAGTCGTGCATTCTCTGTGCTTGAGAAATAGAGGTACGCTTCAACTGAAACAATCGTAATTAAGCAGCTAGCTATACAGATGACCATACTTGTTTTTAAACCTAGTGGTTTATGTTTAATTTGACGATCAATACCAATTAAAAAGCCAGAGAATAAGGCAATACTTAATTTTAGTAACACAATTCCCAATGAAATCACACCTTTCTTTATAGTCTATTTTTCTAGATAAACAAGAATGCTTAAGATCTTGTGGAAAGCGACTGCTTATAGTAAAATCAGTTTAACATTTCTAGGGGGTGAATCATGCGTCCCTTTTATACATGGTTTGCCGTTACGGCTGGTGGGGCGTTAGGTGGTCTAACCCGATTTGGCCTTACATATATCTTTCCAGGCCATGAGTGGGTCGGAATTTTCATTGCAAATCTTACTGGTAGCTTTATGATGGGGCTAGCTGTTCAAGCATTTAATGAGCGAATAAACGTATCACAAACTGTGAAAAAAGGCATCACAGTCGGATTTATCGGCGGATTCACTACAATGTCAACGTTTATAGCTGATTTCTTCTCGTTACTTACTGAAAATTCTCTATTAGCTAGTGTATACCTTCTTTTATCCGTGTGTGGTGGTATTTTATTAGCCTGGTTCGGGATGCGTATAATGAGTAAGAGGGCGATGTAATGATGTTCACACTCCTTCTTATATCGGTTGGTGGAGGCACAGGAGCGTTTCTTCGCTATACAATCGGTGAGATTTTAGCAAAGCGATTTAACTGGCCAAGTTTTTTTACGGTTATAACATTCGTGAACATCGTTGGAAGTGCGTGTTTAGGTATTGCTGTTGGATTCTCGTTTAACGAAATATTGGAATCTTTCATCATTTATTTTCTCGGCGGGTTTACAACGTTTTCGACATTTAGTATAGAGGCGGTACAATGTTTTAAAGATGGACACGCATGGAGAGGACTTTTGTACATTGCGTTAACGATTGTCGGGTCTGGTGTTGGCTTTTGGTTAGGGATCAATTTTATGCTATAAGAGAGAAAGGGTTTTGCATTGTGGAGAGAAAAAGGCATTTTATACGAATTCAGTACATTTTTACGGGAATGAACATATGAAAAACAAAAGTAAGGCAAAACCTATTTATCAAACATCTGCATTTGTGTTTGAGAGTCTTGATGGTATGGCATCGTATTTTTCCGGGGAAAAGGAATATTTATACTCACGCTATGGAAATCCAAATACCGATGATCTCGGCAAAGGTGTAGCGCTGCTAGAATAAGCAGATGACGGCATTGCAACCTCTTCAGGAATGTCGGCCATATTATGTGCAGTATTGCCCGTTTGTCGATCAGGCGATCATATGGCGGGACATATTCGTTATTTGAACAAGAGCTAAAAAATATGGGAATTGAAGTGAGCTTTGTTGAACCTCATACAGATTGGCAAAAAGCTGTGAAAGAGAATACAAGAGCGCTTTTCTGTGAGTCCGTTACAAATCCACATGTTCGCGTCGAAAGCATTGAAACTATGGTGCAATTTGCGCAAGAAAATCATCTGCATGTGATCGTTGATAATACGTTTGCAACCCCTTATTTCGCAAAACCATTGACGCTTGGAGCTGACCTGGTTGTTCATAGTGCAACGAAATATTTAGGAGGGCATAGTGATGTTACAGCAGGAGTCGTTGTTGGGTGTGAGCCACTTATTTCAAGAGTAAAACAACTTGTGATTACGATGGGAACGACGTTAAGCCCTTTTGAAGCTTGGTTAACATGCAGAGGCTTAAAAACATTAGGTGTGAGAATGGAAAGACAGTCTAGCAATGCGGCAATGCTTGCTGATTATCTGAAAAAACAACCGAAAGTTCAGCACGTTAACTATTCAGAGTCCTTATCTTCATTCGGGAATGGTGCAATTGTAACCATTCGTTTAAAGCAAGAGGTTGATATTCACGCATTTTTCTCTGGCTTTTCTTTTGTGAAGATTGCACCGACTTTGGCAGGGGTTGAGACATCAATCTCTTATCCAGTTGGAACATCCCATCGTTCCGTTCCTATTGAGAAAAGAGAAGCACTTGGGATTATTTCGCAAGATGTTCGCATATCTGTAGGAATCGAGGATCATCGAGATATTATAAATGATTTTGTAGATGCGTTAAAGAAAGCATAAAAAAACACCACCAAGTAGTGTGTGTATGACTTGGTGGTGTCAATAATAAGCTATTAAGATTTTTGGTTTCCTATAATAATAGACTCAATAAATTGAGAAAATAAAGCTACGTCTGTCACGAGGAATGCAGGTAATAGTAGCATGCCTAGAAGTAACCCCACTGGCGCAAGAACCATTAATCGAAATGCTTTTTTCATACGAACATCTCCTCAAAGATAACTAGTCTGTGTTTATTTTTCATATCATACTCCTCTTTCACAAGATTGACAAGAAGTTTTTTTGAGAAAAAAACTTGTATCATTTAAAAATATATGGTATATTTATTTTTGTTGTTAGGAAAACTACTTAAAACAACGCATTGATCTTATTTTAAAAAATAGATCGTGGTAATTTTATAACGACGCGGGGTGGAGCAGTCTGGTAGCTCGTCGGGCTCATAACCCGAAGGTCGGTGGTTCAAATCCGCCCCCCGCAATACCAATGAACCGAGATGCCCTCTCGGTTTTTTTATTTATCTAGAGGGAAGTGTACAGACCATGAGAGATGAATTTTCCTTTATTACGAGCATTACACCGAATCATTATTTTCAGAAGCAGTTATCAATTGGAATTGGTGATGACGCAGCGGTGTACAAAACGTCAAATGAAACGGAACAAGTCGTGTGTGTCGATGCAATGGTGGAAGGGATTCATTTCCGTAAAGATACACTAAGTTCCTTTCAAATTGGCAGAAAAGCCTTAGCAATTAACATAAGTGATCTTGCTGCAATGGGCGCAACTCCAGCATATTATCTTGTTACACTTGCGATTCCTCGTACGTGGACAGAAGAAGAGTTGCAAGAAATCTATAGAGGAATGAATCAAATTGCCATAAACTATCAAATGGATTTAATTGGTGGCGACACGGTATCAAGTGATTCGCAATTAATGCTATCTGTCACGGCGATTGGAACGGTTAAAAAAGGTCAAGCGTTAAAACGAAGCACAGCAAAACCAAATGACGTTGTATTCGTAACAGGCCCTCTTGGTCGTTCCGCAGCTGGATTACATCTATTACAACAAAAAAATAATAAACCATTTACGAATGAAGAATTAGCGTGTATTCAAGTCCATCAGGAACCCGAACCTCAGGTGGATAGTGGCATGCTTTTTTCGCAAGTGAACAAACGGATCGCATTAAATGATATTAGTGATGGATTATCAAGTGAAGCGATGGAGTTAGCGGAAGCGAGTAAACAGCAAATTGTTATTGAACACTCAAAGCTGACGCCGGTTTTGCCGAGTATTGAGACAGCAAGTTTGGAGCGTAAGCTTGATTGGCTGTTTAACGGTGGAGAAGATTTTCAGCTAATCGGTGCTACGTCTCGAGAAACCTTTCAGCAGCTACAAAAAAGTGCTCAAAACGACTTGTTTGAGATAGGGTATGTCCGGTCCGGTTCCCCGAGTGTGTTTATGCGAAATGGCGAAACCGAGTCTTTAATTTCTAAAAGTGGCTATAATCATTTTAATTAGTGGAGTGTTCGTTATGCAATCGTATCAATTAAGATCATATTCAGTAGAAGAGACGTTACGATGGGCGTCTTCATTTTCAACGATTTTATTACCGAGTGACTGCTTGTTACTTGATGGCGATTTGGGTGCTGGTAAGACACATTTTGTCAAAGGCTTAGGCAGTGGATTACATGTGAAGCAAATGATTACAAGTCCAACTTTTACGATTATTAAAGAGTATGAAGGAACGTTGCCTCTCTACCATATGGATGTTTATCGTGTTGGAGAAACAGCAGAAGAATTAGGACTAGAAGAGTATATAGAGGGGGAGGGTGTCACGGTTATCGAGTGGGCTCATTTGATTGCAGACATGCTTCCAACTACTTATTTTTCATTGAAGATAGAAAAAGTGAGTGAGACAGAGCGTGTGTTAACGTTTAAAGCAAAAGGAGCTTCACATGTAAAGCGTTTAGAGGAGTGGTTAAATGACAACGATATTGGGAATTGATACGTCCTCTTACCGTCTAGGCGTATCGGTTTGTAAAGATGGACAAGTAATTGCGGAATATTCAACGTGGTTAAAGAAAAACCATGCTTTGCGATTAATGCCAGCAGTTGAACATGTTTTACAAGATGTGGACCTAAAGCCAGCTGATTTGGATGCGATTGCTGTTGCAAAGGGGCCAGGTTCCTACACTGGTGTAAGAATGGCTGTGACCACTGCAAAGTCGTTGGCTTGGGCGTTGAAAATTCCGTTAATCCCGCTATCGACATTAGCCGTCATGGCAGAAGCTGGTCGATACTTTAATGGAATGATTGTTCCTCTTATTGATGCAAGAAGAGGGACTGTTTTTGCTGCGTGTTATCAAGCAACAGAAGACGGGACGATTTCTGCAAAAGAAGCTGAAAAACATCAATCGCTTGCAGATCTTTTAGAACAGCTGAAAACGATGAATCAACGTATTTTGTTTGTTGGTGAAGATGTGTCTCTACATCAAGAGGCAATTCAAGCTGAATTAGGAGACCAAGCGATGTTTACCCCTGGTGCTTTACCGAGTGCGCGTGCAGGTGCATTATGCCTTCTTGCTTTACGTCAAGAACCTGTGGAGAATGTTCATGCATTTACGCCAGATTATCACCGACTGCCTGAAGCGGAGGTGAACTGGCAGCATGAACAACAGCGAAATGAAACCGAACGTTCAAGTAAGGAGAATGGAGTTCGCAGATATTGACGACGTTCTTGTACTCGAACGCGAAGCTTTTACAACTCCGTGGACAAGAGAAGCGTTTGAAGCCGAATTAACAAGAAACAATTATGCTTATTATTTTGTACTTCAAGAAAATGAAGCGATTATTGGCTACTGCGGCTTGTGGAAAGTATTAGATGAAGCGCAAATTACAAACGTTGCCATTCTCGAAGCACGACGAGGACATTCTTATGGTGAATACTTATTACGCTCGATAATGGAGTGGTTAAAAATGGTTGAGGCAAAAACGCTCTCACTTGAGGTAAGAGCATCCAATGAAATTGCACAAGGACTTTACGAAAAACTGGGATTTTCAAAAGCTGGGATTCGAAAAAATTATTATGCAGATAATCAAGAAGATGCATGGGTAATGTGGGTGATGTTAAATGACAATCATATTAGCAATTGAAACAAGCTGTGATGAAACCGCTGCGGCAGTCATTCAAAACGGAGACACGGTTTTAGCAAATGTTGTCGCAACGCAAATGGAAAGTCACGCAAGATTCGGAGGCGTTGTTCCGGAGGTAGCTTCCAGGCATCATGTTGAATCGGTGACAGCCGTTGTGGAAGAAGCGATGGAGCAGGCGGATGTAGGATTTGCTGATTTAACAGCTGTAGCAGTGACGGAGGGGCCTGGACTTGTTGGTGCGTTACTCGTTGGAATTCATACCGCTAAAGCGATTGCGTTTGCGCATCAACTCCCGTTAATTGGCGTCCATCATATTGCAGGTCATATCTATGCAAATCAATTAGTACAGCCAATGGAATTTCCGCTTCTAGCACTGGTTGCCTCTGGCGGGCATACGGAACTCATTTTGATGGAAAAAGATGGTCAGTTTGAACAAATTGGTCAAACGCGGGATGATGCAGTAGGGGAAGCCTACGATAAAGCTGCACGTGCCATGAAACTTCCGTATCCTGGCGGGCCGAACGTAGAAAAACTTTCATTAGAAGCCACTGAAGAAATTGAGCTGCCAAGATCTTGGCTTGAAAAAGGTAGCTACGATTTTAGCTTTAGTGGGTTAAAATCAGCTGTCTTAAATCGAATTCATAACGATCAGCAAAAAGGGATCGAAACGAATGTAGCAGCGTTAGCAAAAGGGTTCCAGGAAAGCGTCGTTGATGTATTAGTAACACGTACGGTGGCGGCTTATGAGCAATATGAGCCTAAGCAAGTGTTAGTTGCAGGAGGAGTAGCTGCAAATAAAGGGTTACGTAAAGGGTTGGAAGAACGCTTGGCACAGCGCGTAGACCTTGTGATTCCACCACTGCATTTGTGTACAGATAATGCAGCGATGATTGGGGCGTGTGCTCACCAAATGTGGATAAACGGTGCAAAAGGCCAACTTAATATGAATGGACGACCAGGAATGCCGTTAACGTCATTTTCGCAGTCATTATAGAAAAAAGAGAGTAGCGGCTACTCTCTTTTTTTACTGCAACGATTCCCATTCTTCCATTAAAGCGTCCATCTTTTGTCCATTTGATGCAAGTTGGTCTTGGATCTCTTTTGCTTTAACGTGATCTGAATAGACGTCAGGTTCGAGCATCTGTGTCTCAAGTTCTTGATTTTCAAGCTCTAGAGATTCGATCTGCTCTTCAATTGCAAGGAGGCGCCTTTCCTTTTGACGCTCCAAACGTTTCAGTTCTTTATCTTGTTGATAATTGGTCTTATCTGTTTGTTCAGCATGTGTTGCTTCAATCGTTTTCGTCGTTTCGTCGTTAAGTGCAGCTCGTTCAGCCATTTCTTTTTTCTTGTCTGAGTAGTAGGTATAGTCACCGAGGTAGCTTGTTGTTACCCCATTTTCTAACTCGACAACACGTGACGCGATTCGGTTAATAAAATAACGATCGTGCGACACGAACAAAATGGTACCAGGATAATCGATTAGTGCGGCTTCCAACACTTCTTTTGAATCAAGATCTAAATGGTTGGTCGGTTCATCAAGGATAAGAAGGTTCGCTTTTACCATCATTAACTTCGCTAAAGCCACTCTTGCTTTTTCACCACCACTTAAGGAAGAGACAATCTTCAAAACATCATCGCCACTAAATAAAAACAGCCCGAGTAAACTGCGAATCTCTTTTTCCACGGTCCCGGGAAACTCATCCCAAACTTCTTGGAGCACCGTTTTATTGCTTTGAAGTTTTGCATGCTCCTGATCGTAGTAGCCAACGGAAACATTGCTACCAAACAAAATTTGCCCACTAGTATGATCGATTTGTTCTGTAACAGCTTTTAAAAGGGTCGTTTTCCCTGTACCATTATCGCCTAATAAACAGACCGATTCGCCTCGTGTGAGCGCAAGATCCATATTCGAGAAAACGGTATGATCGTCGTACTTCACTTCCAGTTCACGTATCGTAAGCACGTCGTTCCCAGATTGACGAACAATATCGAACCCAAACGAAGCTGATTTTTCATTTCCTTGAGGGCGTTCAAGGCGATCCATCTTCTCCAATTGCTTTCTCCGACTCTGCGCTCGTTTTGTTGTGGAAGCCCGGACAAGGTTTTTTGCAACGAAGGTTTCAAGTTTTTCAATTTCTGCTTGTTGCTTTTCAAATTGCTTTAGCTCTTGTTCATAACGCTTTGCTTTTTCCTCAAGATAAAAGCTATAGTTGCCGTGAAACGTTGTTGTTTGATGGCGCGAAAGCTCAACGACTTTTGTCGTTAGACGATCAAGAAAATAGCGATCATGGGAAACGACTAAAAGTGAACCTGGGTAATTGTTCAAATAATTTTCTAACCATGTAAGTGTCACCATGTCTAAATGGTTTGTGGGCTCATCAAGAACAAGAAGAGCGGGTTTTGATAAAAGAAGTTTTCCTAGAGCAAGCCTTGTTTTTTGCCCGCCGGATAACGAAGAAATCGGTGTTTCATAATCAAATTGTTGAAAATGAAGACCAGAAAGAACCCCTCGAATATCGGCTTCATATTGATAGCCGCCTTGTTCTTTAAAATCATTTTGCATTTGATCATATTCTTGCAAAAGCTTTGTGTACGCATGATCAGGCAGTGGATCTGCCATTTGTTGTTCTAGAGACCGCAACTGTTTTTCCATTTTAATAAGTGGTTCAAAAACAGTTACCATCTCATCCCAAATGGTTTTCGTTGATTTTAAGTCCGTATGCTGTGAAAGGTAACCCAGTTCAACGTTTTTTGGAATGACAATGTCGCCTGAATCAATACCCATGTCTCCAACGATCATCTTTAATAACGTTGATTTACCAGCACCATTTCGTCCGACTAATGCAACTCGCTCATTGGACTGAACTTCTAGTTTAACGTTTTCTAAAATTGGCTCGGCGCCAAACGACTTTGAGACGTTCACACATTGTAATACAATCATTTTTAGTCAACCTTTACAAACAAATTTCTATACTGTCATCAGTTTACATCAAATGACAAACAAACAACAACAAATCATTCTATGGGAGCTCTTTCATTTTACGAAAAATGGTGTACAATAGAGGGGAAGCAAGTTGCGAATGTAGCTTGATGCTCGGAAAGGGGCGGACATGAAATCAGACCAACTAAAGATTCCTCAAGCAACAGCAAAACGCTTGCCGCTTTATTATCGGTTTCTAGAGAATCTTCACACATCAGGCAAGCAACGGGTTTCCTCAACAGAGTTGAGTCAAGCGCTTAAAGTAGACTCAGCAACGATTCGCAGAGATTTCTCATATTTTGGAGCGTTAGGAAAGAAGGGATATGGGTACAATGTACAATATCTTCTCTCTTTTTTTCGAGATACACTCGATCAAGATGAGAGAACGAATGTTATTCTTGTCGGCGTCGGAAATTTGGGAACAGCCTTACTACAGTATAATTTCTCTAAAAACAATAGTACAGTCATGACCCATGCTTTTGATGTAGATGAAAAGAAGATTGGCACATCGATTGGCGATGTACCTATTTATGACTGGAATAAGATTGATGAGATTGGAATGAACGATACAGCGATCGCTGTGTTAACCGTACCAGCATCACAAGCGCAAAATAGTGCGGACAAGCTCGTTGAAGCAGGCATTAGCGGCATACTTAATTTTACACCGGTACGACTCTCAGTACCTGAACATATTCGCGTTCACCATATTGATCTTGCAATTGAATTGCAAGCGCTTGTATATTTCTTGAAACACTATCCACTTTAAAAAGGGAGGCATACACACATGCCATTATCAGGAGGAAGTTTAATTATCATTGCGATTGTAGCATTGATTATTTTTGGTCCAAAGAAATTACCTGAGTTTGGAAAAGCTGCAGGTAGTACGTTGAAAGAATTCAAAAATGCAACAAAAGGTTTAGCCGATGATGACGAGGATAACAAGCCAGCAAATGTTCAAAAAGAAAAAGCATAAAAAGAATATTCCTCTATCAGATATGTCGATTATGGATCACGCAGTGGAATTAAGACGCAGGGTTCTCGTAATCCTCGTCTTTTTTGTAGTTGCGCTGATTGGCGGCTTTATGCTAGCCGTCCCGGTTATTTCTTACTTGCAAACTGCCCCTCAAGCAGTCGATATGCCGTTTCACGCTTTTCGATTAACGGATCCTTTAAGAATTTACGTTAATTTTGCGATGATTGTTGCGTTTGTGCTCGTTATACCTGTAATTCTTTATCAACTTTGGGCATTCGTTGCACCTGGTTTAAAAGAAGAAGAGCAAAAAGCAACGCTTGCATATATTCCGATCTCATTTTTTCTTTTACTTGCAGGGTTTGCATTCGCTTATTTTATATTAATCCCGTACGTTATGTCGTTTATGAGTACGATGGCAGATCGTTTGGACATTAATGAAATGTACGGCATTAACGAATATTTTTCGTTTTTGTTTCAATTAACGGTACCATTCGGTATTTTGTTTCAACTACCAGTTGTCGTGATGTTTTTTACACGAATTGGTCTCGTAACACCACAATTGTTAACGAAAATTAGAAAGTATGCGTACTTTGTCTTACTTATTATTGCAGGCTTAATTACACCTCCAGAACTGATGTCACATTTACTGGTTACATTACCGATGCTCATTTTGTATGAGATTAGTATCGCCATTTCACGTGCAACTTACCGTAAATATACGAAACCTTCACCAGAATCACATAGTGAAGCACAGTAATGAAGCTTGGACAAAAGACGGTTAATTCTACTAAGGATTAATCGTCTTTTTTCTGTGTTTGTTATAATCAACTGTTTTTTGGGGGAGGTAAGAAAAGAATCGAGATTTGAAAAATTTTGTCTCTTTTTGTTTCATTTGCTTTATAATAGGGTACTGATAGTTTACATGAAAAGGAGGGGGCTCACCTGAGAGAATTTATTGAATTTGTGCAAATTAATTCGACAAGTATGTTTAACTCAACAATGGAACACATCATGCTTGTTGGCCTTGCCATCATGATCGCCATTGCCATTGGTGTGAGTGTTGGGATTTATTTAACAGTAAACGAAACATTAGCCGAAACGGTTTTAGCAGCAGCCTCAATTTTACTAACGATTCCAAGCCTTGCTCTATTTGGCATTATGATTCCGTTCTTTTCCATTATTGGACAAGGAATTGGATTCGTCCCCGCATTAACGGCTTTAGTACTATACTCGCTCCTACCTATTATCCGTAATACGTATACAGGAATTAAAAACGTTGACCCAAATATTATTGATGCAGCAAATGGTCTAGGGATGAAAAAAATGCAGCGATTGATAAGGGTTGAATTGCCTAATGGACTACCTGTTATTATGGCTGGCATACGTACAGCCGTTGTTCTTAATATTGGTATCGGCGTGATTGCGGCGTTTATTGGAGCAGGAGGATTAGGGTCATTTATTGTACAGGGAATTTCTCGTGGCGACATGTATTCCATTGTTGCTGGTGCTGTGCTCGTTTCGCTTTTAGCCATTATTGCAGATACGTTATTGCTGTTTATACAAAAGTGGCTGACACCTAAAGGAATAACAGAATAAGAAGGGGGATGAAATGAGATGATTTCATTTAAACACGTAACAAAATCTTATGATGGAAATAAAAAAGCGGTCAATGATGTTTCATTTGAAGTTGAAAGTGGTGAAATTGTTATATTCTTAGGCCCTTCTGGCTGTGGGAAAACAACACTTTTGCGGATGGTAAATAAATTGGTCCATTTAAGTTCAGGGGAGATTTATGTTGATGGGCAGTCTATATCTGAATTAGACAATATTGAATTACGCCGAAAGATTGGCTATGTTATTCAAAGTAATGGATTATTTCCTAATATGAATATTGAAGATAATGTAATGGTAGTGCCTGACTTATTAAAGTGGGGAAATAAAAAGAAAAAAGCTCGTTATGAAGAATTAATGAATTTAGTTGGACTCGATCCTAAGGAATTTCGAAAGCGTTATCCAGGAGAATTATCTGGAGGGCAACAACAGCGAGTTGGTGTCGCTCGGGCACTAGCGGCAGATCCACCACTTATGTTAATGGATGAACCATTTGGTGCACTAGATCCATTAATTCGTGAACATATTCAAGATGAATTTTTAGAAATACAAAGAAAAGTAAAAAAGACAATTTTGTTTGTTAGTCACGACATTGATGAAGCCATTCGAATGGCTGATAAGATCGTTTTAATGCGTGATGGTGAAATCATGCAGTACGGAACGCCTTCAGAGATTCTAATGAAGCCAAATAGTGAGTATGTGTCTGACTTTATCGGTAAAGACCGTGCCATTAAAATGCTGAGTCTTCATACGATTCAAGAGTTAAATGACGCTATTGGCTTATTAGCATGTAAAGAAGATATTGCCGATTCCAAGCAAATCCATTTACATGCAGACCTCAAAAATACGTTATCCATGTTATTAAATCAAGAAGCGGAACAAGTTTGTGTATACGATGATGAAAACAAAATACGTGGAGCCATTACGATCGATCTCGTGCAACAGTTTCTACACGTTAAACTAGGGAAGCAAAGAAATGCCGTTCATGAGGCGGTGGTTACAGGTTGAATAGCAAAGTGATCATCACGTATGTCGTTCGAATTTTTTTGTTTGCCATTGTTGCGGCTTTTATCTATTGGACCACTTCACAAGGTTTATACGTCCATATTTTTGAATCAACGAATGAATTTCTTACCTTGTTAGGAGAACATGTAGCGCTCGTTCTAGTGTCCTCTTTATTAGCAGTCATTGTCGCGTTGCCACTTGCGGTTTTTGTAACAAGGCCGAAGTTTCGCAAAGCAGAGTGGATCACATCGAATATTGCTAATTTAGCGCAAACCATTCCGAGTTTAGCTGTTGTGGCGCTAATGATTGGGATTTTGGGGATTGGATTTGTTCCTGCCGTATTTGCGCTATTCATTTATTCGGTTCTACCGATCTTTCGTAATGCAGTAGCCGGATTTAGTTCTGTTAACCCAGATTTGATTGATGCAGGGAAAGGGATGGGAATGAAGCCAGTTGAAGTCTTTTTTAAAGTTGAAGTTCCTAACGCTGCATATGCCATCATTGGGGGATTACGAACAGCGATTGTCTTAAATGTAGGTACTGCGGCTTTTGCCTATTTTATCGGAGGCGGAGGTCTAGGATTATGGATCTTTACTGGGATTGAACTTTTTGATAATGCCTATTTAATTTCTGGTGCAGTGCCAGTGACATTACTCGCAATCTTCTTTGATTATGCACTTCGAGGGGTAGAGTATTGGCTAACACCGAAGGGCATGCGCTCATCAAAAAAACAAGTAAATACAAAAACAGCGGCTACTGCATAAGGGAGGGAAAACCATGAAGACAATACGTCATTATGCGTTAGGTACTGTAGCGGTTACTGGATTGGCACTAAGTGGATGTGGCTACCTAGGCTTTGGAGATAGTATTACCATCGGTGCAAAGTCTTTTACCGAGCAGTATATTTTATCAGAGATGACTTACTTCATCCTCGAAGATGCGGGTTATCAAGTTCGGCAAGTGGAAAACCTCGGAAGCAATGTATTGCGATCAGCATTAGAAAATGGTCAAGTCGATATTACGTGGGAATATACTGGGACAGCGATAGCGACCTATTTAAATATGGAACCAATAACGGACCCAGAAGAAGCCTATGCAACCTTGCAAGAAGTGGATGTTGAAAACGGACTGCACTGGATGAATATTTCAGAAGTGAACAATACGTATGCACTCATTATGAATCGAACACAAGCTGAAGACCTTGGGATTGAATCGTTATCGGATTTAGCGGATTATGTGAATGAAAATCCCGGAGAAATTAGCATGGGAACCGATGCAGCTTTTGCGAATCGAGCTGATGGATTACCTGGTTTAGAAGAGGCATACGGGTTTGAATTTGGTAGCGGTAATATTGAATACATGGATGCGGGATTATTATATGAAGCGCTATATAATGAAGAATTGGAAGTGGCAATGGGTTATGAAACCGATGCGCGAATTGATGATTATGATCAAGTCATTTTAGAAGATGACGAGGTATTTTTTGCCCCATATAACGCCGCTGTTCATATGCGATTAGATGTATTTGAGGAAAATCCAGAGATCGAAGAATTGTTAAGGCCACTAGCGGAGACGTTAGATAGTGAGATTATGCGTGGGTTGAATTATCAAGTTGATATCGAAAGGCAAAGTGTCGCCCTCGTTGCTCATGATTTTCTTGTTGAGGAAGGGTTCATCGAAGGAGACAATTAAAAAGAAGAACCACCTCTAGCAAATGCAGAGGTGGTTGTCTTTTTATTTTTGAGGTGGGTTTGGTGGTCGCCTTAATGCTTGCCAGCCTAAATAAAAATCAAGCGCCGCAATAAAAACAAGCACGATAGGGAAAAAGCCCCAGCCGTTTGTTTCAACTTGGATATACGTTAAGTAAACGAATAAAAGACCAAGTAAAATGTAAAAGAAGCCAAACATTCTCATTAAATCATCATTCCTAACATGTTATAAATAAAGCTTGCTACATCCATCATCTCATTAATGTCGTCAATAAGGAGAACCTGAACAATTACGACAAATGAATTCAACGCAATATGGGCGATAATAGGCACGATAATTCGTTTTGTTTTTACATACAGAAAGGCAAATGCAAAGCCCATAGCACCGTAAATTAAAATATGTTGAAAATCAAAATGAATCACAGCAAAGATAACTGAACTAATCAAGCCGGCGATCCAGAAATTTGTCCGAACATAGAGCCAACCGAAGATCGCTTTACGAAAAACAAGCTCTTCAATTATCGGTCCAATCACAGCAATCACTATAATAAACGGCAGGAATTCTTGGGCAATGGCGACTAAGTCCTCCGTATTCTCCGATCCTTGATCAATTCCAAAAATAAGGGTTTGGATTAAACCGGCAACGATTTGAGTACCAAAGACAAGAAAAACACCAATAATTGACCATGATACGGTTTCAAGTGGCGTTATTTTTGTTCCTCGTAACCCACCACCGAGCTGCTCATCCCGACGCAAAATGAGTAAGATGGCAACAAGTCCAACAGAAAAAGATAAAATGGACGATACCCCTATAAGTAATGCCTCGTCAGTAACGCCAAAAAAAGATTGTAACACTGTTGAAGCTACGAGCGCTAAACCAGTTTGCATGACAATATAAGCAAAGACGACAAGCGCGTATCTCATTGTTAACGTATTGCGTATTAACATTCGTGCTGTTACGAGCGCAATACCAATTGTTAATACTACGGAAAGAATCATGGAAAGTCCGCTATTCATATTCAGGAAACCTTGTAATACAACAACAAGCGTAAATGCCACGGCGATTTGCATGATCACAAAAAACAAAATCCCAACGCCATTATAAATAATTTTCACAAGCGAACTCCTTTACACATGTAGTCAGTCTAAATTCCCACCCATCATATCATATTATTCGTCTCGTTTCAGTTTCAGACCCCTTAAGAAAAAAACTGTCCAAAAAAGTCAGGCTAACCTCTTGCAAAACAGGTGCAGAATGATTATCATAGGAATTGTGTTAGCACTCATCATAACCGAGTGCTAATAATAAACACTACATACGTCTTCAAAGGAGGGTGTTTTCCTTGTTAAAACCATTAGGAGATCGCATCATTATTGAGCAAATCCAATCAGAGGAAAAAACAGCGAGTGGGATTGTACTTCCTGACTCTGCACAAGAAAAGCCGCAAGAAGGCAAGGTCGTAGCTGTCGGTACAGGTCGTGTGACAGATAACGGCGAAAAAGTAGCGCTTGAAGTAAAAGAAGGCGATTCAATCATCTTCTCAAAATATGCTGGTACAGAAGTTAAGTATGAAGGTACGGACTATCTTATTCTTCGCGAAAGCGATGTTCTAGCAATTATTGGCTAATGAAGAACAAATAAATACGAACCAACATACAGGAGGCAGATACAATGGCTAAAGATATTAAGTTTAGTGAAGAAGCACGTCGCTCCATGCTTAAAGGTGTAGATACACTAGCAAACGCTGTAAAAGTAACGCTTGGACCAAAAGGTCGTAACGTTGTATTAGAAAAGAAATTCGGTTCACCTTTAATTACGAATGACGGTGTAACAATTGCAAAAGAAATTGAACTTGAAGATGCATTTGAAAACATGGGTGCTAAGCTTGTTGCTGAAGTTGCAAGCAAAACAAACGATATTGCTGGAGACGGTACAACAACAGCAACTGTACTTGCTCAAGCGATGATTCGTGAAGGGTTGAAAAACGTTACTTCTGGTGCGAATCCTATGGGCATCCGTAAAGGGATTGAAAAAGCGACAGCAGCTGCTGTATCAGAGCTAGCAAGCATTTCTAAGCCTATCGAGAGCAAAGAATCCATTGCGCAAGTAGCAGCGATTTCTTCTGCTGACGAAGAAGTTGGCCAAATCATTGCAGAAGCAATGGAGCGCGTTGGCAACGACGGTGTTATTACGATTGAAGAATCAAAAGGGTTCTCTACAGAGCTTGAAGTTGTGGAAGGAATGCAGTTTGATCGTGGATATGCATCACCCTATATGGTGTCTGATTCTGATAAGATGGAAGCGGTTCTTGATAACCCATATATCCTAATTACAGATAAGAAAATCTCAAACATTCAAGAAGTTCTTCCTGTTCTGGAGCAAGTGGTTCAGCAAAGTCGTCCAATCTTGATCATCGCTGAAGATGTTGAAGGGGAAGCTCTAGCAACACTTGTTGTAAACAAATTACGTGGAACATTTAATGCTGTTGCAGTAAAAGCACCTGGTTTCGGTGATCGTCGTAAAGCAATGCTTGAAGATATCGCGATCCTAACAGGTGGAGAAGTGATTACAGAAGATCTAGGTTTAGATCTTAAAGCAGCAACAATTGACTCTCTTGGTCGCGCAAACAAAGTGGTTGTGACGAAAGAAAACACAACAATTGTTGAAGGTTCTGGTAATCCTGAACAAATCTCAGCTCGTGTTGGCCAATTAAAAGGTCAAGTGGAAGAAACAACATCTGAGTTTGACAGAGAAAAACTACAAGAACGTCTTGCGAAACTTGCAGGCGGCGTAGCTGTTCTTAAAGTTGGAGCTGCAACTGAGACAGAAATGAAAGAAAAGAAACTTCGCATTGAAGATGCTCTAAACTCTACACGTGCAGCAGTTGAAGAAGGAATTGTTGCCGGTGGTGGTACAGCGCTTATCAATGTTATTCAAGCAGTTCGAGCAGTCGAAGCTTCAGGTGATGAAGCAACAGGTGTAAACATTGTTCTTCGCGCACTTGAAGAGCCAGTTCGCCAGATTGCACATAACGCTGGTCTTGAGGGATCAATCATTGTAGAAAAATTGAAGACTGAAGAAGTTGGAATTGGCTACAATGCTGCTACAGGCGAGTATGTAAATATGGTCGACACTGGTATTCTTGATCCAGTTAAAGTAACACGTTCTGCACTTCAAAATGCGGCAAGTGTATCAGCAATGTTCTTAACAACAGAAGCTGTAATCGCTGATAAGCCTGAGGAAAACGAAGGCGGCGGCATGCCTGATATGGGCGGAATGGGCGGAATGGGTGGTATGGGCGGCATGATGTAAATCATGCTTTCATGTGAAAGGTGTTAAAAGCTTTTCACACCCATTTCGAACAAATAACCTACTTTCTCAAGAGGAAGTAGGTTATTTTTGTTTGTTCACCAATTTAGAAGCGAAATTCATTTCAGTCCCTTTTTTTGCTTATTTCTTGTATACTTTTAGAGAGGATTAATATGTGGAAGGAGGACTTATCATGGATGATGAATTGCTACAAAAGTTTTGCGAGGAGCATATGTCTTCTTTACAAAAACGATTAAGAGAGATTTATACGATTGAGACACCCGAAGTAATAAAAGAGGAAGACACCGGCGAAACGATTAATGTAAACGATAAGTTATCGGAATATCGCTTTATTGAAGCGGTCTATGCCAATATTGAACAAAGTAATCAAACGGAGGGGGAAGTGTACCAGCACTATCAATCAGCTCTTGATAATTTACGAGCAAAGAAACATTTTTTAATGGAATTAAAAGAAGAAATCGAAGAAAAAAATGAAGCAGATATTACGAATACCAAAATTATGATTAATGCGTTTCATAAAGAAATGTAAATACCATAAAAAATCTGTAGGCGTGATACACGTATCACGCCTACAGGTTTTTATTATGTTCTATCGTTCGTTAAGTGGAAGTGAAGCCTTTAATCTTGTAATGGTTTTATACTGCGTGCCCAATAAATGAAGGGCATAGCTAATAGCGAGACGATAAATTTCATGATATACGTCGTTAATGCAATTTCAAACCATACGCCCATGGAATAGACTCCTAAAAAGGCGATTGCACAAAAGATGAGTGTATCTAGCGCTTGTCCAAAAATACTTGAGACGATATTCCGCAACCAAAGCATGTTTGGAAAAAGCTTTTTAAAGAAAGCGAAGATGTAAATATTAATATGATTACTAATAAGAAATGCTGTTAAGCTTCCTAGTGCCACTCGAAGTGCAAAATCAAAGATAAATGCAAGATGGTCATGTGCTAAGTCCTCGCCATGAGGTGGGAATAGCAAGACAAATTGCATGATGATCGTCGAGACAAGAAGCGTTGAAAAACCAAGCCAAACCGCTTTTTTAGCGATTGCTTTGCCGTATTTTTCATTAAGAAGGTCAGTAGCAAGGAAGGTTGTGGCGTACATCACGTTCCCCATGGTAACAATCAGACCAAAAAGCTCAATGGTCTTCAACACTTGTAAATTAGCTAAAATGGCGGCAAAGCCAATCCAGGTAATAATGCCTGTCTTGCCAAATAATTTATAAAATAATACAAGGAATGAAAAATTTGCGATCGCAAAAAGTAAACCAAGAATTTCTGTCGGCATAAAAAAAACTCCTCTAGTTTTGATAGCGCAGGAAGGTCACGAACTGCGTGTCAGGAATGTACCGAAAAACTTTACCACAAGCGAGAAGGTTTGTACAGTCTTACATAAAAGAAAACCCTAGAAAACAAGCGTACTTATTTTCTAGGATTCGTCTATTCGTTCTTATAATTTTACCGGTTCAGAAATAAACTGGATGAGCGTTTCATTAAACTTCTCTTGCTCATCATGAAAGAGGCTGTGACCACTTTCTTCGAACGGAATAATAGTGGCATCTTCAATGCCTTTTTCCATTTGCTCTGCTAGATCAAACGGACATATGCCATCGTTTCGTCCATGTAGAATAGCTGTTGGGACTGAAATGGCTGCTAAATCATCGCGCAAATCAGCATCCCGGAGAGTGCGAGCAGAAGCAATGGTGGCATGAGGTCCTGCTTGCATTCCTAGTGAATGGAACCAGCTATTGTAATGCGTGCTCGGTTCTTTTCCAAAGAATAGTCCGCCAAAGTCTTTTAGCATATCTGCTCGATCTGTATAGGCTCCATCAATAAGGCCATCTACATTTTCTTTTGGTAATCCATACTCAAAATCATCTCTTTGCGTAAACACCGGAGCAGCAGCTCCTAATAGTGCTAAGCGTGCAATTCCTTTTTCTCCATGTTTCGCCATGTAGCGAATGGCAATTGCTCCTCCCATGGAGAAACCGCAAAGCACAGCATCCTTTAAACCTAATGTGTCAATGACAACACGTAAATCATCTGCCATACGATCATAATCATAGCCGTGAGCTGGTTTATCCGATTGTCCATATCCTCTTAAATCTACACCAATAAAGCGAAATCCTTGTTCAGGTAGTGTAGCCATCTGGTGTTCAAACATCTTATGGTTGACAGGCCAGCCGTGTAAAAAGATAACAGGTTGTCCACTGCCAATATCTTCAACAAATAATGTCGTTCCGTGTTCGACTTCAATTCGATGTGCCATTTTAAATCGCGCTCCTTTTATCTAGTAAATGTTCTTGTCTCTTGTGTACCCAAATGATTTCTTTTAAAACGATGAGAATTATTTTCTGACACACATTCTTAGGCAAATGTGCATAAGGTATAGCGAGAAATGAAGGAGTGTGAAAAATGACAATTGCGACTGGTGCTGAATTTTTAAAGCGGATGGAGCGTTTGAAGAGTGATGTATGGATGGACGGAGCGCGCATCGAGCATCCTTACACTGAGGTTGAACCTTTCCGTTCGGTCTTACGTGCCAAGAGCGCTCTGTATGACATGGTTCACGATGAACGGTATTCGACTATTTTACAAGCGAAGGATAAACAATCAAATTTCTCTTTTGAAATCCCACGTACAAAAGAAGATTTAATCAAACGAAGAAAAGCAACGCAGTTATGGGCAAATCAAACGTTAGGTGTTCTTGGCCGCTCTCCAGATTATGTGAATACGATGATTACCATTATGGCGGGAGCAAAAGACTTTTTTTCTGAGAATGATCCAGCATTTGGAGATCATATTGACCGTATCTATAGACGAGCAAAAGAGCACGATTTAACTTTTACACATACTTTCGTAAACCCCTCCATTAGCAGAAAGCCTTTTTATCCTGATGGTGAGGGGAAAGAGCAAGCGATTGCAACAAAAATTGTGGAAGAGACGGAAGAAGGCATCATCATTGACGGGGCTCGGTTATTAGCCACTCAAGGTGGGATTACTGATGAATTGCTTGTTGTCCCTTCAGCTGCGTTTATTGATAGTGACTATTTATTTGGTTGTACGGTTCCATCCGATGCAAAAGGACTCACGTTTATTAATCGACCTGCTTACAAAAAGGAAAGTGTGTTCGATTCGCCTTTGAGCGCTCAGTATGAAGAAGGAGATGCGATTGTCGTATTTGACCACGTGTTTATTCCATGGGAGCGTGTTTTCTTATATCGAGATGAGTGGCTAATGAATGAGTTATTTATGAAAACAGGGGTTGAATCATTTTTATTATATCAAGCTGTTAATCGCCAAGTTGTCAAAACGGAGTGGGTGCTAGGGATTGCTCAAGCGTTAGTAGCAACATTTGATATCGAACGGCATCAGCATATTCAAGGAAAACTTTCAGAGATCATCATTGCATTAGAAGCAATGATGGGTTTTGTCTATTCCTCCGAGGCTCAGGCGGAGTTAAACGACTATGGCATCATGGTTCCTAAATTGGAAACGTTAAAAGCGTGTGCGTCTTATTATCAGTCAACCTACCCACGATTAATTGAAATTATTCAGCTTTTAGGAGCAAGTCATTTTATTGCCGCTCCAAGTGAAAAAGATTTCAACTCAGAAATTGCGCCTCAACTTGAACGATTTGTAAAAGGTGAATACGTAAGTGCTTACGATAAATTTCAGCTAATTCAACTTGCTAGAGATCTTTCGATTACTGAGTTTGGTAGTCGCCAACTGCTTTATGAACGGTACTTTTACGGAGATCCGATTCGTGTACTCTCTTCTTTAAACGGGCTGTATCGCCCGAAAAAAGAAGCACTACAAGAAAGAGTTCATAGGTTTTTAAAGAGAGAGAAGTGATTATTCGCTTCTCTCTTTTTCTAGAAGTGGATGATAAAAATCACCGTTTTTGCCTCCGGTTTTTTCAACGAGCAGTGTCTCTTCAATGATCATACTTTTATCGACCGCTTTGCACATATCGTAGAATGTTAAAGCGGCAGCGCTGACGGCGGTAAGAGCCTCCATTTCAACACCAGTATTGCTTTTCACAGTTACTGTGGCATGAATGATGAGTACATAATCATTGGATTCTTCACGTTGGGAGAAAGAAAATGTTAAATCTGTTCCTTGAATCGTAATGGGGTGGCACATAGGAATCCAATCTGCTGTTTTTTTTGCTGCCATGATTCCGGCAACTTGGGCAACGGAAAGGGGATCGCCTTTTTTTAATCTTTCCTCGTGAATCGCCTGATACAAAGCAGGTGATAAGCGGACTTTTGTACGTGCTGTAGCTGTGCGAGCTGTTTCGTCTTTATCGGCGACGTTCACCATTTTTGCCCGGCCTTCATTATTAAAATGTGAAAAAGAAGTCATATTAGTCTCTCCAATCCGTTATACGGTTAATATTTTTAAAATAAGGTACGTCATCTGCAAAGTTGATTCGCTTTGTGTCAACAGTTGAGTAAAGGGCGCGCATACTTGAAAAGTCGGGTAGTAACCTTTCAATTGTTGAAAGACAGTTGACGCTATACAACCCGTGTAAAGGTTGGTCGAGTCCTCCATGAACTGGAAGGAGAACGTCAGAATCAGGATAGCGATTTAGTTGTTGTTGCATAAACACCGTAAATGATTCATCTATATAGGGTAAATCACCTGCTAATACTTGAACATGGGTAAAGTGATGCTGTTGAACATAGTGCAAGCCTGTGTATAGTGCTGAGAGTGGTCCCTCATGGGGCGTTTGTTCAATAATAAAAGGATTTTTTTTGTTAAAATAGGCTGCAAGCTGTTCGTTTGTTACAATGTAATAAGAAAGGGGTGCTTGTTGAAGCGCACGAACACTTTTCAAAACAAGTGGGGCCCCTTCGTAATCAGCAAATAATTTTTGCGTACCATACCGACTGGATTTTCCACCTGCTAGGACTAGACCGGCAATGTTCATTTTCTAAGTTCTCCTAATAGATGAGGAATCATCGGGATAATAAATTCCTCCATGCCGAGTTTAACTGCATTTGAAGAACCAGGTAAGGCGAATATCGCAGTGTTGTTTACCACCCCGGCAATGGCGTTGCTGAAAAGTCCTCTTACGCCAATTTGTTCAAAACTTCTTTGCCTAAATTGTTCACCAAAGCCATGTAATTCCTTATCAATGAAGCTTTTTATGGTAGCATGAGTGTTATCACGTTTGCTTATCCCGGTTCCGCCATTACAAATAATGACATCAATAGCGTGATTTTCTTCTAAGGAACGCAGATTTGACGTTAAAAGTTGCGGGTCATCGGGTATAAGAATATATGATGCAATTTTATGGTGATCTTCTAGCAATTGTTGAATAAGTTGACCACTTTTATCTTCTGTTTTTGAACGAGAGTCAGATAACGTTAAAATGGCAACAGTGGCGTGATTGACGTCATGTAAATGGTGCATAGCCTTCTATCCCTCTACTTTCTATATACATAATGAATAAATAACGAACGATCTAACTAATTTCTCTCACTCTATAGTAAGTGAGTAGAAAGGAGCAGTAAAGTATGAACATGAATGTTGAAGATCAATTAAGTAGACCGCTACGAGATTTACGTATTTCGATCATGGATAAATGTAATTTCCGGTGTACGTATTGTATGCCTAAAGAAATATTCGGTAAAGACTATGTTTTTATGAAAGAAGAAGAACTGCTAACGTTTGCGGAAATCGTTCAGACAGCAAAGCAATTCGCCGCTTTAGGTGTAAATAAGCTCCGAATAACAGGTGGAGAACCACTTCTTAGAAAAAATGTCGATGAACTTATACAAGAACTAAATCAAATTGAAGGCATTGACGACATTGCTTTAACGACGAACGGCGTGATGCTGCCTAAGTTAGCGAAGTCGTTAAAAGAAGCAGGGCTTAAGAGAGTGAATGTAAGTTTAGATGCTTTGGATACGACTGTTTTTCAAGAAATGAGCGGGCGTGCAACAAAAGCCGATGTGGTCCTTCGAGGCATTGATGCCGCACTTGAAGCAGGCCTTGGCGTGAAAGTAAACATGGTGGTTAAACGTGGGTTAAACGAGCAAGAAGTCGTGCCGATGGCGAGTTATTGTAAAGACAAAGGCATCATGCTGAGGTTCATTGAATTTATGGATGTGGGACAAACAAACGGCTGGGATTATTCAAAAGTAGTCTCGAAGAAAGAACTTCATACGCTCGTATCGGAGATTGCTCCACTAGAGCCTGTTGACGAATATTACTTTGGCGAAGTGGCTAGTCGTTATCAGTATGAAGGGTCTGACGTTCAAGTCGGATTTATTTCATCCGTAACAGAGACATTTTGTGGAACTTGTACGAGAGCGCGCCTTTCTGCTGATGGAAAAGTGTTTACTTGTTTGTTCTCTGAATCAGGAACCGATTTAAAAGAGGACCTACGAGCTGGTCAAACGGACTCGTTCATCAAAGAAAAAATAAAGAGAATTTGGGAAAATCGATCTGATCGATATTCAGAGTTAAGAACCGCAGAATCATCTAAAAATAGGAAAAAAATTGAGATGTCTTATATAGGTGGATAGGAATGGAGGTGCCAGAATGGTAGAAAGAAGACAACCAATTCAAATTGATGAAGCCGTTGAGCATGTAATGGCCTATCCATTAGAAGTACGAACGGAAAAGGTGTCAATTGTTCAGAGTTACGGGAGAATGATAGCGGAAGACTTACGAGCAAGTCATCCTGTTCCTTCTTTTAATCGCTCGCCTTATGATGGCTTTGCTATTCGTTCTGCTGACACCGTTTCAGCCTCGCGGGAGACACCAGTCAGATTTCGTGTAATTGGAGAGATTGGTGCTGGTCAAGTGTTTCAATCAGAAATTGGCGACTATGAAGCTGTTCGAATTATGACTGGAGCCATGATTCCTGCCGGTTGCGATGCAGTCATTATGCTCGAGCTTGTTCAGGAAAAAAGCAGCAGCGAGATTGAAATTAAACGGCAAGTCAAGCATCATGACAATATTTCCTTTATAGGAGAAGACACTCAAGAAGGGGAGATGATTACAAAGGCAGGCAGTTTGATTCATCCGGGAATTATTGCTCAACTTGCTACCTTTGGAGTGGCTGACGTTTCAGTTGCAGCACAACCTGTTGTAGGCATTCTCGCAACTGGAAGTGAATTAGTAGACGTAAATGAACCGTTAGAACCAGGGAAAATTCGAAACAGTAATGCGTATATGGTTGCGGCACAAGTATTACGTGCTGGTGGTATTCCAGTCATGCTTGGACACGTTGAAGATAAAATAGAACCGTGTATGAAGATTATTCGTGAACAATTCCATAAAGTGGATCTCATGATTACAACAGGTGGCGCTTCTGTAGGGGATTTTGATTTAGTTCCTGAAATTGTGAAAGAATTAGAAGCGGAGACATTGTTTAATAAAGTAGCGATGCGGCCTGGTAGCGTCACAACCGTTGCTGCTACAAAAAGTGGGAAACTCTTGTTTGGTCTATCTGGGAATCCAGGGGCATGTTTTGTTGGCTTTGAACTATTTGCTCGCCCAGTCATTCGTCGTTCGCAACGAGCAAAAGCGCACCTTCCCTTAAGTAAAGGAACTCTAGGCGTTGATTTTCCTAAACCGAATCCGTTTACTAGACTCATTCGAGGTAAGTTGGAAGAAGGTACAGGAAACCATATTGTATACCCCTCTGGACTCGATAAATCCGGATCCGTCGTTTCGCTTGCAGAAGCTGACGTGCTCATTTTATTACCCGGTGGGACAAGAGGGTATAAAAGAGGGGACAAAGTCGACGTGTTGATTTTAGATAGCAATGAAGGAAGTGATTCCTCCTGGGAAACATTCTTCAAGTCGTAGGGTATAAGAATGCTGGCAAAACCACTTTTATTGAAAAGCTACTTATCGCTTTCCAACAGACACATTTAACTGTGGCGACGATTAAACATCATGGCCACGGCGGCGAACCTGATGGTATGACAGACAGTGCTCGCTTCATGCAAAAGGGTTCCGCCTCCTCCCTTGTTGAAGGCGATGGCGTGGTGCACCTTTCGACAAATGCCATCAATCCTTCCCTGGCCCATTTGATCGATGTTCAAACTTACTTATGTTGTCCAGATATAATTTTTATTGAAGGATGGAAGCAAGAAGCGTATCCAAAGGTGGTCTGTTTACGAGACGAGAGCGATTTGTCGTTACTTTCTTTAAGCAATATTTGCTGTGTTCTTTATCACACGTTAGACAACATAAAAAACGTACCATATCCAGTCTTTCAACGGGATGATCCAGCTGCCTTAACATACATAAAAGAGTATATAGAGAGAAATGAGGGAGAGTACCATGTATGAATTAACAAAGAATCCGATCCAAGTTCAAGACGTCATCGATAAAGTAATGGATCGAAATTGCGGTGCTGTTGCCACTTTTCTTGGAACTGTGCGTGAATTAACCCATGGAAAAAAAACAATTAGGCTTGAATACCATGCGTATGAAACGATGGCTACAAAAATGTTGCAAAAAATTGGGGAAGAAGTACAAAGCAAATGGCCTGGAACAAAAGTGGCTATTACCCATCGATTAGGAGTTTTGGAGATTAGCGAGATCGCCATTGTCATTGCTGTTAGCTCTCCTCATCGAAAAGCAGCATACGAAGGAAACGAGTATGCAATGGAGCGGATAAAAGAAATGGTGCCTATCTGGAAAAAAGAATACTGGGAAGATGGTTCAAAATGGATTGGCGATCAATTGGAGCAACAGTCTTATCAAACAGGAGGACCATTATGATTCAGCTGCTTTTATTTGCAGGTTTAGAAGAAAAAATAGGGCATAAAACGTTAGAGATCTCGTTTACAGGCAAAACGGTTGCTCAACTAAAAACGTATATAGAAGAGACGTACCAATTAGACCGAGGTTCTTTAAAAACGATGATGGTTGCAATTAATGAGGAATTCGCTACGAATGAAGAAACGTTAAAGTCAGCAGATACGGTGGCATTCATACCGCCAGTAAGCGGTGGATAGAAGATGTTTTCGTAAAAGGAAGCTTGATGAGTGAAGGTGTAAGTTGCGCTCATCAAGTTTTTTTCGCTCATATACTGTAAATCCTCATATAAAGAAAAAGCAGCCCTATATTTATCTATAAAAGGACTATGTAGTAGAAAGGGCTGCTTAGTCGTGTTAACTACTTTTCTTTTCGAAATCTTCTTCTTGATATTCCTTCTTCGTATAGCTAATGGCAAAGTAGGTTCCAGCAACAAAGACAGCTCCACCAATAATATTACCAAGTGTTACAGGAATGAGGTTGTGAAAAAAGCCGTTTACCGTAACTGCCTCCGATCCACCGTGCATAAGAGCCATACCGAGTATAGACATATTCGCAACACTATGTTCAAAGCTAGCGGCAACGAAGGCGAAAATTAATACGAAAATTAAAAAGAGCTTTGCGATATCGCCTTCAGCTCGCAAGGATGTCCAAATGGCAAGACAGACAATCCAGTTACACAAAATCCCTCTAAAGAATAATTCAAGCATTGGTGCATTCATTTTGTTTGCGGCTAGAGTCATCATATAATCATCTGGGCCTACAGCAGCAAAAATTCCTGATAAGAAAACAAGGGCTGAAATGGCAAGTGCACCAATCAGATTTCCGAAGTAGCTCCACCCCCAAATAATAAGGGTTTGACGCCAATTCGTTACTTTAGAGAGCGAAGATGCCATAAAAATCATATTGTTACCTGTAAATAATTCCGATCCTGCCCAAAGAACAAGGGCTAAAGCAACACCGAAAGTTGCTCCTGTCATAATGCTAACAAATGGTGAATTGGCTTCATATAAAGGGTTTCCAACAGCAAAAAGCACAAGGGATCCAATTCCTACGTAAGCGCCTGCAAGAATCGAAGCAAGTAAATAACGAAATGGTGATTTTTGTAGCAAGCCATATTTATTTTTAGCTTGTTTGTTTAACGTATGTAATGTGTCTTTATACATAAACATCCTCCTTTACTATGTTACCGAATATACCCAAATATTCCTTAATTCAAACAGTTTTTTAGACCTAATACTTCGATGTTTATTGATGGTAAGTTTAGGGAAAGGTAAAATTAACTAATCCATATGTTCTATGGGTAGTTTTATTTTCAAAAGGGAGGGAAAATAATTGGCTGAATTTTACGAGGTTACGTTAAATGGAAAAAAGAAAACGGTTCAAAAAGATTCTGTATTAAATACGATGAATGGCGAATCTGTTGATATTCCAAGTCTTTGTTATCATCCAAGCCTAGGGCCAATTGAAACCTGCGATACGTGTATTGTTAAGGTGAACGGCGAGTATGTGCGCTCATGTTCGACTGAAATTAAACCAGGTGATGTAGTAGAAACGAGAACCGACGATGTCCATGAAGCCCAGTTAATTGCAATGGACCGCATTTTAGGCAATCATGAATTATATTGTACCGTGTGTGATTTTAATAACGGCAACTGTGAGATACATAACGCTGTGAAAGAAATGAAGGTTACCCATCAAGAAACGGAGCATAGCTCCAAGGAAGCAGACGTGCAGCGAAACGAATTTTATCGATATGATCCAGACCAATGTATTTTATGCGGTAGATGTGTGGAAGCATGTCAAGATGTACAAGTTACAGAAACATTATCCATTGATTGGAACTTAGAAAGACCGAGAGTTATATGGGATAAAAATTCTCCTATAGATGAATCTTCTTGTGTAAACTGTGGCCACTGTTCCACTGTTTGTCCTTGCAACGCAATGATGGAAGTAGGAATGGAAGGCGAAGCAGGTTTTCTTACAGGCATACAAGATGATTCTATGAGACCGATGATCAATATTACAAAAAATGTAGAGACGGGTTATCAATCACTCATGACGATTTCTGATCTAGAGGCACAGTTACGTGAGTCTAGAATTGAAAAAACAAAAACGGTCTGTACGTATTGTGGTGTAGGGTGTTCCTTTGATGTTTGGACAAAAGATCGACAAATTTTAAAGGTTGAACCAAATGCTGAAGCACCTGCAAACGGCATTTCTACTTGCGTAAAAGGGAAATTCGGATGGGATTACGTAAATAGTGAAGAACGTATTACGAAACCACTTATCCGTGACGGAAATGAATTCCGTGAAGCTGAATGGGAAGAAGCGTTAGATTTAATTGCTTCTAAATTTAAAGAAGTACGAGAAGATAAAGGCGCGGATGCCCTTGCGTTTATTTCGTCTTCAAAATGTACAAACGAAGAATCGTATGTCATGCAAAAATTAGCCCGTGGTGTGATCGGAACGAATAATATCGACAACTGTTCTCGTTATTGTCAGTCACCAGCAACGATGGGACTTTGGCGTACAGTAGGATACGGTGGAGACTCAGGTAGCATTGAAGATATTGCGAATGCGGAGTTAATCATTTCAATTGGATCAAACACGGTTGAATCACACCCTGTTTTAGCGACGCGCGTAAAGCGTTCACAGAAATTAAATGGTCAAAAGGTTATCGTAGCAGATATTCGTAAGCATGAGCTAGCAGAGCGCGCTGATCTATTTGTACAACCTGCACCAGGAAGCGACCTTGTGTGGCTGTCAGCTGTAACAAAATACATCGTTGACCAAGGTTGGCATGACGTAGAATTTTTAGCGAATCATGTAAATGATGTGGACGAGTATTTAGCCAGTTTAGATGCGTATACGCTAGATTATGCAGCGGAAGTGACGGATTTAACGAAAGAGGAGCTTATTGCATTAGCAACATCTATTCATGAAGCAAAAACAACGTCTGTCCTTTGGGCAATGGGCGTTACGCAACATGGCGGTGGTTCAGATACGAGCACGGCTATTTCTAATCTACTTCTTGTTACTGGTAACTATATGAAACCAGGTGCAGGATCTTATCCTTTACGTGGACACAATAACGTACAAGGCGCAAGTGATTTTGGAAGTATGCCAGACCGTTTTCCAGGCTACCAGTATGTAACGGATGATGAGGTTCGTGAACGTTTCGAAAAAAATTGGGGCGTGAACTTGTCAGCAGAGCCAGGATTAAACAACCATGAAATGGTAGATGCGATGCATGATGGAAACCTAGATGTTCTTTACCTTAAAGGTGAAGACATGGGAATTGTTGATTCAAATATAAATTACGTGCAAGAAGGATTTGAAAAACTTAAGTTCTTCGTTGTTCAAGATCTTTTCTTTACGAAAACAGCTCAATATGCAGATGTGATCCTTCCAGCAAGCCCAAGTTTAGAAAAAGAAGGAACATTTACAAATACGGAGCGTCGTTTCCAACGTTTGTATCAAGTTCTTGAGCCACTAGGTGATTCAAAGCCTGACTGGGTGATTATTCAAGAGATTGCTAAGCGCATGGGTGCAAATTGGTCTTATACGCATCCGAGTGAGATTATGGATGAAGCGGCTTCGTTAACACCACTTTTTGCTGGTGTAAGCTACGATCGTTTAGAAGGCTACAATAGCTTGCAGTGGCCGGTTAAAGCAGATGGAACAGATACGCCGCTCTTGTTTACAGATGGATTTGCATTACCTGAAGGGAAAGCTCGATTATGGCCTGTTGAGTGGACAAAACCTCTTGAGTTTGAGGAAGAATACGACATTCATGTTAATAACGGTCGACTATTGGAGCATTTCCATGAAGGAAATATGACGTATAAGTCAAAAGCAATTAGTCGTAAAACGCCAAATGAATTTCTTGAAGTGTCACCGGAACTCGCGAAAGACCGGGGAATTGAAGATGGTACGAAAGTAAAACTAACTTCTCCATATGGACATATCTTTGTTCGTTGTATTGTGACGGATCGAGTGAAAGGGAAAGAAGTGTACCTACCGATGAATACGAGTGGTGAAGGAGCAATTAACTACTTAACAAGCTCCCACTCCGACAAAGATACGGATACCCCGGCCTACAAAGAGATTTCTGCGAAAATGGAAATTCTAGAGCCTAAAGGTGAAAGTCCATTACCGAGAATTAATCATCGGAACGGAAATCCACAGCCACAAATCGGCGTAAATGTGGAAGCGAAATGGGCGAGACGTGATTATATTTTCCCTGGTGACTTAGTTGAAGCGAGGAGGAAGGCAAAAAATGGCTAAAGCGGTAACTTCCATAAAACGAATGCCTGTTGATCCAGAAACGCAACGACAAAACGACTTGCAGGAATTGGAAAATGCTTTACTAGAGAACAAGGACGCCATTACGGACGTCCTTGGTCTTCTAAATAAATTTCATGATACAGAAGCGTTTAATATTGCACATTCTTTAATGGATCAAAAAAACCCATTGTTAAATCAACTTGTCAAAACGTTGGATGATCCGCATATTACGCAAGCATTAAAAAACTTGCTCGTTCTTGTTCAATCACTTGGTTCCATCAAGCTAGCGGATTTAGAACCGATGCTATTTAAAATAAACTCGGCTTTGCATCAAGTGGCTGATTATGAACATAACACGAATCAATCAAGCGCTGGTTACTTATTTAAATCAATGAAGGATCCAAAAACATTGGAAGGCGTGAATACACTTATTGCGTTGTTAAAAGGGATGGGTGAGGATCAAACCCAGTTTGAACATCATCAGCCGCAGTTCGAATTAACAACAATTGCAGATAAAACGTATCAAGAAAGCAGCCAAGAACGACATGACCAGCCCCAAGCTAGTGGAATAAATTGGCTTGCGATTGCTGCTGGTGCAGCTGCTTTTGCCATTCCATTTATGCTGAGAAAAAAGTAAGATGACATATTCTGTACAAACAGCAAGAGAGATTTTATGTTTTCGTAATGGTGTCGAGGAAACAATGATGGATACGGTTGCGACAGAGATTCCGATCACGGTGAAAATGAACGGTGAAGAAGTAGTTACGATGATTTCTTCACCAGATTATATTGAAGATATGGTCGTTGGTTATTTGATTTCTGAAGGTCTTGTTTCTTCTGTAAATAACATTGAACAAATTCGCTACGAAGCACCGAGAGGATTTGTCCATTTAACGGTTAATCAATCCATTAATCCTCTTCACCAACAGCTACAAACAAAACGATACTTAACTTCATGTTGCGGTATGAGTCGTCAAAGTTTTATTTTTGCTTCCGATGCGAAAACAACGAAAACGATGCATACCCGTTCTGTAACGATTACGCCAGAACAATGTCTTATGCTCATGCAAGAACTACAAGAAACAGCGAATACTTTCAAAGAAACAGGTGGCGTGCATAATGCGGCGCTTGCGACACAAGAAGGTATCGTGTTGATGAGGATGGACATTGGGAGGCATAATGCGCTCGATAAAATTTATGGTTACTGTTTGCGAAATCAAATCTCGTTAGATGATAAAGTGCTGCTTTTTAGCGGAAGGTTGTCTTCGGAGATTGTTTTAAAAGTGGCTAAGATCGGTTGTGAGATGATTCTATCTAAATCAGCTCCGACGAATCGAGCATTAGAAATAGCAGAAGAACTTCAAATTACGACGGTTGGATTTATTCGACAGCAATCTATGAATGTCTATACCATGCAAGAAAGAATAAAGAGAAGCTAGGCAATCCAAACCTAGCTTCTGTTTTTTATGTCATCTTTAGAAAAAACGGTTAGATAAGAGAGGAACCATAGTGCATGGCGCTGATGGTCTCTAGCAATAGAGGAATAGATATTACGTATTTGCGGATTTTCAGTATAACGTGTGGCTTCTTCAAGCAAGTGAGACTGAAATTGAGCTTGTTCAAATGCCTTCTTTAGAGCGGGGGTATAGGCATTTCGGTTTAAAGACGCTTCACGAATCTCAGGGTCTTTATTTGCTTGTGAACGATAAATATGCAAAAGAGTTTGATAGTGTTTTTTGTGATCGTCAATAATATCACGTAGCGTTGATGCGGTTTGCTCAGTTGGAACTTTTTCAATCAAATATTCATAGTCGGTCACGGATTGATAGGAATGCTGAAGAAATTGTTGTAGTTGAAGTAGTTGATCTTCAGAAATAGGCGTTGGTTGCTTGGTCGGAGCTGGTTTGGCTATCCCTTGAGTTGGATTTTGTGGTGGCTGTCGATAAGGAGCTTGAGTTGGTTGGGGCGGCTCAAAGGACGGTGCTTTCTTTTTTTTGAATAGCAAAAGAACACCTCCAAGTGTCATCGTTACGTAGTCTTAATGAATAGTCTATGCTGTTAAAAAGAGAATATGAAAAGAACCGACTCAATGCTGAGCCGGTTATTCTTCACGATTTTTTCTAGGTTTCTTACTATAGAAACTAATCATTGTTCCAACGATAATTCCAACAACGATTCCAATTGGAATACTGTCAAAAACAATACTTGCGCCAACTGCGATTAGTAAGCCAAATATCATTCCGAATGCTTCATTAGGTGGCTTTTCGTTTGATTGATTGGACATGTTCGACCTCCGCCATAATATCTACTAAGAGTATTGTAGCGAACGAAATGACTTAGGTCAAAAAAGTTGAAGTAACTGGCTCGGGAAAGACGTTAATTATGCGCTTTACGAGGGCTAAACAATAATGAGAGGACCGATCCAAGGATAAGCAGGCTAAATACGATTGTTGGTGCGATGCTATCTAAAACACCAAAACCGATTAACACAATACCGAGCGCCAGAAGCAATGTTACATAGCTGATATACAAGAGTTTCATTCACAATCACCTCCGATTTTATTAATTTTTTAAATCCTATGAAAAATTAGAAATTCATCCGTTTCAATAGGTTTAAACTCCATAATAGCATGCATTGAGTGTAGGTGCAAGAAGAAATTATTTTCTTCTTGCATACACCCATATGAACGTTAGCAATAATCCGATGATTGATAATGCGAGGGTTGGTTTAAAGAAAGGTGGCAGATACGAAAATTGAATCGTATTTTGGCCTTCTTCAAGCTCCACACCGAGAAACGCATAGTTTACTTGTTCAACATCGACGGATTGCCCATTTCGTGTTACTTCCCAACCTTTTTCATAAGGAACTGGTAACATAAGCATCTGATCGCTGTCGAGATTGTTTAATTCAATATCGACATGTCGTCCATCGACATCAACATCGATTGTTTCATCTTGTTGCTGTTGATTCTCCAGAAGGTCATAGTCCTCTGTGTAGAGGGCTAGGTGGTCTAATGTGTATTCACCTTCTGGCACTCTTAAGGATATTGTTTCGTTTGCTTCTACACGTACCGTTAATTGATTGATGTCGGTTTTGTATATTGATTGAAGCGATTTTCGGTCTGTTTCAAATTCATTAATCGTTAAAGGAAACAGAGGGGCCGTTTTTGAATTGTTTAAAAGATAGAAGGAGAAGTAATCATCGACTTCATCTACACCACGTTCTCCAATTTCAATATCAATACCACCTGTGTCTTCTTCAACTGTAAGAATCCCGTTATCATACGATCCTCCAACTGCAGTAATGGTTGTGTCGTTGATTCGATCGTTTCGTTCCGCTTCAAAAGAAGTTGTCTCGTGCTCGTCTTCAACAATGACGCCATTTAGCATAGCGTGTTCTCTGTCCATGATGCTCAGCGGTGCCATGTCTTCCTTGCTGTAAAGATTTGACGTTGTTCGTGCATAAGGCAGGATCAGTTCATTTCTGTACAATCGATAGTCTTCGTTCTCTTCGATTTCATAAAACCCATATGGAATAGGATCGGGATCTTCTTTTGAAACTAGTTTGTGTGAGACTTGATAAAGGCTATGCAAATTTGCACGATCGCCAAAGCCAGAATACCTGCTCACGCTTTCTCGATTCATATCAATTTGCAGGTCAGTGTAGTAAAAGAAAAGCAATTCACGATTTAACACGCTTGAGTATGCACTGACGCCGTTAAAGTCTTGAACCATAGGTGTATTGTTTCTAAAGTTCGTCACCCATTCAATTCGCGATAAAGGGTCCTGAACGTCGGCAGCTTCAATTAACTCTTTTTGTTTGGTGTGATTGTACGCATGACTTTGTAGAAATTCTTCTGAGGTTGCGCTTAAATCTCCTCGTTCGAACAACCATTCTTTTTGATAGGCATTTGTCACGCCAAGGTGGAGAACAATGGTCGTTACGACGAGCCCAAGCATGGTTGCTTTATAGTTGCCTTTTATGTGGAAGAATCCAAACAAGACTGTTACGATCGCCATAATCAACAGAATGATTGCTTGAAATGAAAGAAACGCATCTGAATCTGTCAATAAGCCAATCGTAAAAAGAACGCTGTAGACGAAAGTCGTCAGCATGAGCGCTTGACGCTTTTCTTTTTTAGGGATTTGGTGAAACTTGCTTAAGCCGATAGCGACAGCTGCCGCAAATGCAAATGCCCCCATGTATTGAAAACGATATTGCGGTGCCGAGAAACCGTTAAACATACTCCCGATCATTGGACTATAATGAAAGACGATAAAGACGAGAGAAAGAATTGTGAATAGAAGAAACGGTTTATAGCGATATAAACTTCTGCAACAAATCAACAAGATAAACAAAGCAGGAATTAAAAGATACCGGCTTGTAAAGAAGATTTCATCGTGAAAATGAAACCACTCAATCGATTGTTCAAAAGGAGGTCGTTGATTGTTTAAAAATCCATATACTGCTGGTACAAATGAAAAGGAACCAATAAAAAAGCCAAGAATGGTGGCTGGCAAGTATGTAAAAAATTGCTGTTTCATTGAAACTTCGTCACGCGAAAATTTTATAAGACTACGCAAAATCGCGTAAATGGCGATAAATAGAAAGTTCATGTAGGCGAAGTAAAAATTGTTAATAATGGAGATCGCGACTGCAAAGATAAACCACCAAGGCTTCTTCTCTCTGACGATTTTCTCTACCCCTAAAACAAGTAAAGGTAACCATAAGTAAGCATCGGCGAAAAACTCCCAAAACGATGCATGGCGAAAATACATGACACTTGCACCATACAAAACAGCGCCTAAAAACGCATAAAGGAAACGTATGTGAAAATAACGAAACACAAACGTGGTGATTACAATAACGACTGTTAGGCGGAAAATGTTAACGAATACTGCTGCATTTGCCCAAAAAAGAACGTCTCCAGGGTTTTGGAAAATGTGTAACCATTCTCCTAAGAAGACTAAGAGAAACGTAACAAAAAACACTGTGCTTGTTGAAAAGTAATAAGCAAGCTGACTAAAAATGCCGCCGCCAAGACCAAATTGATGAGAATAAAAGACCATTCCGTCGCTAAACGAGTTATATAGAAACTGTTTAAAAGGGAGCATCTGTGCAGTACCATCGTTTGGTCCGACCATGAATTGTCCATTTGTTAATTGATATAGAAAAAAACCATGGGCAAGAAAGGCAACAGCAATACTTGCACCAATTAGAAGTAGGGCTTTTTTAAGACTCATGTGTAACTCCATCTCGTTTTAAAATTTTTGCAGTAACAATATACGTAATAGGAACTGTAAGGAAAACTGCAAGTATTGGCGCAATAACTGGAGATAAACCAATTAATTCTACGAAAATAAACACGAGGGTTGTGGATACGGTAAAATTAACAACTTGAGTTAGTGGAAATTGCAAAAATGTCTTTAAAGATGGTCTCACGCCAAATGTGAAAAATACGTTTAAAAAGTAAGAAACAATCATTGATAAAACAAAGGCGGTAATATGGGCCACTAAATAAAAGAGTGCAAATACTTGGTGAAAAAGGAGGAAGAGGGAATAAAAGACAAGTGTATTTATCCCTCCTACAAAGGCGAAACGCATAAATTGATTTCGGTAGATTTTCTGACAAAAACTACTGAATGCGTTCATAACGTTTTCCTTTCGTTGCGTTTGCTTCTTTAATTAAATAGTGGGGGCGCTTCTTTGTTTCATTGTAAATTCGTCCAATGTACTCGCCAATAATGCCAAGAGAGACGAGTTGAATACCACCGAGAAAAAGAACGGCTGAAATAATGGTGAAGTAACCTGGAACATCAATGCCTGTCCGAATGATTTGGGTGAGCATAATGAAAATGTAAACAAGTGCAGCAAGTAAAATTGTACCACCCATATAAAAACAAATGCGAAGAGGTTTTAAATTAAACGAAATAATTCCATCAATCCCGTAATTAATTAACTTCGGTAAAGACCATTTCGAATCTCCGTTTTGGCGACTCACGTTTTCATAATGAACCACTTTTTGATCAAAACCAATCCATGAAAATAGCCCTTTTGAAAAGCGGTTTCCTTCACTTAAAATAAGGAGTGCGTCAACAGCTCGACGACTTAACAAACGAAAGTCACCAGCTCCATCTTCCAAACGGACATCCACTACTTTATTAATCATTTTGTAATACAATTTTGAGAGGGCTGTCTTAACAACATTGTCCCCTTTTCGGTTACGGCAAGCTATGACTTGATCGTATCCTTCTTCGTACCCGTCTAATAATTCATGAATCAATTCTACAGGGTGTTGTAAGTCAGCATCTATGACAATGACGCAGTCCCCTTTTGCGTGTTGAAAACCTGCTAATATTGCTGCTTCTTTCCCAAAATTTCGTGTGAACGAAATGTAGTTCACTTGCGGATGCCAAGTAGAAAGCCGTTGAAGCAGAGGGAGTGTAGAATCTGAACTACCGTCATCAATATAGATCACTTCATACCGATAATGGCTTTGATCAAGCACTTTTTTTAATGCAAAATAAAAAGGCTCAACGTTTTGTTCTTCATTAAACGAAGGAACAATAATAGATAGAAGTGGTTTGTTCATAAAAAATCCTCCATAAGCCAGTAATATTCCTATTATACCCCTTGTTGACAGACTTGAATCTTACGGTTGTTTTAAAGAAATATTGTAAATTATGGTTGATTCTCAAAAACATCTTAGCTGAAAGCTGAAATGACGGAAAGTATAAAAAAGTAGTGGAATGTGGTCAAGTCTTGCCAATCACCTGCGTCTGTATGTTAGGGTGGCTTAGAAGTCAAAGTATAGAGGTGGAACCCATGAAAAAAACATCGTTTGTTCTTTTTTCTGGAATAGCCGCAATGGCTCTTGCAGGATGTCAAAGTGCAGAAGAGTCAAGTGAAAATATAGAAACAGTTCTTCAAGATTCACACGATACAATGTCTGAAACAACAAGCTATCAAATGGATACAAAAGCAGGGTCAGCTCAAAATGACCAGGGTTTAGAAACAACTACGAAGCTTGTTCGTGAACCGTTTACGTATTCTTCTGTGCAAACGATGAGTAACCCTGAAACAGATGAAACGCAGGAGACAATGATGTTCATCCAAGATGGTCAATATTACGAGCAAGATCCTATGCTCGAAGAATGGATAACTGTGCCAACTGAAGAGGCTGGTATGGATGATCCCGCTGCAATTCAGCCTGCGGAAGATCAATTAGAAGTGTTAGCGAATCATGCAGATAGTTTGAGCATGGAAGAAACCGATGAACATTATCAAATAACAGCCTCAGGAACAAGTGAAGAAGCGACGGAACTAGTGTTAGCGTTCATGAATCAAAACCCTGAAGAGCTTGATATTGAATTGAATGAGTTTAGTTACGAGATGCTAATTGAGAAAGATTCGATGTTGCAAGAGAGTAGTCAACTAAGTATTGATGGTGAATTAGTGGAGCAAGGACAACCGTTTTCTGAAGAAGTTGCATATGAATTTAGTCAGTTTAATGCACTAGAAGAAGCTGATGTAGATGAATCTGCAATGGAAGAGGCGATTTCCTTGGAAGAAGCTCAAGAACAAATGGCCGATATGCAAGCTGAAATGGAACAAGAAATGGAACAACAACAAGAAATGGAACAACAAGATTAAACCGATGTAAGAGTAAGGGGATGATCCCCTTACTCTTTTTTATAACTAAGTTTTCATGGAGAAAAGTCCTAGTAGCAAGGTTACAGGTGCAGGAATAATGGAAAAAAACCAAAAGCAAACGTTATTTTCCGAAAAATCGCTTATTTTTGAGCTATTTAGGCTTAATTTAATGAGAGAGTGGGTAAAGGGATATTAAGCCAAAAGGAGGGGATATTTGCGAAAAAAGTGATTTTTGTCAATCTTTTAAGTGTGCTATGATGATACTCATATTATACTTGGTCGCCAAAAAAGAGGTTGTTGGGAAACTTAGCGCTTTTATAACAGCTTGTTTTTTGTGTGACGATTCTAGAGGAGGAACATTTGAATTGAGAAAAATAGGAATATTCGGCGTGTTTTTCGTATCAACATTGGCACTTGCGGCATGTGGAGATGGTGATGATAACGGTGATGCAGGTGGAGACAATGGTGGAGACGGTGGCGGAATTGTAAGCGTTGGTGTTGCGAATGAAGAGCCATATGGTTACATTGACGTTGAAAACAACGAAGTGACAGGGGCCGCTCCTGAAATTGCTCGTGCTGTGTTGCAGAGCATCGGCTATGAAGATATAGAAGGAACGGTTAATGATTTCGGTGCACTCATTGAAGGTGTAAACAGTGGTTCTTTTGAAATGGCTACAGCAGCGATGGATGTTCAACCTCAGCGCTGTGATGCAGGGAATTTTGGTGATATTGAAATCCAGTATGGGGAAGGCATTGTCGTACAATCAGGCAATCCGCTCAATTTAAATAGCTATGAAGATATTGTTGATAACCCGGATGTGACTGTTGCCGTTATGTCAGGTGCTAATCAAATTGGCATGCTTGAAGATTTAGGCATTGATTCTGGACAGTTTATGCAAGGGTCAAGTATTGCGGATAACATTGCAGCGGTTGAGAACGGATCAGCAGATGTCATGGTGGCTACAGATGCAACAGCAAACTCGGCTGCCCAAAACAATGAATCTGGTCAAGTAGAATTCGTTGAGGACTTCGAACAGCCAATTATTGACGGAGAGCCTGTAACCGCATATGGAGCAGCTGTATTTGCAGATGACGAGTTAAGAGAAGCATACAATGAAGGACTTCAAGAATTAATTGAATCTGGCGAGCTTTTAACCATTATTGAAGAGTTCGGATTTACAGAAGCAAATTTACCACCAGATGATATTACAACAGAAGATCGATGTAATATGGATAGCTAATAAGAAATAGATGAGCGAAGCATGGTGCTGCATAGCCGTTAACCATGCTTTTTCTCGTAGAAAGAGAGGTGTATAAAATGTTTTCTAATTTTGGTACGTTTGTACCGTTTATTTTGCAAGGGTTAACGACGACGGTAATGGTCTTTCTTTATGGTGCTTTAATTGCTTATTCGATCGCCATCGTTGCTGGATTAATGCGAACGTCTCAGTACGGCGTTGTTAGAAGTATTGCCGCAGTCTTTGTTGAATTGTTTAGAGGCACATCGTTACTTGTACAAATGTTCTTTCTTTATTATGCCCTCCCTCAATTAATTGATGGGTTAAATATGAGCCTTATGCTTGCAGGTTCATTAGCGGTTGGCTTAAATTATGGAGCGTATGCATCAGAGGTGGTACGAAGTGCAATTAATTCGATTCATGTCGGGCAAACCGAAGCAGCTATTTCGTTAAATATGACAAGATTTCAGCGGTTGAGGCTCGTTATTTTACCACAAGCTTTCCGCTTGATGCTACCAGGGTTTGGGAATAACGCAATCGAATTATTGAAAGGGACATCATTAGTCTATTTTATCGGATTGGCCGATTTAACGTTTAACGCAAACGTACTTCGAGGCAGCAATACGGCGATTAGTAGCCAAGTGGAAATTTATACATACTTATTGTTTGCCTATTTCTTGCTGGCGTTACCACTTATTTTCTTAGCACGCTATTTAGAAAAGCGTGTTTCTAAAGGGGTGAGCACCTCATGAATGACGTTTGGGATTGGGAATTTGCGTTTGAGATCTTTCCAGAAATCTTGTCAGCTATTACCGTAACCATTTCTGTTACCGTGATTGCTTACTTAATCTCGTTAACAGTTGGCTTACTTTTTGCATTATTAAGGCGTTCAAAGATTAAACCTCTGTCATTACTTATTGGTGGCATTGTAGAGTTCATACGGGCTACGCCGCCGCTCGTACAATTGTTTTTTGTGTTTTATACAACACCATTAACTGGATTTCAAACAGGGGTTGTCGTTCTTGGTATTCATTATGCAACCTATGTTTCAGAAATTTATCGCTCCGGGATTGAAGCTGTTCCGAAGAGCCAATGGGAAGCTGGCCAGGCGTTAAACTTTTCTAAAGCACAAATGTGGAGAAAAATTATCTTGCCGCAAGCCGTGCCTCCAGTCATTCCGATGCTTGGAAATTACTTAATTGTCTTATTTAAAGAGACACCGCTACTACTTGGTGTATTTGTAATGGAAATGATGTCAACAGCTCGAGCAATTGGTTCGCAAACGTATAGTTTTGTAGAGCCGATTACAATCGTAGGACTCCTTTTCCTTCTATTAAGTTACCCATCTGCGTTGCTGATTCGTTACTTAGAGAGGAAAGTAGGAAACTTACACGGGAACAAAGTTGAGACACGGGGGGTCAAAACATGAGAGAAATGGTGAAAGACGAAGTGGAACAACGAGATGAGCATGGGAACAAGGATGAAATCATTGTTCGGTATCGTGATGTAAAAAAAGCATTTGGCGATACAATTGTACTAAATGAACTAAATATCGACGTCAAAAAAGGTGAAAAAATAGCGTTAATAGGTCCGTCTGGATCAGGGAAAACGACGATTATTCGAATGCTTATGACGTTAGAACAACCGACAGAAGGAACGATTGAAGTGGACGGCGAAATGCTTTGGCATAAAGAGGTTGATGGAAAACTTGTCCCAGCTGATGAAAAGCATTTACGAAAAGTTAGAGGCAATATAGGGATGGTATTTCAACAGTACAATTTGTTTCCGCATATGACGATTATGAAAAATTGCACGGAAGCCCCGATTCATGTATTAGGACTTAGCAAGCAAGAGGCACAAGATCGAGCAAAAAAAATGCTCGCAAAGGTTGGATTGGAAGACAAAATGAATATGTACCCATCGCAATTATCAGGTGGTCAACAGCAAAGAGTTGCCATTGCTCGCTCTTTAGTGATGCAGCCAAAGGTCATGTTGTTTGATGAGGTTACAGCGGCGCTTGATCCAGAGCTTGTTGGTGAAGTATTAGAAGTCATTCGTGATATTGCAGCAGAGGGAGAAACGACGATGATGCTCATTACTCATGAAATGGATTTTGCTGTGGATGTGGCAGATCGAGTTTTCTTTTTAGATGCGGGAAAAATTGCGGAACAAGGAACGCCTGATGAAGTGATAAAAAATCCAAAGACGGATCGATTAAAATCGTTCTTAGGTCGTTTTCATTCTTGATGAAAAGCAAACTGTTGTTCATACGGAGCGACAGTTTCTCTTCTAAACCGTAAGGAAATACAAGGTTAAAGAACGTTACGCCTCTGCGAGATGCAAAGAAAATGGAGGGAGCAACACGTTCTAATAACGGCTAATTGAAAATGAGAATCATTCCTTGCTTTCATAACATGCATTCGCTACACTAAATGTAATGTTAGCTAAAAGGATGATGGATATGACGAATCAAGCACATATAATTGACACAATCATAAAAGAAAGACGATCAATAAAAAAATTTAAGTCAGATGCTTTATCAACGGACGAGATCATTGAGCTTTTAGAGGTTGCTAAGTGGGCACCTAATCATAAATTAACGGAGCCTTGGCGATTTTTACTTTTTGCGGAAGAAGGGAAAGAGACGTTCATTCAAGCTTATACGAAATCGCAAATGGGAGCAGACCAAACTGTACCTGAAAAAGCGCAAAAGAAGGCAGCGTACTTCAGGCAAATACCAATTCATCTTGTGGTCGTAATGCCTGAACATCCTCGTCAAAAAACGTGGGATGAAGACTATGGTGCGGTTAGTGCCATGATTCAAAACTTCCAGCTTGCAGCTTGGGCGAGGGGGATTGGAATGATCTGGCGGACGAATGACTGGATTTATGATCCGATTTTTAGAGAGGCGATTGGTGTGAAAGATGGCGAAAAAATTATTGGAACGTTGATGATTGGGTATGCGGACTTTATCCCAGAAGCAAAAGAACGGACAAGTATAAAAGAAAAATTAACGATCATCAATGAGTAGAGAATTAGACGAGAATACGACTGATCCGGTTTAAGGATCGGTCGTATTTTTCGTTTATGAAATTCGAATAGACGCCACGGTTTGTGCTGGAAGTAATAGTGAACATTTTATCAATCTAATGCCTCCTCTTTTCGTGAAAGGAAAACGGTTCATTCCCCTTCATGAGTGTGATAAAGTGAATGTAAAGAAAATGAAATCTAGTTGTAAAAGGGGATTGGATGGATTGAAGAAACCTAGCGTGTTTATTACTTTTTCAATTGTTGGCTTATTTTTAGCGGCATGTTCAACCGCAACGCCAGAAGACTCAATTGAAGCATATATTGAAAATTGGGAAGATCGTAATTACGAAGCCATGTATCAGATGTTAACGAACGATGCTCAGGAAGCGATAACAGAAGAGGCGTTTGTAGAACGCTATGAAAATATTTATGATGGGCTGGTCAATGATTTTTCAGTCGAGGCTTCCTATCCTGAAGAATTCTCAGGTGAAAATGAAGAGTCCATTTCTATAAATGTTGCGATGAATACACTTGTGGGTCCATACGAGTTTGAAGCTTCTCTTCCGCTTGTATTAAATCAAGAAGAGGAGGAGGTATGGGAAGTTCACTGGGACCATCATTTGATTTTTCCTCAATTAAGTGAAGATGACACGGTCGATTATCGATCGTATGCACAACAACGGGGAGAAATTTTTGATCAAGAGGGTCAAGGGTTAGCACTTAATGGACAAGTTGTGGATTTGGCTATCGTTCCAAATCGGTTTGAAAACGAGGAAGAAGAAATAGCGGAATTAGCTGAACGATTGAACCGGTCTGAAGATTCGATTCGACAAATCCTCGAACAAGGTTGGGTCCAAGAAGATAGCCTTGTCATTATTGGTCAACTACCAGAGTCGGAATTAGAGATGGTGACAGACATTCACGAAGATGTACCTGGTTTTACGTATCAAATGGGCGAGGGGCGTGTGTACCCGTTTGGAGAAGCGGCGGCTCATTTAATTGGCTACATTCGCCCAATTTCAGCTGAACAACTAGAGGAGTTGGCAGAGGAAGGCTATAATCAGCAATCTCTAATCGGTCAGACTGGTTTAGAGCGCATAAAAGAAGAACAGTTAAGAGGTACGCCTGGAGGAAAAATCTTTATCGTTGGACCTGATGGAGAGGAAAAAGATACGCTTGTGGAACAAGAGGCAGTTGATGGGGAAAACGTACATTTAACCATTAATATGGACATTCAAGAAGCATTAATGAGCGAGCTAGATGGGGAACCCGGTACGGCTGTGGCGCTTCATCCGCAAACAGGAGAAACACTAGCTCTAGTAAGTTCACCAAGCTATGATCCAAATCTTATGACAGTAGGCCTATCTAGTTTTCAACGCGAAGAGTTAGAAGAGGATGAAGCTGAACCTTTATTAAATCGGTTTTATAACCGTTTTTCTCCTGGTTCTACAATGAAAGCAGTAACAGCGGCTATTGGTCTTGAAAATGATACGTTAAACCCTGAAGATACTGTGGATGTTTCTGGACATGAATGGCAGCCAGATGACTCGGATTGGGGAAGCTATCATGTCCGTCGTGTCACCGATCCAAATGGTGCTGTAGATTTATTTGATGCGATGGCTTATTCTGACAATATTTATTTTGCTCAAGCAGCATTAGCACTAGGAGAAGAGCAGATTCAAGCTGGAGCGGAATTATTTGGATTTGGGGAAACGTTTGAGTATGAGTATCCTCTGCAAACCTCGTTGCTGACGGGAGAGAACGGATTTCAATCAGAAATACAGTTAGCGGATACAGGATATGGGCAAGGGGAAATTTTAGTGAATCCGGTTCATTTAGCTTCGATGTTTACGACATTCGTTAATGAAGGCACAATGATAAAACCAGTATTAGATCAAGACGAGGAAACGGATCAAGTTGCTCTAGAGCCAGTTTCAACGGAAACAGCCAATCTCGTAGATGAAACATTAGAAAACGTCGTATCAAGTGAAAATGGAACGGCAGGTTCGTTGCAAAGAGATGGGCATTCGATTGCTGCAAAGACTGGAACTGCTGAGGTTGGAGAAGATACATTAGGTTGGGTCGTTAGTTATGATCGAGACGATCCGAGCTTGTTGCTTGCGGTTATGCAAGATGGGGTTGGCAGTGGAGATGTCTTACCAATAATTGATCACATCTATGATCAATTTCTCGATTAATTTATTGCATTCGCTCCGCACATGCCTGTTTACCGACGCATAGTATACCTCATAACAAGCTAGGAGGTTTGAAACATGCAACCACCCTATAGGTATGTAAGAAACATGCCGCACGACTACCGTAGACCATATGGATATGGCTATGGAAGAAGACCAAGACCTTTTTACGGAGGCGGAAATGCATTATTAGGTGGCTTTGTTGGGGGTTTAGGCGGTGCTTTAGTGGCGCCATACCTTTTTGGCGGACCTGGGTACGGATATGGGTACGGTGGTGGTTACCCGCCATATGGGTACCCACCTTATGGTGGCGGATACTACTATTAAAAGAAAAAAAAAGACAACAGCAAAAGCTGTTGTCTTTTCGTTTAACAAGGTTTACCGCCGCCCGGGCCGTAACCTCCAGCACCAAAGCCGCCACCGTAGCCGCCGCCATAGAAACCCGCACCACCAATGATGATGATTAGAATAAATAGCACAACGACGATACCGATCGCCCAGCCACCACCGTAGCCGCCACCGCCATAGCCTCCTGGACCGTAACCGCCTGGACCAGGACCATAGCCATAACCTCCACAAGGTGGCGGAGGACAACACGGATTGCCGTAACCAGCTTGATAATAGCTCATATTAAGCACCACCTTTCTTGGTTAGTACACAATATGGCTGTACACGAAGAAAGGTGAAGCGCGAACGCAAAATGGGCTAAAGTTAGAACGTTAATGGAAAATGAAAACTCATTGGGATCTTTTGAAATTCTTCATCTTCCAGTAAATGCTCATTTGTATATGGAGAATACGTCCGAATTTCTACTGAGGACGTATTTGGGTGAAAGGTTAAAATACGCATAAAACCATTTCCTCCCTTTTCATAACTTTGATAGTCAGATAATAATTGCACAACGATCCGTTCATTAATTCCATCTCCGTCTTGATCTAACCGATCAAATCGTTGGGCATGACCATGATAGTGTCCGCTTAAAACGAGTTGAACATTTTCATGTGGAACGACAAGTTTTTCAAACAAAAGATTTCCGTCCTTTGAGCGTTGGCCGTCCACTTGTAAATAACGGTGGGTTGCTAAAATAACAGTATGGTCAGGGTGGTCGCTCAACACGTCTTCTGCCCAATTTAAGGTTTCTTGGTTCCAACCAAAGCCTAAATATAAGATAAGCAATTTATGTCGATTTACGACAATCGTATCATAGTGTGCTTCGTTATCTTTGTAAGAGTCTTTAAATGCTTTCGAGTTTTTGAACCGTTCATCCCCAAAATACGATTTAAACATTTTATAGTTTCGATCATTATGCCCGATGTCATGATTTCCTGCTAGCACACCATAAGGAATGTTTGCTTCATCTAATTTTTTCATTGCGACATCGGCTTGAACCCATTCAAATTCATTATTCATTCTGTCTACAATGTCACCTGTATGTATGACATATTTGATCGATTCTTCCTTCGCATGTTCTGCAATCCATGATGTCATATGATCGTAAATATAAGGATATTTTTGTGAATAGTATTGGGTGTCTGACATCCAGACAAAAGAGAATGATTTGTCATTTTTTGCATCAACTGGATGAGAAGACTGAAAGAAAATCAAAACGGCGAACATTGTAATAAATAAAGACCATGTTTTCTTTTTTAAATTGTACTTCATTTAATCACTCCCTCATTCTGATAGTGTGTCATTTGAAGGGAATTTTATGTAGTTGATTTGGAAAAGTGTCGTAAGCTAATTTGCGGAGTTGGATCCACACATTATGGTAAACTATAAGGAATGATGGTGTTAAAAAAGGAGACAACAGATATGCATTTAAAAAAATGGTTTGATAAAGGGATGACCACGCAAGAATATATAGAATCTATGCAGGTAAACCAAGAATCACTGCTTTCAATTTTTCATGGTTATCAACTTAGTCAAGAAGCAAAACAAGTGACACAGGCTTCAGTAGGTAAAGGGATAAAAGCAGTTGTACTCACAGCAGATTGGTGTGGCGATGCGATGGTGAATATTCCTGTATTCCTGAAATTGACACAAAATAGCTTAATGGAATGTCGATTTCTCATTAGAGATGAGAATTTAGAGCTTATGGATCAGTATTTAACAAATGGACGAGCTCGTTCAATTCCAATCATTCTTTTTATGGACGAAAATGGAGAGGAACTTGCAAAATGGGGGCCGCGGGCACAGGAAATTGAGGAAGTCGTTTCAAGTTATAAAACGTCTTTACCTGAAAAAGATGCACCAACGTATGAAAAAGAATTTAAAGAAACATTCCTCCCAAAAATGCATCAATTATTCAAAGAAAAATCAACGTGGGCAGCTGTTGAAAAAGATCTATTAACGGTGTTCAAAACGTTTCCTTCACTTTAACAGAGGTTTGGCATTGGAATATTAGACTGTTAGTATACTGAAGAGCCTTTGTACGTTTCGAGTCAAAGGCTTTTTTCATAAAAAATACGTTGTGGGAAGTTGGTATTTTTTATTTATAAAGCGACTGTTAATAAGTAAGATAGAGATGTTACAATATGGAAAAGTACAGATTTAGGGGGATTTAAGCGTTGGAGACCACTTTACATTCGCATATGTTAACGATAGATAAAATAATCGAAAATGTAGAAACCGTCATGATAGGGAAACGAAAAGAGATAAAACTTTCACTCGTTGCGTTGCTAGCAGGTGGTCATGTTTTGCTAGAAGATGTGCCTGGAGTAGGGAAAACCGTCTTCGTTCGAGCCATGGCTAAAACCATCGGAGGTTCGTTCAAACGCATTCAATTTACGCCCGATTTGCTTCCTTCAGACGTAACAGGTGTTGCGATTTACAATCAAAAAACTCAATTATTTGAATTTAAAGCTGGCCCAATAATCGCGAATGTCGTACTAGCCGATGAGATCAATCGTACCTCGCCTAAAACGCAGTCAGCGTTACTCGAAGCTTTAGAAGAGGGGAATGTTACAGTTGATGGCGAAACGATGCAGATTCATGCGCCATTTTTTGTGCTAGCAACACAGAACCCGATCGAATATGCAGGGACGTTTCCATTACCAGAGGCTCAGCTTGATCGATTTCTAATCAAAATCAACTTAGGGTATCCGTCAGTGAAAGAAGAACTTGAGTTATTAAATCGAGTGGAGAAAGAACACCCGATTCACTCAATTTCGAATGTGATTGAGTTAGAAGAAGTGATTACACTACAAAAAGTTGCGAGAAACATCTATATTAATGAAGCTGTTAAAACGTATATCGTCAATTTGATTCATGCGACAAGAATGAGTAAAGCGATTGAATTAGGTGCAAGTCCAAGGGCGACGATTGCCCTCATGCGAGCAAGTCAAGCAAATGCGTTAATAAATGGAAAAGACTTCGTGACCCCTGATGATGTGAAAGAAATTGCGTCATCTGTGTTAAGTCATCGGATACGACTGACAAATGAATCTTTACTAAAAGAAAAGAAAGTGGAAGAAGTGATCGAGAGCATTCTTGCACATATTCGCGTACCAGTAATGGATAAGAAGGACAATTTTAAATGAATACATCCACGATAAAGCAGGCGAGTCGATTTGTTTTAAGGTGGCTCATAGCCATAATAATCTTCTCACTTTCTTTTATGTTTGCCATGTTTCAAGGTGGATTTGTTAGTTGGTTTCTTTTCTACGGGCTGGTGTTTGTCTTTCTTTTTTCCTGTATGATTCCGTTTCTATCCGTCATTGGCTTAAAGATAGATCGAACGTTGCGAAACAATAGCATTGAAGTAGGGGAAGTTGTAACCGTAGAAGTAACATTGTCCAAGCCTGCTTACATTCCGTTTTTCTATTACCAACTTATAGACCGCACGCCAGAAACATTTATATCCGAAAAAAGTGAGCAACTTTTTTCATTTTCGTTTGATAATCGATTTACGCTTTCTTATGATGCAAAGGGGTTGCAAAGAGGGGTGTATCAGTTCAATCAAGCAAGTGTGTATGCCAATGATTTAATCGGTTTAATCTGGGTGAAGCGGTCACTGCAAGTGAATACCGAAGTCGTTGTTTCGCCACCTTTCTATAAAATTGCCAACAAACATGAATTATTTGCTTATTCTAGTCAAGCGAAGCATGTTCGAAAAGGGTTAAATGAAGATTTGATTTCAAGTATTAGACATTATGCTGCAGGTGACCGATTAAGTAAAATTGACTGGAAACGTTCAGCAGGTGTAAGTGGTCTGTTGACGAAAGAATTTGAAACGGAAGAAGATAAAGGCGTTACTGTTGTGCATTTTGCAACAAGCGATGATGCATTTGCCGACCCTCTACAATACGAGGAGAGTATTAAAGATGCGGCGTCGATAACGTCTACGCTCATTCAAGACCGTATACATACAACCTTGATTGTTTATAACGATGAGTGGGTCCGCAAAGAGCTCACACAAAAAAATTGGAAGCATGCGTTACGGCTATTTGCCATGATTAATCCGGTTCCACAAACGAAGGCAGAATGGGCATTTCCTGAAAAAGGTGGGCTTTGTTTCTTCATCACGCCGCGTTTGTCTAAGTCGATTCTTCATATGATTCGCACTACGGCTATGAATCGCATAAACGTTTATCTTGTAGCAACCGAAGCATTAACACAAGAACAGTTCCTCGAAGTTCGTAAAGCTGGAGGACATGTGTTTATCCCCCATCAACATCATGATCGTTTAAGGGGTGAAAAAAGTGAGTCATAACAATTATGCGTTACGTGATTATTTTTTATATGGGCTAGGATTTATTTTATTACTCGAATGGCTTTATCCAGTTCCTTACATTACGAGTGGTGGAAGCGTCTCGGCATTTATTGTTATTGCGGCGCTGTTTTTTATTATTACGCTTTTAAAACTACCGATTATTCTCTCTTTTCTACTAAGAGTCGTTGTTACCATTGGTGCGTTATTTTGGCTCTTTCCTTCTAGCCAAGAGGTTCAAGAGTCTTGGTTTTCCCTAGTGGTACAGGATTTTTTTGATAATTTGATTTACATTCTCGCAGGTAATGTTTTAGAGCTCTCAGAATTATTTCGTACGTTTCTATTCATTGTTTTATTGTCTATCTTAAGTTACTTGCTTCATTATTGGATCGTTCATGTTAGAAGGATCTTGCTGTTTTTAATTGTAAGCGTCGTATATGTAGGGGCGATTGATTCATTCACAGATTATAGTGGGGAAGCATCCATTGTTCGTTTATTTATCATTGGAATGATCCTTGTAGTGACGCTTCGTTTATTAAAAAATGGAGAAAAAAATGGAAGCTTTTCTTTTTTGAAAATAGGAAAAGTCATGGCTTTTATCAGCGTATTTATTCTAACGGCTGCTTCTTTAAGTTTTGCGATGCCAAAACCTGAGCCACAATGGTCAGACCCTGTTCCTTTTCTTGAAACTGTATTTGGTTTTTCAAGTGGAGGTACACCGATTCAACGCATTGGCTATAGTGAAGATGACAGTATGCTAGGTGGTGGGTTTGTTCAAGACGATACTCCTGTTTTTGAAGCAACCATAGAGCAGGGAGAGTACTGGAAAGGCGAAACGAAAAATTATTACACTGGGTCTGGTTGGGATTTATCAATCGATGAAACAAATGAGGGACATGTATCTCCACCTATACAGTCTGACGAACTTGAAGCAGTAGAGCGAGAAGAAAAAGTAGCACAGCTGCAGTTTTATGGAGAAGGAGAGCAACGTTTTAATCATTTCTTTTATCCAGGTGAGTTACTCTCAGACGAAATTGAAAATGTCCATACGGAACAAGTCGAACCGGTAGTTATTCACCCGGTATCAAATCAAGCGACTTTTTTAAATGGACAAGTCCCGCCTAATCAGTATGAGTTAGCCTACTTTGAGCAAACGTTCCAAATAGCTGGATTGAAAGAAGATGGGGAAGGGTTTTCGGACCTTGAAATGGATGCGTATACTCAGCTCCCTGAAGCGTTGCCTGATCGCGTACAAGAGCTTGCCGAGGAACTAACGACAACAAGTGAGACGGTCTATGATCAGGTGAGGGCGATTGAACGTTATTTGCGTGGTCCTGAGTTTCAATATGAAACAGAAGATGTTCCGGTGCCCGGTGCTAACCAAGACTATGTGGACCAATTTTTATTTGAGACGCAAAGAGGCTATTGTGATAATTTTTCAACGGCGATGGCAGTGATGCTCCGAACCCTTGATATTCCAACAAGGTGGGTAAAAGGGTTTACGGAAGGTGAGCTTCTCGAAACAAATGAAGACAATCAATCGTTTTTAATTTCAAACAATAACGCGCATTCATGGGTTGAAGTTTATTTTCCGAGTGCTGGATGGGTATCGTTTGAACCAACGCCTAGTTTTTCTGGCTTTAATTATGAACAAGAACAGTTGGATCTTGAAAATAATGATTTAGAGGAAATTCCGACACCAGAAGAGCAAGAGGACCTTGAGCTTCCTGAAGAAGAAGCGCAGGTTGAAGAAACAGAAGAAGGAACAAATGACGAGGCAGCTTCAAATGAGCAGCAATCGTATGGCTGGCTTATTGGAACAAGTATTGGTTTATTGATTATTCTCAGTACGCTGGTGTTTGTCTTCCGAAAAAGATTAAGTACAACCTATGTCAATCGGAAACAACGATCTGCTCAGTCAGTAGAAGATTACGCACGATCCTTTGAGCATTTGCTTTGGTTGTTACGATTGTATGGTGTGAAACGAAAAGAAAACCAAACGATACGTGAGTACGCTCGATACGTAGAAAAAGAATTAGCGCTTCAAGACAGTCCGATGGTGGAGTTGGCAGAAACGTACGAGCAATTTCTATATAGCGACAACAAACACCAGTTAAATAAGCAGAAATTTGATGAAAATTGGAAAAAGATGCTGAAACAAATCACTTCTTGACCTGCGGAATACTTGCTTGTTATGATTAAACTTGAATGAATACTATTTAATTATGCACATACTAAAAAGAGTTTGAAAGCTAGCGCGAAAGTAGGGCTGCAATTCAATGGAATGTTCATTGTTTTTGTAGCCGTTTTGTTTGCTTGAGATGCTTCATAACTTTTTAAATAAAGGAAGAAAACAGGATAAAGGGTGAATAAGATGCAAGTGACGAATCATGAAACAATTGTTGTTCTTGATTTCGGAGGGCAGTATAATCAATTGATTACACGTCGTATCCGCGACTTAGGCGTGTATAGTGAGCTACACTCTCACAAAACTACGGCCGAAGAAATTAAAGCATTAAATCCAATTGGGATTATTTTCTCTGGTGGACCAAACAGTGCATACGTAGAAGGAGCACCTTCTTGTGATCCAGCTATCTATGATTTAGGTATTCCGATCTTAGGAATATGTTATGGTGTTCAGCTGATGACCCACCATTTTGGCGGGAAAGTTGAAAAAGCATCCCACCGTGAGTATGGGAAAGCTGTGTTACATGTAGAAAATCAATCTGACTTATTTAAAGGTTTGCCGATTGAGCAAACGGTTTGGATGAGTCATGGTGATAAAATTATTGCGCCACCAGAAGGTTTTACGGTTGACGGTTCAAACCCATCTTGCCCAGTAGCTGCAATGAGCGATGAGTCAAGAAAATTCTATGGTGTTCAGTTCCACCCAGAAGTACGTCATTCTGAATTCGGAAATGAATTGCTAAAGAACTTTGCATTCACAATTTGTGGATCTAAAGGCGATTGGTCAATGGAGAATTTCATTGAAGAAGAAATCAAAAAAATTCGTGAGCAAGTTGGCGATCGTCACGTTTTATGCGCGTTAAGCGGTGGCGTTGATTCTTCTGTCGTGGCTGTTTTAATTCATAAAGCAATTGGTGACCAACTAACGTGTATGTTTATTGATCATGGATTACTACGTAAAGATGAAGCTGAGAGTGTCATGGAGACATTCAGTGAAGGCTTCAATATGAATGTCGTCAAAATTGATGCAGCTGATCGCTTCTTAGGAAAACTTAAAGGTGTAACAGACCCTGAGCAAAAGCGTAAAATCATTGGAAATGAATTTATTTACGTGTTTGACGAGGAAGCAGCGAAATTAAAAGATAAGAAAATGGACTTCCTTGCTCAAGGAACTCTTTATACAGATATTATTGAGTCTGGTACAGATACAGCCCAAACGATTAAATCCCACCACAATGTTGGCGGTTTACCAGAAGATATGAGCTTTGAATTAATCGAGCCATTAAATGCTTTATTTAAAGATGAAGTACGTGCGCTTGGTTCTGAGCTTGGTATAGCAGACGAAATTGTTTGGCGTCAACCTTTCCCTGGACCAGGTTTAGGCATTCGTGTACTAGGTGAAATTACTGATGAAAAGCTAACCATCGTTCGCGAAAGTGATGCAATTTTACGTGAAGAAATTAAGAAAGCTGGACTTGAGCGTGAAATTTGGCAGTACTTTACTGCGCTTCCAAACATGCGAAGTGTAGGCGTAATGGGCGATGCTCGTACGTATGATTATACTGTAGGTATTCGCGCTGTAACATCGATTGACGGTATGACGTCTGATTGGGCACGTATCCCTTGGGATGTGTTAGAGATTATCTCTACTCGTATTGTTAACGAAGTTGCGCACGTCAACCGCATCGTGTACGATGTGACGAGCAAGCCACCATCCACAATCGAGTGGGAGTAACACTTTCTTGAGAATTGACTGAAACGCTGGGTTCAAGCGGAAACCAACGTTTGAAATTATTAAGCTCTCTACAAAGATTGTCGGAAACAATTGAAGCCATCTTCTCTTTTCAATCGAGAAGGTGGCTTTTTTGTTATTAAAGTTATTTATAGGATTGTCTCCACCTTGATCTTCTCTAAAATACGTAACCGGAGGGAGCTTTTAACATAATATACATGTCTGCAAGTAACGTGTCCTGCTTAAAGGGCAAAAAAATAAGCAGGCCATGCCTACTTATATCACTTCAATTCCCCAAACATCATTGTCTAAGAGAATGAGATCTAAATTTAATTTTTTTACTTCTAGTTCCGCAGAAGCTAAATCATTAAACGATTTTATGTTGCGATTGATGGTTTTAGCGTTTTCTGCTCTACCATTAACGTACCGAACTACTTTGTAAATAAGGCACTCTCCTTAATTAGCCTAGCTTTAGGCTTACGAACAAGTGTCTCATAGATAACGGCAAATAGATAGGGGGTGTAACGTATTTACATACCCTCACACCTTTTGAGTTAAACAATAATTTTAAGCTGACGTTTACATTCTTGCTTTAAAGTTGAGCCCTAGGGACCATCAGTTGGTTTTAGGGCTCTTTTTCATACGGCGTAACGTATAAGGTTAAATAAATGGTCAATGAGGAAAGACCAATGAGTGTAAGAACATGCTTGGAGGGGGAGAGCACATACAACACTTATATAAAAGGGGTTAAGGCCTTAGTTAAGAGAGACTATGGCGCGAGGATTGTGCGGTTAATTAGGCACTCACCTCCTTTCAATGATTTACAAAAGACGATAAAGGGACGTTTGACCAGGGGGGTGGGGACAGAGTAATAGAAGGGTGTTTTGTCTAATGAAGTAGAGCCATGTAGGAATTTTGTAGTAATTAATTTTGCAATTAGATAATTCTTCATAACTTTTTGAATTCCTTCTATAAAAAGGAAAAAAATTAAATAATTTTAATTAGGTCATAGGGACTGTTTTCGGCCGTTTTATTTTTATGGCGATTTTAAATGGTGATGAGGTACGTAACGATCATTTATGCAAATAGCTAGTTGATTGTTTTATAAACGATTTATCTCGTTTAAGCGGGTGTGTGATTTGAATTTAAGGGTATACGTTTTGTATAGACGTTTGAAAGGAGAGGTTTGAATGGCTTCAGATCAGACAGAAACAATTGGGGACTATTTATATGAAGCATTGCGAAAGGAAGGGATAAAAGACGTATTCGGCGTTCCTGGTGATTACAATTTTGCATTACTCGATACATTAGAACGAACAGACGGGTTACGCTTTATTCATAATCGAAATGAATTAAATGCAGGTTATGCCGCGGACGGATATGCCCGTCTGCATGGAATTTCCGCACTTGTTACGGCGTTCGGTGTTGGGGAACTTAGCGCGGCAAACGCAATTGCAGGGGCGAATTGCGAAAATATCCCGATTATTCATATTGTTGGTGCGCCGGATCGCGATAAACAAGCAAAAGGTTTACAAGTTCACCATACATTAATGAATGGAGACTTTGGCATATTTAAACGCATGTTCGCAGAAATTTCAGCATACTCGACCGTTGTCACGCCGAGTAATGCAAGAACGGAAATAACAAAAGCGATTCAACTAGCAAAAGATTATCAGAAACCGGTTTATTTGATGATTGCGGATGATCTGACAAATGAATCAATACTAGAAGAAGAGACGAACTCGATTGAGGCTTTTGAAACCGATCAACAAACCCTTGCTCAAGCAATTCGTCACCTTGATGTAAAGTTGAAAGAGAGCAAAAACCCAGTCTTGCTTGTTGATACGAAAGTAAAGAGTTTTGAATTAGAAAAGATGATTCAAACCGTTACGAAAACGTTCCATATTCCAGTAGCCAGTATGATGTATGGAAAAGGATCGGTAGACGAAAGTTTAGAAGAATACATCGGATTGTACGCAGGAGATTTTGGCAGCCATGAAGTGAGAGACATAGTCGAGCAATCTGATTGCGTCATTGGTGTCGGTCTCGTATGGGCAGATACGAACACCGCAAATTTCACTGCATCCATACAAAAAGAACAGCTTATAGACATTCAGCCTCACTACGTAAGAGTCGAGCATGCGACTTATGAACAGGTAAAAGCGTATGATGTACTGAAACAAATCGGCCAGCTTGATTTATCAAAAAATGAATCGTATCAAAGGACGATTTCTTTCCCATATGGAAGCGGTGAGGAGGTGGAGGACGGACCACTACGTGCAAAACAGTATTACCCGATGTTGCAAGACTTTATTAAAGAAGAGGATGTCGTTGTAGTCGAAACGGGTACGTTTTTTTATGGAATGTCTCAAGCCCGCATGAAAAAAGGGGTTAGCTACTTAAAGCAAGGCGGCTGGCAATCGATTGGGTTTGCAACGGCGGCAGCATTCGGAGCGAGTATTGCAGCACCAAGCCGTCGAACTCTTCTTTTTACAGGAGATGGTTCGCTACAGCTAACTGCTCAAGAAATCAGTTCAATGCTTTATTACGATTGTAAGCCAATTATTTTTATCTTAAATAATCAGGGCTACACAATTGAAAAATATTTAAATACGGAAACGAAAGAGCAAGACTACAATGAGATTCCACAGTGGAATTATGAAGCGCTTCTTGAAGGCTTTGGCGGAGGCGCAAGCAGCTTCACAGCGAAAACAACGACGGAACTAAAAGAAGTTCTTCAAAAAGTAAACGAAGTTGATCAACTTTGCGTGGTAGAATTAGTTGTTGATGATCCAATGGATGCACCAGACTATGTAAAACAAATTCGAGCATTTAAAAAAGAAGAGTAGCGCTAACGTGAGCGTTACTCTTCTTTATCGAATTATGCGCTTTGTTTCCAGTCAGATACATCGTCTTCTAAAGGATGATTGCTTGCTCGACGTTTGCTAGCAGCCCTGAAGAAGAGTACGGTTAACAACACGGTAAAGAGAATACTAATAATGACAGAGACTTGCATTGGTAAATTAAAGCCAATCGGTGCGTTCATAATATAAGCAGTAGCCGTTACACTCATAAACCAAGCTGGAATAATCGCGATCCAGTAGTTTCGGCGAGCGATATATAAGAACATTGCCCCGATCCAAAGTGCAATAACAGCTGTAGATTGGTTAGCCCAGTTAAAATATTGCCATAACATGGTGAAGTCAACAGTCGTTAAGAAAATAGACACAATGAACAATGGTGCCGCGATCCAAATACGGTTCATAATTTTCATTTGTGGTACTTTAATATAGTCAGCAATAATCATTCGAGCACTACGGAAAGCCGTATCTCCAGACGTAATTGGAAGAATGATTACACCGAGAATCGCTAGTGTACCAACAACTGGTCCAAGCATAGCTGTAGAGATTTCTGATACAATTCCACCAGTACCAATGGTGTTGATCAATTCATTCAAACTAACAGGGCCATCAAATAAACTCATTGCCGCAGCAGCCCAAATCATTGCGATCATACCTTCCGCAATCATCATGCCATAAAAAATTCGACGGCCTTGGCTTTCGTTTTGTGTTGTTCTTGAAATAATTGGCGATTGGGTTGCATGAAATCCAGATAAAGCGCCACATGAGATTGTTAAAAATAATAGTGGGAAAATCGCTGCTCCAGCTGGGTGCGTATTTTCAAACGATAATTCTGGAATGGGTGCTTGATTCCAAATAAGAGCCACACCAATACCGACAGTGCTAAACAATAATAAAGCGCCAATATAAGGGTAAATATTTCCGATAATCTTGTTAATTGGTAGAACCGTTGCTAATAAGAAATATATAAAGATAAGTACAACGAAAATGATAACAGGAACAGAACCATTGACTAAGTCATAAAGTAAGTCTGCTGGTGATGCAACGAATACAGTACCAACAAGAAGTAAAAGTAAGATTGAGAAAGCATTTACAACGTGTTTCATTGCTTTTCCTAAAAATCGCCCTGCAAGTTCTGGTAAATGGGCGCCACCGTTTCGAATCGAAATCATACCTGTTAAATAGTCATGTACAGCTCCTGCAAATATACAGCCTAGTACAATCCAGATAAAGGCAACTGGGCCATAAAGCGCACCCATAATCGGACCGAAAATGGGACCGACACCTGCAATACTAATAAGTTGAATTAAGGCATTTTTATTTTTACCCATCGGCAAGTAGTCGACGCCATCAGCTTGTGTATAGGCTGGTGTAGGACGGTCTGCTTTTGGTTGAAAGACTTTTTCTACAAATTTGCCGTACGTAAAATAACCAACAAATAGTAAGACTAAAGCAATTAAAAAAGTAATCATATACGTTCTCCCCTCGCATGATGTGTATGCGGTTTCATGAAGAAAGTATATACAATTTCATGATCGAAATGACGTTTTTTGTCGTGAGATGTCAAAAAATGAAGATAAGACGTAGAAAAGTAGAGCCAAGTGGTTGGCTCTACAATTCAATCATTTTTCGCAATGATTTAACATAATTACGACTCACTGGTATTTGTTCTTGCATGCCATTTAACGAGAGTTGGTAAGCGCCATTAAACCAAGCGTTCATTTCTGTTATATAAGCAGTATTAACTAAGTAACTTTTATGGACGCGGAAGAAGGAATACGGTGTTAAACGGTATTCTAATTCTTTTAACGTCAATTTTGTTTCAAACACATTTTGGTCCGTTACCATTTTTGTGTTCTTCTCATCCCGATAAGCGTAAAGAATCGCTTCAGGATCAAGAAAGTGAATCGTGTCATCCTTTTCAACGGCTAGCTTGCCTATGGGACTTGTCTTCTCTTGTGAGGATTTAGCCTGTAGTGCTTCTTCAACTTGAGTAATGGTTTCAGCTAGCTGGACTTCGTTAATAGGTTTAACGAGATACCCTTTAGCTTGTAGCTGAAACGCATCAACGGCAAATTGTGGATACGCCGTTGCAAAAACGAGATATGGAGGGTTTTTCATTTGTTTCATAATCGTAGCGACTTCTTTTCCATTCATTTCCGGCATTTCAATATCTAGAAAAAGTAAATCAGGTTGGAGCTCCATGACTTTTGCGATGGCTTCCTGCCCAGATTGTGCTTCTCCCACAACGACGATAGCTGGGAATAGCCGAAGTAAGTAAATCAATTCTTCTCGTCCATATTTTTCGTCGTCCACAATAAGCGTACGTATTTCTGTATTTGGCATTAGGAAAGATTCTCCTTTCTAGTTGTTTTGGGAATATAAAATTCGACGGTTGTTCCACTGCCAGGCTTCGTGAAAAATTGAAGAGAAGAGCGTTCACCGAACATCATTTGCAAACGCTTATTGCTATTGTAGATTCCAATGCCTGTACTTGATTCAGTTTGTTGACCGTGCTCGTGAATATTAACGTCATCAAGCTGAAAACCAGCACCGTTATCCCGAACACGTAAACCGACGTCTCGACCGTGATCAAATATTTCAATAGAAAGCTGACAGTTCGTTCCTTTATGACGAAATCCATGCTTCACTGCATTTTCAACTAAGGGTTGTAACGTTAACGGTGGAATCTCTGTTGATAAAAACGGTTGATCAATCGAATAGGTGACGGTCAAACGGTCTTCAAATCGTACTTCTTCAATCGATAAATAAGCTTGAATATGATGCAGCTCTTCTTTTAAAGTATGTGATTTAATAGTAGTAGCGGACACATTCTGTCGTAAGAATTGCGACAATGAATGAAGCATGGTTCGTGCTTTTGCTGGATCCAAACGTATAAGGGAAATAACCGTATTTAACGTATTAAATAAGAAGTGCGGACTGATTTGAGCTTGTAAGGCATTCACTTCAGCATCTTTAGCGAGCTGATAAGCACGATCCGCTTCTGCTAATTCAAGCTGACTACTTAATAAGTTTGTAAGTCCAGACAACATCTCCGTTTCAAGTGCCGTAATCTCTTTTTTAGAATGAAAGTAAAATTTTAATGTTCCAACGACCTCATCTCGTATAATGAGAGGCGCGATAACCGCAGCACCTAGAGGACAGTTGTCTTCTTTGCAATGGATCTCATCATCTCCTGCAATACTCATTCGCTTCTGTTGAATAACATCTGAAGTTAAACGCGTTTGAATATGGCTATTTGCTTTATGGTGGTCCGATCCGACACCAATATGAGCTAAAATTAGGTTCTTGTCGGTGATGGCAATCGCGCATGCATTCAGCTCTTTATAAAGAATCTTGCACACTTTATACGCAGACTCGTTGCTCAAACCATGTTTTAAATAAACGAGGGTTTGTTCAGCAATTCTTAAGCTTTTCTGTGCTTGTAGCGCACCTGCTTTTTGTTCCTCTTTTGCGACGCTTTGAATGATGAGAAAGAACAGTGCACAGCCGATGCCATTGGCAATAATCATTGGGAATCCAATCAACTGTACAAGTTCTAATGCTTGAGATGTCGGCGTCGCAAGTAAAGCGATCAACCCCATTTGCATGGTTTCAGCTAGTGCGCCAAGAATCATGATTTGTACAGGCTGATGAATAGCACGAGGATTTTTTTTGCGATAATAAGCTGCGAAAACACCAGCAAGAATGGAGGCAATTCCACAGGCATAAGCCGTGAATCCACCTAAAAGCATTCGATGAATCCCAGCAATAAGGCCAGCGCCTAAGCCAACTTTATAGCCGCCAAAAAGGCCAGCTAGCATGACTCCGATCACACGAAAGTTCGCAATCGCTTCGTCATCGGAAATGGAAAACGTGATACGTTGAAGCGTGAGCGTTTCAGGTTGAAACGTCACGCCTGAATAGGTGCCAATAATCCCAAAAAGACCAAAAAAGAGAATGGCTGTTGTTTGTTGTTTTGTAGTTAATTTACGGGAAGAGGCCATCTTCCGAAAAAAACGGAACCGTGTTGCGATAAACGCTAACATGACAATAAGACCTAATCGTTCTAACATGAGAAGCAGTAACTCGAACATATGTATTCTCCTATATCTCTTTCAATCGACTCCATTAGTATTTCCTTAACACAAAAATTTAGCCGATTATCTGTAAGCCCTTTCGCTTACACCCGTTAAAAAACGCCACAACGTGTGACGTTAAGAAAAGTTGCTATATCAAAGCTCATATAAAGCGAGTTCTAATTCAATACGGTGTTTTATTTTAGCGACACACTCTTCTGCTGTTTTTCCGTAAATCCGTGTACCGTTTACCATAGCGTACGGTCGAACTGCACAAAGTCCACAGAACGAAAGGCATTCATTCTCCATCACAGCCACTTCAGGATATTCTGCTTCAAGCATTTCCTCTAAATCGACGCGACTCATTAGGTTTCCATCACAGACTTCGACAACAATTATGCCCATGTTTTCCACCCTTTCTGATGATATTTATAACGTATAAAGAAGTCAATAGTTCATTATATCGGAACAACGATGGAAATTCTAGTAGGAGAGTAGAGGGAGTTTTTGTGAATGAGGGAAGTCGTTGTGGCTTGACAGCTTTTGTAGAATAGAATTAGGACTGAATAAGGGAGTTGAATATGTTGGAAGATTTTAATTGGGGTATTCTTGGCCTCGGTACCATTGCCCATGATTTCGCAGAAGCACTAAACCAGCATCATGGAAACGTATATGCAGTGGGTTCTCGCTCTCAGGAGAAAGCTGAAGCATTCGCAAAGCCTTACGCTGGAGCTAAAGCTTACGGAAACTATGAGCAATTGTTGCAAGATAAGCGAGTTGATATTATCTATGTAGCGACACCGCACGTCAATCATTACGAATATATAAAACAAGCGTTGAGCAATGGAAAGCACGTACTTTGCGAAAAAGCCATTACAGTAAATGCTACTGAACTAAATGAGTTAGTCGCACTAGCGAAAGAGAAACAGCTTATTTTAATGGAGGCAATGACGATTTTTCACATGCCGTTGTACCATAAATTAAAAGGGATGATGACGGTCGATCAGCTAGGAGCTGTGAAAACAATCAACGTGACGTTTGGTAGCTACAAACCTTACGATGTAAAGAATCGCTTTTTTAATCCTGAATTAGCTGGTGGAGCATTATTAGATATTGGTACGTATGCCCTTTCGTTTGCACGTTATTTTATGTCTGAGCAACCAAATCAAGTGCTCACAACGATGAAAGCATCAAGTTCATCGGTAGATGAGCAATCGGCGATTTTACTCAGAACGAGTCAGGATGAAATGGCGACAATCTCACTCGCGTTCCGAGCAAAAATGCCGAAAAGAGGAATGGTTGCATGTGAAAATGGGTTTGTGACGGTAGATGATTTTCCTAGAGCTCAAGAAGCGACCATTCATTGGTTAGATGGGCGAACAGAAGTGATAAAAATGAACGATTCAAATGCCCTTATTAATGAAATCATTGCTATGGAAGAAACCATATCGGGTAATGACCGTGCTTACTTGAATGTAACAGAAGACGTTATGAAAGTAATGGACGAGGTTCGGTCCCAGTGGGAAAAAGAGCGTAGCACTAAATAAAGGTTTGAAGAGTTGGTAAAACGTCTATATACATAGTACAGAAACAAAAGGAGGCGTTTTACATGAGTAGTAACGGAGCTGGAGATAAAGCAAAAGGTGCAGGTAACAAAGCAAAAGGTGCAGTTAAAGATGCAGTAGGAAATGTAACAAATAATAAAAAAATGCAAGCAGATGGTAAGAAAGATAAAGTAAAAGGCGAAACACAAGACACTAAAGGCGATGTAAAAAACAAAGCGAACGACTAAAGTGTGTCTTAAAAGGTGAATGTAAAAGAATCTTCATGAACGTTGTTCATGAAGATTTTTTATGTGTGTGACAGATGGGTGCCATCATCAAACTTTTACTGTGCAGAATCTGTATAATGCTTGACGATTTCATGAAGTTTAAGAGCATGACGAACGTCTCCATCTACTTTTAATTGCCCTGTCATGTAAGCAACCGTCGGATTCCATGTTCCTTCTAATAACTTATGCAAGTTGCTTTCGCTCATTTTTAAAACACAGGCTTCCTCATTATAAGGAGGTTCTTTATCCACTTGTACAGTTCCGTCGGCAAATTGGACACCATATCGAGCCTGTGGCTTTAACTCAAATTGATAGTGTCGATTTAAGCCAGTAATTTTGTCTGGGTTTTCGTTCATTTTATGTGCGAGTTGGAGTAATTTGTCTTCAGTCAACATGTTCTTCGCTCCTTTATGAATGAGTACTCATTCAATTATAGCTTATTTTCATTTTGCTGGAAAGAATAAGTGTGGAATTTTTTAGATTGCCTTATAGCCGTGTAGAAGCAATCGAGTAAAGTTTTGATAGACCATAAAAAATTTGTAGGTGCTTGCGCTTACTATCTTAATGCATCATAATGAAAGCGCTATTAACTTGCGACTTAGACACTAAGACATGGGAGAGGGTAATTTGGAGACTGTAAGAGCTGGAATTATTGGCTGTGGAAACATTAGTGATATTTATTTTCAATTAAATCAGCGCTTTGATGGAATAAACGTGATTGCTTGTACAGATGTCAATATGGCTCAAGCTACGAAGAAAGCGGATCAATACAAAGATGTTGAAGCTTTATCAATGGATGATTTTTTTAAAGATGATCGAATTGAAGTAGTCATTAACTTAACCGTTCCAACCGCTCATTATGTTGTACATAAGCGTGCATTAGAATCTGGGAAACACTCTTACGGGGAAAAGCCGCTAGCGTTAACATTAGAAGAAGCACAGGAGCTCCGTCAACTTGCCAAGAAGAAAAAGCTCTATTTAGGGGCAGCACCAGATACATTTTTAGGAGGCGGATTACAAACTGCGAAAAAGCTTATTGAAGATGGTTGGATTGGCCAGCCAGTGTCAGCGAACGGTTTTATGATGAGCCATGGACCAGAAGATTGGCATCCAAATCCGGAATTTTTTTATAAAGAAGGTGCAGGACCGTTATTTGACATGGGTCCTTACTATTTAACAGCCTTAACTTCTCTTTTGGGGCCAATGAAGCGACTTACGTCTTCGGCTGGAAAAGCTTACGATCAGCGTCAGATTACTTCAACAGCGAAATATGGAGAATTGATCGACGTTGAAGTAGCAACTCATATAGCTGGTGTTATTGATTTTGAAAATGGCGCAATTGCTACTTTACTTACAAGTTTTGATGTGTGGGGTTCTAATGCGCCGAATCTAGAAATTCACGGCACATTAGGCTCACTTCTTTTACCTGATCCGAATACATTTGGAGGTCCGCTTTTATATAAGAGGCAAGGTGAGTTAGCTTTTAAAGAAATGCCGCTTACATATGGGTTTCAAGAAAATAGTAGAGGGCTCGGAGTGCTAGATATGGTTATGGCCATTAAAGAGAAGCGTCTGCATCGTGCTAATGATGCACTAGCTTATCATGTGCTAGAAGCGATGTATGGCATGCTCGAGGCGTCGGAAAGCGGGCGTCATTATCAAATGACAAGCACTTGTGAACAGCCTTCAATTCTTCCATTAACGATGACGGCACGAGGATTTTAATGTGTGAAAGTGTTCTTCTCTTTAACATTGAGAGGGGCACTTTTTTTATTCGGGGACAACATTTTGTATAAACTGCAAAAGTAAGCTACAATAAAAGCAATTTGATTAAAGCGAGGAGGCGTTGACGTGAGTTACGAATTAGACGAGAAGTTTAAACTTTTTACCCTGCACTCAAACCCTTTGTTAACAAAAGAAGTTGCGGATCGACTTGGGTGTTCAATCGGCCAATGTACAGTCAATCGATTTAGTGATGGAGAAGTTAAAATACATATTCAAGAAAGTGTTCGTGGGGCAAAAGTATTTGTCGTGCAGTCAACCGCTCAGCCTGGAAATGAACATGTTGTAGAACTATTAATCATGATTGATGCGTTAAAACGAGCGTCAGCACGTGAGATTAATGTTGTCATTCCTTACTATGGGTATGCAAGACAAGATCGAAAAGCCCGCTCAAGAGAACCGATTGCGGCCAAACTCATTGCAAACCTACTTGAAGCTGCTGGCGCTGACCGAATGGTAACGGTAGACCTTCATGCACCGCAAATACAAGGATTTTTTAATCTTCCTGTTGATCCACTGCAGGGATTGCCGCTTCTTGCGCAACATTATGTGAACAAAAATTTGGAAAATCCTGTAGTCGTTGCACCGAATACATCTGGGTTGGGAAGAGCGAGAAAGCTAGCTGAATACATTGATGCACCAATCGCATTTGTCGACAAGCGCCACCCGGAACCTGGTTTTCCACAAGCGATTGAAATTGTTGGGGATGTAAAAGGAATGAATGCGATTATTATTGATGATCTTATTGATACAGCAGCAACCGTTACATTAGCAGCAACTGCACTTGTGGAACATGGTGCACAGGACGTATATACATGCTGCACGCATCCTGTGTTAACAGGACCAGCAATTGAACGGTTACGGATTGCACCAATTAAAGAAATTGTTGTAACGAATACCATTGAAATGCCTGACGATAAGAAGCTTGATAACATGACAATTTTATCGATGGCCGATTTGCTTGCCGATGCAATTTATCGAATCTATAAAGAACAATCGGTTAGTAAATTGTTTAAATAACTGTCGAATGTGTGGGTTTTAAAGGAGTGGAAGAGAGAAATGTATAAATTAATAGCCATAGATATGGATGGAACATTATTAAATGATCAGCATCATGTAACACCGGGAGTGAAAGAAGCTCTTCAACAAGCAAAGGCGGAAGGAGCGACGGTCGTTCTTTGTACAGGCAGACCGTTAGGCGGTGTGACCCGGTATTTACTTGAGCTTGAATTAACGACGGAAGATGATTACGTCATTGCTTATAATGGTGCCCTTGTTCAAAATACGCACACGAATGAGAATGTGGTTTCGTTAACGCTTGGCTATCAAGACTTACTCGACTTATCGAATGTTGCCGCTGATTTACAAACGCCGATGCATTTTTTTGATCAACAAAAACTGTATACCTTCGATAAAGATGTCTCTCCTTATACGGTCTATGAATCATACGTGACGCAAGTTCCGTTAAGTTTTCGAACGAAAGATGAGTTCGATGAAGACATCGTCTTGCCGAAAATTATGTTTATTGACGATCCGGAAAAGCTTGAAAAAACAAAAGCTTCCATTCCGAATCATATAAAAGAACGTTATGAAATGGTCCAAAGCGCCCCGTTCTTTTTAGAAATTCTTCATAAAGAAGCAAGCAAAGGAAATGCCGTGAAACATTTAGCCGAAAAGCTCGGGATTGCTCAAGAAGAAGTCATGTGTATTGGAGATAACGGCAATGACTTATCAATGATTCAATACGCTGGGTGTGGAGTGGCGATGGAAAATGCTATTCCAGCATTAAAGGAAGCTGCTGACTTTATTACAAAATCTATTAATGAAGATGGTGTGGCTTACGCAATTCAAACGAAAATACGAAAGTCATAGCAACAGGAAAAACATTGCAGTAGTCGCAATGTTTTTTCTTGTTTAAAGGGAAAAGCCATAGGGAAGAAGAGGAGTAGCATAAATATAAGGGAGAGATCAACATGAGTACAAAACATTTATTAATGGTTGTAACAAACGGTGAAAGAATGAATAATCAAGGGTTCGCTGGTATTTGGTTATCAGAGTTTACAGAGCCATACGAAGAATTTACAAAAGCAGGCTATCAAGTAACGGTTGCTAGTCCAAAAGGTGGAGAGTCTCTAATCGACGATGCAAGCTTAGATAACGGTGAAATTCCAGAGAAGTGGCATGAATTAGCAGAGCTTTTAAAACGGACAATCCCCTTATCTGAAATAGAATCAGCTAGTTATGACGGTGTGTTCATGCCTGGTGGTCACGGAGCAATGTTTGATTTAGCAGATAATGAAGAGTTACAGCAAATCTTGCGTGATTTCCACGCGGCAGATAAAGGCATTGGTGCCGTTTGTCACGGTCCTGCTGCATTGACAGGTGTACTGCTAGAAAACGGAGAGTTTCTTGTCGCAAATCGCAAAGTCGCAGCGTTCACGAATACGGAAGAAGAAGGCGTTGAATTAGTGAATCAAATGCCGTTCCTACTTGAAACACGCTTACGTAAAGAAGGCGCAATCTTTGTTGGGAAAGGCGACTGGGAAGAAAACGTCTATGCGGATGGAAAACTTGTTACCGGTCAAAATCCACAGTCATCTATTGAAACAGCAAAACAATTTATTCAAGCACTATAATCGGAAAGCACACGCCGCGGCGTGTGCTTTTATAGTTTCATTAGGCTGGTGGAGGAATGAGATCAATTCGAATGACTTCAGGTCGATTAAATACACGTAGTGGGAAAAGGCTATTGCCAAGCCCTCTGCTAACGATCATTTTTGTATCCTGCTCCTCATACATGCCTTCACTGTAATCTGGAAAAAGGCCTTGTCCTGGAGCAAGAATGCCTCCAATAAGTGGAAGGCGAATTTGGCCGCCATGGGCATGACCGGACAAGACAAGGTCAAGATTCGCTTCTTGATAAGTAGAAAACATTTCAGGTCGGTGAGCAAGTAAAACGGTATACAATTCTTGAGAAGCTGAAACATTTGCTTCTTGTAATGAAGATGCGGTTACATCTATTGGATCCGCATTAGGCGAGCGGTCAGGGTCATCAATTCCGACCAGTTGAAAGGTGAAATCATCTACTACCACATTTACAGCTTCGTTACGAAGGACATGGACCCCCAAGTTCGTCAAGGTTTCGCTTAATTCATCTACGAGATCTAAACGCCATTCATGATTACCTGTTACATAATAGGTCGGTGCAATCTCGACAAGATCTTCCATTAACTGAACTCCTTCCCCTTGATTCGACGTATAAGAGTCAATTAAATCACCAGTCATAAAAATCATATCAGGAGACTGGGCATTCACCATGTTTAACAAGCGTTCATTGCGATCGCCGAATTCGGCTGAATGGAGGTCAGATAAATGAACCATTGTGATACCATCATGCTCCAATGGTAAGTGTTCGACTTCAATGGTATGGTTGTTCTCAACGAGCTGGTGATTCTGTGCATAGAAAAAATAAATCGCTGCGATGAATGCAACAATTAAAACGAGAACGGTTTTTCGACTAAACAACAGAACGACTCCTTTTCTTTACGACTCATTCTTTAACTTTTGAATATCTGTTTGTCCAAAAGCATCGTTCCAGTCGACAAGCTGAATCGTATCTCGACTTAATGTTGAAAGAATGGCTTCTTTTAACGTGACATTCTGTAACGATTGATAATAAGCTTCTTGGGCATCAGAAAAGATTGCCTCGAGTTGTTGTGAACCGACTCGAGCGGCATCCGTTTCTGGAAAAACCCGTTCAATCAGCCCTTCTGTTTTCAAAAAAGAACCGCCACCTTCAATAGCTCGGACAATGTCGAGCATATGAATGGATTCAGCCGGTCGAGCGAGCGAGAAGCCACCACTATTTCCTGGTGTACTCGTAATAAGTTCATGGACCACTAATTTTCGCATCACCTTTTTTAAGTAAGACGGGGACACATCTAAACGTGTTGAAATTGTATCGCTTTTCACATATTGTTGATTTGACTGTGTGGCGAGCATAACAAGTATACAAACGGCCTGCTCGACACCACTTTTTACTTTCATCGTTCAATCGCACCCTTTTAATAAATTGCTGTTTGTTTTACTATAAAGTCAACGAGACAGCAACGCAAATGGTTTTTTACAAACAAGAAGGGAGAACCTCTAATGACAAATGAACCAATCATACATAGTCCACTTACTTTTATCGGATGTGGCAGTGCTTTTCATACGGAGCTAGGTAACAATGGAGGTTTTTTTTATCACGAACAAGAATTATGTATGTTCGACTGTGGAAGTGCAACGTTTGAGCGCTTAATGCGTTTTCGAGTACTAGAAGGAGTTGAGCGAATGACGGTTGTCTTAACACATACGCACCCTGATCACATTGGCTCATTAGGTGATTTTATTTTCTATTCGTATATAAAAGTGCAGCCTGCCTTTACAGCGAAGCTACGACTAAAAGCACCCCGATCGCTACTAGATCATGCTAAACAGATTCTAACCGGGATGGGTGTGGAAGAAGGGCAAGTAATATGGGAAGCTGTAGAGGAAAATGCAACATTTGGTCCTTATCAGTTAAAGCCGATAAAAGCCGAGCATGCTACACATCTAGAATGTTACGCGTATGAATGTGTGCATGAAGCAAAAAACGAGCATTTTTATTATAGTGGGGACGGCAAAAGCATTCCTACATTCGTATTAGAGAAAATAAGCCAACAGTTTTACCATACAGTGTATCAAGACACCTCTTATTTAGACTATCCAGGAAATGTTCATTTATCGCTAAAGAAATTAGAGGAGATCATTTCTGAAGATCAACGTGCGTTCATTTGCTGCATGCATTTGGATGAGACGTTTCCGATACAGGCAGTAAAGGAAAAGGGCTTTCGTGTGGCGACTGACTACGTCGTACAATAAGAGCGCTCCTTCCACGTAGTAGCTTTTTAAAGAACGGATCTTCATGAATGATTCATTTTCACTCATGAAGGTCGTTTTGTCGGCTGCTGTTTCACATCACGTACACATCACGCATGACATCTTCAATTGATTTACCTTCTTCGAAACGCGTATCTTCCGTATAAAATTCTTTTATGGTTGTTCCATCTTTTAATAGAATGGCTTTGTCAATTAAATGTTCGATGTCACGAATTTCATGGGTGGTCATTAAAATGCCTTTATCTTCAAGAAAGCCGCTTGCAAATAACGACGCGATTTCCTCACGGCTAAACAGATCAATTCCTGAAAATGGTTCATCCATAATGACATAACTCGCATCAACCGATAAGCCTAATAGTAGATTAACTTTCGCTAAACTTCCTTTTGATAATTGACTTATTTTTTGTTTCGAATCAATCTTAAAGAAAGTAAGCAGCTCTTCGCATCGGTGGTCGTTCCAATTTGTATAGAAATCTTTCATAAACAAAATTCCTTCGTGAATCGTGAAACTAGGGGACATTGGCAAAAGATCAGGGATGAATATAACCTCTTTTTGCTTAGATGCATTCATCGTCGTGCCGTCAATAGTAATGTGTCCAGATTTAATGGGGAGTAGGTTTGCGATCGCTTTTAACATGGTTGTTTTGCCAACCCCATTAATGCCAATTAAGCATGTGATCTCACCTTTTTTTGCAGTGAATGTGACATTCTTACAAATCGACTTACGCCCAAACGAAAGGGATACGTTTTCAACGCTTATCATAAGAGTCGGCTCCTTTCTCATACCTTGTTCGTATCATGGCAAGTAACTCTTCAAGGGGAACATTGATTGTTTTCATTGAATCGAGAAAAAAATCAACAGACTCTTGAATGAGTTCGGCACGTACTTGATTGACGATTGTTGGGTCTTGCGTAATTCGACTTGGTTTATTCCGTTCCGTTTCAATCAATTGTTGTTCCTCCATTTCTTTGTAGGCACGCTGGGCTGTGTTTGGATTAATATTTAGTAAGGCCCCAAGCTCACGACGGGACGGAATTTCTTGTCCTGCTTGTAAATGACCTAACGCAATTTGTTCTTTAAAATAACGAATGACTTGTATATAGACGGGTTCTCTGGTGTTAAAGTGAATAGTCATGATTCCCTCCTTTTATTCATTCGTTTGCATGGATGTAATTCGAAACAAGCCATGTTCCTCTTTTACTAGTAATGACGCTGAAAGAAGCTGGTATTGTTCAGGAACATGATACATATCAAGTTGATAGCCGGTATCATCTCGATGAAGCAACGTTAATTGATCGCTCGCATAAGAAAACTGGACTGTATCTCGTAAAGAGGGCAATTCTACTTTAATCACTTCATCATTTATCACACCAGTCTCGTCCATGTGAATCGTGTGTAAATTTGCTTTTCCAGTTGTTTTAGAAAGATCCAAAAGGTGAAACCCATCAGAAAATGTGGAAACGAGTGTGTGTTGATAGTCTGGAGATTGCTCAACTGTTTGATTTTCTTTTGTATCAAAATGATAGATGCTGTAGCCAGCAGTTCGGTCAGAGGATTCGTATGTATAAAGAGCAATCGGTTTCTCTGGATGAAAGGTAATGGTGTTAGGGTTATACATCGAATCACTTAGCATATCATCTCCGTTTCTACCTGTAGCAGTAGTTGGCGCAGTAAGCTTTGTTTCATGTACAACTTCATTTGTTGTTAAATCGATTTCGTAGGCTGTAAGATAACCTGGAAACTCTTCATTGCTATAATAATCGCCACTGAATAGAAGCAAGCGATTTTCATGGATCGTGCCATTAAGAATCGATAGATACTCGTCTGCAGATTCTAGATGGAGTCGCTTTGATTCGTCCCCGTCTTTTGGCTTACTGTGAATAAGTAAATCATACTGATAGATTCCATTCTGATAAACCTCTTCAACCCCAACTGCAGCAAGGAATTGGTCGTTCTCTAGTACCAATCGACGCTCTAACGGCTTCATACGGAAGAAGGAACGATCCTCATACATCATTTGATTCGAGTTAGCCGAGCCCATAGAGCGTTCAAGCAGGGGGCGAGTGTGGCTATGTTCTATGGAAGAGCCGTTTGCCTGAAATGTATAAAAGCTAGTTGTCTCTACACTTTCTGCGTGTCCCTCAAACGAAACTTGGTTAAAGAAATGTTGATCTCCTTCCGTTACTTCCCACTGAAACGGATGTTTAATGAGTCGGTGTTCGTATGCTTGTACGCTATAGACAGTGGTAATGGTAGCAACGATGAACACTAGGAACAATCCAAAAAAAACATAGCGCTTTTTATTCATTTACACCAGCACCTTCCGTTTTAATAAAAATAGACTGAGTAAAGTCGAGAAAATTATTGTCAAGACGAGCGTAAGTGCCAAAATAAACAAAACTTCTCGTTCAAATAAATGAAGTCGAACGGAAAGGTATGTACCGAAACCGTTTAAGGCAATGGACCAACTTGCGAAAATAACGCCTAAAAAGACGCCTTTAACACGGAAGGATCGCTCCAATAAAATCATTACAAATAAAACGGTTAAAAAAGTGAAGCCAGCCCCGTAGGTGAGTAAAAAATTTGTGAATGTAGATGGTAAAAGGACTGATAAAAAGGGGTTAAAAGCTATAATCGTTCGAATAGAAAAGTCATCAGTTTGTAGAAATTCACTTGGAACCGTTAGGTAGACAAGTCCTATGCCTGCTAGAAGAATAAAAAATTGTAACACAATGAGTCCTAATACAAGAGAGAAAATTGTAAATAATTTCGAGAAAAATAAAGAAGAACGGGTAATCGGAAGTGTAAATAAGCGCTGTGCCATGGCATATTTCCCAACCCAGTCTCGGTACCAGATTAAACAACTATAAAGAAGTAAAGCTGCTATGGAAATCATAATGGACGCGATAACCGGAAAGCCATGAAAAGGTTGAAAAAAGGAGACGCCATATTCTTGTGCAATCTGCAGGTAACTTCTGCCGCTAATACGTGCATTCTCGATATAGAATGAAGCGTTTTGATAGGAGCCGTACCAAATAGAAAGAAGTTGCACGACCAAAATGCCAATAGCAAGAGCAAGGTAAAGCTTCCAAATTCTTCTGTACTCAAAAAGCATTAACTTTACAATAGACATAAAATTCCCCCTGTATGTATTAAGTAGTTCATACACTTTATGAGTGTATTATATGCATCATACACTTCGGGTGTCAATTGATATTTTCATACAAATAAGAATATTTTCCTGTTTTTTTGGAAAAGAGCGGGTTTATTTGCCCAATGTAAAATATCGAAATTCATATATGCAAGGTTTAAATTTTATCGTACACTTAGGTTATTCTAAAATAGAAATCGAGCATATTCGTGACAAGCCATGTGCCTCATGGAAATGAATAGGAGGAAGACCACTTTTTGAGGGCAACGTACGATCGTTAAAAGGTGGTTAGTAGAATGAGTAGAGCACAGAGAGACAGCGCGTTTAAAACAGGGGACCATGATAACATTGCCATCTTTGTTGATTATGACAACGTGTATTGGACATTGATGAATCGGTACAATCATAATCCTAATCATGAGAGTGAAGAAAAGAATCTATTCTATTCGTTATGGAACCGGTATGGACAGGATCAAGTTCGAACATTTCGTGCCTATGCAGATTTCCAGCGAATTCGTTCGAGCTTAACGGATTTACAAAAGCAACGTGTTCAAATCAGACATGTGTATTCTAATGATAAAGAAGGAGATTCACGAAAGAACTCTTCTGATATTGAACTATGTATCGATGCGATTGAAATGACGTATAAAGATGAAAATATTTCCTGCTATGTCTTCGTTACCGCGGATAGCGATATGGTTCCAATTATGAGCCGTTTAATGTATAAAGGAAAACGTGTTGAACTTTATTATTTATCAGAAGCGGCACCTAAGCATACTGATATTACAAATTACTCTCATTACAGTGAGGATTTAAGAGAATTTTTACATTTAGAAGTGAAAGAATATCATTTAGAATCGTATAAAATGGATGCATTACGCTTTATTGATGATTGGGAAGATCGGTTTGGAACGGAAAATGAATTGTATTTAGGGGCTCCGTGGCTTAGAAATCAGTTTTCAGTGAAGTTTGGAATTCCAGCAAATTCAGCAAGTGAGCTGATTGATTTATTAAAAGTGGAGAAATTAATTGGGTCAGAGAATAAAGAGTTAAAAAACGGAGATGTCAAACCGAGTATTGCGTTAACAGAAGAAGGGCGCAATTGGTTAGCGCCCTTATCTAAAACGTAAGGTATAAATGATAGGTTTGTCGAATCTTAAGGGTTGACTTGTAGATAAGTCTCTCATATGATAGGGATAGACAAATAATTCGTTACAATTCGATAAAACATTTATGCGTTAGACAAATTCGTTAAAAGAGGCGGGGATATACCTTGTCTCTTTTTGTATATTTATCGAACGTCCGAATGTATTCATACTTTTCCCCGTTTGTATAAGAACCAAACCTTTTTTTATTAATTTTTTTATAATATGAATGAACCCGATTGGTTCAACCTTTTAAATGTATACATACACTATAGAAAAAGACCGTTGATTGCATGAACGGTCCTTTTTTCGTCAAAGCTAGAAGAAAACAAATCCAAATGAGGGATTCTGTTATGTATAGTACACGTTTTTTGGTGGGTTTGTGTTGGGGTGTTTTATTAAGTATTCCAATGTGGTTAGGGTTAATTGTCTTAGTCATGCTCATTATACGCTAGTAGACGAGGCAACACATCTAGATGTGTTGCTTTTTCGCTATAAAAGGGTTTGTCCAGCATCAATAACAATCTCCGTACCGCTTATATGTTTTGCTTCATTGGTTGAAAGGAAGTAGACGGTTTGAGCAATTTCAATTGGATCGGCAGCAGAAGTAGGGAACGAGTCTACTTTTTTATGAAAGGAAAGGCTCTCGAGCTCAGTGTCCTCTCGATAAGTGCGCTCGTCAATGTTTGTCTTTATAGCTCCTGGTAGAATTGTATTAACGCGTATGTGGTAATGAGACAGCTCTAGTGCGGCCATCTTCCCAAAGGCGACGATTCCGGCCTTTGACGCGCTATAGGCAGACATGCCAATATTTGAAAACGTTCTAGTGCCGTTTACGGAACTTGTCAACACAATACTTCCACCATGTTTCTTCATAAAGGGAATGGCATATTTAACTGTTAAAAATGTACCTCGCAAATTTGTATGGATGGTTTTATCCCAATCGTCTGGATCAAAAGCTTCAATTGACGTGACTTTTCCATTTATGCCGGCATTGGCAAACAGGGTCGAGATTGTAGATACAGAGGATGAAAGGTCTTTGAAAATACGCTTCATTTCCTCTTTATTCGCAACGTTACCTTGAAAAATCTGAATCGTGTGTTCGGGGTATTGCTGTTTCAGCTTTTCTAGCGCTTCTCCATCCATATCAATTAATGCCACTGGGATATGATGCTTAATGAACAAGTGAGCTGTTGCTAAGCCGATTCCAGAAGCAGCTCCAGTAATGACAGCAGTGTCTTTCATTCAAATCACCTACTTCATATTTTATTCTTTTTGGATTCCCGATTTAAGCGAAATGAAACGAAAAAGCTCCCCTTTTTATTGTAAGGGGAGTTAAGCACGCTTCCGAATGGTAAATTGGTCATTCAACAAAAGCCAGTTCTGTGGAAACGCTAAGCCGAGTTTCCAATAACTAATCCCCCTTAATTGATAAGTTCGGATGAGGGAAAACTTTGCGTTAATGGATCGGGCATCTTCAAACCAGACTTCATGGGTTGCGCCTGACTCATCAATATAAAAAAAGAAGGGTGCTTGCGCTTCTTCATCATATTGAATAGCGGCATTATTTTCTCTAGCTAGCGTAATGGCTTGTTGAGGGCTAACCGCTCTTGCATAGTCGCCGCCAGGTTCAAATGGAAGTGTCCAATCATAGCCATAGAGATTTTGACCGAGCATAATCTTCTCTGAAGGCATCTCAGATAACGCATATTCAACGACATCGGTAACGGGTCCAATCGGTGAAACGGCTAAGGGAGGTCCTCCAGAATAGCCCCACTCGTACGTCATCAGCACAACAAAATCGACAATCTCGCCATGTGCGCGATAATCATGCGCTTCGTACCATTGACCAGACTGCTCGGCACTCGTTTTAGGAGCAAGCGCTGTTGAAACTAGAAGTCCTTGTGGATGGAGTTGTTCCACAGCTTTTCGTAAAAATTGATTGTACGGCTCGCGCATGGTTGGCGGCAAAAATTCAAAATCAAAATGAACATCGGAAAACCGACCGACACGATTTGCTTCAGCAATGATGGAACGAAGTAGCTCATCCTGAAGTGCTTCATCTTCAAGAACAGCTTGACCGAGCTCTCCACTAAAAGCCCCTTCTTCTAAATTGGTTATGACCATCATTAGCGATGCCCCGTCTGCTGCTGCAATATCGGGTAACGGACCAAGCGTAAGCTCACCGAGTGTTCCATCACGATTAATTTGATAGCTAAAAGGGGCTAAATAAGTCAGGGAAGAGGAATGCTTCCGAGCTTCTTCGATAAGGGCGTCGGTCAAATTATTGTTGATTGGCTCGATATAAGCGTTACTTTCAATCTCGACTTTTGGTACGGGCGGAAAGTAAAGCCTTTGACCGGGCAAAAGGGGTTGATTGGGATTGAGTTGGTTAATTTGGATGATTTGCTCAACCGATACGCCGTAGCGTGCAGCAAGAATCGATAAGGTATCACCAGATTGAACAAAGTAATATCTACCTTCAATGGGGATAACCAACGTTTGTTCAATGACTAACGCGTTTGGTGCATCTAACTCATTAGCGTTAATAATTTCCTCTGGCGCAAGATTGTAAGCTTGTGCAATACCGTAAAGGGATTCACCTTGTTGAATAACGTGAATTTGCATAGGAACCTCCTATCGTTAATCGTTGATACTATTAAAGGTATGCATAAAGGGGCGAGTGCATGAAAAAAAGCAAAGAGTGAAAACTCTTTGCTCCTTACATCTTAATTGTAGTTGAATTTACTTTTCTGTTAGTGCTTCGCGAAGTTGACCTCGCACGTTAGCAATTTCGGCTTCGAGGGAATCAAGTTGCTCCATTGCCTTGGCCACATTTCCGCCTGTCGATTCAATTTTTTCTACATCGCCCTGTAGACGAACAAAATCGCTTTTTAACTCAGCTAGCTCCTGTTCCAATTCTTTCACGGTTTTCATGTGTATGCCCCCTTAGTTTGTTTGAATGTACCAAATCCATTTACCCATGACAAGGAATCCGTCTTTTGTACGGTTAGTATCTATAGAAAAAGACTTCATGATTGTACAATCATGAAGCTTTTTTTAAAATATCAATAACGAATTGCGACCATGTTTCTAAGCGTTCAAACGTTTCTGTTTCACTCAATTGGTGAACAGACAACCACATTCCAGAAAGTTGGTTTGTTTCTTTTACCGTTACCGTTGCTTCCTCAGCTAAATCTAAAACCGACAAGATGCCAATATGAACACGACCGACATCGTTTTCATCGTCGTTAATGAGGCCGATTGTTTTCGTGCCTTTAATAAAGGAAGGATCAAAGTTTAATTCTTCATGAAGTTCTCGCTCCGTGTTGGTCTCGAGCATCTCTTTAAAGTCAGAAGAAGAGGTTGCGTTCATATGTCCGCCAAAACCAATTGATAGCTTCTGATGTAATCTGGATTCGCCGCCGCCCTTTAATCGTTCATATGCGTAAATGTCATTCCCTTTACGGATTACCACGTAAGGAATAGGTTGTTTATAGGTCTCATCTTCTTCTGCATTGCCTCGTCTCATCTCACTAAAATGGCGATTAATACGATTCATGATCGTTGCAACGCGCTCGTGATTGCTTACAACACCTTGAAAGGTGAGTGATTCATCATGAAAAACGTGTTTTCTTGGTGCTACAACAATCATTTCATCCATTTTGCCCATGTTTCGTACCTCCTTGTTCAAAACGCTTAACCTCTCTATTATCGTATAGGGCTTGTACAGACGCAAGCAAAAAAGAGGTGTAGCTATAGGGTATAGCAGTAAAAAAGTGCGAACGAGGGGGGCTTTTACAAGTACCACCTGTCGCACTTCTTTCTTGAGTATTCGTTCGCTACTTTTATTTTTCTGCAAAAAAGAAATCATCATCTCTTAAAGGTTCAACGGTCGCTTTTTTATAGCCGTTCCCTTTCATAGAGAAGAAATCATGTGATTTTGTTTTTGTATTTAATCCATTTAATACAATAGGATTAATCTCTTCATCTTCAAAATACGGATCAAACCCAAGATTCATGAGTGCTTTATTGGCATTATAACGAATAAATTTCTTCACATCATGGGATAAACCAACCGGATCATATAATTCTTCTGTATAGGTAAGCTCATTTTTATAGAGATCTTTAAGCAGATCTAGTGAAAATTCTCTTAGCTCAGCTTGTTTTTCGGTTGTTTGTTTGTTGTAAATTTCTTGAGCAAGTAAGCCGACATATACACCGTGAATGGCTTCATCACGTAGAATCAAATTAATGATTTCTCCGCTCTGCATAAGCTTCCCTTGTCCATAAAAATAAAGAGGGTAGTAGAAGCCACTGTAAAATAAGAAGCTTTCTAAATAAACAGACGCGACCATCGCTTTAAATAATGAAATGTCGTCTCCTTTTTGAATGCCTTTGTAAAGGGATACAACCATATCAGCTTTTTTCTGAAGGCGCGGATTTTCTTTTACCCATTCAAAAACATCGTTGATCTGCTCGCTCGTTGCAAGTGTAATAAAGATGTTGGAGTAAGATTTTGCGTGCACAGCATTTTCCATCATCGCCATGAAATTTAAAACCGCTTTTCGCTGGTGTCCTTCAACGTGCTCTGCGACGATCGGCATGCCGGTGTTTCCTTGTTCTGTATCTAAAAGGGTTAGTCCAGCTAATACTTTCATATACGTATCTTTTTCATTAGCAGACAAGTACTTCCACGTAAGAAGATCGCCATTTAAGGCGACTTCTTCAGGAAGCCAAAATTGTTTTACGTTTTGGTTGTAGAACATTTGTGTAAAATCATCTTCGTGTTTCGACCAGTTGGCTGCGTCATAAACGTGTGTCATTAAAAACTCTCCTTTTATCTTGTTGCACGATTAAACTTAGACAACGCAAGAGAGACAGTCATCTTGGCCCGTGTCTTTTGTACGCGCATAATAGATCGTTTTGACGCCTTTATGGTGAGCGTATAGATCAATGCGGTTTAAATCTCTTGTTGTCATTGTGTCTTTTAAGAATAGCGTAAAACTAATTCCTTGGTCGATATGTTGCTGAATCGTTCCAATCATATCCACAACGTTGAACATATCCATGTCGTATGCTTCTTTAAAGAAGAACCAGTTGTTTGCCGTTAAACCAGGCATCGGATAATACGTTTTTGAATTTCCGTACGTACGCTCTTCAATTCGTTCCATAATCGGCATGACGCTAGCCGTTGCTGACTGAACGTACGAGATAGAACCAGTTGGAGCAATGGCCAAGCGATAGCTATGATAAAGACCGTGCTCACTTACGAATGCTTGTAGTTCTTTCCAATCTTCCATTGTTGGAAGGTGCATACCTTCAAATAATGCCGCAACTTTATCAAATTCAGGTGTGAAATCAGTCGTCACATACTGGGTGAAATATTCACCAGTTGCATACGTACTCTCATCGTAGCGGTAATACGTTTCACCACGATCGCGGGCAATTTCTGCTGAACGTTTTATAGAATAATAGTTCATTGCCATGAAGAAGCTATTGGCAAAATCACGTGCTTCAGGGCTTTCGTACGCAATATGTTGTTCTGCAAGAAAACCATGTAGATTCATCGCACCAAGGCCGATTGATTTCATTTTTTCATTTGCATTGCGAACAGCAGGTGCGTTTGTAATGTTCGTTGACTCGGATACTCGTGTTAAAGCATCGGTAGCGAGGGCAACAGTCTGTTCGAGCGATTTATTTTTCATGACGTTCATAATATTAATGGAACCAAGGTTACAAGAAATATCGAGTCCGATTTCATCATCTTGATTGTAATCGTTGTAGGTAGATACTTGAGAAGCCTGTAAAATCTCAGAGCAAAGGTTCGAGAATTTCACGTTGCTAATGTGATTGTTCGCATGAGCTTTGTTCACATTATCTGCGAACATGATATAAGGATAACCAGATTCTGAACGAAGGATTGCTAGCTTTTGGAACAAACGACGCGGGTTGATTTTCTCTTTTCGAACACGCGGATCATCCACTAACGTTTCGTACATCTCTTCCATATTCATTTCATCAAGATGCATCCCGTACGCTTTGTAAACAGTATGCGGGTAGAAAAGATAAGCATCTTTGTCTTCACGCATAAGCTCGATAAATTTGTCTGGGATGACGACACCAATCGAGAGTGTTTTCACACGAACGTCTTCATCCGCAGAGATTTTTCTCGTATCAAGAAAATCGTTAATATCCGCATGGAAAATGTTGAGGTACGCTGCACCTGAACCTTGACGCTGTCCCATTTGATCCGCATAACGGAAGGCATTATCTAAAAGCTTCATCACGCCAACAACACCTTTTGTCGCGTTGGCTACATCTTTAATCGCTTCGCCTTTTGCACGCAGTTTAGAAAGGTTTAGCGCAACACCACCGCCAAGCTTTGATAGCTGCATGGAAATATCAACAGCACGGCTAATGTCATTTAGTGAGTCATTTACTTCTAATAAGAAACAAGAAACAAGCTCTCCACGACGTTTACGCCCTGCGTTTAAAAATGTTGGCGTGGCAGGTTGGAACTCTTGAGAAATCATCGCTCGAACAAGGGCTTTGGCTTTCGTGACATCGCCTTTACCAAAAAAGAGAGCAACAATGGCAACGCGGTCTTCATAACGTTCCAAGATTTTGCTTTTATCGTTCGTTTTTAATGCATAGTCATTATAAAATTTAAAGGCAGACATAAAAGAAGGAAAGCGGAATTTTTTATTATACGCAACGTTCATCACTTCTTTAATTTCTTCCATCGTATATAGCTCGAGAAGCTCTTCCTCGTAGTAATCATTTTCAACGAGGTACTCCATTTTTTCTTCTAAATCATGAAAGAACACGGTATTTTGATTAACATGGTCAACAAAATAACTATGTACGGCTTCTTTATCTTTATCAAACTGATAAGAGCCGTCTTTTGCAATCATGAGCTCGTTGTTAAGCTGAACCCACTTGGGTACTGTGTTTTGCGTTAGTGTTGTCAATGGAATGAGCCTCCTGTGTAAAGTGTGCAACATCGGTGGATGTTCCACTTAGTTCAAATTTATGAAGAATCGGTACGTGGTACGTGCTAGCAATTGTGTCGGCGCTTCTCGCAAATCGATCTCCCCAGATACGATTTCCACTCGCGGCCACACCTACTAGCCATCTATGGTTTGTTTCTAAGAAATGACGAGTCTTAGGAGACAAATCACCAAACCCTGTCGTGTACGTAATAAGGATGAATGGCTCGTCCACGACTAACGACTCTGTAATCTGTTCACAGTCAAACGATAATTTTTGAGTGAAACGCTTGACATTTCCAGTTCTAGAATCAAAATATATTTTCATTAGTGAGCATCTCCAATAGATTGTTCTATATATCTAATACCACATATGGTAGACGATAAACGTAGATAAATCAATATATTGATTTTATCCCCAGCCTGTGGGAAAGTGGGAAAAACACGCTTGTTTCAACTCTTTCTTTGTGGATAATCGATTTTCAACGTTTTTTCGACAAACAAAAAGCGTTCTACGTTTTGTAGAACGCTGTCCATTATAACGGAAATTTACATGATTAACAGATAAAATTTTGAACACATAAGCTTATGAATCGATAAAAAATTCTAGAAATGCATCGGCCCAAATTTGCTGCCCCTCATCATTTGGTCGAAGGTTTTGAATAACCGTCTCTAATTCGGCTCCCGTCGGCCACTCTTGCCAATGATCAACGTATTCTCCTGGCAATGAATCCGCTTGTTCATCAAGAACTTGTTTTCGTTCTAGATAATGTAAGGCATTAGGAAAAGGATTAGAAGGAACGACAATGATTTCAATATCTGGTAGTTCATTTTCCATATGTGTCAAAAAGGTAGCTAAATTTTCAACAGATTCTTCTTCGGTGAACGGAAGGTAGTATTGATTATCATTCAATGAGAACGATTCAACAATTAGCAGGGTTGGTTCAGCTGCGATAATGGCCGAAGCCGCATCATCGATTAAAGAAGACGTTATCGTTTCTTCACTAAATGTTAAAACGTCATAGCCCATTTCGGTGGGGGCAATGGCCTCAAGAGTTTCATCCATGACAATAGATGGCCAAGTAAGGTCACTTTCCGTGCTTTCAAACGCGTTAGATCCAACAAATACAAGATGTTGATCGCCGGAAGGCTCTGAATCAAAATAGGCTCCTAACCAGCCAGAAGAATAGACATCTTCAAGGTCCGACTCATTTATGACTTCTTCTTCAGTGGTTATTTCCGATTGATCAGTGGTACTAAGTGTTGTTGCATCTTCAGCAATAGAAGAAATTTGCTGCTGGTAATACAAATAGCTTACGATAATTCCTGTTACACTAAAAACAATAACAAGAGGGAAAATTGCTTTTTTCAACATCATTCCGTCCTTTCTTGACAATTATCTACAATCTATTATAGTCATGGTTGGTACACATAGAAAGAATTTTTTAATCAAATCGTGAATATAACCAATTGCCTTGCTAGGCTTAGAACAAGGAGAACCCTATGTTAAATAATGAAACGTTACACATAAGCGTGTTGCTCGTCATTCGAAATGAAGAGCGCTATATCGCCTCATTAATTGAAAATCTCCTCAATCAAAAAAGGGAAGGGTATACGTTTGAATTAATCATTGTCGATGGAGAATCTACAGACAAAACATTAGATATTGTAAATGAGTACGTGGCTAGCGGACACGCAATTAAAGTAGTAACCAATCCAAAGAAAACATTACCTACAGGATGGAATATTGGAATTAAGGAAGCGAGTGGTGCCTACATTTTGCGTGTAGATGGTCATACTTCCGTTCCTAACGACTTTCTCCAGCAGTATGTAGACTGCATTAAACAGCAGCCAAATGCAGACGTTGTCGGCGGGATTATTCAATCACGAGGTGTTGGAAAACAAGGGAAAGTAAATGAGTATGTCTATTCCCATCCATTTGGTGTCGGCAATTCAAAATTTCGCACATTAGAAGGAAAAGATTGGAAAGGGTACGTTGATACGGTACCATATGGCGCCTATAAACGTTCTGTTTTTACGGATGTGGGATTGTTTGACGAGCGATTAAAGCGAAATGAAGATATTGAATTTCATAAACGAATGCGTGACTTGGGGAAGACCTTTTATTTGTCGACAACGATACAATCAACGTATTATGTGCGCCCAACATTGAAGGGCTTGATTGATAAATCATTAGGCGATGGGAAATGGAATATGATTGCCAACGCCGCTACACCAGGTGCGCTAGGGTTAAGGCATCGAATTCCGCTGCTTGCTTTTATAACAGGCCTTCTCTTATTGATTGCCTCCTTTTTTAGTACGACCATGCTCCTTTTGTTTAGCGGCATCGTTTTGATTTATGTTGTTTTAAACGCCACCGTCTCTTATCAATGTGCAAAAGAAAATGGAATTTCACTTTGGCTTCCGTGCATCGGCACGTTTTTCATCTTGCATTTCGTACGTGGGTTTGCTTCCTTTCAAGCATATTTTTCGCGTCCTTATTGGCATATTAAGCGGACTAATCAATAAATCGACTATGAAAAAATATGTGAAGAATGCGGCCTCTATGGTATTTTATAAAACCTTCTTTTGACAAAAGACATTCGATCGTTCTTATGCTAAAATGAAGCTTAGTTTAAAATTCTATGAATCTAGGAGTTAAGACGATGCCAAATATGATACCAAACCGCGCGACACGAGCGCTTACAATGGTCGTCGATTTACTTTTAATTGTATTATCATACGGACTTGCTTTTCTTCTTTTTAATGACCAAATGACTCCTAAAAACTACGATGCTTTCTTAGGAATTTTACCTTGGATTATTGTGATAAGCATTTTATTTCTAGGCATATATGAACTTGATCGATTGGTACAATATGACGTGTGGGATATCGTACGAAAGCTTGCAATTGCCGTCACATTCATCTTATTAATAACGATGACTGTGTCTTTCTTCTTCCGAGAATTTGCGATGCCAAGGTCGGTCCTTCTTTCTGCACACGGATTTGCATTTCTTTCTTTATTTATTTGGAAGTCAGCCTACACGAAATATAGCCAGCTGTCGCGAAAAGGGAAAGTCATGTTTATTGGGACGGAAAAAGAATTCGAAGAGATGGAAGACAGTTTAGCTTCCTTCCTTTCAAAAAGTAGCTACGTAAGATGGTACGACAAAAAAGAATCGCTTGCGCAACTAAGAACGCAAATTAATCAATTCAACGTTGTTTTCATCGGCTCCGAGCTAGATGAAGAGAAAAAAGATCGCTTAATGTTTCACGCAATGAAAAACAAAAAGCTGGTCTACGTCGTTCCTAAAGTGAACGACATGTTGCTAATGAATACGTCGGTTACCACCATGGACGATACGATGGTGATGCAAGTAAAGCCGTTTACACTCTCATTAACACAACTACTTGTTAAACGTGGCGTAGACATCGCCGCTGCGGTTGTAATGATTGTTGCAACGTTACCAGTCATGCTCGTAACCGCTCTTGCCATTAAGCTTGAAGATCGCGGACCGATTTTCTTTAAACAAGAACGTGTAGGGAAAAATCATAAACCCTTTAACATCTTAAAATTTCGTTCCATGGTTATTGACGCAGAGTCGAAAACCGGACCAATCCTCGCGAAATCTAATGATGACCGCATCACGAAGATGGGGAAATTTATTCGTAAAACGAGAATTGATGAATTGCCACAGTTGATTAACGTTGTAAAAGGCGATATGTCGCTTGTTGGTCCAAGACCAGAGCGGGAATTTTTCACAAAGCAGTTCCAACGTGAGAACAAATGGTTCAACTACCGACACGCAGTAAAGCCAGGCATAACTGGCTATGCACAAGTCATGGGGAAATATACGACAGATGCGGATAAAAAACTTAAATTTGATTTACACTATATTCGAAATTACTCCTTCTGGTTGGATTTAACGATTCTGATGCAAACAATTTTGGTTGTGATTAACAAAGCAAAATCAGAAGGCGAAACGAATACAAGCAAAAATAAAAAAGCGGACAAGAAAGTTTCTTACTACACAAAGAAGCAACAGAGCCACTAAAGAAATGTGAATTCCCCACATCACAAATGGTATGTGGGGAATCTGTTTGTAACGGAGAGGGTTTAACAATGTTAAAAAAGCTAAAGCGGTTGAATGTAGTTAGACGACTAACCAAACTTTTTTTTCAAGCATCTGCAAAGTTGCCAGTAAAACAAAAGCAAGTGATGTTTGAAAGCTATTCCGGAAAACAATACAGCTGTAACCCAAGAGCAATCTATGAATACCTCAAAGAAGAGAAGAGTAGCTACAATCTTATATGGAGCGTAAATAAAAACTTTGTTAAAGAGTTTGAAGAGAGAAACATTCCATATATTAAGAGACTAAGTTTAAGGTGGTTTTTTGAACTAGCTCGGTCTCGTTATTGGGTAACAAATAGTCGTATGCCAAACTGGATTCAAAAACCAGGTCACACGACTTATATGCAAACGTGGCACGGTACTCCTTTGAAAAAGCTGGCTGCAGACATGGACGAAGTTCGAATGCCTGGCACGGATAAGGATCGATATGTTGAAAATTTCCATCAGGAAGCAAAAAATTGGGATTATTTAATTTCACCCAATCCCTATTCAACCGAAATTTTCAAACGAGCATTTGCATTTGAAAAGACGATATTAGAAACAGGTTACCCTAGAAATGATCGACTCATTAATGGAAACAACGAAGCAAACATTGAAGCTTTGAAAAAGAAGCTAAACATCCCACTTGAGAAGAAAGTAGTCTTATATGCGCCAACGTGGCGAGATCACCACAATGCTGGACCTGGTTCATACCACTTTGATCTACAACTTGATTTAAAGCGTTGTCAAGAACAACTTGGTGACGATTACGTTATTTTAATACGCTTACACTCTTTCATTACAACCCCACCTAACTTGAGTGGATATGAAGGATTGGTGATTGATGTAACACATAGTATAGATATCAATGAGCTATATCTTATTGCTGACATTTTAATAACGGATTATTCATCTGTCTTTTTTGATTTTGCAATCTTACGTAGACCAATGATATTCTTTGCTTATGATCTTGAAGAATATCGAGACGACATTAGAGGATTTTACTTCTCATTAGAAGACCATGCACCAGGGCCAATTGTGAAAACAAGCGATGAGTGTATTGAAGCCATAATTCGCGCTTCTAAAGAAATAATTGATGGGAAAAACGAAACGTTTTATCAGTTATACTGTCCATTAGACGACGGTCAGGCGACAAGGCGAGTGGTGGAACGTGTCTTTAAGGCAGGAGAATAGATGATGAGACACAAACAAATTGCATCAACATGGTTTGATACGAAAAGAATAACAGCGCTTAGGGAACGTTCTCAATCGTATAGCGCAAAAGAAGATTTATGGTCTTGGTATGTGTTAAGAAGGTTATCAATCTTTGTGACCATCCTTTTTATAAAACTAAAATTAACGCCAAATGCAATAAGTTGGCTTAGTGCCATATTTGTTGTTTCATCCGGAGCATGGCTTATTCAAGCAACACCGGTAGCCTTTCTTATGGCTTTTCTATTCTACAATATTGGATACCTATTGGATTGTGTTGATGGAGAAGTAGCACGTCTTACCGAAAACACTTCAAAAAAGGGGTACTTCATTGATCTATTAATTCAAGGAGCCACGTTACCTATTTTTGTCTCAATGATATTAGTTATATTTATTCTTAACGATCAATTAGAATTAACGGGATTATCTGGTATTACAATGTACTTAGCAATCTCTGGGGTTATAATGAGTTTGTTTGTACCCTTGGCTTATCAACTAACCGAGAAGAACCAAAAAGTAGTAAGAGATCCTATGAATGAAATTAGAACTAAGTCAGCAGTCTTCGAAATAACAGGAGTATTACTTGGATTACCTGGATTCTTTTTATTTATCGCTTCTTTGTCTATACTGAACATATTAATGTTCATACCTGTTTCCATTATTAAATTTTATATAATGTTTTTTGTGTTATCGTTAATTGGGAAAACTATTTTACGGTTATATGTAACAAACAAAAAACTTTCATAATTGAAAGAGAGTGCAGAAATAAACAAGTGTAGGGCGTATCTTTAGGAGGAGTAGAGATGAAAAAAGTAATAACCTATGGGACGTTTGATTTACTCCATTGGGGACATATAGAGTTATTAAAAAGAGCAAAATCTTTAGGGGATTATTTAATTGTAGGCCTTTCAACAGATGAATTTAATAGTCGTAAACATAAAGAGGCATATCATAGCTTTGAGAATAGGAAAAAAATCTTGGAAGCTATTAGATATGTTGATCAAGTTATTCCAGAAATAAACTGGGAACAAAAATTAAAAGATGTTGAAGAAAATAATATTGATATTTTTGTCATGGGAGATGATTGGGAAGGGGAGTTCGATTACTTGGAAAGAAGTTGTGAGGTAATATACCTTCCAAGAACAGTTGGAATCTCAACAACAAAGATAAAAACAGAAGTGAAAGATCAGTAAATATTTAGAGGTTTATTTCATATAAAAGACTTCAGTTTAGATACCAAATAGACATTTAATTTTACCTCGTAATATTTAAAAGGTATTTAAAATCAAGTATTAGAAAAGGTGTTGTAATTTGGCTCGCTATAATTTAAAGAATGTAATGTGGAATGAGTTAGGGTTGAAATTTGAAATCGATAATAACTCATTTGATGATAATGAAAGATTGCAATTTTATGCTGTGCAAAACGATACCCATGAAATTAAATTATCAGCAATAAAGAATGAAGATAGTATTTTTATTTCCATAGAACAATTGGCTTTACTTGAAATTGGGGATTGGCAAATACTTGCTAAAGAAACGAATAAATATGAATTTGTTCAATTACACTTATTAGGGCCCGCAGCACCGAAAAAAATGAGCTTTTTGAAACCAGCTATCCACATAGCAGATGATCGTGTGGTTATTCCAAACCTCACCAAAAAGAATAAATTGAATTTAAAAGTCTCAACCCCTATAAGTATACAAGAACAAATTTATCCTACTTTTGAAACGAAAATTTTCGTTGAAGGAATCTTTCATACTGAAATTTCCACTCTGCTTCTTTTAACTTCTCAAAGCTTAAAATTATTCAAAGAGAATGTTCAATATGAATTAGTGATTTACAATAACAATGGCAACATTGTACAAGAGCCTTTGTATTTATCAAAAGAAAAAAAAGGTTTTTTAATATCAAATCACAAGTTAAAATCACTAAAAGGACTTCATAACTTTTATGTTCGATTTTTTAATAAAAACATTATTGAGAGGTACGAACCACTTTATCAAAACAGCTCTGTTCAAGAGTCAAAGTATGGACAAACATACAACTTCAATATAAATCAGAGTTTAATTTTGAGTATGAATTATGGATTTGGAATAGAAAACTTACCTGTTATAAAAGGGCATTTATCATTTCTTAACTATATATGGAAAGATGATAACAGTGCTTTGCTATTTGCCATTGAGAATGAAGATTCTTTTATTGACTATAAGTTTTATATTAAACGAAGAGGCACCGAAGAGCGGTTTTATATTGATACAAGTATAGTTAAAAACGAGCGTGGGAGTTTCTTGTCAATTGATATAAGCTGCTTTAATGAAGAGTTTGTTCAAAACACTCGTTGGGACTTATTCGCTGAAAATCATACTCAGAAATACGTCGAAAGAAATAGAGTTGGTTTATACAGTTTAGGGTGTATAAGTGATAAGGACAAATTCATTGGTTATCATGAGATTAATTTTAAGCAATCAGTTATCCCTTATGTAACCAAAAGTAATGAAATAAGTTTTCATTTCACTACGAAAAATTCCTTTATGAAAAATAAATTTCCAATTCAAGTTGCAATGAAAAAACTTGATATGACGGAAAAAAAATTAAATATAACAATCGATGTTTGGAGTATTGAAGGTGATAATTTAAAGGTTAAAGGTTTAGATTTAACATTACGTTCAGATTATGAAAAAACCTTCAGAATTGAGAATGAAGAAGAAAGATATGATAGAAAAATTAAAGCAGATTTTCAATTAGACCTTTTAAATTTACCATTAGAACAGTTTTATTGGGATTTTTATGTAATTGTTGAAATTGATAATCAAGAAGTTAGTATTAGGCTAGCTAATGATAGTTTTTTGATTAAGAAGAAGTTAAAGCACTTAATGTTTAAATATACGATACAAGATAAAAATGGATATTTAATCTATCCTTATGTAACAATTAATGGCGGGGTGAGTTTAACTTATCGCTTAAAAGGTAATTTTGAGGAAAGATCTAATAAACTTGTTGAATACCTAGCTTATTTAGTTTACTCTACCTTCTATCAATTTAAAAAGAAAGAAAACATATGGCTAATCCATGAGAAATTCAGTGAAACGGCTCAAGATAATAGCTTTTATTTCTTTAAATATTGCTATGAAAATCAGAAGGATAAGCCGATATACTATGTTATTAAAAAAGGTACAGCTGATGAGGCGAATTTAACACCCTATTTAGATAGAGTGGTGTATTTCATGTCTTACAAACATTTATTACTACTACTACGTAGTACGTTAATTGTATCATCTGAGGCAAAAGGACATGGTTATGCATGGAGGGTGTCTCATGGCATCATTAGAGAGCACTTAAACCAAAAGAAATATGTTTTTTTACAGCATGGAGTACTAGGATTAAAGAAAGTCGATTCAACCTTTAATTACAATACTGCTAATACAGCCGAATTGTTTGTTGTATCCTCTGAGTTTGAAAAGGAAATAGTTAAGGAACATTTTGGGTACAAGGAAGAACATATGGCGGTCACAGGATTATCTCGTTGGGATGTACTTGAGGATCATTCAGAGAAGTTAACTCAAAAAGAAATCTTCTTAATGCCCACATGGAGAAACTGGCTTGAGGAAGTTACTGAAAGTGAGTTTGTTAAATCGGATTACTATAAAGCCTATGATAATTTGCTAAACTCGGATAAACTTCTTCATCTTTTAAATACTAATAACATTCGTTTGAATTTTTATGTTCATCCCAAGTTTATGCCTTATGTTAAGAGCTTTGTAACTGACAATAATAATATAAGAATTCTGGCTTTCGGCGAAGAAAAAGTTAACACACTTCTTATGAAGGCTAGCTTATTAATAACTGACTATTCGAGTGTCGCTTGGGAAATGTACTATCAAAAGAAACCTGTGGTATTCTTTCAATTTGATTTAGATAAGTATGAATATCATCAAGGTGCTTATATGGATTTACAAAAGGATTTATTTGGAGACGCTTGTTATAATGTGGAAAGTTTAGTCAATTCATTATCCTATTATATAGAAACAGGATTTGAAGAGAAAAAAGAGTATGTTAACATGAGGAATTTTTATTTTAAGTATACAGATCATCAAAATAGCAGTCGGATATTTAATGAAATAAATAAAAAATCAAAAGTAATTAACAGAAGTAAGACTTTTTCCGAAAGAGTAAAAAATAATGATCTACTAATAGCTATTTGGCGAAGGTATAAAAACGTTCCTATTGTTAATAAAGCTGGAAAAATTGTTAAGTCAAGGCTTAAATAATTCGAATCTGCTTTATAAGATAAAAGAAATAAAACAGAGTAATTAAAGTTGTGTAAAAAGGTCATATGTATAGCCAAATAAGGTAAACTGATTTTATACTAATAAAACATACTTTAAGGCGTACATATGACTAAATTCCAATATAGCTGATTTGTTTAAAGTTTCATCATGAGTTTAAGATACATATCTATGCTTCTTTATTGTGTGTTTTAAAAGTAGAAAAGACCTTAAGAAAAAATCAATTAATGAGCTATTCTTAGAGTAGAAGGGTAGTTGGTTAATTTATGTTGCTATCGTCGGGCTATATATGGGAAAGGATGTTAGAATTTGAATTTAATAAACAGAAGTAAAAGGAAAAATGATATTGTTTTCCTAACAGATTCTTTTCGATTGGATCGTGGGGGGTTAACAAAAGCAATATTAGCTAGGGCGAATATTCTATCATCTGAATATGAGAAAATTAATTTTTTGACGGTTAGTTTTCAAAGAAATCTACAAAAAGTAGTTGAAGATGCTAAAAGTACTAATCAAGTTTCTAATAATATTAAAGTATATAATATTTTTGAAGACTTATATTTTTCTGAGATTTCTCAGTCAACTCATTCAGATTCAATAGCGGAGGAATCTTTACTAGAAGAAAAAGGGTACGAAATTATAGCTTCTCAAAAGTCAAAATTTAAATCTTATCGATACTTTAAAAATGGTATTTATAAAAAATATAAAAGATACCATTTAGACGGTTATTTGGAATATGTAGACTATTTTGATGACGCTAAAAATAAAATTAGACATGATGAATTCAACACTGATAATAAGCTTGTATTATCTAGAAGTTACGATGCATTTGAAAATCCGAAAGTGGAACGTTTTTTTAATTCGGAAGGAGTTTGTGTATTAAGTATTTGGATAAATGATGATGGAGATTTAGGTAGATGTTTTACGTTCACTGATAACAAAAGCTATAATTCTTTTAAAGATTTACAAATAGCATGGTTTGAAAATAAATTAAAGGAATTGAACTTGAAGAATGTTACTATAACGGTTGATCAAAGGCATTTAGATCCGATAGTAATTAATTTAAACAGTAATTTTTTTGAAGCAAAAAAAATTGCAATAACGCACAATATCCATTTAGAAAAACCGTTTGATAACCCCAAAAATATAACCAAATCTTACAAGAGATTTTATGAAAACTTAGATAAATTCGACGAATTAGTTTTCCTTACTCAAAAGCAAAGAGATGACGTCTATTCGTTGTATGGTAGCATCTCAAAATATAATGTTATACCTCACTCTGTACCATATAATCACAAAGCAAAGGAAAATAATCATGATCAATTGCTTGCAATAACAATTGCAAGACTGGTTCCCCAGAAGAGAGTTGATCAAGCTATTAGAGCTTTCAGATTTGTAGTAGATAAAATTCCAGCTGCTAAATATGAAATATACGGTGTTGGTGTTGAGGAGAAAAAATTAAAAACTCTTGTTGAAGAACTTAAATTAACTAACAATGTTATTTTTAAGGGTTATACTAAAAACGCTATGGAGCAATATAGTAAGGCTTCATTATCGATACTAACCTCAGATTATGAAGGGTTTGGATTAGTTTTAACAGAGAGTCTGTCTGTAGGCACGCCTGTTGTCGCATTTGATATTAAATACGGTCCGTCAGATATTATTAGAGATGGTATAGATGGATATTTAATAGAAAAAAATGATCTTGCAGCGATGGCAGAAAAGATCATTAATATTATGAATGATGAAAACCACCGCATGTTTTTATCTGAGAATGCAATCAAAGTAAATGATCGATTTAGTGTAGAAAGATTTAAAGATAATTGGCTAAGTATATTGTAAAGTCACATTAAAACAATTATCTTGTTTATAGTTTTTTGAAAAGAAACAAGGCTTCGGATATATCAAACCCGAAGCCTTGTTTCTTTTTAGAGCTAATAAAATTGATTAGATGTTTACTGAATTTTTAACGATCCAACCTTCTTGATTGTTAACTTTAACTTTAATAAATCCAGATTTCTTTTCAAGAATTTCAACCTCTTGTCCCTCTGATAACTGAAGCACGGCATTACTTTCGATATCAGCTTCTAGATATAGGGTAGTTTGGCTAACAATATTTTTACGTTCAGATTCAGGTTCAATCAATGTTCCCTCAGAAGCGTTAGTTTCAGCAACAGAAGAATCGGTATTTCTCTCATCCTCAACAACTTCATCGGAAGAGTCTAGGTCGTCAGAAGGAGAAGCCTCAACAGGAGAATCGGAGCTCACTTCATCCTCAGCAACTTCATCCTCAGCAACTACATCAGAAGAATCTTCTTGATCGTCAGAAGGAGAAGCCTCAACAGGAGAATCGGAGCTCACTTCATCCTCAGCAACTACATCAGAAGAATCTTGGTCGTCAGAAGGAGAAGCCTCAACAGGAGAATTGGAGCTCACTTCATCCTCAGCAACTACATCAGAAGAATCTTGGTCGTCAGAAGGAGTAGACTCAACAGGAGAATCGGAGCTCACTTCATCCTCAGCAACTTCATCGGAAGAATCTTCTTGATCGTCAGAAGGAGAAGCCTCAACAGGAGAATCGGTATTTCCCTCATCTCCAACAACTTCATCGGAAGAAATATCTTGGTCGTCAATGATAGGTTGTTCTTGAATAAACATTGGTCCCATTAGTGAGCGAGACATTGCTTGTATGCTAGGTGCTGCTTTTCTTTCCGTAACATATTGCGCAAAAACCCAACCTGTTTGCGAACCGACTTTAACTTGATGCCATCCACTCTCTGTCTTCAAAATTTCAACCGCTTGTCCTTTATTTAACGTCGTTAGCACACGATGAGACGTGCCGGCGCCAGAACGAAGGTTAACGCGAGCCGTTGTTTCACCAGCTTTGGATAAAGTAGTCTCTTGGGACGGAGACACTTTATCCATTGAGAGAAAATCAGCAGAGACCCAGCCTGTTTGGTTGCCAGCTTTGACCTGATACCAATTGCCTTGTTTCTGAAGAAGCTCAAGTTTCTGTCCAACGGGTAGCGTCGTTAGCACACGATGAGACGTGCCTGCGCCAGAGCGAAGATTTAAGCGAGCTGTCGTTGTAGCTGATCCAAGAGAAGGATTGCTGTTATCGACATTGTTTCCGCTGCTCGTTTGAACAAATTCAGAAGAGACCCAGCCTGTTTGGTTGCCAGCTTTGACCTGATACCAATTGCCTTGTTTCTGAAGAAGCTCAAGTTTCTGTCCAACAGGTAACGTTGTTAAAACACGATGAGATGTGCCCGCACCAGAGCGAAGGTTTAAGCGAGCTGTCGTTGTTGCAGAACCAAGAGAAGGGTTGCTGTTATCGACGTTGTTTCCGCTGCTCGTTTGAACAAATTCAGAAGAGACCCAGCCTGTTTGGTTGCCAGCTTTGACTTGGTACCAGTTGCCTTGTTTCTGAAGAAGCTCAAGTTTCTGCCCAACAGGTAGCGTCGTTAAAACACGATGCGATGTGCCCGCACCAGAGCGAAGATTTAAGCGAGCCGTCGTCGTTGCAGAACCAAGAGAAGGGTTGCTGTTATCGACATTGTTTCCGCCACTCGTTTGAACGAATTCAGAAGAAACCCAACCCGTTTGATTGCCAGCTTTCACTTGATACCAGTTGCCTTGTTTCTGAAGAAGCTCGAGTTTCTGCCCAACAGGTAGCGTTGTTAAAACACGATGCGATGTGCCCGCACCAGAACGAAGATTTAAGCGAGCTGTCGTTGTAGCGGACCCAAGAGAAGGGTTGCTGTTATCGACGTTTTCACCTGAAGTTGAAACGAATTCAGAAGAAACCCAGCCTGTTTGGTTGCCAGCTTTGACTTGATACCAGTTGCCTTGTTTCTGAAGAAGCTCAAGTTTCTGTCCAACAGGTAACGTTGTTAAAACACGATGAGACGTGCCTGCGCCAGAGCGAAGATTTAAGCGAGCCGTCGTCGTTGCAGAACCAAGAGAAGGGTTGCTGTCCCCAACGTTTTCGTTTGAAGTCGAAACGAACTCAGAAGAAACCCAGCCCGTTTGATTGCCAGCCTTCACTTGATACCAGTTGCCTTGTTTCTGAAGAAGCTCAAGCTTCTGTCCAACAGGTAGCGTCGTTAGCACACGATGAGACGTGCCTGCGCCAGAACGAAGGTTTAAGCGAGCTGTCGTAGTAGCGGACCCAAGAGAAGGGTTGCCGTCCCCAACGTTTTCACCTGAAGTTGAAACAAACTCAGAAGAAACCCAACCCGTTTGATTGCCAGCCTTGACTTGATACCAGTTGCCTTGTTTCTGGAGAAGCTCGAGTTTCTGCCCAACAGGTAGCGTCGTTAAAACACGATGAGACGTGCCCGCACCAGAGCGAAGATTTAAGCGAGCTGTCGTTGTAGCGGACCCAAGAGAAGGGTTGCTGTCCCCAACGTTTTCATTTGAAGTTGAAACGAACTCGGAAGAAACCCACCCTGTTTGAAAGCCAACACGCACAAAGTACCAGTTTCCTTCTTGTTTAACAATTTGTACGGTTTGTCCTTTTGACAAGGTTGTTCGAATCGAACTAGATGTATTTGGCTGGCTACGAAGATTCAAGCGAGCAGTTGTTTTTCCTTCTGCGATAACGTCTTCATCAATTTCGTCAATTTGGTCTTCGCTGTCTTTTCCGATTGATAAAAATTGTTCGGATACATAGCCTTCCACATTGCCAGCTTTAATTTTGTACCATTGACCAGACTTTGCGATAAGATCAATTTTTTGGTCTTTATTTAACGTTGTAACAATGGAATGACTTGTTCCAGGACCTGTTCGTACATTTAAACGAGCGGTTGTCGTTCCGTATGTATTTGGTGGTAATGGTTCTAATTCATTGTCGCTTGGTTGGTTGCCACCGGGTTGGTTATTATAGACAGGTAATGAAAACTGTAAATTATAATTGTCAACCATCCCATATAGATTCGCCATTTGATGGGTTTGTTTAACCGCCCAGCCTACATCGGTAGCGTACTGGTGCGTCCCTGGAGTAGAGGGGTTCCAACGCATTTTGTATAATGTGGTTTGACCGCGACCGAAATAATTATTAGATACAAAGCGAGAACCACCAATAATGGCATCTTCAGGCGTAAACCAACCTTGGTTATAAGCATAACGAGCGCCAGCTTGAACAGCATTGCCATCAAAGGCACCGATTCCGTACATATTGTAAACGGTTCTTCCGTTATACTGGACGCCTCGCGCTAATTGAGAGCCGCCATTTCCTGTTTCCAAAAGGGCATGGGAGATTAGGTAAATTTCATTCACGCCATGCAACTTACTCGCATTTATAAAAGTTTGCCCATGGCCAGACAAGATACCTTTATTGGACAAAAGTTGTGAATTGATTGCTTGTGCACTTAAACCAGCACTAGAGGTCAAATCAAGGAATTGTAGATAAGAGGATGTTCCTTGACTGAAATTGCTTGGATTCATGTAGTACGCAACATCATTTCGAGATGCATTTTGCCAACGCCCATTTTTGTCCGTTTGGGGGGGAGCAGAAAGGCTCATTTGCCGATCGACTGCGTCACTGAATGAAATAGGGTAGTGATTCTCGACAACGTTGTAAGAGTTGGCCAACGTTGTTTGAAGAGGCAGAGCCGTTGCGATGAGCGTTAGTGCGGAGGCTGAGCCACTTGTGATTAAAATCTTCTTCTTTATGATAAACACCTCCAAAAATTTGTACCTCAACTATATTATCGAATAAAAAGTTTCATATATTAATAGAGTCGAAGTATTTTTTGCAATATCTCGTCGAATACAGAGATATCCTGAAACTATACCTCTTATTATAAAGAATAAAACCTAGTTACGAAGTCCTGTTTTTGAAATTTCGACAAAAAAAAGACTAGACGAAGGTCTAGTCTAACGAATCGCTTGTTGGTGTCTCTAATGTTGAATCATTTTCTACCGGGAGTTCTAAATGTTCTCTTAATGTATGCTGTAATTCTAGTAACTCTTCTTCTACTGCGTCCTCATACCAAATATTATTTCCATAAATATCTTGGCGCATATGACCATCAGTTTGAAGCTGCAATGTTTCGATAGAATCAATTGATGAAGCATAGCCGTGTAACGAGACGATATTACCGAACGTTAAGTCCATCTGTAGATTGTTGCCAATCGCATCAAAGAAATCATTAAAACGTGTGATGCTAGAAAGTGAAGCTGTACGGTCGATGATCGATTCAATTACTTGTTGCTGGCGAATTCCTCGACCTTTATCGCCACCACCTTCAGCAGATTTTCGTTCTCTCGCATAAGCTAAAGCCATTTCTCCATCCATATGAGTAGGACCTTTTGTGAAATCAAAATCAACATCTCGGCTTTTTTCATTAAAGTTAAACTCGTAAGTGACATCCACTTCAATGCCATCAAGTGCATCAATGATGTCAACGAGGCCGTCAAAACGAGCTAAGCCGTAGTGATCGATTGGAATATCTAGTAAATTCTCGACCGTATCAATGGCCATGTCAATGCCACCAAAAGCATGAGCATGATTGATCTTATCGTAAAAAGGTCCCTCAGTGTACCCAATAATTTCTGTATACGTATCGCGAGGTATACTTGTTAATTTAATTGAACGATCTCCTTTGTTAAATGTTGCAACAATCATAGTATCCGTTCGTTCACCACCACTGTCGCCATCTCGGAAATCACTTCCTAGAATGAGCATAGAAAAGTTATCTTTCCCAACATCAACAGGTTGAACGCGCAACTCTGATTTATCACCACGATTTAATCCTTGATAAGCACTTGCTGCGGTATCATTCAATTGATTAACAATATACCAAGCCCCTGTACCAACTGCGAGTAAGCCAACAAGGGCTGTAAACAGAGCAGTTTTTAGTACAAGTCTCTTTTTCTTTTGTTTTCGGCGACGTTTACGTGTTTCCTCCATTACGCCAATCCCTCTTTTCAGTTCGTTTATATAAAATGAATTTCTCTTATCCCAAATTAAAATTATATCATAAACGTTACGCAAAAATGTTACTCAATTAAAGAAAAAAACCGTCAGATTTTCTAACAAGTTCTACCAAGGATGTTGCAGAATTTGTCAGTATAATAAATGGGGAAACCAATAGCTAGTAGTATTAAAGAAAAAAGCGGAAAAATAAGAATATACATTATTCTAGAATATGGTATACTGATTGGACGAAAATATCGAAAATTAAGTAAAACTTTAAATGAAAGTCACATTTATCTAAAATTTTTATTGCTTTACCTGAATCAGTCTTATATACTAACAATAACTTTTACGAAAAAATGAATAAATCAGAACTTTCAATAATGAATTCGTAGAATGAAGTTTACATTCATGTTGGGAAATAAGAGAGTGATACCAAATGGAGAAACTTGACGCATTAGATTTTAAAATATTGGATTTATACCAAAAAGACGGAAAATTCACTTACAGTCAAATCGCTAGGCAACTCAACGTTAGTGAAGGTACGGTAAGGCAACGATCAAAAAGAATGGTACATAACGGTGTGTTTGATTTTATTATTAAAATTGATCCAAGCAAACTAGGCTTATCGGTAAAGGCAATTATCGGTGTAAGTGTTGCAGTAGGCAAACAAGACGAGGTTGGGAAATGGCTCGCATCGTTTCCAGAAATTTTATGTGTGGATTCTGTTTCCGGCTATCATCATTTCATTGTACAAGCATATTTTAATAGCAACGAGCATCTCATTGATTTTATTAACGGAACATTAACAAAATCACCTGCTATCTTAACGATGGACGTAAGTATTCAATTAAAAGGATACAAAGACTCGATAGATTACTTGTTAACGAGTAAAGACGGGAAATCAATTATCTAAACGAAACAACAAATGACCGAGTAGGGTGGGCATAATGGAAAATAACAGATTATTAGAAATTAAGGGATTAAAAACATCATTCCGTATAAAAGATGACTATTACGCAGCGGTAGACAACGTATCTCTTGATGTAAATAAAAATGAAGTCCTTGGAATCGTCGGTGAGTCAGGATCAGGTAAGAGTGCACTCGGTTTTTCTATTTTAGGTCTACATCCAAAAAACAACTCTAAAATTGAGGGTGAGATTAAGTATAAAGGTGAAGATATTCTTAAAGTCTCCGAAACAAGGTTACAAAAATTGCGAGGTGGAGAGTTAGGAATGATCTTCCAAGACCCTATGTCTGCTCTAAATCCGTTAATGATCATTGGTAAGCAGATTGAGGAGTCTTTAATTTTACATACGAAATTGTCTAAGGCTGAGCGTAAATCTAGAGTACTAGAGCTCTTACAGCAAGTCGGAATTGCAAGGCCAGATGTTGTCTATAACCAATATCCTCACGAATTATCTGGAGGCATGAGACAAAGAGTTGTTATTGGAATTGCTATCTCATGTAATCCAGCATTTTTAATAGCCGATGAACCAACTACAGCATTAGATGTAACAATTCAAGCCCAAATTTTAGGGTTAATAAGTAAACTTAAGAATGAACTAAATAGTGGTGTCATCTTAATTACACATGATTTAGGGGTAGTAGCAGAGATGGCTGACAAAATAGCGGTTATGTACGCTGGCCAAATCGTTGAGTTAGCGCCAGTGGAAGAATTATTTAAAAATCCTAAACACCCGTATACTCGATCTTTGTTGCAATCAAACCCAACAAACAATATTGCCAAAACAAAGTTACATGTTATTCAAGGAGTTGTTCCTTCTTTAGCAAATTTGCCAAGAACAGGTTGCAGGTTTGCAAGTCGTATTCCATGGTTAAGTGAATCAGCTCATGAAGAAGATCCTCAGCTACACGAAATCTCGCCTAATCATTACGTTCGTTGCAGTTGTTATAAAACATTTGAATTCGCACCGAAAGGGGAAGCAACAAATGGGGTTTCTGGAAATTAAAGATTTAAAGATACACTTTCCTATCAAGGCAGGTATCTTAAAGAGAACAATCGGTCATGTCAAAGCTGTAGATGGTTTAAATATTAATCTTGAAGAAGGAAAGACCTATGGATTGGTTGGTGAATCCGGTTCTGGAAAAACCACAACTGGACGAGGAATAATTGGTTTGAACGATATTACATCTGGTCAAATATTTATCGACAATAAAGAGGTAACTAAGCGCAATATGAAAGATTTTAGGCGAGATGTTCAAATGGTTTTTCAAGATCCTTATTCTTCATTGAATCCAAAGAAACGGATTTTGGACATCATTGCAGAACCGTTTAGAAATTTCGAGAAATTGTCTAAGGTGGAGGAGCGAAAAGCTGTTCAGGAGTTACTAGAAAGGGTAGGCATTAGTCCTGACAGTATTTTTAAATATCCCCATGAATTCTCAGGAGGTCAAAGGCAACGAATTGGAATTGCTCGAGCAATAGCATTAAAGCCAAAATTAATTATTGCTGATGAACCAGTCTCTGCATTAGACGTCTCCGTTCAAGCGCAAGTTTTAAATTTTATGCAAGACATTCAGAAAGATTTAAACTTGACTTATTTCTTTATTAGTCATGATTTAGGAATTATCCGTCATATCTGTGACCATATCGGGATTATGTATAAAGGTAGATTTGTAGAAGAAGGTACGCCAGACGATATATTTAATAATCCCCAACATATCTATACAAAACGATTGATTGCTTCAATACCAGACATAGATCCTACCAAGCGGGGGGAAGTTCAGAATACAAGAAGATTAATAAATGAGGATTACGAATCAAACACTAAAAATTATTTTGATAGTGAAGGGCTTGCACACCCCTTAAAAAAAATATCTAATACACATAAAGTTGCAATACCGGAAAGAGGTTAATTATGTGGAAATTTATCATTAGGAGAATAATAATTGCAATTCCGCAACTTTTTTTCTTGAGTTTATTAGTTTTTATATTAGCAAGCCAAATGCCTGGTGATCCTTTTACAGGAATGATCGATCCAAGCATTACAGCAGAGAGACTAGAAGAGATGAGAGAGATTCATGGTCTTAACGATCCGTGGTATGAGCAATATGGACGCTGGATATCCAGTGCTGTTACAGGTGATTTTGGACAGTCATTTAGATATAAGATGCCTGTTACGGAGTTGATTGGTGATCGATTATTAAATACAGCAGGTCTTGGGTTGTTAACCCTAATATTCTCATATTTAATTGCAATTCCTTTAGGGATTGTTAGTGGACGTTTTAATGATACGTGGGCTGACCGTGCAATTGCAGGATATACATATGTTGGATTTGCGGTTCCAAGTTTTATTTTCGGATTAATAGCATTATTCATTTTCGGTTTTCGATTGGACTGGTTCCCGGTTAGTGGTAGTGTATCACCGGGTCTTTCTGCTGGCACATTAGAATATTATATAAGTAAAATCTATCATATGACCTTGCCTGCGCTATCTTTAGCGCTTATTACTACAGTCGGTACAGTTCAATATTTGAGAAGTGAGATTATAGATATTAAGCACAAAGAGTTTATTCTAACAGCTAAAGCAAAAGGTGCAAGTGAAAATAGAATCTATAATAAGCATATTTTTAGGAATTCCCTGCTTCCTATTGCGGCTTTTTTTGGATATGAAATAACAGGTATACTTGGTGGCTCTGTCTTCATTGAGAGAGTATTTAGCTTTCCTGGCATTGGGGATTTACTGATATCTTCAATAAATAATAGAGACTATAGTGTGGTAACCGCTCTGTTATTGCTTTCAGGATGTTTAGCTGTAATTGGCACAATGCTCTCAGACATTATATTAAGTATGGTAGATCCAAGAATTCGTATTAAGTAAGAGGGTGGGAAATTAAATGGAAACTCAAAAAAACATGCAAATAGATCCAAATAATGATTCTGCCATCAAAACACCGTCTGGAGCTAAAGTTATACTTGTTGAAATCTTAAAAGATAAGGTAGCGTTATTCTCGGCGATTCTTCTCTTTTTAATAGCTGCATTTGTATTTGGTGTTTCGATTATTTTAGATCAAGATCAAATTGTTACTGTTGATTTATTAGCAATATTTGAACCTCCATCATCAGAGTTTTGGTTAGGGACCGATCATGGTGGCCGTGATGTATTTGGTCAGTTAATTATTGGTACCCGTAATTCTTTACTTATCGGGATCGCTGTAACAGCTTTGTCCGGTTTAGTAGGTTTAGCAATGGGATTGTTAGCAGGATATTTTGGTGGTCATACAGACAATGTCATTATGAGAATAGTAGATTTCTTTTTAGTGCTACCTACAACGATGATTATTATTGCTTTTGTAGCGGTAGTTCCTAATTATTCTCTACTGCAATTTACACTAATTATGTCTGCATTTATTTGGATATCAATGGCTAGGTTAATTCGATCAAAAGCATTACAACAAAGTGAACTAGAGTATATACAAGCAGCAAGAACTTTAGGGACACCGCACTATAAAATAATATTTAGTCATTTGTTACCAAATCTTAATTCAATTATTATCGTAAATCTTACGTTAAGTTTGGCAGCAAATATTGGGATAGAAACAGGGCTTTCATTTTTAGGCTTTGGCTTTCCAGAGTCAACTCCTAGTTTAGGTACATTAATGAGTCATGCAACAAATCCTCAGATTTTCGAGCTGCGCCCATGGGTATGGTTACCCGCATCAATTTTAGTTTTGATTTTGATGCTGTGTATAAATAATGTTGGTCAAGCATTAAAACGTGCGACTGACGCAAAACAAAGAAGAGGTTAAAAGGAGGAGCAATTATGAAAAAGTTTTTACAACCTAAATTTTATTTAGCACCTACACTAGTTGCTGTGTTAGCACTTGCTGCATGTAGTGATAATGGAGATGGTGGATCGTCCGAATCGAGCGGTACTGGAGAAGAGGGTGGTTCAGAAGAGACAATTGAAAATGAAGATGGCGTATATTCTTTAGATGATTTTGAGCCAACAAAAACTGCTGACGGAGATCCAATTGAGGGCGGTACATTAAATGTAGGTATCGTAACGCCATCCCCATTCGAAGGGACGCTAGATTGGCAACACTATTCTATTTCAACAGATGCTGATATCTTAGAATGGTTTAGTGAATCTTTGTTTAGGATGGATGAAGCCTTTAACATTACCGATGAAGGAGCAGCAACAATTGATGTATCGGATGATAATTTAACTTATACAATTACAATTAAAGATAATGTTAATTGGCATGATGGAGAGCCTGTAAAAGCAGAAGATTTTGTATTTGCTCATGAGGTTATTGGCCATAAAGATTACGATGGTGTACGCTATGATGCTTCCTATAGAAATATAGTGGGGATGGAAGAATACCATAACGAGGAAGCAGATGAGATTTCTGGTCTAAACATTATTGATGAAAAAACAGTTGAATTAACGTTTAAAGAAGCAACGCCTTCATTAATGAGTGGTGGGATTCATTATTACGCGATGCCAAAGCATTACTTTGAAGGTGTTGAAGTAGCAGATATCCCTGCTTCTGATCAAGTACGTCGAGAGCCATTAGGATACGGACCGTTTGTCGTTGAAAGTATTGTTCCTGGTGAGTCTGTCACATTATCAAAAAATGAGGATTATTGGCAAGGGGAACCACTTGTTGATGAGGTTATTCTTACTGTCGTAAACCCGGATGTGGTTGCAGAGTCATTAAGTTCTGGACAAATTGATATGGTCACAACCTTCCCAGCAACGCAGTTTGCAGATAATGCAGATATGAGTAATGTTAATTGGTTAGGAAGAGTTTCGAGAGGATATCAATATACAGGCTTTAAACTAGGGACGTGGGACGCTGACGCTAGTGAAGTGGTTTATGATCCAGATTCAAAAATGGCGGATGAGTCGTTAAGAGAAGCGGTTCGTTTGGCAGTTAATTATGAAGAGTTAGGAAATCGCATGTACAATGGATTGCGTTTCCCAGCTACAACAGTTATTCCACCTTACCATGCTCTTTATCATGATGATAATAATCCTGGATTTGAATATGATCCGGAAAGAGCGAAAGAATTATTGGCAGAAGCAGGCTATGAAGATTTAGATGGAGATGGCTTTGTCGAAGACCCAGATGGTGAGGAACTCGTTATTACGTATGCAGCACGTCAAGGTGATGCAACAGCAGAAGCAGTATCGAACTACGAAATGCAAGCGTGGAGGGACATAGGTTTAAACATTGAGTTGCTCGAAGGGTCTCTTACTGAACCAAATGCATTCTACGATCGAATTGAAGAGGATGATCCAGCGATCGATATGTATTCGGCAGGCTGGAATGTTGGTTCTGATGTTGACCCGTCAGGGATTTTTGGACCGCAGTCACTCTTTAACTATCCAAGATATACTGATGATACTCTTGAGGAACTATTAGCTGATGGCTTATCAGAAGAAGCTTTTGATCAATCGTATCGTCAAAATGTATATAATGATTTTCAAGCTCACATTAATGAAGCACTGCCTTTAGCACCGACGCTTTACCAAATTGATACGTTTCCGGTTAATAATCGTGTGAGTGGAATCTCATATGAAGTTGGAAATAATGATTATGGCTGGCACACCGTTCAATTAAATGATGAAAATGCAGCTGTAGATGAATAAGAAAAAGAATGGGGAGCATATGCTTCCCATTCTTTTTTACCCTATCCGCTTATCCACCTGAGGCAAGCGCCATTTATAATGAACCGTAAGCATACGCATAACAATAATCATTACGAATAATACATATTGCATAATCGGATGGTCGAAGCCGAGTCCGATAATAATACCGCCCATTAGGGCCCAGCCTGCGTAAATGTCACTGTGAAGCACCATTGGCTTTCTTCCAGCCAGGACATCACGGAGGATACCGCCTCCTACTCCTGTTAGCACGGCAGCGAGCATCATCGCAAAAATGGATTCGTTTGCGGTTTTGGCGAAAAGGGCGCCTTGTATCGCAAAAGCGGATAGGCCGACTGCGTCAAAGAAGACGCCCCAGCGATCCCAAAGTTTAAATAAAAAAGCGGGTAGGAAGAATAGTGTGGTAATAAGCAAAAACGTAATAATAAATAAAGACGTCTGACTCCAAAAAGCTGAAACGGGTATGCCGACGACGATGTTTCGAATCATCCCACCACCAAAGGCAGTGATAAAGGCGAGTGTATAGACGCCGAATAAATCATATTTTTCTTCAAACGCGACAATTGCGCCAGATAAGGCAAATGCAATTGTGCCAATAATCGTAAAGATTTCCCAAGTATCCAATGAACGTCCCTCATTCTTATGTTGTCATATGATATGATAGTGACATTAATCAGGAAAGTAAAGGGGTTTTTAGGATGAAACCAATCATTTTAACGGGATTTGAGCCTTTCCTTGACCATGAAGCAAATCCAAGTCAGTGGGTAGTAGGGGAGTTAGATGGAAAGGTGATTAATGGCGTGACCATAAAGGGAGAAGTTCTGCCTGTTTCATTTAACCGAGCCAGTGAAACATTGGCACGCATCGTTGAGGAAACGGATCCTGCGGCTGTTGTCATGCTAGGGTTGGCAGGGAATCGGACAGCGATCTCTCTTGAACGAGTTGCGATTAATATTATGGATGGTCCGGGAGATAATGATGGGGTTCAAAGGAGAGATTGCTTTATAAAAGAAGAAGGAGCGGCTGCGTATTTTTCAACGTTGCCTTTACGAGAAATGGAAGCGGCGATTCTTCCGTATGATGCGAGTGTGTATGTATCGAATACAGCTGGTACCTATGTGTGTAATGCGTTGATGTACGGAACGCTTCACGAGATGAATCGAAAGAATGAAACAGTCCCTGCTGGTTTTATCCATATTCCGTTTACGAATGAAATCAAACAAGGTATGCCCCTATCCAATGATCAGCTTCTGAAAGCGATAGAGGCATCGATCCAAGCACTCGTTTCTCACGTATCAGCGTCTGTTTCTAAATAGACGCTTTTTCCTTGTTTCGTTTCGCTTTGCCCGTTTGTTAATTCCGTCATCCATTCGAGATAGGCGTCAACATTGTTTGCTTCAACATATACATGGATGGTAACAAGGTCTGCGTATGTGATCTCTTTTAATTGGTAAAGAGACTGTCGAATTTCATTTTCAATTTTTCCGAGCCATGTATAATCAATGGTTGTTTCCATTGTATAGCAAAGGGTGCGATTCACAACGCCAACGTGATTTAAGCCTTCACTTACGGAACTACCGTATGCACGAATGAGTCCACCTGCTCCTAATTTAATCCCGCCAAAGTAACGAGTCACGACGACAGCTATGTCTTTAAGTCTTCTTTTCTTTAAGACTTCTAGCATAGGTACACCGGCTGTTCCACTAGGCTCTCCGTCATCGTTTGCTTTTTGGATAAGATCTTGTTCACCAATTAGATAAGCAGAGCAATTATGCGTGGCATTCCAGTGCTCTTTTTTGATTTCTTGAATAAAGTCAAGCGCTTCTTGTTCTGTTTTTGTCCGTTTAAAATGAGCAATAAATCGCGATTTTTGAATGACGATTTCGTGATTGCCACGCTCTTTAACCGTTTTATAGTTCTCTAGCAATGGGTTCCCTCCATTATAATTTTTATATTTTTACATATTGGCGAAACCGTGATGTAATACTGGTCTGATAGTATAGGCGATATTCTCTACTACAGAGAAAAAGATCCCGTTCTTTTACGATATTCGTCTTTCTTTCTCCATCGGATAGTGTAAGATAAGAATAACGGAAAGTGGCTTAATTTAAAAGCGGAAGGCTTGAGCTAACCTACACCATTGTTTTAATAAAAAAGTGGGGATTTGAAATGGAAGAAGTAAAAGTTCTGAATCAGATTATTTCTCAGACTATAGATACAGTTTCAACAAGTAGAGAAAAGATTTTTGAGATTGGCGAACGATCTAGAAATGAACATGCCTATTTAAGCAAAGAGCTTGAGCAGACAAAGCAGAAAGTTGTCGAAGTCATTGACAAAGTGGACAAGTCCTCTTTACATGCAAGGCATGCAAGAAATCGCTTAGCAAAAGTAAGCAAAGAATTTCAAAGCTACACGAACGAAGAAGTGAGGGTAGCGTATGAGCAAGCTAGTGAATTTCAAGTCGAAATGGCCGTTCTGCAACAAGAAGAAAAGCTATTGCGAACAAGAAGAGATGACATTGAACGTCGCTTAAAGAATTTACAAGATACGATAAGTCGTGCGGAACAGCTATCTGTCCAGATGTCGGTTGTGTTTGATTTTCTGTCGAGCGATTTAAAAAAAGTTGGAGAAATTATTGAAGATGCAAAGGAAAAGCAATCATTTGGGTTGAAGATTATAGAAGCTCAGGAGGAAGAAAGAGGTCGATTATCCCGTGAAATTCATGACGGACCGGCGCAAATGATGGCGAACGTTATGCTACATTCAGAATTAATCGAACGAATCTACCAAGAAAAGGGCATTCATGAAGCATTAAAAGAAATTCGCGGTTTACGAAAAATGGTCCGATCTTCATTAGCTGAAGTAAGAAGAATTATTTATGACTTACGTCCGATGGCGCTTGAGGATTTAGGCTTAATCCCGACGCTTAGAAAATATTTAGAGAATATTGAAGAGCGACATGGATTAACGGTTCATTTTAAACATTTAGGCATTGAAACTCGACTTGAACAACACTTTGAGATAGCTGTTTTTCGACTTATTCAAGAAGCCGTTCAAAACGCGATTAAACATGCAAACCCAACTGAGGTACTAGTGAAAATTGAAATGAAACGAAACAACGTAATGGTGGTCATAAAAGATGATGGCGTTGGGTTTAACCCTTCGACTAAAAAAGACTCTTCGTTTGGCATTATTGGCATGAAAGAAAGAGTGAATATGTTAAATGGCGCCATTACGATTCAATCGGAAATAGAACAGGGAACAAATATTTTAATTCAACTACCTGTAACAACAGTCTAATAACGTAGTAGTTTACGAGAGGTGAATCCAATGATAGTACAAGAAACGGATGAAATAAGAATCGTGATTATAGATGATCACCCATTGTTTAGAGAAGGAGTAAAACGAATCTTATCAATGGAACAAAATTTTAATGTTGTAGCGGATGGAGAAGATGGATCACAGGTCATTGATCTTGTTCGTAACCATCGACCAGATGTGATTTTAATGGATATTAATATGCCCAAACTTAACGGTGTGGAAGCAACGAAAGAGCTTGTGAAAGTGTTTCCGAAAGTAAAGGTACTGATCTTATCGATTCATGACGATGAGTCTTACGTGTCGCACGTATTGCGCACCGGTGCATCCGGCTATCTGTTAAAAGAAATGGATGCAGAGTCACTTGTAGAAGCTGTCAAAGTTGTGGCGACAGGTGGTGCTTACATTCACCCGAAAGTAACGTCAAATTTAATTAAAGAATACCGTCGTTTGGCCAAACAGGATGAGAAGCACCAAGATTCAGTAGGCTATAGGGAAGTCGAATATCGTAAGCCATTGCACATTTTGACAAGACGTGAATGTGAAGTGCTTCAACTCATGACAGACGGTCAAAATAACCGTGCTATTGGCGAATCCTTGTATATAAGTGAAAAAACGGTAAAAAACCATGTAAGTAATATTTTGCAGAAGATGAATGTAAATGACCGAACACAAGCGGTTGTTGAAGCAATTAAAAAAGGATACGTCATTGTTCGCTAAGAAACGATATTATTTCTCGGGAAATTCTTCGGTTATTTCTTGAATATCAGATCTATTTCCGCTAAATTTAAGTGGAGTGACTGACTGTAGAAAAGCGAGGAACAAATATGATAAAGACCGCAGTAATTACGGACACGACGGCCTATTTACAAAAAGAGACGATTGAAGCGCTTCAAATTCATACGGTTCCATTAAGCGTAAATTTTTCAGATGGCTCATTTCGAGAAGGAATTGACCTTACTACTGAAGAATTTTATCAAAAGCTGGGAGAAGAAGAGGCATTGCCAACAACGTCACAACCGGCAATAGGAGAATTTGTTGAGCTCTTTGATCGTCTTGAGCAAGAAGGGTACACAGATGTCGTTTGCATACATCTTTCTGCCAAGATAAGTGGTACTTTGCAAACGGCATTATCTGCTGGTGAAATGAAAGAAAACCTAACCGTCTATGGCTTTGACTCCAAAATCAGTTGTTCTCCACAAGGTTTCTACGTACGTTCAGCTGCGAAATTAGCGCTAGAAGGTAGCAGCGGCTCTGATATTATTCAGTATTTAACTACGCAGCAAGAGCAAGTACGTGCCTACTTCATGGTACATGATTTAAATCATTTACGAAGAGGCGGACGATTGAGTGGAGCTCAAGCTGTATTTGGAAGTTTATTACAGATCAAACCAATTTTGCATTTTGAAGATGGGCAAATTATGCCTTTTGAAAAAGTCCGTACGGAAAAAAAGGCTTTAAACCGCATTTTAGATTTGCTTTTTGCAGATTTACAAAAAGGCAACGTAAGCGAGATCGCTGTAATCCATGCGAATCGGCCTGAAGGTGCAGACATGTTAAAAGAAAAAATTCTCTCAGCTTACCCTCATGCTGATATTGAAATAAGCTATTTTGGACCAGTAATTGGTACGCATCTTGGACCAAGTAGTTTAGGTATCGGCTGGTGTTAATCCATGTCGAGGAGGTAGAGTGTTGACAAGCGATGACGTTCAAAAGATTAGACTGTTTTTGTACGATCGATGTATGTTATCGAGCGAATGGCCATTTTCGAATGAATTACTCATTCAAGCAATTGAAAAAGAAGTCATTCAGTCAGAACCAACATTAGTGCAAGAAAATGGTCAATGGACATGTAAACGGTGCGGAAATGAGAAACAAACCCTTTTTTACGCGCACTATTGTTATCATTGCCATTCGCTTTGTACCTATTGTCGACATTGTATTGAGATGGGAAAAGCTTCTTCCTGTACACAGCTTCTTACTTGTAGCGCTACACAGTTACGTTACAAGCCGCAAGAAAATAGCTGTCGTTGGGAAGGAGTACTTTCTTTTCACCAAGAACAAGCAAGCATTCAGCTTATAAAAGCTGTTGAACAGCAAAATCAAACCCATTTAGTTTGGGCTGTATGTGGTGCTGGAAAAACGGAAATTCTATTCCCAATGATTGAAAAAAGCCTGCAACTCGGGATGCGCATTGGAATCGCGACACCGCGAACCGATGTGGTGAAAGAATTAAGCCCACGCTTAAAGGATGCGTTTCCATCGATTAAGCAATCCAGCCTCTATGCAGGAAGTCGTCAAAAGAACCCCCTTGCTCAACTCGTTATCGCAACCACCCACCAATTGCTTCGCTATCATCACGCTTTTGATGTGCTTATTATTGATGAAGTGGATGCATTCCCCTATACGTATGACCGCTCCCTACATTATGCAAGTTCTCGTGCTAAAAAACCTCATGCAACCACAATCTTCTTAAGTGCTACACCGTCAAAACGAATGTTAAATACTCCTTCTATAATAGTGACAAAGATTCCCGTTCGATTTCATGGGAAACCAATTCCTCAACCGCGTTTTCAATGGATTGGCAATTGGCAGCGCCGATTCAATAAAGGTAGTCTTCCTCCTATTGTCCATCAATGGCTCATGAAGCATGACGATAAACCTTTATTACTATTTTTCCCATCAATTGAGATGTTAAAGAAATGCTCTTCCATCCTCCATAGTCTTCGTATTAAACATGAGTTTGTTTATGCAGAAGCCCCTGAACGTCATAAGCATGTTCAAGCATTTCGCGAAGGAAAGACAAACTTGCTTTTAACGACAACCATTTTAGAAAGAGGCGTGACAGTGGAAAATTTACAAGTAGCTGTTATAGGTGCGGAACAACCGATTTTTGATGAAGCGTGTCTCGTTCAAATTGCAGGGAGAGTGGGTAGAAAACAAGCTTTTCCCGATGGCGATGTGGTTTATTGGCACTATGGCGTGACGCATTCAATGATGAAAGCGAAGCGCCACATTCTACAAATGAACAATGAGGGGAAGAAATGAGTACCTGTTTATCCTGTCATTCACCTTTTTTTCAAGAAGTATCGATTCAATCACTATTTTCTTTAAAACAGTCACCGCTTTGCATGAAGTGTTCAAGCCAATTAATGCTTTGCCAGGACGGGTGTATCAGGTGTGGGAAGCCAACGCGCTTTGGTTCATTTATAGAGGATGAGTGTCGTGATTGTATTTGGTGGAGGAAACTTCTCGGACAGGATGTTCTTCAACGCAATCAATCCCTTTATGAGTACAATGATTTTTTGAAAACATTGCTTTCGACATATAAATTTAGAGGTGACGTAGCAATTGGGCATATTTTCACAGAGTCATTGCTGAAGATTATTAGCGAACACGATCAACAATTCGTTGTTACGACGGTTCCTCTTTCGCCTTTAAGAATGAAAGAGAGGGGATTTAACCAAGCAGATGAACTTTTAAAAAGAGGACAAATACACCACTGTTTAATGAGGATTTCAACAGACGATAACAGAAAACAGAGTAAAAAGACCCGGTATGAGAGAATCAATTTATACCAACACAATCCTTTTTCACCTATTCTAGAAGAAAAGTCGTATATTAAAGGTAAAAAATATTTAATTATAGACGATATATATACTACAGGAGTAACTGTACGGATGGCGGCAAAAGCCCTGCTCGAATCAGGTGCTGAGTCCGTTTCCTCCTTAACAGTTGCTAGAGCGATTTAAGGTAGGGGATTAGTGTGAGCGAACTAGCAAATTGTATGAATTGTGGAGCACTCTTTGTTAAAGTTAATCAAACAATTTGTGTAGAGTGTCAGTCGGAAGAAGAGCAGTGGTTACAAGTCATTAGTGATTATTTGAGGCAGCACGAGGATCAACGATTTACGCAACACCTGCTCATGGAGAAAACAAAGATTCCATTTAAATTTTTGCAATCGCTGATTCGCTCCGGCAGATTAAAATTATCAAGATTTCCTAATTTAGAGCATTACTGCGAACGTTGTAACGAACTAACGCAAGAAGAGCGCTTTTGTCATACATGTTTAAGTGAATTAAAAAAGGAATTAAGTGAATACGAACAACAAAAGCATAGTCAACAACAGCTTAGTGGTGAACGTATACGTAATAAACCGTTAAACCATACTTTACAAAATAACTGTTAATGGAGGTCGCTTATGAAAATCCATTCTTCGCAATATATTGGTGCAAGTGAACCATATAAAAATCAAATGAAGGCAACCAATAAAGCAGAACCTAAAAACGATAAGGTTGAAATTTCAAAAGAAGCATTGGAATTAAGTGCTCAATCGAATAAAGCGAAAGAAACTCGTTTACAAGAGTTAAAAGAAAAAATTCAAAATGGAACATATGAAATGCAGCCAGAAAAAACGGCTCAAGCCATTTTAACTGCATGGAAAGGTGCGGAGAACCCTAAATGAGTGAAGCCCTAGTTAATCAAATGATTGATGTACAAGATACGCTAGTTGAACTGGCTATTCAAAAGGAACAAGCTTTAATTAATAACGAACTTGAGTCGTTACAAATGATCGTTAGAAAAGAATCGACTCTTGTAACAAAAGCAAATGCATTAGAAGAAAAAATGCGGTCAGAAGTTGATTTGACTGATTACACGCTTAAGCCGCAAAAAGAACGATTGGTTACAGTGTTGCTGGATTTAAAAAAGCAAAACGAACGAAATACGTTGCTATTGAATGACTCGCTTGCATTTGTAAGGGGTTCACTGCAATTGTTCCAGAATGATCGATCGGTTTATACAAAGGAAGCAAAATCAAAGGCTGAAACCTTATCAATCTTTGATTCAAGAGCGTAAGGGGGTGTCTACTTGTCGACTTTTTTAGGAATGGAAACGATGAGAAGAGCGGTTGCGGCAAATCAAACAGCGTTACAGACGGTGGGGAACAATATAGCGAATGCTGGTACACCAGGATATTCGCGGCAAAGAGTGAACATGCATGCTACACCAGGGTATCCTGGATCGGGACCATTTGGGCAACCGATTATGGAAGGGCGTGTAGGTACTGGCGTTGGAATTGATCGAATTCAACGAGTGCGCGATCAATTTTTAGATCAACAGTTTCGATTAGAAGCCCATGTTTCAGGATATACAGGCGTTCAAAGCAGAACGTTCAGTAGACTTGAAGATTTATTTAATGAGGCGCCTCATAATGAAGGGGATTTAGGAGGACTTTCGAGTCAACTCAATGGTTTTTTTAACGGCTGGAGAGAGATTGCTGCTGGACAAGATAGTCAGGCAGTGTTGATTGAACAATCTGAAGCCGTAATGGACACGTTTGATTCTTTAGAAAAAGCGTTTCAATCTGAAATCCGTTTACTCGAGCAAGAGCAAGACATCACCGAAACGAAGATAAACGATTTACTCGCACAAGTCGCAGATAATAATGCTGCGATCAAGAAAATAGAAGAGAGTGGACAAGCTGCAAACGAACTTTATGATCAGCAAGATCTGTTAATCGACGAGTTGGCAACTTTGATCCCGATTGAAGTAAGCCGATCAAGTTCGCAAAAAGGGCACGAAGGTAGTTATGATATTAAGCTATTAAACAGTGACGTTGTGTTAGTAGATGGACAAGCATCTGCAGATTCATTTTCTCCTTTTACCTTTTCTGTAGAAAATCAAAACGGTGAACCTGCGTTGATAGTCAATGGTGAACCGTATAGTGACGTGATTAGCGGGAAATTTCTTGGTATTGATGCTTCTATAGCTAACGTTGGAAAAGCAATTGAAACGATGCAAGATCTTAGAGGTCAGCTTATTGAAGATGTGAATGGCATCTTGCCTAATTTTTTTGATGAAGCAAGCCAGCGTGTCTCAACTGATTTTATTGAAAATCCCAATCTTTTAAATGTGAATAAAGAGACGGCACAGCGTATCGCAAATCTTAGTCAAGAAAATGATTCTGTGACGAAACAATACCAGCAGTTTATGAGTGAATTAGGCGTGGAGACACAAAGCGTACAGAGGAAGGCCGAGGCAGCTCAGGCTCGATTACGCAACATTGATGGAAACCGCATGTCGATAAGCGGCGTTTCGTTAGATGAAGAACTGACAATGTTGGTTCAGTTCCAGCATTCCTATAATGCGGCTGCTCGGGTAATGACGGCAATGGACGAAATGCTTAACACCGTTATTAATGGAATGGGTGTAGTCGGACGTTAAAGGGAAGGAAATGATGAAATGAGAGTTACACAGTCAATGTTAACGGCAAATACGTTGCACTATTCACAAGCAAGCTATCAAAGACTTTCTACTTTACAGGAACAATTAAGTACACAGAAAAAAATCACACGGTTTTCACAAGATCCTGTTACAGCTGCTAAATCAATGCAATTTCGCGAATCGGCTGACCAAATTCAACAGTATAAGCGTAATATGAGTGAAGCACACAATCGATTGGATCAAAGTGATACATCCCTAAGAGAAACAAATAGTATTTTAACGAGAATTCGTGAATTGGCGATAAAAGCATCAACGGATACATATGGTGAAGACGAACGAAAAAGCATTGCTCAAGAAGTTGAGCAATTGACAGACCATCTGCTCACAGTAGCAAATACAAATATTGCAGGAAACTATATTTTTAATGGTGAACAACGGGATCGTGCGCCAATAGAAAAACTTAACCCATCCACGGTTACAAGCGATCAATTTAATGACAATACAATGATTTATTTTAATGGCTCAACATATACCTATCAAGAAAATGGTACGTTTGAAAATGAAGAAGGTGCGCAAGTTCAATTGCAAGACGGGCAATGGTTTTCTGGTGAAGATCCTATTCAACCGGAAGAAATGCGAATGATGAATCATCAATTTGCTTCTGCAGCATTTGAATTAGAACTTCAGCAAGGCGTAAAGATCACGGTTGGAGCTGATGCTCATCGTTTGTTTACAACCGATATGTTTAATGAATTGTATCAATTTCAACAAGCGCTTGCTGATCCAAATATTGAAGCAGAAGAGTTAAGTTCTTTTGTTGGTAAGGTAGACGGTCACTTAAGAACAGCGGCAGATATAAATGGGCAACTTGGAGCACGAATGAACCGGGTTGATTTAATTGAAGATCGGCTAAATACGCAAGCATTCTTACTAGAGAAAGTTAAATCTGAAAACGAAGACGTTGATTTCGAAGAGACGGTTATGAAATTATTAGTCGCAGAAACCGTTCATTCTGCTGCACTAGCAGCAAGTGCACGAGTCTTGCAACCTTCATTATTAGATTTCTTAAGATAGGTGGTTTCCATGCAAGTTGAGACAAATTATTTAGGCACAATTGAAATCGAACAAGCGGACGTGCTCCATTTTCCAAATGGGCTCCCCGGTTTTCCTTTAGAAAATGAATTTGTATTAATTCCGTTTCCACAAAGTGACTTCTTTCTCTTACAATCAACCAAAGGAAAACACGTTGCTTTTGTCTGTTTAAATCCATTTTCAATCTGGCAGGATTATCGGATTGAGCTCGATCAAAATACAATTGACCAGTTAAAGATTGAAAAGGAAACCGATGTCGCTGTATTTGTGCTGATTACGGTTAAAGACCCCTTTTCTACGTCAACGGCGAACCTTAATGCACCACTTGTCATGAATACGGTTAGCCATTTAGGTAAGCAGCTGATCTATGAAGCGCAGTTGTATCCATCAAAAGCGTTACTCGCAGGTAAGGGAGGCGAATAAATGCTTGTTCTCTCACGAAAAATCAATGAATCTATTTGCATTGGCGATCATATTGAACTGACTGTTTTAGAAGTAAGTGGTGATCAGGTCAAGATTGGCATCCAAGCACCAAAATCGGTCGATATTTTTCGAAAAGAAATCATTGAAGTGGTCGAAAAAGAAAATAAGCAAGCTGTCGAATCCTTATCTATTGATTCACTTAAAGCGTTAATAGAACAAAAGAATCAATCGTAAGTTTAGCTAGTATGATTTTTCAAAAGGTGGCGATATAAGGTCCATGGAAATTCATTCAGCAGGAAACCATTCATTTTTAAGCGATCCTCTTTACCGTGTTTTGGATAGGAACCAAAACCGAACAGAAACAGAGAACACCCTTGCGACTGATGAGCAAAAGGTAAAGAAACGTGCCTTATCTTTCCACATTCATTCTGATCTTGGTCGGGTGTATGTGAAAGTTGTGGATTCGGACACCGAGGAAGTTGTTCGTGAAGTTCCACCTGAACAATTACTGAATCTTGTTGCATCAATGATGAAGTCAGCAGGATTAATAATCGATCGTCAAGTATAAAAAGAGGTGAAGAAACGATGCGACTATCAGGCTTATCATCGGGGCTAGATATCGATCAAATGATGAAAGACCTCATGCAGGCAGAGCGGATGCCTGTAAATAAATTAGAAAAACAAAAAACAGAGCTTGGTTGGAAAATGGACAACTACCGAGATATCAATTTAAAGCTACGCGCTCTCCATACATCAATGTTTGACTCCGTTATGCGTGCATCCTCCATGCAAAGGCGCTCGGTTTTGTCATCGAATCAAGCGGTTGTTTCAGCTACGGCTTCTTCTAATGTTGGAAATACGAGTTTTACAATTAATGAAGTAAAGCAATTAGCTACTTCCACTACTGCAATTGGTCGACCGATTTCAAAACAGAACTCGAGTGAACCTGTCTCCAATCAAACGTCGATTAAGGAATTAGCTGGGGATGAAATGGAATGGGTTTCTGGAAGAAAAGCACGAGCATCTGTTCAAGTTAGCGAGGATAAGACGATTTCATTAACGCAGCCCTTAGCGGATGGTGCAACACATATTTTGGTTCAAGGCAAAGCATATGAGGTTGTAGCCGACGAAGGTGCTCTTTTACAACAAAATCAAGTTCGTTTAGATGATTCTGGGACCGTCACATTTCATGAAGACGTATCGTTGTCGTCGCAAGTACAAGTAGAATACATTGCAAAAGCTGAAAATGAAGAGCAAGCACAGCGCTATACGTTTTCATCCCTTTCGGTCATGGCAAATGAAAAAGGGGAGTTCCACACAACGTCCTTCTTCTTTAATGAAGCCGATACGATTCAAAGTGTCGTGACGACTGTCAATCAATCAAAAGCAAATGTATCGGCTTTTTTTGATGACCATAATAAAAAGCTTGTGTTGACGAATAAAGATACCGGGACATTTAATACGTCAGAAAATGAATTTGCCTTTAGCGGTGGGTTGTTTACGTCTGCCTTTGGTCTAGATGAAGTGACAAACGGTCAAAATGCAATTTTTACTATTAATGGTCTTGATACGGAAAGACGGAGCAATACATTCGCCATAAGTGGCATGACGATAACGCTTAAAGATGTGTCAACCCAACCCATTACGCTCACTGCGTCTACAGATGTTGACTCGATTTATGAAACGATCACATCCTTTGTAAAAGAGTATAACGAGTTAGTTGACTTTATGAACGGCAAAGTCAATGAACGCTACTATCGTGATTATGATCCTTTAACAGATGAGGAAAGAGATGCATTATCTGAAACAGAAGCGAAACGATGGGATGAACGAGCGCAAAGTGGTTTATTGCGTAATGATTCGCTTTTACAAACGAGCATGAACCAAATGAGGAATAATGTCTACAAAGTAATCCCTACAGGTGGTTCGTTTACGCATCTATCGCAAATTGGCATTACGACGACGAGAGACTATGCGGATGGTGGAAAGTTAGAAATAAATGAGGATAAGTTAAGACAAGCGATTGAGAATGATCCTGAGGGCATCTTTACGCTATTTAATGGAAATCAAGAAACAGAAGGAATCGCTCAGTCCATGAGGCGAGATTTGCAACAATCTATGTCTGCAATTGCAAGAAGAGCTGGAGGTTCAGAAGGATTTCATGAATTGCACCAGTTTACGATTGGGCAACAAACTCGAACGATTGATCAGCAATTAGAAAATTTCGAACGCCGGTTAGAGCAAAAAGAATCAAGATACTGGCGTCAGTTCACGGCCATGGAGAGAGCGATGCAAATGGCAAATCAACAAAGTGAATCGTTATTTAACTTGCTTTACAACAATTAAGGGAGGCACTGTATGCTAAAACAAGCGACGTACAAACAACAATCCGTCCAAACAGCCTCTCCGGGAGAATTAACGCTTATGCTTTACAATGGCTGTCTGAAACAACTGAGAATAGCAGAAGAAGCCATTGAAGCAAAACAGTTTCAACAAAAAAACGAAGCGTTAACAAAAGCAGAGGCGATTGTAAAGGAGCTCATGATTACTCTAAAAACTGACAGTGAAGTTGGCCAAAATATGATGCGAATGTATGAGTATATTCACCATCATTTAGTTGAGGCGAATATAAAAAGCGATGTATCTTCTTTACATGAAGCAAAACAATATATGCTGGAATTTCGAGATACGTGGAAAGAAGTTATTCGGTTGGAGCGCCAGCAACGTTATGGAGGAGCTGACGTAAATTGACAACGGTAGAAAAGAACTTGGCGGCGCATACCACGAACCTTGTTACCCACCTTTCTAATGGCTTACCTAATGAGGATCTTGATCGAGATGGTTACATTGAAGAGCTGATGCGTTTACTAGAAAATCGACAAAACGTCATTAATGAGTTAATCAAGCAAGACGCACATGAGCCGTTGAATTTAACAGAAGAAAAGCGGATCAAAGAGCTTCTTTCAACTCAGCTTGAAGCAATAAAAAAAGAGATGAGTCGATTTACCAAGCAAAAAGAAGGGCGTCAAAGATACCAGCAGGCATATGGAAGAACCCAATCCGGCGTATTTTTAGATAAAAAAACGCTTTAAATGAAATGTGAACATGCGCTAGTTTATAAACTGGGGTGTGTTTTTTCTGATAAAAAAAGAATCCCTGTGCATGGTGCAAGGGATTCTTCGTAATTATTGTGCAACAGATGGGTATTGGATGCCTTCTGGACTGTTCACACTCGAGCGTGTCACGGTTAAGTCTTTTCGTACCGCATATTCTTCAGCTGGAGCATCAATAATAAATTCAAATACAGTATTTGATTTTTCAAGGAGATACGTTTCTTTATCAATAAATAGCATAAAATCAAGCTGTGAAACCTGATAGGAGCTATTTCGCAAGTCAATCTCTTCAAGTCCAAATAAGGACTGATCAAACAAATCCATATGTAATGCCATATCATCGAGCTCCTCATTGGTTGCTTCTATGGTTAATACATACAGATCGTCATATTCCCGTACAGAAACAAATTCTGTGATCCCCTGTAAAAGAGATAGTTGGTTTTGAGGTGAATAGTCAGAGGACAAAATGGACCCTACCTCCGCTGTTTCATTAATCTCTTCCCATCCATCATTATTATGGTTTGAAATAAGCATATCATCAATTTTTAATAAACCGAGTGCTTCCTCGACTTGATCAATCTTGCCAGCATCCGTCATGGCATATCGAGCAAAATTTGAATAGATAACCTCTGGTTCTTTTTGATAAGAAAGGGTTCCATCGGTTACTTTTTGAATTTGTTCGTCTCTGAATGAAATAAAATCTGTCATTTTTATATTTGCACTGTAATTTTCAAGTGTTGATTCAGCAGCAATGGCGTTTTCAATGAGAGCATGACTTTGGTCATCTGAAGGTTGATGATTCATCTTCTGTGTCTCATCTGGTAATTGTCTCGGTTCATCCGTTTCGATATCGGATAATGAACATGCCCCGAGAAGGATTGATAAAGTCACACTTGAATATAGCCAATTTTTGTGTAACATGGTCATCTACTCCTGCTAATTTGAGTGAGCGCCCTTTAATAATATTACATTTGTGTTACAAGCGCTTGTGACATTGTAACAAAAGTCGTATAAGTTGCAAATAGGAAATTAGAACCAAGGCTACTTTTTTAAAAGAAAAGCGTTCTATATTATGGAAGAAACAGAAGCAGGACTCATGTCGAAAAAAATTCTAGGAAAAACTTTCGACAAATTTCATATTTTCCATCATTTTTACGTTTGACTTAAAACTTGTATTCTATTAACTCTTAATAGAAAGCGTTAACAATTTAAGAGAATTTGATCGACATAATCAGACAAAATGCCGACTCGTAATTTGAAGAAAGAGTTTGACTTATATGAATCGTGCTGGTATATTGAATCTGTGGTATAACACCATATAATGAAATTTTATGTAACGAAGGGAATGTGAAACATGCAAGGAAAAGTAAAATGGTTCAATGCAGAAAAAGGTTTTGGTTTTATCGAGCGTGAGGATGGAGACGACGTATTCGTACACTTCTCAGCAATCAACTCTGAAGGATTCAAAACTCTTGACGAAGGTCAAGATGTAGAATTCGAAATCGTTGAAGGCGCTCGTGGACCACAAGCTGCAAACGTAGTTAAGCTTTAATTCACATTCCTGTAAGGATATGAATAATAGCTAATGCTCAACCCACTCCATTCTTAATGGGGTGGGTTTTTTGTATTGATTTTGTCAAATCTTCAATGTTTAAGAAGGATTTTAGAGGGAAATGTAGAAGTAAGCAAGGGAAAAGGAGGAGTTCAACGATGCATTATAATATTCGTGGTGAAAACATTGAGGTAACGCCAGCAATTAGGGAGTATGTGGAAAAGAAGGTCGGAAAGCTTGAACGATACTTTGATACCACTCCAATTGCGGATGTAAATGTAAAGCTACAAATCATTAATAGTAGCGAATCAAGTATAGAGGTTACTATTCCAATGCCAAGGCTCTTATTAAGAGGCGAGGAAACAAATGCGGATATGTATGCAGCAATCGACGTAGTCGTCGAAAAGTTAGAACGCCAAATTAGAAAGCATAAAACGAAAGTCAATCGTAAATTTAGACAAGAGGGTAGCCTCAAGCATATGTTTAAAAACGAGTTGGAACCTTTAAGAGAAGAAATCATTGAAGAAGAAGACGAAAATGATTTAGAAGTGGTTCGAACGAAGCGATTCAATTTAAAACCAATGGATGCAGAAGAAGCAATTTTGCAAATGGATTTACTAGGTCACAATTTCTTTGTCTTCTCTGATGCTGATAGTGGAAGCACAAACGTTGTGTATCGTCGAAGAGATGGGAAATACGGGTTAATTGAGTCAGAAGCATAAAATGAAAGTGTCAGCCATGCGCTGACACTTTTTAATGTTGACAGGTGGGCAAGCAGTCTTGTAAGCCACTGTTTAAACTGCTAATATAAGGTATGATCATGTAAAAAGAATCGTTTCGTGTATTGCCGTTAAGAGAGGAAGATGAAGATGCTCGGATTACTTCGAAAAGTAGTAGGCGATCCTGCTCAAAAGCAATTAAAGAAAAATGAAAAAGTGATTGATCAAGTTGAGGCTTTAGCTGATGAAATGACAAAGCTCTCGGATGACCAATTAAGAAATAAAACACAAGAATTTAAGCAACAAATTGAAGAAGGTACGTCAATTGATGACATTGTTGTTCCTGCCCTAGCCACTGTAAGAGAGGCGTCGAAACGAGTGCTCAATGAGTACCCTTACCGTGTGCAGTTGCTTGGAGCGCTTGCCTTGCACCAAGGAAATATTTCCGAAATGAAAACAGGTGAAGGGAAAACGCTTGTTGGTACTTCAGCTTGTTATGTACAGGCCTTACTTGGGAAAGGTGTTCATATTGTTACTGTTAATAATTATTTAGCTAGCCGTGACTTAGGGAATTATGGTCGCGTATTTCAATTTTTAGGGTTAACAGTTGGATTAAACGAAAACGGTCTATCCCGAGAAGAGAAACAAAAAGCTTATGCTGCAGATATTACGTACAGCACGAACAACGAGCTTGGCTTTGATTATTTACGTGACAACATGGTTCTTTATAAAGATCAAATGGTTCAGCGCCCTCTTCATTTTGCGTTAATTGATGAAGTGGACTCCATTTTAATTGATGAGGCTCGTACCCCGTTAATTATTTCAGGTTCGGTTGAGCGGAAAACAAAGCTTTATGGGCAAGCCAATACATTTGTGCGTGTACTTAAAGTAGATGAAGATTATACGTATGATGAAAAGACAAAAGCCGTTCAATTAACCGATGAAGGGGTTAATAAAGCGGAGCGCGCCTTTAATATTGATAATTTGTATGACCAAAAGCATGTCTCGCTTAATCACCATATTAATCAATCGTTAAAAGCACATGTAGCTATGCAACGTGATGCCGATTATGTAGTAGAAGACGGCGAGGTAGTGATTGTTGACCAATTTACAGGCCGACTAATGAAAGGCCGAAGATACAGTGACGGTTTACACCAAGCGTTAGAAGCGAAAGAAAATTTGCAAGTGCAAAAAGAAAGCATAACGCTCGCTTCCATTACATTCCAAAACTATTTTAGAATGTATCAAAAGCTTGCAGGTATGACCGGTACTGCCAAAACGGAAGAAGAAGAGTTCCGAAATATTTACGGTATGGATGTTATGGTGATCCCAACTAATAAAGACATCGCTAGAGATGACCGTTCTGATTTAATTTATAAATCAATGCAAGCGAAATTCAATGCGGTTGTGAACGAAATCGCGGAGCTACATAAAGCTGGACAGCCGGTTCTTGTAGGTACAGTGAATGTAGATACGTCTGAGATCGTTTCGAAAATGCTAACGAAAAAACGTATCCCGCACCATGTGCTTAACGCGAAAAACCATGAGCGTGAAGCGGAAATTATTGAAAATGCTGGTCATAAAGGCGCTGTGACCATTGCCACGAATATGGCTGGGCGTGGAACGGATATTAAGTTAGGACCTGGCGTGAAAGAAGTAGGTGGCCTTCACGTACTAGGAACAGAGCGACATGAATCTCGTCGTATTGATAACCAGTTACGAGGACGTTCTGGTCGTCAAGGAGATGTCGGTTCCTCGCAGTTCTACTTGTCTATGGAAGATGAACTCATGAGACGCTTTGGTTCAGATAATATGCGTAACATGATGGAGCGCCTTGGTATGGAAGAAGACCAGCCAATTGAATCTAAGCTCGTATCTAGAGCCGTGGAAACAGCGCAGAAGCGTGTGGAAGGAAATAACTATGATGCCCGTAAACAAATCTTGCAGTTTGATGATGTCATGCGCGAGCAACGTGAAATTATTTACAAGCAGCGGATGGAAGTGCTTGAGTCAGACAATTTACGGTCTATTGTAGAAAATATGCTAACAGCAACGGTTGCCCATGTTGTCCAAACGCATACGCCAGATTCCCTTGTGCAGGAAGAATGGGACTATCAAGCGATTGTCACGTATATTAATGGACAGTTGTTATCTGAAGGGGCATTAACTGAAAAAGAGATTAATGGTCTGGAACAAGAGGAAATTGTGGAGCTTGTAACGGAAAAAGTTCGCACGGCTTATCATCAGAAAGAATCCGAAGTGTCTCCTGAGCAAATGCGTGAATTTGAAAAAGTAATCATGCTTCGTACAGTCGATCGTAAATGGATGAATCACATTGATCAGATGGATCAGTTGCGACAAGGGATTCATTTACGTGCATATGGGCAGAACGATCCGCTTCGTGAATATCGTTTCGAAGGCTTCAATATGTTTGAAGCGATGATTGTTGAGATTGAAGAAGAAGTGTCGATGTACGTCATGAAAGCTGAAGTTCAGCAAAACTTACAGCGACAAGAAGTGGCGCAAGGAAAAGCTGTTCAACCGTCAGCGAATAATGATGAACAAAAACAAGCGAAGAAAAAGCCTGTCCGCAAAGGAGAAGACATTGGTCGAAATGATCCGTGTATCTGTGGAAGTGGCAAGAAATATAAAAACTGTTGCGGTGCAAACGGCTAAGTTTGATAAATGAAGAGGTGGAAGCGTTGGATTTAGTAGAAATTAAGCAAGAGCTAACGGCTTTAGAGAAACGATTAACGGACTTTAGGGGGTCTCTTTGACGTCGCAGATAAAGAAGAGCGAATTGCTGAGCTAGAGGAGAAAATGACTGATCCTGGTTTCTGGAATAACCAAGAAGAAGCTCAAAAAGTGATTGCGGAAACGAACGGCCTTAAAGATCAAGTGCATACGTTTAAAGATATGGCTGAGGCTTACGAAGATTTAGAAGTGAATCTTGAGTTAGTTCGGGAGGAAGGCGATCCTGAGCTAGCGGCTGAATTAGAAAACGGGGTAAAAGCGCTTATAGAGAAAATGAACCAATTTGAACTGCAGCTTTTACTAAGCGAGCCTTATGATAAAAACAATGCCATTCTAGAACTTCATCCTGGTGCTGGTGGAACAGAATCCCAAGACTGGGCTTCGATGCTTCTAAGAATGTATACGCGTTGGGCTGATAAGCGAGGCTACTCGGTTGAAACCCTTGATTATTTACCTGGTGAAGAAGCTGGGGTGAAAAGTGTAACATTGCTCATTAAAGGACATAATGCCTATGGGTATTTAAAAGCGGAGAAAGGCGTCCATCGTTTGGTGAGAATTTCGCCATTTGATTCTTCTGGAAGAAGGCACACATCGTTTGTTTCCTGTGAAATCATGCCCGAGTTAGACGATACCGTCGATATTGAATTAAATACGGAAGATCTAAAAATTGATACGTATCGCGCCAGTGGTGCAGGTGGTCAGCATATTAATACGACTGATTCCGCTGTTCGTATTACCCACCTTCCAACGAATACGGTTGTTACGTGTCAAAGTGAACGCTCTCAAATTAAAAACCGCGAACAAGCGATGAAAATGATGAAAGCAAAGCTCTATCAATTAAAAATTGAAGAACAAGAGCAACAACTTGCCGAAATTCGTGGCGAACAAAAAGAAATTGGTTGGGGAAGTCAAATTCGTTCATATGTCTTCCACCCGTATTCGATGGTGAAAGACCATCGCACAAATCATGAAAATGGAAATTCGAATGCCGTGATGGATGGGGATTTAGACCCGTTTATTGATGCGTATTTACGTCAAACTATTAACATTGACTAGAAAATAAAACCGGCTTAGTAGCCGGTTTTTTGCTTGAATGTTGCTAATGAGGAGGGACGTTATTGAAGCCGTATGTACCCGTAAGTATAGTGACGTTTCTTCTCTTATTAAGTGGATGTGGTTCTAAAGGTGATGATTCCACCCAAGTACAGGATAGTGAGGAACGAACGTTTAGTGGTGATGAATATGAACTTTATCAAGAAAACAGCTGTATTACGTGCCACGGAGATCAGCTGCAAGGAGCAACAGGGCCGACGTTAATTGGCTTAGATTATTCGGCTGAAGAAATTGAGGCAATTATAAAAGATGGTATCGGCTATATGGCACCTCAAAAAGTCGAAGAAGAAGATCGAGAAGCATTGGCAAAGTGGCTAAATGAACTGTAACCATACAGTTCATTTTTTTGTGTTCGCCATGTTTACCCGCTAATATCTGACAGTAAACCTCAATTGAAATAGAAATGTAATATTTTTAGCGCTTATCTAATGATATAATAACCGCGAAGCGTGACTAAATGTCTGCAAAACATGACAAATAACAACAATTGACCTTGGGATTATTGATTAAAGGTTGTGATGAAATGAGTTTAATACAGCTTACGGATGTCTGGAAAGTCTATCCTAACAGCGTGAAAGCAATAAATGGTATGTCTGTTCAGTTTAATAAAGGCGAGTTTGTTTATATCGTTGGTCCAAGTGGCGCCGGTAAATCTACATTTATTCGCTTATTATATCGAGAAGAACAAGTATCTAAAGGTGAAATTTACATTGATAACGTGAATTTATCTCAACTGAAACACAAAGAAGTGCCTAGCTTAAGAAGAAGAGTTGGCGTAGTCTTTCAAGATTTTAAGCTGCTTCAATCGCTTACAGTATATGAGAATATTGCCTTTGCACTAGAGGTTATTGAAGAACACCCTTCAAAAATCAAGCAAAAAGTAATGGAAGTATTAGAGCTTGTTAAGATAAAAAGTAAGGCGAAATTTTATCCAAGTGAACTGTCAGGTGGTGAACAACAGCGTGTAGCGATTGCGCGAGCTGTTGTCAATCGACCGGATATTTTAATTGCGGACGAGCCTACAGGAAACCTCGATCCTGATACAGCTTGGAGCATCATGGACATTTTAGAAAACGTTAATGCTCTTGGTACAACAGTTATCATGGCTACGCACAATAAAGAAATTGTGAACACGCTAAAGCGCCGAGTGATTGCGATCGAAGCTGGACGCATTGTACGTGATGAAGCTAGGGGGAACTACGGTTATGAAGTTTAATGCAGCCAAGCGTCATATCCGTGAAGGGTTTAAAAATATTGGACGTAGCGGTTGGATGACATTTGCATCAATAAGTGCTGTAACCGTTATGCTCGTCATTGTTGGTTTCTTTATGATCGTTTTCTTAAACGGGAATCATATCGCTTCAACAATTGAAGATAATGTCGAAATTCGAGCTTTTATTGAAAGAGGGACAGACGAAGCTGAAATCAATGACTTAATTGAAGAAGTGAATGAAGAGTATGATGTTGCACAAGTAGAGTTTATTGATAAAGAAGAGGGGCTTGAAAACTTAATTGCCTCAACAGACGGAGAGGATTATTGGGGGAGCTTACGAGAAGACAATCCATTAAGAGATGCACTACGGATTATTGCGTCAACACCTCAGTTAACGGAAGAAATTGCTCAGTCAGTAGATGAACATCCATATATAGGAAGAGTTTCTTATGGAGAGGAAATTATTTCTGATCTGTTTACGATTACGAACACAGGAAGAGTAGCAGGAGCTGTTGTTGTAGCTGCACTATTATTCACGGCGATGTTCTTAATCTCAAATACAATTAAATTAACAATTTTAGCGAGAAAAAATGAAATTCAAATTATGAAATTAGTAGGTGCGAAAAATAGTTTTGTTCGTTGGCCGTTTTTAATTGAAGGGATGTTATTAGGGATTTTAGGAAGTATCGTTCCTATTTTACTAATAAGCTTCGGCTACACTTATTTATACAATCAATCGGCGAGCTTTTTACAGAGCGTACCGTATGATTTACTTGCACCTAACCTATTAATCTTACAATTATCAATCTTATTAGTGGTTGTTGGACTTGGCGTTGGTATATGGGGAAGCGTCATGTCTGTGAGGAAATTTTTAAAAGTGTAAAAGGTATATTCATTATCAAGGGGGAAAAAGGGTTGAAAAAACGTACGATAAGAGCGACTGTTGCAGTAACTGCAGCAGCGGCTCTCCTATTTACTGGGGTCCAACCAGCAATGGCAAATACAGAAATCAATTCAAAATTAGATCAGGTGCGTGAACAGCAAGCATCAAACCAAGAATCCGCTAACGAAACACGTTCTGAAATTACAGAGCTAGAAAGCGAGCTTGATGAACTTTCAAGTGAAATTCAAACATTGACGGTAAAACAAGATGAAAACGAGCAAAAGCTAAATGACACAGAAGCTGAACTTGTTCAGCTTGAAGAGGAAATCAAAGCGCTTGAAGAAGAAATCAAGATTATTGAAGAGCGCATTGAAGAGCGTACAGAAATTTTGCAAGAGCGTGCCGTTGCAGCATATGAAACAGACGGAGAAGTAAGTTATATTGAAGTCTTGCTTGGTGCGCAAAGTTTCGGGGATTTTATTGAGCGTTTTAGTGCAATTACAACCATTGCTGAAAGCGACCAAGAGTTACTAGACGAGCATGTTGCAGATGAAGAACGTCTACATATTGCAAAAGAAGAAGTTCAAGAGAAAAAAGCAAAAGTAGAAGAAAATAAAGCAGCTTTAAAAACCGTTCAAGAAGAATTGGATAGCCAACAAGGTGAATTAGAGCATTTGCAAAATGATTTAAATGACAAAGAAGCACAACTTCAAGACGAATTAAATGCGATTATTTCTGATGAAGAATTGCTAGAAGGACAAGAAGCCGCTCTTGAAGCTGAGCTTGTTGCTTGGGAAGAAGAGCAAGAAAGAAAACGTGAAGAAGAAGAGCGTCGCAAACAAGAAGAGAAAGAAAGACAAGAGCGTGAAGCTGCAGAAGCGGAAAGAGCTGCAGAAGAAGCAGCAGAATCTGCTAAAGCAGAATCTTCTTCTAAAGCAGAAACAACGGAGCGTGCATCAAAATCAGCAACACCGTCGTCTAGTGGAAACAATGCTCCGATCCAAACGACTGCAGCAGCTCCATCAGCAAACAACTCATCTTCCTTTATTCGACCTGCAACAGGAACCGTTACTTCTCAATTTGGTCCACGTTGGGGAAGACAACATTGGGGCATTGATATTGGGAAAAATGGCAGAAGTGGCGATGTACCAATCGTATCTGTATTAGACGGAACCGTTGTTGAAGCAGGATACCACGATGGTGGTTTTGGTAATTGGGTACTTGTTACGCACCAAATGGATGGTCAACAATATACAACTGTATATGCACACTTAGATCGAATTGATGTTCGTGCGGGTCAACGTGTTGGTCAAGGCCACCAACTAGGCACAATGGGGAATACTGGGGATTCACAAGGCGCACACCTACACTTTGAAGTACACAGAGGTGCCTTTAACTGGGCTCGTACAAATGCTGTTGATCCAATGAATTATATATAAAACGAAAATAGCGTCCACCTATAGGGGCGCTATTTTTAAATTTTTTGACAAAAATAGGACAAACGAGTTTTGACATTAGGCTGAGAACGACTTAGAATAAATATAATGCTTGAATTGTATGTCTAACTCATTGGGAGTGGTGAAGCGTTTTGAAATTAAAGCAGTTGATTTTTACTTTATCGGTGATGGTCATTATTGCTGTAGCTGCTGTCTTTTTTATAAATGATGGAATTCAGTTTGGGGCTTCAAATGAAACACCGCCTTCTTCAAGTGGTGAAGATGTTGATGTTCCAGAAGTGCTATTAGATGATGATGAGTTGATGGAGAAATTCGAAACAGCATTAACAACGATTGAAAATAATTACGTTTCTGAAGTAAAGCGAACAAAGCTGGTTGAAGGGGCTATCAGTGGGATGGTTGAGACATTAGAAGATCCCTTCTCAGATTATATGGATGTCGAATCAGCAGCAAATTTCCAGGAATCATTGAGCTCTCATTTTGAAGGAATTGGTGCAGAAGTTGGTATGGTGGATGGCTATGTGTCTATTATTAGTCCGATGAGAGAATCTCCAGCGGAACGGGCAGGTCTCTTACCAAATGATGCAATCGTAGAAATTGATGGAGAGTCGATCGAAGGCTATTCCGTAAATGAAGCGGTTCAGCTAATTCGTGGCGAAGGTGGTACGGATGTCACGCTGACGATTCAAAGAGGCGAACAAGGTGAACCTTTTGATGTCACAATTGAACGAGATCGAATTCAAGTGGATGCAGTCCGTGCAGATACATTTGAAGCGGATGGTCAATTAATTGGCCGTTTAGAAATTACATCGTTCTCTGAAGATGTGGGGAGTCAGTTTGAAGAGTTGTTACAGGAATTAGAAGATGAAGGCATTGATGGTTTGATTGTGGATGTTCGGAATAATCCAGGTGGCTATTTAGATGGCGCACAAAATATCGGAAACCTAATAATCCCTGAAAATAACCCGATTGTTCAAATTGAGCATAGCAATGGAAGTATTGAAAGCTATGAATCCGATTTAGATGATCGTAAACCGTATCCAATTGTTGGTTTAATAAATGAAAGTAGCGCTTCAGCTTCCGAAATTCTTGCTGCAGCACTAAAAGAATCAGGAGGCTATGATCTTGTTGGAAACACGACTTTCGGTAAAGGTACCGTCCAAAAATCAATTCGAATGACCGATGGAAGTGCCTTGAAGATTACGACCGATCGATGGCTAACTGCAGGCGGAAATACCATTGATCAAGATGGTGTTGAACCGACTGTTGAAGTTGATCAGCCAGATTATTTTTACTCAGTTGCCCTTTCCATTGAAGAGGCTTTTGAACAAGACCAAGTATCCGATCAAATCGGCCGTGCACAAAGCATGCTCGAAGGATTGGGATATGAAGTAGGACGAACAGATGGCTATTTTGATGATCAGACCGAAAGTGCGATAACTGAGTTTCAAGAAACGCATGATTTAGACGTTAATGGTCAACTCGATGAAGATACTGCGCAAATGATTCAAGAAGAAATACGCGCTCATATTCGAGATGTGGAAAATGATGCACAATTAAATCGAGCGATTGAACTTGCTGCTGAGCAAGCATCATAAGTATAATAAGAAGTATTACATGCATGAAAAAGAGATATCTGTATGAACTAGCACAGATATCTCTTTTTAAGTAAGTGCTGGAGGACAAGTTATGGTAGATACAATCGTAATTGCACTAGCGAGCTTTTTTTTAAATCCTGTTGTCTATATTGGTTTACTCGTACTCTTTTTTATTGCACATCAACGTGTAAAGCTAGAACGAGAATCGTTTCATACGCGGGTATATGCACGACGGGCCGATTTTTTATTTAGTATCATTCCTTCTTTTGTGGCGGGTGTACTAATTAGTATCGCCACAGTTGCAGTTGGGGCGTTATTGCCGATTGATGTTGTGATTGCAATAGGAGTGGCAACGCTGCTGTTACTAGTAACTGGACAAATGCAGCTCGTGACACCGACTTATTTATTTTTACTTGTTGGACTTTATCTTGTACTCGTACCACAAGTAATTGCAGTTCCTAACATAGATGATTCAATGAGAGCCTCTTTCATTTTTCCGACAATTTTATTTATAATGACCGTCTGCTTACTAGCGCAAGCGGTGCTAATTCGAAAAAACGGTTCGAAGTTAGTGTCTCCACAGTTAGAACAAGGGAAAAGAGGACGGTATGTCGGCATTCACAAGATAAATCGGTTGTGGATTATACCAGTCGTATTCTTTATTCCTGAAGGCATCGTTTCCCTTCCTTGGTCATGGCCGTTGTTTACAGTAGGAAATTTGGCTCTTCAGCCTGTTCTGTTTCCGATTTTTCTAGGATTCAAATTGCAAACGCGTAATCAGATGCACCGACGTACGGATCAACATACACGTACATATCTTTTACTAGCAATCATAGCTGCGGTATCTACAATTATCGTAACCTTTTATCCGAATGCATGGCTGTTTGCAAGTATACTAGGATTGATGGGGCTTCTTCATCTCACATTGCAATTGTCTATTTGGCAAAAAGCAAAAAAAGATCCTGCTTTTTTTACGGAGGAAGAAGAGAGCTGTCGTGTAGTAGGGGTACTCCCTCACAGTCCTGCTGGAAAAATGAACATTTTAATTGGCGAGGAATTAACAAAGGTAAATGGAATGATTGTATTTGACGAGACGACGCTTTATCAAGCGCTTCAGAAAAATGCTGTTTATTGTAAAATTGAAGTGAAAGATAAAGATGGCGAGAAGCGCTTCGTGCAAGGGCCTCTCTATAATGGCGAGCACTATCAACTAGGTGTCTTGCTTGTGCGAAAACAAGAGAAACTGAGTAACTCCATTATTTGAATCAAATAAAATAACCTCATAAAAAGACGACTAATCCTGTATTGGAATAGTCGTCCTTTTTTATCGTAATGCGTGCAAGGTAGCGCTTATTTAAGGTGTATCTTCAGATGTTCGTAACGCTGCTTTTTGCCTCTTCTTTAAAGGCGGGAGCTGGGAAATGGTATCTTGTTGCTTAGAAATGCGATATAAAACAAACCAGATAAGAGCAAAGCCGATTAATTGAGCAATCGTGACTGTTTCTTCAAGTGTAATCCATGATACAAGCAAACCTGTCATTGGAAAACTCAATTCCGCAATCGTTGCCACAGAAGCTTTCACCGACTGGAGACCTCGGTAATATAGAAGCATTGATACAAGACCTGGCAATAAAGCAGACGCGAGAATGTTAAGCCCGATAAAGGTTAAAGCCACAGCTGATTCAGGTGTTGTCCACATGTCAGGTGATACTGTAATCAATACACCAAGCAATGGTAAAGCAAGCAAGAAGCGTAAAGCAGTCACCGTTTCGTGACGACATTTTTGTAGAAGAATACGACCCATCACGGTTGAACCTCCCCACAGCGCGGCTGCACCAATCGCATACAAGCTGCCTAGCTGAAGGATCTCGCTTGGATTATTAATCGGAAAATAAAAACCGAACGTTAGTAAATAGGTACCAACTAGTGCGATCGGTACGTATAAACCAAAACGTTGGGGTAGCTTCTCTTTTAACAGAAAATGTGCCAGCGTAATCGCAAAAAGGGGTTGCAACTTTTGTAATAAGAGGACAGAATTAATTTCGCCACCTGATGAAGCAATTGTTAAACCTTGAGTAAACAAAAGCGTTGCAATGGCAGAGCCACCCCACGAAATAAATAAGAGTGCGCCTAAATCTTTAAAGCGCAGTTTTTTAATATCGCTTCGGAATTTATACAAAATGGGTATAGCGATTAAAGCTAAAATAATATGTTCGATAAAGACGATTTGTAGAGAAGTCATTGTATCGAGTAATAAAATTCGAAACAATGGATTGATCCCCCAAAAGGCGGCACCAATGACAATAAACCAAAATGTTTTATTCGTTCGTTGTTCGTTCACAGCTGTGAGCTCCTTTTCAGTGAAAAGGTCTTCTGTAAAAATCAAAAAAAGCCCTGGACAAAAAAATGTTCAGGGCTGACGAAATAAACGTAGCAAAGGCTACATTCTTTCAATTTGATCTTCTCCCATCCGGACTTTACCGTCGGCTTTGGAATTTCACCAAATCAGTCCACATCATGATGTGGAGTCGCGGGCTTTACCGCCGGTCAGGAATTTCACCTGCCCCGAAGACACCTATTCAAATGTAATAATCATTATTGTTATCATACTGGATTATCAGCTATTCGTCCATAGATATGTTCATTAACAATATATGGGTACGCACGTGCGTTCGTAAAAGTTGGTATATGGAGTGAAAACTGTGATATAATTAAGCGAACGTGTGTTTAGAGAAGGATGAACATGTATTGTTTTAATGGACGGAAAATGGGAATAACAGTAGGATAATGTTCTTTTGCGAAGGAGGGGTGAGTGGATTAACTGACGAACATCCAGTTAATCGCTCTATTAAAGATGGATCAAACGTTCCAATTAGTATCAGACTATTCGCCTCAAGGCGACCAACCAAATGCAATTGAAAAAATTGTACGTGCGATTGAAAACGGTGATCGGCATCAAACGTTACTTGGCGCAACGGGGACCGGTAAGACGTTTACAATGTCAAATGTGATTGAAGCAGTCAATAAGCCGACATTAATTATGGCACACAATAAAACCCTTGCTGGACAGCTGTACAGTGAGTTTAAACAATTTTTTCCGAATAATGCAGTTGAATATTTTGTTAGCTATTATGATTATTATCAACCAGAGGCGTATGTGCCGTCGTCTGATACCTTTATTGAAAAAGATGCAAGCATTAACGATGAAATTGATAAATTACGTCATTCGGCTACAAGCGCCTTATTCGAAAGACGAGATGTGATTATCGTAGCTAGTGTGTCGTGTATATATGGTTTAGGTAATCCAGAAGAGTACCGAGACCTTGTTTTATCTATACGTACAGGAATGGAAATGGATCGAAATGAGTTATTACGCAGGCTTGTAGACATCCAGTATGATCGAAATGATTTAAATTTCATCCGCGGAACATTTCGTGTAAGAGGCGATGTTGTGGAAATTTTCCCAGCTTCTCGTGACGAGCAATGTATCCGGGTTGAGTTTTTTGGTGATGAAATTGACCGGATGACAGAAGTAGACGCATTAACAGGTGAAATTAAAGGCGAACGCAACCACGTGTCTATTTTTCCGGCATCTCACTTCGTTACCCGAGAAGAAAAAATGAAAAAAGCGATTGCGAACATTGAAACGGAGTTAGAAGAACAGTTAAAAACGATGCATGAAGAGGGGAAATTGCTAGAAGCGCAGCGTTTAGAACAGCGTACGCGCTATGACCTTGAGATGATGGCTGAAATGGGCTTTTGCTCAGGGATTGAAAATTATTCCCGTCATTTAACACTAAGAGAGTCTGGGGCTACACCGTATACGTTAATTGATTTCTTTCCAGAAGACTTTCTACTTATTATGGATGAGTCTCACGTTACATTGCCTCAAGTACGAGGTATGTATAATGGTGACCGAGCTCGAAAAGAAATTCTTGTGAACCACGGGTTCCGTTTGCCTTCAGCATTGGATAACCGACCATTGAAATTTGCTGAGTTTGAAGGGAAAGTGAGCCAAGCGGTTTATGTTTCGGCAACACCTGGACCTTACGAGCTAGAGCATACTCCAGAAATGGTTGAACAAATTATTCGACCAACTGGTTTATTAGATCCGCCAATTGAGGTTCGCCCAATTGAAGGACAAATTGATGATTTAATTGGCGAAATCCATGAGCAGATTGAACGGGACGAGCGTGTACTCGTTACCACATTAACGAAGAAAATGTCTGAAGACTTAACGGATTACTTAAAAGAGTTAGGGATAAAAGTCCGCTATTTGCATTCTGAAGTAAAGACATTGGATCGACTTGAGATCATTCGCCAGTTAAGAATGGGGACGTTTGATGTTCTCATTGGGATAAATTTATTACGAGAAGGACTAGATATTCCAGAAGTTTCTCTCGTTGCCATATTGGATGCAGATAAAGAAGGATTTCTACGAGCGGAGCGTTCTCTTATTCAAACGATTGGTCGAGCTGCCCGAAATGAACACGGTCGAGTCATCATGTATGCGGATAAAATGACAGGTTCAATGGAAGTGGCGATAAGCGAAACGAAGCGCCGTCGAGAGATTCAGGAAGCATATAATATAAAGCACGGCATCACGCCTCAAACGATTCAAAAGAAAATCCCTGATGTAGTCCAAGCGACGTATGCAGCGGAAGAAGATGGCGAATACGATGTTACGCAAAAACCGCAACAAAAAATGACGAAAAAAGAACGTGAAAAGACCATTGAACAAGTAGAAGTAGAAATGAAGCAAGCTGCGAAAGATTTAAACTTTGAACGAGCAGCTGAACTTCGAGATATGCTGTTAGAGCTTAAAGCGGAAGGATGACGGTATGGCACACGAAGAGATTGTCGTTAAAGGAGCACGGTCAAATAATTTAAAAAATATGGATGTTTCGATCCCTAGAGGAAAGCTTGTTGTGTTAACGGGCTTATCCGGTTCTGGGAAATCATCTTTGGCATTTGACACCATTTATGCAGAGGGACAAAGGCGGTATGTAGAATCGTTATCCGCCTATGCGCGTCAATTTTTAGGGCAAATGGACAAACCTGATGTTGATTCAATTGAAGGGTTATCTCCAGCTATTTCGATTGATCAAAAAACAACGAGTCGAAACCCGCGTTCAACCGTTGGAACGGTAACAGAGATCCACGATTATTTAAGGCTTTTATACGCTAGAATCGGTAAGCCTATTTGTCCAAAACATGGCATTGAGATTACATCGCAGACGATTCAGCAAATGGTTGACCAATTGCTAGAGTTCCCTGAACGTACCAAAATGCAGATTCTTGCGCCTATGGTTTCTGGACGAAAAGGAACCCACGCTAAAGTATTTGATCAAATTAAAAAAGATGGCTACGTTCGTGTCCGTGTTAATGGAGAAATGCGAGAAGCAACGGAAGAAATAGAGCTTGATAAAAATAAGAAACATAACGTGGAAGTGGTCATCGATCGGATTGTTGTGAAAGACGGAATTCAAACGAGAATGGCTGATTCACTAGAGACGGCTTTAAATCTTGCTGATGGACGTGTGTTGATCGATGTCATTGACGGCGAAGAACTTCTGTTTAGTCAACATCACGCTTGTCCGGAATGTGGATTTTCCATTCCTGAATTAGAGCCACGCTTTTTCTCATTTAACAGTCCGTACGGCGCGTGTACCGCTTGTGATGGCCTCGGTGTGAAGCAAGAAGTAGATGCGGAGCTCGTGATACCTGATTCAGACAGAACGTTAAGGGATCATGCCATCGCACCGTGGGAGCCAACCAGCTCATCGTATTATCCACAGCTACTTGAAGCGGTGTGCGAGCATTTTTCCATTGATATGGATACGCCTTTTAATCAACTGTCGGAAAAACAACAATCCATCATTTTGAATGGGAGTGGAAAAGAAAAGATCTTTTTCCATTATGAAAATGATTTTGGGCGCGTTCGTGAGCATATGATTGTGTTTGAAGGAGTTTTAACGAACGTTAGCCGCAGGTATAGAGAGACAAGTTCAGATTATATTCGCGAGCAGATGGGGACTTATATGTCCCAGAAAAATTGTCCAACTTGTAAAGGCTATCGATTAAAAAAAGAAGCGCTTGCTGTTTATGTTGGGGATAAACATCTCGGAGAAGTGAGTCAATTTTCTTGTACCGATGCGCTTCAGTTTATGCAAACGTTGGAGCTATCAGATAAAGATCGTTCGATTTCAAGACTTATTCTGAAAGAAATTGAAGACCGAATTGGCTTCCTTATCAATGTGGGATTGGATTATCTTACACTATCTCGAGCGGCTGGCACGTTATCGGGTGGGGAAGCGCAGCGTATTCGACTTGCGACACAAATTGGCTCATCGCTTATGGGTGTGCTCTATATTTTAGATGAACCTTCCATTGGGCTGCATCAACGAGATAATGACCGCTTAATTGAAACGTTAAAGCGGATGCGCGATTTAGGAAATACGCTCATTGTTGTTGAACATGACGAAGATACGATGTTAGCAGCGGATCACATTATCGATATCGGACCAGGGGCAGGTGTGCACGGTGGTTATGTGACAGCACAAGGCTCTCCACAAGAATTGATTGCTGATCCCAACTCCTTGACAGGTCAGTATTTAGCTGGTGAAAGATTCATTAAGGTTCCAACCGAGCGTCGCTCCCTTACTGGTAGAAAGTTTATTGTGAAAAGCGCTACGGAAAACAATTTAAAAAATATAAACGTCACATTCCCGCTCGGTGTCTTTACTGCTATAACAGGTGTTTCTGGTTCTGGAAAGAGTACACTTGTAAACGAAATTGTCCACAAGTCTCTTGCGCAAAAAATTCATCGTGCCAAAGATAAGCCTGGAAAGCACAAAGAAATTGTCGGTATTGAGGAAATGGATAAAGTCATTGACATTGACCAATCACCAATTGGCCGTACGCCACGATCCAACCCTGCAACCTATACAAGTGTATTTGACGATATTCGTGATGTGTTTGCATTAACGAATGAAGCAAAAGTAAGAGGGTACAAAAAAGGGCGCTTTAGTTTTAATGTGAAAGGCGGTAGATGTGAGGCATGTAAAGGAGACGGCATTATCAAGATTGAAATGCACTTTTTGCCTGATGTTTACGTCCCGTGTGAAGTTTGTCACGGGAAGCGCTATAATCGCGAGACGTTAGAAGTAACGTACAAAAGCAAAACGATTGCAGATGTATTAGAAATGACGGTCGAAGAGGGCGTTGAGTTTTTTGGAAGCATTCCAAAGATTAAACGTAAAATCCAAACGTTAATTGATGTTGGTTTGGGATATGTCCGGTTAGGGCAGCCGGCAACGACGTTATCTGGTGGAGAAGCACAGCGTGTGAAACTCGCTTCACAGCTTCATAAACGACCAACAGGGAAAACCCTGTATATTTTAGATGAACCGACGACAGGTTTGCATGTGGATGACATTGATCGCTTGTTAGGCGTCATTCAGCGTCTTGTCGATAATGGCGATACCGTTCTTGTAATTGAGCACAATCTCGATGTGATTAAGACGGTTGATCACATTATTGATTTAGGCCCTGAAGGCGGTACTGGTGGGGGTCAGCTCGTTGCGCAAGGAACTCCTGAAGAAGTGGCAGAAGTGGAAGGATCATATACCGGACGCTACTTAAAACCGATATTAGAAAGAGATAAAGCACGCTACGCAGAAAAATTCGAGTTTTCATCATAAAAAATAGGGAAAAAATGAAACATGTGACCTTGCTTCTTCGTAATAAGATCATAGAAGATAATATTGAAAAGGAGCGATCGTGATGGAAGAACGTAAAATGATTTTAAAGATGATAGAAGATGGGAAAGTCTCTGCTGAAGAAGGCTTAAAGTTACTTGAAGCTGTTGGGAAAGAGGAGGACGTATCCTCTAACTCAACTGCTAGTAATACCGGCTCATCTAGTAAAGAACGCCAAGATCCTGAAGAGTCACCTTTTACGAAGTTTACCAGTTTTTTTGAATCCGCTTTTCAAAAAGTGAGAGATGGTGATTTTGACTTTAACTTTGGAAACGGAATGGACATTCAACATACGTTTGAAGAAGAACAAGCTGAGTTTAATAAAGTAAAGGTTTCTTTAGAAAATGGTTCGTTTGCCGTTGTACCGTGGGAAAAACAAGGTGTACGATTAGAACTTGATGCAAAAGTATACCGAACAAATAACGACGAGCAGGCACATGAATTTTTAATGAAAGAATCGTCTTTTTCAATATCTGACGGGGAATTAGTGTTTGAAACGAAGTCAAAAACAATGAAAGTGAATGGAACGCTATATGTTCCAAAATCTTCCTATGATAGCATTAAACTTTATACGTTTAATGGGTCTTTAACTGGGGAATCGATACAAACGAAAGAGCTTGAAGCGAACACAACAAATGGCTCAATTAAAGTTACGCATGTGGAAGCAATAAAAGCAAGCTTGGAAACAATGAATGGATCGATTACGATTGAGGAAAATACGATTGGCTCGTTATTTGCAAAAACGTTTAATGGAACGATTAAAGCAGATGGAAAAATTGAAGATGCTGATGTGGAAACAGTGAACGGGTCCATTACGTATTATTTAAATAAAAACGACGATACGGCTGGTTATTTAGATGTTAAAACGACTACAGGTAGCGTCAAACTCTTTATTGCAGAAGATGTTCGATTTGAAGGGAAGCTTCGTTCAAATGTCGGCTCCATTCACAATCATCTTGAATCGTCAATTGTTCATGACGAGAAAAAAGAACTTGCGCAACGTTATATGCACGTAACCGCTAATGATGACATTTCAGGCAAGGTGAAAGTTCGTGCTGTTGCTAATACTGGTAGTATCACATTAAGAAATCAATAGAAGAAGTATATGTCGTTGAAAGGAAGTAATGTTAGATGAAGCAACTAAAACGATCATCGAATAAGCGTATGATAACAGGCGTATGTGGTGGAATTGCTGAATACTTTTCAATCGATCCAACAATTATTCGTCTTATCGCTGTTATCTTAGCGTTAATCTCAACGGTATGGCCCGTTCTTATTGCTTATATCATTGCTACATTTTTAATGCCAACTGAGTAAGGAGGGGTTCATATGAGATGGCTTATTGGTCTTGTGCTTAATGCACTTGTGCTTTTACTTTTATCAGCGTTATTCTCTGGTTTTACCTTAAGTGGATTTGGCGCTGCCTTGATTGCTGCGCTTATCTTATCAGTCTTAAACTGGACTGTAAAACCATTACTGACGATATTAACGTTGCCAATAACCATTTTAACGCTAGGATTATTCCTATTTGTCATTAGTGCGTTAACATTAATGTTGACGGCTTGGTTTATGGGGAGTTACTTTGTGATTGATGGTTTTGGTATTGCTTTACTTGCAGCTGTGATTATTGCGCTGTTCCAAGCGATTTTAATAAACCCTGTCAAACGAAGCTAATTTTATAGGGAATCTTTGAGACGTAGGGCGTTGGCTCTGCGTCTTTTTTGTTCACTTTTTTAAGGTTTATGACTCTGGTAAAAATCGTGCTACAATATGGCTAGTGGAAAGCTAAGTAAAAGAGGTGTGTGCATGTCAAAAGTGACAGCGAATGATATATTAGAGAAATTCCAATTTGAACTATTAGCAGGGGAAGAAGGGATTTATCGTCCGATTACGACGAGTGATATTTCCCGTCCAGGGATTGAAATGGCTGGTTTTTTTACGTATTATCCTGCTCGTCGTCTGCAGTTAATTGGGCGAACTGAGCTATCTTTTATAAAATCGTTATCGGATGAAGAAAAAGAAGAGCGGATGACAAAGCTATGTACCTATGATACACCTGGTATTATTTTATCTCGAGGATTAGAAGCCCCGTCTCAACTTATCGCGGCAGCAAATCATAAAAATGTACCTGTTCTTCGTTCAACATTAACAACGACACAGCTTAGTAGCCGTGTAACCAACTACTTAGAAAGTGAATTAGCGCCTGTAACGGCTGTACACGGGGTTCTTGTTGACATTTATGGAATTGGCGTGTTAATAACTGGTGGCAGTGGTGTTGGTAAAAGTGAAACCGCGCTCGATCTTGTACGTCGAGGTCATCGCTTAGTGGCTGATGATTCAGTTGAAATTCGTCAGCAAAATGAAGATACGTTAGTCGGTCACCCTCCGCCGTTATTGCAACATTTACTTGAAATTCGGGGGTTAGGAATTATCAATGTCATGACCTTGTTCGGTGCTGGAGCGGTTCGGCCGTTTAAACGTATAAGCTTGTGTATGAACCTCGAGACATGGGATCAGAAAAAAGCGTACGACCGATTAGGTCTTGAAGAAGATAAAATGAAAATTTTTGATACAGAAATAACAAAGATGACGGTGCCTGTTCGTCCAGGACGAAACTTGGCCGTTATTATTGAGGTGGCTGCAATGAATTTCCGTTTAAAACGACTTGGTTTTAATGCAGCGCAAGAATTTTCTGAGCGTCTGACGCAAGTAATTGAACAAGGGGATAATGAAGAATTTTAATGATAGAGAGTAGAGAGGTGAGACAGATTGAATACACAAATTGAACCGATGGATCGGGTTTTTATATCGCTTGGGCCAATCGATATTTATTGGTACGCGGTGTTGATTCTTTTAGGTGTGTTTGTTGGTTATTTATGGACACGTTATGAAGGGGATAAGCGAGGTCTTCCCAAAGAAACGTTTGCTGATTTACTCGTATGGGCGTTGCCGATTTCTATTATTTGTGCGCGACTTTACTATGTCATTTTTAGATGGGATCAATTTGCAGATAGTCCGTTAAGCGTATTTAACATTCGAGAAGGCGGAATAGCGATTCACGGGGCGTTAATTGGTGCGGTTGTAACGGCGATTGTCTTTGCTCGCGTGAAGAAGTTATCTTTTTGGAAAATTGCCGACGTTGCTGCACCAGCGATTCTTATTGGTCAAGCGATTGGTCGATGGGGAAACTTTGTCAACCAAGAAGTGTATGGTGGGGAAGTGTCAAGAGAATTTCTCGAAGGGCTATTCTTGCCTGACTGGATCATTAATCAAATGTACATAAATGGCTCGTATTATCATCCTACCTTTTTGTATGAATCGTTATGGAGTGTGGTAGGTGTCATCGTCTTAATTTTGTTAAGAAAAGCGAATTTAAGACAAGGGGAACTTTTCTTCAGTTACGTCATTTGGTATTCTGTCGGCCGATTCTTTATTGAAGGCATCCGTTTGGATTATTTGTTAATCGGGGAAACGCTACGAACTGCGCAATTTATTTCAATCGTTCTAGTTGGATTAGCAATTATTCTATGGATTTATCGACGTATGGTCGTCCAGCCCCCACGCTATTTAGATACGGATGGTGCTACGACTTCAGCAAACACAAAGAATAATAAACAGAAAAAGAAAAAATAGAAAGAAGGGATTCCATGGGAGTGGTGAAACGAGGGCTCTTGTCTGGATTGCAAACGACCTGGACATTAGGGAAAATTATTTTTCCGATTACACTGTTTGTTACGCTTTTAGGTTATACGCCTGTCTTAGGCTGGATTGCTTCAGGAATTGCACCAGTGATGAATCTTATTGGTTTACCTGGAGAAGCTGCAATTCCTCTAGTGATTGGAAATGTGCTTAATTTGTTTGCAGGGATTGGCGCTATTCTATCCCTTGAATTAACCGTAAAAGAAGTATTCATTCTTGCGATCATGTTATCCTTCTCGCACAATTTAATTGTGGAATCAGCAGTGGCGACAAAAGTCGGAATTAAAGTTTTCCCTATTGTCGCCGTCCGGATTTTCTTAGCGCTTTTTTCTGCATTTGTGATTAACCTCATTTGGGATGGCGGCAGCGAGCAAGCCGTTTATGGGCTTGCTTCAGCTACGCAAGCAGCAGAACCGACAACGATTTTAGGAATGGTGTTTGTCGGGCTGCAAACAGCTTTTTGGGGCGTAGCCCAATTAGCGATGGTCGTCATTCCTTTAATGCTCGTTGTGCAAATTATGAGAGAAAGAGGTTGGCTAAAGGTCATCTCAAAATGGTTGTCCCCACTCACTCGCCTTATTGGAGTGGATCGCAATACATCCGTAACGCTTGCTTCTGGATTAACCATCGGTCTTGCTTATGGAGCAGGAGTGATGATTGACGCTGTAAAAGAAGATAAAGTAAAGAAAAAAGATTTGTACATCGTCTTTATTTTTCTCGTCGCATGTCATGCAGTTGTAGAGGATACGCTCGTCTTTGTTGTGCTAGGGATTCCAGTTTGGCCACTGCTAGTGATAAGAGTGATAACAGCTCTATTGCTAACCATCGTTATTTCAAGAGTATGGACACGATTAGAAAAAAGAAAAGAGTCTGCATATGGAAAGGGTGCCCTATATGACCATTAATACAGTTTTGTTTGATTTAGACGGTACGTTAATTGATACGAATGAGTTAATTATCCAATCGTTTCTTCATACGCTTCAGGCGGATTATCCAGGCCAATATACGAGAGAAACGGTTCTTCCGTTTATAGGCCCGTCTTTGATGGATACCTTTTCTTCTATAAATCAAGAGAAAGCGGAAGCGTATATTGCAACGTATCGCGCACACAATCATTTACATCACGATGCGCTCGTGACGATTTATCCAGGAGTTAAAGAAGGCATTGAGCAGCTTCATCAACAAGGATATAAACTTGCGATTGTCACGACTAAAATAAAAGAGACGGCTCGAATGGGTTTGAAGTTAACAGGCTTAGAGCCTTATTTTGATGTAGTGATTGGGCTTGATGATGTAACAAACGAGAAGCCGAATCCAGAACCTATTTTGAAAGCATTAGAACGTTTAGGCTCTTCCCCTGAAGAGGCCATTATGGTTGGAGATAATTCTCATGATGTATTAGCTGGTCAACGTGCTGGTACGATAAGTGTTGGGGTAGGTTGGGCTCTTAAAGGAGAGGCTTATTTACAATCCTTTAACCCAGATTTTATTATCCATTCGATGGACGACCTCCTTCAGATCGCGAAAGAGAGATGAGTAGAAAGACAGAGCGTTACCCCGTTTCAGGAACGAATTCTCTTTGGCAGCTGTACAAGACGGTCTCGTTTTGGAAAGTTGTGAAAATCTTTCTCGTCAGTCAAGTAGCAAGAATTACCCCTTCTATGAGGATGAAAAATTGGCTGTATCGAACGTTTTTAAACATGAAGATTGGCCAGTATACAGCGTTTGCGCTAATGGTGATGGTTGATGCCATGTTTCCTGAACGTATTAAAGTCGGAACAAATTCAATTATCGGCTACAACACGACAATCTTGGCTCATGAATACCTCATTAAGGAATATCGCTTAGGCGATGTCATTATAGGAAATGATGTGATGATTGGGGCGAATTGCACGATATTACCTGGGGTTACGATAGGTGATCGTGCTGTCGTAGGCGCTGGCACAGTTGTTCATAAAGACGTAGCTGCGGATACGTTTGTCGCTGGAAATCCAATGCGTTTTATTAAGAAACTTTCAAGTGAATAAAGGAATTCTCGGTTTTTGTCGAGAAAAGACTTAGACGATGGTCTAGGTCTTTTTTTGTACCAAAAATGAGAAGAGCTGTTATTGACTTTCCTACCAAACAAATGTAAACTATTAAAAAACTTTAATTCGTTAGCGATTTAATAAACTAAAGCATTTGAGGTGTTTAGTATGTCCCAATTATTTTTATTCGAGAAGCCTTTAGGTATGAGAGATAAATTGCCTCATCAATATCGCATGCAAAGCACCATTGCTGCACAGTTGTTACAAGTAATTGCAGGATGGGGGTACGAAAAAGTACAAACCCCTGCGCTCGAGTATTTTGAAACTGTTGGGAAATTGTCGGCGATTCCTGATCAACAACTGTTTAAGTGCATTGATTTGTCGGGAAATACCCTCGTTTTAAGACCGGATATGACGGCTCCAATTGCTCGACTCGTTTCATCAACAATGAAGAATCGTTCTTTTCCGTTACGGTTATCGTATCATTCAAACTTATACCGTGCGCAACAACTCGAAGGCGGGCGTCCAGCAGAATTTGAACAAGTTGGGGTGGAGTTAATTGGTGATGCAACAGCGAGTGGAGACAGTGAAATTATTGTACTCTTCCAACAAGCAATTGAGGAAATTCGGCTTGAACGCTACCAGTTGGTACTTGGACATATTGGGTTTTTACAAGCGATGCTTAAGGAGTATATACCCGAAACGCAAGATGCTGAGAACATTCAACGGCAGTTATTTGAGAAAAATGATGTCGGTTTTCGAGAATCTGTGTCTGCATGTAACTTGCCTACACACATCGAGGAGCGACTACTTCAACTGATAGACTTACGCGGCAATGAACAAATGTTGGATCAAGCTGATGCGCTCGTTACATCTGAAGAAGGAAAACAAGCCATTCAAGAACTTCGTCATATTTGGAAGGTGATTAAGGAAGAAGGATTTGAAGACGTTGTTCAGTTTGATTTAAGTACGGTGTTGCATATGAGTTACTATACAGGATTTGTTTTTGAAGCCTATCATGAAGATGGTGCCCAACCAATCGGTGGTGGCGGTCGTTATGATGAATTATTAGCGCAATTTGGCAGGAGTGCTCCGGCAACAGGATTCGGTGTAAGAGTTGATCTTCTGAGTGAGGTATGTGGGGAGTTTGCACAAAATGAAGAGAGTTGGTGTTTCGTATACCACCAGTCTCGTAGAAAAGAAGCATTTGAAAAAGCGTATAAATTACGCCAAGAAGGGTATAGCGTCATTTTACAAGATGAAGCTGGACTAACGGATAATTGGAAAAAAGACCAGTCGCAAATGGCATATCGTTATTTTGAAAAGGAGGAGGGAAAATGAATCAACTTACCATTGCTATGCCGAAAGGGAGAATTTTTCATGAAGCTGTAGCGTTGTTAAGAACGGCAGGTTACCGTCTTCCTGAAACCTTTGAAGAGTCAAGGAAATTAATTATTGATGTACCAGAAGAGCATTTGCGCTTTGTCCTTGCTAAACCGATGGATGTGCCGACTTACGTTGAACAAGGGGTAGCTGATGTAGGGGTAGCAGGAAAAGACGTGATGCTGGAAGAGAAGCGGGATGTGCATGAGATGCTTGATTTGAAAATTAGTGCCTGTCATCTAGCCGTTGCGAGTTTACCAGACTATCAAAAAGGTGAACTGCATCCTAAAGTGGCGTCAAAATATCCGAATTTAGCCATTCAATATTTTAAAGAACAAGGGGAGCAAGTAGAAGTGATCAAACTAAATGGCTCCATTGAACTTGCGCCAATTATGGGACTTGCCAACCGAATTGTTGATATTGTATCGACTGGTCAAACGTTGGAGGAAAATGGCTTGATTGAATTGGAAAAGATTCAAGAAATCACGTCCAGGTTTATCGTAAATCCAGCGAGTTATCGAGTGAAACGTGCAGAAATACAACGTATGATTAAACAATTGCAAGCTGTCGTGTAGGAGGGGTAGCGTGATTATTACGAACATTCAACAAGACGAAACCATTAAACTACAAAAACGACGATTACAGGACGATCAAACCGTCATGGATCGGGTAACGTCGATTATCGAAAACGTGAAGCAAGACGGAGACCGTGCTTTATATGAACTAACAAAAAAGTTTGATGGTGCGAACCTGACCTCACTTCTTGTATCAAAAGAAGAGGTAAATGCAGCGTACTTAGCCATTCAAGAGAATGAACTGGCAGCCATTCGCAAAGCGATAAAAAATGTTCGAGCGTATCATGAGGAACAACATAAAAGTTCCTGGATGAAGACGAGAGAAGACGGAACGATGCTAGGACAAAAAGTGACGCCACTTGATACGGTAGGCTTATACGTTCCTGGGGGAAAAGCAGCCTACCCCTCATCCGTCATCATGAACGCTATACCTGCGCTGGTAGCTGGAGTAGGACAGATTGCCTTGGCTTCTCCACCAGATGAAGATGGACAACTTCCAGCAGGGGTGTTAGTTGCTGCGAATGAATTAGGACTTACGTCAATGTATAAAATGGGCGGTGCTCAAGCGATTGCTGCTTTTGCTTACGGAACAGAAACGGTCAAAAAAGTAGATAAGGTAACAGGACCTGGCAATCAATATGTGGCGCTCGCCAAGCGGTCTGTATTTGGAGAAGTTGACATTGATATGATTGCGGGCCCTAGTGAAATTTGCGTGTTAGCAGACGAAGGGGCAAATGCTCGTTTTATTGCGGCGGACCTACTTTCGCAAGCTGAACATGATGAACTGGCTTCAGCCATATTGGTTACCACCTCTTCTCTCTTAGCAGAACGTGTTCAGGTGGAAGTTGCGCAACAGCTGGACGAATTGTCGCGTCCTCAGGTTGCAAAGCAAGCGATTGCAGATTATGGTCATATTTATGTGTGTGAATCTTTCGATCAAGCGGTGAAAGTTGTAAATGAATTAGCGTGTGAACACGTGGAAATTATGACCGAAGAGCCAATGGAGATGTTGGGGAAAATTAAGCATGCCGGTGCTATTTTTATTGGTCCGTATAGCGCTGAAGTAGTAGGTGACTATATCGCGGGGCCAAGTCATGTTCTCCCTACGAACGGGACAGCGAAATTCTCAAGCCCATTGTCGGTCGATGATTTTATAAAGAAAACGAGTATTATTTCATATAGCAAACAAGCGTTTCAAGCAGATGCACAAGCGGTTATGTCGCTCGCACAAATGGAAGGGTTAGAAGCCCATGCAAAAGCAATTGAAGTTCGATTACAGGAGGATTAATCATGAGTCGTCAAGGAACCGTTAAGCGAAAAACAGGCGAAACAGATATTGAATTAACGATAAATGTTGATGGGGAAGGTACGATTGATTTACATACAGGCGTACCCTTTTTAGAACACATGCTTCACTTGTTTGCAAAGCATGGACAGTTTGACTTAAACGTACAGGCAAAAGGGGATATCGAAGTAGATGCTCATCATACAACAGAAGATATCGCGATTTGTTTAGGGGAAGCTTTTAAAAGCGGATTAGGCGATAAAGAAGGAATTCGTCGTTATGGCTCAGCGATTGTGCCAATGGACGATGCACTTGCACAAGTGGTTGTTGATTTAAGCAATCGACCCCATTTAGAATATCGCGTTGATTTGCCAAGTGGGCAGGTAGGAACGTTTGATACTGAACTTGTGCGAGAATTTTTTTGGAAACTAGCTATAGAAGCAAGAATGAATCTCCACATCATTGTTCACTATGGCCACAACACACACCACATTATTGAAGCGATCTTTAAAGCTTGTGCACGTGCGTTAAATGAAGCGAGCAGCATTGACTCAAATCAGAAAGGCGTATTGTCCACAAAGGGGTTGCTTTAATGATTGGCATTATCGACTATGGAATGGGCAATCTTCATTCCGTTTCAAAAGCGCTTGAGCGTCTGGAGATCCCGTATCTGATTAGCGGGATTCCGCAAGAACTGAAAACGTGTGATGGCTTTATTTTACCTGGTGTAGGCGCATTCCCTGATGCCATGAAGAATCTAGAAAGCACTGGGTTACGAACATTTTTAGACGAACAAGTTTACCAGCAAAAGCCCCTACTTGGTATCTGTTTAGGGATGCAGTTGTTATTTGAAAAAAGTACTGAGTACGGGGAAACGGCGGGACTTTCTTATTTAAACGGACATGTTGTTCATTTCTCTGAAAAAATTCATCCAAACGAAACAAGCTTAAAAATTCCCCATATGGGTTGGAATGAACTGTCATTTATAAACGATAAAGCGAGTACGGAGGGAATGGAAGAAGGCTATGTGTACTTTGTCCATTCGTACGTCGTAGAAGCAGCGAAAGCAATTATAGCGGCAAAAGCCGATTATGGGACAGATGTTCCGGCAATCGTCGAGCAAGATCTCGTATTCGGTATGCAGTTTCATCCAGAAAAAAGTGGTCAACTAGGGACAGCTTTATTAAAACGCTTTGGAGATTTAGTGAGAAGAGGAGTGTAGAAGATGAGTGTAACAATCTTTCCTGCAATTGATATTTTAAATGGCCAATGTGTTCGATTGGAACAAGGCGATTATGCTAAAAATACGGTTTATCATGACTCACCGCTACAGACAGCTCAATCGTTTGAAGCTGCTGGCGCGAAATGGGTTCACCTTGTTGATTTAGACGGGGCCAAGCAAAAGAAACCGGTGAACCATGAACAAATTGGAGAAATTGCTAAGCAGTTAACCATACCTGTTCAAGTTGGTGGAGGTATTCGGACAGAAGACGATATTGCGTATTACTTAAACCTAGGGGTAAAGCGGGTCATTCTAGGAAGTGTTGCTGTTAACCATCTTGATTTTACGAAAGAGATGGTGCATAAATATGGCGATGCCATTGTGATCGGTTTAGATGCTCGTAATGGATATGTTGCAACGGAAGGTTGGGTAGAAACGTCAAGCATTCAAGCAGAAGATTTGGCGAAAATGTTGTTAGATGCTGGTGTGAAAACATTTATTTATACAGACATTGCTAAAGACGGAATGCTTGAAGGACCAAACATTGATGCATGTGAACGGCTAGCACAGATGGCTGGAAACCATGCAGAAATTATTGCTTCAGGAGGGGTAAGCCAGCTTGACGATGTGGAAACATTACGAGAAACGGCCATAGCGGGAGTTGTGATCGGAAAAGCGTTATATGACGCGCGCTTTGACTTAGCTGAAGCGATAAAGGCAGGCGAGAATTCGAATGCTCACTAAACGAATTGTTCCTTGTTTAGATGTGAAAGAAGGGCGAGTTGTGAAGGGCACTCAGTTTCTCTCATTGCGAGATGCTGGTGATCCTGTTGAACTTGCGCAATATTATGATGAACAAGGAGCAGATGAACTTGTATTCTTAGATATTTCCGCTTCTCATGAAGGGCGTAGAACGATGTTGGATGTGGTTGAGCAAGTGGCTGCTTCCATCTCTATTCCATTTACAGTTGGTGGAGGCATCAATGATAACGAAGCCATTCGCCGCATTTTACAGGCAGGAGCCGATAAAGTTTCTTTAAATACAGCGGCCTTAATGAATCCAGCTTTTATTGAAACCGCAGCACGTTTCTTTGGCTCGCAATGTATTGTCGTTGCCATTGATGCAAAATTTCATCCAGAATTAAAAACGTGGAAAGTCTATACCCACGGCGGGCGGAAAGAAACAGATTGGACAGCCGCAGCGTGGGCGCAGCGAGCGGTACAATTAGGTGCAGGAGAGTTATTAGTCACAAGCATGAATAAAGATGGGGAAAAATCAGGATTTGATTTACCGTTGCTGCAAGCAATTAATGAGCATGTTGAGGTCCCGATTATCGCTTCTGGAGGTGCTGGAACAGCGGAACATTTTGTAGAAGTGTTTCAAAAAGGACGAGCAGATGCGGCTTTGGCTGCTTCAATTTTTCATTATAAAGAAACAACTGTTCAAGAAGTGAAAGATGTCGCGAAATCAAAAGGGGTGCACGTAAGATGAATCACGTAACATTTAACAAGGATGGTCTAGTGCCAGCTATTGTTCAGGATGCGTCTACCAAAGAGGTATTAACGCTTGCTTACATGAATGAAGAAGCGCTTAACTTAACAATCGAAACCAAAGAATCGTGGTTTTATAGTCGCTCTAGAGAGGCATTATGGCATAAAGGCGCAACGTCTGGAAATAAACAAACGGTTGTTGATATTCGCTATGATTGCGATCAAGACGCGGTCTTATTGCTCGTTGAACCGCTAGGTCCTGCTTGTCACACTGGCTCCTATAGCTGTTTTACAAGCGAACAAGGTAAAGATGTTTCCGATCCGTTGACGATCTTAAAAACCCTTGAAAAAACCATTGCTAGTCGGAAAAAAGACATGCCTGAAGGGGCGTATACCACGTATTTATTTAATGAAGGATTAGATAAAATTCTTAAAAAAGTTGGAGAAGAGGCTAGTGAAGTCATTATTGCCGCAAAGAACAACGACCATACAGAAATGCATTGGGAAGTAGCCGACTTACTTTATCACGTTCTCGTCTTACTTGAAGAAAAAGAAATCCCTCTAACAACGATTATGCAGACCCTTGAAAAACGCCATAATAAGTAAACAATTAGGAAAAAGTCAAAGAATGTTTGACTTTTTCTTTTTTTTTCTAGAAAATGTAGTCGGAACAACGAATAGATTAAGCTATAATGAATACTTGAGCATAGATTAGATTTGGTTGGAGGTACAACCGACAATGAGTAAAAAACAAGCGAGCGAACATGCCGGTTCAACGGTCGTCCCATTTTATCGAAGTGGCGATTATTTTTTTCATAAAGGTTTGGCAGCTTTTCAAAATAAACATCTTACTCGGGCAGCGAAATTATTTGAACGTGCAGTAAAGTTAACGGAAACGGAACCTGTGTTTAAAATTCAGCTTGCTGCCGTTCTTACGGAGCTATCAGAATACGAACGCTCGAATAAAATATTGTATGGTGTTCTTGAGTCATCGAATGATGAACATCCTGCTTGTCATTTTTTTATCGCCAATAATGAAGTGTATCTCGGGCATTTCTTTCAAGCAGAAAAGCATGTAAACCTCTATTTGACTCTCGATCCTGAAGGGCCATTTGTTGAGGATGCAAGAGAGTTAGCAGAGTTGTTTGAAGAAGATCCGTTGGATGAAGAAGAAAAAGAAGAAGAGTCGTTAAATAATCATGAAAAAGCCTGGGTGTTTTTAACGGAAGGAAAAGCGAATGACGCAATTCCTCTTTTAAAAAAAGTATTGGATATTCATCCAAAAAATTGGGCTGCACAAAATCATTTAGCAGAAGCGTTGTTTCGGACAGGAGAGGTTGAGTCTGCATTTGAAACGTGTGACGCCGTTCTTGCTGAAGATCCTGGTAACTTATTAGCGCTATGTAATGTAACCGTCTTTTATTATAAACTTGGCTATCAAAATGAAACCGCTCATTATGTGCAAATGCTTAAAAAAATAAAGCCTATTCAACATGACTATAAAATTCGGCTTCTTCATGTCTTATGCCATCTGGAAGAATATGAAGAGGTTGCCTATCGTAAAAAGGATTATACGCTCGTTAAGGAATCAATGTTGTTGCGTTGTTTTGCGGTAGCGGAATATCATAATGGAAATCGAGATTTTGCCATTCAATTTCTGAAAGAAGCAATAACAGCAGGTGATTCAAATGCTCCATACGTTCTGGAGCAGGTAGAAAAAGATGCGGAACATCGTATTTTCTTTCCTTTAATGGAGCAGGATGTTGATATGAGCATGTTAGTAGACAATCAGCCAAATACTCCGCTAGGATAAGAATGAAGCGAAAAAGGAATAGCTAATAGAGAGTGTAAGTTCGTTGCATAACGATGTTTATGTGTACGTTAAATCAGTTAGAAAAACAAAGGAACGATGTAAGGGGTGTACAGAATGTCAGAAGAAATGATTTATGATGTTATTATTGCAGGAGCAGGTCCAGCTGGAATGACAGCTGCGGTTTATACGTCTAGAGCAAATTTAAAAACCATTATGTTAGAGCGAGGAATGCCAGGTGGTCAAATGGCAAATACCGAAGAGGTTGAGAACTATCCTGGTTTCGATCATATTTTAGGACCTGACTTGTCTAATAAAATGTTTGAACATGCCAAGAAATTTGGAGCGGAATATGGTTATGGGGACATCAAGGAAATTATTGACGAAGGTGAAACCAAAAAAGTGATTGCAGGTTCAAAAGAGTACCGAGCGAGAGCTGTTATTGTGTCTACTGGAGCGGAATACAAAAAGTTAGGAATTCCAGGTGAGCAAGAATTAGGCGGTCGAGGTGTTTCTTATTGTGCAGTATGTGACGGGGCTTTCTTTAAAGAGCGTGAATTGATTGTCGTTGGTGGCGGAGATTCTGCTGTTGAAGAAGCGGTTTACCTCACACGCTTTGCTTCTAAAGTGACGATTGTTCATCGGAGAGATCAATTACGAGCGCAAAAAATTCTCCAGGATCGTGCATTTGCAAACGATAAAGTCGATTTCGTTTGGAATAAAGTAGTCACAGAAATCAATGAAAAAGATGGCAAAGTAGGCGGCGTTACGCTTGAAGATACTGAAACAGGAGAAACGTCAACAATGTCTGCAGATGGTGTATTTGTCTATATCGGGATGCTTCCGTTAAACGAAAGTGTAAAAAACCTGTCTATTACGAACGAAGAAGGCTACATTGAAACAAATGAAGAAATGGAAACGAAAGTTCCAGGAGTATTCGCAGCTGGAGATGTACGTGAAAAATCGCTTCGTCAAATCGTTACAGCAACTGGGGATGGCTCCATTGCGGCTCAAAATGTTCAACATTATCTTGAGCACTTAGAAGATCAAAAAAAAGCTGTTACTGAATAGAAAGATATTTTTTCTTAAAGTATCTGTAACCTATTTGAAACAGAGAGATGCTAAACTAAGAATTGTAATTGACCCCCTTTTTTATTATAGAGTTTTCTTTGGAGCACGGATTCTATCCGTGCTCATTTTTTTGCGCATTTTTGACAGAGGATGAATCATTGTCGCTTTTATCATTTAAATGTATACTATAGAATTAGGAACGTGGGGTGATTAATTTGCAACGGATAACCAATTGTTTGTTAACTACTGAGAATCAATGTCTTATGTTGCAAAAGCCAAGTAAAGGTTGGTGGGTCGCTCCCGGTGGGAAAATGGAACAAACGGAGACGATACAAGAAGCAGCAATAAGAGAATTAAAAGAAGAAACCGGGCTGACTGTAGTGAAGCCTGAGCTTCAAGCTGTCACGACGATGGTCATACTTGATCAGAACGGTGGCATCCAAGATGAATGGATGATGTTTACGTTTAAAGCCGTTCGATCAACAGGTGAGTTATTTGAACATTCGCCTGAAGGTAAATTACAGTGGCAGCCAATCGATGCGTACAAAACACTCCCGATGGCTGATGGAGATCGATTCATATTTGATCATGTCTTTTATGGTGAAGGCATTTTATATAGCACGTTTTATTATAATACGGAACACCAACTATTAAAGAGTAGACGTAGCGCAGCTTGCGAGTAAGGAGGGCTTAATCTTGAAAAATGTAGAAGTTGTCGTAATAACAGGTATGTCTGGTGCTGGGAAAACGGTAGCGGTTCAGAGCTTTGAAGATTTAGGTTACTACTGTGTCGATAACCTACCTCCAGCATTGCTCCCCAAATTTATAGAGCTGATTGATGGTGGTGTTGACAAAGTAACAAAAGTTGCTTTAGTCATGGATTTAAGGGGCCAGTCGTTTTTCGATGAATTTTTTCAAGCGATTGACTTGCTAAGAGAAGATCCAGCAGACCGTCTTCATATTCAAATTTTGTACTTAGACGCGAAGGACGCCAAGCTTGTTCAACGATATAAGGAAACGCGACGAACCCATCCGCTAGCAAAAAGTGGCCTTCCTTTAGAAGGAATCAAAAAAGAACGTGAGCTGCTCGAAGAAATGAAGGGGAGAGCACAACAATTTATTGATACAACAGAGCTTAAGCCTGTACAGCTCCGTGGGAAAATTATGGAGCGATTTGCATCAAATGTGAGTGATTCCTTTACCGTTCATTTTGTGTCGTTTGGATTTAAATACGGAATTCCGATTGATGCAGATGTTGTATTTGACGTCCGTTTCTTGCCTAATCCCCATTATCTTGATGAATTACGTCCGAAAACAGGGCTGCAAACGGAAGTTTCTTCTTATGTTTTAAAATGGAAAGAAACCAAACAATTTCTTGAGAAATTAACCGATCTCTTTGACTTTACGCTTCCACACTATAAGCGGGAAGGAAAAAGTCAGGTGATCATTGGAATTGGGTGTACTGGGGGGCAACATCGATCTGTGACACTAGCTGAATATTTAGCAGATGCGTATAAGGATCAATATCATGTGTATGCGTCACACCGAGATATTGATAAAAGAAAGGCAGCGCAACGATGAGAAAGAAAGTCGTTGTCATCGGTGGGGGAACTGGTTTATCGGTTATCTTAAAAGGATTAAAAACATATCCAGTCGATATTACAGCCATTGTAACGGTTGCAGATGATGGAGGAAGCTCGGGCATCTTGCGCAAAGAACTCGATATTCCTCCACCTGGAGATGTTCGGAATGTGTTGGTGGCGCTTGCGGAAGTAGAGCCACTCGTTGAAGAATTGTTTCAACATCGTTTTGCAAGTGGCGATGGATTAAACGGTCATTCATTAGGCAATCTCCTTCTTGCTGGAATGACATCGATTACAGGTGACTTTCAAAAAGGGATTGCCACATTAAGTCGTGTATTAAATGTGCGCGGAAATGTGTTGCCAGCTGCGAATAAAAGTATTATTTTGCATGCTGAAATGGAAGATGGCACCCATGTGAGTGGGGAATCAAAAATCCCATTGGCTGGAAAGAAAATCAAACGAGTGTATCTAACACCTGATGAGATTTCGCCATTACCAGAGACACTTGATGCACTTCAGTCAGCTGACTTAATTGTGTTAGGTCCAGGATCTTTATACACTAGTATTCTTCCAAATCTTCTCGTTCCAGGAATTGTCGAAGCGATCGAGTCTTCTAAAGCAAAGAAAGCGTATATTTGTAACGTTATGACGCAAGCAGGAGAGACCGATCAATATTCCGTTTCCGATCATGTTCAAGCGCTATTCGCTCATTGCAAAGGTGAAATCGTGCAAAGCGTTTTGGTTAACCATCAAGAAATGACTGAAAAGGCGCTTGCACGCTATAAGCTTGAAAAAGCAGAGCAAGTAGTGTTTGATGAAGAAATTTTGAAAGAATTAGGTGTTTCGGTCATTAAAGATCAGTTTGTGGTAGAATCAAATTATAAGATACGGCATGATGCGATTCGAGTGTCGGAAGCGTTGTTGAGTTTGTTGGAAGCAGAGGATGAAAGCATGAACGTGCGTTAATCCTCTGTTCTGTTAGAAAGGGTGATCAGGCGTGTCATTTGCAGCGAGCGCCAAAAAAGAATTAACGCAGCTTGAAGTGGATGCATGTTGTGCGAAAGCAGAACTGTCAGCATTGATTCGTATGAATGGCGCATTGTCTCTAGCGAATCAGCAAGTTAGTCTCGATGTTACAACAGAAAATGCGGCAATTGCTAGACGGATGTATACATTAATAAAGCGCTTGTATCCACATATACACATTGAACTGCTTGTTAGAAAGAAAATGCGTCTCAAGAAAAACAATGTTTATCTCGTGCGCATAACAAAAGAAGCGCGTGAGCTTCTTACGGACTTAAGTATCTTAAAAGAACCGTTTGAGTTTATTCGCACGATTGAGCCGACAATTGTTCATAAGAGTTGCTGCAAACGGGCTTATTTACGAGGTGCCTTTTTAGCAGGAGGATCGATTAACCATCCTGAAACGTCTTCTTATCATCTTGAGATCTTTTCTTTGTATGAAGAGCATAATCAAGCGGTATGTGAATTAATGAACGAGTTTTCCTTGTCAGCAAAAACGCTCGAGCGGAAAAAAGGATTTATTACGTATTTAAAAGAGAGCGAGAAAATCACGGAATTTCTAAATATTATTGGCGCTCACCAAGCACTTCTTTATTTTGAAGATGTTCGAATCCTTAAAGATATGCGAAATTCTGTGAATCGTCTTGTGAACTGTGAGACAGCGAACCTTAATAAAACCGTTGGTGCTGCATTACGCCAAGTGGAAAACATTCGTTTTATTGAAAAGACAATCGGATTAGACCAACTTCCTCCAAAACTTCAGGAGATCGCAACGTTACGTGTGACCCATCAAGATGTTACGCTAAAAGAACTCGGTGAAATGGTTGAAGGGGCAAAAGTAAGTAAATCAGGTGTGAATCACCGTCTAAGAAAAATTGATGATTTTGCAGACAAGCTAAGAAACGGTACGTATAATCAAAAATAAAGAAAATAATCGGTTGAAGGAGTATGACTATGGCGCAAAAAGAAGTGACAATACAATTGAAAACTGGTTTACAAGCAAGACCGGCAGCTTTATTTGTCCAAGAAGCAACTCGTTTCGCTTCGGATGTTTTTATTATTAAAGAGCATTCTAAAGTAAATGCCAAAAGTATTATGGGGTTAATGAGTTTAGCTCTTGGTAAAGGTACTGTCATCACGATTGTTACAGAAGGTCATGATGAAGATGAAGCTCTTGACGCGCTTGTTACGTACGTACAAAACGAGGAGTAACACTTAGAACGCAGATAATAGGTTGGAAAGCGATCGATCGAACAGTAGGGGTCATCGCTTTTTATTATCCGCTGGAAGTGGAAAATTCTTTGAAACATTTTCAATACACGAATCGTATAGGATGGAAAGGAGATGGGACTATGCGAGATGATGATATTATTGATTATAGAGAAGAAAAAGAGCCAGAAGGAAAAGGAATTGCCGCGCTGATTTATGCACTAAGTTTATTTGCACCAATTTTGGCACCGTTGTTAATCTGGTTAATTGCACGACCTGATTCAGATTTTATTGATTTTCACGGTAAACAATATTTTAATTTCTTTATCTCTTATACGATTTATTCAGCTGTAGCAGGTATACTAGTCATTGTTCTTATTGGGTTAGTCATTTTACCTATTCTTGGACTGCTCGCGTTTGTTTTCACGATTGTCGCGGCAGTTAAAGCGTATCAAGGGGCGTACTATGTGATTCCTTTGACGATTCCTTTTTTTCGAGCGAATTCATAAAAAACACGGAAACGATGTGAATCATCGCTTCCGTGTTTTTGTTTGACCGTTTATTTTTTGTTCGTTTCGAATACTTTATCAATCAAACCGTATTCTTTTGCTTGATCAGCCGTCATAAAGTTATCACGATCTGTATCTTTTGCAATTTGCTCGTACGGTTGACCAGTGCGCTCAGCCATGATTTCATTAAGCTTCTGGCGCATTTCAATAATACGTCTAGCATGAATTTCCATATCAGACGCTTGACCTTGCATACCGCCTAATGGTTGGTGAATCATCACTTCACTATTTGGAAGAGCCATTCGCTTCCCTTTTGCGCCTGCCGTTAGAAGGAACGCACCCATAGATGCAGCCATTCCTGTACAAATCGTAGATACGTCAGGTTTAATAAACTGCATTGTATCGTAGATTGCCATTCCAGCAGTAATGGATCCACCTGGAGAGTTAATATAAATGGAAATATCTTTTTCAGGGTCTTCTGCTTGTAAGAAAAGTAATTGCGCCACAATTGAATTCGCTACATTGTCATCAATCGCGCTACCAAGCATAATAATTCTGTCTTTCAAAAGGCGGGAATAAATATCGTATGCTCGTTCACCGCGGTTCGTTTGCTCAATTACAGTAGGAATTAAATTCACAAGTGATTCCTCCTCGTTTTCGTCATAGTATAGTAGTACTTTATTACTCTGGTTCCATTTTAACCTAATGGTCAATTAAGGTCAAATTTATTGTTTGATTTATGTAGAATGAACCAGGTGCATACCTTCTTTCATGATAGCCGAATTTTGTTTGATGTAAACCTTTAAAAAAATACGAAAAAAAAGAAAGCGTTTTCATTAAAAGAGATGCTGTTTTATGATATGATAGATAAAGGAGGAGATCGATATGGAGCTAGGTCTTTTTCAAAAACAAACCATTAATTTAGTCATGACTCATGAATTGCGTCAAGCCATTCATTTATTACAGTATTCAACTGTAGATGTCCGGTCTTATTTAGAAGAGTTAGCGTTGGAAAACCCATTATTGGAAATTAAAAAAGCATTTCTTCAAGAAAACCAAAAGCAATTTTCGGGTGTAACAAGCGATGAAAAACATCGTGCGCTAGAAAATACGCCTGAGATGAACGGGACATTAAAAGAGTTTTTAGCCGATCAACTAGTTGATTTAGGGCTAACAAGCGTTGAAAAAAATCAAATGAAACGCTTGATAGAGAGTTTAGACGACGACGGTTATTTAGTCGAAACGCAAGCCGAATATTGTAAATGGTTATGTTGTACAGAAGATGAGTTTGATCTTTTAGTAAAGAAATTGCAATCTTTAGAACCTGCTGGTGTCGGGGCATATTCGTTAGCTGAATGTTTGTTTTTACAAATTGAGAGATTAAATCTTGCCCATCCTAAAACCGAAGCGATTGTCCTTTATGAGCTCGATAAACTGGCAGAAAGAAAATGGAAACAGCTTGCGAAAATCTACAATATCACCATGTTAGATGTTCAAGAGATTTATGATTTAGTACGTTCACTGCATCCTCGACCAGGCGCTTCTTTTTATTCAGCGCCGACCATGTACGTTGAGCCTGACGTTTATTTAACGATTCACCAAGATGAATTGGTCGTGACAGCAAATTCACATATGCTACCTAACATTGAAATGAATCAAGAATATAAGCAATTGCTTCAGGTTGACCAAGAATCGAGACGATATTGTCATGAAAAAGAACAGCAAATTGACTGGCTCTTAACGAGTTTAAAACAACGTGAAAAAACAATTTTGCAAGTAGCAGAAGTGATTAGCAACATCCAAGCGTCTTATTTCTTATCAAAACAAGGGCAGTTACAACCAATGACGTTACAAATGATTGCGACAGAACTTGATATTCATGAGTCTACGGTTAGTCGTGCTACAGCTAATAAATATGCACAAACACCGAGAGGATTAATTGAATTAAAATCGTTGTTTTCGGCTCGGGCATCTACGCAAAGTGAAGATGTATCAAATTCTTCCGTAAAGCTCATGCTGAAAAAGCTCGTGGAAAAAGAAAATAAAGAAAAACCTTTATCGGACCAGCAAATTGTTGAAATCCTTATGGAACATGAAAACATTTCGCTATCGCGGAGAGTGATTGCGAAATACCGTGATGAGCTGGGCATTTTATCATCTGTTAAGCGCAAGCGTTATCAAGATCATGAAAGGATTGTTTTATGAATTTAGTGTTTTATACAAAAGACCACTGCCCTTTGTGCGAAAAAGGCTTTGAAGAAGTGCAACAAGTTGCTGAAGAATATCAACTAGTCATCGAAAAAATCGATATCTATTCCGATGATGCGTTATTAGAAAAATATCAACTTATGATTCCAGTTGTCTACTACGGAGAATATGAACTCGGGTACGGTCAACTTGACGCAAATAAACTTGATGCTCAATTAAAGCGGATACAAAAAGAAATTCAAGTACTTTAGCTTGTTTAATTATCACTTCCTTGTTAAAATACAAGCGTAAGTGATCTTTTTTTACCCTTGTCGGGACACAATATGTCACAGGTGGACAATTTACGTCCCGGTTGTTGGAGGTGATGTCATTCGTTCGTTATTGAAATTGCAACAGCATTTAGTGCCTGACCTGATGCAAACGATGTTAAAACGATATCGGTTTTTACAATCGATTCGCTTAATGCAACCGATTGGTCGGCGTGGATTAGCAACGAATATGCAGCTATCTGAACGAATTGTTAGAGGTGAAGTCACACTTCTGAAAGATCAAGGGTTGATTGACCTTAGTACAGCAGGTATGACGCTTACGGCACATGGCGAAGCTGTTTTTACAGAGCTTGAAGAAGTTGTCGCTGAATTGTTAGGTCTCACTCATTTAGAAGAACGCTTAGCTACACACTTAGGTTTGACACGTGTTATTGTCGTTGCTGGCAACAGTGATGATGACGAATGGGTCAAGCAAGAGCTAGGAAGAGCCTGTATGAAAGAGATTCAAGCAATTGCTGAAGAAAATGATGTTCTTGCTGTAATGGGTGGAACAACATTGGCAGCTGTAGCGAATATGGCTGAGCGAAATGAAACGCTCGCTTCTACAACATTTGTCCCTGCAAGAGGCGGACTTGGCGAAAAAGTGGAGATTCAGGCAAACACAATTAGTGCTGAATTTGCTAGACGAACAGGTGCCGCTTACCGCTTATTACATGTTCCAGATCAGTTAAGTGAAGATGCCTATCGATCGCTTGTATTAGAACCAACCGTAAAGGATATTCTAGAAGTGATTAAATCTTCTGCCGTAGTCATACATGGAATTGGCGACGCGCAGCGAATGGCAACAAGACGTCATTCAAAAGATCTGTTTATGGAAACGCTAGAGCGGGAACAAGCTGTAGCAGAAGCATTCGGTTACTACTTTGATGCTTCAGGAAAAATCATCTATAAACAACGGACGATTGGTCTTCAGCTCAACGAGTTAGAAGGGAAGCATGTTATCTCTGTAGCGGGTGGGAAATCAAAGGCAAATGCAATTCTTGCGTTTATGAAACATCGCCCAAGTGATGTACTCGTGACAGACGAAGCTGCAGCTAAGGAACTTTTGCAACACAAAGCTTGAAAAAAAGGGAATTCCCTTTTTCATAAATGATTGACTAGGAGGAAATAAAGAATGGCAACTAAAATTGGAATTAATGGTTTCGGACGTATTGGACGTAACGTATTTCGCGCTTCTTTAAATAACCCAAATGTAGAGGTAGTCGCGATTAATGATTTAACAGATGCAAACATGCTTGCACACCTACTTAAATATGATACGGTGCATGGTGTTCTAGATATGCAAGTAGAAGCAAAAGACAACACGCTTGTTGTTGATGGAAAAGAAATTTATGTATCTGCTGAGCGCAACCCTGCTGACATCGGTTGGGGCGAGCGTGGCGTAGACGTAGTTGTTGAATCAACTGGATTCTTCACAAAGCGTGCGGATGCAGCGAAACACATCGAAGCAGGAGCGAAGAAAGTAATCATTTCTGCACCAGCTTCAGATGAAGACATCACCGTTGTAATGGGTGTTAACGAAGATAAATATGATGCGGACAACCATCACGTTATCTCAAATGCTTCTTGTACAACAAACTGCTTGTCTCCATTTGCTAAAGTATTAAACGACAAGTTTGGAATCCGTCGTGGTTTGATGAACACGGTTCACTCTTACACAAACGATCAGCAAATCCTTGACTTGCCTCATAAAGACTACCGTCGTGCGCGTGCAGCAGCAGAGAACATCATCCCAACTTCTACTGGTGCAGCGAAAGCAGTAGCGCTTGTACTTCCAGAGCTTAAAGGAAAATTAAATGGTGCGGCAATGCGAGTTCCAACTCCAAACGTATCACTTGTTGACCTTGTAGCAGAGCTTGATAAAGAAGTTACAGCTGAAGAAGTAAACGCAGCGCTTAAAGAAGCGGCTGAAGGCGATCTTAAAGGAATCCTTGGTTATTCTGAAGATCCACTTGTTTCTCAAGACTATAACGGTAACCCACATTCTTCTACAATTGACGCATTATCTACAATGGTCATGGAAGGAAACATGGTTAAAGTAATTTCTTGGTATGATAACGAGTCTGGTTATTCAAACCGTGTTGTTGACTTAGTAGACTACGTTGCCAGCAAAGGACTTTAAGTTTAAAATAGACAAGTGATAGGAGGAAGGCTCGTTGCCTCCCTCCTTTGCGCTGTCTGCAAGACTTACTAGGAGGTAACTCATGAATAAAAAAACCCTTCATGATTATGAATTACAAGGAAAAATTGTTTTCTGTCGCGTTGACTTCAACGTACCGATGAAAGATGGCGCAATTACAGACGAAACGAGAATCAAAGCGGCAATCCCGACGATTCAATACTTAAAAGAGCAAGGCGCAAAAGTGTTGCTTGCTAGCCACCTTGGTCGTCCAAAAGGTGAAGTAGTTGAAGAGTTGCGCTTAGCCCCAGTAGCCAAGCGTTTAGGTGAACTTTTAGGGCAAAAGGTTCAAGCTGTAAAAGAAGCACATGGTTCAGAAGTAGAGAAAGCAGTATCATCCATGAACAATGGTGACATTGCGGTTCTTGAAAATGTACGTTTCTACCCTGGTGAAGAAAAAAATGATGCGGAACTTGCAAAAGCATTTGCAAACGTAGCAGACCTTTATGTAAACGATGCGTTTGGTGCGGCTCACCGTGCTCACGCGTCAACTGAAGGCATTGCGCAATACTTACCATCAGCTGCAGGATTTTTAATGGAAAAAGAACTTGATGTGTTAGGAAAAGCATTAGAAACACCTGAGCGTCCTTTCACTGCGGTGATCGGTGGAGCAAAAGTCAAAGACAAAATCGGTGTGATCGACCACTTACTAGATAAAGTGGACAACCTCATTATTGGCGGTGGTTTAGCGTACACGTTCGTTAAAGCTCAAGGCCATGAAGTAGGCAAATCCCTTTTAGAAGAAGATAAAATCGATTTAGCCAATCAGTTGATGCAAAAAGCGAAAGACAAAGGCGTAAACTTCTATATGCCAGAAGATGTCATTGTTGCAGATGATTTCTCTGATGATGCGAACAAGAAAGAAGTTGCCATTACAGAGATTCCAGCTGACTGGGAAGCGCTAGACATTGGACCAAAAACGGCAAAAACATATGCAAATGTATTAAAAGAATCAAAGCTTGTCATCTGGAATGGACCAATGGGTGTATTCGAGCTTGAGTCATTCGCAAAAGGAACAAAAGCAATTGCAGATGCACTAGCAGAAGCAGAAGGAACGTATTCTGTTATCGGTGGCGGCGATTCTGCTGCGGCCGTTGAGAAATTCGGCTTAGCAGAAAAAATGAGCCATATTTCAACAGGAGGCGGAGCAAGCCTTGAGTTTATGGAAGGAAAAGACCTTCCAGGCGTTGTCGCACTATCTGATAAGTAATCTTAAGAAGAGGTGAATGAACCTATGCGTAAGCCTATTATTGCAGGAAACTGGAAAATGAATAAAACGCTAAGCGAAGCTATCTCTTTCGCGGAAGCAGTTAAGAAGGACATCCCGAGCCAGTCTGGTGTCGATACGGTTGTATGTGCACCTGCACTTTTCTTAGAGCGTCTAGTTGATGCTGCTAAAGGAACAGATTTAAAAATTGGTGCTCAGAACATGCACTTTGAAGAGAACGGTGCATTCACAGGTGAAGTAAGTCCTGTTGCGCTGAACGACTTAAATGTATCCTATGTGATTATTGGTCACTCTGAGCGTCGTGACATGTTTGCAGAAACAGATGAATCTGTTAATAAAAAAGTCCATGCAGCGTTTACCCATAATCTTGTGCCAATCATGTGCTGTGGTGAAACAGACGAAGAGCGTGAATCAGGCAAAATGGAATCTGTCGTAAAAGAACAAGTTGAAAAAGGTCTTGCTGGATTAACAGAAGATCAAGTGAAACAAACCGTTATTGCGTACGAGCCAATTTGGGCAATTGGAACAGGTAAATCTGCGACTGAAAAAGACGCTAATACAGCCTGTGCGTTCGTTCGTAAAGTCGTTTCAGAAGCTTTTTCACAAGAAGCAGCTGACGCAGTTCGCATTCAGTATGGCGGTAGTGTAAAACCGGCAAACATTAAAGAATATATGGCACAAAGCGATATTGATGGTGCCCTTGTTGGTGGAGCAAGCTTAGAAGCAGATTCGTTTAAAGAATTAGCTGGTGCTGCAAAATGAGTAAAAAGCCCGTTGCGCTAATTATTCTCGATGGCTTTGGTCTACGAGATGAGGCAAAAGGCAATGCCATCGCGCATGCAAATAAACCAAACTTTGATCGCTACTGGAATGAGTATCCTCATGCTACCCTTCGTGCAGACGGAGAGTATGTAGGACTACCTGAAGGTCAAATGGGAAATTCAGAAGTTGGTCATCTTAACATTGGGGCAGGCCGCGTCGTGTATCAAAGCTTAACCCGTGTGAATTTATCCATTCGTACTGGAGAATTCTTTGAAAACGATACGTTCCAACAAGCAATGGATCACGTCAATGAAAAAGATTCTGCATTACACATTTATGGGCTACTCTCTGATGGCGGAATCCACAGTCACATCGAGCACATTTATGCTGTACTTGACTTAGCGAAGCAAAAAGGTGTCAAACGTGTTTATGTACATGGATTCTTAGATGGACGCGATGTAGGTCCAACTTCAGCAGAGGTATATTTGCAAGGTCTTCAATCCAAACTTGATGAGCTCGGAACAGGCAAACTAGCGTCAGTGCACGGTCGCTATTATGCGATGGACCGAGACAAGCGTTGGGAACGAGTCGAAAAATCGTACCGCGCCATGGTCTATGGAGAAGGGCCAAGCTACTCTTCTGGCATTGAAGTAGTAGAAGATAGCTATAAAAATGATATCCTTGATGAATTTGTGATTCCTTCTGTTATTACAAACGAAGACGGTTCACCTGTTGCAACGGTGAAGGATGAGGATGCGGTGATTTTCTGTAACTTCCGTCCAGACCGAGCCATTCAACTTTCACAAGTATTTACAAATAAAGAATTTAGCGGTTTTGATCGTGGACAAGCGCACCCTGAACACTTACATTTTGTTTGCTTAACAAAATTTAGTGAGACGGTTGACGGCTATGTCGCGTTTAAACCGACCAATCTTGATAATACTCTCGGTGAAGTATTGTCGAAGCAAAACTATAAGCAATTGCGTATTGCAGAAACAGAGAAATACCCTCACGTTACGTTTTTCTTTAGTGGTGGTAGAGAAGAGCCGTTTGAAGGAGAAGAGCGAATTCTCATTGATTCTCCAAAAGTAGCGACTTATGATTTACAACCAGAAATGAGTGCGTATGAGGTAACTGATGCATTGGTCAAAGATATTGAAGCGGATAAACATGACGCGATTATCTTAAACTTTGCAAACCCAGATATGGTAGGGCACTCAGGGAAACTTGAGCCTACTGTTAAATCAATTGAAGTCGTTGACGAATGCCTTGGACGAGTAGTAGACGCGCTTCATCAACAAGGCGGACATGCCATCATTACCGCTGATCACGGGAATGCAGATGAAGTCATTACACTGGAAGGCAATCCGATGACGGCTCATACGACAAATAAAGTACCTGTTATCGTAACGGATACGCATGCAACGTTGCGTGAAGATGGGATTTTAGCAGATTTAGCACCAACGGTTCTTGACCTTTTAGGTGCAGAACAACCAAAAGAAATGACTGGAAAAACGTTAAGAAAATAATATTTTTAGGAGTGACGTAAATCATGACAATTATCTCTGATGTTTATGCACGCGAAGTACTCGATTCTCGTGGCAATCCAACAGTTGAAGTAGAAGTTCATCTTGAATCAGGAATTATGGGCCGTGCCCTTGTACCAAGTGGTGCATCAACTGGTGAATACGAAGCAGTTGAACTACGTGACGGCGGCGACCGTTACATGGGTAAAGGTGTAGAAAAAGCGGTTGATAACGTAAACGAAACCATTGCACCTGAACTTATTGGTGAAAATGTTCTTGATCAAATCGGCATTGACCGTTTAATGATTGAGCTTGACGGAACAGAAAATAAAGGAAACCTTGGTGCTAATGCAATCCTTGGGGTATCAATGGCTTGTGCACATGCTGCAGCTGAAGCACTTGATCTTCCTTTATACGTTTATCTTGGCGGATTTAATGCAAAGCAACTTCCAGTACCAATGATGAACATCATTAATGGTGGGGAGCATGCGGATAACAACGTAGACATTCAAGAATTTATGGTTATGCCAGTAGGTGCTGAAAGCTTTAAAGAAGCACTTCGTATGGGCGCAGAAATTTTCCATAACTTAAAATCAGTGCTTAAATCAAAAGGATACAACACAGCTGTAGGAGACGAAGGCGGATTTGCTCCGAACCTTTCTTCAAACGAAGAAGCCCTTTCTACAATCATTGAAGCAATTGAAAAAGCAGGTTACAAGCCTGGTGAGCAAATTCAACTTGCAATGGATGTTGCGTCTTCTGAACTATTTAATAAAGAAGATGGCAAATACCACTTATCTGGTGAAGGCAAAGTTCTTTCTTCAGCAGAAATGGTTGATTTCTACGCTGAGCTTTGTGAAAAATATCCAATCATCTCAATTGAAGATGGCTTAGACGAAAACGACTGGGATGGCCACAAACTATTAACAGAGCGTCTTGGTGATAAAGTTCAATTAGTAGGAGATGACTTATTCGTAACAAACACGAAGAAGCTATCTGAAGGAATTGAAAAAGGAATTAGTAACTCAATCCTTATCAAAGTAAACCAAATCGGTACACTTACAGAAACATTTGATGCGATTGAAATGGCGAAGCGCGCTGGCTACACAGCCGTTATCTCTCACCGTTCTGGTGAAACAGAAGATGCGACAATCGCAGACATCGCTGTTGCAACAAACGCTGGTCAAATCAAAACAGGTGCACCTTCACGTACAGACCGTGTTGCGAAGTACAACCAACTTCTTCGCATCGAAGACGAGCTTGCTGATTTAGCACAGTACAATGGTCTTAAGTCTTTCTATAACTTAAGCAAGTAAGTTGAAATGAATAAAAGCATCAGATGTCGACTCTTTTTAGAGCGTCCGTCTGATGCTTTTTTTGTACCTTTTTCAAAAAAAAGCATATATAATAGGCACTCAGCCTATTCTCTTATTCCATTAAAGATCCTGGTTCTTGAGAATCAGTGATGTCCGTAATGATTTGTGAAATATCTGTATTGTCGAGAACACCGTTAAACCGCTCGGCTCCAGGACCTTGGGCAAACACAGGAATCATATTCCCACTATGTCCACCAGTTGCACTGGCCTCGCGTATATCACGATTCATCACACCTACTTGGTAATGATTTGCGATAAAACTTCCAATCTCCCAAGCTTGCTCATGAAGGGGTTTTAGTTCGTTGTTCTCGTCATAAATGTACCCATTAAATGCGTCAAGCTCATCATTTGTTAACGTTATGCCAGCATATTCTTCCACTGTAGTTTTCACGCTGTCTGTATCATACTTACCTTCGTCTTCTTGAAATGTAAACTGCTGCACCATATATTCTGGTGAAGCGGAGACACTTCGAAGTCCTTCTTTATCCATCACTTCAGATGCGGCCATACCCATTGTTTCGTGATCTGCTAAAACGACGAGTAAGGTATCATCGCGCCCATCAACCCAATCCATTACATCTTTTACCGTATTATCAAACTCAATCGTTTCTTGCCATACGCCGGATACATCTGCAGCATGAGCAGCATGATCAATTCGCGCACCTTCAATCATTAGAAAAAAGCCTTCTTCATCATTTTCAAGTAGATCTAAAGCTGACGCGGACATTTCATTTAAACTTGGCTCGTTCGAGTCTTTAAGGTCTAAATCTGCTTTATAGTTCATGTAAGAATCATGAAACAATCCGAGCAAGCGATCTGCTGAGTCTACTTCATGTAACGCATCACGATCAGTCACAACGGTATAGTCGTTTTCCTCAAATTCGGCGACAAGGTCTCGTCCATCTTGCCGTTCTGGAGAGAAGTATTCTGCTCCTCCACCGAGTAAAAGGTCGTATTCGTTTTCAAACATTTGCTTGGCAATGTCAGCTTGTCCATCACGACTTTCTACACTTGCTGTAAATGCTGCTGGTGTTGCGTCGGTAACGGTATTATTTGAGATCACGCCAACTTTTTTACCCTCGTCTTGGAAAAGACGCAAGATGCTTTCAACTGGTTGCATGTCTGGATCAACGCCAATCATTCCGTTATCCGTTTTCGTCGACGTCGCAATGCCCGTTCCCGCAGCAGCAGAATCGGTCACCCATTGATTAGCTGAATATGTACGCATTAGCGCTGTGTGATCAAGGGATTCCATATGTAACTCGCCTTCTTTGCCATATTCAAGCAAACGAGCGATTTCAATCTGGCCAAACCCTAATCCATCTCCAATCATCATAATGACATTTTGAGGTCGATCGTTTTCAGCGTCTGTGTCACTTTCTTGAGCTGTTTCTTGATCTGAACATCCAACCACCATTAAAGCGGTTACAGCGAACGCAGTAAAATAACCCGCATGTTTCTTCAAAAATCATTCCCCCTAAATTTGGATAAACGTCCTTATATTTCTATATTAGCATAATGTTAAAAGGAATTTAATTGCTTTGAAAAAGTTAGGAATTTTCAGATGTTAAGAAGTAGTACGGATGACTTTTGTTAATGCTCAAGTCCAAGCTATAATAGAGGAAAGACGGTCGTGTATAGGAGAGTTATTATGAAGTTGATTATTGGCGTAACAGGTGCTACAGGTGCACCCATTGCGATAAAACTTTTAAAAACGTTAAAAGAATTAAAGATTGAAACGCATCTTATCTTGTCGAAATGGGCAGCCGTTACGATTGCACAAGAAACGTCCTATAGCGTAAAGGATGTAAAGGCGCTTGCAGACTATACGTATGGGAGCGAAGATCAAGCTGCATCGATTTCAAGTGGATCAAAACGTGTAGATGGAATGATCATCGTGCCGTGTTCGATGAAAACGTTGGCAGCCATTCGTACAGGTTTAGCGGATAACTTAATTGCTAGGGCAGCTGATGTCATGTTAAAAGAACGAAAACAGTTACTGTTAATGACGAGAGAGACGCCTCTTAATACCATTCATCTTGAAAATATGACTGAGTTGTCAAGGATGGGTGTGACAATTTTCCCGCCTATGCCTGCTTTTTACAATCAACCTCAAACGATTGATGATCTCATTGAACACATAGTTTATCGAGCGCTTGATCAGTTTGGCATTGAACACCAGTCTGCGAAACGTTGGGAGGGGTTGAAAGATGAATCATGATTTACCTGTTGAGGTTGAACACTTTCTAAACGGAAAAAATCTTAAAGAGAAAACCGAGATAGCCATTTATTTCGTAACGGTTAATGATAAAGGCTTTCCTTATAAAGCGTTGCTAAGTGTAGGAGAGTTATTGAAAATGGATGAACGTACGATTCGGATTGCTTTATGGGAACGTTCAAGTTCTGTCTTATTTGCGAAAAAAACGAAAAAGGCAACGCTTCTCCTTGTTCTGCCACCTAAAGCATTTGATATTCTACTGGAGCTAAGATATGTTCGAACAGAAGAGGGGCAAGCTATATTTGAAGGCAAAGTCAGGCAGGTCAAAGAAGACCAAGCGCCTTATGCAACCATTGTCTCGCCTGTGCAGTTTCAGTTAAAGAACGAAAAGCATACCTTGGATTACTGGGTAACGAAGCAAGCATTACTGAAAAAATAACCCCTTGTCTTGATCTATTCACTATGTTAAGATAATCCTATTGAATGTGTTTACGGAGGTGTAGGGATGCAACTGTTTTTAATGATTGCGTTAATTATCGTATCTGTTTTACTTGTTACTGTTGTTTTACTTCAGCCAGGTCGTAGTTCTGGTTTAGCTGGAGCGATTTCTGGTGGAGCAGAGCAGTTACTTGGAAAGCAGAAAGCGCGAGGTCTTGAGGCGGTTTTGCATCGAGCGACTATTGTGCTAGCTGTATTATTTTTTGTATTAACAGCAGCAAATGCGTATTTCCTATAAGAAGAACCGAACGTCTGGACATTCATCCAGACGTTTTTTGTGTTTGAAAATGGTCAAAAAGAGGAAAACTTCGCATGAAGAGGTGAATGTTGCGTGCGTTTGAGTATTTTAGATCAAGTCCCTACGTCAATAGGGAAAACAGTGGAAGAAACAGCACAACAAACAGTTGATCTTGTCATTCGAGCGGAGCAACTAGGATACGAACGCTATTGGTTTGCTGAGCATCATGGAACGAAGGGGCTAGTCTCAAGTTCTCCAGAGCTTTGGATGGCAACAGCTGCTGCAAAAACGTCTCGAATTCGTGTCGGCTCAGGTGGCGTTTTGCTGCCGCAGTATAGTGCTTATAAAGTAGCGAGCATGTTCAATCAATTAGAAGTGATGTACCCAAATCGAATAGATGGCGGGTTAGGCCGTTCGCCAGGTGGAAATGAGCGAATACGGAGAGCACTTGCGAACGGAAAAGACAGCGAGATGGATCGCTTCTGGGATAAAGTGGACGAAGTCGTGCAGTGGACAACGAATCGAAGTCACGCTGGCATGACCGCTTCACCATTGCCGATTACGAATCCATCTTTATATATACTTGGTTTAGGAGAGCGGAGCGCAACAGTGTCTGCAGAGAAAGGACTAGGTTTTGTTCATGGCTTTTTTATTCAACCGGACCGATTAAAAGAAGCGCACGAAGCGTATCGTTTAGCGGTAAGCGATCATAAAGATGCATTAACAGCTGTATTTGTTATTTGTGGAGAAGATGATGCGCATGCAGAATCTCTAGCTAAGCAGCAAGATTTGTGGCTTTTGCAAACGGAAAAAGGACTTGATAGTCGAATTCCTTATGAAATGAACCGTCAATTAACAGTTCGTGAAGAGGAAATAATTGTTAAAAACCGAAAACGGATGATTATTGGGTCAACTGACACTGTAAAGCAAAAGCTAGAACAACTTGCTGAACAAGCACAATCGGATCAGTTTTTACTCTTAACGAATGTGTTCGACTACAAAGAAAAAAGAAAATCCTTTGAGCGCTTATCCACATTACTGTCATCTTAAGAAAAGAGGCGATGGGTTTGATTGGGTGTTTATGCATTCACGGCTTTACTGGTGATCCATGGGAAGTTGAGCCGATTGTCAAAGAGCTACAAAAGCAAGAAGGCTGGGTCGTATACAGCCCGGTCTTGCCAGGTCATGGAAAAGAGTTGAATGAGTTAAAAACAGCTACGTACGAAGAATGGGTATATACGGTTGAAGTGGCATTTGAAGAGTTACAGAAGCGATGTACGGAAGTATTTGTTATCGGCTTTTCAATGGGAGGCATGCTCGCAAGCTATATCGCGGCGAGGTATCCTGTTGGTAAGTTAGTCTTGTTAAATGCAGCAGCATTTTATTTCAACCCGAAGCAATTTTTTAAAGATATGATTGCCGCCATTCGGTTTCACATCACTGGCAATCAAGAGGAAGATCAGCTGATTGAGCTCTATGAGAAGAAGTTTAAAGAAACGCCTTTTGCAGCGTTGTCCCAATTCTTGCAGCTCGTGCAAAAGACAAAGCCGTATGCAAGCAGAATTCGCGTACCCACATTAATCATTCAAAGTGAGCAAGATGGTTTGGTGCCAATGAAATCAGCTTATCATCTCTATGATATTATAGAATCGGATGAAAAAGAGTTAATTGCGATGAAACGATCGCGACATATGATTTTTCATGGGTTTGAAAGCGAAGAAGTAATCAATCAAATTAAAGCGTTCTTAATAGAAAGTAATGAAGAGAGGAAGAAAACAACATGAAGATTGTTGCACCTAAGCCATTTACATTTACAGGAGGAAAGCGAGCTGTTTTACTTCTTCATGGCTTTACCGGAACAACAGCAGATGTGCGTATGCTTGGACGGTTTTTACAAAATGAAGGGTACACGTGCCATGCGCCGCTTTATCGCGGGCATGGTGTTCCGCCAGAGGAGCTTGTTACGTATAGTCCTGACGATTGGTGGGAGGATGTGGAAGCAGCCTATGACCACCTTAAACATGAAGGGTACGATGAAATTGCGGTGTGCGGGTTATCGCTAGGCGGGGTGTTCACGCTTAAATTAGGTCTTTCTAAACCAGTAAAGGGCATCGTATCAATGTGTGCACCTGTTCGACCGAGAACAGAAGAAGCGATAAAAAAAGGCTTTTTGAAGTATGCAAAAGAATACAAGCAACTGGAGAAGAAGAACGAAGACGACATTGAGAAAGAAGTCAATGCGTTAAAAGAAACATCAATGGATACGCTCTATAAATTACGCCAGCTAATGGACGATGTGAGAAGTGAATTAGACTTAATTTATTCACCTGCCTTTATTGTACAAGCTCGGCATGATGAAATGATTGATACAGAGAGTGCCACCATTATTTACAATGAAATTGAAACAGACGACAAAGAAATCAAATGGTACGAAGACTCAACTCACGTTATTACATTAGGCGATGAAAAAGAGCAGCTTCACCAAGACATTCTGTCGTTTTTAAATGAACTAGACTGGTCAAACTAAAAATAGAAGAAAAAGGAGTGAAACAATGTCTGACCAAATAAAGATCGAAGAAATTCTACAGTATTTTAAAGAAGAAGCAACAAAACCCGTTTCTGTTGAAGAATTAGAGGAACGGTTCAATGTAACTTCAAGCGACATGTTTAAAGAGCTCATTACAACGTTAAACGAGCTTGAAGGAAAAGGAGAAATTATTCGGACACGAACCAACCGTTACGGAATTCCAGAAAAACTAAACTTGATTCGTGGCCGTGTACAAGGGCATGCAAAAGGATTTGCCTTTGTCATACCTGATGAAGGAGACGAGGATGTGTATGTCCCGCAAGGATCATTATCAGGTGCAATGAACGGAGATATCGTGTTTGTTCGTATTGACGAGCGAGGAAGTGGCTCAAGAGCAGAAGGAAAAGTCATCCGTATTATTGAACGTAAAGTAACGGAAATTGTAGGAGAATACAAAGAGTTCAAATCATACGCATTAGTTGTTGCCGACGACAAGCGCATCAGCGCCGATTTCCTTGTGATGAAAGGAAAAGAAAAAGGGGCTGTTGATGGTCATAAAGTCATTGCAACGATTACGCAATATCCAGAAGGGCGTTTTGGTGGCGAAGTAGAAATAAAAGAAGTGTTAGGTCATAAAAATGATCCGGGAATGGACATCTTATCGATTATTTATAAATATAGCATTCCGCAAAGCTTTGCTGATGAGACCCTTGAACAAGCAGAAAACGTACCTGATGCCATTGATCCAAGTGATCTGAATAATCGTCGTGATTTACGAAACGAACAAATCGTGACCATTGATGGAGCAGATGCAAAAGATTTAGATGATGCGGTACAAGTGAAAAAGCTAGACAATGGTAACTATGTTCTAGGCGTTCACATTGCGGACGTATCTCATTATGTGAAAGAAGGAAGTCCTATCGATAAAGAAGCGTCGGAACGGGCAACAAGTGTCTATTTAGTTGATCGGGTTATTCCAATGATTCCCCATCGTTTATCAAACGGGATTTGTAGTTTAAATCCGCAAGTTGACCGCTTAACACTTTCTTGTGAGATGGAAATCGATCAAAATGGCGGCGTAGTAAAACATGAAATTTTTCAAAGTGTCATTAAAACGACTGAGCGAATGACGTACAGTGATGTGCGAGACATTCTTGTCGATAAAGATGAAGCGTTGCGTGAAAAATATCAAGCGCTCGTTCCAATGTTTGAAGACATGGAAAAACTGGCAAAAATTTTACGAGATAAGCGTTTTGGTCGTGGCGCCATTGATTTCGATTTTAAAGAAGCAAAAGTATTAGTGGATAGCGAAGGTGCACCTGAAGATGTGGTCTTGCGCCAACGTTCAGTTGCCGAAAAGCTTATTGAAGAATTTATGCTTGTCGCAAACGAAACGGTAGCCGAGCATTTCCACTGGATGAAGCTTCCGTTTGTGTATCGAATTCATGAAGACCCTGATGCAGAAAAATTAAATTCGTTTCTAGAATTTATCACTGGTTTTGGCTACGTCGTTCGCGGAACGGCTAATACGATTCATCCACGAGCATTACAATCGCTTTTAAAAGAAGTCCGAGGAGAACCTGAAGAAACGATTATTAGCCGAATAATGCTTCGTTCGATGAAACAAGCAAAATATGATGTCAATTCAGTTGGACACTTTGGATTATCTGCCGAGTTCTATACGCATTTTACATCGCCCATCCGTCGTTATCCAGATTTACTCGTTCACCGTTTAATTCGAACGTATTTAATCCAAGGCAAGACCGATGCCAAAACGACAGGTCATTGGCAGGAGAAACTTCCTGGCTTAACGGCGCATGCATCTGACATGGAGCGACGTGCAGTTGATGCGGAACGAGACACCGACAATGTGAAAAAAGCTCAATATATGGAAGATAAAATCGGTGAAGTATATACGGGCATGATTAGTGGTGTGACGAATTTTGGTTTATTTGTGGAATTAGAAAATACGGTGGAAGGTCTTGTCCATGTTAGCTATTTAACCGACGATTATTATCGGTATGACCAAAAGCATTACGCGATGATCGGAGAGCGAACGGGAAATGTCTTTCGTATTGGAGATGAGCTTGAAATACGAGTCGTTTCGGTGAATACTGAAGAAGCTTCTGTTGACTTTGAAATAGTAGGGATGAAGAAACAAAAACCAAAAAGAGGCAAAGATCGTCCGAAAGTCATTGATGGAGGAAAGCGTAATCCAAAACGCAACAAATCAGATCGCCCTCAATTAACAGGAGATCCGAAAAAAGACGGATCACAAAAAAGTGGTAAACGTAAAAAGAAAGCATTTTATGAAAATGCTCCTAGTGTAAAGCGAAAAAAAGCTCGTAGAAAAAAGCGCTCTTAATAAGAAAAAATAGCTCTTAATAAGAAAAAATAGCCCTTTTGTCTGAAGACGTCCGTCGGTTTCATAAAGGTGCCTGCTTGAGTCTTGTCTCGTTCCTCTTTACACTAGGTGAGTGGAAGGAGGAACGGATTATGAAAACAGAAGTAAGCTTAACATTGGTACGAATAGTCGTAGGGATCATTTTTATCGCCCACGGATTAGATAAATTTAATGGGGGCATTGAAGGAACGGCTGAATTTTTTCAAAGCGTCAACATACCATCACCAGATGTTATGGCTGTTGTGGTTGCGCTAGTTGAAATCGTTGCTGGTCTTGCCCTCGTACTTGGTTTATTAACTCGAGTAATGAGCGGTATCCTTATGGTTGTAATGGCTGGTGCTATTTATATGGTAAAATTCGATCAAGGATTTATCGGAGGCTTTGAATTTGATTTATTGCTTTTCTTTGTGCTCTTATTATTTGTTATGAATGGCAGTCAATTTTTAGCAACAGATGCTTTATTAACAAAAAAGAAAAAGCGTCAACGCTTCGGTAGAAGGTAATAACCGTTATAAATTGATGGGGAAGTAGGTGTGTCAGTGGCTGAAACAGAAGGAAAATTAATGGCGCAAAATAAAAAAGCGCGCCACGATTATTTTATTGAAGAAACGTATGAAGCTGGGATTGTCTTAACTGGAACAGAAATTAAAGCTATCCGTGCGGGAAGAATGAACTTAAAAGATTCGTTTGCTCGTATTCGAAATGGCGAAGCGTACTTGCACAATGCTCACATCAGTGAGTATGAACAAGGTAATCGTTACAATCATGAACCAACACGAGCGCGGAAATTGCTCTTACACAAAAAGCAGATTGACAAACTGATTGGTGAAACCCAGCAACAAGGCTATTCAGTCGTTCCGTTAAAAGTGTATATTAAAAATGGGTTTGCGAAAGTGTTAATTGGTCTTGCAAAAGGGAAAAAGAATTACGATAAGCGTGAGACTCTTAAGCGAAAAGATGCGAAACGTGAAATGGATCGGGCGATTAAAGAGCGAATGAAAGGGTAAGGCGTTATACTTGATTTTTTGTATGGATTTAGTATAATAGGAAATCTAGGCGTAAAGCCTTGTATATTTTTCTGGGGACGTTCTGGATTCGACAGGGATAGGTCGAGCTTACGTTGCGAGTCGAGGTGCGGCCTCGTTAAAACGCATTAGCCTATAACTGGCAAAGAAAACAATAACTTCGCTTTAGCTGCATAAGCTAAGCGGTCTCTCCTCTCCATCGCCCATGTGGAGTGGTAGAGACTCAACTTAAGTGGGATACGCCTTACTCCCTCCGCCTGAGGGAGTTGGAAGAGATTAATCAGGCTAGCTGCACAGAAGCCTGTCTTTGGGCTGACGTGTTAGCGAAATGCTAATACAAAGACTACGCTCGTAGAAGCGTAAGTGCCGTTATCTCTGGACGTGGGTTCAATTCCCACCGTCTCCATATAAAAACCCTGAAGTTACGTAATGTGCTTCAGGGTTTTTTTGTATAATAAAAGCACCACTTAACGTTAGGAGCGTTCCATATGCATACAATCTATCTTGTTCGACATGCTCACTCTCCTTATACTCCAGACGAACGGGGTCGCCCACTATCGGAAAAAGGGCTGAACGATGCGTTAGAAATTGCCAATTACTTTCAGTCTATTCATGTGGATCGCTTTATTTCGAGTCCTTATCAGAGAGCGGTTCAAACCATTGAACCTACAGCTGTATTGAAAAATAAATCGATTATCTTTGAAGAAGGATTTAAAGAGCGCCAGCTTGCTAAAGAGTCGGTAGTCGATTTTGAGGCTGCAATACATGCCGTTTGGAAAGACGAAACATTTACACATGATGGTGGCGAATCAAACGAGACTGCAAGAACAAGAGGCATCAACAGTCTTTGGCGTTCGCTGGATCAAGACAAGCAAGACGAAACCATTGTGATTTCGACGCACGGGAATTTATTAGCGCTTTTACTAAATCATTTTCATAAACGTTATAATTATGCATTTTGGCAACAGCTAGATATGCCGGATATTTATCAACTAACGTTAGAAAAACAACAAATGATTGATTGTAAAAAGGTTTGGAGGAAGAATATGTAAGAAAAAAAGTGCTAGGCAACTTGTCTCCTTTTATGTATAATTATAAATAAATTAGATTTAATATGCATTTAAGGAGAACGTTATGGAACAGTTAAAACAACAGCAACCTGATTCAAATCATAAAAAGAATCACGAGCAATCGACTCGTTCAATTCTTACTTTTTTATTGCCATCCTTACTTGGTGCTTTTTTATTTCTAGTGCCGTTTAAAATTAACGACAATTGGACCGTTTTAATCGGTTATGCAGCTGGCCGGATCGAAGGTTCTCTAGAAGCGATACTGCCGATGTTTTTATTAACTATCATTTTAACATCTGGCGTTGTTTCCTTGTTATCATGGGCTGTAAAGCCAGCGCTTATAATGGAAAACACCGCTTTAAAAGCTCTTTTTTATACCAGTTTACCATGGACGATTATTCGCGTTGTTGGTGCCCTTTTTGCGCTAATGGTCATGACTGAAACAGGATCAGAGGTTGTCTATAGCGCTGCAACTGGAGGAACGATCTTCACGGATTTATTGCCAGTATTGGCTGTTTGGTCCGTTGTTATGGGATTGTTAATGCCCCTTTTGCTTGAGTATGGTTTAATGGAATGGTTAGGAACGCTCGCTAAAAAAGTAATGAGACCATTATTTAATCTTCCAGGCAGAGCTTCTGTTGATTCATTGGCATCATGGATGGGAAACAACATGATGAGTATTTTAATTACGATTAATCAATATGAAAATGGCTACTACACGAAACGTGAATCCGCCGTGATTGTCACGAACTTTACGATTACGTCGATTGGCTTCAGTTTAATTATCGCTGAGATCTTAAGTTTAAGTGAACGTTTTGTGCCATTTTATTTAACGGTACTAGCTGGTGTATTTGTAGCAGCATTTATTTGCCCAAGAATTCCGCCGTTATCAAAAATGAGTCATACGTATGCAGGCGAACAGCCTGGTATGATTAATGAAACAGTCGCCAGCGGTTCATTATGGAGCCAAGCATTTAAACGTGGCGTAACAAAAGCTGCGCATGCGCCAAAAACAACACAAGTGTTTAAGAAAGGCGCATTTAACGCGTTGGACATTTGGTTCGGCATGCTTCCTCTTGTCATGGCGATTGGAACGATTGCGCTTATTATTGCCGAATTCACACCAGTTTTCACGTATCTTTCATATCCACTTGTACCGGTCTTAGAGTGGATGAATATTCCGGAAGCTGCAGAGGCAGCACCAGCTTTACTTGTTGGTTTTGCTGACATGTTTTTACCAGCTATTTTAGGTGCAGGAATAGAGAGTGAATTAACTCGATTTGTCATCGGTGCAGTTTCCCTTATTCAACTCGTATACATGTCTGAAATTGGGGTCATGTTAATGCGTTCAAGTATTCCGATTTCATTTTGGCAGTTGTTGATTATCTTTATTCAACGTACGATTATTGCAATCCCTGTTGTTGTCTTGATTGCGCACGTTATTATTTTTTAAAAGGAGTCATCTAGAATGTCACAACGTTGGAACGAGCTACAAGAAACTATTCCTTACCGTCTTGCCCCGAGTATGGCAAAAGACCATCCGAATTTACCTGTTATTAAAGAAGAAGGCTGTTATTACTATGGGGTGGATGGAAAACAATATTTAGATTTTACGTCAGGCATTGCGGTTACCAATGTCGGGCATCGTCATCCGAAAATTGTTGAAGCCATTAAAACAGAAGCGGATTCATTTACGCATGGGCCGATTGGTGTGATTCAATATGAATCGATCTTATCATTAGCAAATGAACTTGCAGATGTGATGCCAGGAGACTTAGATTGTTTTTTCTTTGGAAATAGTGGAACAGAAGCGATCGAAGGGGCGTTAAAACTTGCACGACATGTAACAAAACGACCAAACGTGGTTTCCTTTACAGGATGTTTCCACGGTCGTACGTTAGGGTCAATGAGTGTTAGTACGTCAAAAGCAAAATATAAAGCGTACCAGCCTGCTCAAAACAATGTATTACAGCTTCCTTATTACCAATCTGGTGATAGCGAGGAGCTAGCCATTCAAAAGCTTGATGAAGCATCTCAAACCATGTTTGCTCATCAAACGCTCCCAGAAGAAGTAGCATGCTTTATCATTGAGCCTGTGCTCGGAGAGGGGGGCTATATTGTCCCGCCTGCTGCGTGGTTAAAGCGTATAAGAGAGGTTTGTGATGAACATGGAATCCTGCTCATTTTTGATGAAGTACAAACAGGCTTTGGTCGAACAGGAGAATGGTTTGCGGCACAAGCATTTGATGTCACACCTGATATTATGGCAGTTGCAAAGGGAATTGCTTCTGGCTTGCCGCTTAGTGCAACCGTAGCGAATCATAAGCTGATGCAGCAATGGCCACTCGGGAGTCATGCGACAACATTTGGTGGAAATCCTATTGCGTGTGCAGCTGCAAGGGCAACGCTTCAAATCATTAAAGAAGAAAAACTCCTTGATAATGTAAAAGAAGTGGGGACGTATGCAGCGAATAAGGTACGCTCACTTCAAGCAGAGTTCGCATGTATTGGATCAGTCCGTCATGTAGGCATGATGATTGGGATTGAGATTGTTGATCCAGAGACAGGGAAAAAAGATGGAGAACGAGCAGCAAAGATTTTAGATTTAGCACTTGAAGAAGGCGTCCTTTTTTACTTTTGTGGCAACGAAGGGGAAGTATTGCGTATGATTCCGCCTTTGACTGTGACAAAAGAGCAAATTGATGAAGGACTAACAAAATTGCGCCAAGCTCTTACTAGATTGAATCGCTAATACGACGAAAATCTTCATACACGACTGCGCCCACTCTTGAATATACTGCTTCTGATAGGAGCGGATAGAAGGGTGGCGTTGTCTTATGAACAAAAAAGAGATTTGTTTTATAACGTGCGTCAACGATGAGACCTTGTACGAACGAGCAGCTAGTCATATAGATATGCTGTATTTACCGCGAGATTATACGGTCACAAAAATCGCGATACGTGATGCGTTAAGCATGACAAGTGGCTATAATACGGCTTTAAAGCAGTCGAATGCAAAGTATAAAGTGTATCTGCACCAAGATACAATGATTATTAATCGGATGTTTCTTCATGATTTACTGTTCTTATTTGAGAATCACCCAAGCTTAGGGATGTTTGGTGTGATCGGCGCGAAAGATTTACCTGAGAATAGCGTTTGGTGGGACAGTAAGCTGAAAGCTGGAAAAATATTAGAGAAGCGCGACACATACGGGTATTTATCATTTATTGAAGCGGACTATGCTTTTCAAACTGCGGCCGTTATTGATGGCGTACTAATGGCAACCCAGTATGACATTCCGTGGGAGGAACAATTTGATGGCTGGCATTTTTATGATGTGAGCCAAAGCTTTCTATTCCAAAACAAAGGGTATGAGGTAGGCATTGCGCATCAACCTCATCCGTGGGTGATGCATGAATGTGGCGAAGAATTTGATCAACTCGCCTATGGCCGTTACCTTCACCAATTTCACAAATGGCAACGCACACTTTCACAGTAAATAGGAAGTGTGTGTTTTTGTTGACGATAATTATTAGTGGACAAACATAGATTGGAGCACCTTTGAATAAAATGGGCATTGGAGGTGTATGGAAATGGAACGGAAGCCGAAAAAACCAAATCGAAAAGCGGAACAAGTTGAACAATACTCACGAAATAACTACAATAAACCTTTAACAACCAATCAAGGCATTAAAATTTCAAATGATGAAAATACTTTAAAAGCTGGTGAGCGTGGACCGAGTTTGCTTGAAGATTTTGTGATGCGAGAAAAGCTTTCTCACTTTGATCGAGAACGAATCCCAGAAAGAGTCGTACATGCAAGAGGATATGGCGCATATGGAACGTTTCGAGTGTACGAATCTCAAGCAGCGTTAACAAAAGCTCATTTTTTGCAAGATCCTAGCATTGAAACGCCTGTGTTTCTCCGATTTTCAGAAGTAGCAGGTTCCAAAGGGGCCGCTGAGACAGTGCGTGATGTTCGTGGTTTTGCGGTGAAATTTTATACGGAAGAAGGGAATTTTGATTTAGTTGGCAATAATATTCCCGTATTTTTTATTCAAGATGGCATTAAATTTCCCGATCTTATTCATGCGGTGAAACCAGAGCCAAATAATGAAATTCCACAAGCGCAAACAGCTCACGATAATTTTTGGGACTTCATGGCAAATAATAAAGAATCTGCTCATATGATGATGTGGATCATGAGTGATCGAACGATTCCTAGAAGTTTTCGGACAATGGAAGGGTTTGGAGTACATACATTCCGCCTTGTAAATGAAGCTGGAAAAGCCCATTTTGTGAAATTTCATTGGAAGCCAAAGCTAGGTGTTCACTCGCTTGTCTGGAATGAGTCGCAGAAACTTGGAGGAATTGATCCAGATTTTCATCGCAGAGACTTATGGGATGTGATTGAAGCTGGTGGTGAAGCGGTTTGGGAGCTAGGTATTCAAGTCCTTGATGAGAAAGATGAATTTAAGTTTGATTTTGATATCCTTGATTCGACTAAAATATGGCCAGAGGAAGATGTACCTGTGCGTCGAATTGGGGAAATGCGGCTAAATCGAAACGTAGAAAATGTTTTTGCAGAGACAGAGCAAATTGCGCTCCATCCAGGAAACATTGTTTCGGGTATTGATTTTACAGATGATCCACTACTCCAAACACGATTATTCTCGTATACAGACACGCAAATGTATCGAGTCGGCACCAATCATCAAGAATTACCGATTAACCAGCCATTATGTCCATTTCATAATAATCAACGTGACGGTGCGATGCGCCATACGGTTGATAAGGGCCAAGTACACTATCATAAAAATTCACTTTGGAACAACACCCCCTTTGAAGTCGACCCTAGTAAAGGTGGATTTGTTACTTACCCAGAAAAAGTCAACGGGGTGAAAATTCGAAAAACAGCTAAAAGCTTTCTTGATCATTACTCGCAAGCGAGGTTATTTTGGAATAGTATGAGCAGCTGGGAGCGCGACCATATCGCCAATGCGTTTAGTTTTGAATTAGGGAAAGTGAAGAGCAAATCGGTTCGTCAGCAAATGATTAATCATATTGGTGGCGTAAGTACAGAATTAGCCACAGTTGTGTCAAAACAAATCGGCGTTCAGCCTCCTTCCGTAGCAGAATCGAAAGTCAGGAAAGCATCGAAAGCGTTAAGTATGGCGAATCAAAACCAATCTGTGAAATGGCTTAAAGTGGGTGTATTACTGTCTGAAGGCTTTGATGGACCAGCAACCAAACGTGTAGTGGAGCGCTTGAAACAGGATGGGGTAAGGGTTGAAATTTTAAGTGAGAAGCAAGCGGAAGTTAGAGGAACAGACAATGTCACGTATACACCTGACGCAAGTTTTTTAACGGGCTCGCCGCTACTATATGATTCCATTTATGTGGCAAGTGGTAGAAGACCGGATAGCTATTCAACTGGACAGATGGCTCACTTTATTCGCGAACAATTTATGCACTATAAACCAATAGGGGTCTCTCCTAAGGTAAAACCGTTGCTGCAAGAATTAGGAATCGAGGGAAAAGAAGCTGTCTTAATCAATGATCATGATTCTTTCCTTGATGAGTATATGAGTGCGCTCGCTAAACAGCGCTTTTTTCAACGGGTATAAAAAACATGCTAGGCGACAAGTTTGCAACGTTGCCTAGCATGCAATAATTACTGGTATGGAAGTTGAGATTTGTCTTGTGTATGCTGTTGATAGCTTTGTTGAATAGATGATTCTTGAGTTGGCGTCAAGCTATACAATCCTTTGCGAAACATCGTTTCATACAAGGTTCGCTGCATTTGTGAGGCTTCATTATTTGCTTGGTGAATCGTTTGATAATAAGCTTCATGACTCGCCTCATGTTCAGCAACTGAATACGATACGGTGATATATTTTTCAGTTGTAAGCATGTCCGTAATATAATCTTGGTCATTCATAGACGTTGTTGTAGGGATTTGAATCTTTGGGTTTTGAACTTTTTGCTGATTCATCATAAAGCCTCCTTATTGGTAAGTCGGTGGTTGATTTTGATTCGTAAGCAGTTGTAAAAACTGCTCGTAATGACGTTGATGCATTTGACCAGCTTGATCAATGGCTTGTTTGATCTCAGGATCTTGGCAGCTTTGTGCAAAAGAATGAGCTTTCTTTGCAGCTGTTAAATTCCATGCCATCATATCGTTAATATAATTTAAATCTTTTCCTGTTATAACGGCTGGAGCTTCTTGCATCATTGATTGATTTTGCTGTTGTTGAACGTTTTGCTGTTGTGGATTCATGATGTCCCTCCTTAAAATAACGATCTTCATTAGTATTTTTAATCAGGGATTTTTTATTCAAGTCAACTTTATGAACAACTGAAATGCGTTTGATAAAGCGACAATGGTTTTGCCGCGCAAATAAAAAAGCGGGAGATGCAGAGATAAAAAGAAAAAAAGGAGAATTTGCAGAAAATTGCTATTGCAAACGCTATCATAATTCGTTATAGTTAAAGAAAGCTTATGACATGAGCGTTTTTTTTGGCTCAAAAAATGAATGAGTATTCATTCGTTTTTAATATGAGAGGAGGGTGACACGAATCATGTCACGTCATATAAAGAAAACTGCGGTCATTGGATCGGGTGTAATGGGGGCAAGCATTGCTGCTCATTTGGCCAATGCAGGAACGCCTGTTTTATTACTCGACATCGTACCAAAAGAGAAAGAAACGCAAACACAGTCTAGTGTTGCTACTGCTGAAAAAAAGCATACGCGCAATCAATTAGCGGATACAGCAGTTAAAAAACTCCTAAAACAAAAACCGGCACCACTGTCTTCAAAGAAAAATATTGAATTGATTGAAACTGGAAATTTAGAAGATGATTTAAGTCGTTTAAGTGAAGCTGATTGGATCATTGAAGTCATTATTGAAAATTTGGATGCAAAAAAAGAATTGTTTGCGAAAATTGATGAGGTAAGAAAAGAAGGTTCAATCGTTTCCTCCAACACATCAGGGATCTCGATTGAAGCGATGTCAGAAGGTAGAAGTGCTGATTTTAAAGCACATTTTCTAGGCACACACTTTTTTAATCCACCTCGTTATTTAAAGCTGCTTGAAGTGATTCCGGTGAAGGAAACAAATCAAGAAGTAATCGATTTTGTCCGTTCTTTTGCAGAAGAATCCCTTGGTAAAGGAGTTGTTGAAGCAAAGGATACACCAAACTTTATTGCAAATCGAATTGGAACGTATGGCTTACTCGTAACCGTTCATGAGATGCTGCGCGGTGGATATTCAGTGGGAGAAGTGGATTCGGTTACAGGAACATTAATCGGTCGCCCTAAAAGCGCTACATTCCGTACTCTCGATGTGGTCGGCTTGGACACCTTTTTACATGTTGCCAAAAACGTGTACGACGTGACGAGTGGAGACGAGCAAGCGATGTTTGACCCACCTGGATTTATGCGTGAGATGGCAGAAAAAGGCTGGATAGGAGCCAAAGCAGGCCAAGGCTTCTTCTTAAAAAAAGATGGCGTCATCTATGAACTTAATCCTGAAACGATGGAGTATGAAGACCGAAAAAAATTAAAAGCACCGTCTATTGAAAAAACGAAAGCCTTAAAGTCTAAGAAGCAAAAAATTCAAACCGTTGTGTTTGCCGATGATCGAGCGGGCCAACTTTTATGGAATATCATTAGTCCAGTCCTTCTTTACACGGCAGAAAAAACGTATGAGATTGCGAACGATGTGCTAGCTGTAGATGAAGCGATGCGTTGGGGATTCGGCTGGAGCATGGGACCATTCGAATTATGGGATGCACTTGGTTTCAGACAGACCGTAGAGAAGATGAAAGCGGACGGACGATCGCTTCCTACTTGGGTTGAAGAGATGTTTGAATCAGGGAAAGAAGGGTTTTATACAGACGGTCAATTTATTCATGCAAAAGAATATGTGCCGATTCGCCAACATGAAAAGTATCTATCATTAAATCATTTAATCAAGACAAATACGGTGATGAAAAATACTGGTGCTGCCATGATTGATATTGGCGATGATGTAGCGTTACTAAAATTCACATCACCAAACAATTCCATAGGTCTTGATGTCATTCAAATGATAAATAAATCAATTGCAGAAGCAGAAAAGAATTTTAAAGGATTAGTCATTGGAAATGAAAGCAAGAACTTCTGCGTTGGAGCAAATCTGATGATGATGCTCATGGAAGCACAAGATGACAATTTCTTTGAGCTTGATATGGTCGTGAAGCAGTTCCAGCAAGCAACATCTACAATTCGCTATTCAAATGTTCCGATCGTAACAGCGCCGTTCCAAATGACACTTGGTGGCGGAGCGGAAATCAGTTTACCAGCTGCAAGTATCCAAGCGAGTCACGAAACGTATATGGGTCTTGTTGAAGTTGGCGTCGGTCTTATTCCAGGTGGAGGAGGAAATAAAGAATTATACCTTCGTAACTTAGAGCGCTACGGCAACTCACCAGCACAACTGCAGCAAGTAGCACGGGAAACGTTTGAAACGATTGCAACCGCGAAAGTGTCAACTTCTGCCGCTGAAGCAAAAGAAAACGGCTTTATGAATCATCGCGATGGCATCGTCATGAACGATTCATTCGTTAACCATGCCGCAAAACAAAAAGTCATCTCTCTGTTTAATGCAGGCTATCAAGCACCAGCGAGAAAGAAAATTCCTGTTACAGGGGAAGCTGGATACGCGACATTGATGTTAGGTGCAGAAATGATGAAGTGGGGCGGATACGCATCCGAACACGATTTAAAAATTGCGAAGAAGTTAGCGTTTGTGATTTCTGGGGGTCGCTTAAAAGAAGGCACGCTTGTTGATGAGCAATACTTACTCGACCTTGAGCGTGAAGCGTTCTTAAGTCTGATCGCCGAACCAAAATCACAACAACGGATGCAGCATATGCTTACAAAAGGAAAACCATTACGTAACTAGGAGGGGTCACACGTGAAGGAAGCTGTCATTGTATCAGGTGCTCGGACGCCTGTTGGAAAGGCAAAACGAGGTGCCTTCGCACACGTACGTTCAGATGATTTAGGCGCTACGGCTGTTAAAGAGACAATACGTCGAGCTGGAAATGTTGAATTAAATGAAATTGAAGATGTGATTATTGGTTGTGCGATGCCAGAAGCAGAACAAGGCATGAACATGGCCCGTAACTTAAGTGTTCTAGCGGGGATTCCGCAATCTGTACCAGCTGTCACGATCAATCGTTATTGTGCTTCAGGACTTCAAACGATCGCCTACGGAGCAGAACGTATTATGCTCGGGCAAAGCAAAATTATCGTTGCAGGTGGCGCAGAATCTATGAGCATGATTCCAATTGGCGGCCACGTGATTAAGCCAAATCCTAAACTCATTGATGAAGCACCCGAATATTATATGTCAATGGGCTACACAGCGGAAGAAGTCGCACGTCAATATGGCATTAGTCGTGAAGATCAAGATACATTTGCGACAGAAAGTCATAAACGAGCTGCCGCAGCTATTCAAAATGGGTATTTTGAAGATGAGATTGTACCAGTCCATGTTCAAGAGCAGGTGTTAGGTGAAGATGGAAAAGTAAGTGTGCAAGAAAGAATGGTTTCTGTGGACGAAGGTGTGCGAGCAGATACGACATTTGAGACGTTGTCAAAACTAAAACCAGCATTTCAATTAAAGGGGACGGTTACAGCAGGGAACTCATCACAAATGAGTGACGGCGCTGCTTCCGTATTATTAATGGAAAAAGAAGAGGCGACTGAGCGCGGACTCTCACCAATCCTGAAATTTCGAAGTTTTGCAGTTGCTGGCGTGGCACCGGAAGTAATGGGGATCGGTCCAATTGAAGCGATTCCGAAAGCGGTACGTCAAGCGGGCTTGCAATTAGAAGATATCGGCTTGTTTGAACTAAATGAAGCATTTGCATCGCAAGCATTAGCAATTATCCGCACGTTAGGACTTGATCACGACAAAGTGAACGTAAACGGTGGCGCGATTGCACTCGGTCACCCACTAGGCTGTACAGGTTCGAAGTTAACCTTATCCCTAGCGCACGAAATGAAGCGACGGGGTCAGCAGTTCGGCGTTGTGACGATGTGTATTGGCGGCGGCATGGGTGCTGCAGGAGTATTTGAACTCGTTTAACTAATAAGGAGGAAATAACAATGAGTGAAGCAACAGGCAATTTATTAAAAGGTGGCGGCTTTTTACTAGAAGATATTGACGCATCACAGTACTTTGCGCCAGAAGATTTTACTGATGAGCAATTGATGATTGCGCGTACGACTGAAGATTTCATTGAAAAAGATGTGAAACCTTATGTTGATGCGATTGAAAACCATGAGTTCCAACACACGACTCGATTATTGAAAAAAGCTGGAGAGTTAGGCTTATTAGGAGCAGATGTGCCAGAAGAGTATGGTGGAATTGGTTTAGATAAGATAAGTTCTTCTCTCATCTCAGAACGCTTTAGTCGTGTAGGGGCATTTGGTTTAAGTCACGGCGCTCACGTTGGGATCGGTTCTTTGCCAATTGTTTTCTTCGGCTCACATGAGCAAAAAGAAAAATACTTACCGGCCCTTGCAACAGGTGAAAAATTTGCTGCGTACGCGCTAACAGAGCCAAGTTCTGGTTCGGATGCATTAGGAGCTAAAACAACAGCTGTTTTAAATGAAGAAGGCACACACTATGTTCTTAACGGTGAAAAACAATGGATTACAAACTCTGCTTTCGCTGATGTCTTTGTGGTTTACGCTAAAATTGACGGTGAAAAGTTTACGGCGTTTATCGTTGAAAAAGAGTTTGATGGTGTATCAACTGGACCAGAAGAAAAGAAAATGGGTATTAAAGGTTCATCCACACGTACACTAGTATTAGAAGATGCAAAAGTCCCTGTGGAAAATGTACTAGGTGAAATCGGACGCGGTCACATCATTGCGTTTAACATTTTAAACATTGGTCGTTACAAGCTTGGTGTTGGGTGTATTGGTGGAGCGAAAGTCGCGCTTGAGCTAGCAGCAAACTACGCAAACGAGCGCAAGCAGTTTAAAACACCAATTGCATCATTTACATTAATACAAGAAAAATTGGCTTCGATGGCGACAGAAATTTTCGCATCAGAAAGTGCGATTTATCGTACGGGCGGCTTAATTGAAGATCGATTTGCAAGTCTTTCAGAAGAAGAACAAAAAGATGGCCGTGCAGTAGCATCAGCGATTGCTGAGTATGCAATTGAGTGTTCCCTTAATAAATTTGATGGTTCCGAAACGCTTGATTTTGTTGCGGACGAAGCAGTACAAATTCATGGTGGTTACGGGTTCATGGCTGAATATCAAGTCGAGCGTATTTATCGAGATTCTCGAATTAACCGGATTTTTGAAGGAACGAATGAAATTAACCGGATGCTTGTTCCTGGTACGTTAATGCGTAAAGCGATGAAAGGCGAGCTGCCATTCCTAGAGAAGGCGACTGCTCTTCAAGAAGAATTAATGATGCTCATGCCACAAGAAGTAGGCGATGAGCCGTTAGAGCAAGAGAAGTACTTGCTTTCTATGGCAAAGAAAATCTTCTTAATGATTGCAGGTACAGGAGCGCAAAAATATGGTCCTGAACTAGATAAAGAGCAAGAGGTGTTAGCGGTAGTCGCGGATATCGTGAATGATATTTATTCGCTTGAGTCTGTTGTTTTACGGACAGAAAAAGCAATTGCGAAATCGTCAGTTGAAGCACAGAACCAAAAATTGTTAATGACGCAAGTGTTTGCGCAAGAAGCAATGAATCGTATTGAAGCGAATGCGAAAAAAGCGCTTGTGCATGTGGAGGAAGGCGATACGCTTCGCACCATGCTTTCAATGTTGAAAAAATTAACACGACATACGCCAATTAATGTTGTCGGAAAGAAGAGAGAAATTGCGAAAGCGGTTATTGCTGAAAAGAGATTTGTTGTTTAACGATTGGTTACACTTTTGAGGGCTATCCCTCAAAAAAAATATAAATGCTCCTCTCGCAAGGAGCGTTCTCCTCAGAAAGGAAGCAGCGACTCGCTGTTTCCTTTTAAATTATGTTAAAATGCTTGTAGATGAGATGGTTTGAGGAGGAAAATTAATGAACGTAACAATTTATGAATACCCAAAATGTGGAACGTGCCGAAATGCGAAAAAATGGCTAGACGAACACAACGTCAAATATGAAGCGATTCATATTGTTGACGAGCCACCGCATGCCGAAACGTTAAAAGAGCTTCATCAAAAAAGCGGTTTAGAACTTAAAGCGTTTTTCAACACGAGCGGAAAAAAATATCGCGAGTTAGATTTGAAAAATAAACGTGAAGCAATGAGCGAGCAAGAGCAATACGAACTTCTTGCTTCTGACGGTATGCTAATAAAGCGCCCCATTGTGACTGACGGAAAGACGGTTACACTAGGTTTTAAAGAAGATCAGTTTCAAGCAAACTGGGCATAATCCGTTGTTGTCAAACAAGTTATTCTTTTCGAAACAGTGATTTTCATGTATGATTATGACGAAAACGTTACAATGGAGGGGAAAACATGAGTAAACTACCACAGGAATTAAAGTATTCCGAAGAACACGAATGGGTAAAAACTGAAGAAGGAAATGTGCGAATTGGGATTACAGATTTCGCCCAGTCTGAACTAGGTGATATTGTATTTGTTGAATTACCAGAAGTAGGCGATGAAATTGAAGCGAATGAGCCTTTCGGCAGCGTTGAATCAGTAAAAACTGTAACAGAGCTTTATGCACCGATAAGCGGAAAAGTTGTCGAAGTGAACGAGGATTTAGATGACTCGCCTGAATTTGTAAACGAATCCCCATACGAAAAAGCATGGATGATCGTTGTGGAGCCAACGGATGCGAATGAATTGGACAAGCTCATGTCTCCTAGTGAGTACAGCAGCATGATAAACGAAGAAGATTGAAAATAAACGCTCATAGAGATCTTTCTCTATGGGCGTTTTAAATTTCCTGGCTTATCTTCCCTCGGATAGTGAGGCTTCTCCATACATACGATAATTGTAGGCGGAGAGGCCGAAGGAGGAGTTTATGGAAAACGTAAATATCACTCAAAAAGTTGTCGCAAAATATGATGGAGGTCGGCTAAAGCTCTACGTCGACGGAGCAATGATTGGGGAAGTCATTGAGACGAGTCAAGGCCTTCAACATAATATGAGTAATGGCTTTATCTTTGATAAGGAACAAATCTTTCAAGCGCAAAATGAAAACTGGCATGAAGTAACGTCATTTATTGAGGATAGTTGGCATTAAAGGCTACCCATATGAGCGGGTATTTCGTATACTTACTTAGAGAGACGAAATAACCGCCAAATGGGGTACATACATGATAATTGGAAAGAAACTGTCATCAACGTTTCAGCCATATAGTCAGACTGTTCGATATTTTTTTGTTTCATCGATTTGTTTCAATATTGCAATGGGTATTTTTATGGTTATGTACCCGTTTTATGTTCGAGAATTAGGTTACGATGATACACTTAATGGTACAATCATCGCTTTTCAAGCTGCGGCGACGGCCATTGCCTTATTACCCGCAGGCTTATTAGGCGACCGTTATGGAAGAAAAAAGATGCTCTTAATTGGTGCAAGTATGCTCGCACTTAGCTTTATTATTCGTTCATTTGGAACGTCAGAATGGCTTTTGCTTTTTGGTGCAAGCTTAACAGGGTTTTTCTTTGCGTTTTTACAAGTGTCGGCAATTCCTTTGTTAGCAGAACATTCTAAAGAAAAGCAACGTGTGAAATTATTTGCCCTTCATGCAGCACTAATGATGGCTGCAAATGTGATCGGCCATTTATTTAGTGGCACGTTGGCAGATAGTTTGTTTGCCTTTACCGCTTTGACGATGCAGCAAGCCATTCAGATCACGTTGTTTCTTGCTTGCACATTAGCGCTCGTTTCCTTTTTTCCACTTTGGAAAGTAAAAGAATCGGTGAAAATTGAAAAGGTACAAAAAGTAGCTATGGGACTCTCTCGTTTCCCTAAAAGCAAAGAGTGGAAACTAATTAGCTTATTTGCCGTATCGAGCTTATTAATTGGTTTTGGATCCGGTCTCGTTATTCCATATTTAAATTTATATTTTAATGATCGTTTTGATTTAAATTATTCCATGATCGGATTTATTCTCGCTCTAGGTCAGGCAATGACGGTTTTTGCAATGCTAATTGGGCCAAAGGTTGTGAATCGTGTTGGAGAAGTCAGGGCGGTTTTCATCTTACAAATGGGGTCGATACCGTTTTTACTGCTAACGGCTTTTACAAATATGATTTGGCTCGCCGTTATTGGATTTTTATTCAGGCAAGCGTTAATGAACGCTGGAAACCCGATTCAAGCTGCCCTTGTCATGAAGCTCGTTCACCCGAAAATGAGGGGAACAGCAAATTCCGTTACACAAATGGTATTCCAGTTAGGCTGGGCGCTTATGGGACCAATCTCAATGGGCATCGTTGCATCGTATGGTGCTTATACAGGCTATGCTATTGTATTTTGCATAACAGCATGCTTGTATGTATTAGGATCAGTCTTCTTTTTATTTGTCTTTCAAAAAAAGGTAGCAGAACATGATAAACTGAATAAACTAGAGATGGAAAAGCACGTAGGTTCATAAAAGGATTGACGGCTGTGGCTTCGCATGCTATGATGCTCATATTATCTTAATAAAATATTTCTTATCCAGAGTGGTGGAGGGACTGGCCCGTTGAAACCCGGCAACCGCAAACATTATGTTTGAAGGTGCTAAATCCTGCAAAGCAGTTATGCTTTGAGAGATGAGATGACCATAGGTAAACCTTCCTGTCATCTTACAGGAAGGTTTTTTTAATTATTGGGGGGAACAACTTGATTTCGTTAGAAGGAATCAGCAAAACATATACGACGAAAACATCAACTGTAAAAGCAGTGGATCATGTCGATTTGCAGATTGGTAAAGGAAATGTGTTTGGCATTATCGGCTATAGTGGGGCTGGAAAAAGTACCCTAGTCAGATTGTTGAATTTATTAGAACGTCCATCAACAGGCAAAATTACGTTAGATGGTGTGGAACTAGCTTCTCTTGGAAAAAAAGCGTTGCGAGAAGAGCGTCAGAAAATAGGGATGATTTTTCAACACTTTAATTTACTTTGGTCAAGAACGGTAAAAGAAAATATTTCATTTCCACTTGAAGTCGCGAAGGTTCCTACGGAAGAACGTAAAAAACGGATTGAAGAGTTAATTGATTTAGTCGGTCTACGCGGAAGAGAAGATAATTACCCATCGCAACTAAGCGGTGGCCAAAAGCAACGGGTTGGCATTGCTCGTGCCCTTGCAAACAACCCAAAGGTGCTCTTGTGTGATGAAGCGACTTCTGCTCTTGATCCGAAAACGACCGATTCGATCCTTGATCTTTTAACGGATATTAATAAAAAACTACATTTAACGATTGTTCTTATTACGCATGAAATGCATGTTATTCAAAAGATCTGTCATGAAGTGGCCGTAATGAGTGATGGCAAAATTGTTGAACAAGGTCCGGTTATTGATGTATTTAGACGACCAAAAGAAGAGATGACGAAAGAATTTGTGAAGCAAGTAGCGCAAGTTCAAGCGGATGATTTTATCGCAGAAGATATCACGCTTCAACGTGGTGAGCAAGTCATTGCGTTAACGTTTATTGGCAACCCGGCAGAAGAACAGCTTGTCACTGATTTAATTCGGTCATTTCCGATTAACGTCTCGATCCTTCAAGGAAACATTTCGAAGCTTCAGCAAGGATCTTATGGAAAGCTGTATCTTCGTGTAGCTGGCGAGCAAGATTCGCTAGCAGAGGCGGTTCAATTTATTCGTCAACAAGAAGTGGAAGTCGAGGTGATTAAACATGCTTAATCAACTCTTTCCAAATGTAGTGTGGGAGAATTTATGGCTCGCCACTTATGAAACGGTGTATATGACCGTTATTGCGGCAGCTATTACATTTATATTAGGGATTATATTAGGCTTGTTTTTGTATTTAACCGCAAAGGGAAATCCTTGGGAGAATCGATTTTTCTATACGCTTGTCGGTGCCTTTGTAAATATTTTTCGATCCATACCGTTTATTATTTTAATCATTTTGCTTATTCCCTTTACGAGAGCCATTGTTGGTTCGATGTTTGGGCCAAGTGCAGCGTTGCCTGCGCTAATTATCGGTGCAGCACCGTTTTATGCACGAATGGTGGAGATTGCCCTTCGAGAAGTAGATAAAGGTGTAGTCGAAGCCTCACAAGCAATGGGGTCATCCAATCTTCATATTATTTTCAAAGTATTGCTACCAGAATCAATGCCTGCTTTAATTTCAGGCATTACCGTAACGACTGTGGCATTAATTGGCTACACAGCCATGGCTGGAACGATCGGTGCCGGGGGACTTGGTACATTAGCATATCAGGAAGGGTTTCAGCGGACGAACACAGACGTCATGATTATGGCAACAGTGGCTATACTAGCGATCGTATTTCTATTTCAATTGATTGGCGATTTCTTAGTCAATCGATTAGATAAAAGATAAAAGAGGAAAAGGAGAGAGTTCATATGAATAAATTTTTAAAAGCAGTAGGAATTGCAGGTGTATCCGTGGCACTCGTTGCTTGTGGATCAAGTGAAGATGAAAACAATGAATTGGCTGAGAATGAAGATGGGGGAACAACCATCCGTATTAGTGCATCAAACATCCCTCATGCGGAAATTTTAGAAGAAGCAGCTCCAATTCTTGAGGAACAAGAGATTGAACTTGATATTCGCATTGCACAAGACTATATTTTACCAAACCGTGCCTTAGCGGATGGCGAAGTCGATGCGAACTACTTTCAACATCGTCCATACCTAGAGAGTCAACTAGCCGAAAATGAAAACTATGACTTTGCTGAAGCAGGTGCCATTCATGTCGAGCCAATCGGCTTATATTCGCAAGACTATGAGGATTTAAATGATCTTCCAGACGGTGCGACGGTAATGATGAGTAATTCGGTTGCGGACCAAGGAAGAATTCTTTCCTTGTTGCAAGAAAATGGTGTTATTACGCTTGAAGATGGCGTTTCAGTAGAAGCAACAGAAGCAGATATTGTGGATAATCCGAAAAACTTATCGTTTAACATGAGCCCTGACGCAGAACTTCTTCCGCAAGCTTATCAAAACAATGAAGCAGAAGTCGTTGCGATTAACTCGAACTATGCGTTAGGCGCTGATATCTCTCCGACTGAAGAAGCGATTGCCATTGAAGGCGAAGATAACCCATATGTGAACTTAATTGTTGTTCAAAGTGGGAATGAGAATGACGAAGCGATTCAAGCACTTGTAGATGTATTGAAATCGGATGAGATTCAGTCATTTATAGAAGAAACGTACGACGGTGCTGTGATTCCAGCTGAATAAATTCGTTTCATAAGCGCTTCAGACAAAAGCGCTCTCCGGATAGTCCGTCAGTTTTTTGTGATGAGAATGGACGTCTCTGACCGGAGAGAGTGATCTGAGGCGTTTTTTCTTCTGTCATAAAGCGCCTTACTAATTCCCGGGTAAATAGTTGCACGATGACGTAATTCCTGTGTAAGGTTAATACTGGAAAAAGGAGGGGATATGTTGAGTTCAAAAAAGGATATGCGGTTCTTATGTTACCCATATATGAGGGAAAATGGATCACTTGTTGATTTTGAAATTCGTACAGATTCGCTCGCCGTTCGGATCGGACAAGCGGCTGGATTGGTTGAAGGGTTACCGGAAATGAGGGAGCTGTTATTGCAGCTGACAGCTCAAGCGTACCACTTGAACGGCTCTGTCCGCGGAAATCAAGCGATTAAGCAAGAAGAGCTTAATTGGTTGAGTGAAATCTATGATACCTATGAAGAGCAAGTAAGAGATCAGATTCAACAATTTTTATTGCCTCAAGGGTCGCCTGCTGCTAGTGCGCTTCACGTTGCTCGAAGTGAAGCAAAGAAATCTGTTCGAGCGTTACATAAAGTTAGTTTAGAGAAAGACGTTCCGAAGTTGCTGTTTGACTACTCGCATTTACTTGCAAACGTTTTGTTCCTACTTGCAGTTTGTGTAAATAAACAAGCAGGTGTGGAGGAAATTCCCTTTTCGAGTCAATCTTATCCAAAAAGAAGGAGAAAATCAGAATGAAAAAACTCATGTTTTCTGCAGTTGCGCTTAGCTTTGTGCTAGCAGCTTGTGGGGATTCGTCAGAAGAGCAAAACGAACAAGAGCAAAATCAAGATCAAGAACAAACAGGGTACACCGTAGAAGATGCACGGGGTATGGAGTTTACGTTTGAAGAACCACCTGAAACCATTGTTTCCATCTTACCGAGCAATACTGAGATCATTTTTGCTCTTGGTCAAGGAGACAAAGTGGTTGGCGTGTCTGATACAGACGTATATCCAGAAGAAGTAGAAGACATTGAAGTTGTTGCTGAATTTGAAAATCCATATGCAGAGCGGATGCTTGAACTTGACCCTGATATTATTATCGGTTACGAATATGGAAATAATGAAATGGAACAGCTGAATGACCTTGATTTACCTGCCTTTGCAATCGATTCTGCTGCAACAATGGACGATATCTTTGAAGATATTCAATTGATTGCAGATGCGTTAGGTGTACCAGAAGAAGGCGAGCAGTTAATCAATGACATGAATGCGGAGTTCGATGAAATTGCTGAAGCGGTAGAAGGTGTAGAGGAACGCTCTGTCTATTTTGAAATTAGCCCTTCTCCAGATATTTGGACGTTAGGAACAGGCACATTCCAACATGAAATGATTGAAATTGCTGGCTTACAAAATGTGTTTGATGATGTACAAGGCTGGACGAGCATTAGTGATGAACAGGTTATTGAGCGTGATCCGGAGTTCATTTATACAACAGTTCATTACACAGAAGCCCCGCTTGAAGAGATTCGTCAACGTGATGGTTGGGATACAATTGATGCAGTTGAAAACGACAACCTTGAGCAAATGCCGCCAGATATTATGGATCGTCCAGGACCGAGAATTACTGAAGCAACGCGCATTCTAGCGGAAACGGCTTATCCAGAAGCATTTGAATAATTTTTTGTATGCCTAGATCTAAATCGCTCATACTATCGGTATCACGTTAAAAGGAGCGATTTTTTTGAATCGAGAAGGACATACATCAACAGAACATCATATGATGCAATATAAAAAAGGCGTAGGTACATTTGAAGAGAAAATGCCGATTTTTGCTGAGAAATATAATGAATTTACGGAACAATGTTTTAAAGATGGCGCCATTTCTAAAAAACATAAACAGCTGATCGCTCTTGGTATGAGTATTCATGCACAAGATGAGTATTGCATGATTTATCATACAAAAGGGTGCTTAGATAATGGTTGTACAGAAGAAGAGCTCCTCGAAGCCATTTCCGTTGCAACAGCGTTTGGAAGTGGAGCAGCGCTTAGCCAAGGGGCAACCCTCGTGCAAGAAGCATTCCGTGAATTTGGCAATTCCCTTCAATAGTAGCGGAAACAGAAGAAACATTGCGGAGAAGACGTTTAAATTGAATAGAGTCGGGAATAGAGGTTCAGAGTAGCGGATATGCTACTCTGTTTCTTTTGAAGTGAAAAAAGAAAACCTGTAAAATAAGTGGTGTTGGGGAAAAGAGAGAGATCCCCCTTAAAACAAGAGAGGATGAGAGACAATTACGAACACGCGACTTTCCTACACAAGTGAAATGGAAAAAGGATTACAGCAGAGACATGGAGTAAGCTATGCCGAATATGAAAGCAGCCTTGACAAACGACTGCAAATTGAGCGAGAGCGAACAAAAGAACATGATGCTTGTAACCGGCTTGTTCGATCGATTCAATCCCATACGAGCTAATACCCTTACAAGTGTTTGTATAGCTGGCGCACAGCTAAAAAAACACTTTATCAAAGCGACATTTATATGAAGCATATTGTTTAATAGCACGCATAACGTTGACTTTAATGGAATGAACAGCGACGATAGAACCAAGAGTATTTGGCTCAAGCGCTGTCCGTGAGAAGCAGCAGTTGTCCGTGCTTTTTATGTGCATATTTTTATAAGAATGGATTTTTTTTCAAAAGGGCTGATAAAGTCATGTTCACAAATGAGTGGATGCCCCGTTTGGAGAATGAGGGACGACTCTAGCAGGAATAGGTCGAGGTGGAAACGGATGATATGTTTATGCCAAAAGTATCCACCATTCTATTCTGTATACGACTTAGTTGAACCAATTTTGAGTGGAGACATTCATTTAAATTGAGACAGATTTAGATTAGGCGGATATTTCTAATTCCGTCTTCTTGAAGTCTATGAGTATTTGTTATAAAATTAGAATGAGAATAGATTGATAATCATTAAAAAAAGCATGCAAGTCTGCTCAAGCTAGCAGACTTGCTTAATTCATGGAGGGAATACACATGTCTGTACCTAACTTAAAGATTGAGAATCTACACGTCTCTATTGACGATAAGGAAATCTTAAAGGATTTTAATTTAGAAATAAATGGTGGAGAAATTCACGCAATCATGGGACCAAACGGAACAGGGAAATCAACACTTGCTTCTGCGATTATGGGTCACCCAAAATACGAGATCACATCTGGTTCAGTCACAATGGATGGCGAAGATGTTCTTGAAATGGAAGTGGACGAGCGCGCCCGTGCTGGTATGTTCCTAGCAATGCAGTACCCAAGTGAAATTAGTGGGATTACAAATGCAGATTTCATGCGTTCAGCGATCAATGCAAACCGTGAAGAAGGCGATGAGCTATCTTTAATGAAATTTATTCGGAAAATGGACGAGAAGATGGATGTTCTTGATATGGATCAATCGTTTGCACAGCGTTACTTAAACGAAGGTTTCTCTGGTGGTGAGAAGAAGCGTAACGAAATTCTTCAACTATTAATGCTTGATCCGCGTATCGCCATTCTAGATGAGATTGACTCTGGTCTTGATATCGATGCATTAAAAGTCGTTGCGGAAGGTGTAAACCAAATGCGCGGAGAGAACTTTGGTTGCCTAATTATCACGCACTACCAACGTTTGCTTGACTACATTACGCCAGACAAAGTACACGTAATGATGCAAGGTCGTATTGTTAAATCTGGTGGAGCTGAACTTGCTGAGCGTCTTGAGGCAGAAGGTTATGACTGGATTAAAGAAGAGCTTGGAATTGAAGACGAGCGAATCGACGCTGGTCAAGAAGCGTAATTCAGATAACAAAATTGCTTTTAACGATAAAACAGCAAAGGATGGTATTGTATGTCAGTTGAGACAAATCCAATGATTGGAGCGGAAGAAATACAAAAGCGCTCTGAATTAAATAATGAACCAAAATGGCTGAGCGACCTTCGTTTAGCAGCTCTTGAAAAAGTAGAGTCTTTGGAACTCCCTAAACCAGATAAAACAAAAATCCATAACTGGGATTTTGTAAACTTCACGCAAGATTTAGGTCAATCGAAAGTTGTCACAGCAGTGGACGAGCTTTCGGCAGATATTCGCGAATACTTGGACGAAGATGCGACAGGGAACAGCTTAATTGTTCAAGATAATGCATCAACGGTCTATCAAACGAATGCGCCTGAATTAGTAGATAAAGGCGTTATCTTCAAAGACCTTGCCACAGCTGTTGTGGAAAACGGCGATCTAGTGAAGAAATACCTTTTCTCTGAAGCCGTTGGTCAAGACGAAAATAAATTGACAGCGATGAATGCCGCGCTTATGACTGGCGGAGTTTTCATCTATGTACCTAAAAATGTACATGTGGAAGTGCCATTACAAGCGCTTTATGCATCTTCAAAAGAAAACGGAGGACTATTTAATCACGTTCTTCTCGTTGCAGAAGATAATAGCTCCGTAACGTACGTTGAAAACTACGCAGCTTATGGTGACGGCGTGAAAGTAGCAAACGTTGTAGCTGAAGTTTATGTTGGATCAGGTGCTCGCGTTTCATTCGGCGGCGTTGATACGCTTTCAGAAGGAACAACAACATACATTGTGCGCCGTGGACATGTTGAGCGTGATGGCCGCATTGAGTGGGCACTTGGTCAAATGAACGACGGGGACACAGTTGCAGATAATACGACGTATTTAATTGGCGACGGTTCGTTTGCAGATGCGAAACTTGTTACAATTGGAACAGGTCAGCAAAAGCAGAATTTCACGACGCTCATTAAGCATTACGGGAAGCACTCTGAAGGGTACATCTTAAAGCATGGTGTTATGACTGGACGAGCGTTAGGTATCTTTAACGGAATCTCGAAAATAGAAAAAGCAGCAACAAAGTCTCACGGTGAGCAAACAGAGCGCGTGCTTATGCTAGGTGAGCGTGCTCGTGGAGATGCAAACCCAATTCTTCTAATTGATGAAGATGATGTTACAGCAGGCCACGCAGCATCTGTTGGACGGATTGATCCGCTACAAATGTTTTACTTAATGAGCCGCGGTATTTCTCGTACTGAAGCAGAACGTCTTGTCATTCATGGCTTCCTTGAGCCAGTTGTTGCGCAGCTCCCAGTTGAGTCTGTTCGTAAACAAATGCGTTCGGTTATTGAGAGAAAGGCGCAGCGATGAACGCTAAGGAGATAAAAAAGCTTTTTCCAATCCTTGATCAACATGTGAATGGAAATCCGCTCGTCTATCTCGATAGTGCGGCTACTTCACAAAAGCCGATTCAAGTGATTGAAAAGCTTGATGATTATTACCGTCGCTATAACTCAAACGTTCACCGAGGTGTCCACACACTAGGGACAATTGCTACAGATGAATATGAGGGTGCTCGAGACAAAGTCCGAGCATTCCTCAATGCGAATGATACAGCAGAAATTATTTTCACAAGAGGAACAACGACAGCGTTAAATCTCGTTGCCCAAAGCTATGGGAATGAACATGTTCAAGAAGGGGATGAAATCGTCATCACCCCAATGGAACACCATTCCAACATCATTCCTTGGCAACAGCTGGCGAAACGTAAAAACGCCACGCTTAAGTATATTCCACTACAAGCAGATGGTACGGTTTCTATACATGATGTGGAAAATACGATCACAGAGAAAACTAAGATTGTTTCCGTCATGCACGTATCAAATGTACTTGGAACTGTAAATCCTATTAAAGAGATTGCGGCAATTGCTCATCGAAATGGTGCAGTAATGGCGGTAGATGGCGCACAAAGCGCTCCGCATATTCAAGTCGATGTGCAGGACCTAGATTGTGATTTCTTTGCATTTTCTGGTCATAAAATGGGTGGACCAACTGGAATTGGTGCTCTTTATGGAAAGAGAGCATTGCTTGAAAACATGGAGCCGGTTGAATTTGGCGGTGAAATGATTGATTTTGTCGGTTTGTATGATTCAACGTGGAAAGAACTGCCTTGGAAATTTGAAGGAGGAACACCAATTATCGCTGGTGCGATTGGTATGGGTGCTGCGATTGATTTTATAACCGATTTAGGGTTTAATGAAATAGAACAGCACGAAAAAGAATTGGTTGACTATTCGTTTGAGCGCTTAGCGGATCTTAGTGATCTAACGATTTTTGGCCCTCGTCAACGTGCTGGTGTTGTGACATTCCAGCTTGGTGATGTTCACCCGCATGATGTTGCGACCGTATTAGACGCAGAAGGCATTGCCGTTCGCGCAGGTCACCATTGTGCACAACCATTAATGAAATGGTTGAACGTCGTGGCAACGGCTCGAGCTAGCTACTATGTTTACAATACAAAAGAAGATGTTGACGCTCTGGCAAACGGATTAGTCAAGGCAAAGGAGTATTTCAGCGATGTCTTCTCGTGATTTAGATACACTCTATCGTCAAGTGATCATGGATCATTACAAGAATCCACGAAATCGCGGCGAGCTAGAGGGAGATGCACTTACCGTAAACTTGAATAACCCAACATGTGGGGATCGTGTTCAAGTTCAAATGAAAGTAAAAGATGGCGAAGTAACGGAAGCGGTTTTTACTGGTGAAGGTTGTTCCATAAGCCTTGCGTCTGCATCGATGATGACGCAAGCGGTAAAAGGACGATCGGTAGAAGACGCACTAAAGCTTTCAGATATTTTTTCAGATATGATGCAAGGAAAAGACTATGATGAGAAGACGTTCGATTTAGAGGATATTGAAGCACTTTCGGGTGTGACAAAATTCCCAGCGCGGATTAAATGCGCGACGCTTGCATGGAAAGCACTTGAACAAGGTTTAGACGTAAAACCATCATCATAATTATTAGGAGGGATTCCGAATGGCAAAAAAAATGCCTGATATCGGTGAATACAAATACGGGTTTTCGGATCGTGACGTGTCTATCTTCCGTTCTGGACGTGGACTGACAAAAGAGATCGTTGAAGAAATTTCACGTATGAAAGATGAACCTCAGTGGATGCTTGACTTCCGCTTAAAATCTCTTGAGCAATTCTATAAAATGCCAATGCCTCAGTGGGGCGGCGATCTTTCAGAGCTTAACTTTGACGACATTACGTACTATGTTAAAGCGTCTGATAAAACAGAGCGTTCTTGGGATGAAGTACCAGAAGAAATTAAAAATACGTTTGATAAGCTTGGGATTCCTGAAGCAGAGCAAAAGTATTTAGCTGGTGTATCTGCTCAGTATGAATCTGAAGTGGTTTACCACAATATGCAGGAAGATCTTGAAAAGCTTGGTGTTGTCTTTAAAGATACAGACTCAGCTTTAAAAGAAAACGAAGACATTTTTAGAGAACATTTTGCATCTGTTATTCCAGCTGCAGATAATAAATTCTCTGCTTTAAATTCAGCTGTATGGTCTGGTGGTTCATTCATCTACGTTCCTAAAGGGGTAAAAGTAGATACGCCACTTCAAGCGTACTTCCGTATTAACTCTGAAAACATGGGTCAGTTCGAGCGTACATTAATCATTGCAGATGAAGATAGCTCGGTCCACTATGTAGAAGGGTGTACAGCACCTGTTTACACAACAAACTCTCTTCATAGTGCTGTAGTTGAAATCATTGTAAAAGATAACGCATATTGCCGTTATACAACGATTCAAAACTGGGCGCCAAACGTATTTAACCTTGTAACGAAGCGTGCAGTAGCTGATCGTGGCGCAACAATGGAATGGGTTGATGGAAACATCGGTTCAAAACTTACGATGAAATACCCGGCTGTTATCATGCGTGGAGAAGGTGCAAAAGGAACGGTTCTTTCCATCGCGATTGCTGGTAAAGGACAGCACCAAGATGCTGGTGCAAAAGTTTCTCACTTAGCGCCAAACTGTTCTTCAACGATTGTGTCAAAATCAATTTCAAAACAAGGTGGTAAAGTAACGTACCGCGGTATTTGTCACTTTGGTCGTAAATCAGATGGTTCTAAATCTAAGATTGAGTGTGATACGCTTATCATGGATAACGAGTCGACTTCTGATACGATTCCTTACAATGAGATTTTGAATAACAACATTACGCTTGAGCACGAAGCAACCGTTTCAAAAGTGTCTGAAGATCAGTTGTTCTATCTTATGAGCCGTGGTCTTGGTGAAGAAGAAGCGACAGAAATGATTGTTATGGGCTTCATCGAGCCATTCACAAAAGAACTTCCAATGGAATATGCCGTTGAAATGAACCGTCTGATCAAGTTCGAGATGGAAGGTTCAATCGGTTAATATCATTCTGAAAAAGAAGGGCGACCGTCGCTCTTCTTTTTTTGTCATGAATTCTCTTCTCTTTCGTATGCTGAAAGTACATACAAAGAAGAGGTGAGGCGATGAATATGCAGGCATTATGTGATCAGTGTTCAACCGTTCTACATGGACAGGGCTCGGTACATAACGGGGTTTGTTCCATCACCATCCCTAGGCACATTGCTGCTACGATACAAGGAAGGTGGGCAAAAGGAGCGATCCACGCTGGGGTGACATTCGAGTCATTCGATGAACAAGGGTTTGCGTTAAATTTAGGTGAGTTTGTCATTCTAGAAGAAGAACTTCACTCGTTTACGCAAGCTCTTCTTCAACAGGGGATCGTTATTAGTGCTATTCATAACCATTGGATCTTCACAAGTCCGACATTACTCTATGTTCACTTTCAATCAATTGATTTACCGATTCAATTTGCTCAAAAAACAGCAAATGCAATGCAAACATTACGATCTTTGTAAAAGAAGGTTGTAGAGAATCGCATTTCCTACTTGTTTACGTTAAAATAGAAAAAAACAGCTCTGGGGGAACGGAATGTGATTTACATTGGTTTAACTGGTTGGGGGGACCATCATTCTTTATACGAAGGCATTAAACCTCATCAAAAGTTAGAGACCTATGCTGGCTACTTTCCTATAGTTGAGCTAGATTCGAGTTTCTATGCTGTGCAATCACAAGCTTCAATGGAAAAGTGGATCAAAGAAACACCGGATTCCTTTCAATTTATTGTAAAAGCGTATCAAGATATAACAGGACACACGCGTAATGAATCGCCTTTCTCATCACGAGACGAGATGTATCAAGCATTTACGGCTTCATTGGAGCCACTAAAAAAAGCAAATAAGCTTGCCATGGTACTTTGTCAATTCCCACCATGGTTTGATGTTCAGTCAAAACACGTACAGATTCTTCGGTATGTGCGAGAAAAGCTAAGAGACTATCCAACGGCATTGGAGTTTCGGCATCAGTCCTGGTTCTCGTCCCAATATAAAGAAAAAACACTGCAATATATGCGCAACGATAACTGGATTCACAGTATTTGCGATGAGCCTCAAGCAGGAGAGGGATCTGTTCCGACCATACTTGAGCCAACCGTAAAAGAAAAAACACTCGTCCGACTTCACGGTCGCAATCGCCATGGTTGGAATGGCCCGAGAAATGGTGAGAATTGGCGAGAGGTTCGCTATCTATATGATTACAATAAGCAAGAGCTTAGGGAATGGGAAGCCAATCTAGTGCAGCTTGCTCAAGAAGTAGAGAATGTTTATGTTGTGTTTAATAACAATTCAGGTGGACATGCGGCAGGGAACGCGCAAACGTTAATTAAAGATATGAACATTGTGTATGAGGATTTAGCTTCTCGACAATTAGATTTATTTTAACGGCTAGGGGAATGCGCTTTGATGATTCTATTGTTTTTACTTGTTGGTTTTGTAGCAGGAGCGTTCGGGAGCTTGCTTGGATTAGGTGGAGGCGTTATTGTTGTTCCAGCACTACTGCTGATGCCTTTGATCGTTACGGATTTAAATACTATTTCTGCTCAAGCTGCTGCAGGAACATCATTAGCCACAATGATTATAACAGGTTTATCTTCTGTGTTAGCCTATCATAAACAACGTGTCATTGACGTAAAAAGCGCGTTTATCTTTTTAATCGGCATTGTACCAGGGGCTGTGCTCGGGGCTTTTGTAAGTCGAGCCTTACCTACAGAAGCGTTTTTAGTTTACTTTGGCTTCTTCATGTTAGTAATCGCGTTAAGTCTCTTTTTTCGACCTAAGCATCACATTGAAAAAAGAACGCAAAAATCGTATTGGCGCACAGGTGTAGACGAAAGTGGCAAGCCATTTGCCTATGGTTTCTCTTATCCAACGGCTATTCTCATTAGCATCGTGGTCGGTTTTTTATCGAGTCTATTCGGTGTGGGTGGTGGAGCGATTATGGTTCCAGTTATGATGCTAGTGTTCGGCTACCCAATCAAAATAGCTACAGCAACAGCGATGTTAATTGTGCTGTTTTCGGCGATTGTAGGAACTGGCGCACATGCAATAGGTGGACATATTGAATGGATGCTTGTACTGGCTCTTATCCCAGGTGCTTGGCTTGGGGCAACGTTTGGTGCTTGGCTCAATCGACGCCTGCAATCGAATATGCTTTTAATCGTTATGAGAGTCGTTTTTATTGCGCTAGCTATCCAGCTCATCGTCCAAGGGTTTATGTAAGGGTAGTTGATCAAGGAGGGATCGTCATTAAGACAACTGTAACAATTTTTCATACGAACGATATCCATAGTGGTTTTCAAAACTGGTCAAATATCGTTGGATACATAAAGCAACATCGTTCTCAACACACACGTTATGTGGATTTAGGTGATCACGCGGATCGAGCAAACCCAATGACGGAAGCTACGGCCGGGGTTGGCAATATTCAATTGTTAAATGAAGCGAACGTTGATTTTGCAACAATTGGTAATAATGAAGGGGTTACCTTTTCTCAAGAAATGTTAGATGATATGTATAGCGAAGCGCAATTTCAAATCATTTTAGCAAATCTTCGAGACCGAAAAACGGGACAGCGACCACATTGGGCTGTTCCCTCCCTCATTGATGAAATGGACGGCATACGGATTGGTTATATTGGCTATACCTCAGCTATGACGCATTTTTATGAACAGTTAGGGTGGGATGTTTCTTATACAATTGACGACATTCAAGCCGATGTTAATCGATTAAAACCGGACGTTGATGCTGTTATTTTATTATCTCATCTAGGTTTACCAAAAGATGAAATGATTGCAAAAAACGTCCAAGGAATTGCAGCAATTATAGGTGCACACACGCACCATAGTTTACACGGTGGGTTGAAAATCAATGAAACATGGATTACCCAAGCTGGAAAACACGGTAATTATTTTGGTGAATTGACGCTAACATTTGAGCAAAATCAGTTGATCCATACAGAGCCAAAGTTAATTGATCCTACACAATGTCAGGAAGATGAAAGTAGTAAGCAGCTTTTAGAGACGTTAAATCAACAAGCAACTACTGCCCTTTCTGAGCCAATAATTGCACTGACAAAACCATTTGATGTGAAATGGTTTGAACCAACACATGCAACACAAGGACTATGTGATGCACTAACCGAATGGTGTGGCGAAGAGATTGGTATGTTGAATGCAGGAGTGCTAATGGAAAGTTTGCCAAAAGGCAATGTGACGTATGGGGATATTCACCGAATCTGTCCACACCCGATTAATCCATGTATTGTGGAATTGACAGGGAAGCAATTAATCGATACAATTCGCAGAGCTCAGACCGATGATATCGTCAAGCTAGAGCTAAAAGGCTTCGGTTTCCGAGGAAAAGTGCTCGGGTTGATGTTGTTTACTGGTATCGACATTACGTCCGAAGGGATCTTTGTAAAAGGTGAGCACGTAGTTGAGGATGCGATGTATCGACTGGCAACCCTTGATATGTATACATTCGGTTTTTTATTTCCGCATATTGCGAATGCAGCTTATAAACAATATTTACTGCCTGAATTTTTACGTGATATAGTTGCGAAGTTATTGCAGACAGGAACAAACACGTTTTCTTTTTCATAAGGTGTGAAGAGACCAGTTGAAAAAGGAGCGGATTTGTCCAATGATAAACGTTGATCCTATTGTAATTGATGGCGAAACATTTTTAGCGATTACGGTGAAATTACCAAAGACTAATTTTATGGCTGTTACATGTGATGCCGGTTATATTATGTGTGGCGCTTTAGATGTAGGCCTCTTAAATGATAAGCTTAAAGAGAGAGGCATTATCGCTGCACGTGCAGTTGGGGTTCGAACGATTGAACAGTTACTAGAGGCCCCATTAGAATCTGTCACGTTAAAATGTGAAGAATTAGGTATAACAAAAGGAACCATTGGCAAAGACGCTTTATTAAAAATGAAACAAGTAGAAGAGTAATTGATTGAAGGGATGAAGCTAACAATGCAGCAATATTTACAGCTATGCGAGCATGTGCTAACACAAGGCTCGCAAAAATCAGATCGGACAGGCACTGGAACGATTAGTACATTTGGGTATCAAATGAGATTTGATTTACAACAAGGATTTCCAGTTGTCACGACAAAAAAAGTCCATCTTCGTTCTATTATCCATGAGCTTCTATGGTTTTTACAAGGTGATACGAATATTAATTATTTAAAAGAAAATGGCGTGCGTATTTGGAACGAATGGGCAGATGAGTCAGGCGATTTAGGACCTGTATATGGGAAACAGTGGCGCTCTTGGGAAGGAGCTAATGGAAAAACTGTTGATCAGATTAAAGAAGTCGTTGAACAAATTAAGACGAATCCAGATTCTCGTCGTCTTGTTGTGAATGCGTGGAATGTGGCAGAGATTGATGATATGGCTCTCGCCCCTTGTCACTGCTTGTTTCAATTCTATGTTCAAGATGGAAAATTATCTTGTCAGCTGTATCAACGAAGTGCAGATGTGTTTTTAGGGGTTCCGTTCAACATTGCATCTTACGCATTATTAACGATGATGATTGCACAAGTTTGTGATTTAGAGCCTGGAGAATTTGTTCATACTTTTGGTGATGCCCATCTTTATTCCAATCATATTGAACAAGCCAAATTGCAGCTAACAAGAGATCCTCATCCACTGCCAACGATGAAAATAAATCCAAATGTGAAGAATATCTTTGATTTTACAATTGAGGATTTTGAATTGGTTGGCTATGAAGCACATCCGCACATTAAGGCGGAGGTATCAGTATGATTATTTTTGTGTATGCAAGAGACAAGCAGTATGGAATCGGAAAAGATAACGATATGCCTTGGCACTTGCCAGCTGATTTAAAGCATTTTAAAAACACGACTACGGGTCAAACGATTGTGATGGGGAGAAAAACATTTGAATCGATGAATGGGCCACTTCCAAATCGTCGTAATGTCGTTCTAACAAGAAATGAAACGTTTTCTGCTCCTAATACAGAAGTCGTTTATTCCATTGATGAAATCGTGCAGGAAAGCAAAGAGCAAGATATTTATGTTATTGGTGGTACAGAAATTTTTAAGTTATTCTGGGAAGAGTGTGATAAGCAAATTGTAACGGTCATTGATCATGTTTTTGATGCGGATACATTTATCCCTGCACTTGATAAAGAAACGTGGGATTTGGTTGAAGCGATTCAAGGTACGATGGATGAGAAAAACCGCTACCCTCATGAGTATCGAACGTATGTGAGAAAGAAATAACATTTTTTAGTTCAAAGCCTAGTCCCCCTTGCATAGAAATAGACAAGAGGGGGTGGGCTTGTTTTGCGTAAACGTCATCGATTTCAACCGATAAAAGCTGCTAAACAATCTGGAGCTCCTTTGCCTTTTCGATATGTCTTGCTATTCTCGTCTATCTTATTTGCGATCTTGTCAATTCAAGGATTGTGGTTCGTTGATTCTCAACTTCGACCCATTATTTCGCAAATTGCACATCGTGAAATGGAGCGGGTCGCAACGTACACGATTGAGCAGGCAATGACAGAAGAGCTTTCCAATATGGATATGAGTGAAATCTTTATAAAAGAAACCAATAACGATGGAATTGTCGTTTTTCTTGATGTTAATACGCAAAAGTATAATGAATTAATGGGACGGGTTCAGCATCGGGTTCATGAAGTCATGAATCAAATTCAGCGTGGAGAGATAAACAGCTACGGTGATCAAAATCATGTTGTTGCAACGATTCCTCTAGGTCGTGCATTCAATAATGCGCTATTAACCGATGTAGGACCTGGCATTCCTGTTCGATTTGCATTAATGGGTGATGCAAAAGTACAAATGAGGGATGAAGCAGAGGCACTCGGCATTAACAATACACGGTTATCTTTTTATGTGAACATTGATGTCAATATGGATGTCATCCTCCCGTTTTCTGAAACATCGGATACGATATCCGTTGAATTGCCAGCAGGATTTGCTTATGTTGCTGGACCTGTCCCACAGTTTTACGGAGGGCAAGGTGGCTTTGGGTATCCAGTCATTGGTGAAGAAGACATGAACCAAGAAGAGATGAATGAACAAGACGTGAATCAAGAACAAGAAGAATAGAGAAGCGAACGTGTACATCATTCTGTTTAAAAATGTCGTCAAATCTGAACGGTTTCACTTAATGAGATACATGATTACATTTGAACGAAACAAAATAGTAAAATTGTCGTATTTTGTCATTGTTTGTGAAACAAACGTATGGTAAGATAAATGATGAATTGAATAGAACACCTCATCTGCTTGATGGGGTAGAGGCGCAAAAAAAATCAGTACATGCTTGGAGCTTGAACAGCAATGATTAGAGTGGAAAGGTTTTTTTGCCGAAGCGAAAAGAAACGTTCATTTCTTTTTAGCTGGGTCGTCATTTAACAAGTGGCGGACTGTCACAGGAAACTGTGGAGGACTACTATGGATGGGACTGTTAATTGTTTTAGACAATAATGGGTTTATACCATGATTGTCTTTTTTTTGGTTACAGTCTTTAAAGGAGAGGTTATTATGGATCACGTAGGTTGGTTATCACTTGTTCCGCCGATTGTGGCGTTAACATTAGTGATTTTAACAAGAAAGGTTTTTATTTCTTTAGGAATTGCCATTTTAATTGGGGCATTTATCGCATTCGAAGGCATCATGCAGGCTTTTGCAGGGATTTTTCAAACCTTTATCTCGTTTTTTATTTCGTTTGAAACATTGGAAGAGCCAAGCTTTGCAGGAGTTGTGCAATCAATGGTTGAGAATGGGGTTTCCATAAATGATTGGGAACTGTACATTATGTTGTTTCTAGTCTTTTTAGGGATTGTTGCGAGTCTGATTACGTTTTCTGGTGGTGGACAAGCTTTTAGTCGCTGGGCAGAAAAACGAATTACGACTAGAAAAAAATCATTGTTTTTACCTTTTGTTTTAGGAATTATTATCTTTATAGATGATTATTTTAATGCATTAACAGTAGGAAATACGAGTCGCCCTCTAACCGATCGTTATCGTGTTTCACGGGCGAAATTGTCATATATTGTCGATTCAACATCAGCGCCAATATGTGTGATTACGCCTATGTCAAGTTGGGGTGCATATATCATTGGGATTTTTGCATCCGTGTTTGCTGCGAACCAAATTATTGAATATAGTCCGCTACAAGCATTTATTTATACGATTCCAATTAACTTTTATGCGTTAATCGCACTTATTTTTATTGTATTAGTCATTGTTTTTAACATTGATATTGGATTGATGAAACAGCATGAGAAACGCGCAAAAGAAGATAATCAATTAACAGATCCAACTAAAGGAGATGTGCCAGGAAGCTTATCTGCTGATTTACAGATGGATAACGGGCGTGTTTCGCAATTGTTTGTTCCGATTCTTGTTCTTGTTCTTGCAACTGTAACAATGATGTTGGTGACAGGTGCTCAAGGCGCGAGTGGAGATGGCGTAGACGTTACAGTCTTAACGATGATGGAGTACACTGACATTGGGTTATCGCTTTTAGTCGGTAGTTTTATCGGTCTTTTAACAACGATTGCGATGACCTTTATGACAAAACCAAAAGCGTCTGATTTTGGTAAAGCCGTGATTGCTGGTGTCAAATCAATGCTACCTGCAATTGGAATTTTGTTATTAGCATGGACGACGATTGAAATGATTGGCTTACTAGGTACAGGAAACTATTTGGCTTCGTTAATTGATCAATCCATTCATCCTGGATTTTTACCAGTGCTTATTTTCTTAGTAGCCGCGTTTTCTGGATTAGCAACTGGTACGTCTTGGGGGACGTTTGGTATGCTCTTACCGATTGCGGCGCAAATTGCTGTTGTTGTTGAACCAACAATGCTTATTCCAATGCTTGCGGCTGTTCTCGCTGGTTCTATTTTCGGTGATCACATTTCACCCATTTCGGATACAACAATATTGTCAGCAGCAGGTTCTGGCGCCCACCATATGGATCATGTCATTACCCAGTTACCGTACGCGATTATGACAGCCGTTATTTCAACAATTGCCTTTTTCATTCTTGGATTCTTCGGTGCAGTTGTTGCTTGGATTGCCGTAGCAGTTATCCTTGTTATAGCTGTAGTGATTCTGCAACGAATGAACAAAAAAGATGCTGTAGCATCATAAGTAATAGAGCAAAGCATCTGCTTTGCTCTATTTTTTTGCTTGTTTTGCCGCCCGCTCCCATTGTTTTAAGGAAGGGAACGGGTCAAAGGACCATTCTGTTACACCATTATCACGATACATGCCGTAATGTAAATGGGGTGGAAATTTCCCTTGCGTCCCTGGTTTTCCATAGCCAGATGAACCGCAATAGCCAATAACTTGACCAGCTTCCACAATGGTGCCTTCTTCTATCCCTTTTTCAAAACCGCTTAAATGGGCGTAATAATGATAAATATTGTCTAAATCACGAATACCCACACGCCAACCACCATAGGGATTCCAACCTTTTGTTTCAACAATTCCATAAGAAGACGATTGAATCGGAACGTTGTAATTTGCAAAAAGGTCGGTTCCTTCATGAATGCGTCGACCACCCCAACCACGTCTGTCGCCCCACGTGCTACGATAACTATAGTTATGGTGTAGCGGCATAACGAAAGCATGTTTATGAAGATCAAGCGTTTGAAACTGTTTATACACTTTTGCATGCCCAGCGACAATATTTACGCTTTGTTCCCGTTGATAAATATGCCATAACGCAATGCGAAAGTCTTCTTCTGTTAGACCGTACGACTCTAAATAACGGGCAAGTGTATAAAGGACATCTTCGTCATCGTTTAGTAAAGCTTTTCCATCCCCATTTCCATCTAAGCCAATTCCTTCGAACAATTGAATCGTATTGGGATTATCATCGTCTTGATTTGGGTTTAACGGACCAATCCATTCTTCTTTTGCATAGTAAATTGAAATAAAGCCTTCTGAATCTGGTCGATCGCGTAATGCTTTTCGAAGACCACGCTCATACGAATCAACCGCAGCTAAGTAATACCAGGGAACGCTCGTAATGGTTTCCATTTTATGATATAAGGCATTTCGTTCAATATAAGGATTAGGCGTTTCCTCTGCTTGTGCTTGAGGAATAATAGGGCTAAGGCAAAACAAGAAAATCAATATCGAACTAATGACGGAACGATACGTGAACATTTGCATTCTCCTTTCTCAAGCTTTTGCTTAGTTTCTTCCTGTTAGGCAAAAAACATTACAACAAAAACTTGCCATTTTTTGTAGAATTTTTGTGAAACGTCATTGGTAAAGTGGCTTAAATCATGTTACGATTAGTTTGATAAAAAGAATTTTCCCAAAGAAGGGATGTTTTTGAATGACTGAAAAAAAAGACATGCATCTACGTAAGCCAGATTGGTTGAAAATTAAACTAAATACAAATGAATCGTATACAGGCTTAAAAAAAATGATGCGAGAAAAGAAGCTACATACAGTGTGTGAAGAAGCTAGATGCCCGAACATCCATGAGTGTTGGGCCGTGCGAAAAACAGCAACGTTTATGATTCTCGGAGATACTTGTACAAGAGGCTGTCGCTTTTGCGCAGTTAAAACAGGGCTCCCAACAGAATTGGATTTAGAAGAGCCAGAGCGTGTTGCGGACTCTGTCGAAACAATGGGATTAAAGCATGTCGTCATTACAGCAGTCGCAAGAGATGATTTGAAAGATGGCGGCGCTTTTGTGTTTGCTGAAACTGTAAAAGCTGTTCGTCGTAAAAGTCCTTTTTGCACAATTGAAGTGCTACCGTCGGATATGCTCGGAAATGAACAAAGCCTACAAACGTTAATGGACGCTAGACCAAATATCATGAACCATAACATTGAAACGGTTCGCCGTTTAACGCCAAAAGTACGTGCGAGAGCGAAATATGATCGTACATTAGAATTTTTGCGTCGAGCAAAAGAAATGCATGCAGACATCCCAACAAAATCAAGTATTATGATTGGACTAGGTGAAACAAAAGAAGAAATTGTGGAAACGATGGACGATTTACGCGCTAATGATGTAGACATTCTTACCATCGGCCAATATTTGCAACCAACGAAAAAACATTTAAAGGTTATTAAATATTATCATCCAGATGAATTCGCTGAACTAAAAGAAATTGCATTAAGTAAAGGGTTTAGTCATTGTGAAGCAGGTCCACTTGTTCGCTCTTCTTATCATGCAGATGAGCAAGTGAATCAAGCTCAGGTGAATATGGAAGCAAAAAAAGTGCAGAGCGAAACACATGTCTCTTCATAAGTAAGAATTTAAAAAAGCTCATCGACAATGTCGACAAGCTGAAGACCGTTGGCATTAACGGTCTTTTTTATTTGCCTTCTCGTAGTGCTTTTTGTTTATCGCGCATAATGTCCATATCTTCATCTGTTCCTAATTCCACATTACCTTGAGGGTCTTTCTTTAATTCCTCAATTGTATCTTCAATTAAAGATGCATTTTCTACACTTCCTGAAGTGGAGTTTTGGTAGCGTTCAATATCTTTCATATGCATTGGGTCATTTGAAACATACACATCATAAAAGCTAGGCACAACAGATAAGGCTGTACGTTTTACTTGATCGGCTACAAGATTTTCTGGCTGGTCGTCTCGTTGTTCATAAACGGCAAGAACGTACTTGTCGGTTACAAGTACAGCTGCTTCTTCGATTGATGGGTTATCAACAATCATACGTGAAATGCCTTCAGCTAACATATCGCGATTGACAACTAACGCGCCAGCTTCATCATTATTGTGCTGCATTTCTTCATACGTATGCTGAGAAAATCCATAACCACGGGCCATTAAATTTGAGTCGTATTCTGTGCCTCTAGCGGTTTGATGTGCTTCGTTTGTTTCATAAATTCCTTGTTGAGATTGTTGGTTACAAGCTGTGAGAACACTAACAGCAGCAAGTATAGTAAGTGCAATCCTCATTTGAATCCCCCATTCAAAATTTATCGTGCACATTTACTATTCCACGCAAAAGGATTGCTTAGTGGTAACAAATAATGGATGAAGAAAACGGAAAGACTACAGAGAATTGTGAGCAAATATGATAAACTAAGGCTAGTACGTCTGAAGAAGTGAATTGAGGTGGTTTTTCATGATAACCATTTGTGGTCAACATTACGAAGTCGTTCAAGACGAGAAAGCCGGTTGGGACGAAGAAGCTTTTAAAGCGCGTTATAGTGACGTGCTCAATAAATACGATTATATTGTTGGTGATTGGGGTTACAACCAATTGCGTTTGCGTGGATTTTTTGAAGATAAAAATAAAAAATCAACGTTTGATAAAAAAATTAGTACACTACCTGATTATTTATATGAATACTGTAATTTTGGTTGTGCTTATTTTGTCGTCAAACGTGTGAGCGAAAAAGCGGCAACGAATAAAAGCTAATGGCGGAATCTCCAAGGGAGCATTCGCCATTAGCTCGTTTGTTTAACCGTTATTCATCATGAGTAGGGTGATGACTTGGGTATTTTCGCGGTTGATGGGCATGTTGTTCTTTATCATTGTAGTTAAACGCACTGTATTCACGTTGGTCATCTTCCCATGGTGTTGATTTATTTTCAACAGGAGTATCTTTATGAATCGGTGACCCATAAGGCCCTTCAGGTGTCGCTTCAGGCACAATATATTGGTGAGAGGCTTCAACATTTTTAAAATCATGGTAGGTGTCTTTTTCTGCCATGTGATCTCCTCCTTTAAGAGCATTATGCCCAGTTAGAATAAAAAAAATGAACACATCAGGAGGAAAGGCATATGTATTTTGTTGACAGAAAAAGAATAGACGACGTGTTGTCCAATATGGAAGAACTAACACATTTTTTAATGAATGAGAAGGCACCAGAAGACATGAGAGGAAAACTCTCTCTTGAACGAGCTGTAACCGTCCTAATTGAATCCATCATCGATGTAGGCAATCAGCTCATAGATGGGTTTATTATGCGGGACCCAGGTGGCTATGAAGATATCATTGACATCTTAGAAGATGAAAAAGTCATTACGTCAAGTGATGGAGAATCGTTAAAGGTCGTCATTCGTTTACGTAAACCGCTTGCTTATGAATACACAACGATTGACCATCAAGCGCTGTACGAAGATGTAAATAATCAATTAGAAAGCTTAAAACAATTTCCCCAACACATACAGGTCTATTTAAAAAATGAACTAGGTGTGATTACAGCGTTTATTCCTGAGGAGAAATAAAGATGAAACATCAATTTAAACGTTATTTATTTGATTTAGATGGTACCGTTTACAATGGAGACACACCGATTGACAGTGCGGTTGCATTTATTCACAAACTAAATCAACAAGCGATTCCATATGGGTTTATTACAAATAACTCTACAAAAACGACGGAACAAGTGGCGGACAAGCTTAGGAAATTTCATATACTTGTTGAACCAAAACAAATTGTAACGTCTGCGTCAGCGACGGCTCTTTATGTAAAAAAACAAGCAGCGAATTCCTCTGTCTATGTAATTGGCGAAACAGGATTGCAAAACGCATTCGCTGATTTTCAAAAAGATGACGAACAACCAGATGCCGTGATTGTAGGACTAGACCGACAAATCACGTATGAAAAATTAAGCAAAGCCGCACGGTTGATTCGCGAAGGCGCGCAGTTTATTGCGACAAATCCTGATCGAATGCTTCCGTCAGCTGATGGACTTGTGTGTGGCAACGGAGCTCTTGTGGCGGCTATTGCATATGCCGCTCAAAAAGAGCCTATTACAATCGGAAAGCCGAATGAAGAAATCGTTTCTATGGCTTTAGAGCAGCTACAGTTTTCAAAAGATGAAACGATTGTAGTTGGGGATAATTACGAGACTGATATTATGACCGGAATTCAAGCTGGTTTAGCTACTTTGCACGTACAGACCGGGATTACCGTTGATTGTAGCATTTATGAGAAGCAGCCAACTTTTTCAATTGCTTCTTTAAATGATTGGGTGATTTAAGAGAAGAAAATAAGCAAAAATGGATGATTCCTTTGATAGGAGATCATCCTTTTTTTTACTCTGTATGCTCTCTACGGTGAGCGAGACGGCTTGAAGCGGCAGCAGCAATTGCACCAACAATATCATCTAAAAATGTATGACAATAAGAGGAAGACTTATCGTTTAGTTTTTTGATTATGCCTGGTTTTACTTTATCAACGTATCCATAGTTCGTAAATCCGATTGATCCATAGACGTTGACAATAGATAGCGCAATAATTTCATCAATGCCGTATAGTCCTTCATCACGTGCTAAAATGGATTGCAATGGTTCATCGAGCATCTTTTTCTCTGTTAATTTATCAAGCTGGATGCCAGTTATGATAGCATTCTGCACTTCTCTTTTCGAAAGCACTCGATCGATATTGTCGATACACGCTTGAATGGTCAAAGCAGAGTGATAGTTGCTTTGTAGTTCGTATACAAGCTCCGCAATTTCCTCAATCGTGACGCCTCGTTCAAGCAAAAGATCTCTAGCCGTTCTTTCAACAGCATCCATATCATCCCTCCACATTCGCACAGTCATTCTTTCCATATAGTTTACGTTCCGACACACATTTTATGCGACTAGGTCATAGACTAGAAAAGGATACATATGGAGAGGAGGAATGTTCGTGCTTGAACGGAACTTGTATGATCATTATAAATTGTATTGCACGGAACGGTTTTCAATTGGTGAGTTCGAAGGATTTCAAGCGAATCAAGAATCGTATTTAATTATCCCGAAAGAGGAATTGCAAATGGAGGAGGCGCAAATGCTTGCTTTTTCCGATTATATGAGAACTGCTGGTGATCATTCCGTACTTGAACTTGTACAAAATCGATCAAATCAAACTTCTACTCTCATTGATGGTACAGAAGTTTACGTCTTTCGCATCCCTTCTGTTGAGGGGGAGCGCAGCACGAGAATTCGCTCCACTCATGATTTAGGTGGGCAGTTAAAAGGGTGGCATGCTAGAGGGCAACAAGGTGCAGGAAACTGGACGACATTGCAAGCGAGTCGCTGGCCTTCTATCTGGGAGCAACGGCTTGAGCAGCTTGAAAATTGGTACGCGCAAAAAAGAGCCACAGGACCCTCTACAATAACGGATGAATTGTTTTTGTATACGTATCCTTATTTTATGGGGATGACAGAGAATGCAATTCAATACGCAGTAGATACAGAGCTGGATATCCCAATGGAGCCAAGAGATAGCGGGACCATTTGTCATAACCGATTTAAAGAGACGTCATGGCTAAAGATCTCTGAGAGTGGGCAAATCATAAAATTACCAACAACCTTTTTATTTGATCATCCAGCACGGGATCTTGCCGAGTGGATTCGAGATCGACGTGTTCAGCAAGAGCAAAGACAAACGCAGCAAGATATCGCTTCGTTTATGAGCGGTTATGAAGAAACGCAAGTATTGTCACGGTTTACATGGCAATTAATGTATTCAAGATTGCTTTTTCCACTGCATTATTTCGAGTTAATTGAACACTATTATCGTGCACAAATACCAGGAGAGCAGTTGGGCTACTCAGAACAACTTCGTTCGTTTCTCGATAAAGAAAAACAAAATGGCGCTTTTCTAAATGAATTAGCAGAAGATGCGAAACTTCATCGTTATCAGTCGATTCCTGAATTGGATTGGATCATTGGGCAAAAAATTTAAGAATTTTCCTTGCAAAGAAAACAAACTCCCGCTATAATGTCCATTATATAAAGACATTAGTTCTTCTGAAAAAGACTTCGAGCGACTATCGAACGTTTTTTATGGATGGATAAGGAGTGGGGCAGTTGTTGATGTGGAAAGGATTACTGCAAGAATATAAAACGTATTTACCGGTAAATAATCAAACCCCGAGCCTTTCGCTAGGTGAAGGCAATACGCCACTTGTGCAGTTTGAGCGGTTATCTGAACAATGGGGAATTGAGCTTTATGGAAAGTATGAAGGATTAAACCCGACAGGTTCTTTTAAAGATAGAGGTATGGTCATGGCTGTTGCAAAAGCCGTAGAAAAAGGAAAAACGGCGATTATGTGTGCGTCAACAGGCAATACGTCAGCATCGGCAGCTGCTTATGGGGCCAAAGCTGGAATTCGTGTATTCGTCGTTATTCCAAAAGGGAAAATTGCGCAAGGCAAGTTAGCGCAAGCCGTAATGTTAGGTGCAGAAGTGATCGAAGTGGACGGTAATTTCGATCAAGCCTTAAAAACAGTTCGTGAACTTACGGAAGATTCTTCTATTGAACTTGTAAACTCAGTCAACCCTTACCGACTGGAAGGCCAAAAAACAGCAGCGTTTGAAATTTGTGATCAGCTCGGTTCAGCTCCAGATGTATTAGCGATCCCTGTGGGCAATGCGGGGAATATTTCTGCTTATTGGTTAGGATTTCAAGAATACCATCAAGCCTTTCAAACAGGGCTTCCACAAATGCATGGCTTTCAAGCTGAGGGTGCAGCTCCAATTGTTCGAAATCAAGTTGTTGAGAATCCGGAGACAATTGCGACTGCGATAAGAATCGGGAATCCTGCAAGTTGGAAGAAAGCAACGGAAGCAGCAAAAGGTTCAAATGGCGCGATTGATATGGTTTCGGACGAAGAAATCATAGAAGCTTATAAAGTGCTGGCCAAAAACGAAGGCATTTTTGCAGAGCCAGGATCTTGTGCATCGATTGCAGGCATAAAAAAAGCTGTTGCGAATGGTCAAATCGCCAAAGGATCGAAAGTCGTTGCCGTTTTAACAGGAAATGGATTGAAAGATCCTGTAACGGCAATGGATGTATCACCATCGGAGCGAGTTGTACTTCCGCATTCTACTGAAGCAATTAAAAATTATTTGCTCGGTAAAGAAATGGTGGTGTGACGATGCTTTCGATAAAAATTCCTGCTAGTACTGCAAATTTAGGGCCTGGGTTTGATTCAATTGGCATGGCGCTTAATCGGTATCTCTACTTAGAAGTGGAACGAGCTGAACAATGGTCGTTTCATTGTGATTCTCCAGGCTTAACGAATTTGAAGCCAAATAATTTAATGGTTAAAGCCGCCGAATTTGCTGCGAAGCATTTACAAATCGACTTATTACCGTGTCGTGTTTCCATGAATAACGATATCCCGCTCGCAAAAGGATTTGGATCAAGTGCGGCGGCGATTGTAGCTGGCATTGAAATCGCCTGCTATTGCGCAGAGAAAACGATTACTCAAGTAGAAAAAGTGCGCATTGCATCGTTGTATGAAGAACATCCCGATAATGTGGCACCGTCAATATATGGAGGGCTCATTATTGGGGCACACCGTGAACACCGAACAGACGTTATTAAAGTTGAACAGCCACAAGTTGATTTGGTCGCGCTTGTTCCACCAGAGATATTGGAAACGAAGAAAGCAAGAGGCATTCTGCCAAAACAGCTCGATTATAAGCAAGCCGTTCAAACAAGTGCATTAGCAAATGTGATGACTGCCGCAATGATGGCAAATAATTGGGTTTTAGTAGGCGAACTCATGATGGAAGATGAATTTCACCATCCTTACCGCAAACATCTCATCCCATATTGGGAAGAGGTGATGGCATATGTAAAGGATCATCCCTATGCATATGGTGCCGCTTTAAGTGGGGCCGGTCCTACCGTTCTTTGTTTTGTTGAACAAGGGAGCAGCGACATGTTTGCAAAAGAAGTGAAACGACGGTTTCCTTATTTTGAGTCACTCGCCTTACAGCCTGAAACGGTTGGAACAGCGGTTTCAGTTGCGCAAGCATAGCTTGAAGAAGAATTGGCATACTACTCAAAAAAGGAGGCGTATGCATGTTACACGTTAGTGAGTTACAAGATGGCCAATCAGTCTTTGTTATTTATAGCAATCCCCACACCCCTACAGTTGCCACAATTCAGGAAGGCTACATTTCGGTCGATTCACTTGGTACATCTGTTGTTGTCTATGATTACTATCACACATTAGAAGAAGATGACGCTGTATTTGCCTCTTATGAAGATGCAGAACAAGTATACAATCAGTATATGATGTAAAAAGAAGCAAACTTAGAGGGTTCTAGGTTTGCTTTCTCTGTAGAGAGACTTAGGATTAGCCCTCTTCCTCCTGCTTTTCCTCTTCAAGGGCATCAATACTGATTTCGCGATTCCGCTTTTTTTCGATAAGCGCACGCTTTTCATCTGGGTGAAGCTCTGCGGCATGCTCTGTTTTATATGTTTCGGCTTCATGCATGCGTTGTTTCGTGTCATCAATTATCGATTGAATTTTTTTTGAGTTGTCACTGCGATCGTCGTGGGTTTCCATAAAAATGTGAGCCTCCTTTAGTAGAAGTATTCTACAAAAAGTGGCGAATATGTACGTAAAAAAGCAGTAAAGCATTCGCTTTACTGCTGAATAAACTGGTGATTAAAATACTTGCTCGATTTCGGTAACCCCTGGTACTTCTTCTAAAAGGGCACGCTCAATCCCAGCTTTTAACGTAATTGTAGAGCTTGGGCAAGAACCGCAAGCACCAAGAAGGCGTACTTTTACGATTCCGTCTTCCACATCAACAAGTTCAACGTCTCCGCCATCACGTAGCAAAAACGGACGAAGCTTATCCAATACCTCTTGTACTTGCTCCATCATATCTGTGCTTGTTTCCATTTGGAATCACTCCTTTCATCTTACTCTCATTATAATCGTCTAGAAAAAAAAAATCCATGCATCTGCACAATTATTTTTTGTGGATTCCCTTCTGCTTCTCATGTAAGCTTATCATAAAGGCGAGAGAGAGGGTGGAAGGCATGCCAAAAATTGAATTTACTGTGTATGGTGCAGAACAGAAATGTGCATCTTGCGTACATTTGCCGAGTGCATTAGAGACAAAAGAATGGCTCGAGGCAGCTTTAGCACGGAAATTTCCTGATGAAGCGATGACTTTTCATTATGTTGATATTCAAGCACCACAGACGGAACAAGAGCGAGAATGGTCTGAAAGCATTTTGAATGAAAAGTTTTTTTATCCACTTGTTCTGCTAAATGGAGAAGTGATTGCAGAAGGAAACCCTCAGTTAAAAAAAGTAACGCAACAAGTGGAAGCGGCCCTTGTTCCGCAGGAAAAGCGCTAAGGAATAAACATTCCTTAGCGCTTGTTTGATCATCCACTGTGATATTTGTACATCCATAGAACACCACTTTTTAAGATACGAGCAACGCGACCGGTTAACGGACGTTCCCCCATCATACCGAAACCGTGTTTCTTACCTAATGAACCAAGCACACCTTTTAATTTAATTCGTGGCATCTCTTCAGGTAATGTCTCACCTTTCCACTGGTGCTTTAAAATCGTAACAATTTGTTCTGCTTGACCTTCTGCTAGTTGCGCACTCGGTGCATGAGGCAAGCTTGCACAATCACCAACTACGAAAAGATCGGGATGGTCTGGAATAAAATGCTGAGGTGTCAATACGACGCGACCTGAGCGATCTTTTTCCACATCAAGTTCACGTACGACGTTAACTGGTTGTACCCCGGCTGTCCAAATTACGACATCACTTTCAATTCGTTCATCATGATTGTAAAGAGCTCCTGGCTCCACTTTTGTGATATTGGAATTATTGCTCACGTCGACTCCGTGTTCAATGAACCAATTTTGAACATAGGAGCTTAATTTTTTGGGAAATTGACTCATAACCGATTCGCCACGATCAAAAAGTTTAATAGAAAGATCCGGACGGCTTTCTCGTAGTTCACTTGCTAACTCTACGCCGCTTAACCCAGCTCCAACGATGGAAACAACCCCTTCAGGTCGAACATTATTTAAGGCTTCATATGTGCGACGCGTTGCGCTCATTGTTTGGATGCTGTACGTATAAGTATCTGCACCAGGAACGCCGTGGTACTTATCTGTGCATCCTAAACCAATGACTAATTTATCAAACGGAATGGTTTCGCCGTTGCTTAATTCAATTAAATGATCGTTGGCGTGAATGGTGGAAACCGTCGCGTATTTAAGTGTTAGCCGTTCATCTTCTGGAAGAGATACCCTTAAATGGTGGTCGGAAGCCGTTCCTGCAGCGAGTGCATAGTATTCGGTCTTTAAGCAGTGATAAGGCATTTCATCAACAAGAATAATTTCCCAGTTTTTTGGCAAGTCATTAGGCAATAGTCTTTGCAGGACGCGCATGCCGCCATAACCAGCTCCAAGTACAACGAGTTTCTTCATAAGTAGAGATCTCCTTTTAAGCGAAATTGCTTTAAAACTAGTTTCAATCAGGGACATCGCTTGATGGACAAGTCCCATTCTCGTTCCTTCTTGACGAAAGGCACTCATCGTGTAACCGATGTGGCTATTGATGATATGGGCGTAATGCTCTGCCTCTTCGCCTGTAAGCGTTAAGTCTGTCTCCTCTAACAATTCAACCCAATATGCATGCAAACGCTCTTCGTTTTCGATGACGTGTTTCCAGGTTTGAATTGTTAAACTTGGATGGATATCATAATCTTTCAATAAATACAGTAAACTTGATCGAATTTGTGTTAACACATTAGATAAAGGGAGGATGCTTGTACGTTGCTCCATTAGCTGGAGTAACTGCTTCTCGAATAAGGCGTGTAAAATCGATTCTTTTGTTGGAAAGTGATTAAAGAACGTCCCTTTTGCAACTTGTGCGCCTTTTGTAATTTCTGCAACAGTCGTGTGTTCGAAACCCTTTTCATAAAAAAGAATAACGGCAGACTCTAAGATAGCTGAACGCGTTCGAGATTTTTTTGTTTTGTTCATGTATAGCTAACCGTTCGGAATTTACGGCTATCCTTCACCTCGGTACATGTTTAGTACGAATTAAAAATGACTCTGGTCAGTTTTGATTATACCGATTGCGCTTTCTTTCGACAACCCATAAATGCGAGTTTCTCTTTTTATTTCTGAATCGTTGCAGATTGACTTTATATGACCGACAAAGTAGCATAAAAAAAGAGGTGAAGCAAGTGAATGTACGGATTGAATGCTGTATGACCAATTTAGATGATGGAACGGCTGAAGCGATTGAGCAGCTACAATCAGTTCCTTATACAGAAATCATTGATTACGGGTGTTTATCTCATTGTGGATCATGCAGACATGAACATTTTTTACTTGTAAACGATACGTACATTGCTGGAACGACCGTAGATGAGCTTGTAAAGCATGTCATGAACTATGTGTCATCCCTTAACAAATAAACCAAAAGATATAATGAACAAGAGGAGGCAGTCATCTTGCAGCACATACCATTTAGTCATACTTGGCCATATGAAGTTCAAGGAAAAGACATTTATGTTGAAGAATGTCCATATTGTCAGCAACAGCATGTGTTAACAACGATGAAGCAAAAAGACTTGCGGCTTGCTAAAGAACAATTTAAAGTGCGTTTAAATATGCCGTGCTGTCATAGCGTGATGATCGTTTTAGAAGCAGATGAAGACTATTTTTGGGCAAATGAACCATTAAGAAGGTGAAGACGATGAAATTTACAAAAATGCACGGTCTAGGAAATAGTTATATTTATGTGAATATGTTTAATGAGAAAATACCCGAAAGTCAGTTGAGTGAAACCGCTGTGCGCGTGGCAGATAAGAATAAAGGGATAGGAAGTGACGGGATGATTTTAATCTATCCGTCACAAAAAGCAGCTGTGAAGATGCGTGTGTTTAACAACGATGGATCTGAAGCAAAAAACTGTGGAAATGGCTTACGTTGCGTTGCGAAATATAGCTATGAACATGGATTGGTTTCAGAAAGCGATTTTTCAATAGAAACAGCAGGTGGAATGGTGGAAGCAACGGTTTTTCCAGATAAAGCTGGAACCATATCGTCGGTCACGATTAATATGGGAAAACCGAGATTGCTTGCGGAAGAGATTCCAATGAAGGCAGAAGACCTGAAGCAAGAAGTAATAGCCAAACCGGTCGAGTTAGCAGGGAAAGTCGTTAAACTAACCGCTGTTTCTATGGGCAACCCTCACGCCGTTCAATTTGTTGACAACATTCATGAAGCCCCCGTGGAAGAATTAGGGCCTGAACTTGAGAAGCATGCGCTCTTTCCAGAGTGGGTGAATGTAGAATGGGTTGAAGTCGTAAATAAATCAGAAATTCATTTTCGCGTTTGGGAAAGAGGTTCTGGTATTACGCAAGCGTGTGGAACGGGAGCTTGTGCTGCGGTTGTAGCGAGCATCTTAAATGGTCATTTAGAAAAAGAAACAGATGTCGTGGTGCATTTATTAGGCGGAGATTTACAAATTCGATGGAACGAAAATGGAGACGTTTTGATGAATGGGCCAGCCGAATATATTTGCAGTGGAGAATGGTATTTATAAGGTGAAAAGGGCTTGCAACGAATACGCTGCAAGCTTCTTTTTTAATATTCTTTAATGATGTTATAAAATGTGTCTCGTTCAACAGGGTTTTTGCCTGCGCTTTTAATCATATGAATGAGCTCTTTTCTTGTAATTCCAGCAGAAGTAAGGGCTCCAACGGAATGAGAAATTCGCTCTTCAATTAATGTACCATGGATGTCGCTTGAGCCAAATGTTAATGCCATTTGTGTTAATTGCACACCGATATTGATCCAATACGCTTTAATATGTTGGAAATTATCAAGCATTAAGCGGCTAACCGCGATTGTTCTCATGTCATCATAAGCAGACGTACGTCTGTTTAATCCTGCTTTTACATTTCTAGGCTGCATCGCTAATGGAATAAACACCATAAATCCATTCGTACGATCTTGTAATTCACGCACACGCTGCATATGGATTAAACGCTCTTCATGAGATTCAACCGAACCATAAAGCATCGTTGAATGCGTACGAAGTCCCAAGTTATGAGCGGTTTCGTGTGCTTCGAGCCACTGGTCTGTTGAAGCTTTTTCCGGACTCATGATCGCGCGGTAACGCTCTGTTAAAATTTCAGCGCCGCCACCAGTGAGTGTGGATAAACCAGCGTCCATTAGCGTTTGGATAACTTCTTTCATTGAAATACCAGCAAGACGAGAGAAAAATTCAATCTCTGCTCCTGTATAAGCTTTAACCGTTACGTGCGGATAATGCTGTTTCAGCGTTTTCACGATATTGACATAATAGTCGAAGCCAACTTCATTGTTGTGCCCGCCGACAATATGAAATTCACGAATGTTATCATTCCAGCGATCAGATACGTATTTTAATAACGCTTCTTCATCCATTGTATAAGCGCCTTCTTCACCAGGCTTACGCTTAAATCCGCAGAAGCCACAATTCGCTTCACATACATTCGTTGGATTAATGTAGAGGTTCTCAATAAAATAAACGTTTTGACCATTTTTTCTTTCATTTACAAGGTTCGCTAATTGCGCAACACCAAGTAAATCTGGTGTTTCATATAATGTTAGGCCGTCTTCTATGGATAAGCGTTCACCGTTCAAAACTTTTTCTTTCACGTCTTGAAGTTTTGTGTCTGTCAAAAGCACACTCATCTTCGGATTCCTCCTTTAACAACATCGCTTGATGCATCGAACGAAGTCTATTAGTTGATCACGTATTCTATTATACTACTACATATTTAAGAATGAAAGGAACGACAAACGATCATAAAGAGAAAATAAGCAGAATGACATATTGAAACATCATGCTTGACCGAGGTAATATACAGGGTGGTGAATACTTATAATCTTGGAGGTAAGTAAAATTGAAAACACGGCATGATCGATGTTTGGATAAGTTAGAATTGTTACGCCAAGAGATGTTACTAGCAGCTAAGCGACATGGATTAAACCATCCTCTTGTCCTCACATATAGTGAACAAATTGATGATATACATAATGATTTAATGCGCAAAGGCCAATGTCCAATTAAGTAGTATGACTTGAGTATCAAAATGAAAAGGTCTATACTATAGGAAAGATAATAAGGGAGGCACGAACATGATTACTCTAACAGATGCAGCGGCAGCGCAAATTCTTTCAATGAAGAAAGACGAAGGCGACGATTCATTAATGTTACGAATCGGTGTACAAGGCGGAGGCTGTTCTGGTCTTTCCTATGGCATGGGTTTTGACGATGAAAAAGCAGAGAGCGACATACAATTCCAAGTCAATGGACTCGATATTTTAGTGGATCAGGAAAGTGAACCGATCATTAAAGGATTAGTGATTGATTATAAACAAAATATGATGGGCGGCGGATTTACTATTGATAATCCAAACGCCATTGCCAACTGTGGATGTGGCTCTTCTTTCAGAACCGCTACCAACGCAGGTACACCGGAAAATTGTTAAAGAAAGAACCGAAGACGCTTGTCTTCGGTTCTTATTTTTTTTCTGGCTCTAAATAATGGTTATAACGTTTTTCTAGATACCGCTGTAACCAAGCAAGCAGCGAACAGACGCCCCAGTAAATGAGTGCTGCGACGACAATAACGGTTAAATAGTTAAATTCCCGACCGCCAATGATTCGAGCTTGATACATTAATTCAGGTAAGGCAATCGTAGACGCAATCGACGTTGATTTAATTAATGTTAAAAAGACGTTGCTCAATGGTGGCAAGGCAATCCGAATCGCTTGTGGCAAAATAATGTAGCGCATGGCTTGCCATTTTCTTAATCCTAAAGCAGCAGCAGCTTCTTGCTGGCCATAAGAAACCGATGAAAGTGCTGAGCGATTCACTTCTGCAATATATGCAGACGTATTTAAACTAAACGCAACAATTGCAGCGGCAACAGCACTTAAACTTAAGCCAAGCTCCGGCAAAGCAGCATAAAGTAAAAAGAGAAGCACAAGTATCGGCACACCACGATTAAACGATATAAAAAGCATGCTCGGCCATCGAACATATCTACGGGGAGACATACGGCCGAATGCTAAAAATAACCCTAATACCATGGCAATGAGCATACTGACAACAGCGACGAGCATTGTATACTGCAAACCTTTTAAAATGAACGGGAATGATTCAATTGCTAGCGTAAGGTCAAATGAACTCATAGATGAACATTCCTTTATTATTCAAAATCAATATCTGGAAGTTCAGTTACATCGTAGCCTTCAAAAAATTCTTCTGAAAGGGCTGTCGCTGTACCATCATCCAATAATTGCGTTAATGCATCGTTCACGGCTTCTAGCAAAAGAGGCTCGTCCTTCGCCATCATCATCCCTTGTTCGCTTGGGTCATAGAATAAGGTCGGATGAATTTGAACATTTATATCGGAAAGATGATTCACGGTAATGGATTGAAGATAATAATCGTTCAAAACCACATCGCCTTGTCCATTTTCAACAGCGCGCAAATAAACATCGTTTGTCACATTATCAAAATAGGTAGGTGTGGCTCCGTATTCTTCCGCTTTTTGCATATAAGTCGTGTTCATTGCGCCAAGCGCAATTTTCCCATCTAAATCTTCAAGAGATTCAATTCCTGATAAATCATCTTCTCGAACAATCGCACTTCCAAATGAGTATTTATACGGTGTGGAAAAATCAAAGTTTTCTTCTCGCTCCTCGGTAATGGCTAAGCTGTTAGCAGCAAGGTGAACGCGACCACTGTTTAACGCTTGTGTCATCGTATCTACGCCAATTTCCTCGAACTCAACTTCAACATCAAGAAGAGCAGCAATTTCTCTTACAAGTTCAACTTCGTACCCCGTTAATACATCATCTTCAGAATGATACGACGTTGGAAACAACGTTCCCGCTGTGGCAACCGTCATCGTTCCAGACTCTTGAATCGCATTCCAAGCTTCATTTCCGCTTGTCTCTTCTGTTTCATCAGATCCGCAAGCGACGAGAAAAGTTGTTGCAAGTAAAGAAGGAAAAATAAGTTTTTTCATTGATGTAAATCCCCCTAATTCAATATCCTTAGTAAGTATGCACCGATTAAGCAAAACAATCAAGATGTAAACAGTTTCTTCCATTATAAAAGAATATCCTTAAAATCAATATTGTCGCAAGCGCTGCGACGAAATTGTATTTTCCTTTTATTGAAGGGCACGCTATAGGTGGATAAGATTGAATTAAAGTATATACACGAATAGGAGGAAATACGATGGCCGAGAAAAAAAGCATTCGGTCCCGCGTACAAAAGTTTGGGAGTAATTTAAGTAGTATGATTATGCCAAACATTGGCGCGTTTATTGCCTGGGGTTTAATAACTGCGATTGCCGTTCCTACTGAATGGGAATTTTTAAATAATTTTGTAGGACCAATGGTCACATACTTATTGCCTTTATTAATTGCATTTGCAGGTGGACGACTTATTCATGATTTTCGTGGTGGAGTAGTTGGTGCAACAGCAGCAATGGGGGTTATAGTTGCTGCAGACGATCCAATGTTTATTGGCGCGATGATTATGGGTCCGCTCGGTGGGTATGTCATCAAAAAGTTTGATCAATTTATGGAAGATCGTATTCCGAATGGTTTCGAGATGTTAATTAATAACTTCTCAGCTGGTATTTTAGGCGCAGTTGTAGCTGTATTTGGGTCTTTTGCAGTAGGACCAATTGTATCAGGTTTAACTACTGCTCTAGGTACCGGAGTGAATGCAATGATTCAATGGGGATTATTGCCGCTAGTGTCATTATTTATTGAACCAGCGAAAATTTTGTTTCTCAATAACGCAATTAATCACGGTATTATTGGGCCTATTGCAATCAATCAAGCCAATGAACTTGGTAAATCGATGTTGTTCTTGTTGGAAGCAAATCCTGGTCCCGGTCTAGGTATTTTAATAGCATTTATGGTATTTGGAAAAGGAGCTGCAAGAGCTTCATCATACGGTGCTGGATTAATTCATTTCGTTGGGGGCATTCATGAGATTTATTTCCCTTATGTACTAATGAAACCTTTACTTATTCTTTCTGCCATTGGTGGTGGGATGTCCGGTATTTTTGTTTTAACATTATTTGAAGCAGGTTTGCAAAGTATACCGTCACCAGGGAGTATTATTTCAATATTACTCTTGACCTATCCATCTGCTACAGATTATTTAGGCGTTATCCTTTCTGTAATAACTGCAACAGTTGTTTCTTTCTTAATTTCAATGATTATTTTCCGCTTCGATAAAAAAGGCGAAGATGACAACATTGAAGACGCGCAAGCAAAAATGCAAGACATGAAAGGAAAGAAATCATCTGTCATTGCTGATGCAGGTGAGTCACAAGCAACTGGTTACGCGAATGTTTCATCCATTATCTTTGCATGTGATGCTGGAATGGGTTCAAGTGCGATGGGCGCATCGATCATGAAAGATCGCGTGAAGAAAGCAGGAATTGATGGGGTATCGGTTGCAAATACATCGATTAGCAATATTCCTGATAGCGCAGACCTTGTGATTACCCATAAGGACTTAACGGAACGTGCGAAGCAAAAAAATCCGTCTGCCATTCATGTATCAGTAGACAACTTTATGAATAGCCCGCGCTACAATGAAATCATTGAAGATTTAAAAGGTGGCACCTCGGCAGATGAGACAGTGAAAGCCGAAGCGGTCCAAGCAGATGTCGATAAAATTATTTTTGCATGTGACGCTGGAATGGGCTCTAGTGCGATGGGTGCTTCTTTACTAAAAAATAAGTTTAAGAAAGCAAATATCGAGGGTATTCATGTATCGAATACAGCGATTAATTCCATCCCATCGGATGCTGACATTGTCATTACCCATAGAGATTTAACGGAACGTGCGAAGCAGAAGTTACCTGATGCTGAACATATCTCCGTAGAAAACTTCATGAACAGTCCGAAGTATGATGAGTTAATTGAACGCTTGAAATAAAAATTGGCATCCCTAACTCTAGGGATGCTTCCTGCTTTAGATGGAGGTTTTTTATGTGTTCTTAACGGCGAGAGAGCGTTTGCTATTAAGGGTGTTAATCGATCATGAATCTGGAATCGACATGAAGCAGCTTTCGGATGCGGCATCAGTTAGTTTGCGTACCGTCCAGCGTGATCTTAAACAACTAGAAAAGACACTTGCGAACCAACACCTACAGTTGCAAAGGAAGCCACACTTAAAGATTGTTGGAAACGAAGAACAAAAGCAGCAGCTGCTTGAAAGATTATCCGAAGGAGTTCAAAACGACTTCACCGCTCAAGAACGAATAAGCTTACTGATTGCAAGCTTGCTCGATGCAAAAGAACCAATAAAGCTTTATACATTAGCAAAAGATTTAAATGTTGCCGTTGCAACGGTTAGTTCGGATCTCTACAAAGCGAGTGAGTGGCTAGAGCGATTTGGAATTGAGCTTGTCCGGAAAAGAGGTTTCGGAATTGAGGCTGTTGGGAATGAAACGTCTATCCGCCGCGCAATGTCAGCTGTTTTATCTGAACATTTAACGGAAGAAACGTTTTATCAAGCTGTTTTTTCGAAAGACCTACAGCAAGAAGTTGCCAATCGACTGCTTCATTTTGTGGATTTGCAAACAATTCGAAGTGTCCAACTAACGTTGTCTGAATTACAAGCAGAGTCATTAGAACGATTAACAGATCAATCCTATGTTGCGCTCGTGGTTCATATCACATTAGCGGTTGAACGAATTCGTCAAGGTGAGAAGATTCAAATGGATGCTGGACAACTCGAAGTGCTGGAGCGAGAGAAAGAAGTGGTGCCATTGGCACAAAAGCTTGCTCGTGCACTTGAGCGAACATTTTCCGTTCATATTCCAAAAGAAGAGATTGGTTACTTGATCATGCATCTTCGAGGGACACGAACGTCGCAGCCTTTTGAAGAAACATTAGTGAAGGGGAATCCAGAGCTTTCCTATCGTGTAAAAGCATTTATTCGCGAAATGGAAGTAGCGTTACAGATGACCTTTAGTGATCCATCGTTTTTTCAAGGGTTGATGGCGCATTTACGCCCGACGATTTACCGGGTTGAGCAACAAATGAAAATTCACAACCCGCTGTTAGAGCAAATTAAAGCGGACTATAACGAACTTTTTGAGACGACCAAAGAAAAGGCGAATAAAGTGTTTGCGCCGATCGTGTTACCTGATGAAGAAATTGGATTCTTGACGCTTCATTTTGGCGCAGCTATGACACGCAAGAAAAACCGCCACTCTTTGCGGGCGCTGGTCGTCTGTTCAAGCGGTATTGGTTCAGCGAGAATGTTATCAAGCCGAATTCGTGATGAATTCCCTGAAGTTACGTCTATCACTCTCGCTTCGATGTTGGAGCTTGATCAATATGACCCTCATTCGTTTGACTTATTTTTATCAACGGTTCGTTTGAATGAACAAAAGCGACAGGCGATTCATGTTAGTCCGGTATTAACAGACAATGAAGTGACCATGATTCAGACGTATCTCAATAGTCATAATGAACAAAGGCCTATGCTCAACCTTCCACCTAAAAAAGACGGAAGTACCGTAACTTCCATGAAAGAAATTATTAATATGAGCTTGTACATTGAACAAGTGCTTGATTCTATTTTTCATTGTGACGTTTCTTCCGTTGAAGACGGACTTGAAATGATTATTGGCCAGTTGGAAGAAAAGGGGAAGGTTAAAAAGAAAGAGCGTGTTCTGTCGTCGCTACAAGAAAGAGAAGCGCTCGGAGGTTTAGCCATTCCAGGTTCAGGGTTAGCGCTATATCATACGAGAACAGCGGATATAATTGCGCCTGTATTTGGGATACTAACTTTGACGACCCCAGTAACGGTCCAATCAATGGCTGGTGAGAATGAAGAGATCACCAGAATGGTCCTTATGCTCGCACCGATTCAATTAACAGAGCAACAATTAGCTTATATGAGTTATTTAAGTATCTTATTGATTGAATCAGAAGAACAAACGAGATTGTTTAAAGAGGAATCGATAGCAGAAATTAAATCGTTGCTCGAAGAAAAAAGCAAAACATTTTTAATCAGATTTATAAATGAAGGAGTCGATACAACATGAGTATTTTAAAAGAAGAAAACATCCGATTAAACGTTAAAGTAAGTTCAAAAGAAGAGGCGATTCGTCAAGCTGGAGAAATTCTTGCTGAGCAAGGGTACATTAGCGAAAACTACATCGATAAAATGTTTGAAAGAGAAGAAGTGACATCGACGTATATGGGTAACCTTTTAGCAATCCCTCACGGAACAGAAGATGCAAGAGACGAAGTACGTTCTTCTGGACTATCGATTCAATTGCTTGATGAAGAACTGGATTGGAACGGAAATCCTGTTCAGCTTGTTATTGGGATTGCAGGAAAAGGAGACGAGCATTTAGCAATTCTTTCGCAAATTGCGATTGCTTGTTCAGAAGAAGAAAATGTACGCGAATTATTAAAAGCGACTTCAGAAAAAGACGTCCTTGATTTCTTCTCAGAGGTTGCTGAATAATGAATGCTGTTCACTTTGGTGCGGGTAATATAGGAAGAGGATTTATTGGCGCTTTATTAGCTGATGCGGGCTATCAAGTTCAGTTTGTGGATGTGAATGATGCCGTCATTGATGCATTAAATGAACGTGGTCACTATGATGTTCAAGTTGTCGGTGAACAAAACCACTCATTCACTGTGAAAAACGTCTCTGGCATTAACAGCAAAACAAACGAGGCTGGCGTATTAGATGCGATTGCGCAAGCAGATATTATCACAACAGCAGTTGGGCCACATATTTTGCCAATGCTTGCAGGAACAATTGCAAAAGGACTTTTGGCGCGGACTTCAACTAAGCCTGTGAACGTCATTGCTTGTGAAAATGCGATACGAGCTACTTCTCAATTAAAAGAAGCCGTTGTCTCACAGTTAAGCGCAGATGAATGGGAAACAGTAAGTGCGTATACTGGTTTTGCGGATGCTGCTGTCGATCGAATTGTGCCAAATGTGCAGTCTGATGATGTGTTGTCTGTAACCGTAGAGCCCTTTTTTGAATGGGTTGTCGAAGAGCCTTCATTAAAAGGTGAATCGATTTCTTTAGGTGAAGCAAAACGTGTACAAGACTTAGCGCCGTTTATTGAAAGAAAGCTTTTCACTGTTAACACCGGTCACGCGGTTGCTTCATATGCTGGTTTTCAAGCAGGAATTGAGACCATTAAGGAAGCGTTGGCTCAAGATTACATTAAACACCGTGTGCGCGGTGCATTAAATGAAACAAAAGCAATTTTAGTTGAGGATCATGGATTTGATGCAGAAGAACAAGAAGCTTATATTGATAAAATCATTTCGCGCTTTGAAAATCCTTATTTAGAAGATAAGGTGAACCGTGTCGGTCGAGGACCGATACGTAAATTAGGGCTAAACGATCGACTTGTGAAGCCAGCAAAAGCATTAGCTGAAAAAGGGCTTCATCCAGAGTCCCTTGTAGAAACGATTTATGACGCCTTACGCTTTTACGATGAGACAGATGAGGAAAGCGTAAAGCTTAAGCAATTAATCGCGGATAAAGGCTATATTGGCGCGTTTACGAGCATTACAGGGTTAGAAGACGCTCATCCTCTCGTGCATTTGTTAAAGAAACGTCTATAAAAATAAAAAAGCTCGTGCATAGATTACATTCTATGTACGAGCTTTTTCTTATTCAAATATACTTGTGGAGTGACCTGGAAAAACGCGCGCTTTAGGGTCAATGTATACTTTTGCGTTATTAACAGCTGTTGGTGCTTCACCGAACCCGGTTGCAATGAGCTTTACTTTTCCATCGTATGTGCTCACGTCTCCTGCTGCATAAACGCCTTCAATATTTGTTTCCATTTTAGAGTTTACTTGAATAGCATTTTTATGAATGTCTAAGCCCCATTCTTTAATAGGTCCTAAAGTGGATACAAAGCCAAATGTGACCACCACATCATCAACATTAATCGTTTCTGTTTCTTCACCTTTTACTTTTGTGAAAGTCACAGCAGACACACGGTCATTTTCGCCGTGCAGTTCAGTTGTTTCATACGGTGTAAGTAGGCGCACATTTGATTTTTTCAATAATTCAACACTATGCTCATGAGCACGGAATTCATCGCGGCGGTGAACCAACGTCACTTCCTTTGCGATTGGTTCAAGCATGAGTGCCCAGTCAACCGCAGAGTCTCCTCCGCCAATCACAGCTACACGCTTACCTGTAAAAGCAGATAAATCACGGATAAAATAATGGATATTTTGATCTTCGTATTGCTCTGCTCCGTCTACTTTAAGCTTTCTTGGAGCAAAGGCACCGGCACCAGCCGTAATTAATACCGCTTTTGTTGCATGAGATTGCTTATTTGTGGTTAATGTAAACGTATTATCTTCTTCTTTCGTTAACGTTTGTACCGCTTCTTCAAGCGCCAGTTCTGGATTAAACTGCTGAGCTTGTGCAGTAAGTTGATCGACTAAGTCTTGTGCTTTTATGTTCGGAAAACCAGCAACATCATAAATATATTTATCAGGATAAAGCGCTGAAAGTTGGCCGCCTAATTGAGGCATACTTTCAATAACTTTCACTTTCATTTGGCGCATTCCTGCATAAAAGGCAGCAAAAAGTCCAGCTGGACCGCCACCGATAATGGTTAAGTCATATAAATCTTCACGTTCTTCCAATGTGTTACCCCCCAGACTGAATTGAGATCCTTTCTCATTATACATGGTGGTGGAAACAAATACAAAGGGCAGCAATTAAACCAAACTTTTTTATACAATGGAGTTGAATTTTGAAGAAAAAACGAATATTATTAGAGTGTTGGATTATATGACGATTATATGAAATTCTCTAGTTATGAATTAGAACGTGAAATTGATCACAAACATAAACGCCATACGAATTAAAATACTGACAATTGGAAGTGATTTGTAGTGAACAAAGCAAAAATCGTTATTGCCGGAGCTGGATACGGTGGTATGAATACAGCGGTAACGTTGTCAAAGAAACTAGGACATAATGATGCATCGATTACACTTGTAAATAAGCATGACTATCATTATCAAACAACGTGGTTACATGAGCCTGCTGCAGGCACCATGGATCCTGATCGTACACGCGTGAAAATTTCAGATGTCTTAAATACAAACAAAGTTAATTTCGTTCAAGATGAAGTGCTTGAAATTAAAACAGACGATAAAAAAGTGATGCTTAAAGATGGTGAATTAGAGTATGATTACCTCGTTGTATCATTAGGTGCTGTTTCTGAAACGTTTGGTATTCCAGGTGTGCATGAACATGCATTCACGAAATGGACATTAAACGGTGCTCGTCAAGTGAAGGATCACATTGATGCGCAATTTGCAAACTACAACAATACAGCAGATCCTCATGAAGGCATGCTAACATTTGTTGTAGCAGGCGCAGGATTTACGGGTATTGAATTTATCGGAGAATTATCTGAGCGCGTTCCTGAGCTTTGTAAAAAATATGATGTACCACGTGAAAAAGTTCGCTTGTTCGTTGTTGAAGCAGCACCGAGTGCCCTTCCAGGATTTGACCCTGAATTGGTTGAATATGGCATGAACCTTCTTGAAAGCCGTGGTGTTGAGTTTAAAATTAACACGCCAATTAAAGAAGTAACGGCTTCTGGTGTTGTTGTTGGTGAAGGCGAAGAAATTAAATCAGAAACGATCGTTTGGGCTACAGGTGTACGTGGAAACCCAGTTATCGACAACTCTGGTTTTGAAGCGAACCGTGGACGTATTAAGGTAGAACCAGATTTACGTGCGCCAGGTTATGATGATGTATTCGTTATTGGCGACTGCGCGCTTATTATTAATGAAGAAGCGAATCGTCCATACCCGCCAACAGCGCAAATCGCGATGCAAATGGCGAAAACGGCTGCAACAAACATTGAAACGCTAAATAAAGGCGGCTCGAACCTAGAAAGCTTTAAGCCAGACATCAAAGGAACTGTTGCTTCTCTAGGCGGTAAAGAAGCAATCGGTGTCGTAGGCTCTAAAAAGATTTACGGTGGTACGGCCAACTTTATGAAGAAAATGATTGATAACCGTGCGCTATTCGTTCTTGGTGGACCAATGCTAACGTTGAAAAAAGGGAAATTCCCTCTATAAGGTAGCAACTGAAAAAATCAGTGAGGCTTCAAGCCTTACTGATTTTTTTTAAGTTTGATTCGATATTGACTTACGGAAGCGCTTTTTCGTAAACTAAGAGGGGAGGATGAGTTATGGAAGGTATACATATCTTACAATTAATTGTTTCAATCATATTGTTCTTTATCCTATTTGCCGGGATTGGCTTTCTATTAAATATGGTGTTGCGCTTAACCTGGATTATGGCGTTTATTTATCCAATCGTTGTGTTATTAATCGTGAATCAACAGCCTTATCGCTTCTTTTTTCAACAACCTGGGGAAGCATTTAGTCAGTTATTTGAACGTGTGATCTCGCTTCATTTTGCTGATATTGTCGTGCTAACAAGCGGATTCCTTGGCGCAATCGCGGCCGGAATTATTATGAAATTACTAAGAAAAGCGGGCTATCAGATGTTTTAAGCAGACTTGTTAAGAGAGTCTGTTTTTTTTTTTGCATAATGTCTCCTCTACTGGAAATGCTGTAGTAGAGGAGTGTGACGACAATATGTATAAAAACGCAACCTATAAATGGCTTTTTCGATCATTCATGTGTGTTCTCTTTATTGGTGCAGTGCTTACCACATTTTCTGTATTTACCAATTTCCCATTCTCAACCATTCACGTGCAAGATATGAACGGAAAAGCGTTGCATGAACATGATCGCTCGATTCCTGGTTTAACGGTGCCCACCTATACGCTTATGGAGGAAGAGTTGGATACGACAGAATATAATCGTGTTCATGTAACGGCGACAGGGTATACAGCTGGAGTGGAGTCCACTGGAAAATATCCAGGTGACCCAGCATACGGAATTACCTTTTCAGGATTGCCTGTATTAAGAGATTCTTATTCGACTGTTGCAGCGGACCCATCGGTATTTCCTTTAGGAACGGTTTTATTTATTCCGGGCTATGGATATGGGGTAGTAGCAGATACAGGATCGGCTATAAAGGGAATGAAATTGGACTTATATTATGATTCCATTGATGATGTGTTTAATGAGTGGGGCAAAAAAGATCTAGATGTGTTTGTTATTAAAGAAGGTAAAGGCTCGATTACGCAGGATGAATTAAATGCTTTAAATGAGCGAACAAACTATCATGAATTTAAACGTACCCGTGAAACATAAGGCTACCTTGCTACATAGAGTGCAGAGGTGAAGCTTTTCTTTTGTACAAAGGGTAAATGAAAAGAATCTGCATGAGCGATTGTGACTCATACAGATTCTTTTTCTTGTTCAATTCATTTAGATAGCGTTTAGGAGCGGATATAGAACAAATGCGAGGATGATTCCTAGCAATGCACCAAAGAACACTTCAATCGGTTGATGACCGAGTAATTCTTTTAGCTTTTGTTCATTTTCCTTTTTAGGCCATGTCTTAACTTCTTCTACTAAACGATTAAAATCCAGTACAAGTTGGTTTAAAACGGTTGCGTGGTAACCAGCATGTCTTCTTACACCAGTAGCATCAAACATGACAACAACAGCAAATACTGCAGAAATAGCGAATAGAGAAGAGTCTAAACCGTGTTCAATAGCAATGGCTGTTGATACACCTGTTACTGCAGCGGAATGTGAACTTGGCATGCCGCCAGTGCTTGTTAAAAGAGACATGTTAAGCTTACGGGTAGCAAAAAATGCGAGTGGAATTTTGATAACTTGAGCTAATGCAATCGCAATTAAAGCTGTCCAAAGCGGGTAGTTTTGAAAGATTTCCATAGTTCCTTCCTTTCACTCTTCTCATTTATTGATGTGAATAGTATATCATAAGCGATTTGTGATTTCCTTTCAAGTCTAATCCTTTGAGACATTTTTTTAACATGCTATACTAGTTGCTAAAGAGAGGAGATGTAAGAATGTTTAAAGAAAAAGCACAATGGAATGTTGGGCAAATGGACGAGCAAGTGCTTGTTCTAGCTGTCTGGAATAAAGGCGATTTTTCAACAGGCGTTAAAGCGATTGATAAGGAAATGAATGGGCAATTAACGGAACTTTCTAAGCAAAAATCGTTTCCGAACAAGAAAGGCTCTTTTGTAGAACTGTTTACGCTTGGAACAATAGGGGTAAAGAAAATTTATGCCGTTTACCTAGGTGAAGAAGGACAACTACATAAGGATGAGCTTCGAAATGCAGTTGGAAATGTAGGGTTAGCTTTAAAAAAGGACAAAGTTGAGCATGCGGCATTTGTCATTGATAGTTTCGCAAAGTCTGGTCTTTCTTTAGAAGAGATTGCTTTCACTTGTGGTGAAGCGATTGCGTTAAGTTCTTATGATAAGCTTACGTATAAAGAAAAAACCAACGAAGTGAAAAAAGAGCTAACGTCTGTTAGTTTTTATGTGGATGAAGAGGGATTCACAAAACATGCAGAGCTTGGGTATACATATGGAGAAGGCGCGAATACAACGCGTCGATTAGTCAATATTCCAGGGAATCTTCTGACGCCGACTGACCTTGCTAATGAGGCTAAAGCCATCGCTGACAAGCATCGGTTTGAATTTAACGTGTTAGAAGAAGAGGAAATGGAAACCCTCGGTATGGGGGCGCTTTTAGCTGTATCGCGAGGAAGCGATCAGCCGGCAAAAATGATCGTGATGCGCTATAACGGCGACGCTGACAGCGAGGAAGTGACAGCGCTTGTTGGTAAGGGGTTAACCTTTGATGCAGGTGGTTACTCGCTAAAGCCGGCGGCAAATATGCATACGATGAAAACAGATATGGGTGGCGCAGGAGCTGTACTAGGAGCGATGGATATCATCGGCCGAACAAAACCAAAACAAAACGTTTTGTGCGTCATTCCTTCAAGTGAGAACTTAATTAATGGTTCTGCGATGAAGCCAGGTGATGTATTACGAGCGATGAATGGGAAAACAATAGAAGTACGTAATACAGATGCGGAAGGTCGACTCATTTTGGCAGATGGGGTTGCGTATGCGGTTCAACTCGGAGCAACGCGCTTAATTGATGTGGCGACGTTAACAGGAGCTTGTGTGGTAGCATTAGGGCAAGAAACGACAGGTGCTGTCACAAATGATGAGCGCTTAATGGAACGTATTCGTCAAGCAGGCGATGAAACGGGTGAGCCGGTATGGGCATTCCCAAATAGCCAGCCTTACAAAGATATGTTGAAGACAAGTGATGTTGCAGATTTGAATAATGCTCCTGGTCGAGCAGGTGGTAGCATTACAGCAGGATTGTTTATTGGTGAATTTGTTGGTTCCACGCCTTGGGTGCATCTGGATGTCGCTGGAACGGCCTCAAAAGACAAAGGTTCATCAACAGGCCCTGCTGGAGCGACTGGTGTAATGGCTCGAACACTTGCAAAGTTTGTAGAACAGTCGTAATAGAAGCGACTTAACAAATGGCTTAAAAGGCAAATTTGTATTAATACTTGTACCGAACGAATCATATCGTTATAATGAAGGATATTAATGAGTGGAACCTAGCCAAACAGAACGTTTCTGTATGAGGAAGGGGAACAAAATGATTGATACTGCTTATGTGGAGATAAAGTGTGCACGTGAGCTTTATGCGACAAATCGGAAATACCGAGTATTTATTAATGACCATTTCGTGGGCTCGCTTAAACGCAGGCAAAAAATGACCATTGAAGTGCCTGCGGGAACCCATAAACTTTTTGCGACAAATGATGCATCTGATACCGAAACGTTAGAACTATCGGTTCAAGAAGGAGACAGAGTGTCGTATCAGTTAAAAGGTTGTCGTGATAAATCACTGTCCTTCACAAAAATATTAGCGATATAATGAATGACGAAACCCAAAAGGAGTAAATCCTTTTGGGTTTTTTTATGACCTTGACAAAGGGAAGAGAAGGATGATAAATTATACAAATGTTTTAGTGATTTATCAGACTAAAGGATGATGGATATGAATGCAGTAATAATTGCCGTTTTACTTATGATTCTATTGAGTTTGTTAAGAGTGCACGTCGTATTGGCGATCACACTCTCTGCTTTAGTAGGTGGACTACTAGGAGGACTAGATTTTTCAAGTACTGTACAAATATTTGGGAATGGTTTAGGGGGCAACGCAGAAATTGCCTTTAGTTATGTTCTTTTAGGTGCTTTTGCAGTTGGGCTCTCGAGGACTGGCTTACCAGATTTTATGGTGGATCGTTTGCAAGTCTGGATGAAGCGAAACGGAGAGCGTGAACGAGATACGCTATCAAGAATGTTGCTCTTCCTCATGCTTTTAATTGTTGCGAGTATGTCGCAAAATGCGGTACCTGTTCACATTGCATTTATTCCGATATTAATTCCGCCGATTTTGCTTATTTTAAATCGATTAGAAGTGGATCGCCGATTGATTGCGTGTATTTTAACATTTGGTTTAACTGCTCCTTATATGCTCCTCCCCTATGGGTTCGGGCAAATTTTCCATAAGACGATTGCGGATAATATGGAAGCAAGTGGATTGCCTATTAACATCGATCTTATTCCACAAGCTATGCTACTCCCAACAGCAAGTACGCTTATTGGCTTAGGAATTGCAGTATTTATTACTTATCGTCAGCGCCGTGTCTACAAAGATGTTCCGCTATCAGGTGATGATCCTAGCGAGGAAAAATCTTATAGCACAACGTCGCTATTGCTTGCGGGGCTCGCGGTTGTCGTCACGGTTGTTGTACAAAGTTTTTATCGTGATTCGATGATTCCTGCTGCACTAGCCGGATTGCTGTTACTGTTTGTAACGGGAGCGGTTAAAGTGAAAAAAACAGATGAAGTGATGTCAGAAGGCATTAAAATGATGGGCTTTATTGGGTTTGTCATGCTTTCTGCAGCAGGGTTTGCTGATGTGATTCGAGAGACGGGTCATGTTGAAAGCCTTGTGCAAAACGTAGCGAGCATGATTAACGGCAATCAAATCATCGCAGCACTCTTAATGATGGTCGTTGGTTTGATTATTACTTTAGGGATTGGTTCTTCTTTCTCAACCATTCCGATTATTACAGCGTTGTTTGTTCCACTCGGTTTAGAAGTTGGGATGTCGACATTAGCGATTATCTCCATTATTGGTTCTGCAGGAGCGATTGGTGACGCAGGTGCGCCAGCATCAGATTCAACCCTTGGCTCAACGGCAGGCTTAAATGCAGACGGACAGCACGATCATATTTGGGATACATGTGTTCCAACGTTCTTGCACTTGACTGTTCCACTATTTTTCGTTGGGTGGCTAACAGCCATTATTTTATAAAAGAAAAAGCGAAGGCAGTCTAATGGACTGTTCTTCGCTCTTTTTTTATTTTACTGCGTCTTTTAATTGTTTACCTGCTTTGAATGCTGGTGTTTTTGTAGCAGAAATATCAATTTCTTCACCTGTTTGTGGGTTACGCCCTTTTCGAGCCGCACGCTCACGAACTTCAAAGTTACCGAAGCCAATTAATTGAACCGTTTCTCCTTTTTCAAGGGACTCTGCGATAAGATCAAACATACTATTAACTGCTGTTGTCGCATCTTTCTTTGAAAGTTCAGCTCTGTCAGCAAGTGCATTAATTAATTCAGTTTTATTCATAACGAACACTCCTTAAAACGTATATGTTAAGTACTGGTACCATCTTACCCAGCCTACATAAGTTTATACATGATTATTGTTTTTTTTCTGCAACTGATGAATGGTTGCATTAATTTCAGCGCCAATAATCAGGATAATCCCCGTTAAAAAGAACCAAAACATGAGAATAATCACACCAGCAAGTGGCCCATATGTACTCTCAAAGTTTGAAAAATCACTAACATAAAGCGAGAAGAAAAATGAAATTAGCTGCCAGGCTAATGTAGCCACAACTGCACCTGGTAACCCGTCCTTTAATTTTAGATGTTTGTTCGGTGCAATACGATACAGAACCATCAACGATAAAATCATGACGGTAACTGCCACAACCCAGCGTAGATTATCAAGCATTGAAATGAGTTCAGATGGAACCGATAAGAAATTCTCTAAGAAATCAAGAATTAAGCTACCAAACACCGGTAGCGCCAGCGTGATAATAATGACAATAATCATAGCAATGGTTAGAATGATTGCTGTTCCGCGCAACTTTAAAAAATGACGTGTTTCTTCAATGTTGTAAGCGCGATTGACAGAACGTATAAAAGAGTTAATGGCGTTCGAAGCTGACCAAAGTGTACCTATGATCCCAATCGAGAATAAACCAATTTGTGGTTCACCAATTGTATTTAACACAATCTCGCTAAAGGTTTCACCAATTTCGCCTGGGAAAAATTCCGTAATGGTGTTCGATACTTGTTCATTGTCAATATCAAAGAACGACACACCTGCAAGCACAAAAATCATTAACGGAAAAATGGCAAGTAAAAAGTAAAACGATAATGTAGCCGCTAAATCAGGAATCGGATCTTTTTTGATCTGTTCAATTAATAGCTTAAAAAATGGACGGAATTTCATGTACGCCTCCTAGATAGGTGAAAATTACTTAGCAGATTCATTATAAAAATGAAATGAAAGCTTCGACAGGACAGACTGCTATCCTTTATACTATATACGAAGATGAAAGGAGAGTGTACCATATGCCATCAGTAGAAAGCTTTGAGCTTGATCACACGATTGTAAAAGCACCGTACGTTAGACATTGTGGAACGAACAAAATTGGGACGGATGGAGAAGTGAACAAGTTTGATATTCGCTTCTGTCAGCCGAATAAAGAAGCGTTAAAGCCTGACGTCATCCATACAATGGAACATTTATTAGCAATCAACATTCGACGCTTTTCTGAAGAGTACGATCACTTTGATGTCGTTGATATTTCTCCAATGGGATGCCAAACTGGTTACTATTTAATTATGAGTGGAACACCAACTGTCGCTGAAATAATAGATGTCCTAGAAAAGACTATGACCTATTCTCTAGAAACAGAACAAGTTCCTGCTGCTACGGAAAAAGAGTGTGGGCAGGCTGTACTTCATGATTTAGAAGGAACAAAAGAGAGAATGCGTAAGTGGCTAGCTGCGGACAAAGAAAGTTTAAAACAGGTTTTTTAAGCCATTTCTATACGGATTAAAATTGTTCAATGAAAACAAGCGCTAACGAATGCGACGAACCTTCACCGGCTCGTCTCGTAGCGCTTGTTTTTACATATCTAAAAGAATGCGTTCTTGTCAGTTCGTTATCCACTCTTGGCACAAACGAGTATCCGCTTTTAATATGTTTTCAAAATGATGCAGGGCAACATCTGTGTCTTTTTGTGTGAAACTAGCGATGCCGTCAGCTGGAATACAAAGCTCGTATTCTAATGTATAAGCATCATTGGCTGTAAACTGCACACACATGTTTCCGACAATTCCTGTTAATACAAGAGTGCGTACGTTTAGATGCTCAAGAAGAAGGTGGAGGGGAGTGTCAAAAAAACCAGAGAATTTAGGTTTAATAATGGAATAATCATCTTCGCTTGGCTCAAGCCGGGCTGCGATAGAGGAACCGAGTTCATTGCTTGTTTTAATATCGTAAACGAGTTGATTGAAGTCCGATTTCCATTTGCCATAGTTGTCGTTAACATATAAAATGGGACAACCTTTCTGTTTCATCATATTTTTAAGGGCAAAGATGTTTTCAGCAATCTCTCTTGTTTGGGGGTAAATATCAGCTCCGTGTTCGAAAGAAAGTGGGTTAATCATGTCGATAATAAGTAGTGCGGTATGTTTATCCATGCTTTTCTTCAGCTCCTAAAGGGTCCCTTAATTTAAAACAGGAGTTTGGGAATTTCCTATGTTATGATTAGGATAAACAAACAAACTATAATTACTCTAAAGGAATAGCGTAAGATAAGGAGCGATCACCGTGTTTGATAAGAAATCAGTTGAGATTTTGCAAATTATTGAAGCAAATGGCCGAATTGAATCCGAAAAAATTGCGAAAATGGTTGATCTAACGGCGAAAGAGGTTGACACATATATTACGGAACTTGAAGATAAGAACGTAATTCTTAGTTATTCAGCTGTTGTAGACTGGGCTAAACTGCCGGTTCAAGAAACTGTGACAGCTATGATCGATGTGAAAGTCGCGCCGAAGCGTGGAGTAGGATTTGATGAAGTGGCTGAGCGTATTCACCGTTTTCCAGAAGTAAGGGCGTTGTATTTAATGTCAGGTGCCTACGATTTATCTGTTGTTGTTGAAGGGAAAACGATGCAAGAAACGGCTCGGTTTGTATCCGAACGATTGTCCACCATTGATTCTGTTCTATCAACAACAACTCATTTTCAATTAAAGACCTATAAGCATGATGGGGTTATTTTTAAAGAACCAGACGAAGATCGTAGAATCGTGGTGACGCCGTAATGAAGGAAACAGTCGTAAAAAAAGAGCGCCTCTCACAAAAAGTATCACGTATACAGCCGTCTGGTATACGACGTTTTTTTGATTTAGCATCGAAAATGGACAACATCATTTCCCTTGGTGTGGGAGAGCCTGATTTTGTCACGCCTTGGAATGTCCGAGAAGCAAGTATCTCGTCCCTTGAAAGAGGTTTTACAGCCTATACAGCAAACGCTGGACTGCCGGAACTGCGTGTAGCCATTTCTCATTACATGGAGCAGCGTTATCGCGTGCGCTATAACCCTGATGAAGAGGTTTTAGTAACGGTTGGCGCAAGTGAAGCAATTGATATAGGCATGCGCGCGATTTTAGATCCTGGTGATGAAGTGATTATTGTTGAGCCAACCTTTGTTTCTTATGCGCCACTTGTATCTCTTGCTGGTGGTGTGCCGATTTCAGTTGGAACGAGCGCAGCAAATCACTTTGAAGTTGAGCCAGTGGATATTGAAAAAGCCATTACAGATAAAACGAAAGCCATCATGGTTTGTTATCCGAACAATCCAACAGGTGCCTCGTTGAGCAAAGAAAAGCTTGAGCAGATTGCTGCGATCGTGAAGAAGTATCAATTACTTGTCTTCTCTGATGAAATTTATGCAGAATTGTCCTATGATGAGGAGCATACATGCTTTTCCACTTTACCTGGCATGAAAGAACAAACCATTGTTATTAATGGTTTTTCAAAAGCATTTGCGATGACTGGATGGCGACTTGGATTTGTGCTTGCTCCAACAGATTTGCTGCAAGCAATGTTGAAAATCCATCAGTATAGCTTGATGTGTGCGCCGACAATGGCGCAATACGGTGCGTTAGAAGCGCTTGAGCATGGTATGGAAGATATTGAGAAAATGAAGCTCTCCTATCAGCAACGACGAAATTTCTTTGTGAAAACAGCGAATGAAATTGGGTTACCTTGTCATAAACCAAGCGGGGCATTTTACGCATTTCCATCAATTGAACATACAGGCTTGTCGTCTGAAACGTTTGCGGAGAAGCTTTTAATAGAAGAACGCGTTGCTGTTGTACCAGGCTCAGTTTTTGGTGCAGGCGGAGAAGGACATATTCGATGCTCTTACGCAACATCTCTAAAAAATTTAGAAGAAGCGTTAACTCGTATTGGACGCTTTCTAGAAAATCACAATTGGCAAGCAACGAAATAAACGGACAATAGGACAAAGAAAGGGATGTAACGGATGAGTATTGTACGAGACCACCAGCCATTGATTCACTGTATGACGAATGCAGTTGTAACGAATTTTACGGCAAACGGACTATTAGCAGTTGGGGCATCGCCAGTGATGGCCTATGCAATAGATGAAACACATGAAATGGCGACGGCAGCGGATGCGCTATTGTTAAACATTGGGACGCCATCTGAGACAGTTGTGGCGTCCATGATTCATGCTGGTCAAGCTGCCAATAAAAAAGGGATTCCGGTAATTCTTGATCCAGTTGGTGTCGGTGCGACGACGTTTCGAAATCAGATCGTTGCTCGCATTTTAGAAGAAGTAAACATTTCACTTGTTCGTGGTAATGCAGGTGAAATAGCTGCGGTTTTAGGTGAGGCAGGGACTGTTAAAGGCGTTGACACGAATATTAAGACAGATCCAATCGCTTTGGCGAAAAAAGCAGCAGCGCAACTACAGACAGTTGTCGTCGTAACCGGAGAAAAAGATGTTGTCACAAACGGAAAGCAAATCGTACAAGTATCAAATGGACATGAATGGCTCACCCGTGTTGTGGGGACAGGTTGTTTACTTGGTGGTGTGCTGGCAGCATATCTTGCAGTAAATGGGAAAGACTTTGTTAATGCTGCAGCAAATGGGTTAGCTTTTTACGGAGTCGCTGCAGAGCGAGCGTATGCAAAAGCAAATGAACATGGTGTTGCCTCGTTCCAAATGGAATTTCTTAACGAGCTCAGCATGATCAAGGAAGAAGAAGCAGAACCATTCTATCGAATTGAGTGGTTATCATAGAGGAGTTAAGCATGATTAATCAATTGAATTTACACGTATCCCCCCAAATAAATGAAAACCTCGAAAAAAAGAACATTACAGAACCGACGCCGATTCAACAAGCTGTGATTCCTAAAGCATTGAAGGGTGAAAGCGTGATGTTTCGTTCGCAAACAGGTTCAGGAAAGACATTAGCATATGTCCTCCCACTTTTAGCAGCAATTGAGGCAGATCAACAAACGATTCAGGCTGTAATTGTGGCTCCTTCGCAAGAGTTGGCTGTTCAAATCGAATCGGTTATTAAAGAAGTGACGGCTCAAACCACATTGTCATCGATGGCGTTTATTGGTGGGGCGAATGTGAATCGCCAAGTCGAAAAGCTCAAGAAAAGTAAACCACATATTGCGGTTGGAACACCAGGTCGCTTAATGGAGCTAATTCGACTAAAAAAAATTAAGTTAGCAAATATCCGCATGTTTGTCCTTGATGAAGTGGATCGGTTAGTCGAGGAACAAGAATCTTGGAAAGACGTTGAGGAGCTTGGAAAACGATTAGGCTATAACGTCCAAGGGTTATTTGCTTCTGCCACGATCCCTAAAGGGTTGGAGGACAAGCTTAAAGTCTTTTCACCAAACGTAGAAAAATTGGAAGAAAATACATCGACTTTACCAGAGCAAATTGAACATCTTGCCGTCATGATTGAAGAACGAGATCGAATTGATACCGTTCGTAAAATTGTTCACGCAGAAGAGATCAAAAAAGGAATTGTGTTTGTTAATCATTTAGACCGATTAAATGAGACTGTTGAAAAATTACGCTACCGTAAAATTGAGGCCGTCGCATTGTCTTCTGAACAAACGAAAACAGATCGAGAACAAGCAATCGCCCGTTTTAAAAGTGGTGCAGCATCGATTTTAGTGGCGACAGATGTTGCTGCAAGAGGAATTGATATCGAAAAAGTATCTCACATTATTCAGCTTGATGCCTCTCGGTCATTCGAAAGCTACCTTCACCGTGCTGGACGAACAGGGCGCGTTCAAGAAGATGGGAAAGTAATCTCTTTGTTAAACGGTCAAGAACGTTACCTTAAAGAGAAGTATGAAAAATATTTAAACATCCGTGTGAATGAAGTCTTTTTGAAAAATGGGACGCTAATCAGCGAATAAACGTGAACGGACTTTGCGCTATAGAGAAACCTATGGTAAAATTAATTGGTTAAATCATTGTTTAGGAGTTGTATATGAATGTCTAATTACGAAGAAGGTAGCATTATAGAGGGAAAGGTAACGGGAATCAAGCCTTTCGGAGCCTTTGTAGCAATTGATGAGAAAAAACAAGGTCTCGTTCATATTTCTGAAGTCGCTCACGGTTATGTGAAAGATATTGCAGATGTATTAACAGTAGGAGACGAAGTGAAAGTAAAAGTCATGTCCGTTGATCAAGAATCTGGAAAGATTTCTTTATCAATCCGTGCAACGCAAGAGGCGCCTGCTCGTCCACAAGCGAAACCACGTACACCAAACGCTGGCGGCGGAGCGCGCAAGCCTCAAGCAGCTCAGCAGAAACAACAAGGCTTTAATACACTTGAAGATAAACTTAAAGAGTGGTTAAAGCAGTCAAACGAAATTCAAGCAGATTTAAATAAGCGCGCGAAGAAATAAAAAAAGCAGCTAGTGAAAACTAGCTGTTTTTATCGTTGTGGCTCCACTTCATGGTCGCGGCCTAACTCTTCTTTTGGTTTCATTAGAATCGAAATGGCATAAAGACCAGCTAAACCAACTAAAGCATAAATCACGCGCGAAATAGCTGACGCTTGACCGTTAAATAGGAAAGCGACGAGGTCAAATCGGAAGAAGCCGATTAATCCCCAGTTAATCGCGCCGATGATGGCTAATACTAATGCTGCTTTTTGAATTCCACTCACTTAAAAGCACCTCCTTTTGTTTTGCACATCGATTGAGATGTACTCTTCTTAGATTGGATGGAAAACACGTGATTATTCTAGGCGATGACTACCAATAAAAGTGGAAATAAAATCAGGTTGTTATCTTTGCGTATAAAGGACAAAAAAGCTACGATTAAAGTGGATCAATTTTAAAAGGAGGCTCCTTCATGGACGCTTTTACATTTTATAACCCGACTAAATTAATTTTTGGACAAGGCAAAACAGAAAATTTAGCAGATGAACTCGTTGTATACGATCGCAATGTACTACTTGTATACGGTGGCGGCAGTATTAAGAAAAATGGCTTATATGATACGGTCATGCAACAATTGCAATATGCAGGCTGTAACGTCACGGAATTGGCTGGTGTCGAGCCTAACCCGCGCTTAAAGACTGTTCGCAAAGGGATTGAACTTTGTAAAGAGCACTCGATCGGCTTTATTTTAGCTGTTGGTGGTGGAAGCGTGATTGATGCAACGAAAGCCATTGCTGTAGGCGCACGGACGGAAACAGACGTCTGGGACATTATTACAAAAAAAGAACTCGCAGAAGATGCCCTTCCGTTCGGTACGATTTTAACGTTAGCAGCAACCGGATCAGAAATGAATTCCGGATCGGTCATTACAAATTGGGATACCCATCAAAAAGTCGGCTGGGGCTCAATTTTTACGTTCCCGAACTTTTCTATTTTAGATCCAGAAAACACGGTGTCTGTGCCAAGGGATCAAACCGTGTATGGCATCGTTGATATGATGACCCATGTATTAGAAGCGTATTTCCACCCAGCTGAAAATACGCTCTTGCAAGACCGTATATGTGAGTCGATTCTTTTAACGGTTATGGAAGTTGCGCCAGACTTGCTAAATGATTTAGAAGACACGGATTTACGTGAAACGATTCTTTATAGTGGCACCATGGCGCTTAACGGAATTACACAAATGGGCGCGCGGGGCGACTGGGGTACACATAACTTAGAGCACGCTGTATCTGCCGTTTCCGATATTCCTCATGCCGGTGGATTAGCAATTTTATTCCCGCACTGGATGCGTCATAGCGTTGATGTAAATCCAGAGCGCGGTGCACAACTTGCCGAGCGTGTTTTTGGTGTAGATCGTACGGGCAAAGAAGATCGTGATGTTGCTTTAGAAGGAATCGACAAATTGTCAGCGTTCTGGACAGCTTTAGGGGCACCATCAACGTTAAGTCATTATGAAATTACAGAAGATCAGATTGAAGAAATTGCAGACATCGCGAGTGCAAATGGCTATTACGGCAACTACCACAAAATTGGTAAGCCAGAATCGTTAGAGATTCTCAAACAAGCCCTGTAAAATAAAGAAGGCAGCCAATTTTTGGTTGTCTTTTTTCATTACGTATTTCTCATTCTGTAACAAGCTATTTCCGTGTATAATAAACGGGAAGGAGAGTGAAGGGTTTGGCAAAAACACGTGTAGGAATTATTTTTGGTGGAAAATCAGCTGAACATGAAGTATCGCTTCAATCAGCAAAAAACATAGTCGACGCGATCGATAAAGATCGGTTTGACGTTACACTTATCGGTATTGATAAACAAGGCCAATGGCATTTAAATGAAGCCTCTAATTTCTTATTAAATGAAGACAATCCAGCTTTAATTGAGCTTAATAAATCAAATGAAGGGATTTCTTTTTTACCTGGAAAAGAATCCAATCAACTCCAGCCCGTTAATCAACATACGGCGCTTGGACAGCTAGACGTAATTTTTCCAATTGTACACGGAACGCTTGGAGAAGATGGGTCTCTACAAGGAATGATGCGAATCGCAAATTTACCATTTGTTGGTTCAAATGTTTTAGGATCTGCAGTGAGTATGGATAAAGATATCGCTAAGAAACTTCTTCAAGCAGAAGGGCTTCAAGTAGCGAACGGGGTAAGCTTTAATCGTTCAACGAAAGCATCTATTAACTTTAATGAGATTAACGAATCTTTAGGGATGCCGGTCTTTATTAAGCCAGCCAATCAAGGCTCATCTGTTGGCGTTAGTAAGGCGACAAATGAAGCTGAACTTCAGGAAGCTGTAGAATCTGCTTTTTCCTATGATCATAAAGTTTTAATTGAAGCAGCAGTTGTTGGAAGAGAAATTGAATGTGCGGTTCTTGGGAATGATGAACCAAAAGCAAGTGTATGTGGAGAAATTTTGCCACAAGACGGTTTCTATTCGTATGATGCGAAATACATTAGCGAAGATGGTGCAAAACTTGCCATTCCAGCAGAACTTTCAGAAGATGTTAGCGCACAAATTCAAGAAATTGCTAAACGTGCTTACCAAGCTTTAAATTGTGAAGGGTTAGCACGAGTAGATGTTTTCTTAACAGAAGATCATGAAGTAGTGATTAATGAAATTAACACACTTCCAGGGTTCACAAAAATCAGCATGTATCCAAAGCTTTGGGAAGAGAGCGGGCTTTCCTACCAAGATTTAATTTCCACGCTAATTGATTTAGCAATTGAACGTCATGAACAGGATAAGCTGTTAAAGAGCTCGGTTTTTGACCGCTGATTACTTGTATTTTTTGCCTCCTTTCGGTACATTAATGAAGTACCGAATATAAGGAGGCTCTTTTTAATGGCACATATTCAATTCGATTATAGCAAAGCACTTTCCTTTTTCGGAGAGCATGAGATGAAGCATTTGCAAGGCCAAGTGACAACTGCACATCAAGCCCTTCACGAAAAAACAGGAGCAGGGAATGACTTTTTAGGGTGGATCGACTTACCAGTTGATTATGATAAAGAGGAATTTGCACGTATACAAGAAGCAGCTAAAAAAATCCGCAACGATTCAGACGTGTTACTTGTTGCCGGAATTGGTGGTTCCTATTTAGGGGCAAGAGCAGCAATTGAAGCGTTAAATCATTCATTTTTTAATGTCCTATCAAACGAACAGCGTAACGCGCCACAAGTCATTTTTGTCGGACAGAATATCAGTTCAACCTATATTCGCGATTTATTTGACTTGCTGGAAGGGTGCGACGTCTCTGTAAATGTCATTTCGAAATCTGGCACAACTACGGAGCCGGCTATCGCATTCCGGATTTTCCGTGACTTCTTGGAAAAGAAGTACGGTAAAGAAGAAGCGCGTACACGCATTTATGCGACAACAGATAAAGAAAAAGGTGCGCTAAAAACGCTAGCAAACGAAGAGGGATACGAGTCATTTGTTATTCCTGATGACGTTGGAGGACGTTTTTCTGTTTTAACTGCTGTTGGACTTTTACCGATTGCTGTATCTGGCCTTAATATTGAACAAATGATGAAAGGTGCTGCAGATGCGAGAGATGCGTATGCTTCACCTAAGCTTGAAGAAAACGAAGCATACCAATATGCAGCAGTTCGCAATGTTCTATATAACAAAGGGAAGACAATTGAACTTATGGTGAACTATGAGCCGCAGCTTCACTTTGTTTCAGAGTGGTGGAAGCAACTATTTGGTGAAAGTGAAGGAAAAGACCAAAAAGGCATTTATCCTGCCTCAGTAGATTTTTCTACAGATCTTCACTCAATGGGTCAATATGTGCAAGATGGACGTCGTGATTTATTTGAAACTGTCTTACATGTTGAGAATGTGGACAAGCATATTGAAATTGAAAAAGCAGAGCAAGATTTAGACGGATTAAATTATCTTGCTGGGGAAACAATGGATTTTGTGAACAAACAAGCGTTTAAAGGGACGATGCTCGCTCACACAGATGGCGGTGTTCCAAACTTAATCGTGTCGATTCCAAAGCTTGATGAGTACACATTTGGCTATCTTGTGTATTTCTTTGAAAAAGCGGTCGCAGTAAGTGGCTACTTATTGGGCGTTAACCCGTTTGATCAACCAGGAGTAGAAGCATATAAGAAAAATATGTTTGCTTTACTTGGAAAGCCTGGTTTTGAAAAAGAAAAAGAAGAACTTGAAAAACGGCTGTAAACAGGGAAAGCACGGATGAACCATCGTCCGTGCTTTTTTGATGCATAAGTTTTTCGAAGGCTCACACACTAATCAATAAAAACGATTAGGAGCGGTCATATGATTTATGTATCTTCAAAAATTGAAGGCAAAGAAGTGAAAGCAAAAGAATTAGAGTCATTATTAACGCCTCTTGGTTATTCAATTGGTGGAAATTGGGATTACGATCATGGTTATTATGATTATAAGCTAGCAGAAGAAGGAGGCTATACATTTCTTCGTTTACCGTTTACAGCAGTAGAAGGAGAAGTTGGCTCAAGCCATGCTGTATTTGAAATGGGGAAGCCGTATTTACTAAACCATGTCTATCAAGATGGAAACACAGATGAAGGCATAGGAGGCTACATCCCCCCTGCGGTTGATGGACTAATTAACCAATTTCAGCGACCAATTGATAAAGATGGGGAAGTGGACGAGAAATATGTCGACGTCGCCAAAAATTTAATAGAAGAAGTTGAACAAACCTTTCAACTGTAACTATTGTTTGCGGTCCCTCTAAGTTCTTGCTAAAGTAGGAAGAGAACGTGGAGGGATAACAATGACTGATGCAATTATTCTTGCTTTTGCCGTCTTTTTCGGATGGATTATTTTAGACGTTGCGAAAACAAAAAAAGTAACAGGGGAATTAATCATTCAAGCTGGCTTTGTTGGTGTGATTGGCGGGTTGATTTGGTATGTAATTGGTGTGTTGTTAGGATAGGCTTTATTTCGTTTTAGGTATTCGGTTTCGTTTGTTACGGTTGCGCTCTTTTACGATCCCTCGAATGGAACCGCCAATAAATGAGCCAAGGACAATGGCAAAAATGGAACCCCGAACTTCGCTTATATCTCCTAATAGCCATATCAATAGTAAATATAAACTCGTTGAACATATAGAAATGACAAACCCATGACCTATTACGCGGAACACACTCATCTACAGCACCTCAATCTTTATTTAAAATAAGGAGAAAGACAAAAATGTTAAAAAGATCACAACTGTAAAAATCAATGTAGTAATGAACCATCGCTTTACGCTCGGTTCGTTTTTTAAAGCAGAATCAATAATAACCATTAACAAAAACATGATAATAAAGAGAATGATGAATGTGAAAAATAAAATCACTCCGTTCAACTCCTAAGCAAGATCAGTTAGATTTCCGCTTATTGAAAATCCTTGGAATCAGCAATGTGTGGGTTAAAAAAAGCGCTACAGCGATAGCGAGCGCATTTATCCACTTTACATGATCATCGTAAATGAGAGATAAGACGAAGTAAACACTACCGCTTATCATCGCTAAAATCAATGCGTCAATCCATTTGTTAAACCGAACCATCTTTTTATGCCCCTTTTGTTTCTTCTCGTGCTTTGTTATTCAATACCCGTGATGATCACGATTAAACAGACGGTTTCCACGATGAAAAGCGCTTGTCGCGTTGAGGCTATTTATGATATATTATGAAAGTAGTATCAAACTCATACATATTCGGGGCCTTAGCTCAGCTGGGAGAGCGCTTCGCTGGCAGCGAAGAGGTCAGGGGTTCGAGCCCCCTAGGCTCCACTAGTGAAATCCCTATGATACAGCGATTTTTACAAATGGTAACGTTGTGGAACAGGTGAAAAAATAAAGTTGATGTTAAAGTTGATGTTAACTAAATCGATTTTTTCTCGGCAAAGAAATTATCGAAACTATCTGCTGCAGCTCTATCTGCAGATCGTAAAGCATGACCATAGATATCCATGGTTGTGCTTATTTTTTTATGTCCAAGTCTTTCGGAGATTATCTTTGCGTGGATACCTTGTGCAATTAACAATGTAGCAGAGGTGTGCCTTAAATCATGTAATCGAATGTGCCTTACATTAGCTTTCTTTGTTAATCTTCTCCAATAAGTCGTAGGAGTTGTAGGGTAGAAATGTGTACCATCAGATCCGCATATCATCCATTCGCGATCTTCTTCAATCCAAACATCTTCATTATCTTCTTTTTGTTGTAACCAGTGCTTTCTATAATTTTTCAATTCTTTGGTTACAAATTTAGGTAATGAAACAAGTCGATCGGATGAAGTACTTTTTGTTGATTTTATAACTGGTATACCGTTTTTACCCATCGTAATGGATTTATTGATATCAATTGTACCTTCTTGAAGATCAATATCTTTCCACTCAATGCCTAATGCTTCACCACGTCTCAATCCTGTTGTCAGCAAAAGAACAATGAAAACCTTCCAATGAGGTAATTCCTTTTCAGCTAGAAGAAAAAGGTTATTTACTTCTTCCTCATCGTAATAATTCAAAGTCCTACGAGGTGCGCTTTTTTGCTGTGGCTTGTCCACTTTATCCATAGGGTTGTTCTTAATAAATTCCCATTGAACAGCAAACTTGAAGATGCTCTTTAATGTCAGGTATATGTCTTGCTTAGATCTTATGGACAATGGATTGTCAGGATCATCAACTCTTTTTAAATCTGCAAGCAATCTTATAAGGTCCATACTTTTTATGGCCGTGATTTGCTTATCGCCTAACACTGGCTTTACATGATGTTTATACTTAGATGTGTGGGCATTGTAGCTTGCGCCTTCCAATGTCTCCAAGTAATTAGCTATCCACAGAGAAGCGAAATCATCCACTGTTATCTTTTGTGGTGTGAAGAATTCTCCTGACCTCACAAGTTCAGCAAACTTTTCATACTCAACAAGCAAATGAACATCGAGTTTTTTAGGACTCATTTTCTCTTCAACCTTATAGGTCATTGTCTTTCGCTCATTCTTGCCCGTATACGGATTTTTAGCGTAAACAGTAAAGAAATACGAATTCTTACCTCTTGGCTGTATATTAGCCATTTAACGTCTCCTTTCATGCTTTTTTTGACACATTCTTTTAGAATATATCAAGTAAACGGTAAGAAGGAAAGTAAAGGAGAGAGAAAAGAACAAGAAAAGATCGAATAAGGAGCATTTGTAACAGTTTAAACGTGTTATTCTGTTACTATCGAAAGATGTACCACAAAATCCTGTGGGAAGCATAAACGATATGTAAAAATATTCTGAAATATACTACCTTTCTTCCTTGTTTTATGCTATAATAAAGGTAACAAATACAAGGGAGTGATAAGTATGATGAAGGCATTGTTTAGTTTTATCAGGATTATAGGTGACATTAAAGCTGCTGGAAATGGTACTTATCACAAGCGGGCGGCAAGAAGAGCAATTAGAAGACCAATTAACAGAAGTATTAATAGGTTGTTTAAATAAAGCTATCCATTCTGTGGGTAGCTACTAATTTCGCTATTTACCAAACGTATGTTCTTGTGATATAATACAGATGAAAAAAGTTGCAGGAATTTAGCCCTTTTTGACGAAATATAAGTGTTGGAAGGGGGAAGAAAATGAATTATAGAAAAGTAAGATTTGAGTATTATGAAGTTGTTTATAAAAAGACTAAAGATCGTTTAAGAGGAAAAGATCGATTGTTTGACCTTGTGAAATTTATGGATAAGGCTAAAAAGAAGTCTTTAGAGGGAAGAACATATGATTACAGATCTGAAAGAGCAAGGCTAGAGGAAGCTTATTGGGATGTTGATTTGAATTTTTATTTTCTTCATTTTCTTAGATTGAGGGATACGAACATTCCATCAAAAGCAAAAACTAATAAATCAGTAGAGCCTATGGAATTAGCTGATGATGAATATATAGGGGAAGAAGTATCTGCTCTATATGATGAAGACAATCACATTCTTATGCTGCAAAGAAACAAACATAGCTTGGGTCCAGAAGGAATTGAAGAATATTTAAATTTACTTTGGAATAGTGATAACGAGAAGATTTATTTAAGACCTATTTGTCCACCAAATGTTATAAGGCTTGCTCAAAATGCTAGTGAATATAGAAAGATTAATATTCGTTTAGCTAATATAGGTGAAGAAGAAACGAAATCAGCCCTTTCGAAATTGAAATCTCCATTGAAAAATATTGTTAATGCTTTTGGTCAATACGAAGGTGTGAACGCACAAGTGGTAATCACTGTAGGAAATTCGAATGATGGCTTAAATAACGAAACTATACAAGATACTCTCGTTGATTTAAGGGATAACGGTGAATTATTCAATAAAGCTGAAATTGCTTTAAGGGACGAGGATGATACTAGAGTTGAACTAATAGATCTTTTTAATCATAAGGCGCATGACATAGCCTCTTTTAGAATGGAAAAAAGAGAAACGTTGAATCACTACTCAATTGTTAGTCAGATGCACAAATTTTATAGCTCTGATGAAGATTGCGATAATCGTCAAAAAGTTATTAAAGGTTACCTCAGAAATAAGACTAAATAAAAATGGTGATGTACATGTATAGACTTTATCCGATATTATGGGTTGTTGTTGTGATTATAATTAATCACTTTTTGTTAGGGTTAAATAATGAAATAAACCAATTTGACAAAATTTTGGATGCTTCTATTACATTTACATCTATTGCCATTGGGTTTATAGCAGCTTTGTTGGGTATTTTAATAACGATTAAAGATTCAGAAATTGTGAAAAGAATTTTTGAAGAAGATGAACATAAATCATTAAAGTCATGGTTCTATGAAGCTTTTATTATTGGAGTTCTGCTACTAATTTCTACTTGTATAAATTATGTGTTTTTGAATGATGTTAATATTTGGTCCACTTTGTTTTTTTATATGTGGCTTTCGGCAATAGTTTGGTTTGCTTATAGTTTATTTAGGATAATAAATGTTCTAATGGATGTTTTTTTTAAGTCTAACGATACTGAAATGCGCCCAGAAAGTAACAGATATAGTGATGAAGAAAGACAAGAAGCGAAAAAAAGGTTGAAAAAATAGTATTAATAACACCTCTTTGTGGGGTGTTTTTATTATGTCTAAGGAGATGATGCTAAATGACTCAACTCGACTACGACTTAACAATGGTTGAACTAATCTGCTACCCAGACGTTAAGCTTGAATCAAAGTTAGGCATCGACAATGCTATTGCAAATGGAGATCGAGATCAACGTTTCGATTTGTTCAATCTCAAATGCAATCCCGATGCAACAAAGCAAGAATCCAAATCCCTATTAGCGATTGTCTATTCTGAAATCCAAAAAGCAAAAGGTGAATTGAATGCCACCGAAACCATTTCGTAATTGCAAATGTCCCGGCTGTGGAAAGCTAACACGTGAGAAGTATTGCGAGGATCATGAACACCTAATCGAAAAGGACAAGAGGGATAAGTGGATACAGTACGACAGAACCAAACGATACAACGAGGATAATAAATCCTACCATGCTTTCTACAAGTCACCACAATGGATAGGCATGCGTGAAGCTGTGAAGAGTAGAGACTTAGGGCTATGTGTCAAATGCAAATCGCAAAACAGATTAGTCCCAATGAATGTAGTCGATCACATCATACCAATCAAAGACGACTGGGCGCTACGTCTCAACCCAGAGAACCTACAGTCTCTATGTCATCCATGCCACAATATCAAAACCGCAAGAGAGAATGCGAATCGCAAAAGGTAAACGGCAAAAGCAAATGTCAAATACCAATTGTGATCTTGTATTCTCTTTTTGTTATGCCATCATCCTCTGTGCCTGTAGTACACAGACATGGAGCAGGGCGGCATCGTCGGCATCAGCTGTGGACAACAACAGCATCAACACCCACAGCAACAACGACACCAACAACCCGAGCAACGGACAGGCTGAATAAATCATAAACGTGGATGAAGGGAAACGAACGGAAAACTAATTCCAATTATCGTAAGTACCCCCCACCTAAAATTGTTTAGAGCCAAGCCTAGAACACCGCTCGGGCCGCCTTCTTTATACAAAGTCCGTTTTATTTCAAGTTTAATTTTTAACATATATTACCAATTTTTATGGAAAGGAGGGTTTTAAATGGGTAGAAATGCAAAATCGATGGATTTACACGTTATAAGCGGCAATAAAGCAAAGTTATCAAAGGAAGTTATTGAACAGCGTAAGCAAGCTGAGGATCAGATGACGTTTAGGGATGACGATATAAAAGCGCCTGACCATCTGAGCGAAAGAGGTAGAGAGATATTTGAAAATCTGCTTCTTGAGTTTAAGTATACAGAAATCCTAAAGAATGTCGATAGTCAAATGTTAGGTCTATATTGTGATTCTATGGATCGTTACTTGAGCATTAAAGAGCAAATAGAGCATGATGGTTTAATGCCATTTGGTAAGCCGCATCAGCTTCTAAGTCACCAAGATAAAGCTTTTGAACGTGCGATGAAGGTTGCTGGCCGTTTCGGTTTATCCCCTTCTGACCGTGCAAAATTGGCGCTAAGTTTAGTTACAAAGGTAGATAAGAAAGATCCTGATGACAATGGGTTTGGTGATCGTACATGAGCCTACCCACAGCAGAAGAACTTTTTTATAAGCTTTATGATTATGCGGTTGATGTTAGTACAGGTAAGCAGGTTGCAGGGAAGAAACACATTCATGCTGCTAATCGGTTTTTAAGTGATATTCAAAAGGCGCAAGATGATCCCGAAGGGTTTGCTTATTACTTTGATATTGAAGAATTAGAGCAGTTCAATCGATGGGCATCTTTGTTTAAGCACACAAAAGGTGTGTTGGCCAATAAAAATATTGAGTTAACTCCTTTTCAATTATTCCTTGCTGCTAATATCTTTTGTTGGAAAAAGAAAAGCGATGACAAGCGAAGGTACAGGAAAGCGTATGTGCAGTTAGGTCGTAAGAATACCAAGTCACAAATGCTTGCCATCATCAGCAGCTACGTCACCTTCCTCAGCAATCAGACAGAGGAAACGTACATCAGTGGTTGGACGAGTGAACAGTCAAAGATTGTTTATGATGAGATCCTTGCACAGATTAGGCGTGTAACTTTTCTAAAGGATAAGTACAGTGATTCTTACCACAGGATAAGACATCTTAAAACGAATTCAGTCATTCGTGCGTTGAGTAAAGAAGCACGTAAGCAAGGTGAGGGTTTAAACCCATCCTTAGCGATATTGGACGAGTACCATACTCATTTAACCAGTGAGATTATGGAAGCCTTAGAGAGTGGCATGGGGGCGAGGGATGAACCATTGGTTGTCATCATCACGACAGCAGGACTTGACCTCAACGTGCCTTGTAAAGAGGAATATGATTACTGCTCAAACATTATCGATCCTGATAATCCTGTGGAGAATGAACGATACTTTGTTCTTATTTGCGAGATTGACGAGGGTGATGATCCTTTTGACGAGAGCGTATGGATCAAAGCAAATCCTGTAGCAGCTACCTACCCACAGGGGATTGAGAACATTCGAGATCTGGCGCTTATTGCGAGGGATAAACCGAGTGCAATGGACTCATTTTTAACGAAACAATGTAACATATGGGTGCAATCATCGGAAAAAGGCTATTTAGATCAACAGAAATGGGCATCCTGCCTGTGGAAAGCACCAATCGAATTAAAAGGTCAAAAAGTATATCTAGGGCTAGATTTAGCCACCAAACACGACTTGTGTTCACTCGGAATCGTTATTCCGCTTGAAAACGGTCGTTTTTTTGTGGACTCACATTCATTTATTCCAAATGAGTCGCTTGAGCAACGAATAAAGAGCGATAGAGCGCCTTTTAAACAATGGATAAGGGAAGGTTTACTAACTACTACAGATGGCGCAGTGACTGATTATAGCTATATTATTGATCACATTGAAATGCTTGTGAGAGATAAGCTGTGGGACGTTGTAGAGAACGGCTATGATCCATTCGATGCTACGTATTTGAGCCAAGAAATGTCGCAGATGGGTTATACGATGGTCGAAGTTAAGCAAAACATCGCTACGCAACATGAGCCGTTGACAGAATTTAGGGAGAAAGTGTTGAAACGCGAGATTGAGCACAACGGAAATGGTTTACTCTCCTGGGCTGTGGGCAACGCAATCACCGTTGAAAACACCGATGCTCGCATAAAGCTTAGTAAAAGCAAGTCAACAGAGCGTATTGATCCGTTAGCATCCATTATTAATGCTTATTCAAGGGCTATGTACCATGAATTTAAGCCAAACGTTGAACGTTACATTATGAGTGATGATTTTGGTTTCTAGGAGGTGGATGATGAAAATTTTAAGAGAAATTGCAGACGACCTCCTAATTTTAATAGGAATTTGCTTTATCATCTTCACGACTTACACAATATCCATAACCGCAGGGAATTATTTAGCTGGCGCTGTATTTATCGGTGCTGGCTTATTGGTGTTTCTAGCGAAAGGAGGGAAGGGGGTGAAACGACATGATACTGAATAAAGTTTTTAATAACATTCAAGAATGGGAGAAGCCTTTGTGGAGATCATGGGGCGAGAATCTTGCTACCCACAGTGGAGAGATCATTACAAACGAAACGTCACTTAGGATAAGTGCAATTTATGCCGCCATTAATATCAAGGCAAACAGCGTGGCAAAGCTTCCGTTGCAGATGTATAGCAAGAAAGAGAATAAGCGTACAAGAGAAAAGGGTCACAGTCTTTCTGATCTTATAGAAAACAGACCAAATGCTATGCAATCAAGTTATATGTTCAAACAAACTTTAATTGCTCATAGGCATATTCACGGTGCAGCTTACATTTATCCTGTATTCAATCGCAGAGGGAAGATAGCAAGCTTGGAACTTCTTAATCCTAGTCATATGGATATTATTCAACATCACGAGACTAAAGAGCATTGGTTCATTTATGCGGATGGTCATCAACCTAAAGCGTTCCATCCTTCTGAAATTGTATATCTTCCTTACTTTACACCTGATGGCATTACGGCTTTATCTCCTATTCAAGTTGCACGCGAGACGAGTGGGCAAATGCAGGCGAGTAAGAAGTTTATGAGTGGATTTTATAAGAATGGCGCGGCTACAAACGTTAAAATAACGACTCCTGAGACGCTGAGTAGTGAAGCGAGGAACAAAGTAGCTGATGAGTACATGAAATCTCAAGGCGGTTATAGTAACAGCGGTAGACCTTTAATTGCTTCAGGTGGCATGGATATCGATAGTTTAACGATGCCTATTGCTGATATGCAGTATGTGGAGAATATGAAGTTCAATGTAACCGAGATTGCACGTATTTTCAATGTTCCACCACACATGCTCGCTGAATTGGAGCGTTCAACAAACAACAATATTGAGCATCAAGGACGAGATTTTATTGCAAATAGTATTCAGCCTGAGTTAACGGCTATCGAAGAAGAGTTTAATTATAAGCTTTTCACTACTCGTGAGCGTCAACATCTATACTTTAAGTTCAATTTACGTTCTGCTTTACGTTCAAATGATGAAACACGTGCTCTTTACTATGAAAAAATGATTAAAAATGGTGTTTACTCTATCAATGACATCCTGGAGTTAGAGGATATGGACGGAATCGAAGGTGGAGATACACATCGTGTTGACCTAAACAGCATCGCACTTGATGTTGCCGATCGATACCAGTTAGCTAAAGCAGGTGGCTTGGAAGGGGGTGAGAATAATGAATAAGTTCCTAAGCGTAAAAAATCTCACCGCTGATAGTGCGGATATCTACTTTTATGGCGATATCGTTTCAAGTGAGTGGGGGAAATGGGAAGATAGCGACACAGCGCCCGAGGATGTACGAGAACAGCTAAAACAAGTTGAAGGGGTACAAAACCTTAACATCTATATAAATAGCGGTGGTGGTTCTGTATTCGCAGGATTAGCTATTTACAACATGCTCAAGCGTCACCAAGCGTACAAAAAGGTTTACGTTGATGGTATGGCTGCATCTATTGCATCAATAATCGCAATGGCAGGTGATGAGATTAACGTACCTTCAAATGCTTTCTTGATGATTCACAAACCTTGGGCAATGAACATCGGAAATTCGAATGATATGCGTAAGTTAGCGGATGATCTGGACAGTATTGAGTCAGGTCTTTTAAACGTGTATGAAGAGAATTTAGCTGATGGTGTAGATATGGAAACGGTGAAGCAAATGGTTAATGCTGAAACCTGGTTAAACGGTAAAGAAGCAGCAGAGATTTTTAATCTTAATGTTGGTGAAGCTAATGCCATTGCCGCTTCTGCTAGTGACATGTTGAAGAAGTATAACAAGGTTCCATCGTCTCTGCCTGTGGAAAGCCAAGGGCCTACCACTCCTGCCCACAGCATTGCAGATGAACAACAAAAAGAATTTGAAAATTTATTACTTGAACTGGACTTAATCTAGTTCTTTTTTTTACCCAAAATTATTAAAGGTGGTTATTTACAATGACAAAGGAAATGCGTGATTTACTAGAACAGATTCAAGATAAGAAAAAAGAAGCGCGTGAATTTGCTAACTCTAACAAGTTGCAAGAAGCACGTGCATCTGCTGATGAAGCAAAGAATTTACAAGAGCGCTTTGATATTTTAGCAGCAGTTCAAGATGATGAGGAAGATAAAGTTCTTGCCTTAAATAAAAACAAGCAATTAGAGCCTAAATCAGATGCTACAGAAGCATTCTTTAAATTCCTTCGTGGGAAAGATCTTACTGATGCTGAAAATGCAATGCTTACTGAAGGTGATAACAATGAAATCATCTTAATCCCAGAAGATATCAACCATCAAATCACTGAATATCGTCGTGAATTTAAATCAGCGCGTCATTTAGTTAGCTATTACAGCACAAATGTCCTTGCTGGTTCTTTCGTTTATGAAGAAGGAAAAACAATGCTTGGTCTTGCTTCTTTTGAAGATGGTGACGAGATCGGTTATTCTGATGAGCCTTCTTTCAAGAACAAAGGCTATAAGGTTAAAGATTATGGTGCGTTGCTTCCAATTTCAAAGAAATTACTTGAGGTTGAAGCTGGTGGACTAATGGCTTACCTAGGTCGTATGTTTGTCCGTAAAGCAACAATCACAGAAAATGAAGCGATTTTCAAACAGCTTATCGATGGCAAAACACCTAAAGCGTTGAATGATTGGAAGAGTCTTGTTCAATCTCTAAATGTTGACATTGATCCTGCTTTTGCATCGTCCATTCGTATTGTGACAAACCAAGATGGTTTTAACCATTTAGATTTACAAGTTGACGAAAATGGTCGTGGCTTACTACAGCCAAATCCTTCTTTACCGACTCAAAAGTTGTTTAAAGGATATCCAGTTGAAGTATTTAGCAATGGTCAACTTCCTTCTGAAGATGGTAAAGCGCCTGTTATTTACGGATCAACTACTGAATCAGCACAATTCGTTGAGCGTAAAGGCTTAATTATTGATGCTTCAGATCACGTTGAGTTTAAGAAAAATCAAACAATGATTCGTATGATTGAGTCATTTGACGTTATTCAAACTGATCCTGACGCTTCTCTTTATGGATTGCTTGACCTTGGCACTCCTGTAACACCCTAACCAACCCCAAACATTGACTGCCGAGAGCGCGCCTAATAGCGTGACTCTCAACTGGTCATAGGGGAAGAAAGGAGAATGATGATGCCTACTTATAATGTGTATCGCAACGGTGAGCAAGTCGCTAGTGGATTGACGGACAAAACGTATACAGATACAGATGTACAGCCAAATACAGCATACGAGTATCAAGTAAGTGCTGAAAACGAGGTGGGGGAATCTGAATTATCTGAGCCGATTGAAGTCGAGACTGATCGCATCCCTGTGGACAGCATCAGCGCCACACCGACCACAGCCACCATAGCAGCTGAGGAAACCCAACACATTGACGTTACCGTGTCACCTGACGATGCAAGCGAAAAGGGAGTGTCTTACTCTTCCTCTGATGCTTCCATTGCTACTGTAAGGACTGGAACGATCACAGGTGTTGCTCCTGGTACGGCAACGATTACTGTTACGTCCAAGGATGATAATAGTAAGCGTGCCACTGTTAAAGTAACTGTAGTTGAGCCTGAGGAACCTGAAGATGCTGAGTGAAGTTAAGCAGTATTTAAGGGTGTTTGATGAGTCTGAGGAAGAAGATCTTGAGATTCAGATGATGATCGAAGCAGCTAAAGAGTCTATTAGGCTATCCACAGGGAAGAGATTCAACGAAGAAAATTCACTGCACAGGCTTTGTCTATGTCTCTATGTCTCTCACAACTATGAGAATCGTGGAATTTACACGGTAGACAAGCATAAAGATCTTTCCTATAGCCTTACCACGATGCTTACTTTAATCAAATATGGGAGTGATGATGATGCGCAAGTCACCCCGGATGATTAATGCTGGTCACTTTAACAAAAAGATTGAGGTGCAAGCCTATAAAGCTGATTTTGATGATGAGGGTATGTGGGTTGAAGATTTCTTTAAATTCATGTCCGCAATGGCTTATATCACCGTCAGTCAGCTAAAACAAGTAACCGAGAATGATGTACAGACAGTCGAAGGATATACCGAGATGACCATTCGACAAAGCAAGAAATCAATGGAGATCGAAAAAGGCATGAGAGTGCTGTGGAAAGTATACGGCAAAGACAATGTATATGAAGTTGATGATATCGACTATCGTCCTGCCGACAACATGTACATCACTCTTAAATGTATAAAGGTGTGATCCTATGAGTTTTGAAATTGTAAATTGGGATGCCTTAATAAAGCAGATAGAAGAAATGGGAAGAAACGTTAACAGAGCAGAAAACGCCGCCATCAAAGCCGGGGCAGAGATTGCCGTACCGATCATGAAACAAGAAGTCCCGAGGTCTGGCATCAGCGCCGCTGATTATAAGCACATGGTTGACGATATCCAAGTAGGACGGGTTAAAAACGTTGATGGTGTAAAAGTCGTTGAAGTGGGACCTACTGATGGTAAGGGTGGTACAAGGTGGCGTGCTAATTTCTTGGTCAATGGGACAAAGTTTATGCCGCCTAATGATTTTATTCTAAGAACCGCTCAAAGGACGAAGGGGCAGATTAGAGCGGCTATGTTGTCTGAGTTGCAGAAGAAAGTGATGCGGTGGTCATGAAGGTATTAGATAGAGAAGTTCAATTGGCGCTACAGAATGACTCGATGTTGTCTCAGTCTGTGGGAAGCAAAGTCTTTCGTTATACCGTACCTGCTCGTTTCGAAAGTGACTATCCTTTTATGAGGATTGTTGAAGTTGATAACGTACCTACAGATTATGAAGATGATCGATCAACGAAGGATCATTTACTCATACAGGTGGATGTATGGGATCGTAACCCGGATAGATTGTTGCCTGAGATAAACAGGGTAATGGTCGATCTGGGTTTTACTCGTGCAAACGTAAGGACGCAAAACGACTCACAAAAGAATGAAGTAAGAAAAATTATGCGTTACCAAATTAAAATTTAAAGGGTGATATTGATGAAACAAGGAGCAAGCTCATACATTGGTGCTAGAGATTTAGTTGGTGCTGAACTACTTACAGATAATGAGGACGGGGTAACTTATGGAGAGATTATTAAAATAGCACCATTAAAAGGTGTTTCCATTACTCAAAACTCTAATAATTCACCTGATTATGCGGACGATGGTGTAAATGAAGTCATCTCCTCTGATGGAGCAATTAATTTATCGCTTTCCACAGCTGGGATTGCAGACTCCGCTAAAGCCAAACTACTTGGATTAGAATACGATAAAGGTGCAACAAGATACCATAAAGATCGTATTTCACCTTATTTCGCAATCGGGTTTAAGTCGAGAAAAGCTGACGGTTCTGATGGTTATGTTTGGTTATTTAAAGGTCGATTTGCTTTGCCGAACCGTGAACACAATACAAAAGAAGATACAGCTACACCACAAGGTACAACATTAGAAGCGGTATTTATTGAACGTAAGTTTGATGGTGAGCCGATGCACACGCTTGATACAGCAGTTGCAGATGAAGAAGTTGTTGCAGATTACTTTAAGAAAGTATTTGGCGCGTCTGAAACAGAAACTCCCTAACACTCCCCAATCATTGAGTGGGACAAGTACAGCAAATCAAATATCTCTGTCCTGGTCATAGGGGCATTCGTGGGTTGGCATAACGCCAGCCCTTTTACTTTATAACAAAGGGTGATTAATCATGATGAAGATTACATTAAGAATTGATGGTAAAGACAAAGAATTCACTCAGTCATTTATTCCGTTCTCGTTGAAAAAAGAAGCGTTGAAACAAGAGATTGAAATGAATCAAGAAGGCGCAGATCCAATTGAAAACTTAGATATGAAAATGGATTTCTTAGTTCGTGCATTTGGTAATCAATTTACTAGAGAAGAGTTAGAAAATGGCATGAATACTATCGGCTCTGATGATGTGTTTTACGAAACGGTAGGTGTTAACGTTCTTGGTTTTATGCCGCTTAAAGAGTTAAAAAAACAACAGTACGAACAACAGAAGCTGGGAAAGTTGATGTTGGAAAAAGAAGCCCGGAAGAACAAGAAGAAATAGAAAAATTAAGCAAGATGACAAAGCTCGAAAGAGCCGAGTACAACTATGGGAAATTTTTGGACTTTTACTTATTGGAGGAAGCAAGGGGTACTCCTATTTACCAATTAGATCAAACGGACGTGAACTTGTACTTTGAGTTGCGTGAACATAAGAGAAAGCGTGAAGAAGAAAGAAAAACTGCTGAGCCAGTTCCTAATACAACAATTGATTCTGTCTTTAACTTTTAGAGGAAAGGAGGTAAACCTATGTTTGGTAATGCTGCTGATGCAACAGTGCTACGAGTTGGCTGGGATGCCTCAGCTGTGGACAGCGGAGTCTCTAATTTAAACAGTCGCCTTTCTGCCGCTCGATCAGAGTTAAATGCAACTGGTGCTCAAATGGGTGGCTTTGGGCGTTCCACAGACGGGCTAAAGAGAAAGCAAGAAGGACTGAACAAAGTCTATGAGTTACAGGGGCAAAAAGTAAAGGACTTAGAAGGTAATTACAAACGATTAGTTGAGGAAAAGGGTGCTGAATCAAAAGCTGCTATTGATGCTTCTAGGCACTACAACAACGCGCTTGCTGAATATGCAAAAATGGAAGGTCAACTCAAATCGTTAACTAACGAAATAGCCTATCAAGAATCTGCTTGGAGTAGTATGGAGAGTGGTTTAAACAGCTTTTCAAGCACCACAGGTAAGATGGCAGATGGTTTTAGCAAGGCAGGACAAAAGATGACGCTTGGTCTTACATTGCCTATTGTCGGTGTTGGTACGATGGCATTAAAGACTGGTATAGACTTTGAAAAGTCCATGTCTAAGGTGCAAGCGCTTAGTGGCGGTACTGCCGAGGAAATGGCGAAGATGGAAGGGCAAGCTAAGTCATTAGGTGAAACGACTGTATTTAGTGCATCACAAGCCGCTGAAGCACAAGCCTTTCTTGCCATGGCAGGTTGGGAAGTTGCTGATATTTACGATGCGATGCCTGGTCTACTTAACTTAGCCGCTGCTGGTCAAATGGAATTGGGAAGAACAGCCGATATCACGTCTAACATCATGCAAGCTTTTGCGTTGGAAGCCAGTGAATCCGCTCACGTTTCCGATGTTCTTGCCGCGGCCGCATCCAATTCGAACACTAACATCGAGCAATTAGGTGAAGCGATGGGTTATGCCGCACCGACTGCCAACGTGTTTGGATGGTCGATTGAAGAAACGTCTGCCGCTATTATGAGGTTTGGTGATGCAGGTATACAGGGCGGTAAGGCTGGTCAAGCTTGGTCAACATCTTTACAGCGTTTGTCAAAGCCGACGTCTGCTATGACTGAATTGATGGAAGATCTCAACATCCAGTTTTTTGACGCTGAGGGTGTCATGAAACCACTCCCTGATTTGGTGGGTGAATTAGAAACAGCCACCAAAGGAATGACCGATGAGCAAGAAGCGAATGTTATCACGACTTTATTTGGTAACCAAGCCTTTAAACACTGGGCAATCTTAATGGAAGAAGGTTCCGAGGGACTTCGTGATCAAACTAAAGCGCTTGAGCAATCCACAGGGGCGGCGCAAGATATGGCAGACACCATGCTTGATAATGCCTATGGATCTATCATTGAGTTAACATCTGCTGCAGAAGGTCTAGCGATACAGTTTGCGGAACATATGATACCGCATTTTTTAACGTTAGTTGAAAAAACAACAGACCTTGTACGTTGGTTTGGGAATCTGGAAAAAGATACTCAAAAATACATCTTAGTTGCTGCAGGGATTGCCGCTGTACTAGGTCCTGCCGCTATTGCTTTATCCGTTGTATTACGCTCAGTCTCCTATCTATCTGCTGGACTCGCAAAAGCGGTTGGTGCATTTGGGCGATATACAACAAGCGCAAAAGTCGCACAAACAACAACAACTGGATTTGGTGCATCTGCTCAACTTGCAGGAACACAAGTAGCCACAGCCAATAGAGGTATGGGGCGTTTTGGTCGTACTCTTGGTGGTGTCGGTACTGCTGCATCTTTGGCTGGTGTAGGTATGCTTGCCTTTGGTGATGATAGCAATCAAGGTTTAGGTATGGCGTTAATGTTTGCGCCTGAGATACTTGGACTTGGTAAAAGGTTGCTTGGAGCAGGGAAAAATGCTGTGACAAGTGGCGGTCAATTACTTGGTATGGGCAAAAATGCGACAACAGCAGGAAAAGGTATTGGTGGTTTAGTCAGAGGTATTGGCACTTTCGGAAAGAGTGCTGCAGCACTTGGTGGTCCTATAGGAATTGGAGTCGCCGCAATAACAACATTAGCTACAGTTGGTTATGAAGTATATGAATACTATGGCGATAAGCTTCTTCCTCAGATGGAATCATTTGGTGATATCGTCATGGAAAATGGCGAGAAGATTAGCCAATCAACAGCTGAACAATTAGATGCTTATAAAAAATTGAACGACGAAGCGACCATTGAGTTAAATCAATTGATGTGGGGATCGCAAAAAATCACCGATGAAATGGCTGAGTCATTAACAGGTAAGTTCTCTGAAATGGGTAGTATGATTCGAACAGAATTAAATGAGAACTACGAACAATCAAAAAGCGATTTAGAAAAGTTTCTCGGGCAATCTGAAGTAATTACAGGTGAACATCAAGAAGAGATTAAGCAACGTTATGACGATTATTATCGAGTACGAATAGAGGGTACTGAACAAAACGAGCAAAAAATTAATGACATTATTAATCTAGCTGCTGAAGAAAATAGAGAAATTACAGATGCTGAACAAAAGGAAATTAACCGAATTAAAGAAGTTATGATGAACCAAAATGTTCTAGCTGTTGCAACTGGTAGTGAAGAGCAACGTGCAATAATGAACGAACTTAAACATTTCTCTTCTGAAATTAACGCTGAACAAGCGGCTGATACGGTCAAACGTTCACTTGAAGCTAAAGAAGGGGCGATCCAAGCTGCTAACGATAAGGCTACAGAGATAATTGACTGGGCAAATCGTCAGGTTGAAGAAACAGGTTTGCTCTCAAGAGAAGAAGCAGACGAGATTATCAAAGAAGCAAAAAGAAGCAGGGACCAGTCAATAACAGCCGCAGAAGATGCGCATATTGGTGTTGTTAGGGAAGCTAAGAATCAGGCAGAAGGTCACATTGAACAAGTGGATTGGGAAACCGGAGAGGTCTTAAAAAGATGGGATATCTTCGTCAATCAATTAAGAGAAGCTGTGAACTGGGTTTCTGGTGGAATTAATAAGGTTCTTGATTTCTTTGGCATACCACTAATACCTTTGTGGGGTAAGAAAGACACGACAAACCGTTCAAAGAGTACAGAGAGAATGCCTACTGGTGGTGCAACACCGTATGAACACGGTACATCACCTAATGGACACCCTGAAGATGGTATAGCAATGATATCGGAAAAGGGACCTGAACTTGTACATGATCCTAAAGTAGGTACGTATGTATCTGGTAACAAAGGTCCTGAACATGTATTCCTTCACAAAGGTTCTTCGGTTTTACCAGCGCACCATACAAAATCTTTATTGAATCGTTATGGATTCGGTAATCAATCTGGCTTTGCTCTTCCTGCTTATGAGAGCGGAGTCGGCAATACGATAATGGGATGGTGGGAATCATTAGTTGAAGGTCCAAAGGCTTTAATTGACAAAGCTATATCTGGACTTGGTGATAACTGGACATCATCAAACTTCTTGCCATTAGGAACAGCTGTAATTAAGAAGATTGCTTCTGGTGCAGTTGATTACGTTACTAATTTAATGGGGTCTGGTGACCTTAACGACGGAGAAGGCGGTGGCTTTACAGCAGGTGGCGGTTTCCCTGGTATGCGTAAGACATCAGGTTATGGATATCGTACTCACCCTGTTACGGGTCAACGTGGATCGTTTCATGGTGGTGTTGACTATGCCGCGAGAATTGGTACACCAATCCCATCACAATCAAATGGTGTGGTTGCGAGATCCTCCACCGGCTGGAATGGTGGTTACGGTAACTTAGTAGTCGTACAATCGGGCCCTATGCAACACTACTACGCCCACAACAGCCGCAACCTCGTTAGCGCAGGGCAACCAGTCGCAAAAGGACAGCACATTGCGTTGATTGGTTCGACTGGATCATCTACTGGACCACACGTCCATTATGAGCAGAGATTGAATGGGAATCGTATTAATCCTAAAGGTTATGAGCATGGCGGGATAAGTCGTAATAAGCAGTTAGCTTGGTTATCAGAAAAGGATCATGAAGAATATATTATTCCTTCTCAGACTAATGATCGGTCATTGTCACTATTTACGGATCTCGGTGAAAAGCTTGGCGTGTTTAATACTGTCCCTTCTGTGGACAGCTACCCACAGGCTAGTGCAAATAGTCGAAGTTTAATTGATTTGTCCGCTTTAACAGGAAAGTTAGATGAACTGATTCGTAGTGTAAAAGATAGCGATGTATCACCTGTCATCTTAGTTAAACTCGGTGAAGAAACAATTTATAAAAACGTTGGTCGTAAGCTTGGTACTCAAGCGGACACTGATGCTCTATGGGGGTGAGGATGTGCCAGAGGTTTTAATTGAAAATATACGTACAGGTCAAGTTTGGGATTGTCATGAACTTGGCTATTTGACGCGAAAGTTTTTACCTCAGTCTCTCCAACAACGTCAGCAACGGCAAGAAGCTGTGGGCAGTGCGAATGGTCATATTTACATCCCGCAGGCAACCAGTTATGACGGACGTTTGATTGATTGGGACTTATTGATAAAGGGTGTTAACTATCAGCACTTTCTTTTGAAGCGAACTGAATTCCTTTCTCTTATCTGTGGGAAGGATGAGTTCTATGCTTATACAAAATACGAGCCAAATAAGTTATGGAAGGTAACTGTTCCCAATGCTTTTCAAATACCGAACATCGCCCACTACGCGGGGGAAGCACAACTTATATTAGAGTCGTCTTCTTCTTATGCGTACTCACGTGGAACCCTAGATGATCGGTTCGACTTCTCGGGCATATGGCAGTTTGGTATGAACATCCCTGTTATGCCTGATGAGATTAAGTATAAGCATCAGACAAGGCGTTTCACTATTTGGAACCTTGGTCATGCAGAAATTAATCCAGTTCGTATGAATGAGGATTTAAAAATTATCTATCAAGGCGCATCAAACGGATTACGCATTACAAATGAAACAACACAAACAAGTTGGCAGTACAACGGTAGCACATCTTCTAATGATCGAGTGGTCATTGAGGATGTGTTTTCTTATAAAAACAGTCAAACGATTTTCCCTGACACAAACAAAAGCGTCCTGACCTTAGCGCAAGGAGCAAATCAAATTACATTAACGGGTACGAGTGGAGCGTTTGAAATAGCCTTTGACTTCCCGTTTCTGTTTATTTAGGAGGGTGAACATGAGTAATTTACCTTTATCGATTAACTCTGAGATTTACCAACGGTTAAATGATATTAAAGATTTGAAAGAACTTAGCAGGATAGCGAGGGATCGTTCATTGTCTGCTGAAGAAAAGGCAAGGTTAGCGGAGATTGCATCTAATCTAACAAAGAAACAAGTGGAAGCAGCACTTGCTGAAGGGGATCAATTAAAAGAAATATTAATGCTACGTGTCGATCCTGAAACCCAAGAGACTCTACCCACAGCGGCGGACATGGTACAAAAAATGCAAGCGCGTAATACCGCGCAGTTGGCACAAGAAGCGAAGGAGCGAATAGAACAAATCGGAGATCTAGACTCATTTAGAGATGAATTTGGCATCACAGAAAAAATGAGAGCAGAGTTTTCGGATCGTAGCGTAAATTTCACCTGGTTTAATAAGTTGGTACCTAACCGCTCTGATCCTATAAAAGAATGGGATTGGCAGCCAGCTATCCAATTTGCAATCGAATATGTTAGAAGCTTAGGTGGAGGAAAAGTATACGGTCCTAGGGGAATATTTGGCGTAATGCGACCTGTTATCACCTATTCAAATATCACGCTAAAAGCACTGGATGATTATCTCACCGTTTTTAAAGCTCTTGACGATGCGGTAATAGGAGAAAATGAAGGAGTTATTCAAACTGCTGATTTCCTTCCGGATCGCAATGCTTGGAACTATTACGAGCCTTATCCAGAGGGCATTCACATGAATGTTAAAATTGATAATATAGTTATCGATGGAAACCGACATAACCGACGGACTGGAAATGGGATTTGTATTTACGGTGGAGCATGGAAATTAAATGTGTCGGTTATTAACTGTAGAGGTCACGGAATCTGGACAGAATGCGGGATGATTGGTTCTTCGACGCTCGGGGATGACTGGGATGATTACATCAATATGCACGAAAGCTATGCTGGCAATGTGAAAATTTCAAACTGCGATAAGCGTGGTTGGTATTTTAAAGGTCCTAATGATACGTATATTCACAAACTGACGGTTAAAGGGGCAGGATGGGCTGCGTTTTATCAAGAAAAAGAAGGTAAGAGTTTTGCAGGAGGTTTGAAAATCGGCGAGTTGCATTATTACGTTTGTAACTGGGCAAATGATGATCCTGATCTATTTTCTTTTATTAGTAAAGCGAGCTTAAGAGCAAAGCAAGTTTATAATGACACCCCTCTTAAAAATGGCATGCTACTTCAAGGTGGAGCGTCTCATATCGCTGATGTTCGTACTTATAAAAGGAATCGAGAACTTAACGGGGAATATTGGGGTCTCGTAATTGACGGCTTAGGGATAAGGATAGGAGCTTATTATTCGGCAAATAGAACCGAGAAAGATGGAGGTTTAGACGGAGGAGACATTTGGATTAAACCGGGATCATCTAGAACTATCATCAGTAGTTGCAGTCTCTACGGAGATGATACGTCTAAAACAAAATCTATCGGGCTATTGGATCAAGGAGAGAATACCATTATTCCTGCACTTATGATTCAGGCTTATCATAATAATCCTTTGAGTAGAGGGTTGGTTATTGGTGGGAATTACGCCATGATTACCGCCAGAATCAAACAATGTTATAGAGCGATCACATGGGATGATGCAATTTCACCGAGCTTCGGTAACATGATTAAGGCAAGCTTAAGTGAAAACACCATAGACTTTAACTCTCAAAATCAATACAGCAACAATGTATTTGAGTATTGGTCTGACAAGATGCTTAAGCATGTCATTGATAGTAAGACCTTTATTAAAAATGAAGGCTTAGAAGATCGTGAATGGTCTTCTCACATTCAACTTGATTCCTCTAAAGAATCGAATATAAGTGTAATCCTTCGAGGGGCTACAACGATGTCTGCCCCCTTACACCCAAGGCGTGGACAAGAAATCACATATAGACTCTATGTAGGTAATGATGGTGGTTATCCTGTTTACTGGGCAAGTATCTTCCAAACAACTTGGAGAAACCCCGCTGATCTTACACAGATAAAAACGATGAGAGCGTGGGTCACTTTTGTATACACTGGTGAATCATGGGAACAAAAGAGCTATCAAGAATGGTTTAGAAGGGAGTAATCATAATGGAAAGACCAACTAATCAACAAGTGACGGTGATCAGGGAGATGGAAGTCATTCAAACGGCAAATAGAGAGAAAATAAGTGCATGGCATCACGAAGGGGAAGAACGATACGTAGAGGTGAGAACAGAGCTCAGAGACTTACATGGACTTGTTCTTAATTCAATTTCATTCAGGATTGAGGGAGAGGAATACGAACTATTAATGTCGGATCGTCCGGAGTTCTCGCCTAATAAACCGAAAGGCGATTTTAGTGGTAGCGATCTTTGGCATTTTGTTGATTTGTATAAAGAAAGAATTAATAGATAAAGGAAGTGAAAAGTTAGTGGATAATAATTCACAAAATGTTGTTAATTGTATTTATTGTAATGAAGCGATCCGGTTAGTTAATTTAAAGGAGCTAGAACAAGGTCTTAGGCTAAAGTGTCAGGCTTGCGGTTTCACAATTTATGTTGAAGATGGTTATTTTCAAAAGGAATAAAAAGAAACCTGTCGAATTAAATGTGGATAGCAGATAAAAGGAGTGACGTTTTGAATGTAACCAAAGAATTAAAAAGTGCTATCCACTTATGGTGTGAAGAGAGAATTGAGAGAGGAATAAATCCAAACGTAAGCAGATTATTAGATCATACTTTTGACACTCTAGATACTTTATACACTTGTACAAGAACTTTTCCCGATCTGTGGACAGACGAAGCTAAGTTGAGTGTCAGAATAAGCGGTAAGAACAATATGATTATGTCTATACCTTTAACTCACGAAGAGTACATTCTTTTAAGGGCATCCCTTGCATTTGTTAGTGATATTTATTTCTTAGCGGATTCGCTGATTAGAACAGGGAACCTATTTGAACTAGAAGAACCAATTAAATGTTTATATAATAGTGCAAATAAGTTTCGTGATGTGAGGAATTACTATACCCATTTCAATGAAAGACTTGCTAATTTAGAGACTCATGGAGTTTCTGGAGAACATAATCTTAAGTTCGGTCATCATTACACCGAAGAATCTGAACAGAACTTTTATCTAGTTCTTAATGGTCGTAACATTTATTTTTGTCAATATGGAAAACCTTTTGAAAAAGACGTAAGTAGAAATGCTTTTAACGATATTTTTTTGAGCGCCCGTGAGCTTTATCAAGTGTTAACAAAACATAATTTATGGAGAACTCAATATCCACCAATAGAAGAACTATATTATGATGTGGAAACAAAGTTTTAAGTTCATACTTTTGGACGCTACTGCGAGGTAAGTGTCGAAAATAAATGAAGGAATTTCCGCTTTTTTGTCAAATAAAATAATTTGATAAAAGAATGGAGTTGATTAAATGGGATTTAGATATGACATGCAGGGCAAATCTGAACAGGCACAAGCTATTGTAAGACAAAGGGAAAGGGAGGAAAAAAGAATGGAAAAAGAAAATGAAAGAAAACAATTGAAAGAATTTATTTATGAGACTATTGTCAACCATAAAGTTGGAACAAAAGAAGAAGTCTTGTCAGAAATAAAAAGTAAGAAATTTAATGAATCAATGTTTGATGAAATTTGGAATCACTTATTTACAAAAGGGGCTATTGCGAATGTGCCAGAAAGTGAATTGATTCCAGGTAAAAAGAGAGATTTCTTTGTTGATGAAACTAAATGCAGAAGTCTTCTGTTAGATAAATAATGCTTATAGAAGGTGATTAAATGTTTCCAACCCTCCACCCGATGCAGGGTGTAGAACAACCAATCATCGACTTCGACGAAAATAATTTTATGATACGAGAGGTAGGCGCAGGAGAGCGTTCTATCTCTTTTTCTTTGTTGAAAACACGAAGGAATGCTCATGTGTTTGATGCGTTGAATCATAAGGAGAAAGTAGAAGTCGATGGCAATAAGTATGTAATTGATACGATAAGCAAGACTGGTGGTGCTGTTGTAAAAAAGTCGATTACCGCACAGCATGAGATTGTTGATCGAATGAGGTCGAAGCAGTTTAAGGAGCAGTTGACGCAAACGTTATCTATCCACAGATGTACACAAATATGCTTTGCAGGAACCGGGTTGTCGTACGAAATACGAGGTACTTTTGAAACTAAAGAGTTTGAGAACTACGGACATGATGATCAATGGACATTGTTTAAGTATTTCCTCGGTCGCTTTGATGCTGAGTATGATGTATCAGGCACACATGTTGTCATTGCCCCTGTGGGAAGCCTAGGAATCAATCAAGTGCAGACACAGTTTCGGCATGACCACAACACCATTACAATTGAAGAACAGATTGATGCATCAGAGTTAGCAACTTATGGTGAAGCCTTTGCCAATTGGAATGATGATACGAACAAGTATGATCTGTACGTCAACCACCGATCCCCTCATGCCAACAATTACAGGGATGATCAAGGCAATGTATTGTTGTATGAAATGACCTTGCGTGACTTGAGGTTTAATAATGCTTCTGCTTTACGTCAGCATTTGATCTCGCAAATGAAAGACGTGCCGGATTACTCGATTACGATTACCCTTGCTGAGTTACGAAAAAATGGAGCCTTGTTACATCCGTACAATTTGTTTGATTATGTATGGGTGATCTACGAACCATTTAACATGCTGATCCAAGCACGGATTACCGCTCAGACTCGTTATCCCTTCGCTGTGGGAAGAAGTCCAGAAGTGGAGATAGGCAACTTTAGACGAGACATAAGTAAGCAGATGGCACAGGCAAACAAACAGGGGAAACGTATTGAAGCGGTCGCAGGTCAAACCACTAGGGCGCTGTCCACAGCAACGAGAGCAGACACAAACGCAAGGCAAGCAATAGAGACAGTCAATAATTCAGATGGCAATCTGCAACTACACATTCAAAATAATCAATTGCACATCCGTCCCGGTGAACGTGAGTTTTGGAATGCCAAAGCCGACAGCGGAGAAAGCGAACAAGACGCGGCATGGGCGCTGAACGAAGCTAGAAAATATACTGACGCTGAAACCCTAAAGCACAAAGGCTATACGGATCAGCAGATTAAGGAGGTGAGGGATATTGTCCAACCTCTTATTTTGCGTGTAGATGATTTAGATGTAAGGTTACAAAAATTAGAAGACAGAGAGACAGAGACCGAATAGGTCTTTTTATTTTGGAAAAGGGGTGTCAATAGTGGAACAAATTTCATTGTTCTTCAATATGGAATCGTTGGAGGTGGCTCGCTTATATTTGTTTGGCAATGTAAAGTGGCTTGATCTTCTTATTGTTTTAATGTTTGTAGATGTCATAACTGGTGTTCTAAAAGCATGGAAAGATAAGGACTTGAGAAGTCGTAATGCTATGTTTGGTTACGCTCGTAAGATAGCTATTTTTGGAATTATCATTGTCGCAAACATCGTGGATAGGATTCTTGATCTAAATGGCATGGTTGCTACAGCGACTGTGCTTTTTTATATGGCCAACGAAATCTTATCTATAACGGAAAATGCCGCGAAGCTTGGTTTAAAAGTACCGCCTGTTATCCAAGAAAAGCTAAGAGGTTTTGATAAGCAAGGACCACTAAAAAATGAAAATGGAGATGAGTAATCATGGTAGCTATTAAAAGACAAATTGTATCTGCATCTGTGGGAAGCCGAGTAACATCAGGTAACAATAACCCGCAAAACTATATCACCGTCCACCAAACAGGGAATACAAGAGCAGGGGCAAACGCTGAAATGCACGCTCGTTTACAATCAAACGGTAACTCTCGTTCTGCATCTTGGCATTATCAAGTTGATGACAAGGAAGCTATTCAATCATTTGAGCATATCGCACAATGCTGGGCGGCAGGTGATGGAGCAGGACCAGGTAACAGACAATCTGTGCACGTTGAGATTTGCATAAATAGTGACGGTGACTATGTACAGGCTGTAAGAAATGGTGCTGAACTTGTTAAATTTTTAATGGATGAATTGAATTTGCCTATCGCACGTGTGAAACAGCATTGGGACTGGTCACGTAAGAACTGCCCACAGCAGATCAGAGCAAGGCAAGCGGGTATTGGTTGGAATGATTTCTTGGCTCTTGTAGAGGGGTCAGGTGAACAAGTTGCTGGTGAAGTGGTGGAGAATAAGCCGTCAACAGGCAAAAAGACTATTAGTCAAATGGCGGATGAAGTAATTGCTAAAAAGCACGGAAACGGGCATGAGAATCGTCGCAAATCATTAGGTATCAGCGCAACAGAGTATGAGAAGGTGCGTGCGGAAGTCAATAGAAAATCAGGGGTAGGGTCATCGAAGCCAGCTAAGCCAAATAAAAGCATCTCTCAAATGGCTACTGAGGTGATCAACAACCAGCATGGCAACGGACATGATAACCGTAGACGCTCTCTGGGGATTTCTCAGGCTGAATATGAGAAGGTAAGAGCAGAGGTTAATCGCAGAGCAGGTGGAGGTTCTAATGCCCCTACCAAATCGGTTGACCAGATGGCACGTGAAGTATTAGCGGGAAAGCACGGCAATGGTCATGAGACAAGACGTAAATCATTAGGTATCTCACAAGCACAATATAATCAAGTCCGCGCTCGAGTGAATCAGTTAGCATAAAAGAAAAGCCCTGCTTTAATCGGCAGGGTTGTTTTTATATTCTCTCCACTTTATAAATGTGACGAGCCTTGATTGTTTGTCTGATCGAATCGTCTTGTGGTCCATACTCAACACGGACAGATTGATTATCATGCGGAACATGATGTATGTAGCAAACAAGATCTTTGTAATAACCATCTTCCCAATAATTTATATTCACTTCCGTGGAATGATTTAGCGCATCCATAATCACTTCGCCAATTTCCCACCATTGATCCTCATCTAATTCACCGTGCAAAGGTACTTTCCAATCATCTTTTTCTTGTTGTATTATCAATTGTTTGTGTTCTGGTAACATCATACGACTGCCTTCCCACAGGAGATTGCCACGGCGTACATATAATTCCTCATGTCTCATTTTAAACACTCCTTAGTTAAGAACGTTTGTTTGATATTATATATTATATGCGAATGTTTGTTCTATATACAACAGGAAAAAAGAGCCATGTTTGGCTCAGTTAAGTTTATTCAAATAATACGCCTATAATTCGAGGAAGACCTTCTGTTGATTCTATATCAATTGATCCATAAACAGTAACTTCGTCACCTTCATTTAAATCAACATCAGTTCTCAAAATGAACACATCGTACATCCCGTATCCATCCCCTTGTTCAACCGATAACAGAAAATCATCACCTACTCCTGAATTAACGACTACTGTCGCTTTTCCGCTGGCTTTGATTATTTCATCCCCAGTATACTCTCCGTTATTCGCAGCTACAAAATCAATCTCTTCAGCTTCATCTCTCATTTTCTGATCTAATTCATCTTGAGATGGATCATCTTCAGATTCATTTGTTGATGTAGATGTTTCGTTCGTTGTAGTTGGAGATGTTGCTGTTTCTGTTGTGATAAGTTCTGAGTTATCTTCTTCTGGTACATAGTTAACAGCAATGACAATCCCAATAAAAATTATAAAAGCGCCAATAGCTGACCCTGCAATAATAAGTACCTTTTTCATTTTTGCCCCCTAAAGTCCTAGTGTCTTATAAATAAATTCTACTATTACTTTACAAGGTTATTCAACGAAAAGTTTCAAATGTCAAAATAATCTTCAATTCTTGCGCTTGGGTTGTCCTTTTTTATGAATGCTATCACCTTACGTAAGATGACAGTGCCAGGAATGTAGTCTTTCTCCCTACACATTTTTGATGCAGTTGTCTTATCTATTTTCACTGATTTTCTAAATTCCTCTTGAGTGTATCCGTGCTCGTCTAAATGTCTGCCCACAGGAGTGCGATACTTGCCGATCCCAAACATTTTGATCAACTCCATTGTCATTTTAGTACAAGCGTTGACAAGTCTATTAAAAAATATACAGCAAATTTTTTTGCTAGGATTCGTAAACATGACCAAGCTATGCCCATATGCTCTTAGTAGAGTAGCTAATCAACTAGCAAAGGCAGTCCTTAATCAACCAGTTAATCTACTAACTTTCATCCTCTTAATCGAGTATCTAATCAATTAATTAATCAATTAAGGTTAATCGATTAGTCCAAGGTTAAAGCATTGATAAATGGCAAAATCCAATATTTGTTTGCAGCGTAGCGGAGGAGGGGTTGCGGAGTGAGCAAATATGGAACGAGATGCAGAAAAAAGGAGGAATTTACCATGAATACGACGTTAAGTTTAACTGGAATTTTGAAGATGAGCCCTTTAGTTTTAGGTGGTTATGGATTGGTGGTAGGTGCGGGTGTTTTATTAGTCGGAGGAGCCTTACTTGAGAGAGAATTAGCTAAACGATCTAAGGTTGTAAATGCTGAAATGGTGGCAGGTATTATAAAAATAATTATGCCCATTGGTTTTATAGCTGGCTTGATCTATTTTGTTTTATCTAACCCATTACTGTAGGAGGTTTGTCTATGTTTACACAAAAAAGCCAGTTGAAAAGAAAGTTGGTCAAGACATTTAGGGCAGGCAATTTACATCTTACCTATAAAAGTGACAAGGCTGTGCAAGTCATCATGCCTAAGATCCATCGGATACAAATTGGTGAAGGCAGGTATGATTATGTATTTACGGTTCCATTAGGGTTGAATCCATCGGATGTTGAAAATAAGCTATGGCTATTCCATGCTCAGTTCGGAGAAAACATTGAACTGATTCGTGACAATAAAACATTCATTTTATCTGTATTCACAGCTGATATACCAAACAGTCTTACGTATAACTACAATGCTTACGACAATGCTCTAGCTAACAAACATCTTCCTATCCTCTGTGGGCAGGGAAGGGGTGGATATGTTGCGTATGATCTTGTAGAACATCCTCATTTATTAATTGCTGGCACAACAGGCAGTGGGAAGAGTACACAGCTTCGGTCAGTGCTTACTACATTAATTAAGGCCAAGAGTCCTGATGATATGCATCTATACCTTGCGGATTTGAAGCGCTCGGAGTTTCATGCATTTAAAGGAATCGAACATGTTCAATCAGTGTGTACGGATATTCCATCATTAGAGCGGGTCTTAAAGTATCTGGACAAAGAATTAAAAAGACGCGGCGACATTCTAGACCAGCAAGAGCAAACGCATATCACTGATCTTCCCACAGCTGAGAGACCGCCATTAATTGTGCTTTGTATTGATGAGGTTGTGTTGCTGAAGAAGGAGAAGAAGCTGATGCAGGTGGTTGAAGACATTTCATCCATTGGTCGTGCGTTAGGTGTCTTCTTGATCCTGTCGATGCAGAGGGGAGATGCAAAGGTTATGGATGGTAAGCTTAAAAACAATTTAACTGTACGAATGGGATTCAGACATACCGATGGAGTCAATAGTCGTATTACAGGGACGCCTGGTGCAGAGGATATAAGCAGAGGGACACCAGGAAGATTTCTTTTAAAGCTGGATAGGCTTAGTGAACTACAGTCACCGTATTTGGAATTGGATAAGGCAAGAGAGTTATTGAAGCCTTTTAAATCTGTTGATCTTCCTGTGGATAGTAAATTATCCTTACCTATGCTACAACGAGAACCGACTACGCCACAGGTAAAGCAAGATGCAACTTTAGAAAACCTGTCTATATTCGGAGTGTTGGACAATGAATAATAGAGACAAGGCCATCTTAAAAAACTTGAAGAAGTTTCGAATTATGAAGCGTGACCAGATTATCAAGTTACATTTTCCCAACCTCAAAGAACAGGTAAATGCTTGCAATCGTGTATTAAATAGGTTAAGACGTGATGGGTTAATCAAAGCGATAAAGGATGGGACGCAATACGCATATGTCCACAGTGAAGTGCAGTTGAGACAGGGCAGTGCAAAGGCAAATCACTTTCTTGAGATATGCGATGTTTACTGTCAGATGTGTGATGTTGAGATACCAAAAGTGTTTGAGGTTGAACCAAAACTTAGTAACAAAGGTACAGTGGAGCCAGATGTATTCTGTATATGGCGCAAGGCTCCATTTTACATTGAGGTGCAGCGATCTTTATACAGCGACAAGGTATTTAAACAAAAAGTACAACGCTATGAGGATTACTACGACAGCCGTGAGTGGCATTCTGCTTCGTGGCAACCCAAAGGTCGTGAGCCTATTTTCCCGCATGTGTGGGTGATCGGAGAGGGTAATTATAATACCAATGGTGTGCCTTTTAAGATGATGCAGACGAGGGAAGCGGTGTTGAATTAATTATAAGAAAATTTGTATTTGTTATTTATTGTCGAAAGTTTCCCAATAAAAATATGTATATTTATCGTAGCAATTCGAGGAAATTTCTGATAATATATATTTAAGTTTCGAGTAAGCGATAATTGATAAACAAGAAACCGGAGGTGTGTTTATATGGACATAAGGGAGAAGGTTAAAAGTTTAATGGCGCAGAAAGGTATAAGAGCAGTAGATGTAACTGAAGAAATCGGGGTTTCGAAATCAGTTATTTCAAAATTCCTTTCAGGTAAAGACATGGATTTTAAAAACCTTCTCCCGTTACTTAAATATCTAGATAGTTATTCTTACTTGGATATACTTGATGAATACTGTTTAACATTGGAGAAACCGGTAAGCATAATGAAAGCTTTAGAATATGCATCTATATATAGAAGAGATGAGTTGTCAGCCAACCTTCTTACTATGCACTCAAAAAGAAAAGGTGAACTAGGCGATTGGATAATTATTTATAGTCTCTTTCACAATATGAAAACCCTAGATGAAGAAGAGGTTCTATTTAAGTGTAGGGAATTGTACGGAAAAGTATCGACCGCTGAAATAAAGATTAAGATTGATCTAATTGAAGCGTTTGTCTATTACAAAAAGATAAACTACACATTAATGTTGGGACTAACCAAACGAGCAGAACAACAAATAGATCGGTTGAGCGATGGGTTTATTAAGGAATGTTTCAAAATAAGACTTTCCACTTATTTAGCCAATGCTCAATTGTATGCAAATGAAGATATTGAAGCGGCAGTTAAATATGCGAATTATGTAATTAACAATAAACTTTCTCCTTTGTTGAATGTAGCTTCTGCATATCATACATTAGGTCATGCCCATACTTTTATTGATACAGAATTGAGTGTCAAGTATTTAAAAGATGCATCAAGAATGTTCAAGATGATTGGATATGATGAATTCAGCAGACAACTCTTAACTGAAGATATGAGTTTCGTTCTAAATGTTAATGGAATTATCTATGATGAATCTATTGTTAATGATGAAGAACTGGCTCATCAACTCATAAGGCAGAATAGAAAAGAAGAAGCTATAGAAGTATTGAACAAAATCGAAAGCGAGACGCCATTCTCTTTACTATATCGAGGAATAGCTACAAATGATTTTGCCCATATCCTAAAGGCTCATGGTATGATGGTTAGAGCAGGAAATACTTTCTTTTTAAAGTTTTTTGAAAAAGAAATGCACCTGCTTTATCAAAGAGATAAAGGGGAAGATCTTAATGGGAAAATTCATTAAAAAAGCATCGGCATTTACACTGGTATTAGGTCTTTTTGTTTCATTGAGTGGGGGATTTAACGAGAACGCTGGTCCAAATCAACCAATTATAGAACAGCATAAAGGGCCTAATCAACCAATCATTGAAACGCATTCTGGTCCGACACAACCTATTATTAATTAATTGCATCAAAAAGTTTCTTGATAACCATAAAAATAATTCAAGAAACCTTGTATTATCATATTGTGTCGGAACGTGTGTTCGTGTATTATTGGCGTAGAGGTTATATTCCTCTACCGCCAGTTGTTTTCATTTTTTATCTTCCTGTATGTGGAGAGCACGTTTGAGATTAATTCTGATTCGTCTTCAAAATCAACATTATTTACAATTGGATTTTCAGTTCGTTCAAATATGTAATCTAGACTAACCTTGTAATAGTCAGCGAGAAAGAGCAACATATGATAATCCATTTCACGTGTTCCTTGTTCGTAATTGCTATATGTGTTTTGTTTTACATTTAGTAATTCGGCTACGTCTCCTTGACGTAAATTATGACTTTTTCTAAGTTCAATCAATCTTTTAATCAACAAAAAAACCTCCTCTAACCCTAAGGATATATCGGAAGTTTTTGGTTTGGTTTGTATATCACGTATTGTGGTATTTACGATCATAAATCACACAAAAAGGTGGATTTTTAAATGGAACAAGTGGATATTACAATGCTTGCTGAGTTATATGGTATTACAATTGAGGAATTAAAATTAATTATTTATCAAACTCCCGATTCATACGAATGAAAGCTAATAGGCGATCTATTTCCTTTTCGCTTAATGGGTCGCCACCATAAGTGAAGTTGAATTTATCTTTCAGTTCTTTATCATTTAAATCAATATTTTTGATTAAATTTTTTTCTGATTCAAAATTATAAGGTGTGTATTCTTTAGTGCTTAATGGATTGATCCAAACATTATGCTTTTCGCAGAGTTCTTGAAGACCCTCAATTAAAGAAACATTAACGTCCACGTTTGAATAACTGAGTAAATCTAATGCTGCATTAAGGAATTTATTATTGTCTTTATTGTTCATTTTAAATTTAACTTGGTACTTCTGAGAAATCCCTTGGAAGAGGTTTAAGAGATCGTCTTCCGCTCTCCATTTTAATTCCATAATATTTATGTCGGTTAATAATTTTATAAAGTATTCTACTGAATCCTCTAAATGAGTTTTCGGTTTTTTTGTGTTCTCTTCGTCCTCATTAAGGAAGTAACCAACAGGGACATCTAAGGCTTCCGCTATTTTTGTTAATGATTCTGTGGATGGAGACTTAACTCTGCCACTGAACAAAGATGTAATTGTTGATTGGGGTAGTTTAGATTCTTTGGCAAGTTTATATCTTGTCCAATCACGTTCTTCAAGCAACAACTTAATCTTTTCAATAACAGTCATTTTCATTTCCTCCCGATTATAACGAAATATAGTTATAGTATATTTTAAATATAGCGTAATGTCAAGATATCAAGAGATAATTGGAGGAAAAAGGTGATTTTCTCCAAATTTCGGCATATGTTTATATTTGATTATGTTTAAACGTCGTTATATATTATGTCCAGGAGGTGAGATTAATGACTAACACAATCGGTAAACGAATTACTCAACTAAGAGAAGAACAAAAATTAACCCGATATCGTTTAGCTAAGGAAAGCGAAGTTTCATTCAGTTACTTATGTGCCTTAGAAGATGAAAAACATAGTCCTTCGTTAGATATTATCTTAAAAATTTCATCTGGTCTAGGTGTCCCTGTTAATAAGCTTCTCTCAGAATGATACGTCGAGTGGAAAGGGCGAATGAGATATGAATAATTTAATTGATTTCAATGGCGCTTATGTAGATATCTATGGATCGAATGGCGATCAGTGGAACGGCGTTGGAGAAGCTTGGTTCATACCAAAACAAATTGCTCAAGCAATTGGTGCGAACGAACCTAAGAAATACGCAAGCAAAATAGTTAATCGCAACCCTGAAAAGTTTCATGGATTTCAAGGGGTCACCAAATTGACGACCCCTGGAGGAACGCAGGAAACAAAAATCATTTCCGAAAAGGGATTGTATATGTTTTTGATGGCAAGTGATTTACCCAAAGCAATAACTTTTCAACGCAAGGTAGCTGAGTTACTTGAAAATGTAAGATCTCAAAAGTTAACGGTAGTTGATGACTGGAAAGCATTAAGTGATCGGATAACTGCAAAGCATAAAATTTTCTCACTTAGTAAAGAAGCATCGTCAGTTTCATTAATGAAAGCTATTAACCATGAAGAAGACGAAACGGGTCTTGATTTAAGTTCAATAAAAGAAATGATTCAAGTTGATCTTTATAACCAAGCAGAGTATGTAAAACCATTTATTGAAGAAATGTGCGTGGTTCATGGATCAGGAAAAGTAGAAGCTGCTGTTCTTTTAAAAACTTATAAAGAATGGAATGAAAATAAACACCATCCTAATCCAAGCAATAGGGAGTTTTACAAAGCGATCTGCTCTAACGGCTTCCGCAAAGCTAAGGGAAAAGGAAACAGTTTATATATCTACGGATTGGAATTGAAAAGAGATACAAAAATTTTAAGTCTGATCTGATCGACTAGCTTAAAGGAGGTGATGCCGTGAGTGAGAGGGAGATTGGCTACTTTAGCACAGGGATTGGTGCTGGTGCTGTAGGGATGATGATGATCTGGTTAATCGCAGGATTGATATTTTAGCTACCCACAGGAGGGGATGAAGATGATTTATAACATTCAATTAAAAAACTTGGACGAACTTGTAAAGCTAACTCAAAAAGCCGACAAACTTTCCGATGAGTTGCAACAGGTCATCCAAGAGATCAACGAATTTAATGTAGATGTAAAAGTTCTAAGTCGTGAAAAGTATCAAGAGTATTAGAAAGGAGAGTAAAAATGAAGCTTCCTGAATTTCTTAATAAAGATCAGAAAGAAATTATTCAGCACGCTATTGATACAAACACTCCCATCATCATCAGCGGCAAGCAAGGACCAACTGGAAAGACGACATTAAAAGAATTGTTAGTCGCAAACGGAGTGAAAGCTTTTGAAGAATGGGAATGCACGAAAATCGAATTAAGCATTAATTTAAGCATTGATAAGTGAGGCAATTGATTTCTCTGATACATTGAATTGCCAATTCGGACTATCGGGAATCTCTTGGTGAGTAAAGCCGCATTCTAACATAGCACCTTTGAACTGACCATTAGAAATGTAAAACCCATCTTCGGACTTTTCGAAAAAATGCTTAAGTGAATAAGATGTGTGTTTTTCATTAATTGATTTAATTTTTTCAAGCTTATTGCACCAGTTTAAAAGAGTCTGTTTTTCAGTTGAATTTAAATTGTTGAAGTCATCAAAAGCATCAATTGAATTATTGCTCATAATTTTTCACCACCTTTCTATGAAAATATTACCACAATTCTTTCCACAGGAGGACAAGCCATGAATGTAGACAAAGCAAGAGAGTTGATGAAAGACGGTATTGAGGAGCAACGGTTACTCGTTCTTGAAAACATAAATAGAGCGATTGAAACATCGGCTAGGCAACACCAGACAGGCGGGATAGTTACTCTTACATCTTCGGACTTTAGTTTAATGCAGATCAGAAAAGCCGGTTACTTCTATAACTGTCCAGCTGATAAGGAATCAGTGAAGTTTTACATCGACAATCTGACCTTAGCAGGTTTTAAAGTGGAACAACTATTCAGTAGTGAGAACGAAGCAAGGCTTCATATTAGTTGGGCGGATGAATAACTAATGAAAACAGTTAAAGAAATATATGAAGAAAATGAAAAGCTAAAGGATCAATTGGAAGAAAAAGAAATTAAGATTTCCATCCTAAGCGATGAATTAAAAGAAGCTTTAGAGCAGTTAGAGGTGGCACTTGAAAAACGGTAAAAGACCTACATTAAAGCAGAAACAGTCCATGTTGTCAGCAGGTAAGTCACCTAAGAATTGGCTTGTAGTGAAGTCATTAGAGGATGAGTTGCACATTGTACATCGTGAGACAGGCAGGGAAGAAACGATTGTTAAATAAAAATAACCACCTTTGCAGAGGTGGCCATTAACAAAACAGATTTTGACAATAGTATATCACCAATTGGAGGGATTGCAAATGAATGCTTTACAACAAGCGGAAATTGAAGAGTTGGAAGGCGAGGAATTAATTGAGGAACGGTTTCAGATTACTGATCAAGAGTCCTTAAATTGGACGTTCAGAAAGATTGCTGCATACAAACGACAAATGGAAGAAACAGATACGATTGCCGCTAAAGAAATTGAACGGGTCCATCTGTGGGCAGCCGAACAACATAAGCCAGTTAAGCAGTCCATTGATTTCTTCGAGGGGTTAATTATGCAGTACCACATGAAGTTGTTAGAAGAAGATCCAAAGGCTAAAACACTCAAAACACCACATGGTAAATCGAAAAGCACGACTCGAAAGGCTTCACCTGCTCCATTAGATAAAGACAAGCTATTGGACCATGTAAAAGAAGCGGGGATGCTTGATTACATCAAAGAGGAAATACGATGGGGCGATTTCAAAAAGACGCTCAATATTGCTAAAGCCGATGGTCAAACTTTTGTTGTCGATGCCCTTGGACAACGAGTAGAAGGTGTAATTATTGATGAGGGCGGTACGACATTCAAGGTTGAGGTTTAAATTAGCATGTTTATAAAAACCAGAAAAATGTTAGGTGATAAAAGAGAGGTGAATTAATTGCAAGTAAAAAAAGCAAGGCGTGAAAAGCAAAAACTAATCGCAGGTTTTATGGGACCAAGTGGAGCAGGCAAAACATTTAGCGCAATTGTTATGGCATATGGAATGATGCGTGAAGCCTATCCACAGCTAAGTGATGAAGAGGTGTGGGGCAAGGTTGGTGTTGTCGATACAGAGCATGAAAGATCGCTCCTTTACTTTGGTCGCAACATTGATGAAGACACGAAGATTGGCGAGTTTCTTCATATAAACTTTGAGCCACCTTATTCAACAGCACGCTATCAGGAAGCCGTTGCAGCATTAAAAGAAGCAGGTGCAGAGGTCATAGTGATTGATTCCTTGTCGCACAACTGGCAAGGCGAGGGCGGGATTGTAGAGACGCATGGAAAGATGTCTGGTAACTCATTTCAGAATTGGGGCAAGCTTTCCACAGAGACTAGCAGTCTAATAAACACGCTAACTCGTAATGATGTTCATATCATTTCAACCTTGCGCACCAAGCAGGAATACGCAATGGAAATGAACGACAAAGGTAAGCAACAACCAGTGAAGATTGGAACAAAACCAGTACAAAAAGACGAAATGGAATACGAGTTCATGCTCAACTTAAACATCAACATGGACCATATTGCAAAAGCATCTAAGGACAATACCCACTTATTCGGTGAAGAAGAATTTCAAGTCACCGTGAATGACGGTCGTAATTTGTTCCGTTGGTTGGAATTAGGTGTGGATGTGAAGGCAGAAGAAGCGAAGTTGAAAGCCGAACGTGAAGAAGCAGAGGAAAACGAGCGACAGCAGTTGCTTGGTGAGATCCTCAAAGCTGTGGAAAGCAACGAGGAAATTAAGAAAGAACTTGCTGGACTTGAGTACAAAGCAAACGAAACAAAGGTAAGTGATTTTAATCTAAAAACGATGCGTAGAGCGCACGAAATCTTAATTAAAAAATAGGAGGAATTTATTATGTCTTTTACAGTTGATTATAACCAGGTGAGCCAATTTGAAGAGTGGAAAAAAGGAGAATACGAGGTAACGGTTGTTGGTTACGAATCTAAAAAAGCAAGTACCGGAAGCAGCATGGTTACTATGACATATGAAGTACGTGATGATGTTAATCAACCTTCTAATAAGGGTCAGAAGATTAACTACGACAACTTTGTAGCAACTAAAAATAGCATGTGGAGATTTCAAGCGCTGTCTAAAGCGGCAGGTGTTCCAGAGGGAACGAAATTTGATTCTATTGATGAATGGGCCAAAACAATGCAGAACAAAAATGTACGAGTGGTTGTTGGTTTGCGAGATCACGAAGGTCGTAGCTTCCCACAGGTGAATTCATTCAAGGAATCAGAAGTAGGTAAACCAGAAACGGAAGTCAACATCTCATCAGATGATGTTCCCTTTTGATCCAGCAGCCATAACATGAGGGGCTTTGTCCCCTCCCTATTTTAAGGAGAGTCGATTACATGCAGTATCAATTCAATAATATACCGCAAGAACTGCGCGACTTTCCACAGTGGATAGTATGGCGCAAGGAAACGCGGAAGGGTAAGACAACCAAAGTGCCTTATAAAGCTGATGGACGGCACGCTAAAGCAAATGATAAGCAGGATTGGACAAGCTTTGATGATGCAGTTAAAGCGTATGAGACAGGTAATTTTGACGGTATAGGGTTTATGTTCTCGAAGGATGATCCATTCGTCGGTGTGGACTTAGATCACTGTATCGAAGAAGGAGCCTATACAGACATAGCAAGAGATATTGTAGATCAGCTAGACAGCTATACAGAGTTTTCTCCTAGTGGCGATGGCCTTCATATCATCCTAAAAGGAAAGCTTCCGTTAAGAGGTCCAGCAACAGGTAAAAAGAATGTCGAGTTAGGAATTGAAATTTACAGACATGGCCGTTACTTCACCTTTACTGGAAATATAGTTCAAAGCAAACCAGTAAATGAAAGAACGGAATCGCTTAAAGTCATGTTTAAAAAATACTTAGAACCAAAGGAGATTGAAAAACCTTCTTCTCCACCACCACAGCAAAGAAGAAACATAAGCGACCTAAGCGAACGTGATCTATGGGAAAAGATGTTCAACTCTAAAAGGGGTCAGGAGATCAAATCACTCTTTGATGGATCCTTAATCAACAACGATCATTCATCATCTGACTTGGCTTTATGTAACTATCTAGCCTTTTGGACAGATCGAGATCCAAACAAAATGGATTCCATGTTCCGAGATTCGGGCTTGATGAGAGATAAGTGGGACAGGCAAGCAAACAGTGACGGTACGACCTACGGTCAACTAACGATAAGCAATGCTGCTAGTCAGTGTCCGTCTACGATTTCAGATTTTACGCCGCCTAAACCGTATGAAGTGTTCTTCCCACAGAAGGAAGACCAACAGTTCAAGAAGCGTAAACCGTTCTTCAAATTGACGGAGCTAGGAAACGCCGAAAGAATCGTTTATGAACATGGCAAGGATATCAAGTATTGTCCAGAACGTGAATGGCTCATATGGGATAACAAACGATGGGTTGAAGACAGCAAGAAGCATATAGAGACAATAACGGCCAAGACTCTTAGGACCATCTATAAAGATGCTGATGAATCATCAAGCGAAGATGTAGCCAAGAAATTAAACGAATGGGCGCAAAAGTGTGAAAGGCGTTCCGTTCGCATCAATTCCATTCTTGACGCTAGACCGATGGTATCAGTCACCAATGATGAATTGGACAAGCATCCATTTCTATTCAACGTAAGAAACGGTGTCATTGATTTAAAAACAGGCAAGCTTATCAACCATGATCGAGACTACCTTTTCACTAAGATAGCAGACATCGATTACGACAAAGATGCCAAGTGTCCGAACTGGAATAAGTTTTTAGAGAGCATCTTCCAAGACGATCAGGGCAATGTAGATCACGAACTAATACGATTCATGCAAAAGGCAATTGGCTATACACTGACGGGCGATATAAGCGAACAGCAAATGTTCTTCTTATTCGGCACAGGTCGTAATGGTAAATCAACATTCATCAACACCATACAGCGCATATTAGGCGCATACGGCAAACAAACAAACTCTGATACTTTCATTCGAAAGAAAAATGATAGTGGTATCAACAACGACATAGCACGCTTGGACAAGGCTCGTTTTGTCTCTGCTGTGGAGAGCGAAGAGGGGCAGCAGTTATCTGAATCACTTGTAAAACAAATCACAGGTGGAGAAAGAATGATGGCCCGATTTATGAGACAAGAGTTCTTTGAATTTACTCCTGAATTTAAAGTGTTCTTCACAACAAACCACCCACCAGTTATCAGGGGAGCGGACGAAGGGATATGGAGACGTATTTGTCAGATACCATTTAAAGTCACCATTCCAAAGGATAAAATTGATCGTCGCTTACCACAGAAATTGGAAGCAGAAATGCCCGGGATTTTGGCTTGGGCTGTGGAAGGGTGCTTGCTGTGGCAGAGGGAGGGTCTTGAACAACCGCAATCCATTAAGAAAGCCACGCAAGAGTATAGAGAGGACATGGATATTTTAGGGCCTTTTATTGCTGAGAAGTGTGTTGTCGATCCAAGCGCAAAGGTAGAAGCAAAGGAAATGTATGCAGACTACAAAGAGTATTGCATTGGAAATGGTGAGTTTGAATTAAAAAACAGAGCCTTTTACCGAATGCTAGAAAGTCGTGGATTTAAGAAAGCAAGAGGTACTGACAACAAGAATTTCTTCTATGGAATTGGTCTTGCTCGACAGAATCCTGAATTGAGACGTTCAAAAAGTAATTTAAAAGTAATTAAAGGTAATGATACGCAAGAGACACTTAGGTTGTAAAAATGTTGATGTACCAAGGGTTACAAAGATTTTTAATTCTTACCCTATAAGTTGGAATTACTTAAATTACTTTTTTTCTATATATCAAGATAATAGAAAACAAATAAATACTATATAGAGCTTATAGGGGCGAAATAAGTAATTAAAGTAATTATTCAAGCGAAACCCTTGGTGCGTAAGGCTTTGAAGCAATTACTTTTTGAATTACTTTTTAATTCTTTAGTAATTCGAGAGAGGTGAATTTCATGCATCCAAGAGACATTTTAGCCATTTTTCATAAAGTGGGATCAGACATAAAGCTTGATGGAACAGGGGTTACAGTTGTTAATCCGAAAAATGTATCTCCCTTAACCATTGATTTTGCAAAAGAAAATAAAAAAAGGATTTTAATCTATTTAAAAGGCGATTATTCGGATAAAAAGCACTCTATTTTATCAACTAATGACCAATTAATTGAGTTTTTTCTAAATAGAGAGGTTAATAATCCGAAATCAATTGATTCTTTTCTTCGAATTAATCCAGATTGTGCAGATATGGTCATTAAACGAATGCAGATATTGAAAGATAACGGTTGGAAGTACGAGGAATGCACAGCTAATTACGAAAATGAAGAAACGGATCAGTTAGCAGAAACACTATTCAATCGAGCAATGGCAAAAAGACAAAAGAGAGGGGCATAAACAATGTCAAATGTACAATGTTTCAGAATCGTAAGAGGCACAGAATTTCATAAAGCAATCCAAAAATATTTAGAACTTGCACCGAGGTGGGCAGGAGTAACACATGAATTAGGCAATTCGATTGGGGAAGAAATCACTCGCATAGCAAGAATGCCTCAAGCGCTTCGTATTGACTATACCGAATTGAAGCTAGAAGAAAACAAGAAAATTTTTAAGAAAGATGGGATGTTAAGAAAGAATTTGAAAGTATCTAAAGAGATACATGAAAAATACATCGAGATTATAAAATCTTTGGGGCTAGAAGAATACGAAGAAATTTCAACTATAAATTTTGTTCACGGTGCAATGAGGCGTAAAGATCAGAAGTTAGAAAGTTTTATAGCGAATGAAGATGATGTTTTCTATAAAGGTGACTTTGATCTTGCGAAGAAAACAGACGGTTTGGTTGAACCAATTACATTAATTGAATATCAAGAAACGTATCTTGCTGAACTTAAAAAGAGAGAAGCGAATCAATAAGGGGGGCATGAAGGTGAGTGCCTTAGGATACAGGTATGACAAAAAAGAAATAGACCAAATTTTGAAAACTCTCGTCATCACTGTAGATACGAGAGAGCAGAAGAATCAGCATGTGCGTGAGTATTTCATGAAGAAAGACATTCCATTCGTTAACAGGACAATGAAGACAGGCGACTATGGTTGCTACATCCCTGCGAATCCTGACTTTGGAATTATCCGTGACACCTTCGTGAACGGCGCTGTGGAAAGAAAAAACGGCGTGGATGAGTTGGTGGAGTCCATAAAGGATCGTACAAGGTTTGAAAATGAATTGATTCGTTCGGTCAAGATGCCATTCACCTTGTTAGTTGAAGACTTAGACGGCTATTCAAAAATCCTGAATGGTAAGTATCGTAGTCAATACAAACCTGAATCCTTACTTGGCTCATTGAAAACATTCGAAGCAAGGTACGACTTTACCACTCATTTCATCAATCCAGCATTAACAGGTAATTACATTTATCACACATTACTTTATTTAGCCCGGGAGGTACTCAAATCATGAGAAGCAGATCAAGAGCTGAAAGAGAACGAGGGGAATTGTTGGACGATATCTTATTGCACCAAAAAAGGAGATCTTCAAGAACGTTCCAATCTTCCTGTGGAGGGCACGGGTTGTTGATACAAGATAAGAGTAAGTTGGCTTTGACTAAAGCTATTAAGAATAAAGAAGAACGCGGTTGGGAGTGTGCTGCTCCCATTGCTTATAAAGATGGATTCTATTTTGTGAAGATGATCTTTCAAAGAAAACCATTAAAGGAGCAGGTGTGATATGAATAAATCGGACGCGTATTATCGTATATCTCTGCGACCTAAGTATTGGGACGGAGAAAAAGTTGAGGTCTATATAAAAGGGGATAAGAAAAAATTAGTTTCCTTTTTAGCGGATGTCGGAGACTCATTTTATGTAACTGTTCTTGATGCTAACTCGGTAGGGTACATCTTAGAAACGAAGGTGTCAGAATGACGAATTCAAAGAAACCTTCCCATTATGAATCAAAGATCGATCCTTTAACATACATGAAAGCAAACATGAGCCAAGCAAATTATGAAGGATTTCTTATTGGAAATGTCATTAAGTATGTGACCCGTTACCAAAAAAAGAATGGATTAGAAGATCTAAAAAAAGCAGCAGACTATTTGAATAAAGCAATTGAGATGTATGAAGAGCAAGACCCTAACAGCATTATGAAAAGCATTCAAGAGACATATGGCTCTCCTGATAATGAAACGGATAAATTATGGGGGTTCTGATGCTATTCATCATCCTGTGGGCAGTAGTAGCAACGTTGGCTATCTTATTCTTTCAAGGTGCGGCTAGGAATGACGAGTAAGATAAAAAAAGAGGTGAGTTCATGCGATATGAAATTAATTTCTGTTTTCCAAGAGAATCTAATCGTGTTCTAAAAACATTCATGTCGGCAGATAGTGAACAAGAAGCAAAAGACAAATTCTATAGAGTCAATCCTCATATGAGAGGATGCAGGATATTAAGTGTTGGATTGTTTGAGGGATGAATGAGTAGTATCCATAAACTGTAGGGGATGTGACAGAGGAATGAACGTTGTTTTTGATGATAATTTACGATTGCGTATAAAGCAATTATTGTGTAATCACGATTATTATGCAGTAGCGTCCTGCGACAACTTTCAAGAACCAACCAATCACAATAAGTCAGAGGAAGCCATTTTTTACAGATGTGAAAGGTGTTTGAATTTGAGAGTGATTAGAGATTAGTTGTTGCGCAGTATGACCAAAATACGAAGCGATAAGGAGGATTTACTTATGGGAGCATATGACACACCAAAAGAAGAATGTCCGTATTGTGGCAATGAATGCCAAGCGGACTTTGTAGATAACGGAATAGGAATGGTTCAATGTGGTCCTTATCATTGCTTTTCGTGCGGGGCGAGTGAAATAGGGCCTGAAATGCAATTTGAAGACCTGACGGACGAAGATGGTCATTATGCAGGTCAAGGTGAGTTAATGAATAAGGACGATTTTACTGAAAAGGAAATAAAGGTTGGTTGGTACGAACCGAGTAGAAAAAAAGTATCACCCTATGCAAATACGGTGAACGGCACATTAGTTAATCACAAACAAGCTAAAGCAGCGTACAATTTCGGCTTGCTTGATGAAAAAGACATTTAGGCTACTGCCACTAGGAGGATAAGCATGGATATAAAATTTAAAGTCGAATATGAAATCCGCGCAATAAGGTTTGTCAAAGCGATTTGTCCATCGTGTGAAAAAGAATTTGATGCTAGAGCAAACGGAAATAAAGATAGTGGTGATTTTGGTGATATTCACGATGCAGTGGACTTAAATTTCTCGGATTTTTACTGTCCTCATTGCTCCCACTCATTCGGTACCAGAAATCAAGAGATTGAGATTGAAGAAGTTTGATACTGCCTATATAGGAGGGGAAACGCTTGAAATCAATATTTAAATATAACTTGAAATTGGTTCTTACACAAAATTTGGAATTGCCAGAAGGGGCAAAAGTTTTATCGGTTGCCAATCAGAAAGATCAGTTAGTTTTATGGGCTATAGTCGATCCAAAAGTAAAGGAAATGGATGACTATACAGTCGTAATCGGAACGACAGGGAATCCATTACTTGATACAGCAAGTTATATGGATTTTATAGGAACTGTAATGTTTAATAATGACACGTTCGTAGCTCATGTGTTTTGCGAGAAGCTATAGGAGGGGAAACGGAATGGATGCAATCGAGTTAATGAAATTAGAAAGAAAAAAAGCTGTAATAAATGCAATCGCCCAATTAGATATAGCTTTGAGTACTTTTTATGACGAAGGCGGCTATGATCGCTTGGATAACTTGCGTGATGAATTAAAGGACTACGCTGAGATTCACCTGTAAGGCTACTGTATAGGAGGAAGAGGGATGGACAACAAAATGATAATTGAAGTTTTAAAACAGAAGAACAAACGATATGAGGAAGCTTGTACCAAAATGCTCAAGAAAGTGTATGAGTATGACGAGGACTTACATGCTGAATTGGAAGATATATATGACGATTGCATGATTAAGTGGGAACGTAAATAACGCTCCCCTCTGTGGGGAGTATCACACTTGGGAGGGATGAATAATGAGATGCGAAGATTGCTTTGAATTTTGCGTTAGTTGTCCGTGTTGCGATGAAAGCTTTTGTCCTGGTTGCGGTGCTCTTGAAAGCGAGTTAGAAGCACGTGAAGCCGAGTTGGAAGGAGACGATTAAAAGGGAGGTTGCCATGCCAATCTACATTACAGAAGAAGAATACGAACTTGCTGCAGACTTTGGGATTAGCCGTGCTGTACTCGAACAACGCTTACGCCGACATGGTTGGGATCGACATAAAGCTTTAACGCAACCTGTGCAGGAGCGAGGAAAGCTTAACAGGTGGAAACAAGTCGCTATAAAGAATGGGATTAGCGAAAATACTTTCTTGCAACGTGTGAATAAATTAGGCTGGAGTCCAACTCTTGCAGCTACTCTAAAGATTTACAGTCGTCGTGATTGCATCATTAAGGCTCAAACTGTACTACGTGAAAAGAGAATGAGGAGAAGAGTGGAGGGGTTACGATGATCTATATAATAGTTTATCTCATTGTAGGAATGATCATTGCAGGTTTACTGTTTGGTAAATCCTTTGATTGGATAATGAAAAACATCTTCTCTGACGAAGAAATAAAACTAATTATCACAGACAATGAAACAGATGAAATGAAAGATAAGATAATGGGTGCGATGGGTATTAACTTAATCCTTTCAATTCTAATGGTTTTCTTCTATCCATTCATGACAATTCTTTATCTCGGTTACTGGTTATCAAAACGAAAAGTAAAGGGTGAAAAAGCATGAACCTACAACGATTATTCAAAATCCAAGCAGAATTAGATAATGCAATAATTGAAAAGAAAGGCTTGCACGGTCAAGACTTACTTGCTCATCGCATTCTAGCGTTACTCGTAGAGCTAGGAGAGTGCGCCAACGAGTGGAGAGGGTTTAAATTTTGGAGTGAGGATCAGGAGCCGAGAACTTTTGCATCGAGAATGAAGTACAGTGATCCGATTAATATGCATGGTGCTTATCCAGTTTCTTATAGTCCGCTATTAGAGGAATACGTAGACTGTCTGTACTTTGTGTTGAGTATTGGGAATGAACTAAGTAAATCAGGAGGTTTATTATTAGAGCATGATGATCCTGAAATATTCGAACCTGCTAATGAGGTGAGGATTGTAGAAAAATTCAACTCTTTATATTCAGTAATTGGCGAACTTAATTTTGAATATATGAAGGGTGATGCTTATTTAGATTCTTTGTATTACGAACTTATTAATGAATTCATCTCTCTAGGCAAAGGTCTTGGTTTAGAAAAAAATGAAATAGAATCTGCCTACTTAGACAAGAACAAAATCAATCATGAACGGCAAGTTACGGGGTATTGATATGTCTCTTCCTGTGGACAGCCATAACTTAACGGACGCAGAAAAACGAGTCATCCTCGAATCCTTCGGCTTCATCCTCCACTACTACTTCAACACGAAACAACAACAAGACGGCGGGTGGAGCAAAGAGGACTATGAAAAACTTGCCCTCATCAACAGCATACAAGCAAAGTGGGCATTGGGAATTGAATTAAACGATTAGCAATACAATGGGGTGGAGTCGTGAAGCAAATTGAACTATTGGACTTTCCAGAGTTGGATAAGCAAAAGACAAAGGAAGAGGTAGAAGATACAATGAATAAGTATCGAATGTACAGATACCTCTCCTTTGAAGATAGGGAAGTCAGCACAACATCCGCTTGGAAAGATATTGTTGTAAAAACGAGTGGAGGAAACAGTGATCAAACTGGTGATGCCGCTATTTACAACGCTGACACTAAAGCATACCAAAAAAGATATTGTGATCGAGTTGAAAGAGCGGTTCGCAGACTTCCACAACTTGAACAATTCTTAATCGAGAAACGGTATATGGATAGGGAAGCAGATTACATGACTGATCTAAAGATGTACACTCAAACATTTCAACCGCCAATCGGTCATAAGTTCTACTATAAGCTAAAATGGAAAGCATTTTACAAGCTTGCTCTAGCCTTAGATTTAAACGTCACAAAAAGTGATCAATAATATAGAAGAAAGGCAGCCGCAATAGCTACCCTTTTCCTTTAAAATTGATGTTAAAATTGATGTTATTTTGGTGTTAAAACATCAACTTTATCACCTTTAATATTTTTCGAAGTGTTGATATATCAACGTTTTACCACTCGCTTGCCTAACTGGCAGCGAAGAGGTCAGGGGTTCGAGCCCCCTAGGCTCCACTAGTTAGTGTAAAACACTTCCTCACGAGGAAGTGTTTTTTTAATTTCTTACGTATCCCGTCTGTGCAGATGAGATGTAGTTCAATTTTGTCATTTCATCTTATTTTGCTATACTTAATTGAGAAAAATAAACATGAAAATGAATGTTTTTCGCAAAAAACAACCGATTTATGAAAAAAACAAACAAATTAATGTTGACTTATGTCGAATAATGTTTTAAATTAACAATGAAAGGTGTTATAAATGAACATGAAAGCACAAGAACGAAAAAGCGTCATTCAAAATCTTTTAGAATCAAATGGAAAAGTGGAAATTGAAGAGTTAGCGGAGCAATTGAACGTATCTCAGATGACCATTCGTCGTGATTTAACGCAGTTAGAAGCAGATAACCAAGTGATTCGAACACCTGGAGGCGCCGTTCCGCAAAAAGCTTTGATTCGGGAAACACCTTATGCAAGAAAAGAAGTCGAACATTTAGATGCAAAGAAAGAAATTGCAAAAAAAGCAGTGTCACTGATTGAATTGAATGCAACCATCTTACTTGATTCAGGAACCACGACACTTGAAGTGGCTCGTCTCATCAAAGATCGTCAAGATTTAACCGTAGTCACAAATGATATTAAAATAGCTGCTGAACTTGTTCATTCATCTGTTACATGTATTGTAACAGGTGGTGAAGTGCAGGCAGAAGTTGGTGCTTTATACGGGAGTCAAGCGCAGGCATTGATTGAGTCCATTCACGTTGATTTATTTTTACTCGGTGCGCATGCGGTTAATTCGTTATCAGGAGTGATGGCACCGACCCTCGAAAAAGCAAAAATGAAGCAACTTATGATTCAATCTGCGCGAGAAACATGGCTCTTATGTGATTCTAGTAAATTTGCGCAACAATCGTTTGCTCATGTTTGCAGACTAGATCAAGTTGAAGGAATTATTACCGATTCAGATATAGCATTACATGAGCTTGGCCAATACCATGAAAAGATCGTACAAGTGTAAGAATGGAATAGAAAGGGGGCATGCAAGATGAAAGTTGGCGTGATCGCAGACGATTTAACAGGCGCCAATGCATCTGGTGTCAAGCTGGTGAAACAAGGTTTTCAGGCAACAACCATTGTTCATAGTGCAAGCTTACCAGAAAATAGTTATGTCGATGCCGTCGTGATGGACACGGATAGCCGATATATTGACGAAGCTATTGCGAGCCAGCGTGTAGGGCGAGCGATGAAAGAACTTCAAGCTTGGGGAGCTGATGTGTTTACGAAACGAATTGACAGTACATTTCGTGGAAATATTGGCGCTGAAATTGACGAAATGCTCTCGCATATGGCTGAAGATGCAATAAGCATTGTGATGCCATCGTTTCCAGAGTCTGGACGAACAATGGCAGGAGGCTATCTATTATTAGATGGGGTGCCGTTGCAAGAAACGTATGTTTCCAAGGATCCGATTGCTCCAATAACAGAATCGTTTATTCCCGATTTACTAGCAGAAAAAACAAGGCATCAAGTTGGATTTGTTTCATTAAGCACAGTAATGAAAACGGAATCAGCTATAGAAACGGCTATTCAAAAGGAAATCACTCAAGGCAATCGTGTCATTATTGTTGACGCGATGACCACGGAACAAATTGAAAAAGTAGCGCTCGCATTAACAATGCTTGAAAGACAAATCCTTTGTGCAGATCCAGGGCCATTAACAGCAAATTATGCCCGCGCTATGTTGCAGCAAGAAAACCAAAACGGCACGATTCTCGTATCGGTTGGAAGTGCAACGAGCTTAACAGGAGAACAGCTTACGTATTTAATCGAAAAGACAGGGTCAATCCCTGTATATGTTGATCCAGCGATGTTGGCTAGTTACAGCAGTACGTGGGATGAAGAAGTGGAGCGTGCGACAGAAGCTGCCCTAGAACAAGCAAAGGTAGATCGTGTTCTTATTGTGACGACTCATAAAAGCGGTCAAAAACTCGTCCCATTGAAAGCCAAAGCTGAGCAAGAAGGCAAAAGTCAAGATGCGCTGGCAAAGCGAATTACAGATGGACTTGCCACCATTAGCCGTAAAGTATTGACGCAAGAACAGTTAACGTTTGCAGGTTGTTTTACAAGTGGAGGCGACGTAACCGCTTCTGTCTGTGCTTTAGGAAGAGCGAACGGAATTGCTCTTAAAGATGAAGTCATGCCGCTTGCAGCATATGGAACTTTTGATGGCGGGTATTTTGATGGACTACCTGTTGTAACAAAAGGTGGACTGATCGGAGATAAAAAAGCGATCTATGAATGTGTGAAATTTATTGATCAAGCAGCGACAAAAATTGGAGGATGATGAATGATGAAACCAGTTATTGCGATTACGATGGGAGATCCAGCAGGAATTGGACCAGAAATTACGCTAGGGTCACTAAATAAACAAGAAATTTACGATGTGTGTACGCCGGTTGTAATCGGAAATGCACGAGTGTTGGAAAGCTTGTTTTCTGTAAAAGAAGTAGATTTCAAGATTAACAAAATAGAAAAAACAAGTGAAGCGAAAGGTGAATTTGGGACGATTGATTTAATTGATTTTCCAGATTTACCAGAGTATGAATTTGGTCAAGTGAACGGAAATAATGGAGAAGCTGCTTTTGCCTACATTAAACATGCGGCAGAGCTTTGTCGAGCAAATGAAGCGCAAGCCATGGCGACAGCGCCGATTAACAAAGAATCATTAAAAGCAGGTAACGTTCCTTACATCGGTCATACGGAAATGCTTGCCGGTATTGCCAATATCGATGATCCGCTAACCATGTTTGAAGTACGTAATATGCGAATCTTTTTCTTAACTAGACATTTATCGTTAAAAGATGCGATTGGTCAAATGACAAAAGAGCGTGTGCATGATTATTTGGTTCGCTGTGATGCAGCACTACAAAAGCTAGGGGTGGAAAAGCGAACTTTTGCAGTCGCAGGCTTAAACCCACATAGTGGAGAGAATGGTTTATTTGGGACAGAAGAAATGGACGAAATTAAGCCTGGCATTAAACTCGCAAAAGAGAGCGGGATTGACGCAGTCGGACCAGTTCCAGCAGATTCCGTCTTCTTCCAAGCGCTAAATGGGCGTTATGATGCGGTTTTATCCTTATATCATGATCAAGGACACATCGCAGCAAAAATGACGGATTTTCACCGCACGATTTCCATTACAAACGGTCTACCATTTTTACGTACGTCCGTTGATCACGGTACGGCGTTTGATATTGCGGGTCAAGGGATTGCAAGCTCCGTCTCAATGGAAGAGTCCATTAAGTTGGCAGCTAAGTACGCACCACATTTTGCAGGAAAAGAGTAAAGCATTTATGGAGGGCTGTTAATCAGTCCTTCACTCTTTATTAACGATTAAAGCGCTTACGCGTTTAGGGGGATAGGGTTATGGACGTATCTGGTACGCAAATGATACTCGGACTTGCAATTGCAATAGTTGTGTTAATTTTCTTAGTCGTAAAAACAAAGGTTCACGTGTTTTTAGCATTAATTATTGCTGCATCTATTACAGGTTTAGTAGGAGGAATGACGCCAACTGCGGTCGTTGACGCCATCACAGAAGGCTTTGGTAATACGTTAGGATCCATTGCCATTGTCATCGGTTTTGGTGTGATGATGGGTCGAATTCTTGAAGTCTCAGGAGCGGCTGAACGACTCGCTTATACAGTCGTGAAGTGGTTAGGAAAACGAAAAGAAGAGTGGGCGATGGCGGTCACTGGTTATATTGTTTCGATTCCCATTTTTGTTGATTCCGCCTTTATTATTTTAAGCCCATTGGCGAAAGCGTTATCAAAGAAAACTGGCCGTTCCATTGTTACACTGGCCATCGCTTTAGCAGGTGGTGCGGTTGTCATTCATAGTGCGGTGCCACCAACACCAGGTCCACTCGGAGTAGCGGGAATCTTTGGGATTGACATTGGCTGGATGATTATTACCGGGATGTTGTTTGGGATTCCGATTGTTATCTCTATGGTGTTATACGCGAAATGGCTTGGGAAGCGGATTTATCAGTTACCAAGTGACGATGGACTTGACTGGATTCGCCCTGAAAAAGAAGTAACAATTGAAGAGTGGATGGAAGAAAAAGAAAGTAAAGACTTGCCTTCACTACTACGCTCGGCTTTACCAATTTTTGTCCCGGTGTTCTTAATCTTCTTAAATACGACGACCTCAGCGATGGAATTGTCTGGTATGTGGGTAGAATACGTACAATTTTTTGGAGCTCCAATTATTGCAGTAGGTATCGGGGTACTACTAGCAATTTATGGATTATTCGGACATGTTCGACGTTCAGAAGCACTTGATCGAATGGAAGAAGGAATTAAACAAGCAGGTATTGTGTTACTCGTTACCGGTGCAGGTGGGGCATTAGGATTTGTTCTTCGTGCAACGGGCGTTGGCGACCATATTGCAGAAATTGTCGTAAATACGGGAATCCCGGCGATTTTGTTACCGTTTGTTGTTGCTACGCTCGTTCGTTTCATTCAAGGAAGTGGAACGGTGGCAATGATCACAGCCGCGTCCATTACAGCACCAATTTTGTCAGGTATGGATGTAAACATGGTGCTTGCAGCCCAAGCAGCGGCACTTGGTTCTCTGTTCTTCTCTTATTTTAACGATAGTCTATTCTGGGTCGTAAACCGAACAATTGGGATCAAACAAGCGAAAGAACAGATTCTCGTTTGGTCTGTTCCGACAACGATTGCCTGGTTTGTGTCACTAATTATGCTTATTGTTGCAGACTTTTTCTTTTAAAATTTTGCTCACATTCATACGTGGATGTGAGCTTTTTCGATTTTCACCGCTTGCATAAATATCCTAACCCTCTGGCATGATAAGAAAAGATTGCGAGGTGAGTGAATTGAGATCCGTAACGATGTTGCAACTATTTCCGTTAATTTTACTATCGAGTGGATTAATGAATCATGTCATTATGATGCCAATTCTTTTGCAATTCGGTGAGAAAGACTCATGGATTGGGGTCTTGGTAGCATCGGTTTTTCTTCTTATCTGGGTGCCACTCATTGTATTTATAAGTAAGCGAACAAAACAAGAGCATATCGTAGATTTTATAAGTGCTCGTTCGTCTAAAGTGAGTACTTTTTTATTCGCATCCTTCATGTTTATTTATTTTACAGTTTATGGTTACGTTACGTTATTTTCAACCATTAGTTGGACAACAAATACATATTTAAAATTAACGCCGAATCCTGTGTTAGCTCTTCCATATTTATTGCTTTGCGGGTTAGCTGCGTATTATGGAATTCGCACCATAGCCTTTACAGCAGGGATCTTACTTCCAATCGTTGTGTCATTTGGATTTTTAGTTGGGATTGGCAATATAAAAGAAAAAGATTATACCTTATTACTGCCTGTTTTCGAAAATGGTGCGAATGCCATGTGGATAAGTTCTTTTTTTGCCATATGTGGGTTTGCAGAAATTGTTTTTATCTTGTTTCTTCAACACCGTTCACGAACCAAGTTGAAGAAATCGCATTTATACGTGCTAGCTTTTCTTTTATTTGGTCTTGCCCTAGGTCCACTAGTTGGTGCCATCACAATTTTTGGAATTGAAGAAGCGCAACGAATGAAATATCCTGCTTTCTCGCAATGGAGAATTTTAGAGTTGGGAAAATATTTAACCCGGTTAGATTTTTTCTCGATTTTTCAGTGGGTAGCTGGGGCTTTCACTCGACAAGCAGTTGGTCTATACGTTGTGGCAGATTTATTAGGTAAGCAAACACCGAAAGCACGATTTTTAACGATCATGACTCTATGCTTCTTACTATGGTTAACGTTGTTTCTTCCTTTTAATGAGCCCGTTTTCACGATTTACTTAAGTCGATTTTACATGCCGTTTTCGTTTGTCTTTGCCTTGATTGTGATCGCTTGGCTGTGGCTAGTAAGCTTCAAAAAAGTGAAAACACCTAAGAAAAGGAGGGATCAAAATGGCGCATCCTTCTAAAGCGTTCATACAATCGCTTAAAAAAGAATTAGCGGTTAGTGATGACATCAACATTGAGCGCATCGTTCTTCAAGAAGACCCAGTTTATGCAGTCGAACTCATTTACTGTCATTCGATTGTGGATGTAAAAACGCTAAAAGAAAAAGTCATTCCAGCTATTTATTCATTGTTTATTCAAACTGGAGATGGTTTCTTACAACGACAATCCGTGGTGCATCATCTTCAGGCTAATTTTGTGAACGCTGAAACTTCAGAAGAAACGATAAAAGACGTGTTTTCAGGCTATGTGTTCGTGTTTGATCAACATGACGATACATTAGTGAAGCTTGAACTACCACATTTCCCTAAAAGACAACCTGAGGAATCAAATACGGAAATCTCATTCCGTGGTCCACGAGATGGATTTACAGAAGATGTAGAAGAGAACATCGCGCTCGTTCGAAAACGACTTCGCACAAGCGCATTGGTAAATGAATCCTATACCGTTGGTAAAAGAGGGCAAGTACAGCTTTCTCTACTTTACATGAAGGATATTGCTCGTGAAGAAGTATTGAAAGATGTACGGCAGCAAATCGAAGCGATTGATACAGATTCCGTATTAAGTTTAGCAGAAATCGAAGAACGATTAACAAATACAAAATTTACATTTTTTCCGCTAACTGTTTTTTCAAGTCGACCTGATTTTGTTTCAGCTTGTTTAGAGAATGGCCGGTTTGCCGTTTTAGTCGATGGGTCACCTGGAGCAGTTATTGCACCAGTTAACCTCATGTTCGTGTTAAAAACAGCAGAAGACTTGCACAATTCGTTTCTTTTTGTTTCATTCCAGCGGCTTTTACGGATAACTGGACTACTACTCGCTCTTTTTTTACCGGGATTATGGATTGCGTTAAATTCATTTCATGTCGATCAACTGCCGCTTCCATTCTTAGCAACCATTTATGTATCTCGGCTTGGTTTGCCTTTGTCGTCAACATTAGAGATTTTCTTAATGATTGTGTTGTTTGAGTTGTTTAGGGAAGCTGGAACAACACTGCCAAAATCTGTTGGCCAAACCTTAGCAGTAGTTGGAGGTTTGATTATTGGGGATGCGGCCATTCGAGCAGGTCTTACATCACCAACGATGCTTGTAGTAGTTGGATTAACGGTCGTATCAACCTTTGCCATTACAAGTCAAGTTTTATCAGGAACGGTTTCCATCATTCGCGTGTATATTTTAATCCTCTCCGCTTTTTTAGGAATGTTTGGGTTTTGCATTGGGGTCATCTCCATCATTGTGTACTTAGCAAGTTTAGAATCATTTAGCCTTCCGTATTTGTCGCCGTTATCACCGTTTAATAAAAAAGATTTTCTGTCTGCTGTTATGGTCAAGCCATGGGAGTGGCGTAAACGGAGACCAACGACATTAAAAACCGTGGATTCAACGAGGAGGCGATCTCGTTGAAGAAATGTTTCTTTCTCGTTTTTTTAACTATGATCACGTTAAGTGGCTGTTGGGATGCTATTGATTTGCAAGATATCCAGTACATCACGGCACTTGGAATTGATTATGACGAAGAATCAGCTGAATATATTGTATACGGAGAGTCTATTAATTTCGGGCAATTGTCTGTAAGTCAAGAAGGAAGACAAGAAGCTGAATCTGGGGCATGGGTCGCGGTATCACGGGGGAACACGATACTAATGGCTCTCGAAAATTTCAACTCTAAATCAAACCAAACGCTTCACTGGGGGCATGTGATGGTGATTGTGTACGGAATGAATGCGTTGGAACATGAATCGATTGTGGAAATAAATGAAGGGCTGTATCGGTTTCAACAGATTCGCACAACACCTTGGGTATTCGCGACAAGTGAAAAACTAGAAGATATTTTACTTGTCACAAATATGTATGGCGATACAGTGCATACCATTTTGTTTAATCCAGACTCTGTTTACAAAGAGCGCTCTATTATTCGACCAATGTCTTTACATCAGTTAATGCGAGCGTATGCAGAGAAAGGTCGTTCGGCGACGCTGCCAAAGATTGATATTAATGAAAAAGAATTAGAAGATAATACGGGCAAGAAAAAAGATGCCTTACATGCAAATGGAGCAGTTTTATTAAAGGGCGGAAAAAGCCCGAAAATCTTTGATGACTATCAGCTATCAGGGCTACGGTGGCTTGATTATCATACGGTTAATACGCCTCTTCAGCTTTATGATGAGGGAAAAACGATAGCGGCTTTAAATATTATTCGTCCGAAAAGTATCATTCGCTCAGAAGTAGTTGATGGCAACGTGTATTTTGATGTCAGTGTGGACATTAATGCATCGCTTTTAGATTTTCCACCTGATGAAACCCTAGGTGCGTCTCGAACTGTAGATGAAATTCTTGACCTTATGAAAGAAAAAGTGGAAAAACAAATTAGGGATACGTATATGCTTGGTTTAGAGCATGGCAAGGATGTCTATAGCCTTGAAAATCATTTATACCGGAGTCACGTGCGCGCATATAAACAAGTTGAAGACACTTTTCAATTAAGAGAGGACTCGCTTCGTACAATTACGGTTCACCCGACTATTGAACATACAGGGGAGTATGAATTTTATCGAGATCGGGTTCCAAAAGCGGAACAAGAGCGTTGAGGAGAGACAAAATAAGAGCAGGCGATGCCTGCTCTTATTTTTGCATGAAGCTTTCTGTTAATGGGGGAACCACTTGTTTTTTTCTTGAAACAACACCAGGCAATGGAGCGACATGTTGATCGAGTGTCGTTTGGAACGCTTGTTCAAAAACCGCCACTTCTTTACCCATTGTCACGGCGGTGGAGTTGTTTTCAAGAATGTCCGTGATGATTAAAACATACAAGTCCAATTGTTTGGAATCAATGACGGCTTGGATCTCTTTCTCAAGTTCGCTCTTTCTAGACAAAATATCGGTAATGTCTACGGTGTTGACTTGAGCAATTTCCACTGCATAATCGTTCATTGAGAATTCTTTTGCATCAATTGACAATAGTTCTTTTGATGTTTTGCTTGAAACATCTGCACCTGCTTTTAACATGGCGAGTCCGTATGTTTGGGCATCAATATCAGCTAGTTGTTCAAGTTCTTTCGCTACCGCAATATCTTCATCAGTACATGTAGGTGATTTGAAAAGTAAAGAATCAGAAATAATAGCAGAAAGCATAAGACCCGCAATTTGTTTAGGGATTTTTACGTTCTTTTCTTGATAAATTTTATAAATGATCGTTGCGGTACAACCAACAGGTTCTGCACGATAATAAACAGGATCGGCTGTTTCGAAATTTGCGATACGGTGATGGTCAATGACTTCACGTACATGAACATCATCAATATCGTCCACACTTTGTTGACGCTCGTTATGGTCGACTAAAATAACGTCGTTTGTTTCGTTTGAAGCAGATTCAATATAACGAGGTGCTTCAACGCCAAATGTTTCTAATGCGTGAGCCGTTTCCCCGCTTACATCACCTAACCGAACAGCCTCGACTTGAAAACCAAGCTGTGTTTTTAAGTCTGCATAGGCAATCGCAGAACAAATTGTATCCGTATCTGGATTTTTGTGACCAAAGATTAATAGGTTCGACATGAAATTTGACTCCTTTTATACAAAATTACGATCAATCGTATCATATCACGATCACTAGGGAAAGGTTAAGTCAAGCATTGTTCAGAATGACAAAAAATCAGATTTGTTGCTGATATACTTTGCATTACGCATTAAAAAGCGTATAATAGAAGAGATGTGAACAGGACAAGTGTTGTTCAAGATTTAGCCATAACTTCTTGACAAGGAGACGACAGATTTGTCAGATGCTTTTCACGCTCACACTTTATGATAAACTATAGCTATTCATTAACGAATTATACTAACAGATGGGGGGGAAGAGAGGATTGCGGTCGATAAAAATAGAAAAGAAACCCTCTCTTGCTGTGCCTAAGCAGGCATTCTCACAAGTATTATCAGAAACATTAAAGACAGGGATTATTAAATCAAACTTATTGGCAATGGTTGCTGGGCTAAGTTTAGCTCTTTATCTAAGTGGTACGTCTATAAATGAGCGTTTTCCGGAAATTCTTTTTGCTGTTATTGGTTCTACATTTGTTATTGGAGCTGCAGGTGCTTTTAATAACTTGTATGATCGAGATATTGATGCCATTATGGATCGGACAAAAAATAGACCAACCGTAACAGGTAGAATGCAGCCGTTAAATGCACTTATTCTAGGAATTTCCTTGTCGTTACTTGGAATTCTATTATTGTTACTTGCGACACCGATGGCTGCTTTGTTTGGATTTTTAGGTCTTTTCTTATATGTTGTTCCTTATACAATGTGGTCAAAAAGACGAACCATCTACAATACAGAAATCGGTAGTATTAGTGGAGCGATACCTCCTTTAATCGGTTGGGCAGCGGTCTCACCAGAATTGTATCATCCTGCTATTTTAGGCCTTTTTGTGGTTATGGTCATTTGGCAAATGCCGCATTTTTATGCGATTGCCATTCGAAGACACGATGAGTATAAGGCAGCGAGCGTGCCGATGTTACCTGTTGTAAAAGGATTTAAACGCACGTACATTCAAACAAATGTTTACTTAGTTGCGTTAATTGCAGCAAGCTTTTTATTTATGTCAGTTAGCTGGATTATTACAATCGTTGCCTTTCTATTGGCAACGGCTTGGCTCGTTCTAAGTGTTGTTGGTCATAAGCGAATGGAACCAAAGAAATGGGCAACACTTATGTTTGTCTTCTCTTTAAATCATCTTGTTCTTTTATTTGCTGTTATAATTGGCTATTCGATGTTAGCGCCATTGTTTTAATGTTGAGAGGTGCCTTGTGATTATGAACAAGGCACCTTTTCATCTATACATATAAAAAAGAAGGATCATGTTAGGGTGATTTTTATGGAAGAAACAAGTTGGATTGTAATCGTTATCCCTATTCTTATTGCCTTGTTTATGGGGAGTGCTGCTCTTGTCATTCGTATGAGAGCTTCCAAGCGACCAACATCTGCAAAGTTAATTATTATTCCTCCATTAGCGATGTCCACAGGTGCGTTAATGTTTTTATATGAGCCGACGAGACCGCCGTTTTTTTATGTAATGGAAGCCATTGTCGCAGGTTTGTTGTTTTCGCTTATTTTAATCTACACGTCTAAATTTGAGGTTCGTGATGGAGAAATCTATTTGAAGCGTTCTAAAGCGTTCGCATACATTCTTGTCGGTTTGCTCGTTGTGCGCATTATCCTGCGATTGTTAGTTGGACAAGACATTAATCCGGCGGAAATATCTGGAATGTTCTTTATTTTAGCGTTTGCCATGCTTCTACCATGGAGAATTGCTATGCTCATTCGTTATATGAAGTTAAAACAAGGGTTAAATCACTACACGACTTCATAACGTTCGCATTTCGTAAAAGGACAAGTTATACTGAGAGGAGAGAAATTTTGGGAAGGAGGATGAAAAAAGATGGATTTTTTTACTGAGTATTATAATATTTTCCGCGGAACACATGAAGGCTCATGGGCTTTTCTTGTTATCTTATTTATCGTAGCTTTTATCTTATATAGAAGTAGAAAGATGAAAGCAGCGACAATCCTACATATGATTACAAGGCTATTTTACCTGTTCATGCTTGTTTCGGGCATAGGGATGTTAATTGCGCTTAACTTTGAACTTTTCTATGTCGTTAAAGGCCTATTAGCGATTCTCGTCATTGGCTTTATGGAAATGGCTGCAGGTAAGGCGAAACGTAATGAAAATAGTCTTGGATCGCTTTTCATTGTTCTTGTACTTGTGCTAGTGGTTGTACTAATGGGCTTTCGAGTCATTAGTTTCTAAACCATTTTTGCAAGAGACGAGCATGTATGTAAACTTACTGTAACAAGCACGTTTGACGACAACACCATAGGAATCCTATTCGCTTAAAGGTAGAAGTGTTCCTAATAACTAAGCAGACTTAGTAATAAGCTATCACTCTGCTACAGGTATGGTGAAAAACGATCGTCGGCGTGCTTTTTTTTACTGTTAATTGAATGAGCAAGAAATGATTTCCCGGGAAAGGAGGATTGAATGATGGACGTTGATTTTTCGTATATGCTTGTTCTGTTTATTGGAGCCATTATTCCACTTGTAGAATATATGTTAGCCGTTCCGGTTGGCGTCATTTTGATGGGGGAGCCTGTTGTACCAGTTGTGATTGTGGCAATTATTGGTAATACTTTAGGGGTTATTGGGATTGTATTATTAGGTGAGAAGATTCGAGCACTTATACTTCGACGTAAAAAAGATACCGAAGAGAATAAACCAAATCGAAGAAAAGAAAAGACGCAAAAATATTTAGAGAAATATGGAATGCCAGGTGTAGGAATTATAGGTTCTTTTCTATTAAGCAGTCATTTGTCTGCGGCAACAGCGGTTGCTCTTGGTGTGCCAAAAGGGTTAGCCATCTTTTGGACAGTCATAGGTGTATTAATTTGGGCAACCGTTTTCGGTATTGTATCTGTGTATGCAAGTCATTGGTTTGAGCCTTTTTTAGGGCCGCAAGCAATAAAAGAGTAGCTTACTAATTAAGCTACTCTTTTATGTGGTCAGAATAAAAACCTTTTATCTCTTCTTCGCTTAGTTCGAATAAGTGTCGATCATTTAATTTATAAATTCCTCGTTTTATAAGTTCATCAATTAGTTGGTCAATCGTATTTGTTTGATCTTCTGGCATTATGATCACTCCCGCTTTTATTATTCCACCAAAGTAAAAAACGAAACCGCTTCTTGGGAATTATTTCAATTTTAGTTGAGATGTGATAAGAAACGACAAAAAGGGTATAAGTACGTGTTGAAAGGTTTAGTTTGTATGCCACGCAAATAACATGTAAGGAGTCTGTTGTGAAAACGATTCGAAAATTCCCTCTTCTCACAAGTACTGTTTTTCTCGTATTATTTCTTAGTATCTTTTTGTCTTTTCGTACGAATGTGGTCACGTCTATTGACTATACGGTGTTAGCATGGTTTCAAGACATTCGTACTGATATTGTTTATACAATCATGAATGGATTTGCATTTATTGGTTCCACAAATGTTGTTGTGATTCTCACAATAGCAGTTATTGTCATTTTGTTGCTTACACGCTCATCGTGGGTCGATATTTTCTACACGGCGATCGTCATGAGTATGACAGGCATACTAAATACAGTTGCTAAGTTTAGCATTGCCCGTATACGCCCCGAGGATTTTATGATGGTTGATCTATCCTCGTATAGCTTTCCAAGTGGTCACACGATGGGAGCGGCTTCTTTTTATAGCGTACTAGCGTTTCTCATTTGGCGAAGAACCGATCATCGACCGACTCGAATCGTTATAGTGATTTTCTCGACTGTGATGATTTTACTTATGGGTGTTTCAAGACTGTTTCTAGGCGTTCACTACCCAACGGATGTTCTTGGCGGCTTCTTTCTTAGCGGAGCCATTTTAACGTTTTTTTATTGGCTATTATACAAACGACGAGCATGAAGAAAGAATTCCAAAAAGGCAACGTAAAAAGAACCCGTCTAACGCAGACACTTCATAAAGTGGAAGCCTTAGACGGTTTTTTGTGCGTTAGTTTGACCAATACCTACTACTGAGCCCTTCGTTGTTTTAAGCACGAATTTGTTTTTTTAATATGGAGCGATTGATGAATTCAATTTATTTTAACTGATAGTGATATTCTTTCTCATTTACTCTTGACTCTTTCTCAGTAAGTGGTAGAATGAGAATTGTAATTGATAATGAGTATCATTATTGGAAGAGAAGGAGGCAAATACATGGTTTAATCATGTACAAAAAGAATGAAAATAAAGATTTTATTGCCGATTCTCATTGTGTTATCGATTAGTTCACTTTTTATTGGTGCCCATGAAATTTCACCACTTGATCTTTTTCGTTTAACGGATGAAGAAGTCCAGACTATATTAATTAATCGAGTGCCAAGACTTTTGAGCATTCTCATTGTAGGCGTTAGTTTAAGTGTGTGCGGGTTAATTATGCAGCAACTAACGCAAAATAAATTTGTCTCGCCAACGACAGCAGGAACGATGGACTGGGCGCGTTTAGGCATTTTAGTTGCGATGCTCGTTTTTTCATCAGCAAGCACGATGGAGCGTATGCTCGTTGCCTTTGCTTTTGCTTTAGGTGGAACGCTTTTATTTATGAAAATTTTAGAGCGTATTCGCTTTAAAAATGTCATCTTTGTCCCACTAGTTGGTTTAATGCTTGGAAGTGTTGTGAATTCTATTACGACGTTTATTGCATACCAAAATGATTTAATTCAATCCCTCTCCTCTTGGATGCAAGGAAACTTTGCTTTAATCATAAGAGGAAATTATGAACTTCTTTACATAGGTATACCCTTAGTATTCATCGCGTTTCTTTTTGCAAACCGCTTTACGGTTGCAGGCTTAGGAAAAGATTTCTCGACAAATCTAGGGATGAACTACAATCGCATTATGAACATCGGTTTATTAATTGTGGCGATGGTAACCGCAACAGTTGTTGTAACAATTGGTTCTGTTCCATTTTTAGGACTCATCATACCAAATATTGTTTCAATCATGCGTGGAGATAATTTGAAAAATAGTTTACCGCACACAGCATTATTTGGAGCCATTTTCTTACTTGCCTGCGATATTTTAGGTCGAATCCTTATCTATCCTTACGAGATTCCAATTGGCTTAATGGTTGGCGTCATTGGGAGCGCAATTTTCCTTTATCTGCTCTTAAGGAGGCCAAAACATGCAAGCTAAATGGATATACATTGGCTTCGGCACAGGCGCAATTGTCTTAATTTTAACGTTCTTATTCGCTGGTATTTCACCTGGTGTGTGGGATTATGCATTACCTAGAAGAGCGAGAAGCGTCTTAGCCATTATCATTGTCGGTGCCGTCATTGCGTTTTCAACGCTCGTATTTCAAACGATTACGAACAACCGAATTTTAACGCCAAGTATTATTGGATTGGATTCACTTTACGTGTTAATCCAGACTGTGCTCGTTTTTATTTTTGGAACAGCAGGGATTGTAGCAGTTAGCCGCTATGTCAATTATGGGTTATCCATTGTATTTATGGTATTGTTTGCGCTTTTACTTTACGTCATGTTGTTTAGACGTGAGCAACAAAATTTATACTTTTTGCTCCTTGTAGGAATTGTTTTCGGAACATTGTTTTCGAGTTTATCGACCTTTATGCAGGTCGTTATTGATCCAAATGATTTCTTAACCATTCAAAATCGAATGTTTGCAAGTTTTAGCAATATCCATGTGGATCTATTATGGATCTCAATGCTTTTAATTGTGCTAACCATTTTATACATATGGCCTTACTTAAAGTATTTAGATGCGATTTCACTCGGTAGAGATCAAGCCATTAATTTAGGTGTCCCGTATGATAAAGCGATTCGAAAGTTTTTAATTATGATTGCGATTTTTGTTTCAATCTCGACGGCGCTTGTAGGTCCGATCTTATTTCTGGGATTACTCGTTGTAAACGTTGCCAGAGAGATGTTGCCGACTTATCGACATACGCATATGGCAGCGGTAAGTGCACTTGTAAGCATTATTGCCCTTATAGGTGGAACCTTGTTAGTAGAGAGAGTCTTTTCTTACTCTGCACCACTTAGCGTATTTATTAATTTTGTCGGTGGTATTTACTTCATTTACTTATTATTAAGGGGGACGAAAACGACATGACAACAGCATTAGTTGATCGAGAGATACGGATTGATCGGAAAACGTTACCGGTAGCGATACAAGTAAAAGGGGTAAATAAATTTTTCGACGGAAAACAAGTATTGAATGATGTAAGTGTTGATGTGAAAAAAGGAACAATTACGTCATTCATTGGGCCGAACGGGGCCGGAAAAAGTACACTCATTTCATTAATGAGCCGAATTGCCAAAAAAGATGGCGGAGAAGTATTGATTGATGGGAAGGAAATTGATTCCTATAAGAGTAAAGATTTAGCGAAAAAAATATCCATTTTGAAACAGGCAAACAATATTAATATCCGACTAACGATTCGTGAACTCGTCAGCTTTGGACGTTTTCCTTACTCACAAAATCGGCTTACGAAAGAAGACTGGTCGTTTGTGGAAGATGCCATTGATTTTATGTCACTGAGAGAGATCCAAGACAAATATTTGGATCAATTAAGTGGTGGACAGCGTCAACGCGCTTATATCGCGATGGTTCTCGCTCAAGATACGGATTATATTATACTCGATGAGCCATTGAACAACTTAGATATGAAGCACTCTGTTTCCATTATGAAAACATTGCGTCGGTTAGTGGATGAACGAAACAAGACGATTCTCATTGTTGTGCACGATATTAATTTTGCATCGTGTTATTCAGATAATATTGTCGCAATGAAACATGGTGAGATAATTGAAGAAGGACATTGCCACGATATTATTAACCCAGACACACTGCGAAATATTTATGATATGGAGATTGCCATTCAAGAAGTGAACTGTAACAAAATTTGTGTGTACTTTAATTAACCTAATAACTGTATGGAAAGGAGGTGAGCTGAGAAGCAACGCATACATAAGGCGTCATTTAAAACGGGGTCAACCAACATTTTAGGAGGATTATATAAATGAAAACATCTAGCAAGTGGTTTATGACAGCAGGAGCAGCATTATTTTTAGCAGCATGTGGAAATGGAGATAGCGAAGAGAACTCTAATGACGCATCTTCAGGTGAAGGTAGCGATACAGAAGAACAACAAACAGTTGAAGTAGAGACAATGAACGGGGATATGGTAGAAGTACCCCTTAATCCAGAGAAAGTGGTTTCATTTGACCACGGTGTTACAGACTCAATCAGAGCGATTGGTGGAGATATTTCTGGAATTCCAATGGGTAGTAATGTTCCTGAATATTTGCAAGAATTAGAAAATGACGATAGCGTTGAAAACGTAGGATCATTGTTTGAACCAGACTTTGAATTAATTTATGAGATGGAGCCAGATGTAATCTTTATTTCTGGACGTGCATCTGAAAACTATGAAGAGTTAAGTGAAATTGCACCTACTGTCTTTTTACAAGTTGATAATCAAAACTTCATGGAGACATTTGAAAGTAATATGAACGTGTTAGGCGAGATTTTTGATGCTTCTGAAGAAGTCGATAGTCAATTAGCCGATATTAACAGCGTGATTGAAGATGTACAAGCACGTGCGGATGAATCTGAAGCAAATGCGCTTATTGTTTCCATTGATGAAGGTTCAGCAAGTGCTTACGGAATCGGCTCTCGTTTCGGTATTGTCCACGATGTACTAGGTATTCCGGCAGCAGATGAAGATATTCCTGCTGAAGGACACGGACAAAATATTTCAAATGAGTATTTCTCTGTAACGGATCCTGACTATATCTTCGCGATCGATCGTGGTGCGTCAATTGGAAACTCAGCAACAGCTGACGATGTATTAGCAAATGAAGAAGTACAACGTACACCAGCTTATGAAAATGACAATATTTATCAACTTAATAGTGAAGTTTGGTACTTAAGTGGTAGTGGACTTGAATCTGTCAAAATCATTGTTGATGAGATTAACGAAGCTTACGAGCAGTAAATTCAGGCATTTAGAGGAATGACAACTCCAGTCATTCCTCTTTTTTAAAACTTCCAGAACCGTCAGCCATGGACGTGAGCGATAGAATTGTGTATGCTTCGATAGAGATGAATGTAAAGGATCGAAGAAAATGGAAGGAACTATCGCTTTAATTAGTATTATTTTTATCCTATTCGTTGTTGTGATCGGTTGGTTATGGCGAACATATCTAGTTCGATCGCAAACCGATGTAAGCAAAATTACTATTCGACATATTGATCGAATGGATGGTCATGCATTTGAAGATTATATGGCTGTTGTGTATGCCGCAAGTGGATGTGCCACTTATCAAACGAAAAAAAGTAGGGACTATGGAGCGGATCTACTTGTAACCGATGAAGATGGTCAAAAATCAGTAATCCAGTTAAAGCGTTATGGTGCAACTCTTGGTCTCAGTAGCGTTCAAGAGACCTACGCGTCAAAAGCGTATTATCTCGCAGATAAAGCGGTGGTTGTCACCACTGCGGAACAGGTGACAGATTCTTGTTGGAAATTAGCAGCCGCGACGGACGTTTATTTTCTGCTTCGAGCTGATATAGAAGAAATGACGAAGCTGATAAAAAGAGAGAAATGGGACGATGTCTACTGGTTGTTAATGACGCCACACATTCCTGAGAAAAAGAATGGAACAATCCATTTAGATGAAGTCGATAGTACGAAGCGAAAAATTCAAGTAGGCGATTATTATTTAAAATAATTCGGTGAAAACAAAACACCCTCGATCGTATTCACTTTTTACGTGTCTACTTTGGAGGGTGCTTTTTCGTTCCTGTTTAAGGATTAAAAATACTGTTTTAGTTTTTTAATAATCTCGTCCATACATGTGTCATCATTGACTAAATCGTAGTCTTGGATATTAAGTTTTAATACAGGGCAAGCCGTAAAGGATTCAATCCAGTCGTGGTATCGTCCATGCATTTCTTCCCAATAGGTAGTAGATGTCTGCTTTTCCATTTCTCGTCCGCGATGATGAATGCGGTTGATGATTGCATCTAGATCACCATCTAAATAAATTAATACATCTGGAGTAGGGAAATAAGGGTTCATCACCATAGCATCAAACAAGCTTGTATACGTTTCATAATCAACTTTAGTCATCGTTCCTTTATCTGCATGCATCTTTGCGAAAATGCCTGTATCTTCATAAATGGAACGATCTTGCACATAGCCGCCGCCTGCCTCGACCATTGCTTTTTGTTCTTTAAATCGTTCTGCGAGAAAATAAATTTGCAGATGAAAACTCCAACGTTCAAAATCCGCGTAAAATTTATCTAAATACGGGTTATTGTCCACTTTTTCAAAAGATGTTTTGAATTGAAGGGTTTCCGCCAGCTTTTTTGTCATTGTTGTTTTGCCAACGCCGACGGTACCTGCTACTGTGATAATGGCGTTTTTTGGAATATTAGGCATGGTCATTTTCCTTTCGTGTACCAAAGTTCGTTGTAATCTGCTCAACGATTGCTTCAAAATCGTCTTGATCTGTAACAAAATCTAAATGGGATGTATCGATTGTAATAACCGGAATGATGTCTTTTATGGCCGACATCGCCTGTTCATAATCGTTCATTAAGTTTTTTATATACGTGTGATCCATATTTTGTTCGAAAGAGCGACCTCTTACTTTGATGCGATCCATAATCGTATTGAAATCCGCTTTAAGATAAATAATGGCTTCTGGCTTTGGTAGTGGTTCGATTAAGATATCATAAATACGTTTGTATTGATTGTATTTTTCTTCGTGTAGCGTTTGGTGCGCAAAGATCAAATTCTTGCCTATATAATAGTCAGCTATGACCGTTTGACCTTGGTCTAAAAGCGTACTCGTATCTTCTAATTGTTTAACCCGGTTACAGAGAAAAAACATTTCCGTTTGGAAGCTCCAAGCGTCCATGTCATCATAAAATTTTTCTAAATAAGGATTTTCAGTAATGATTTCAAATAATCGCTCTGTCTTAAAATGAGCTGCTAGTTTTTTCATAAGAGTAGTTTTTCCGACGCCAATGACACCTTCAACGCATAGGAATGAGCCGCGCATGCATCATCACTCCTTTCTATTTTTCTAAACGACTTTGATAGTGTATCATTTTTTCTGAAGCCTGGACAACAAACCTTTTTGGAGTTTATGTTACACTATAGGTATAAAAAGAGTGAGTGGGAGGGAGTCTGCGTTAGCAGCAAGATGATGAGTTATTTTGATGAAGCAATGAACCGAATTGGTACCGATTCAATGAAATGGGACGGTGCAAAAGAACGCTTTGGACAAGAAGGTCTTCTACCATTATGGGTAGCAGATATGGACTTCAAAGCGCCGCAACCTGTTATTGATGCATTAAAAGATAAAGTTGAACACGGAATATACGGATATGCAGCACCTTCTCCTGATGTGAATCAATCCATTGTCAACTGGCTATCAACACAATATAAATGGGCGATTCGTGAAGACGATATTGTTCATGTCACAGGTGTGGTACCGGCAATAAGTAATCTCATTCGTACATTTACTGAAGAAGAAGACGAAATTATTATACAAACCCCTGTTTATTATCCTTTTTACGATGTGATCGAAAAAAATCGTCGCAAAGTCGTTAAAAATCCGCTGCTTCTTGAAAATGAGCACTATAAAATGGATTTTGATGGGCTTGAATCGGTCATTACAGATAAGACGAAAATGCTTATTCTATGCCATCCACACAATCCAGGTGGCCGTGTATGGTCTGAGGAAGAACTTTCTAAGCTTGCGGAGATTTGCGAGAAACATAACCTTTATGTGATTTCTGATGAAATTCATGCAGATTTGTTGTTTGATGGCTATCGCCACATCCCGTTCGCACGTGTGAATGAATCGTTTGAAAATCGTGTCTTCACGGCTTTGGCACCGACGAAAACGTTTAATTTAGCTGGTGTTCAGGGAGCGTATGTTGTGATCAAAGATGCGACATTGCGTCTTCGTTACCGACAAACGCTGGCAAGCACATTTGTCGGGGCTAACATGTTTTCACAAGTGGCGACAAAAGCAGCATATGATCACGGTTTGCCATGGTTGAAAGAATTAATGGCTTACATTCAAGACAACTATAAACTTGTTGAAGACTATTTAAGTACGCATATGCCAAAAATTAAACCAATGAAACCTCAAGGGACGTACTTACTATGGATTGATTTTGAGGGAATTGGTTTAACGGCAGAAGAACGAAAAAAATGGCTCCTAGAAGATGCGAAATTGGCTTTTAATCACGGTCCGATTTTTGGTGATGAAGGGGAGCATTTTGAACGAATGAATTTAGCTACATCTAGAGAAACGTTGATGAAAGCTCTCGATCAACTACATGCAGCCTATAAACAAAAGCACTTTTAAGCAGGAACGCGCTAAGTTTTATCGAATTACATGTTTGGACAAGAATATAGAACGAATGAGTGAAGAGGAGTCGGTAAACGGAATGAGCAACCCTTCTAATTGTTTGTTTGACGATCTTGAAAAGGAATGTAAAGAAAAGCTTGGAAGAGAGCTGGAAACGAAAGAACATGAGCTTTTAAAGTGGGTTGTGTCAAGCCATTTTCAACACGTGTACAATAAAAGCTCTTAATGGAGAGAGGGGGCGCTCATGAAGACATTCAAACTATATGCGATGCAAGTGATTGATGGGCAACAGGGAAATGTGAAGCAAGAACCAATTCCGCTTCATGAAGGTCTCATTATAAACATGGAAAATGAAGAGCATACGTGGTTTATCGATGCGGTTATTTCAAAAGATGATGCACGATTGTTTGAACGTGAACAAGAAGGCGAGCGTCACATTCTTGTTAGTGTTGTCATTACAAGTAAAGACAACCATCCAGCTGTTATGATTACGTCGATTGAATCAATCACTGACTTAAAAGAAAACAAAAGTATTATTTTAAAAGGCCAGATTGTTTCAGGTCGCGATGATGTATTGGAAGATGTTTTTGAAGATCTTCTTGAGGAAGGCATTCAGCGTGAGTCGTTGCTTTTAGAATACAAAAGTAGAGTGGAAAAGCTTGATGCGTACTCCGATAAGACGATTGCAGAAGTATACGATCAACTAAAGAAAAGTGAAAAATACCATCTTTATTAAAAAAGCAGGCAGGTTATCTTGAGGGATATCTGCCTTTTTACGTGTGTATACGTTGTTTTTGTTTGCTCATACTACATGTATCTGATGTAAGTAAAGGGGCTTAACAACAACGTGGAAAATTCAAAGAAAATGTGGGGATTACTCTCTCTGTCCTCCGTTCCTCTTGTGATGACATTAGGGAATTCAATGTTAATCCCAGTCTTACCGACAATAGGTAGCGAGCTACAAGTAAGTTCATTTATGGTTAGTTTATTAATTACCGCTTATTCGGTTGTTGCAATTATTTTTATTCCAATTGCAGGCTATTTATCGGATCATATTGGACGAAAACAAGTAATTATCCCAAGCTTAATTCTTGCAGGTATTGGTGGTTTGGTGGCAGGATTGGCTGCCTGGAAAATCGATCAAGCATATTGGGTTATTTTTATTGGTCGCCTATTACAAGGGATTGGTGCAGCCGGAGCAGCGCCAATTGTCATGCCATTTGTAGGTGACTTATTTAAAGAAAAACAAGAAATCAGTGAAGGCTTAGGGTTAATTGAAACATCTAATACATTTGGAAAAGTACTAAGTCCTATATTTGGCGCGCTGCTAGCTTCGATCGTATGGTTTATGCCATTTTTTGCGTTTCCTATTTTTTGTGCGATTTCCATTATCATGATTTGTTTTTTTATTCAAACGCCTCCGAAAACAAAGAAGCCGAAAAAATTCAAGCAGTTTATTAAACAGGTGAAACAAATTTTTAAGCGTGAAGGTCGTTGGCTGTATACGGTTTTTGTTACAGGTGGGGTACTTATGTACATTTTATTTGGGATTTTGTTTTATTTATCCACGTTCCTTGAAGATAGCCACCAAATTCACGGCGTGAGAAAAGGGGTCATTCTTGCATTTCCGCTGTTGGCGCTTTGTTTAACGTCATATGCAGCTGGAAAAGGGATTGGGCAAGATCAGCTAAAGATGAAATGGATAACGGTTGCAGGACTTTCTTTATTAACATTGGCTGTGTTTGTAATCTCGTTTAATAAAGAACTTTACATGATGTTAACCGCATTGTTTGCGGCAGGTATTGGCATAGGAGCGGCCCTTCCAAGCCTAGATGCGTTCGTAACAGAAGGGATACCTGCTGAGCAACGAGGATCAATTTCTTCTTTTTATAACAGTACGCGCTTTATTGGTGTAGCAGCAGGTCCACCGCTATTTGCGATTTTTATGAAAGGAAGTCATTTTTTTACCTTTACAGGAAATGCGATTCTCGTCTTGTTAACCATTATTCTTGTATTATGGGGGATTCGTCCACAAAAAAAAGGGGTTCGTACATGGTAAGAGTCGAACTGCGATCGTTTTTGCTCTATACTTTAAGGAGATTGTGACAAAAGCGAGGGAATTAAATGAGAACGTTTAAAGATCAAAAAGGGTATCTAGTTAACCTTGTGCTGGGAGATGAAGTGCCGTTTACCTCTTCACCAAAGCATGTATTGATTGTAGCCCGCTATAAAACGGCATGGGTATTAACCGACCATAAAGAAAGAGGGTATGAATTTCCAGGAGGGAAACTAGAACGAGGTGAGGGGCCCGAAGACACTGTCAAACGTGAATTAAGGGAAGAAACCGGGGGACATGCAAGTTCAATTGTCTATATTGGTCAATACGAAGTTGAGATGCCAGAAGAAACAATCCAAAAATCCATTTATGCTGTAAAAGTAGCTTCATTTGAAGAATTGGAACCTGGGTTTGAAACAAACGGGGCGAAATTGATGGAAGAGCTGCCAATTGGGATGAAAGCTGACAATCGATTCAGCCCGATTATGAAAGATGACGTTGTCCCTCAAGCGATTCAATATACCATTGAAAAAGCGATCTTTGATAACGACTAGCACGACAAATAACGCCCTAATCGGGCGCTATATGCTGTACTTCGTAAGTTTTTTTTCGATATATTCTACAAAAAGATACATGAGTGTCGCGAGTATCGCAATGACCAATAAACTCATAAACACAAGATTGAAATTAAATACTTGGAAACCATAAATAATCAAATAACCTAATCCTTGCTTGGAGACGAGAAATTCTCCGACGATTACACCAACCCATGCTAGCCCCACATTCATTTTAAGAGTTGAGATAATAACGGGGATGGAAGCAGGATAAATAACATTCGTGAAAATTTGTCGCTTTGAAGCTGAAAATGTTTGAAGGACTTTTATATAATTTTGATCCACTTCTTTAAATGCCGTATGAACAACCATTGTTGTAATGATGACAGACACAAGCATGCCCATTGCAATAATGGAACCCATATTCGGGCCAATTCCTACAATTAAAATGGGCCCAATCGCTACTTTAGGCATTGAGTTCATAATCACTAAAAAAGGATCTAAAATTTTCGAAAGAATTTTCGACCACCATAGTAATGTAGCCAAGAGTGTTCCAATAACCGTACCAAGTAAGAAACCTAAAATTGTTTCAAACATGGTCACAGAAGCATGCAGCCATAGTGTTCCTGCGGTAATGTGCTCATAAAGCAACGTGACGATTCGAGAAGGCATACTGAACAGTAACGGATCAATAAGCGCAAAGCGTGAAGCAAGCTCCCAAGCCACAATAATAAGCACGATTATGCTTACTTGCGTGAACCGAACGAAACGCTTTTCTTTCTTTTTTGCGAGTAAGAAATGGTTGTGAAGTTCATTAGGATTCAAATCGATCCAGCTCCTTCCATATTAATTGGAACTGGTCTTGGAAATCTTTGTGCTGACGACTTTCAAACGGCGTACAGTCACGAATAGACTGTGGTATAGTAAAGATTTGAGCGACTTTTCCAGGACGCGGCGAAAAAAGAATGACTCGATCACTCATGGCAATGGCTTCACTAATATCATGGGTGACAAGAATCGCTGTTTTTTGTTCTGCTTTTAACGTAGCAGAAACGAGATCTTCAAGTTTTAACTTTGTTTGTTGATCTAAGGCGGAAAACGGTTCATCAAGCAACATAAGAGACGGATCGGTAGCGAGCGTTCGAATTAGCGCCACACGCTGCCTCATTCCCCCAGATAATGCTTGAGGAAGGTCGTTTTTTTTATCTGTTAAGCCAAAGCGTTCAAGCCACTTTAATGCTTTACGATGCGCGATTTCATTATCAGTCCCTTGAATTCGTTGACCTAGGGTGATGTTTTTTTCAATGGATAGCCAAGGAAAAAGGTAATCGTGCTGAAGCATATAGCCGATGGATTCTTTGTTTTTTGTAAAAATCGATCCGCTCGTTTGTTCAAGTAGTCCGGCAATGATCGAAAGTAGCGTTGTTTTTCCACATCCACTTGGACCAATAAATGAAACAAACTCGCCTTCTTCAATGGAAAGTGAAACATTTTGGAGAGCAGGAAAAGCCCCAGATTCATTGACGTATGTTAACGATAATGAATCAATCGATACGTTTGACATCGTTGGCCTCCTTCATTCCATCGCTTCCGTTGCAATGGTTGTATTGACTAATTCTTCAAATGGAATGTGATCTGGAAGTTCACCAGCTTCATCCATAATCTCAAGTAGCGTGTTCCATGCATCTTCTGATAAAAGCGGATCTGTTGCATATGACCCTTGTTCTTTATAGCGGTCAATGGCATTTGCTAAAATATCCACGTCTGTATCTTCAAAATAGCTATGAATGGATTCTGCAATTAACGCTGAATCTTCGGTTTCAACAAACTGCTGCCCTTTATAAATGGCTTTAGAAAAACGAGTGAGCGCATCCTCATCTTTTTCAATCATGCTTCGTTTTGCCATAAATGACGTATAAGGGACTTCTCCAGATTCTGCGCCAAACGATGCAATAACGTGACCGAGTCCTTCTTTTTCGAATGTAGATGCTTGTGGTTCAAATAACTGTACATAATCGCCGGTGCCTGAAGCAAATGCACTCGGTATATTTCCAAAATCAACATTTTGAAGTAGGGTTAAATCATTTTGTGGATCAATATCATGTTGCTTTAATACGTATTCTCCTACCATTTGCGGCATCCCACCTTTTCTTTGCCCTAGAAACGTAGTGCCGTTTAAATCACTCCAATCAAAAGATGAGATGTCTTCACGAGCAACAAGAAATGTGCCGTCTGTTTGGGTTAACGCTGCAAAATTAATTGCGGGATCTGTCGCTTCTTGACCAGCAACATAAATCGATGTTTCCGATCCTACTAAAGCAATATCTGCTCCATCAGAAAGCAAAGCAGTCATTGTTTTATCGCCACCCCAAGTCGTGGTTAAATCAATTTCGAGATTTTCTTCTTCAAAGTAGCCTTCTGAAAGGGCAATGTATAATGGTGCATAAAAAACAGAACGGGTCACTTCAGCAACTTCTAATTTATCAGCACGATCATTGGTTTGACAGCCAACCATCAGTGCAATAGAAGAGGTAATGGTGAATAAAGCTAGCAGGCGTTTCATGTTTTATCACTCCTTCTATGTTTTTTTTAACGACCGAATGGGAAAATGACTTTATTGCTACACTATGCATAGCGAGAGAAAAGGGTGTATGCCTAAGAGGGGGGTTTTATGATTATTGAAAAAGTAAGAGTGCCCTCACCGAGTATACGTATTCATTTGTATGAAGTGACGTACATAAGCGAAGGACTAAAGGTGATCGGCTTGATGGCAGAACCGATCGGTCACCATTCGTTACCTGGCTTACTTTATTTACGTGGTGGTATTAAAACCGTTGGTATGGTTCGACCACAACGAATTATCCAGTGGGCAAGTGAGGGATTTGTTGTGTTTGCGCCTTACTATCGCGGAAATCGCGGTGGAGAGGGGCGAGAAGATTTTTGTGGCAATGATCGTTTTGATGCGATTAACGGATTTGATCTATTGGAGCAGCATGAACAAGTTGATGAGGCGAAAGGCATTCATATTGTCGGCTTTTCCCGAGGCGGTATTATGGCATTATGGACAGGGATTTATCGTCCGCAATCTCGCTCCGTTACATGTTGGAATGGCGTAACAGATATGGTGCTTACGTATGAAGAACGCGTGGACTTACGAAAGATGATGAAACGAGTGATTGGCGGAACACCTTGGAAATATCCAGAGCGTTATGAAGAGCGGACGCCTCTTAAGAGTATGAGTGAATTTCAGCCGCAGCTTCTTGTGATACACGGAGAAAAAGATGAACATGTCTCGGCTGAACACGTGTATCAGCTACTGGATCATATTCCAGATAAAAACCAACATCGAGTGGAAACGTGGATCTTTCCAGATTACCGACATCATTTTCCGCCAATGGAGCAGGCTGATATTTTAAAAAAAGCAGCTAGCTGGATGAAACAACAAAAAAAGCGTACGTGATAACGGTATCACGTACGCTTTTTTTCTGTTTAGTTTGTACGAGTTGGGCCAGCTTGCTTGATGCTTTCTTTTGCAGAAGAAAAACGAGAGAAGTTGTCTGCAAATTGATTCGCTAATGATTTTGCTGTTTGATCATAGGCATCTTTATCTGCCCAAGCGTTGCGTGGGTTCATTAATTCATCAGGAACACCAGGGCAACGAGTTGGCATATGAAGATCAAAAATAGGGTCTGTTTCTGTCTCAGCTTGATTCAACTCGCCTTGAAGAGCCGCTTCAACCATTGCTCTCGTATATCTGAGCTTCATTCTGCTTCCAGTACCGTAGCTGCCGCCGGTCCAACCTGTATTAACTAAGAACACATCCACATCGTTGGCTTCGATTTTTTCTCCAAGCATTGCAGCATAGGTTTCTGGTTTTCTTGGAAGGAAAGGCGCTCCAAAACATGTTGAGAATGTCGCTTCTGGTTGCGTAATGCCTCTTTCTGTTCCAGCAAGCTTGCTCGTATAGCCAGATAAAAAGTGGTACATAGCCTGTTCTTTTGTCAATTTGCTAATTGGTGGAAGAACCCCAAAAGCATCAGCAGTTAAAAAGACGATTGCAGTAGGGCTTCCTGCAACGCTTGGTTTTAGTGCATTCGGAATGGCTTCAATCGGATAAGCCGCTCTTGTATTTTCAGTTAATGAAGAATCATCGTAATTCGCTTTTCCTTCTTCAACGGCAACATTTTCAAGAACTGACCCAAATGAAATCGCATTCCAAATTTGTGGCTCTTGCTCTTGTGAAAGGTTAATACATTTCGCGTAGCAACCGCCTTCAATATTAAAGATTCCAGTTTCGGTCCAACCATGTTCGTCATCTCCAATGAGCGAACGGTGGTTAGAGGCAGATAGCGTTGTTTTTCCTGTTCCAGACAAGCCGAAAAATAGAGCGGTTTCACCATTTTCGTTTGTATTTGCTGAACAGTGCATCGGCAATACATTTTCGTCAGGCATTAAATAATTCATAACCGAAAACATTGATTTTTTCATTTCGCCTGCATATTCGGTTCCACCAATTAACACAACGCGTTCTTCAAATGAGATCATGACAAACGCTTCAGAATTGGTGCCATCAACAGCAGGGTCTGCTTTAAATGTTGGCGCACTGACAATGGTAAATGGTTCTTGATTGGTTTTTGTTGATTGCCCTTCGCGAATAAAAAGTTGACGAGCAAAAAGGTGGTGCCATGCAAATTCATTAATGTATGTGATCGGCAATTGATAATTTGGGTCTGCGCCAACAAAGCCATTCGACGCATAGCGAACTTCTTTCTGCTGCAAATAGTATAACACTTTTTCATAAAGCGCTTTAAATGTGTTTTGTGAAATTGGTTGATTGACTGGTCCCCAATCAATCGTATTACGAACACTTGGCTCATCTACAATAAATTTATCTTTGGGTGAGCGACCAGTATACTTCCCTGTTTGTACAGAAAGCGCGCCAGTGTCTGTTAATTCACCTTCTTGATTCATTAACGCTCGCTCAACTAAAGAGGGAACAGAAAGTTGGTGAACCGTCTTAGGACTTGAAAGTAGCTGCTCTAATTGTGTTGATCCATTTAATATTTTCATAATCGGCTCCTTTATGGTCGGTGTTCGTGGTAATAGTATAACACATTATATTTATTAGTCCATACTAAAGTGAAAGATGTTTTGAAAAAAATGCAATCACAGTATATGTGTTTTTTATAAGGTTAATTAGAGAAGGGATAGCCGGAGTAAAACTTCACTCATATCGCTATTGTATTCATACCATAAAACTTTCGCTTGTCATTTGACTCTCCCCGTGTCTCCTTTGGTGACTTCATCCAAGCATATTTGGTAAAAATAGATACATGAAGCTTAGATAAGTGAGCGTTCCAAACGCAACTCCAAAAACGATTAATAGAATGGCTTTTGTTTTAGTAGACATAAAACACCTCTAATTCTGAATAGTTAATGTTTTTTCAGTGATCAATCATACACGATTTTATTTCTACTTAAAAGAGATAAAGCAAAGACTCTTCTTTATCCTTTCAAAGTAGAAGAAATTATGTTATGCTAATGTGCGAAAACGAACAAAGCGCAAACTTATGACAGTGCCTGCGAAATCCATTGAAAAAACGACAAATTTCTTACAGACTCGCTGTAGAAATAGCTCGAAAAAGATGGCGAGCATTCATCGTCACAAGTTAAAGTTATACTGCTTTTTAAAACAGATAACATCACGCTTTTATCAAGAGAAGGTGGAGGGACAGGCCCTTTGAAACCCAGCAACCATCACGTTAGTGAAAAGGTGCTAACCTGCAGAACAATTATGTTCTGGGAGATAAGAGGCGATCGATAAACAAGTCAGCTCTTTTCTCATGTGGAAAAGAGTTTTTTCATTTTGTATGTGACAACATATAAAGAGAAGATAAAAAATGATACGGATAAGTTACGGTTGTGTGTCCGTGGGCATAAGATGCCTTTAGCCTACTTACCAAAGTCAGCTCTGATCGTTCGTTTTAGAATACAACATGCATTCCGAGCGAAAGTATGGAATAGGAGGAATTAATATGTCTGAAAAAAGAGGAAAGCACTTATTCACATCAGAATCGGTTACGGAAGGTCATCCAGATAAAATTTGTGACCAAATTTCAGATGCGATTCTAGATGAGATTTTAAAGAGAGATCCGAATGCACGTGTGGCGTGTGAAACATCTGTTACAACAGGAATGGTACTCGTAGCCGGAGAGATTACGACAAGCACCTATGTAGATATTCCAAGTGTCGTTCGTGAAACGATTAAAGGGATTGGCTATACACGAGCAAAGTACGGCTTTGATGCCGAGACTTGTGCAGTTATTACATCCATTGATGAGCAGTCTGCCGATATCGCTCAAGGAGTGGACCAAGCATTAGAAGCAAGAGAAGGGCAAATGACAGATGAAGAAATTGAAGCAATTGGTGCAGGTGACCAAGGGCTAATGTTTGGATTTGCTTCAAATGAAACGAAGGAGCTTATGCCGCTTCCGATTTCATTAAGTCATAAACTAGCATTCCGTTTAAGCGAAGTACGTAAAAACGAGACGCTTGACTACTTACGTCCGGACGGTAAGACGCAGGTAACAATTGAATATGATGACAACGATAAGCCTGTTCGTGTCGATACAGTTGTCATTTCAACACAGCATGCACCTGACATTACGCTTGAGCAAATTCAAGCGGATATCAAGAAGCACGTGATTGAAGCTGTTGTACCTGCTGAACTAATGGACAAAAACACAAAGTTCTTTATTAATCCAACTGGTCGTTTCGTAATCGGCGGTCCTCAAGGGGATGCTGGATTAACAGGAAGAAAAATTATTGTTGATACGTATGGTGGTTACGCACGTCACGGTGGCGGCGCATTCTCAGGAAAAGATGCAACAAAAGTAGACCGCTCAGGTGCATATGCGGCTCGCTATGTAGCGAAAAACATAGTCGCTGCTGGTCTTGCAGAATCTTGTGAAGTTCAGCTTGCGTATGCAATTGGTGTCGCTCAACCTGTTTCCATCTCGATTAATACTTTTGGAACTGGAAAAGCGGATGAAGAAACCCTTGTTACACTTGTGAGAAAGCACTTTGATCTTCGTCCTGCTGGCATTATTAAAATGCTCGACCTTCGTCGTCCGATTTATAAGCAAACTGCTGCTTACGGTCATTTCGGTCGTGAAGATGTTCAACTTCCTTGGGAAAAAACAGATAAAGCAGATGCATTAAAAGCAGAAGCTTAAATATAGAAAAGAAGAGCCTGGAAAAAATTCGGGCTCTTCTTTTATCTTATAAAGCATTTCCGATCGTGACGCCGCCATCAGCAACAATTTTTGTTCCGGTACAATAGGAGCTGTCATGGGAATGCACGTTTTCCTTTGATTTTATCATCATACCTTCTGTGTTGTCATTTACATGTCAATGCTTTTGTAGTATTGACCTCTCTCCACATATTCGGTGCGCACGCGCTCCATTTCTTTTTCATCGGCATCTGTTAAGTCACGCACAACTTTTGCTGGGCGCCCTAATGCAAGCGTATGGGGAGGAATTGTTTTTCCTGGAGGCACAAGGCTTCCTGCACCAATAAAAGCACCTTCTCCAATTTCGGCTCCATCAAGAATGGTGGACCCCATGCCAATTAACGCATTTTTACGGATAATGGCACTGTGTAACATCACTTGATGACCAATGGTCACATCATCTTCAATGACGAGGGTACGGTTTGGGCTTTGATGAAGCATGGACTGATCTTGAATATTGACTCGTTTCCCAATTCGAGTCGGTGCAACATCACCGCGAATGACAGTATGGAACCAGACGCTCGATTGTTCCCCAATCTCCACATCTCCAGAAATAACAGCGTTACTTGCAACATAAACAGATGAATCTATAGCCGGTTTTTTATCATAGTATGGTAAAATCATCCGAACATCTCCTTTCCCAATCAGGTTAAAATCAGCTATACTAATTTTATCGTACGAATATAAAAATAGCTAGGTAAGGAGGAGATGTCGTGCGTTATTTTGAAGTCCCAGAAGCACGAGGTGTAGCGGTTATCGTTCATGGAGCTGGTGAGCACAGTGGTCGCTACAATTGGTTAGTGGAGAAATGGAACTTACACGGCTTTGACTGCTTAATAGGAGATTTACCAGGGCAAGGAGAATCAAGAGGGAAGCGTGGGCACATCGATTCCTTTAAACAATACATAAAAACCGTAGATCGCTGGCTCAAGCAAGCTCGTTCCAAACAACTACCGATTGTACTAGTTGGCCATAGTATGGGTGGCTTAATTGCCATAAGAACGTTAATAGAACGCGATAATTCATTTATTGAAGCAGTCGTCCTTTCTGCTCCATGCCTTCAGTTAACTATGCGTGTGTCACCGCCAAAAAAAGCTGCGGCAAAAGTGTTGAACCATGTGGCGCCAACGTTCAGTATGCAGTCTGGGTTGAAACCGGAGCTGACAACGAGGAGTGAGTTGGTACGAGAAGCGTATACAAAAGACCCTTTACGTGTGACAAAGGTTTCAGCGCGCTGGTATCACGAGTTAAGCAAGGCGATGCTAACAACGCGACGGTATCCTGAAAAAATGCCGAATATCCCGATTTTATTAATGGTAGCTGGCGAAGATTATGTTGTTGATAGTCGAGCAGCACTGACGTGGTTTAATCATCTTGATGTGAGTCATAAGATGCTTAAAGAATGGAACGGCTTGTACCACGAGCTTTATAATGAACCTGAAAAAGAAGAAGTATTTCGCTATACGGTCAGCTTTGTGAACATGCTCATTCCATAAAGCTCTTCTATGTTAAAATAGGGATAGAGGAGTGATTCATAATGAGTAAATCCAAAGCAAAGAAGCACCGTGAAAAACGTGTGCGTGAAGGAAAACGAAATCCAGCACTTAATCGTGGTGTGTACGCAATGGCTGATTTAGCGACGAGAAAAACGAAGACAAAACAAGAATCGATCCAAAGACAAAAACATCGTCGCTTTGATGAAAGCGACGATGTTTTTTTAGTTTGGCTGAAGATCTCGTTGAACGACATCAAGTTTCCCTGTTTCTGGACTAATTACAAGCCCGTGAACCGTTACATCTTTAGGCAGTAGTGGATGATTTACAATTATATCAATGCTGTGCTTTACGCTATCTGTTACGTCTTCAAAGCCGGTTAAAAATGTATCAATATCAACGCCAGCGTAGCGTAACGAGTCGATGTGGTCCATTTTAATTCCACGATCTTCCGCTTTTTGAAGAACGTTATCAGAAGAAAGCCCCGTCATCCCGCAACCGTAATGCCCGACAACATAGACTTCCTCTGCGCCAAGCTCGTAAATGGCAACTAAAATACTACGCATAATACTTCCAAATGGATGAGAAATAACCGCTCCCGCATTTTTAACAATTTTGGCATCGCCATTTCGCAAATCCATCGCAGAATGCAACAACTCTGTTAAACGCGTATCCATGCACGTCAGGATGACAATTTTCTTTTGTGGAAACTTGCCGACAGAGAATTGTTCATATTTCTTGTTTTCTACAAAAGATTGATTAAATTCAAGAATGGTATCTAGTTTACTCATTTACTCATACCCCTTTGCTTTAGCGTTTTTCTATAACAACCACAAATGGTGGATTGTTGCGTTGATTGATAAATTGGTAAGAAGCAACATGTGCCTCTTCTTGCGGCAAGTTTGAAACGTAGTGGAGCACATCGTCTTTTTCTATTTTTCCTTCAGGATGTCCATGATAGATCACGAGCACAATGCGACCCTCTTTTGGAAGTTTCAAATAGATTTGTTCAATCGCTTGGATCGTTGTGTCTCCCGTTGTTGTAATCCGTTTATCCCCTCTTGGCAAATAGCCTAAATTAAAAATCGCCGCTCGAATCTGTGCCGTCTGAAAAGAAGGAAGCTGGTTGAGCTGTTCATGGCCGATGTGATGGAGGTCAACACGACCTTCCATCTCTCCGCTTTTCACTCTCGCTCTTGTTGCAGAGATGGCTTCTTCTTGAATATCGCAGCTAATCACTTTGCCGTTTGCACCGACGAGACCCGCTAAGAAGAGTGTGTCATGTCCATTTCCAGCCGTTGCGTCCACCACAGTGTCCCCAGATTGAATGACTTCTTGTAGCAAGGTGCGCGCATACGGTAAAATTCCTTGTACATTCATGATGAAACTCCTTTATAATACTTTCCCTGCCAGCTATTTCGCTTTTGAAATTCTGCTTCAATGCCGTTTAAAACGGACCACTTATTTGTGCTCCACATCGGTCCGATGAGAATATCTGCAGGACCATCACCTGTTAAACGATGAACCGTAATAGACGGAGGCAACACTTCAAGTTGATCGACAACAAGTTTTGTGTAGCTCTCTTGATCCATAAAATCGACGTATCCCTTTTCAAATTGTTTAACCATTGGTGTTTTTTTCAGCAAGTGAAGCAAATGAATTTTAATTCCTTGCACATCGAGCTTGGCTACTTCTTTTGCGGTTTCAAGCATCATCTCTTCTGTTTCAAGAGGTAGTCCGTTAATAATATGAGCGCATACGCGAATACCTTTCGCTCGTAGCTTTGCAACGCCCTGTTGATAACATTCATAATCATGCGCGCGGTTAATGATCTGTGCGGTTTTTTCGTGTACCGTTTGTAACCCTAATTCTACCCATAGGTATGTACGCTCGTTCAATTCAGCTAAGTAGTCAACAACGTCATCAGGTAAACAATCAGGTCTTGTCGCAATGGATAAGCCGACAACCCCTTCTTGCGCTAAAATCGTTTCAAAATAACTTCGAAGCGTTTCAACTGGCGCATATGTATTCGAGTAAGCTTGAAAATAGCCGATATATTTATCGGTTTTCCATTTACGAGCCATTTTATCTTTTTGCATGTGGAATTGCGTAACTAAATCATCTTTTCGGTCACCGGCAAAGTCTCCTGACCCTCGTTGGCTACAAAATGTGCAGCCTCCATACGCAACATTTCCATCACGATTTGGGCAATCAAAGCCTGCGTCTAGCGATATTTTCATTACTTTTGAACCGAAATAATCTTTCAGATGGTCATTCCACGTATAATAAAATTTCCCATTAAGGTTCGTTGGTTTTATATCCTGTACCATTTCAATCACCGTTGCCTTTTAAAGAATAAGCTTAGTGTATCATCTCTTCCATTAGAAGTCTTCCTCTTAAATGGTGTCAACGGAAAGTTGTTGCTAAATTCTTGAATTTCTTCTAAACTGATGAGGGTTTTGACATGATAAAGGAGGCGGGTTTATGCCTAAATCCATTTGGATTCTTATTATTGCGACAGCGATTAATATCACCGGTGCTTCGTTTCTATGGCCGCTTAATGCCGTCATTATGACGCAAATTCTTGGGCAAACGTTAACGGCTTCAGGGTTTGTATTAATGATTAATGCAGGCGCTGGTGTGGTTGGGAGTTTAATCGGTGGACGTTTATTTGATAAATTAGGCGCCTATCGAACGATTTTAATTGGCGCAACGACGTCTGCAAGTGCAGCAATCTTGCTTGCTTTCTTTTTTGAAACGTATGTACTTTACGGATTATTTTTAGCGTGCATGGGCTTTGGTTCGGGGATGATGGCACCGTCCATGTATGCATTAGCTGGAAGCCTGTGGCCAGAAGGAGGCAGACGACCGTTTAATGCGATTTATGTCGCGCAAAATGTCGGGGTTTCCCTCGGGACCGCATTAATTGGTGTGGTGACGCTTGTCCGTTTAACCGATGTGTTTATCGCCAATGCAGGCGTCCATGTCTTCATGCTCGGATTTATTGCTTTTTTCTTTCGCAAATGGGATGGACAACTTGGTCGAACCGCGGATGCTACGCTACAGGTTTCAAAAAAAGTTCCGTTTAAAAAGCAGTATCGTTTACATGCACTTTTTTTGATTTGTGGAGCGTTTCTCATCTCATGGATTGGCTATACTCAGTGGCAAGCGAATGTATCCGTCCATATTCAAGACTTAGGCATTGCGCTTCCTCTTTATAGTTTACTTTGGACCATTAATGGGCTTATGATCGTGTTTGCACAACCTCTGATCGCCTTGATTATACGAAAGTTCCACTTATCCATCAAAGGGCAGATGACAGCTGGCATCATTATTTTTGCCTTGTCCTATTTAGTGTTAACACAAGCGAGTGTCTTTACGATGTTTCTCATTGCCATGCTCATCTTAACCATTGGTGAAATGTTTGTCTGGCCAGCAGTGCCTACGATTGCGAATCAACTTGCTCCTAAAGGGAGAGAAGGGGCTTATCAAGGGATTGTAAACAGCATTTCAACAGGAGGAAGAATGATTGGGCCATTGTTGGGCGGTTTAATCGTTGATTTTTATTCAATTGAATGGTTATTTTTACTTATAAGTGGACTCTTGCTAGTATCAATTCCTCTTGTTCGTATTTATGATCGACCTCTGCAAAAAGAAGAAAAAGCGCAGCAATCCGCTTCATAATAGGAAAAATAGGTATATGTCTGCTTGACATTGGACATAACTTTGCATACAATGACGATAATAATCGATAATGATAACACAACCATAAAGGAGTAGTAGTGAACGCTTGGACAGAAGAGAGCTGACGGTTGGTGCAAGTCAGTCAGATAGCGTAGCGAACTCGCCTTTTAGTGATTAAGAATGAACGTAAAGTAGTTCTTAACGGCACACACCGTTATGTGTAAGTGATTAAGCAATAAGTGCTTAATAAACTGGGTGGTACCGCGGGATCTAACAGCTCTCGTCCCTTTTATAGGGATGAGGGCTTTTTGTGTTTTATCGGATTGGAAAAAGGAGGAAGATCAATGTCATTTTCACATCAACAAATTGAAAAGAAATGGCGAACGTTTTGGCAAGACAATAAAACGTTCAAAACAACAGAAGATCAGAATAAACCAAACTTCTATGCGCTTGACATGTTTCCATACCCATCAGGATCTGGCTTGCATGTAGGGCATCCAGAAGGCTATACCGCAACGGATATTCTTGCTCGTATGAAGCGAATGCAAGGGTACAATGTGTTACACCCAATGGGCTGGGATGCGTTTGGCTTACCAGCAGAGCAATACGCGCTCGATACAGGAAATCATCCTGCGATTTTTACAAAGGAAAACATTGAAACCTTTAAGCGTCAAATCAAAGAACTAGGATTCTCTTATGATTGGGATCGTGAAATTAGTACAACAGATCCAGACTACTATAAGTGGACCCAGTGGATTTTCATAAAACTATATGAAAAAGGCCTTGCTTATGTGGACGAAGTCGCTGTGAACTGGTGTCCAGCACTTGGGACTGTGCTTGCAAATGAAGAGATTGTTGATGGGGTGTCAGAACGTGGAGGTCACCCAGTCGAGCGTCGTCCGATGAAGCAGTGGGTCCTACGGATCACGGAATATGCAGATCGTTTGCTTGATGATTTAGAAGAACTTGACTGGCCTGAAAGTTTGAAAGACATGCAGCGCAACTGGATTGGCAAATCGGAAGGTGCAGAAGTAACGTTCGACATTAACGGTGAAGAGGTACGGGTGTTTACGACTCGCCCTGACACATTGTTTGGCGCAACGTACATGGTTCTTGCTCCTGAGCATAAACTTGTGGATCAAATCACAACAAGCGAGCAGAAAGAAACGGTTGAAACATATAAGAAACAAGTCTCGTTAAAAAGTGACCTAGAACGTACGGACCTTGCGAAAGAAAAGACTGGCGCTTTTACAGGTGCCTATGCAATTAATCCAGTTAATGGGGAAAAAATTCCGGTCTGGGTGGCAGATTATGTGTTGATCAGCTATGGTACTGGCGCGGTAATGGCGGTTCCTGGTCATGATGAGCGTGACTATGAATTTGCACAAACGTTTGAACTTCCGATTAAAGAAGTGGTTGCTGGTGGAGACTTGTCTCAAGAAGCCTACACTGGGGATGGCGAACATGTACATTCTGATTTCTTAAACGGGCTTCATAAAGAAGAGGCAATCACAAAAATGATAGCGTGGCTTGAAGAGAATGGCTCTGGATCGAAAAAAATTACGTATCGCCTGCGCGACTGGTTATTTAGCAGACAGCGTTATTGGGGCGAACCGATTCCAGTGATTCATTGGGAAGATGGATCGATGTCGACAGTGGCTGAAAGTGAGCTACCGCTCATGTTGCCAGAACTTGATGAGATCAAACCTTCTGGTACAGGGGAATCACCGCTTGCTAACGCAACAGAGTGGCTTGAAGTAACAGATCCTAAAACAGGTATGAAAGGCCGTCGTGAGACAAACACGATGCCGCAGTGGGCAGGTAGCTGTTGGTACTACTTGCGCTACATCGATCCAACCAATGAAGACGTGCTTGTGGATCCAGAAAAAGCGAAGGCATGGTTGCCAGTTGATATTTATATCGGTGGCGTTGAACATGCGGTTCTCCATCTTCTTTATGCACGATTCTGGCACAAGTTCTTATACGATATTGGCGTTGTCCCAACAAAAGAGCCGTTCCAAAAATTGTTTAACCAAGGGATGATTCTTGGAGACAACAATGAGAAGATGAGTAAGTCAAAAGGAAATGTAGTCAATCCAGACGATATCCTTGCGACTCACGGTGCTGATACACTTCGCCTCTATGAAATGTTTATGGGGCCACTTGATGCATCGATTGCTTGGTCGACGAATGGACTTGATGGTTCAAGACGTTTCCTAGAGCGTGTATGGCGACTCATTGTAAACGAAGAAACGGGGCAATTAAACGATAAAGTGCAAGATGCAGAGGCAACAGATGTGCTGACACGTACGTATCATCAAACGGTGAAAAAGGTAACAGAAGACTTTACTGAAATTCGCTTCAATACCGGTATTTCACAGCTAATGGTATTCGTTAACGAAGCAAATAAACAAGATATTTTGCCTAAAAAATTGGCAGAAGGCTTCGTGAAGTTGCTTTCTCCGATTGCGCCACATATTGCTGAAGAAATTTGGCAAAAGCTTGGTCATAGTGAATCGATTGCTTATGCGGAGTGGCCGATGTACGATGAGTCCCTATTAGTTGAAAATGAAATCGAAGTCGTTGTTCAAATTAACGGCAAAGTAAAAGCCAAATTGGTTGTAGCAAAAACCGCTTCGAAAGACGAACTCGAAGCAGCTGCCAAAGCAGATGCAAAAGTTCAAGAAGCCATTGGCGACAAAGCGATCCGTAAGATTATCGCTGTTCCTGGAAAACTTGTGAACATCGTTGTTGGATAACGAAAAAGCAGGGTGCTCATGGCACTCTGCTTTTTATTTGCTATTCAATGCCGCTCCAGAACCAGCTGTATAGCCAGTAGAAAAGGCACATGTAATGTTATATCCACCAGTATAGCCATGGATATCAAGTACTTCCCCACAGAAATAAAGCCCTTTTGTTTTCCGAGACTGCATCGTTTTTGGCTCAATTTCTTTCACGCTTACGCCGCCACCTGTAACAAATGCTTTTTCAATTGATAGAGTTCCGTTTGCTTTTAAAGGAAAAGCGGTTAAGGTTTGTGCAAGTTTTCGTAGTGCTTCGTGAGGCGTATTGGCACATACTTCTTGCTCGTTAATGTCTAGATCCTTATAAAGAAACGTGAGCAAGCGTTCAGGAGCAAAACCCTTTAAGACCGTTTTTAATGCTTTTTTTGGCTCAGCTTTTATTAGTGCGACGAGTTGTTGAAACAGGTCTTCATGGGAAGAGCCAGGAAAAAGCTGAATGCTCATCGGTATCCACTGCGCGTTGTATTTCTTTAATGCTTTGACGACATATTGGCTACAACGAAGGGCTGCGGGGCCTGAGATGCCAAAATGTGTGAAAATCATATCGCCTTCATGGGTTTTGATTTTCTTGCCGTTTGGCGCTGTGACCGTTAGTTCAATTTCCCGAAGCGAGAGGCCTTGTAAATCTTTATTCGTAATAAACGGTTGATCAATGGTGATTGGAACTTCGGTTGGATAAAGCTCTGTAATCGTGTGACCAGCTTTTTTAGCCCACGGATACCCACTTCCATTACTCCCTGTATGAGGGACAGATTTTCCACCAGTCGCAATAATAATCGCTTTAGTGGCAATCGTTGTTCCATCTTTCAACAAAACAGAATGTGGACCTTCTTCCGAAAAATGCATATCGCTTACTTCGGTGTTCGTACGAATATCTACGTTTAAGGCACGAATGCGATTGAGCAGTGTATCGACAACCGTTTGAGCTTTATCGCTAACAGGGAACATGCGTCCTCGATCTTCTTCCTTTAATTGAATCCCTAAGTTTTCAAAGAAAGTAATAATGTTTTCATTATCAAAAACCGAAAAAGGACTATGCATGAAGCGTCCGTTTCCCGGGATGTGCTCAATTAATTGTTTCCGTTCCATTCGGTTGGTGACGTTGCAGCGTCCTCCACCAGAAATGGCTAGTTTTCGACCTAATTTATTCCCTTTATCGAGTAAAAGGACTTTTGCTCCGTTTTCAGCAGCCGCAACAGCTGCCATTAAACCGGAGGGACCTCCACCAATAATGATGACATCGTACATCTTTTTTCCACCTATCGTTTAAACAGTATCTTTCTATTGTACACATTCTGACGAAAAACAAAAGCATGAAAACATTGCAGGAAATCGTTGAAAAAGAGCGAAAGTGAAAGAAGAAGAGAGAAAGGGTGATGGATATGTTGTTGGAGGCGAAAGAAAAAGTTACGCACGTATTTGAACAAATGGTTATGTGGCGAAGACATTTACACGAACATCCAGAATTATCGTTTGAAGAAGTAGAAACGCCACTTTATATCGAAAATCAGTTAAGAAAATTAGGCATTTCAGATATCACGACTGGTGTAGGCGGCCGTGGTATTGTAGCAAGAATAAAAGGGGCGAAGCCGGGAAAGACGATTGCCTTCCGCGCTGATTTTGACGCCTTACCGATTGAAGAAGAAAATGAAGTGGCTTATGCCTCTAAAGTACCTGGAAAAATGCACGCATGTGGCCACGATGGACATACCGCCGCGTTACTCGGTTTCGCTGCGATTATGAAAGAGCAGGTTGATCAACTAGCCGGGACGATTGTGCTCATTTTTCAACATGCAGAAGAGTTGCCTCCTGGTGGCGCAAGAGAAATGGTAGCGGATGGTTGCTTGGACGGGGTCGATGCGATTTTTGGTGCCCATGTTTCAAGCCATCTTCCTTTAGGCAACATGAGCTGTACGCCTGGTGCAGTTATGGCTGCCGTCGATAAATTTAAGATCCATATCCAAGGAAAAGGGGGACACGGTGCGCAGCCACATACAACCCTTGATTCCATTGTGGTCGGAAGTCAGCTTGTGAATGAACTGCAAACGATTGTAAGTCGGAGAATTGATCCAATGGCACCAGCAGTTGTGACGGTTGGCGTGTTTCAAGCAGGAACCGCTTTTAACGTGATAGCGGATACGGCAACGATTGAAGGTACTGTTCGTACATTTGATTCTGATGCTCGACAAAAAGTGGAAAAGGAAATGCGATCGATTGTGAGTGGAAAAGAGCAAAGCGCTCATGTCTCCACTGAAATCGATTATTTGAACGGCTATCCAACCCTTGTAAATAGTGAAGAAGAAAGCAAGATTGTCCGTCAATTAGCTACTGAAACATTAGGTGAAACTAGTGTAATTATGGCTCCTCCTATTTTAGGTGGAGAAGATTTTGCCTATTATTTAACAGAAAAACCAGGCGCCTTTTTCCATGTAGGCGGGCGAACGGAGGATGAATATACCCAATTCCCTCATCACCATCCTCGATTTGATTTTGATGAGCGAGCGCTTAGAAACATTACGTCATTGTTTCTTGCACTAGCAAATCATTATCTCGTGAAACGTTAAATCCAGCCTTTAGTCATTGCGAGATGCACAGCTTCCATTCGGTTCTTACAATCAAATTTCGTCATTACGTGCGAAAGTTGATTGCGACTCGTTCATGGAGAGAGGTGCATCTCTTTTGCAATTTCTTTCATTGTTGCGACGAGCTTGTGTTAACAGCTTAAGCGGATTTTTGTCATTGATTGCGCTGAATACTAAGGAGGGCGAGACGTATCATTTCCAAAGACAAATGTCACGAAGAAAGGTTAGTTTCAGTTTGTACACGGGTATGGCAGAGAGAAAGGGGCGATAAAAAGATGAAAACGTACATGATCAATACAAATGCGCACAGTGCAATGATTGATATTACCGAAAAGGTGAGATCCGAAATAAAAGATCAGGGAATTCAGAATGGATTTGTCATCGTCCAATCCCTCCATACGACGGCGGGTATTACAGTGAACGAAAATGCAGATCCTGATGTGGTAACAGATTTTTTAAGACGATTAGATGAAGTGTATCCGTGGCATCAAGAGAGCGATTTACATATGGAAGGGAATACAGCCGCTCATTTAAAAACGTCCACTGTAGGTCCATCTCAAACCATTTTAATAAATGAGGGTGACCTTGTGTTAGGAACATGGCAAGGGATTTATTTTTGTGAATTTGATGGACCGCGTCGCAATCGTTCATTTGCGGTAAAAGGAGTCGAAGGATGAAAACGATTGAAGCGAAAAAAGTTTGGGACGGTAGAGCCTTGTTAGGAGAAGGTCCTTTTTGGGATGAGCACGAGCAACGTTTGCTCTGGGTGGACATTGATGGTTACAAGCTACACAGTTATGACCCAGTCCGCGAAAATTTAGACACGTTACCTTTTGCGCAGCATGTAACAGCAGTTGTGAAAACGGACCATGGTGGTTTTGTGCTCGCTATGCGGGATGGACTATATCGGTACGTTGGAGATCGTTTAACGCCTCTTTTTCTCTTGCCTGATGGAGGGGAAGCGGTTCGTTTCAATGATGCCAAATGTGACCCGCAAGGTCGCTTATGGGCAGGGACGATGGCGTTTAATGGCAAAGATAACATCGGCATGTTATATCTACTTGATGAGGACGGAACCATCCATGAGAAAGTAAAAGACTTAACGATCTCAAATGGCATGGCTTGGGATGAGTCGAAGCATTTGTTTTATCATAATGAAACAACTTCAAACACAACCACCATTTATCGGTATGAAGCTGGGGATACGAGAAATATAACGGCAGTTGGAGCGGTTCCCATCACTTATAGCGATTATGGAGGAAGCCCAGATGGCATGACAATTGATAAAGAAGGGATGCTGTGGGTTGCTTTATGGGGAGCAGGAGCTGTTATTAGAGTTAAGCCGACAACCGGTGAAGTGATCGAAACCGTTACAGTACCGGCTTCTCATACAACATCGTGCACGTTTGGTGGCGAAGATTATCAGACCTTATTTATTACAACAGCAGCGAAAGAAAATGAAGCAGACAGCGGTGGATTGTTTACCGCTAAAGTAAATGTTAAAGGTGTGCGTTCCCACTCATACAAAAGCTATGACTAAATGAGGACAGGCTAGTTTATCGACAATTAAATATGTCGTTAAACTAGCTTTTTTATGTGGAGAATTATTGAATACTTTTTGTCGGCTTGGATAGTTAAGGCAATGGATGACAAACTATGCTAAAATGCGAAAGAAGTCTTTTTTTGGTTGAACGGGGGAAGTCATGGCTGGGTCAAAATTAATGCAAGGAACTAAAGCGCTAACCCTTGCAACGCTTATATCTAAAATGATTGGATTTCTTTATATTATACCTTTTGCTCCACTGGTAGGTGAACAAGGACTTGGACTCTATACACTTGGCTATCAGCCATATAGTATTATGATTGCGGTCGCTACAATGGGCGTACCAGTCGCTTTATCAAAATATGTTTCAAAATATCATGCGTTAGGCGATTATGATACGGCTCATCGCTTATTTAAATCAGGTATTCCGCTTATGTTAGGAACTGGCTTGGTTGCGTTTTTGATCTTATTTTTAAGCGCACCATTGCTTGCCAATATCGGATATACACCGAGTGAAAACGATCAATACCACTTTGATGATGTTGTATTTGTCATTCGACTTGTAAGCTTTGCGCTACTTATTATTCCAGTGATGTCGTTAATGAGAGGGTATATGCAGGGGTTTCAGCAAATGGTTCCGACTTCTGTTTCGCAAGTGCTGGAACAGATTGTTCGTATTGCCTTTATCTTAATAGCCGCTTTTCTTATTATGAATTTTGGTAGTGGCAATATGCCGCTAGCAGTTGGCTTTGCAACATTTGCTGCATTTTTAGGAGCACTTGGTGGACTAGCAGTTTTGATTTATTACTATCGAAGTCAACGAACGTACATCTTAAAGAAAGTGGAAGAGACGAAACAATCTGTTGAAGGTCGTCAACGGTTGCCTAAAATGTATAAAGAGCTCATTTCATATGCGCTTCCATTATCTTTTGTCGGTTTATCAATACCGCTTTTTCAAATGATTGATGCCTATACAATTGAGCGTGCGATGAACGCAGCAGGTCTTAGTCAAGGAAAGGAATTTATAGGTGTCCTAACAAACATGGCACATAAGATTGTGTTAATTCCGATGGCGCTTGCGACAGCTTTATCAATAACGCTCGTGCCAACGATTACAAGAGCGTATGTTTCTGGTGATCAAACAGTCTTACAAACGTATATAACCCAAACGTATCAAGTGATTTTATTTATTACGATTCCAGCATCATTTGGCATGTTTGTGCTAGCAGAGCCGATTTATTACTTCTTATTTGGTGCGAACGAAAGCTTTGTTCTCGGTGTGGAAACATTACGATACTATGCACCTGTTACGATTCTTTTTGCGGTTTATGCAGTAACTGGATCCATTTTACAAGGGATGAATCGTCAAAAAAATGCTGTGTTAAGCCTTATTATTGGTTTAGTATTAAAACTAAGTTTAACTTATTTATTTATTGTTTGGTTTGGTCCGTATGGTGCGATATGGACAACGTATATCGGATTTGGTGTCGCGCTTGCGTTAAACATTTATGCAATTGGTCGTCATGCAGGGTTTGATTACACGATTATCTTTAGAAGAACGATCCTCATTGCGGTATTTACAACAGCTATGATGATCGCTGTAGGGCTCATTTGGGGAGGCATGCGCGTCTGGTTAGGTGACGATGTAAGTCGAATTGGCGTAGCGGTTCCGCTCTTTATAAGTGTAGGTGCTGGTGTCATTGTCTACTTTTATTTAGGGGTTCGCTCCCATTTAGCAGGAAAAGTATTAGGGGATAAATTTAAGCTTAGATAGAGACGCTATGAACGTGTCTCTTTTTTTCCCACAGCTTTCCCATAATGTAGATGATTTTCGACATTTGTTTCACCGAAAAGCCTCTTTTTCCTGCGGACAAGCTTTGGTATAATGAAGCCAGTTTTATGAGAGTAAGAGACTTGAACATTTTAAACAAGTCAATTAGGAGGACGAATGAATTATTCCTTTCGTAAAGATAATGATTGGCTTTTAATTGGTGCAACCGTAGTGTTGGCATTGTTTGGTTTATTAATGGTCTATAGCGCTAGTTATGTAGAAGGCTATATTCGTGAGAATCCATACCATTATGTAACGAGGCAAGGAATGTGGCTAGGTTTATCAACTGTAGCGTTTATTATTTTAATGCATTTTCAATACAGACATTTTCAGAAAATCACACCACTTATCATTCTCGCTTCTTTTATTTTATTAGTCTTAGTGCTTGTCATTGGAATGGGTGAAGAAGTTGGTTCAAGTCGGTGGATTCGTTTTGGCCCAATTGGATTACAGCCATCTGAATTTGTTAAATTAGGGTTAATTATATATTTAGCACATGTGTATTCTCGAAAACAAGCGTATATCGATGATTTTGTAAATGGTGTCATGCCGCCGTTAATTGTAGTCGGTGTCATGTTTGGCCTCGTCATGCTACAGCCGGATTTAGGGACAGCAACTTCCATTATGTTAACAGCCATTCTACTTGTAATTATTTCTGGTGCAAGATGGCGGCATTTAATTGGTTTAGTGATTGTTGGCGGAGTTGTCTTTTCGGCGTTGGCTTTGCTTGAACCATACCGATTACAGCGATTAGTGTCGTTTATGAATCCGTTTGAAGATTTATCTGGAAGTGGGTATCAGTTGATTCACGGGTATTTAGCGATTTCAAACGGCGGATTCACTGGATTAGGTTTAGGTGAGAGCATGCAGAAGTTGCGAAATTTACCTGAAGGGCATACCGATTTTATTTTAACCATCATCTCAGAAGAGTTGGGCTTTTTAGGTATAGCCCTTGTGTTCATTTGCTATGGCATTATTCTCTTCCGCGGGGTTTCGATCGGGACAAAATGTAAAAGTCCGTTTGGGAGCTTACTTGCGTTTGGGATTGTCTTTTCAATTGCGATTCAAATTATTTTTAACGTAGGTGCCATTTCGGGTATGTTGCCGATAACCGGTGTCACGTTACCGCTTGTATCGTACGGTGGTACGTCTTTACTCGTTACATTGTTAAGTATTGCGATTTTAGCAAATATCCATCAAAACAATGAGCGACAAAAGCGTAAACAAGAGAATGATGAATCACTTAGTGCTTAATTGGAGTTTGGGGGCTTAAGATGGAACGAAAACAACATGGTCTTGATTACACACTTTTGTTCCTCGTATTTTTATTAATGTGTATTAGCTTGCTCGCTATATATAGTGGGGCTGGACAATACTTTAATGAAGATCCGACATACTTTGTTGTGAGGCAGGTCATTTGGTACGGGATTGGCGCCTTAATTATTGCGGGGGTTATGCTCGTTGATTTTGATCACTTTAAATTTTTAACGATCCCGTTATACGGTATCGGCATGATCCTGTTATTAGCAGTTGAATTTTTTGGGACGGAAAGAAATGGGGCGCAGCGGTGGATTTTTGGCATTCAGCCGTCTGAATTCATGAAGATTTTCCTCATTTTGGCGTTAGCCCATTTGCTTTATCGTTTAACGAGCGAGCGAAGTGATTTTACTGTAAAAGCAGATTTTATTTTGTTGGCTAAAGTGCTTGCTGTGAGTGTTCCACCGTTTTTCCTTATTTTAAAACAACCAGATTTAGGAACAGCGTTAGTGGTAGCGGCGGTTATTGCAACGATGGTCTTAATGTCAGGGATTCGCTGGAAAATTTTGTTCTCCTTAGTGGGGATCGTGGTCGCCTTCTTGGCATTCATGGTGTATATGCATCAAGCTCACTTTGAGTTTTTTAGCGAATACTTAATTGAACCTCACCAACTATCAAGAATTTATGGCTGGCTAACGCCGGATGAGGATACAAGTGGGATTGGTTATCAATTAAACCAAGCCATCCTTGGCATCGGTTCTGGACAGTTGTTTGGTAGTGGGTTTATGGAAGGCTTACAAACACAAGGTGATGCGATTCCTGAAATACACACAGACTTTATTTTCACTGTTATTGGGGAAGAGTTTGGCTTTCTCGGAGCGATGGTGTTGCTCGTTGTTTATTTCTTATTGTTTTATCGCATGATTATGATTGCTTTAACATGCAATAACTTATTTGGCACGTACCTTGTATCAGGCGTTATTGGTCTGCTTGTGTTTCAAGTGTTTCAAAATATCGCCATGACCATTGGCTTAATGCCGATTACAGGTCTTGCGCTTCCGTTTATAAGCTATGGAGGTAGTGCCTTATTAACAAATATGCTAGCGGTAGGGATCGTACTAAACGTCCACTACAGAACGAGAGAATATATGTTTAAAAGCAAAGAAGCGTATAGCTGAAGATAGGGGAACCTCCTTCAGCTATTTCTTTTGAGAAAGAAAGGGTTGTGAACATGAGATTGGATAAACTCCTCGCGAATGCAGGTTATGGATCACGTGCAGAGGTGAAAAAAATACTTAAACACGGCGCTGTTCATGTTAATGGAACACAGGTGAAAGATCCAAAAACTCAGGTCGATCCAGATCAGGACTCAATTCAAGTAAGTGGGGATGAGGTTGAGTACAAAGAATACGTCTACATCATGTTGAATAAGCCAAAAAATGTTCTTTCCGCAACAGAGGACCGTGTGCATAAAACCGTGATTGATTTAGTGTCAGCAGAGTATGGACATTACCCGCTTTTCCCTATAGGACGCTTGGATCTGGATACAGAGGGACTCATCCTATTAACAAATGATGGGCAATATTCCCATGAATTGATGTCACCAAAAAAACATGTAGGGAAACTGTATCGTGCTGAAATTAGAGGAAGCGTTACGGAAGAAGATGTTCGAGCGTTTGAACAAGGCGTAACGTTAAAGGATGGCTACACGACTAAGCCTGCACAATTAGAAATAAAACAAGCGGATGAATGGTCGATCGTACATGTAGAAGTTTCGGAAGGGAAATATCACCAAGTAAAGCGTATGTTTGAAGCGGTAGGGAAACAAGTAATTGAGCTTGAGAGATTAAGAATTGGCTCATTGTGGATGGATGAAAAATTGCCCCGCGGCCATTTTCGTGAATTAACGTCTGAAGAACGTCTCATGGCCAAAACAAACCAAAAAAAAGACCTATAAGGGTCTTTTCTTTTTTATGATACTTTTGTTTTTTTACTTGTTGCTTTCCATTTGCCTCGTGCTGAGCTAACGACCAAATTGTTATATTCAAGTACATTTAAGTCTCGCTGCACGGTTCGTTGAGTGATGCCGAACTCTTCAACTAATTCATTCGTCGTGACAGTTCCCTTCTGTTTGATGTACAAGTAGATGGACTTAATTCGAGTCAGCATACGATCAGTTGAAGTTTGCAAAAAACCACTCCTTCTTTAAATATGAATTCAAATCCCTATACCCAATCCTATGCAAATTGAAAACCATTTAATCCAATGTTGCTAAGTTAGGTGAGGTGATGGTCTTGATTGTCGTGCATCTAATCTAAAAAAGATCGCTCTCTAATTAGACACTTATAGTTTACACCAAAATAAGAAAAAGCGCAAAGAAGAAATCATGTAAATTGTTGGTTAAAATGGAACACCTGCAAGTAAACATCGTTAAAAAGCCGAACGTTTATGAATGTATCGAAGAAATTGTACAGAAAATAAACGGTGATTGCTTTAGCGATGGGATGCTTTACTAACGATTATATAAGAAAATCTTCGTAAATGAGGGTGACTCATTACGAAGATTATTTGAGTGATTGTTAGTCTTCAAACTGAAATAAATCTGTTGATAAATAACGTTCGCCTGTATCGCACGCAATCGCAACGACATGGTCATCAGGAGACATTGTTTTTGCTAGTTCTAGCGCAGCAAAGCAGGCAGCCCCTGATGAAGGACCAACTAGAATGCCTTCTAATCGAGCTAAATCACGTGTCGTCTTGTATGCATTTTCATCATCGATGCGTCTAATTTCATCATAAACGGTTTGATTTAAGATTGATGGAATAAAGCCAGGGCTTGTTCCCACAAGCTTGTGAGGACCAGGTTTGCCACCGGATAATACAGGAGAACCTGCAGGCTCAACAACATGAATAATTGCATCTGGGTAGAATTCCTTTAATGTCTCGCCAGTTCCGGTGATGGTTCCACCAGTTCCTGAAGCAGCGACAAAACCGGATAGGCTAACACCGATTGAATCAAGGCTATGTTTTATTTCATAAGCGGTAGTTTTTCGATGCGCATCCGGGTTTGCTTCGTTTTCAAACTGCATTGGCATGTATGCACCAGGAATTTCTTCAACTAGTTGTTTTGCTTTATCAATGGCACCTGGCATTTTTTTATCGCCTTCGGTTAAAACGACTTCAGCTCCATAAGCCTTAAGCAAGTTTATACGTTCTTGACTCATTGTGTCTGGCATCACTAAAATGGCGCGATATCCTCTGGCGGCTGCATTCATCGCCAGACCAATACCAGTATTTCCTGAAGTTGGTTCAATAATTGTTGAACCTTCTTTTAATAAGCCATCTTTTTCTGCTTGTACAATCATCGAATAAGCTGCACGGTCTTTCACGCTGCCGCTCGGGTTAAACATTTCTAGTTTTAAGTAGACGGCTGCTCCCTTTGAATCGCCTAATTTGTTTAAACGAATTAGCGGCGTTTCTCCAATTAATTCAGCAACATTATTTACGACTTTCATTTTTTCACCTCATTAAATGTCTTCCTCTACGTTACACATTATAAAGGCAATACAGAAGACATGCGAATATTTTTGCTTAATACATACGAAATGACGACTAGTATGAAACGATGTGTATGTATAGATTGACCAATAAATGATCAATTATTTTAACACAATCAATGCGATCTTTACAGATTCTTTAAAATTAATTAGGAAGGGCATTGAAACGTAAAGTCGTAAAGGCTATAATAAAAAGGTCGTGTTATTTTAATGTACGTTATTAATTAACAAAATTTACTAATATAAAACTAATTGTCATTGAGCTGTTCAGAAATAAAGGGAGGTATTTGATGGGCCAGGGCAGCTACATCTCTTTCTATGATTTACGTGTAAGGAAAGTATTTAATTGGCTCGGAGCGACTGAAATGATGGTCGAACTCATGGGGTTAGAAGAATGCGTAGGGTTTGGCGATACGTTTCTAGAAGCCAAAAAAAACCTTAATGAGAGCATTATTGTATGGGAACAAACATATGGGAAAGAGAGTTTCCCTCCACATTTGCAAAGACCGCAAATTATCTGGATTGATGCCCCAATGGATAAATCCGAATTTGCGTTTATTAATCATGAGCTATTAGCGTTAGAACAAGGGTAATGCAAACGTAAAAGCCTCCAAAGCGAAAAGGAGGCTTTTTTTATTTGTATATAACGAGGAACATGAGTAAATAGATCGTTTTTTATTAGAATGAAGAGGGTAAATAGTGGGTACAGGAAAGGATGATGGAACGTGAAAAACCGTTTAGTCGTTGTAACAGGTGGTGCGAATGGGATTGGCAAAGCTGTATCTCAAGCATTTGCAAAAGAAGGGCATCGTGTCATTACGATTGATAAAGAGAAGCAAACATGGGAACAAGAACGTGTAGTACCGTTGCAAGCGGATTTAGCAGATTATGAACAAGTGCAAGCAACTATGAACCACATTTCAGAAGAGTTTGGAACGCCTACTGTATTAATTAACAATGTTGGAGTCTCGACATTTAAAGATTTTTTTGAGTTAACCATTGATGAGTGGAACCATGTGCTGCAAACAAATGTAACAAGTACATTTTTACTCTCTCAAGGGTTTGCAAAAAAGATGAAAAAGGAGGAAAATCCTGCTGCGATCATTAACATTTCATCAACGCGTGCTTATATGTCTGAACCAGATTCAGAAGCATATGCGACCTCTAAAGGGGGGATTGTGGCGCTAACACATGCGATGGCCGTCTCTCTTCAAGATACAACCATCTCCGTCAATGCTATTGCACCTGGATGGATCCATACAGGCGATGTTGAAGAGTTAAGAGAGGTTGATCACCGCCAGCATCCATCGAAGCGTGTGGGTACACCAAATGATATTGCACAGGCTTGTTTATTTTTAGCGGATCCTAAAAATAACTTTATTAATGGTGAAACGCTCACAATTGATGGGGGTATGACAAGAAAAATGATTTATGAGCATTAAGTAAAGCGTAAGAAAAATAGCCTTAAAAAAGAAAGACGAATGTTCATTATCGAGAACATTCGTCTTTGCGTTACTACGTTTATTAAAATAAAATCGTTTTGTTTTGATGAACGATACAACGGTCATCCAAATGCCATTGAACGGCTCGTGCAAGGGCGATTCGCTCAATATTTCTGCCGACAATTCTTAAGTCTTTCGCAGAGTGACGGTGGTCAACGCGAATAACGTCCTGTTCAATAATAGGGCCTTCATCTAAGTCGTCTGTCACGTAATGAGCAGTAGCACCAATTAATTTAACGCCGCGCTCAAATGCTTTTGCGTAAGGGTTAGCGCCAATGAACGCAGGCAAAAACGAATGGTGAATGTTAATGATGCGCTGCGGGAATTGGGAGACAAATGTTGATGTTAAAATTTGCATGTAGCGAGCTAATACGACTAACTCAATATTATGCTCTTTTAACAATGCAATTGCAGCGGCTTCCGCTTCTTCTCTATTTTCTTTTGTTGCTGGAATATGATAAAAAGGAATGCCGTACGATTCAACTTCAGCTTGTGTATCTGGGTGGTTGCTAATCACAAGAGGAATGTCTGCGTATAATTCGCCCGCTTTCCATTTCCATAAAAGTTCAGACAAACAATGATTTTCTTTAGAGACAAAAATGGCCATTTGCTTCTTTCGTTGAGCTTCCTCTAATTTATAAGTGAAATCATGTGTGGCAGCCAACGTTTTGAGCCCTTGTTGGATCGCTTCAAAATGAGCGTGGTCTTTTTGCCATTCGAATTCGACTCTCATAAAAAATCGACCGTGCTCATGGTCAGTGGAATATTGGTCAGATTGAACAATATTGGCGTGATGATTGAAGAGCAATGTAGAAATTGCAGCGACAATGCCTGGTTTATCTTGACACGTTACAAGTAAGATTGCGCGATTTTCGTGATGGTGCACGTTTTGTTCCTCCGTTCTAAACACCTTTTAAACAAGTATATCGTTATATAACTCCCCTATTGAAGCAAACTTATTCGCTTGCTGTCAATCTTTCCTAAAGGAAAAAGCCGATTGACAGAATCATTTTTACTATGAGAAGATTCGATTTCTGCCAAAGGCATTTGGAAATAGTTTTTTTTAATCTCACGTTGACGTTTCTTATAAATTTTTGGTAACATAAGACCTACCTATTGATTGTGATCATGCACGATGCCGCTTCAATCGTAACGATTATAGAGTTGATTGAACAGATGGCAGAGACTTTGCTGTGCTCTGCTTCTTTTAATGGATTTTTTTTAATAGAAAAGCAGTGAGGAAGCGGAAGAAAAGAAAAGGAAATTGAGGGTGAACCTGGTGGAATTGTTTTTAGGAGAAGGCTGGGATGTCTTACCCGCTGGAGGCGCAACTGGTGAAGCATACGTTGCTAGACATGGCGACTATCAATTATTCATAAAGCGAAATTCATCTCCTTTTCTTGCGGTTCTTTCTGCTGAAGGAATTGTCCCGAAATTATTGTGGACGAAGAGGTTAGAAAGTGGTGACGTCATTACGGCACAGCGCTGGATTCAAGGGAGGGAACTTAAAGCGAAGGAAATGAGGAAAGCAAGTACAGCAAAATTGCTTGCAAATATTCATGATTCTGCTGACTTGCTTGATATGTTTACAAGGATGGGGAATAAACCGTTAGTTCCATCTGTAATGATTGAAAACATGCATTTGCAAGTATCGCTTTATGGACTTGATAACCCGTTAATTGATAAAGGCTTAAGCGAACTTGAGCGTTTACTTCAGCGATTAGATGACACTAAGTATGCAGTTTGTCACGGAGATATTAACCATAATAATTGGATGCGTGATGAACATGAGAATTTATATTTAATTGATTGGGACGGTGCGACCGTTGCTGATCCCGCTCTTGATTTAGGTCTATTGTTATATACGTATATCCCTGAAGATGAGTGGGCCGATTGGTTAGCCGTGTATGGCGAGCGGTTAACAGATTCCTTGCGATTAAGAATGTACTGGTATGTTGTGGCAAATAGCATTTCAGAGTTTCTTTGGCACTATAGTCGAAATAACGAAGATCAAGTACGTAGCTATGAAAAAAATTTGTCTTATTTAATCAATAGCTCATCTTATCAGAGATGAGCTATTTGTTTGAGGAGAGATAGCTTATTTCCTAGGAAATAAGCCAATTATAATTGTTCAAGCCAACTATTAATGGTTTGAGAATCGAATGTGTCGGTCTCTGTTGCGCTTGAAATTTGCGAGATCGTATCAGAAAGGCTCGAATCAAGCGATTGATCTTGAGCGACATTTGACAAGAGCTGCGTCAGTTGTTCGTGCTCGTTATGAGTGAGGAAATGCTCGGTTTGCTGACTGAGTAATAAGTCTTTAATTAACGAAAGTTTATGATTTGTTGATAAAGGCATGTTACACCTCCTTCCTTATAGCGTAGCTTGATTGTTTGAAAATTATTCAGAAATGATAAGAAAGAGGGATAGACATGCGTTTAAGACATAAACCGTGGGCAAGAGAGGAATTGAATAAACGACCAACGATTGTCATTCAAGAACCAGCTTTACAAAAAGGAAATTGGAAAGACATTTTTGGAAACAACAATCCAATTCATATTGAAGTTGGAACAGGGAAGGGTCAGTTTATAACGAAGATGGGACAAGCTCACCCCGAAGTGAATTTCATAGGCGTAGAGCGATACGAGAGTGTTCTTATTACAGCAATGGAAAACATAGAAGGCGCTGGGGTTTCAAACGTTAAGCTTTTAAGTGAAGATGTTGGCGATTTAACTGAATTTTTTTCAGCTGGAGAAATTAATCGATTGTTTATTAATTTTACGGACCCTTGGCCAAAAAATCGCCATGAGAAAAGACGTCTGACGCACGAACATTATTTGAGTATGTATCGCGAGGTGCTGGATGCTCAAGGAGAGATTCATTTTAAAACCGATAACCAAAGGCTATTTGAATACTCCCTTCATAGCATGTCTAGCTATGGGCTATCATTTAAAAATGTGAGCCTTGATCTCCATAATAGCGAGATGGAAGGCAATATTATGACAGAATATGAAGAGAAATTTTCTGCTAAAGGTGATCGGATTTATCGGTTAGAAGCAACGTTTTCATAAGCGAAAAAAGAGTCCTGCACCTTGCAGGACTCTTTTTAGTAAAAGGATTTAAATTTGTTCAAGCTTTAAAAGAACACCGCTGTTTATATCGGCAACGAATTCATATTGAACGGGTCCGTCGACTGTTGAACTTGTTAAGCCACCACGATAAGCTTGATACGTAAGACCTAAATGATTAATCGTTTCAGGCTGCATGTGTATCCAAGAGCCATGAATAATGTATTCTTGTTTTACTACTGCTTTCACTTTCTTTAGAACGGTCTCAGGCTTCATTTCATCCGATTGACAAGCTCTAGATGCTAGTACACCTATAAGAACGCCTACGCCAATCCCAATCGATAAACGTTTCAATTTAAACCTCTCCTTATGATAAAAAGTAAGTGGAGCGCCAGTTGATGGGTACAATTCATGATATCCCCTTAAATCAAAGAATAAAAACCATCTCTGTTAGAATCACCACTTACGATACCATAGTTTTGTGTGAAAAGTAAATCTCCTTTACATGACAACTCAATAGAACAAATGAATCGCTAGCTTATCTGAAAGAAATTTTGTAAAATAAAAAAAGAATAGCTTGTGGGAGGTACATATGAACGATCAAACAAAACAATTATTTCAGTCTTTAACCGAACTTGTAGGACCGCCAGGCTTTGAGCATGATGTTCGAGCATTCGTTAAAAAAGAATTATCGAAACATACCGACGAAATTATTCAAGATAAATTAGGCAGCACGTTTGGTGTCTTACGTGGTAATGAAGAAGGCCCAAGAGTAATGGTAGCTGGACACATGGATGAAGTGGGATTCATGGTGACTTCAATCAATGAAAAAGGACTAATTAAATTTCAAACATTAGGTGGCTGGTGGTCGCAAGTCCTTCTAGCACAGCGCGTACAAATCATGACCGATAATGGACCGATTATTGGAGTAATTGGTTCAACACCACCGCATTTGCTGCAAGATTCGCAGCGTTCAAAGCCCATGCCAATTGAAGAAATGTATATTGATATTGGCGCTGATGATCGAGACGATTGTCTATCGATAGGGATTAAGCCTGGACAGCCAATCGCTCTTGAATGCCCGTTTACGCCAATGGCGAACCCTAAAAAAATTATGGCAAAAGCTTGGGACAACCGTTACGGTGTCGGTCTAGCCATTGAATTGTTAAAAGAGCTTAAAGGAGAAACCGTACCAAATTTGCTCTTCTCTGGTGCAACCGTACAGGAAGAAGTCGGTTTGAGAGGTGCAGCAACAGCGGCACATATGATTCAACCTGATTTGAGCTATGTGCTTGATGCAAGTCCAGCTAATGATGCAACTGGTGGAAAAGATGCATTTGGTCATTTAGGCAAAGGTGCGCTAGTTCGGATTCATGACCGCACAATGATTACACATAAAGGGATGCGTGATTTTGTACTTGATACGGCAGAAGCAAATAACATTCCGTATCAGTTCTTCATCTCACCAGGTGGAACGGATGCAGGTCGCATTCATACGTCTGGCGATGGTGTTCCTTCAGCTGTCATTGGCGTATGTGCGCGCTATATTCATACATCTTCATCAATTTTACACATTGATGATTATGCTGCGGCAAAAGAATTGTTAGTCAAACTTGTCCGTTCCACTGATAAGTCAACGTATGAAAGTTTAACGTCGTACGTATGATGACGCTAGCAGTAGGGACAAAAAACCCTGCGAAAGTGCACGCTGTTAAAGATGTACTAATAAAAGAACCTATTCTCATTTCCTCGATTCCATCTCCTTCAGGAGTAAGGGATCAACCTTTATCAAGTGAAGAAACGCGAAAAGGGGCATTGAATCGAGCTGAAAGCGCAAGACAAGCGGAGGACGCTGACTTAGGAATTGGCCTTGAAGGTGGCGTGATGCGCGTTGAAGGCATTTATTATCTTTGCAATTGGGGTGTTTTAGTGACCCGAGATGGTCGTATTTACCCAGCTTCAGGTTTAAGTTTGCCGTTGCCTAAAACATTTAATGATTCGCTAGAGTCAGGGATAGAGCTTTCCCATATTATTGGCATTCAAATTGGTAAAAAAGATGGAGCAATCGGATTGCTAACAAATGGTCGCGTAACGCGTAAACAAATGTTTGCACAGCTTGTAGAGAGTTGTTACGGCATGTATAAATTTGAACAGCGTCCTACACTCCATTGAGGATGTTAAAAGACGAGTAATCCCGGATTACTCGTCTTTTCGTTGTTATCTAGTTATCTGAATCAATTTTACAATAGGGAACAATTATCGTTTTAAGATTTATTGTTCTGCGAAAATATAGGCTAACGTTTGAACCGCTTGTTCAGGTGTCTCGACCACGACTTGAGCTTTATTTGATAATTCTTTTAGGGCGTGGTGAAGTTTCTCTGGACGGATTAGAATAACGGGGATACCGGCTTCAATGGCCCTCGATGCATCCATAGCAGTATTCCATTGCTTGTACTCCTCACCAAATAAAGCGATGACAACGTCTGATTTTTTCATAAGGATTTGAGTTCGTAAATTGTTTATACTTGATGCAGCTTCATCTGTGTGAATGTTTGTCGGTTGCTCTCCTAAAATCATTTCACCAATTTTGTCACTTTTATCATGATTTTCCATTGGCCCATTAAAGGTTAGAGGTAAATCATCTTGCTTTGCTAAATCTTTAATTGTGTCGCGCCAATTTGAATGAATTTCTCCAGCTAAATACACATTTAGTTTCATTATAAAACTCCCTTTACATGTCTTTAGTTTCTATGATAATGGATATCCTAAATGAAGAAAAGTAAACCTACTCAAATTGTCTTGTCACATGAAAAGACATATCGTATTCTTAAAGAAGACAAGATTACTTTTTGGAGTGTGAGACATGAAAGCTTTTTTAGCGAAAAAAGGGGTTCAACCGTCGTTACGTACTTATTTTATTAAAGCGATGGGACAAATGACGTTTGGTTTGTTTGCGACATTAATTATTGGTATTATTATTCGAACAATTGGAGAACAAATTCAAATTGAGCAAATGATTGAACTTGGTCAATTTACGATGGACCTATATGGAGCAGCAATTGGTGCTGCGGTCGCTCTCGCACTGGTTGCACCTAATTTCGTCGTACTAGCAACAATTGTCTGTGGTGCTGCAGGTGCGTTTTATGGAGGGCCTGCTGGCAGTTTTTTAGCAGCTATAGTGGGAGCAGAAATAGGAAAAATTGTTGCAGGAGAAACAAAGATTGATATTCTCGTTACACCGATTGCGACAATTGTATCTGGGTATACCGTTGCATTTCTTTTAGGCGCGCCAATCCAGTTCTTAATGGTGTCGATTGGTGATGCGATTACGTGGGCGACAACTCAGCAACCGCTTATTATGAGTGGTGTTGTTGCGGTTTTAATGGGGTGGGCACTAACGGCGCCTATCTCTAGTGCTGCCATAGCAATCATGCTTGATGTACAAGGGCCTGTCGCCGCAGCTGCTGCGATTGGTTGTGCGGGACAAATGGTCGGTTTTGCGGTTGCTAGTTATCGAGATAATCGAATAAGCGGGCTACTTTCAATTGGTATTGGCACATCGATGCTGTTAGTGCCGCATATTATTCGAAACCCTCGCATTCTCATTCCGCCAACAGTGGCAAGTTTAGTTGCTGCTCCAGTTGGGACAATGGTCTTCGGTTTAATAAATAATGCAGCTGGAGCTGGAATGGGCACGAGTGGGTTAGTCGGACCGATTATGACTTTTACAGAAATGGGCTTTACGTGGTTGATTTTCACTCAAGTTGTAGTATGCTATGTAGGAATACCAGCGGTCGTTGCGCTCGTTGTATCTGAGTGGATGAGAAAAAAAGGCTGGATAAAAAAGAACGACATGAATCTTTTAGAAGGTTAAGATGGGGTGTATACGATGGAACATGTAGCAAGCGTTGAAGAATTTAACAAAATTAAAGAATCGGAGACAGCCGTTTTTCTATTCTCAGCTAATTGGTGTCCAGATTGCCGAGTGATTGAGCCGTTTCTACCTCGACTGGAAGTAGATTACCCGACGTTTACGTTTTATTATGTAGACCGTGACAAACTTATCGATGTTTGCATCGATCATGATGTGTTCGGAATACCAAGCTTCCTTGCTTTTTCAAACGGTGAAGAGTTAGCACGATTTGTTTCTAAAGACCGTAAGACAGAAGATGAAATTCAAACGTTTCTAACAGAAGCAGAAGCAAAAGTAGGCTAGGAGGTGAAATCAACCTCCTAGCTTTTTAGTTTTTAGTCGATTCGTGTTAAACTAAAGTACGAATAAGGAGGGTTAACGTTGAATCTTCAAACCTTTAGAAAACAAATCGAAGACAAATTACAACATGATGGCTGGACCATCCGTTATGACCATAAAGAGAGTACGTTACGTGTAGAAGATCCATCCATTAATAAAGGTGTAACGTTAGCGCTTAAACCATTATTAGCGCGCTGGGAACGAAAAGAGTACGATTCAATTGAAGAAGCGATTCGCCATGTACGAGTTGGGCTTATGTCAATGAAAGAAAGCGTCGCACTTGATGGAAAAGAAAAGCATATTTTTCCGGTTATACGGGCTGCATCTTTTCCAGAAGAAACGTCAGATGGAAAAAAGCTCATCTTTGACGTACACACAGCAGAAACAAGAATTTATTATGCGCTTGATCTAGGTGAAACGTACACGTTAATTGATGAAGCTCGTTTAGCAGACAGCTCTCTAGGGTTAAAAGAATTAAAAGAGATGGCGATGTTTAACATTCGTTCATTAGAGTGTCCAGTGAAGCAAGATGAGGTAGCTGGAAATACGTTTTATTTTGTAAGTGCAAACGATGGCTATGATGCAAGTCGCGTCCTTGATCAATCATTCATTGAAAAAATGGAACAAAAGGTTAAAGGGGAGCTAGCGATTGCAATTCCTCATCAAGATTCACTAATCTTTGCCGATATTCAAAATCACACCGGTTATGACGTTTTAGGACAAATGGCCTTGCAATTTTTCCGAAATGGACGAATCCCGGTTACCGCACTTCCTTTTGCTGTTGAAAGAGGAGAGCTTGAACCTGTATTTATCTTAGCGCAAAAAAAGCCTAAAGACCGATAGTCCAAGTTTAATTAATGAAGTATACTAGAAACGCTACGCTTACGTGTGGCAAGAGGAGCAGACGATGAACGCATTTTATAACAAAAAAGGAATTGGCGATGTCTTATTGCTTGTTAAGGAACAAGCTTCCATTGATGACCGTCTTGTGGAACAGCATGGAGACTTTGTCCAAATAAAAAATCGAACAACAGGTGCGCTAGCTGGTATTAATGTGCTACATGCATCGAATTACGGAGAAGTAGACGGGGAAGGCGCTATTGAATTAACGAAAGATATTGAAGCGCTCGTACAAAAAGCTGCGTCAGAAAATGGACAAACCGTTGATTTAAATTTTGAGCAAAAGCCACTATTTGTAGTGGGTCATGTAGAGAGTTGTGAACAGCATCCGAACGCTGATAAACTATCTGTTTGTCAAGTGGATCTAGGTGATGAAAAATCACAGATTGTGTGTGGAGCACCAAATATTGCTGCAGGTCAAAAAGTCGTTGTGGCAAAGGTTGGTGCCATTATGCCTAGTGGATTGGTTATTAAAGAAGCAAAACTACGTGGAGAAGCGTCTCATGGGATGATTTGTTCTGCAAAAGAACTAGGGTTAAAAGATGCTCCTGCTGAAAAAGGCATTCTCGTATTGCCAGATGACAAGGAAATTGGATCTGCATATTTATAATTGTTAATAAGGCTGGCTCTTTTTAAGAATGCCAGCTTTTTTACTTCAGGTGGTGAAATCATGAATTTTTTGAACAAATGGTTCAATTACTTCAAAGGACAAGAAGATGAGAATCGAGATGAACCAATACATACATCCACTCATTCAGAGGAAGATGTAAAACGTCCAAAGCAAACCGATCAAAAGCCAGTTGAAGAGTTAGAAGATGCTAGGATGACGTTTTACTATGGCTATTCGTATCATAATCAAGAGAATAACGAAGGACAAAAGGAAAAGAGTCATCCAGAAAAAGCGATTGAGGCAAATTATCAAAAGAAGACTTCAACGCTAAGAACTAAAACACCGTCACGTGAGTCAACGTATTTTCAAGGAACATTTAAGCCTACAACGATTCCTTCGCCAGTACATGGGATTCAAAAAAACATGGTGAGCGATAATAGCGACTATAACTGGTTATTACGCAATACGAGACACGCGCAGCAAAGCTTTATTGAGCGTATGAACGAAAAAGATGATTCGATGTCTAACGATCAAGAACAAACAAGTGAGTCCGTACAGCTTTCACAAATCGTTGAAAAACAATCTGTAGTTGAAACAAATCGATTGATGCTTGCATCTTTAAAAGAGAAACATGTCGCTGACACAGAACCTGAAAATCAAGTTGAGGAGCCGACCGTTGTTCCAAAATCGGAAGAGGTAGTGGAGGATAACGAAAAGCAGCCTGAACTGGAAATGGAGCCGGAGGTTGTCGCCTCAGTCGTTGAAAGTGGTCCAGATGTAGAAACGGCCATTAAAGAGGAGTCAGAAATAGCGGTTATTGCTGAAGAAGAGTCTGTAACGCCAGAAGTGGTGGAGCCGATGGAAGAAGAAAGCACTCGTTTAGAAGAGCATAAAGTAGATGAATCGCCGAAAGAAATCCCAAGAAAGAGCACATCCAGGTCTTCTGAAAAAAAGGAGATTCCTTTTAATGTCTTAATGCTGCCAACAGATCGACGAAAGAAACAGCAGCATTCACGACAGGAAGAGCGAGTGGATCATTATGATGCGCCACCTCTTAAACTGCTTCATTATCCTGAGAGAACGACAGACGATGATAGCGCTTGGCTAGATGAACAAGCTACATTGCTTGAGGAAACATTGCTTAGCTTTCACGTTGATGCCAAAGTGGTGAATCGAACAAAAGGTCCAGCTGTCACTCGGTTTGAAATTCAACCAGCAAAAGGCGTTAAGGTGAACAAGATTACGAATTTAACAGATGATATTAAGCTGTCTTTAGCTGCAAAAGATATTCGAATTGAAGCGCCGATTCCAGGAAAAAATGCAATCGGAATTGAAGTGCCAAATCGAACGTCTACGCCGGTTATGCTCAGGGAAATTTTGCGAAGAGATGTGTTTCGTACTCCATCCTCTCCGCTTACGGCAGCTTTAGGCCTTGATATATCTGGGAACCCAGTTGTGACTGATTTAAAGAAAATGCCCCACGGTTTAGTGGCAGGCGCAACAGGTTCAGGTAAAAGTGTATGCATTAACTCCATTTTAATTAGTTTGTTATACAAAGCTTCACCAGAAGACTTAAAATTGTTGCTTGTTGATCCTAAAATGGTAGAATTGGCTCCTTATCACGATGTGCCTCATTTATTAGCGCCTGTTATTACTGATCCGAAGCAAGCGACTGCATCGTTGAAATGGGTTGTTCAAGAAATGGAGAGGCGCTATGAGCTCTTTAGTAAAACGCGGGTACGTGATATCGAGAAGTACAACGAAAGACACGAAAAGCTACCATATATTCTTGTAGTTATTGATGAACTAGCTGATTTAATGATGGTATCCCCTCAAGACGTAGAAGATGCCATTTGTCGAATCGCTCAAAAAGCGCGTGCATGCGGGATTCATTTACTTTTAGCAACCCAAAGACCATCTGTAGATGTTATTACAGGGTTAATAAAAGCGAACATCCCGACAAGAATTGCTTTTTCCGTTTCGTCACAAACCGATTCACGAACCATTCTGGACATGGGCGGTGCAGAGCGGTTATTGGGAAGAGGCGACATGCTGTTCCATGAAAATGGTGCAGCGAAACCGGTTCGCGTTCAAGGTACATTTGTATCTGACGACGAAATTGAAGCGGTAATCGACTACGCTAAAAAACAAGGATCGCCAAACTATGCGTTTGAAAGTGAAGCGATAGAGAAAGCGTTTGAACAAACAGAACAAGAAGATGAGTTGTTTGAGGATGTGTGTTATTTTGTCGTGGAACAAGGAAGTGGTTCTGCTTCAAGTATTCAACGCCGCTTTCGCGTTGGCTACAATCGAGCCGCTCGACTCGTGGACATGATGGAAGCAAGAGGCGTTATTTCTGGTGCGATGGGAAGTAAGCCAAGAACCGTGTTAGTAACGGAAGATCAGCTAAATCAAACGTTCCATTCAAAGTCAGATCTAGCTTGAACTTGAGAAAAAGACAAAACTTATATATGATATGTAATGGAAAGTGATGGATTGTATAGTGAATGACCGGACCATTTATAGGTTATCGCATATACTAAACATTATTAACGGAAATTTAGCGATTGGATCGGCACCTAGAAACGAACCTAGGGCTTAGATTGGAGGCTTTATCAGTGACAACCTACCATTTTACCGGAATTAAAGGCTCTGGTATGAGTGCGTTAGCGCAAATATTAGATGATATGAAAGAAGACGTTCAAGGTTCAGATATTACAGAAGCCATTTTCACTCAAAAACCTCTTGAGAAAAAAGGCATTCCGCTTCTTCCTTTTTCTGCGGATAATATTAAAGAACAGCAGCATGTCATTATGTCCGCTGCGTATGGAGAAAACCATGAAGAGATTGTTCGTGCACGAGAACTTGGTTTAAAAGTAGACGTGTACCCAGAATTTTTAGGGTCGTTTATTTCTCAATTTACAAGCGTAGCGATTACAGGATCTCATGGAAAAACATCTACAACCGGTTTACTTGCTCACGTCATCGGCTCAATTAAGCCAACCTCTTATTTGATTGGAGATGGCACAGGGAAAGGTACGACTGATTCCGACTACTTTGTATTCGAAGCGTGTGAATATCGTCGTCATTTCTTAAACTATTCGCCTGACTACTGCATTATGACGAACATTGATTTTGACCATCCAGATTATTTTAAAAGCGTGGATGATGTCATTTCTGCGTTTGAAGAAATGGCTCGACAAGTTAAAAAAGCGATCATTGCATGTGGAGACGACCAGCATTTGCAGGAGCTTAAAGCCAATGTACCAATTCTTTATTATGGCTTAAATGAAGATAATGATTTCCAAGCGCGAGACGTGAAAAGCACGTCAGAAGGAACATCTTTTGATGCGTACATCCGTGGAGATCGATACGGAACCTTTTTAATTCCAGGTTATGGCGACCACAACGTAAAAAATGCACTTGCGATCATTACGTTGTGTCATTATGAAGGCTTACAGTATGAAGATGTTGCGAAGCATTTAAAATCATTTGCAGGTGTAAAAAGACGCTTCAGTGAAAAAGTATTCGGCTCGCAAATTTTAATTGATGACTATGCCCATCACCCGACTGAAATTGCGGCAACCATTGAAGCAACAAAAAAGAAATACAAAGACCGTAAAGTAACGGCGATCTTTCAGCCACATACATTTACTCGTACAAAAGCGTTCTTACAAGAGTTCGCTGATGCGCTAAGTCAAGCCGATACGGTTTACCTCTGTGACATTTTTGGATCTGCAAGAGAAGATCAAGGCTCTCTAACCATTGAGCAATTACAACAATTAATTGATGGAAGTCACTTAATGCACGAATCAAAAATAGAACAATTACAGGTCCATGAGCACGAAGTATTACTGTTTATGGGGGCTGGGGATATCCAAAAATATCAAAAAGCCTATGAAATAAGTCAGAAAAAAAGTAGCTAATGCATAGTTTTTGATAAAGAAGGGTATAAGAAGGTAACTAGAACAGTTCTAGTTATCTTTTTTCTTTTTGTAAGATAAACAATTGTGAGCAGGAGATCGATGGGAAATGTCGAATTTGTTTTTGCAGCCCTCTATTTGAATCTTTTGTTTTAAGATTGTAGAATTGGGTAAAGAATTAAGGAGGGGGTATGCTAAGTGGAAGCTTTGTTATACATAAGTGTCTTTATTATAGCTGTAGCGATTGCACTTTTTGTTATTTACGTAATAAAAACACTAAAATCAACAACAAAGACATTAGAGCAAACATCTGCAACGATTAAATCGTTGGAAGGTCAGATGAAAGGCATTACAGCTGAATCAGAAGCTTTGCTTCAAAAAACAAATGCTTTAGCTGACGATGTGCAGCGTAAATCAGATTCACTACAGGTGTTATTTGATTCATCGAAAGACTTGGGAGAATCATTAAAAACCATTAATCATTCGGTGAGACAAGTAACGACAAAAGTGAATGCCGAAACCAGTCGAAATGCTGAAACAGTTTCGCAAGCCGTTCAATGGGGCCAAGCTGTTTTAGATTTCTATACAAAGTTTAAGCAACGAAAACAACAATTAGAACAAAATCAGTCCAAGGAGGAGTTTTAACATGGGAGATATGAATACGAAAGATTTTTTAATTGGTACACTAGTAGGTGGAATCGTTGGAGCGACAACAGCTCTTTTTCTAGCACCAAAATCAGGTAAAGAATTACGTAGCGATATTAGTGAGCAAGCTTATAACGCAAAAGAAAAAACGGCTCAACTAACAAACGACGTTTATGAAAAAGGAAATGAATGGGCAGATCTTGCAAAAGAAAAGTCTACAAACATAGCAAAAACGGTTTCTGATCAATCCCAACAAGTGGTTGATAAAGTGAAGGATTTAAGTTCTTCTGCAAAAGACGAAGCTGAGAATCAAATGGAAGAAGCGAAAAGCTTAGCAAAAGATTTAAAAGAAGATGCTGAAGAAGCCGGAAAAAATATTTCTGAAACGGTAAAAAGCGAAGTAAATGACGCTGAGAAAAAAGCAAAATCATCAGCTAAGAAATAATCTGAATTAAAGAGTCTTTTCATTACTTTAATGGAAGGGCTCTTTCTTTATGATGAAGATACGGAACGAACTGTCTGAGAAGCAAGGTGTGGCGGTTTTAATAGATCATCACGTATAGCATAATAACTTTAGTGCATAAAAGCGTTTAAGTAATAAAGAAAAAAACCGTGACTTTTTTTGATCTCTTCGTTATAATAGACAGAATAAATTAAAGATGCATGGGAGAGGTGGAGAGAAATGAGTCACGAACAGTTAGACGGCTTAAGAGATCAATTAGACAAAGTAAACTTGGACTTGTTAGAACAAATCAACAAGCGAGCGCAGTTAGTAAAAGAAATTGGGGAAGTAAAAAGACAGCAAGGGATTGCGCGATTCGATCCGGTGCGAGAGCGAAAAATGCTCGACCATATTGCTGAACATAATAGTGGACCGTTTGAAACAACAACGCTTCAGCACTTATTTAAACAAATTTTTAAAGCGAGTCTAGAACTTCAAGAAGAAGACAATAGTAAAGCGCTTCTTGTATCAAGAAAAAGGCATCCTGATAACACGACCGTTACTGTAAAAGGTGAGACGATAGGAGATGGCAAGCAGCGTTTCGTATTTGGTCCTTGTGCAGTTGAAAGTTACGAACAAGTTTTAGCTGTTGCAAAAGAAATGAAGAAGCGCGGTCAACGACTCCTTCGAGGCGGGGCATTTAAACCGAGAACGTCTCCTTATGATTTCCAAGGTCTTGGTCTCGACGGATTAAAGATCTTAAAGCGTGTAGCAGATGAACTTGATATGGCAGTAGTCAGTGAGATTGTGACACCGAAAGATATTGAAGTAGCACTCGATTACGTAGATGTCATTCAAATTGGTGCACGTAATATGCAGAACTTCGAATTATTAAAAACTGCTGGATCTGTGAAAAAGCCGGTTCTATTGAAACGAGGTTTATCAGCTACCATTGAAGAATTTATTCATGCTGCTGAATATGTTGTTTCAAAAGGGAACGACCAAATCATGCTTTGTGAAAGAGGTATTCGAACGTACGAAAAAGCGACTCGAAATACACTCGATATTTCGGCAGTACCAATTTTAAAACAAGAAACACATTTACCTGTTATGGTTGATGTTACCCACTCTACAGGAAGAAAAGACTTACTCCTTCCAACTGCAAAAGCAGCACTGGCTATTGGTGCAGATGCAGTGATGGCAGAAGTACATCCAGACCCTGCGGTGGCGCTATCTGATTCTGCACAGCAAATGAATTTTGACGAATTCCATTCATTTATGAATGATCTTGAATCGTCTGGTTTAATTAAACAAGCAGTCAATCAAGCCTAAACGTTCAATAGACACTTCCATTCACATGAATGGAGGTGTTTTTCGTGTTTAAATTTCCTTGAAAGCGGGCACATTAATAATGGTATTGATAAATCTGTTTTCCATAAAAAAGAAAACTGTTTTTCATTTATGAAAATTTTTGTGAACACGTGCTTATTTATTGCACTAAATCTTTGTTTATCGTATCCTTATAAGAAATAAGCTTGAAAAACAGAGTTAATGAACTTAATAATACACATTTTTATGAGAGCGAAAAGGAGGATAACTGCTGAACGTTGGCAGGAATAACATATGAATACAACAATTTATGATGTAGCACGAGAAGCAGGGGTTTCAATGGCAACTGTATCAAGAGTTGTGAACGGAAATCCGAACGTTAAACCAACAACACGGAAAAAAGTATTAGAAGCCATTGAACGCTTAGGCTATCGTCCAAATGCTGTGGCAAGAGGGCTTGCTAGCAAACGAACAACAACGGTCGGTGTGATTATACCTGATATATCAAGTATCTTTTTCTCAGAGCTTGCTCGAGGAATTGAAGATATTGCAACAATGTACAAATATAACATCATCTTGTGTAACTCGGATCAAAATAAAGATAAAGAGATTCACTTGATTAACACCCTTTTAGAGAAGCAAGTTGATGGAATTGTTTTCATGGGTGGCGAAATTACAGACGAGCATGCGGAGCAATTTAAACGCTCGCCTGTTCCGATTGTGCTAGCTGCCACATTAGATAGCGAGAAATCGTTCCCTTCTGTCAATATTGATTATACAAAAGCAGCTGAAGATGTCATTCAATATTTAATCGATAAAGGGCATGAGCGTATCGGCATGCTAAGCGGTTCTTTAGAAGATCCGATTAATGGCTATCAGAAATTTGCGGGTTATCGAAGTGCGCTCGAAAAGAATAACATTGAATTTGATGAAGATTTAATTGTCATTGGTGATTATTCGTATGACTCTGGGATTGAAGCAATGGATTCATTTGTAGAAGTAAGCAAAAAGCCGACTGCTATCTTTGCATCGAATGACGAAATGGCTCTTGGTGTCATTCATGGAATTCAAGATAAAGGCTTAAACGTACCTGGTGATTACGAGGTTGTTGGCTTTGACAATACGAGACTTGCGACAATGGTTCGACCAACTCTTTCAACCGTTGTACAACCGCTATACGATATTGGTGCCGTTTCGATGCGTCTCTTAACGAAATTAATGAATAAAGAAGAAGTATCTGAGTCCACTGTTACGTTGCCTCACCGAATTGAAAGCAGAGATTCAACGAAATAAATGGTTTTTGAAACGTTCCCTCACTGTGCTTATGCGCAGCGGGGGACGTTTTTTTGTTAAAAAAGTGATTTAAAAACGAATTAATTGAGTCATTCTTGCATCATTTCAAGCGTTACTTAAAAAAATCTTAATGAAGTTGCCTATACGTATGGACTTTTTCTTCTTGGCATAGGTCTTGCATATGTCCTTATACGAGATCAGTTAAAGGAGAGATAAAATGGTCGAAGCTGTTATCGTGTCAGCTGTACGTACACCAATCGCACGTTTTGGAGGAAGTCTTGCAAAAATGGAGCCCTATGAGTTTGGCGCCATCGTTATGAAAGAAGCGTTAAAGCGTGCTGAAGTGGATGGAAATGAAGTGGAAGATGTAGTGTTTGGAAATTGTTTAGCCGGCGGTGGAAATATGGCGAGAGTCAGCTTACTGCAAGCAGGTTTACCCGTTGAAGTTGCAGGCTTAACTGTAGATCGTCAGTGTGGATCAGGAATTAATAGTGTTGCTCTTGCTAGTGATCATGTAAAGCTAAATGAACAGCAGATTTACATCGCTGGTGGAACAGAGAGTATGACACGGTCCCCTTATTTAATGGCACCCCAAGAAAAACCATTTGATCGTCTTCCACCTTCGTTTTTAAAACGAAGATTATCACCTGAATCGATTGGCGATCCTCCAATGGGGATTACAGCAGAAACCGTCGCTGATTTCTACAATATTTCTAGACAAGAGCAAGATCAATATGCACTTCAAAGTCAAATGCGGATGGCTCATGCAATGGAAAATGGTTTTTTTGAAGAACAAATCATTTCATTACATGTCCCTTCTCAAAAAGGGTTGACTGTATTTAAAGAAGATGAGCATCCACGACCAAATTCAAACATTGAACGATTAAGTCAATTAAAACCGGTGTTTAAGCAAAATGGAACGGTAACAGCAGGAAATGCTTCTGGTGTGAACGATGGGGCTGCTGCATTAGTTGTGATGTCAGCAACGCAAGCTAAGCAAAGAGGCTTAAAGCCATTAGCGAAAATCGTCAATTGGGTCGTAGCAGGTGTTCATCCAACGATGATGGGAATGGGTCCTGTTCCAGCTATTCAAAAATTACTTCAAAAGACGAATGTGTCATTAGCAGACATCGACTTAGTTGAAATAAATGAAGCATTTGCAGCTCAAATACTTGCATGTAATAAAGAGTTAAACATTGATATGGACAAATTAAATGTCAATGGAGGCGCAATTGCGCATGGTCACCCGATTGCAGCAACGGGATCGATGCTTATCACTAAACTTTGCTATGAAATGCAAAGAAGTGGAGCCAAAAACGGAATTGTAAGCGCTTGCGTTGGAGGAGGGCAAGGTATTGCACTTTTATTAGAGTCTATGTAAATAACAAACGTCTTTAAAATGAAGAAAGGATGTGATGATGTGGATAAGAACGACTTCCGATATGAGGATGTTGTTATTCCAAACATTTCTCTTTCCACCTTGTTTGAGACAGCTGTTCAAGCGTATTCCCAGAACATCGCCCTCACATTTTACGGCAGGACTTATCGCTATGATGAACTTTATCAACAAGTTCTAAGCGTCGCAAATGGATTAGCAGAAGATGGTGTGAAGCAAGGGGATCGGGTGGCGTTAATGCTACCGAATATGCCAGCGTACCCGATTAGTTACTTTGCTATTATGTATCTTGGTGCAAGTGTCGTTCAAATTAACCCAATGTATCGACCGAACGAACTGCTCTATATTTTACAGGATGCTAACGTAAGCACGATTATTTTGCATGAATCCTTGCAACCCGTCTTTTCTGAAATAAGAGAGGGTAGTCAAGTTAAACGGGTATACACGACATCCTTTGATAAGCCTTCAAGCTTTGATCGCTTACTTAAAAGCACACCGATTCAACAAAAAAGTGCGTTTGTTCAACCAAAAGAAGATGTAGCAGTGATTCAATATACTGGAGGAACGACTGGTCGATCAAAAGGCGCGATGCTTACCCATTTTAATCTTGTAGCGAACGCCTATCAGTCTTCAGTCACAATGAATACGGATGTGGAAGAAGAAATTGTTTTAACTGCGATCCCTTTATTTCACGTTTATGGCATGACGAGTGCTATGACAACAAGCTTTCTTCGTGGTAGTACGATTTTATTGTTATCGAAGTTTGATGTAGCTGAAATGGCAAAAGTGATTGAAACCGAACGTCCGACTAGTTTTCCAGGTGTGCCGACTATGTATATGGCGCTTATCCAGTACGCGAAAAAATATGGAAGTGATTTCTCTTCAATACAGCGTTGTACAAGTGGATCGGCTCCTCTACCGGTAGAAATGATTTACAAATGGAAAGCGTTAACTGGTGCAGATGTGTTAGAGGGTTATGGCCTTTCAGAGTCGTCTCCAGTCACACACCGCAATCCTTTTAAAGGTGTGCAAAAGCCTGGCAGTATTGGCATTACCGTGTCCAATACTGAAGCAAAAATTGTCGATATGGAAACAGGGCAAAGGGAACGTAAGAATGGTGAAGTAGGAGAACTAATTATAAAGGGACCACAAGTGATGAAAGGGTATCTCGGTATGGAAGTAGAGACTGCTCAAACATTACGAAATGACTGGCTGTACACTGGTGACTTGGCGAAACAAGATGAAGATGGCTACTTTTATATTGTAGGCAGAAAAAAAGAGCTTATTATTGCAAGCGGTTACAATGTATACCCAATCGAGGTGGAAAAAGTTCTTTATCAATTACATGATGTCGTTGAGGCAGCAGTGGTTGGGATACCAGATGCTTACAGAGGAGAGACTGTCAAAGCGTTTATAGTAAAAAAAGAAGGCAGTCTCCTATCAGAGTCAGAAGTGCTTAATCATTGTCGCTTGTACTTATCGCCTTACAAAGTTCCAAAGTTCATTCAGTTTGAAGGAGCTTTCCCAAAAACAGCTGTAGGGAAAATTTTAAAACGAAAGCTAATTGAAGAAGTCAACCCATAGGAGAAGGAGGACGTAAATGGACGTTTTACTCCAACAAATTGTCAATGGTTTAACGGTCGGAAGTGTGTATAGTTTAGTGGCTTTAGGATTAACGCTCGTCTATGGAATTCTGCACATCCCGAACTTTGCGCATGGTGCTCTTTACATGGTCGGTGGTTATATTACATTGCTTTCAATGACTTCACTTGGCGTTCCCTATTTCGTCGCAATGTTTATTGCCATTTTGGTTGTAGGCGTGCTAGCAATGTTGATGCAAAGGCTTGTATTCCATCCTTTACGTCATTCGCCACCTATTCATGACAAGATAGCAGCTATTGGTGTTTTATTATTTTTAGAAGCACTCGTTCAACTTATATGGGGAGCAGAATATCGATCTGTTACAACACCGTTCACCGAGGTCGTCTCCATTCTAGGTATTACCGTCACGCAACAACGGATTTTAATTATCTTTGCTGCGGTCATTGTTATGATTTTACTTCAGCTCTTTTTGAAAAAGACGAAAACTGGATCTGCTATTGTCGCAATGTCGCAAAATCGCGAAGGTGCATTTCTAGTTGGAGTGAATGCAAATAAAGTCGCCTTGTTAACATTTTTTATTTCAGGTGCATTAGCCGCGGTCGCCGCTTCCATTGCATCGCCTATTAATCTTGTGTATCCAGGCATGGGTCATCTTGTCATTTTAAAAGCATTCGTCATTATTATTATCGGTGGAATGGGGAGTATTCCTGGTGCAATCGTTGGTGGCTATATTCTCGGAATTACAGAGAGTTTGGGCGCAACCTTTATTTCAAGTACGTATAGCGATCTAATTGCTTTCGTTTTGTTAGTGTTCATTTTAACGATGCGTCCGCAAGGGTTATTTGCTAAAAAGGGGGCACACGCAAATGCGTAACGCGAAATCATTCGTTCTACCTGGCGTGTTCGTTGGCATTGCTCTCGTGTTTCCATTACTAACCTCGAATCAATATTTCATTTATGTGTTAACCATTGCGTTTATCTGGTCAATCGCGGTGTACGGGATGAATATTATTGGAGGGTATACAGGTCAATTATCGCTTGCTCACGCTGGTTTCTTTGCGATAGGGGCCTATTCATTAGGGATTTTAACAGTGGATGTCGGCATGCCATTTTGGGTCGCGTTTCTATGTGCAATTGCCATTACAACAACCATTGGTTTACTTGTTGGTTTAGTGGCTTTACGTACAAAAGAACATTTCTTTGCCATTTACACATTATGTGTAGGCTATATTATCTATTTGGTGATCTATCAATGGGATGAATTAACCGGAGGGGTTAGAGGCCTGATTGGTATACCTGCTCCAACAGCAATTGGACCACTTTCGTTTGATAGTGGAATAGGCACCTATTATTTAGTGTTACTGTTTCTTTTGCTTACAATTTTATTTGTGAAAGGGATCGCTACTTCATTGGTTGGTAGAACGTACATGGCAATCCGCAATTCTGAAGACCTTGCGCAAACAATTGGAATTAATACGATGAAGCAAAAGTTAATTTCCTTTGTCTTATCGACACTATTAGCAGGTGTCGCAGGGGCTTTGTATGCATCGACTGTACGGTTTATTGGTCCGGACCTCTCGTACACGATGATGACATTTGATATGCTCACCTACTTAATCGTCGGTGGAATTGGGACGTTGTTTGGTCCATTAGTAGGAACACTGTTAATCGTTGTATTAACACAAGGCCTTCAGTTTATGGAAGAGTACCGGATGATCGTATTCGGACCGCTACTCGTTCTTTTAGTTATCTTTTATCCAAAAGGGATTGTTGGCGGGATTCAACAATTTTTACAACGACGTAAAATGCGCAAAAACAAGCAGAAAGCGTATAGCGAGCAAAAGGGGGAATCCATTTGATCTTAGAAACGAAAGGCTTAACAAAACGATTTGGTGGGCTAACGGCTGTTAATCAAATGGATATCGGAGTAGAGGAAAATAAATTAACCGCCATTATCGGTCCCAATGGTGCAGGGAAATCAACCTTATTTAATCTAATGAGTGGCTATTATCCAGTAAGTCAAGGGCAAGTGATGTATAAAAATGAAGACATCACTAAACGTAAACCTCACCAAGTCGCAAAGCTCGGGATTGCACGCACATTTCAGTCAACAAAGCTTTTTGAAAACGCCACAGTTTTTGATAATCTCATCATCGGAAATCGACTACGGACAAAATCAAATGTACTAGATACGATCTTTCGAACCCCTCGTTTAAGAAAAGAAGAAGCTTTATCAAGAAAAAAGGCGGAAGAAGTCTTAGCGTTTGTTGGGTTATTAGATCGAAAAGATCAACTGATTGCTGACATTTCTCAAGAAGCGAAGAAGCGAATTGCGATTGCATTAGCCCTTGCAACGGGACCAGAGATTGTGTTTTTAGATGAACCAGCTGCCGGAGTGAACCCTGAAGAGACGGATGGATTAGCTCAATTAATACGAAAAATGATTAACACAGGCCTGACGGTTTGTTTGATTGAGCACAAAATGAAGATGGTTATGGAATTAGCTGATCATGTCATCGTCATTAATTACGGTAAAAAAATTGCTGAAGGTAAGCCAGAAGACATTCGCCAAAATCCTGCAGTGATTGAAGCGTATTTAGGAGGCGGATCTTAACATGCTTAGGCTTTCAACGATTGCGGTTAAATATGGTCAATATGAAGCACTTAAAGAGATTGAAATGGTAGTGGAGAAGGGGGAACTCGTTGTTCTGTTAGGTGCCAATGGCGCAGGGAAAAGTACGCTTTTTCGAGCAATCAGTGGATTGACTCCACTAGAAGAAGGATTTATTTCGTGGAAAGAAAAGAAGATCTCTGGTCTCTCGCCAAGCCAGCTCGTCAAACAAGGGATTGTCCTTTGTCCAGAAGGTAGGAAGTTATTTCCTGAAATGACGGTATTGGAAAATTTAAAAATGGGTGCTTACGTGATAAAAGAAAAAAAGCAAATGACGGAATCGCTTGCCTATGTGTATCAACTCTTTCCGATCTTGGAAGAGAAAAAAGCAGATCCAGCAGGTTCTCTAAGCGGCGGCCAACAGCAAATGTTAGCAATTGGGCGAGCGATGATGGCTAAACCACAGTTAATTTTGTTTGATGAACCATCCATTGGCTTGGCTCCATTAATTGTGGAGCAAGTATTGGACGTGATCAAAACGGTGAATGAAGCTGGAACAACGGTACTTCTAGCGGAACAAAATGCGAATGCGGCGTTGAAAATTGCCGATCGTGGCTATGTCATTGAAAATGGACGCGTCGTGTTAGAAGGGACAAAAACGGAACTTCTCGCTAATGATGATGTCCGAAAAGCGTATATTGGAGCCTAGCAATGAAAGGAGATCGGTCAATGAAAACGAGAACATGGTTAGCATTAGGTCTAGCAAGTCTCTTCCTAAGCGCGTGCCAAGCAAACGAGGGAGCGGAGGGGGAAGTGGAAGGAGATGTAACCTCAACAACCATTGAAGGAACCGAAGTGATTCATATCGGTTTTAGTGGACCATTATCAGGTTCCGCTGCTTATTACGGTCAAAATGCGTTAAGTGGGTTAACGATGGCAGTTGATGAAATTAATGAAGCTGGCGGAATTGATGTTGCAGGGGAAACGCATTCCTTGAATGTTGTCACGCTAGATGACAAGTATTTGCCGAATGAAACAGGAGCGAATACGCGTAGACTCGTTCAAGAATACGATACACCAATCATTTATGTTCCTCATAGTGGCGGCATTTTTGCAACTCAAGTGTTTAACGAGCAAGAAGAATTTTTATTAGCAGCTTTTTCGAGTGAACCAGATATTACGCAGCAAGACAACGGGTTAACGTATCGTTTACCACCGACCTATGATCATTATGTGGACCCGTTTGCATCATACCAAATGGAACGATTCGGTCCAAAAATAGCGATGCTGCCAACGAATACTCAATATGGTTTAGATTGGGCCGATGAGCTACGTCCACATTGGGAGGCGATGGGCGGGGAGATTGTTTACGACGGAACCGTAGATTTCAGTAAAGATACTGATTTTTTTACAATCGTGACAAATGCTTTGCGTGATGATCCAGACGTATTATTTGTTGGTGGATCATCAGAACCAACAGGTCAAGTGATGAAACAAGCAAGAGAATTAGGATTTGAGGGTGGCTTTCTCATTATGGAGCAGGCAAAGCTAGATGAAATTGCGAACGTTTTTGATGGCGATTTAACTGAATTAGAAGGGTCGGTTGGCGTCGCTCCTCTTAGCTACAATCGTCATGAAGGCAATGCAGCTTTTATTGATAAATATGAAGAACGATACGATAAAGTACCAGGCTCAGAAGCCGGGTATCATTATTTCTCGATATATATTTTGACGGAAGCGATGAAAGCAGCTGGAACAGCAACTGATGCCTATGAAATTCGCGCTCATTTAAATGAAGGCTTAAAAGAAGTTCCGCCAGAATATCAGCTGTATGATGTGCCAGAAATTGATGAAGGTGGTGGAATGGTCACTTCATTTACAATGGCTGTTATTGAAGATGGGGAAGTTGTGTTAACCGTACAAGACTAATAGATGGGGGAATACTCGATGGACTTACGATTAAATGAAGAGCAACGAATGGTTCAACAAACGATCCGCCGGTTTGTAGAGAAGGAATTAATGCCGCTCGAAAACGAAGTACTCCGAAATGAATTAAATGGGAAACCAAGTCTTTCTGAAGAGAAGACAAATGAATTACAAGAAAAAGCAAAACAGATGGGCTTTTGGGGCATTAATACGCCAGAAGAATATGGAGGCGCTAATTTAGGTCAGATGATGCTGGCGCTCTTAACGATGGAGACTTCTAAAACATTCGTGCCGTTTAAATTTGGTGGTAGTGCAGACAACATTCTTTACCGAGCGAATGAAACGCAAAAAAAACAATACTTGCTGCCAACCATTAATGGCGAGAAGAAATCGTGTTTTGCGATGACTGAGCCAGGTGCAGGGTCGGATACACAAAATATTAAAATGACTGCTGTTAAAGACGGGAATGAGTGGATCTTAAACGGTGAAAAAACGTTCATTACAGGTGGAAATGACGCTGATTTTGTTATGGTGATTGCCGTAACTGATAAAGAAGCCCATGAAACCAAAGGGCGTCATGGCGTAACATGCTTTATTGTGGATCGATCCATGGGTTGGACATCTCAATATATCCATACGATGGGAGAATGGGGGCCAGCGTCATTATTTTTTGATAATGTTCGCGTACCTGAAGAAAATATTCTAGGGGACTTACACCGTGGCTATGATTTAGGGCTAGAGTGGATCGGTTTCGCACGCTGGATTGTTGGAGCAAGAGCAGTGGGCGCTTCTGAACGCTTACTAAACATGGCAATTGACTACGCCAACGATCGAAAAACCTTTGGAAAACCGATTGCAACACGCCAAGCGATTCAATGGCAAATTGCAGATTCTGCCGTTGAACTAGAAGCGGCGCGCTGGCTCGTCTTAAACGCAGCTTACACACTTGATCTTGGAGAAGATAATCGCCACTTAGCTTCAATTGCCAAACTTTATGGGGCAACAAAAGGAAACGACATTATTGATCGCGTATTACAGATTCATGGAGGCATGGGGTATACACGAGAATTGCCAATTGAGCGCTGGTACCGCGAGGCAAGATTGTGGAGAATCTATGATGGGACTGACGAGATTCAACGGCTCATCATTAGTCGAAATCTATTAAAAGGGCATGTGAAGCTTGGGGCACATATATAAAGGGGATGAGAGGATGCAACAATTTCACAAACAAACCGCACTCGTTACAGGTGGAAGTCGTGGAATTGGTAAAGCAGTGGCCGAACGGCTTGCGAGCGATGGCGCGAACGTAGTGATTTTTGATGTAAATGAACGTGCGCTAGAAGAAGCGGCTCTCTATTTTGAAAAACGGTCGCTTCATGTTCGAATGATGCACGTTGATGTCACGAACCGAGAGCAAGTGGAGGAAGGGATTGAAGCGATAATCAAGGAATGTGGGACCCTTGATATTGTTGTTAACAATGCGGGGCTTATACGTGACAACATGATGTATAAAATGTCCGATCAAGATTGGGACAGCGTAATGGATGTTCATTTAAAAGGCGCGTTCATTGTGACGCAAGCAGCGCAAACCTATATGGTGAAACAAAAATACGGCCGTATTATTAATTTATCTTCAACATCTGCTCTCGGTAATCGAGGTCAAGCAAACTATGCCACAGCTAAAGCAGGGCTACAAGGATTTACGAAGACGTTGGCAATTGAACTTGGCAAATATGGGATTACGGCAAATGCCATTGCACCAGGTTTTATTGAAACCGATATGACCAAATCAACAGCAAACCGTCTGGGCATTTCGTTTGATCAACTCATTGAAGCAAGTGTATCAAACATTCCTGTTGCTCGAAGTGGACAGCCAGAAGACATTGCACAGGCAGTTGCGTTTTTTGCAGATCAACGTTCAGGCTTTGTAAATGGTCAGGTTTTATATGTAGCAGGTGGACCAAAAGCATAAAGGAGATCTAAGCTTGTGTTTCAACAGGTAATCGGAAAACGATCAGAGCGAATAAAAAATACAAAAGAGATTCCAGGTATGTATACACATATCTGGAATTTTTTATTTTGTGAGAAAACAGGACTAATGAAAAGAAAAAAGAATATACAAGGAGATGGGTTCACTCTAGAGCACGTTCTTTTTACTTAAAGAAAGTGGTGAGGTGAAAGAAATGAAGGAGATTGACATTCATAAGCTACCATTTCCAAGTTTTTTAACGAATGAGCAAGGAGAGTTGCTCACATACAATCGTCTGTTTGAAAAAAAGTTTCATTATTTAATTGGTGATACGGATTGGAAGCGACATGCATTAGGTGGAGAAGATGGAGACCAAATAAAACTAGTTTATCTCGATTCAAACGATGAACATTTCCTCTTTTTAAAAGAAGAAAGTTCCAATGAGCCGGATCAATTATATGTTGGTATACGCGCCACATCTGTACATCCGCTTTTTCAACAATTAAAAGAAGCGGAACATGTGAATCGTGAACTAAATACGATCATTGAAAACTCGTATGATGGCATCTATATTACGGATGCCAATGGAACAACATTAAAAGCCAATAAAGCGATTGAACGGATCACAGGTATTCCACCGAGCTATTATCTCGGAAAGAATGTCGATTCGTTAGTAGAAAGAGGCATTTTAGAGAATTCGGTCACCCATAAAGTGCGGGCACAAAAGCGGGTAGTTTCTGTTGTCCAAAAAAATTTTGAAGGCAAAGAGACACTGTTTACGGGTACACCTGTTTTTGATCAGGATGGTCAGTTAGAAAAAGTCGTGACCAATATCCGCGATCTATCAGAATTAAATGATTTACAAAAGGCGTTGCGCAAAGCAACTGAATTAAATCAATCTTATAAGGTGGCGTTGGACAAATTGAAACATAAACGCCAGTCTGATGATGTGGTCGTGATGAGTCAAAAGATGAAAACAATCTATCAGATGGCTGAACGAATTGCGGATGTTGATGCCACAGTGTTAATTTTAGGTGAAACCGGTGTGGGCAAGGATGTGCTCGCTAAGCATATTTTTAATCAGAGCTACCGAGCAAAAGAAGGAAAGTTTATTAAAGTTAATTGTGGAGCGATTCCTCCAGAATTACTTGAATCGGAACTATTTGGCTATGAAAAAGGTGCGTTTACAGGTGCTAGTAACCGAGGAAAGGTCGGGATGTTCGAGTTGGCGCACAAAGGCATGCTTTTTTTAGACGAAGTGGGTGAGTTGCCGATTCACTTACAAGTAAAATTGCTTCGTGTGTTACAAGAAGGCGAAATTCAAAGAATTGGTGGAACACAGCCAAAAAAAGTGCGTGTACGAGTTGTAGCAGCCACTAATCGAAAGTTGCAAGAGATGGTTGACCAAGGGACCTTTCGCGAAGATCTATTTTACCGGTTAAATGTGATTCCGATTCATATTCCCCCATTAAGAGAACGTACAGACGATATCGTTTCGTTAGTCAATTTGTTTTTAAATCAATTAAACGAAAAATATGGCTTACATAAAACGATGGATCAGTCCCTTAAGCAGTTTTTTATTCAGCATCGCTGGAAAGGAAACGTGAGAGAATTATCAAATCTAGTAGAACGGATGTTATTAACAACAGAGGAACCGGTTATGGGTTTGGCTCATCTTCCTTCTGAATATACGCTAGCAAATGAAGCGAAAGATACAAACACGGTTTCCCTCAAATCAGTCATCGAACAAGCTGAGGAAAAGATCATGCGTCAAGCGGCTGAACAATATGGTTCAACGTATGAAATTGCAGAAGCGCTGAAGACAAGTCAGCCGACGGTTGTGCGGAAATTAAAAAAATATAATTTATCAGTGAATCAGTTTCAGCACACAAAAGCCAGTCTATAACCGAATATAAGTTAAAATTGAATCATTTTATTCAAATTTGAATTAAAAAGATGGTAAGGCTCCTCGTGTCTTAGCGTCTTTTTCACATGTAAAGGGTTTGAGTCAATCTGGCATTATTTTTGCATAGAAAAACAATATGACAAGGAGGAATCGTCTATGCTAGATAGGCTCTTTAATATTGATCAAAAAGTAGCAATCATTACGGGAGGAAGTACGGGTTTAGGACTTCAAATCGCAGAGACATTTGCTCGCGCTGGCAGTATCGTCATTCTTTGTTCAAGAAAAAAAGAACAGTGTGAAGAGAAGGCGAAGTGGCTATGTGAGAAAGGGTACAAAGCATTTGGATACGGGTGTGATGTGACGCAATTGGTTCAAATTGAGTCTCTTCTTACGAACGTTATCGATCAACACGGGAACGTGGATATTTTAGTTAATAATAGTGGCGCCACTTGGGGAGAATCGGTAGAAAAGATGCCGCTGGATGCATGGAATAAAGTAATGGATGTAAATGTAACTGGCACGTTTTTAATGAGTCAGCAGGTAGGAAAAGAAATGATTCGCAATGGTGGAGGCAAGATTATTAATGTTAGTTCAATCGCTGGCATGCGTGCAGAACCTCCAGAAGTGTTAAATGCGATTGGCTATAGTACAAGTAAAGCGGCAATCCTCCATTTCACAAAAGATTTAGCAAGAAAATGGGCAGCGCACAATATTCACGTAAATGCGATTGCACCGGGATTTTTTCCATCTAAAATGACAAGAGGGGTTTTGGAGGAAAAGGAAGCGTTGATTACAGCTAACAATCCGATGAAACGATTAGGCGATGATGAAACATTAATCGGGGTTATGTTATTTCTGGCGTCAGCAGCAAGTGATTATATTACAGGCCAGGTGATTGCGGTTGACGGAGGCAGTTCACTGTAGCATAAAAGGAGGACGATCAGTGGGAAACGAGGAGGAAGCGTCGATTCAATCGACTTTAACTAGAAGTAAGTTCTTTACATCGTTAGGATTTGAATTGGGAGATGATTCAGTAGAGCGACAGCTCCTGTTAACCGTTAGAGAAGACCATTTAAATTTGAATGGCACGATCCATGGTGGGGTCATTGCCACGATGCATGACAATATTGCGGGTATGATCGTTCGCTTTGAAACTAATTTGAATTGCGTAACGGTTGATCTCTCCATTCATTACGTAAAGCCGGCTTTTCAAGGGGAAGACTTATGTGCAACAGGTACCATCATTAATGAAGGCCGGAAAATCGTGATGGTCGATTCTTTTATTCGCACGATGGACGGAGCGTTGATCTCACGCTCAACGGCAACATTGAAAGTATTGTACCCATCCAGTTAAAAACAGAAGGAAAACCAGCCCTTTTGGCTGGTTTATGTTTAGCGTTGTTTATTCTGCTCTCTTCTAATGTGGTAAAGGGCTTTTTCCACAGTGAGACGATTTTTTTCCGTAATTTCTGCTCTGCGTGGAATAGTTGGAAATGCTGGATCAGACCAAGTAGATGGCAGAATTTCAGTTGCTTGGTTTTGCCATTGATCAAGCCAAGATTTAGGGATGTCGCCTTCAGCAAGATGGAGTTGTTCCGTCATCGCAAGCCAAATATAGGACCATGCTCGAGGCACAACACGCCACTTGTCATAGCCACCTCCTCCAATTGCTACCCAACGCCCCTCACAATATTCATGGGCGATTTCATGCACCATTCTTGGGATTTCTTTAAAGGCATCAATCGAAAGGTGAAGATGAGAGAGTGGATCGTAATAATGAGCATCGGCTCCATTTTGCGTCAGAATAAGATCCGGCCGAAAAAATTCGACAGCCTCTCGTAATGACTCTTTATAGGCATGTAAAAACGATTCATCTTCAGTAAATGCGTCTAGCGGAATGTTAATCGAATAGCCAAACCCTTTACCAGAGCCTTTTTCCGTTACATGTCCGGTTCCAGGAAATAAATAACGGCCTGTTTCATGAATGCTTAACGTGCAGACGTCTGGATCCTCGTAAAATGCCCACTGCACACCATCGCCATGATGAGCGTCTGTGTCAATGTAAAGCACACGTGCGTTGTAGGTTTGGCGCATGTATTCGATGGCGATAGAGGAATCGTTATACACGCAAAATCCGGAAGCTCGTCCTCGAAAGCCATGATGTAACCCGCCTCCTAAATGAAAGGCATGTTGGTACCCATCTCGCAAGACCGCATCACAAGCAGCCAGTGTGCCGCCGACTAAATAGGAAGAGGCTTCATGCATGTTCGGAAAGACAGGTGTATCTTCCGTTCCTAAACCGAACGTCTCTGCTTTTCCGTTTTGAAGCGTGCCTGCTCCGCCTTCTTTAACCGCTTCAATAAATGTTGGATCATGAATGAGCGCTAGCTCGTCATCTGTTGCTCGTTTTGGACTTATGGTGGTCGTATTGTCTAGTGCATCCATTTGTTCTAGTAATGAATGCGTAAGCTGCAATCGTAGAGGGTGGAATGGGTGCGTTTCACTAAACTTGTACGGATACGCATCGGCTCCATAAATAAATGCCGCTCGATCTGTTGTCATCGTGCCTCACCTCCCATAGAGGGAAGAGAAGGTCCGTATACATCATACCCGTTGTCTGCTAACTTGCTTATGACATTACGAGGGTCAATCGTCTGTACACGAAACGAAAGCATATGGTAGTTTTCTTTTTGACTAGGGTAAGCAACAGCACTAATGATATTTACCTTCATAGATTTAAAAATCGCGGCAACATCAGCTAGCATTCCAGGATGATTTTGAACGCAAACTTCAACAACGGACGTAGGTCGATCTGCCCCGAGTAATGACGTTAAGCTATAAAGAATATCCGATTCAGAAATAATCCCTGTTAAGCGCTCATCTTTTGTAATCGGCAAACAGCCAATGCGATGTTGGTAAAACAATTTGGCTGTTTCTTGAACATCATCGTCTTCGTGAGCGGTTAAAACAGGAGTGGCCATAATTGTTGTAATCGGTTTCAAAAATAGTGTCTCATCAAAGTCAGGAGACAAAATGGAAGGGCGACAGTCTCGAATATCTCGATCCGATAACATGCCTACCACTTGCATCTCATGAGTGACGATTGGTATATGGCGAATCTGTTGCTTAGCCATTAAATCAATGGCATCTTGAATGGTATCTGTTTCAGACAGTGTATGGACACGTTGTCGCATAATTAAGTGTAATTTCATAAGTGTAACCTGCCTAAGCAGCGAAACCTCCTTTCGTACTAATTAGTACATAAAGCGATTAACAAAACGCAGTTGATCAAATTGTTCCATAGAAGCTTGATCGATATTAGCGCCAATCCGTGCCATTAAGCAGTTAGCTGGGTGAGAACTAATTTCTGGATCATCAGTAGCAAACCAGATTAAGCCTCCTGCATTCATCATTTTCTCCATTACTTTGCGGTATTCCCAAACATCAAGGCCGCTTCCTTTTAAATCCCAATGCCAGTAGTATTCTGTTGTAATAATAATATAGTTTTCCATCGCTGGATCTTTTACGGACAAGCGCAATAAATGCTTTCCTAATCCTTTTGCGCGATACTCTGGTGCGATTTCAATTGCGCCTAATTCTATTAAATTTTCCATTTTCCCTTCTGACCAACGTTCAAGAGGATCAGGGTAAACAAACGTCACATAGCCTACAATTTGATTCTCATCTCGTATAACGTTAATGCGACCTTCTGGAAGTGCTGCGATTTCCATTAATGCTTTTTTTTGTGCTTGAGCTGGTCGAAACGAAACCAATTTCTCATGATAGTCTAAAGCATCAAGGGCTTCTGGTTCTAATGGGCCTTCTAAATAGAGGGTTTTTGAATCAAAAGAAAAGGCTTCTCTTATAAATTTCTTTGGATGGTCCATAGCTTCACCTCAAGTCAACAATCTACACGTACAGTATACTACAGAAAGGTAGCACGTCCCAGTAAAAAGCGAATGATTAGTAATTTAAGCGAACTTCAGAAAGTTAATAAGATTATTCAATTGAAATCGAGACGTTTCTTGTATATAATGAACTAAATTAGAGAAGGAGAGGTGTGAAGCTATTATGAAAGCGCTTCCTGTTATTGATGGACAATACAACCTAAAAAATTATGAAGATGCAAAAGAACAATTTGATTGGGATCAAGTGAAAGAACATTTCTCTTGGAATGATACAGGAAAATTAAATTTAGCATACGAAGCCATTGACCGCCACGCTGAAAACGGAAAAGCGGATCAAATTGCGCTTTACTATAGTGACGCACGTCGAGATGAAAGCTATACCTTTAAAGAGTTAAAAGCGTATTCCAACAAAGCCGCCAATGTGTTAAAAGAAGTGGGTGTAAAAAAAGGAGACCGTGTCTTTATTTTTATGCCTCGATCTCCAGAACTATATTTTGCTTTACTTGGAGCTGTCAAACTAGGGGCAATTGTCGGACCTTTATTTGAAGCCTTTATGGAAGGGGCAGTAAAAGATCGCCTTGAAGATAGTGGCGCAAAAGTACTTGTGACAACGCCGACTTTACTTGAGCGTGTACCGTTTAATGATTTACCAGAACTAGAAGCAGTACTTGTTGACGATAAAAACTACGAAGACAATGGTGCATTTCTTCAATTCAATAAGCGGTTAGAAGCAGCATCGGATGAGTTAGAAATTGAGTGGGTTGATAAAGAGGACGGGTTAATCTTACACTATACGTCTGGTTCAACTGGAAAGCCAAAAGGAGTGTTGCACGTCCATGAAGCGATGGTCCAACATTACCATACTGCAAAAATTGTACTGGACTTAAAAGAAGACGATATTTATTGGTGCACAGCGGATCCAGGCTGGGTAACAGGTACGTCATATGGAATTTTCGGCCCGTGGTTGGCGGGGATTACAAACGTTGTCAGAGGCGGGCGTTTCTCTCCGAATGATTGGTATGAAACGATTCAGCGCTACAATGTAACGGTTTGGTACAGTGCACCTACCGCATTCAGAATGTTAATGAGTGCTGGGGACGAACTGGTGAAAAAATATGACTTATCGTCATTACGCCATGTATTAAGCGTAGGTGAACCTCTTAACCCTGAAGTCGTTCGTTGGGGAAAAAATGTCTTTGATCAGCGTATTCACGATACGTGGTGGATGACGGAAACAGGGGCGCAAATGATTTGTAATTATCCAGCAATGGAAATTCGTCCAGGATCAATGGGCAAACCGATTCCAGGCGTATACGCTGCGATCATTGATGATAAAGGAAATGAATTGCCTCCAAATCGAATGGGCAATTTAGCGATTAAAGCTGGATGGCCATCTATGATGCGGACCATTTGGAATAATGAGCAAAAGTTTAAAAGCTATTTTGAAATTGCTGGCTGGTATGTATCAGGTGATTCTGCGTACATGGATGAAGATGGCTATTTCTGGTTCCAAGGAAGAATTGATGATGTTATCATGACTGCCGGGGAGCGTGTTGGTCCATTTGAAGTTGAAAGTAAACTTGTGGAACATCCAGCTGTTGCGGAAGCAGGAGTTATTGGGAAACCTGATCCTGTCCGTGGCGAAATTATTAAAGCGTTTATCGCCCTTCGAGATGGGTATGAAGTGACGGATGAGTTAAAAGAAGAGATTCGTCAATTCGTTAAAACAGGTTTAGCTGCACATGCGGCACCGAGAGAAATGGAGTTTCGTTCCTCCTTACCTAAAACTCGTAGTGGGAAAATTATGCGTCGCGTGCTCAAAGCATGGGAGCTTGACTTACCAACAGGTGATTTATCGACAATGGAAGATTAATGCATAGCAAAAGCTCCAAGTGCCTTAGCACTTGGAGCTTTTTATCGATCGATTACTCGTCTTCGTTATCGGTTTCGCTCTCATCCGAAGACGTTTCGTCCGTTTCATCATCTGTTGAAGGATCACTACTGTCTTCCGTATCGTCAGCTGCATCTTCATCTGAACTAGAGTCATCATCTGAGCTAGATTCGTCACTACTGTCTGAAGCGTCATCGTCACCCTCATCATCGGAAGATTGACGTTGTCTTAATTCTTCAAGCTGTCTTTGCATCGTGCTCTTTAGTTCAGATTGGAACGGTGCAAGTCCGTCAATACGAGAAAGCATGTCGTTGTTATACAGGTCAGTTGTGACTACCCCTTCTTCATCACAAACCGCATTAGAAGATCCACCTGTTAAGCCACACACACGTCGCTCGGTTAGTCCTCCTGGACGTTGGAATCGGGTTCCTTCTGCTGTCATTAAGTTCGGTTGAACATTATAAGCAGCATTGGCAAGATTTGCCCAGATGTTTTGCGTGCGTTCACCAGTAAACATGTCATTATGGATCCTTTTCAAAGGAGTCTCAGTACTTCCTGAATAGCCATTCCAAACGCCAAGAGAGACATAAGGGTTTGTTGCAATAAACCATGAATCAACATATTCATTAGATGTCCCGGTTTTTCCTGCCCAATCGGCACTGAAGTCTAGCATGTCCGGCAAACCTCTGGCCGTTCCGATACCTGTATTAACAACATCGCGCATCATATCAACTAACAAATAGTTTGTTTGCGGGCTCACGAAGTCATATTCTTCTTTTTCGTGTTCATAAACAATTTCTCCGTCGTACGTCTCGATTTTCTCGATCATATAGGCGTCAGGACGTGTGCCGTCGTTTGCGAAGGCAGAGTAAGCAGATACCATTTGTTCGACGGTTGCACCACCACCGCCAATAGCAGCTGACTCATATGGAGGCATACCTGGTACACCTGCAGCTTCAATTAACTGGGTTTTCATTTCGTCTGGTACATGCCACCAAGCACGAACCGCTGGTATATTTTGTGAACGTGTTAATGATTCACGTACAGTAATATTGCCGAAGTATGAGTTTCCAGAATTATCAATATCTTGCCCATTTGATCGATACGTATCCGGTGTATCGGGAATGACTAGCCCAGGTTGTGTGACACCAGCTTCCAAAGCGCCGGCAAACGGTAGAATCGGTTTGATCGTTGATCCTGGCGAGCGTAAACGAGTTGTATGATTTAACTGGTTGTCTAAATCTTCTTCTCGACCACCGACAAAGCTCAAAATCGCTCCTGTACGATTATCAATTAGAACCGCACCAACTTCTTCCCGGTCTCCGCTACTATTGTTAGGGCCAAAATAGTAATCCGATTCGCCAGCAGCTTCGTTCATTACCTCATACAGGTCTTCCTCAATCGTAGTTGAAATTTTGTAGCCACCGTTTTCGATGCGATTGCGGACATCGGTGCGCATTTCTTCTTCTTCTAAATTTTGCGCGCTCGCGCTTAGTTGATCCCATCCTTCAAACGCCTCTTTTTCCACAGAAAGAAGGGCTTCAGTAGCGCGGTCAAGAATTTCAGAAGTTAGTCTTGGGTTACGCGCCATTGGATCAGGCGCATATTCAATAAAGTCCGCTGCTAAATCATAGTCAAGTGCTTCATCGCGCTGTTCTTGATCAATGTAGCCACTTTCGTACATGCGGTTCAATACGGTGCGAAAACGATTAAATCCAGGTTGTAAGCCGTCTTCATCTTTTACTTCTGCATCACCTGTAAACGGCGTGTACCCAAACGGGCTTTGCGGCATTCCAGCTAAATAAGCAGATTGTGCAAGGTTTAAGTCTGAAGCTGGTACGCCAAAGATACCCATTGATGCGGCCTGCACACCTTCTACATTCCGACCAGAAGCATTTCGACCAAATGGTACAACGTTTAAATAGGCCTCTAAAATTTCGTCTTTTGTCATGAAGTGTTCTAAGCGCATAGCTAACATGATTTCCGTTGCTTTTCGGTCAAACGAGACTTCATTGGAGAGAACCTGTTGCTTAATTAGTTGCTGAGTCAGTGTGCTTCCTCCCGTTTGGACAGAAGCATTGGAGAGTTCTTGCATGGTGGCTCGCAGCAGTGCTTTAGGGACGATGCCTTCATGTTCATAAAAATGCTCATCTTCTGTTGCGATAATGGCCGTTTTTACATCATCCGCAATATCATCTAAGGTAATAATATCCCGTTCGACATCACTGCGAATTTTCCCTAAATACACGTCGTTCGCTAAGTAAATTTCACTTGTTTCTGTTAACGAGCCAACGTGCGTGCGCAAATCTTCTTCTGTATACTCTTCCTCGTCATGAACAAGAGAGGCGAAATACCCTGCAGCAGTCCCTCCTGCAAGGACAATCAGTAAAAAGCCTATGATAAGTGCTACGAGCAATAAATTCCAAATAACTTGGTAGGTAATGCCTACCTTGCGAAAAAATCGAATGTCTGAGAGCTTTTGATTCATTTGCTCAAAAGACTGCCTTACATTTAATAGAAAAGATTTCATGTTTTCCCCCCTATAATGGTGAGTATACCATAAATAGGATAGCGGGCATACACGTTCTGTTGACTTTGAAAACGAGGTGTGATAAAACTATGCTTATATCTAAATACACAAGCGTTGAAAAGCCGAAGTATGCTTATAAATGGTAGCAATAGAGAGCTAGCGGGTGGTGAAAGCTAGCACGATCGATAAGCAGAATTACAGCTGGGAGCTTTCTTTGTGTTTGACACAAGGACGGGAAGACCGTTATTTATTGAGTGGGAGGTTTATAAACCTTCAACGAGGGTGGTACCGCGACGAATGTTCGTCCCTTTTAGGGAGGAGCTTTTTTTGTGTTTAAAAATAGAGGAGGAAGAGAGATGACGGAAGAAAAACAGCTTACGGCTGAGCAAGCTAGATTAGTGGATGAACAGGTTGAGACCCTTATGCGTGGAGTGGTTGAAATTGTTCCTGAAGAAGCGTTTCGTAAAAAGATTGAAAAAAGTGTTCGCACAGGCAAGGCATTAAAGATAAAACTAGGGATGGACCCGTCTGCACCGGACGTGCATATTGGGCATACGGTTGTCTTACAAAAATTACGTCAGTTTCAAGATTACGGGCATCATATCCAATTGTTAATTGGGGATTTCACTGGGAAAATTGGCGATCCAACTGGTAAATCAGAAACGCGTAAAGTATTAACTGATGAACAAGTAAAACAGAATGCGCAAACGTATGTAGAACAATACGGCAAGGTGCTAGATATGGAGAAAACAGAAATTCTTTACAACTCTCAATGGTTAACCGAGCTTAAGTTTGAAGATGTGCTAAATTTAGCTGGTCAAATGACGGTTGCGCGAATGTTAGAGCGTGAAGATTTTAATAAACGCTATAAGTCAGGTCAGCCTATTTCGGTTCATGAATTTTTCTACCCGCTTATGCAAGGATACGATTCTGTTGCAATGGAAACAGACATCGAAGTAGGAGGAACGGATCAAACGTTTAACCTTCTGATGGGAAGACAGCTGCAAGATGCGTACGGTAAAGAAAAGCAGGTCATGATGACGTTGCCGTTAATTGAAGGACTCGATGGGGTCCGCAAAATGTCGAAGTCGCTGAACAACTACATCGGAATTGATGAAGCGCCAAATGAAATTTTCGGCAAATCGATGTCGATTCCAGATGAGCTAATGGTGAAATACTTTAAGTTAGCCACAGATGTACCAATGGAAGAAGTAAACAACATTGAAGCGGGTTTAAAAGATGGCTCGGTTCACCCACGTGATGCAAAAATGCGTCTTGGTCGAAAACTTGTTGAAATGTACCACGGGGAAGAAGCAGCCAAAGAAGCGCAAAGCTATTTTGAAACGGTCTTCCAAAAGCGAAATCTTCCTACTGATTTACCAGTTGTGGAATGGACTGGCGAACAAACCGTATCATTGATTGATATGCTTGTTGAATTAAAGCTCCAAAATTCAAAAGGTGAAGCGCGCCGCATGATTCAAGGTGGCGGTGTGAAAATCAACGAGGAAAAACAAGAAGATCTTCAAGCGATGATTACGGTAGAAGATGGCATGATTGTTCAAGTAGGAAAACGAAAATTTGCTAAACTAAGCGTTTCTTAATAGAAGTAAAAAGTGCTGCCCCTCTGGCAGTGCTTTTTTTATACACGAATAAAAAAAACGTCCACCTTACTAGGCGGACGCTTCTTACAAACGTATTAACGAGAATACCACTCAACGATAAGCGCTTCTGTGATTTCAGCAGGAAGCTCAGAACGCTCTGGGAAACGTGTGTACGTTCCTTCAAGCTTTTCTTCATCAAATGATACGTATGCTGGTGTGAAGTCATTTACTTCTAGAGATTCTTTTACCGCAGAAAGGGTACGAGAACGCTCACGAAGAGAAATTGCTTGACCAGGCTTTACACGGTAAGATGGGATATCTACACGAGAACCATCTACTGTTACGTGACCGTGGTTAACAAGTTGACGTGCCGCACGACGTGTACGAGCAAGACCTAAACGGTAAACAAGGTTGTCTAAACGAGACTCAAGAAGAACCATGAAGTTCTCACCGTGGATCCCTGACATTTTGCCAGCATCGTTGAAGATACGAACGAATTGACGCTCATTTACGCCATACATATGACGAAGCTTTTGCTTCTCTTGAAGCTGAAGCGCGTATTCGGATAATTTTTTACGTTGGTTTGGACCGTGTTGACCTGGAGCGTAAGGACGCTTCGCAAGTTCTTTACCAGTGCCGCTTAGTGAAACACCAAGGCGACGAGATAGTTTCCAAGATGGACCTGTATAACGAGACATAAGTAGTCTCCTCCTTGTTATTTTGATTTGCAAAATAACAACCTGTCTGACAATCTCTGAATGCAGGTTATTCCATTTTCATGTACCTTCGCTTCGACAGCTAGAAGTTACACAGTACACCTCATACCTTGCAGCCGCGAGGAATGGAATAAAACAAACAACAGTTTGTCTCGGCTGTCTTTCACACCGAATAATCATAACCGAAATACCGTTTAAAAGTCAAGGTTTGCGTTTAAGAAAGGTTCAATCGTTGCAACAAATTGTTCTAAATAGACTTGGTCCTCTTCTGAAAAGCGATCTTTTATTGGGCTATCAATGTCTAATACGCCAATCACGGTGCCGTTTTGACGAACGGGTATGACAATCTCAGAATTCGATGCGGCATCGCATGCAATATGGCCTGGAAAAGCATGAACGTCGGCAACACGCATCGTTTGATTTTTAGAAACAGCTGTCCCGCATACTCCTTTACCAATGGAGATACGTGTGCAGGCTGGTAATCCTTGAAAAGGTCCTAATACGAGCTCATTTTCTTTTAACAAGTAAAATCCAACCCAATTAATATCACCTAAAAATTGTCCAAGAAGGGCACTTGCATTTGCATAGTTTGCGAGTGTGCTTGTTTCGTCTTCAAGCAAGGCCTTTGCTTGTTTTAACAATAATTCATATGCGTCTTTTTTGTTATCTGAGTACGTGTTCGTCGTAAACATGACAGATTCTCCTTTTAATATACATTAATCGCCTTTAAATCACGGGTTTTGTCTAAAAGTATTTGTTCTAAAATCCCAAGCTGAACAGGAGCTCGAGAATAGGAGAGCGAATACAGGTAGGAAGATGAGAAGGGTTTGAAAAAACCAACTTTACTCGGAGGTGACCTAATGAGTGATCAAACCAAAGAGTCCATTAAACATGCGGCTACCCGTTTATTTTATACACATGGCTATCATGGGACGTCGGTTCGAGATATTGCGAAAGAAGCTTCCGTCAATTCTGCGCTCATTTCCTACTATTTTGGAGGGAAACAACCATTATTTGAAACGTTAATGATCGAATTCTTTGAAGGTTATATTCAATCTATAGAAGAAGCCATGTATCAAGCAAATGTTGACGTCGATGCTGTGCTACCCAAATTATTTAAACACGTATTTACGTATCAACAGTCACGCCATTTATTAGCTAGAATGGCTCATCGTGAAATGACGATGGACTCGACCCTTGTTCGTGAAGTAATGAGTACGTATTTAAGGAAAGAGCAGTTCCTATTAGAGCAAATTATTCATGTATACCTTGATCGGAAGCAACTCAAGCGGATTCCGATAGATTTAACCGTGCTGCATTTACGGAATATGTTAACACTCCCGTTCTCTTCTCCACAATATTTACGTGAGTTATTTTTACTAGCGCCAGATGATCATTTGTTTATGAAACGGTATGTGTCTCATGCAGAACAGTGGATGAAGTCATTGCTACAGACAAAAGATACGAAGCGCCTTCACTTAGTACGAGGGTAAAAGCGCCGTTTGACCACTTTGTAGACCAGAGACTGTATGAGCGTCGGAACCGTAAATAAGTGGAATGCTCATCTTTTTAGCTACACGGGCAATTGGAAGAGGCGGGTACGTTTCTAAGCAATCTGGCTTGTTCATGCCGGCGCCGTTATAATCAAGCTCGAGCCCTTGGGCTTGAACTTCATTCAGGATCTCCATCCATTCCTGTTCAAAAAAATGACTCGCAGGGTATCGTCGTTGATATTTACGACAAAGAGTCATATGGCCGATTCGCTTTGGTTTGTACTTGCCTAAGTTTGCTTTAAGGGAGCGAAAGACTGTCTGATAATACAGCTTATAAACGGCATCGATACTACCTAGTTTGTTAGCGAGTGAAGCAAATGCGTCGGAACTAAAATCCATACAAGTATAGGCTGAATCAGTTTGAAGAAAATGAACCGATAGAATGCTGTCTTCTAAATGTGGACCGAATTCATTTAGCAACTCTTTCGTTTCCTCTTCATAGCCAGCAATATAATCAACTTCCATTCCCGTGAGTATGCGCAGTGAGCCCGCATACTCTTTTTTTAATTGCTCAATCGCAGAAAAGTAGGCACTCACGTCATGTATAGGCATGGCACTATCTTGTTCAGGTGTTGGGTCTACGAAAGTTGAAGGAAGTGGCGCGTGTTCGGTAAATGTTAGCTGCTTGATTCCCTTTTTGATGGCTTCTTCACAATAAGCAGCCATCGTATCATTAGAGCCATGGGGACAATACGGGCTATGAACATGCCCATCGCGTACGTGCATAAGAACCCTCCTTATTCGTGTGTTGTGACGAAGAAATGACTCAAATGTTAAAAATGTGAAATTTGTCGGCGAGCGATGTGTTGAATCTGCACACAAACTGTCGCTTTCATGATATTATAATACGTATTAGATATCGGATAAACTAGAAAGTTAGCAAAGTAGGAAAGTGCTTGTCGGAAGGGAGTCTCCAGTGAATATAATCATAACCATTGTTGTCGTCTTACTAGTCATTATTGTGATTGGCACAGTTGCTGGCATTTTGATTAGGCGAACAATACATAAATCAGTTGATGAATTAGACAATCGTAAAAACCAAATTTTAAATCGAAACATTTCAGAAGAAATATCAAAAGTGAAAAAGCTGAAGATGTCTGGTGAAACGGAACAGAAATTTGAAAGTTGGCGTAAAGACTGGGATGAAATACTTGAATCCATTTTACCTAGCATTGAAGAGCAACTCGTTGAAATTGAAGAACTAGCAGGAAAGTACCGCATTACAAAAGCGAAAGATCAATTGAAATGGGTGGAAAATCGTTTGATTTCTGTTGAACAACAGCTGGACGTAATGGTTGAGGATATTGATAAACTCGTTTCTGCTGAAGAAAAGAATCGAAGCGAGATCGCTTCAATTAAAGAACTTTATCAAGACTTGTCCACTGAACTGTTGAAAAAAAGAGGCTCATTTGGAGAGACGATTCAAGCTCTTGATGAAGTCATGACGAATACGAAACAAGCGCTAGTAGCGTTTGAAGAGTCAACACAAAATGGAAGTTACTTGCAGGCGCGAAAACAACTGCTTGAAACGAAAGACTCTCTTTATAGTTTAAATGAAAAGATGGAGCGGATTCCGTATCTTCTCATGCAAGTAAGATCGACCCTTCCAGGAGAACTGTCTAATCTCCAATTAGGCATTAAAGAGATGGAAGAAGACGGGTATCATCTTGAGACATTCTCGTTTCATTCAAAAATTGCTACGTTCAAGGAAGAAATTGACAAGGCATACATAGCTCTTAAAACGTTAGAAGTGGATGAGGCGGCGGCAACACTTGAAGACGTACAAGCTGAAATTGATAGCATGTATGAAACGTTGGAAAAAGAAGCGACGTATAAGAGTAAGTTACTCGCACAAATTCCTGTATTGAAAGCGGAAATTGAAAAAGCGAATAAGAATATGAAGCAGTTGTTAGATGAGACGACTCAAGTTGAAAAAAGTTATATGATCGCAAGTGAAGAGGTCCAGCTTCAGCAAACCCTTCAAAAAGATTTGCGAAATGTACAAAGTCAGTTAACCGTCATTATGGACGTCTTTGAAAACCAAAAGCAAACATTCTCATCTATTTTTGAGATGACCGAAGACTGGCGTATTCAAATGGAAGAGCTGTCAACCGGCATTGAAGAAAGCATTGATCGGCTTAGAAGACTGCGAAAAGACGAACTCCAAGCTCAAGAAACCGTAAGTCAATTAAGAGAACTTGTGCTTGAGTCAAAGCGCTTGCTCTATAAAAGCAATCTGCCAGGTGTACCTGTAACCTACGTTGAAACACTTGATGAAGCAGAAGAAAAAATTAACAAAGCGCTAGAAGCACTCCAGTCGTTTCCCCTTGAAATGAGTCAAGTAGAAGCGCTCGTCCAAGAAGCGTCTGCTGTAGTTGAAAAAAATAGCAACGATATTCGAGAAATGGTGGAAACGGCGCAAATGGCCGAGCTTGCCATACAATATAGCAATCGTTATCGTGGGCAGGATGAATCCGTGCGAAAAGAGCTTGATGAAGCGGAGCAAGCCTTCTTACAGTATGATTATGAAAAAGCGCTATCGATTGTCCAACATGCAGTTCAACGCTATGAGCCAGACTTAATGAACAAAGTGTCAAAACATATGAGTGCATAAACGAAGCTGTTTTTCAGCTTCGTTTTTTGTCTGCAATAGCTTCATTTCTGTGCTAAGATAAGCTTTGATTGTACAAGCACAATTGGTTACCAATAAAGGAGTACGTCCATGATTTATTTAGATAACAGTGCAACAACACAACCCTATAAAGAAGTGTTAGACTTATATACAAAAATTTCGTATGACTACTTCGGCAATCCCTCTTCTTTACATTCGTTGGGGATGGAAGCCGAGCAGGTAATGAATCATGCTAGGAAAAAAATAGCGCGATTTTTGCAGTGCCGAACGGACCAACTTCTTTTTACAAGCGGAGGAACAGAGGCAAATGTACTTGCAATCAGAGGGGTAGTTTCAACGAGTAAACGATCTCACATCATCACCACGACTGTTGAACATGCATCAGTTTACGAGAATATTCGCCAATTAGAAAAAGAAGGGCATGACGTTACGTATATTCAAGCTGATTCGTTTGGAAGGGTGACGGTGAAGCAAGTAGAAGATGCGATTCAAAAAAACACAATCTTAGTGAGTATTGGGCATGTTCAAGGGGAGCTAGGAACGATTCAGCCGATTGAGGAAATTGCCAAGCTGATTCTTTTGTATCCGCGGATTCACCTACATGTGGATGCCGTTCAAAGTCTGTTGAAAATCCCAATGGATCCCGACATCATAAAATCAATTGATTTTATGACGTTATCTGCTCATAAAATTCATGGAACGAAAGGGACCGGCGTTCTGTACGCTCGCAACCCTTCTGTGCTGACAGCAGTGATGCGTGGGGGAAAGCAAGAACAAGCATTACGACCAGGAACAGAGCATCTTGCAGGTGCAGCTTGTTTTGCAAAAGCATTAGAAATGGGCGAAAACGGTGCAGCAAAAAACCACCAACGTTTACACAGCTTTCGTGACAAGCTTCATAAAGCACTCGCATCGATTGAAGGGGTGTCGATCAATAGCCCGGAGCAAGATGGTGCCCCACATATTCTTAATATGTCGATTCCAAAAATTAAAGCAGAAGTACTTGTACAATCTCTTTCGAAAGAAGGTATTTACGTATCGACTCAATCGGCATGTTCAACGAAGACAGGTGCACCAAGTCGGATTTTACTTGGTGCAGGTCATGATCACGTTCGAGCAGAGTCCGCTATTCGGGTAAGTATGTCTTTTCTTACAACAGAGGAAGAAATTACGACGTTTATTCAGACAATGAAACGACTTGTTCCGTCACTTCAGGAGGTATATTAATGAAAATCGATCATATCGTTGTTCGCTACGGCGAGTTAGCGTTAAAAGGGAAAAACCGAAGCCATTTCGAAAAGCTATTACTGGCAAACATTCGAAAAGTATTAAAGCCGTTTCAAGGCGTTACAGCGAGACGAATTCAAGGTCGAATTATTGTCCACCTGCATGGTGCTGATGAAAAGCCGATTCAAGAAGCGTTGAAACATGTATTCGGGATTTATTCCTTTAGTTTGGCGATGCACGTTGAAAATGACACAAAAGCGATCCAAGAGGGCGCGTTATATTTTATTGAAAAGCTTCACCCAACAGTGAAAACATTCAAAGTTTCTTCAAGACGGGCGAATAAAGGCTTTCCAGTCAATTCACAAGAATTGAATCATGTAATTGGTGGGCATATTTTGCGCTCCTTAGATGGCAACATTAAAGTAGACGTGCATAACCCTGATCTTAACTTATCGATTGATGTTCGCGATGCAGGCACGTATATAACAGGAGGAGCAATTGAATCCGCTAAAGGGCTCCCTGTAGGAGCGAGTGGCAAAATTTTGCACATGCTTTCAGGCGGAATTGACTCGCCAGTAGCTGCCCATATGTTAATGGGGCGAGGAGCAGAAATTGAGATGCTTCATTTTCATAGTCCGCCTTATACAAATGAACGTGCAAAGCAAAAGGTGCTTGATTTAACGAAGGAACTAACAAAATATGGCACAAGTATTAAAGTCCACCTGGTTCCATTTACGGATATTCAAACGCATATTCATAAGGAAGTTCCGTCAAATTTTGAAATGACGATTATGAGACGGATGATGCTACGGATTGCAGATGCATTTGCACAAAAAAATGGTATTTTAGCGATCTCAAATGGCGAGAGTCTAGGACAAGTTGCTTCTCAAACGCTACACAGTATGAACACGATCAATGAAGTAACGAATCTGCCTGTTATTCGCCCTTTGATTGCGATTGACAAAGAAACGACGATTGCATACGCAAAACGAATCGGCACGTACGAAACATCGATCTTACCTTATGAAGACTGTTGCACGATTTTCCTTCCAACCGATTCAAAAACAAAGCCAAAACGAGAAGGTGCAAATAAATTCGAGCAATATGTAGAGATTGAAAAAAAATGTGAAGAAGCATTAAACGCCATTGAGACTGTTCATATCAATGCTTTTGAAGAGAGTTCAGCAATCGAAAACTTATTTTAAAAATTTTCCAGTGAATTTTTGTGTATGTTCTTCCCTCTTTCGCACATTCTAGAAGTACCGAAGGAGGTGAAACAACATGGCAAACACAAATAACTTAGTCGTACCTGGTGTACAACAAGCTCTTGACCAAATGAAATACGAAATCGCTAGCGAATTCGGAGTAAACCTTGGTCCTGATTCAACTGCTCGTGCTAACGGATCTGTAGGTGGTGAAATCACTAAACGTCTAGTAGCTCAAGCTGAGCAACAAATGGGTGGATATCAAAAATAATTTCATAAGATGGCTAGGAGCAGGAATCCCTGCTCCTTTTTCATGTTTTCTTCCGAACACTAATGCTATACTAGTATTGGAATAAAAAGGAGGAGGAAGATGGGGACACTTCTTTATAATGGAACCGTTTATACGATGGAAGCAGAAGGGAAGATCGCTGAAGCTGTCTACATTGAAAATGGAAAAATCGTCGATGTCGGGTTATCTAAATCATTAGAAAAGAAATGGGCAAAAACGGCTCCAGAAATGAAAAACCTTCACGGTGCTTTTGTTTATCCAGGCTTTGTTGATAGCCATCTTCATCTTATTGCTCATGGGCAAAAACGACTTAAGTTAGACCTTTCTGAATCAACGAAACAAGAGGCTCTCGCGCAATTAAACGACCTAACAGCAGGAGAGGAAGAGTGGATTGAAGCGCTTGGCTGGAACGAGCACAATGATCCCAACCATGAGCGATTAACAAGCTTAGATTTAAATCAGATTAGTCAAGAGCGTCCTATTTTTGTTATGCGCATTTGCCGACATGCGGCAATTGTCAATCAAACCGTGCTTGATTTAGCCGGCATTGATAACCATACAAAAGATCCGGTTGGCGGGAGAATTGAACGAGATGATAATGGACATCCGAATGGCATTTTGCACGACGCTGCTGTTCATCATGTGCAGAGCTTTATGCCGCCTATGTCAAAAGCCCAAGTTAAAAAAGCGCTCCAAGTTGCAGTTGAAGATTGTTACACCCACGGATTAACCGGTGGACATAGTGAAGACCTCCACTATTATAATGGACTTATGGAAACATTGGACATTTATCATGAGGTTGTGCGAGAGGAGAGGCCTTTTCGCGCGCATTTGTTAATTCATCATGAAGAACTGGATGCGTACGATCGATCTCCATATGTGGGGAAACAAGAATTAACACCTTACATCGAATTAGGGACCCTGAAAATATTTGCGGACGGTGCCCTAGGAGGAAGAACAGCTGCATTAAGTAAGCCATACCATGATGAGCCGAGCACGTCTGGTTTGCTTATTCACACACAATTTGCCCTTAACGATCTTGTACATAAAGCAAGAGAGCGAAATTTAGGCGTTGCGATTCATGTAATTGGGGATCAAGCGTTGGATATGTCGTTGCAAGCGATCGAACAAAACGGACAAACGAATAAGCGTGATCGACTCATTCATGTACAGGTTGCTCGAAACGATTTACTTGCACGAATGAAGCAACTGCCTTTAATCGTGGATGTGCAGCCGCATTTTGTCGTATCTGATTTTCCGTGGGTAGAGGATCGACTTGGCGAAGAAAGAATGCCTTATGCATTTGCATGGAAAACATTGTTAGAAGCTTCTATTCCGTGTGCTGGTGGATCGGACGCACCAATTGAACCTGTTGAACCCTTGAAAGGTATGCATGCGGCTGTTTTCAGAAAAAATGACCAAGGTGTTTATAATGAAAGTGAAGCACTGACGCCTTATGAAGCAGTCTCTTTATTTACAACAGGGAGTGCTTACGCTATTGGAAAAGAAAAGACCAGAGGACAAATCAAGCCTGGATATGATGCAGATTTGACAATTCTTAATCAAAATCTCTTCACAGGGGATGAAAACGTTTTTGAACAAGCTCAAGTTTTAGCAACGATCATCAATGGGTATACGGTATTTGAAAAAGGAGGAAGAGAGCGATGAAAGCAAGAAGGTGGATTGCGTTAGGGATAGGAGCCTTTGTCCTATTGTTTACGCTTATTACGACGATTACTGTTGCATTTAATACATATTCAGCTCCGGTAATGGGTGGAACAGAACAGACCATTATAAGTGACGGGGACCCAACTGGGCAAATTGCGTTGCTTGAATTAAACGGGGCTATTATTGATTCAGGCGAACCAGGCATTTTTGATACGGCTGGTGGCTATAATCATGCGGTGTTTTTAACGGAACTAGAAACAGCCATGACGGATCGTAGTGTACAAGGCATCATTATTTCTGTAGATTCGCCAGGTGGTGGAATTCTTGAATCAGCAGAAATTCATTCAGCGATCGAAGAAATTCAAGATCAGACTGAAAAACCAATTTACGTGTCAATGGGTGGAATGGCTGCATCTGGAGGCTATTACATTGCAGCACCAACCGACCGGATTTTTGCTACACCGCAAACGTTAACAGGATCAATTGGGGTAATTATGAGTTCATTAAACGTAGCGGAGTTGCTTGATAATATTGGAATCGAAGAACAAGTTTACAAAAGTGGGCCGTATAAAGACATTCTTTCACCAACACGAGAGCCATTAGAAGAAGAAGATGAAATCATTCAAGGCATTGTGGATGAATACTACGAAGAATTTGTCGCAATTATTTCTGAAGGGCGTGACATGCCAGAAGATCGTGTTCGTGAATTAGGTGATGGACGGATTTATACGGGACGCCAAGCGTTAGATGAAGGTCTTATTGATGAGCTTGGATCGCTTGAAGATACCATTACAGCGATGCGTGAGGAACTTGGTGCGAATTACCAAGTGGTTTCAAATGAAGCGTTGCCAGGGTTTGGAAATTTATTTGGTTTATCAGTCAAGCAACTATTTGGTAATGACACGGAAATCAAACTAGATTTTAATCAACCGAAGCCATACTACATGTACAATCACGAGTGAGGTGGTGAAAAATGGAACAGACAACAGGATCAGTTCGAGTAAAACGACATTTACGAAGAGAAGAGGACTCCATGAACCCAATGATGAATTATGCTGTTGAAGAAACAGCGTTTGTCCAAAGACGGTATGCAGGTTTTTGGATGCGGTTTTGGGCATTTCTCTTTGATTTACTAATTTTAAGCGGAATAAACGGGGTACTTGTCAATACATGGGCACCATTTATTGCGAGTAGTGACTCTCAATGGTCGTTTTTCTTTACGGCTTTCTTTCTCCCGAGCGTACTTTATGCGATTTTATTTTTTCTCTATTTCGGATTAATGACGCGTTTCTTTAGACAGACGCTTGGAAAGATGATTTTTGGTATCGAAGTCATCTCTGCAAAAGGTGACCGATTAACGTGGGGGCAATTGTTTTTTAGAGAAGGAGTCGGCCGTTTTATACATCAAGCGCCGATTTTGGGGAATCTCACATTACTCGCTTATATTGTTGTTGCCTGTACACCAAAAAAACAAGGCGTGCATGACTTATTTGCAGAAACGTACGTAGTTCATGTAGAAGAAACCAGCTAAATTTAGCTGGTTTTTTTTATATTAATTTGCACATAGTAAAGGAAAGGAGGGAAAATCATGCTTTACTGGATTTTAACACCACTTATTAGTTTACTACTGCTTATTTTAATTATCCTATTTATTCCATTAAAAATTCATATGCGTTATGCCCATCATCAAAAAGATGATTTATTAACGGTTTATGTATACTTTTTAAAAATAAAACTTTACACATTAAATGTTCCAATTGTTCAATTTAACGCTTCCACACAAACCGTAACGGTTGAAGAGGATGAAAAAACAGTTAATAACGCTTCAAAAAAGAAAAAGAAGTGGGGAATGGCCGATTTACGAATGCTTCTTAAAAAAGCAAAGCGGTTTGCCGCTCATTTTCCAAAGATGAAACAGTCCTTATACCGGTTTTTATCAAAATTAACGTTTAAACATGTAACGTGGAAAACGGAATTTGGCACAGGAGATGCGGCAACGACGGCTCAAGTAGCAGGTCTTATTTGGACAATAAAAACCTGTTGTCTCGGATGGGTCCAAGCAAAAGTAAGATGGGATGGAGAACATAAACTAGAGGTAACGCCTCATTTTCAAGCAAAAGGCTATCGCTTGTTCCTTTCATGCATAGTGACGTTCACTTTGTGGCACGCTATCGTTACAATGCTGTTGTTCTTATTCAGCTATAAAAAAGTTGAGAAGCGTTTTAATCAAGCAACGAGTGCGTAAATGCTTACCAATGATAAAGGAGTATGAGAAGATGGAACATCCAATTCAAGGTTTAATGAAAACCGCGATGGAAAACATTAAAGCAATGGCAGACGTCAATACGATTGTCGGAGATCCAGTTGAAACCCCAGATGGAAGTATTATTATGCCTGTCTCAAAAGTAGGCTTCGGTTTTGCGGCAGGAGGAAGCGAGTTTTATACAGAGCATTCCGGTACTTATGCGGAACAAGGCCATCCATTTGGTGGAGGGAGCGGTGGGGGTGTATCGATCACGCCAATTGCGTTCCTCGTTGTGAATCATAAAGGTGTAAACATGGTCCATTTAGATAGCTCAACTCATTTATACGAACGGTTATTGGATTTGGCCCCGCAAGCTTTCGAAAAAATTCAGCATATGATGAAGCATGACGAGCATGATCACCCAGTAGATGATGACCATGAAGAACGACCTTATGAGGATCCAATTGTATAACTCGTTCACCGAACAATGTTTCCTTAATAAAAAATAGATCTTCGTAAGTGCGTGATGTCGCTTACGAAGGTCTTTTTATATTTGAAAAACGACCATGCATAATTTTTGCAATAAAAGGAGGAAAAACGTTATGATAAAAAGGATAAAAGGAGTGGATGATCAATGACACAAGTTACGTTTAAGCAAAAGCCTGTCACATTAGTAGGCAAACAAATTCAAGCAGGCGATAAAGCACCAGATTTCCAAGTCGTTGCAAATGACTTGTCTAATGTTTCCCTTTCAGACTATAAAGGCAAAGTAAAGTTAATTAGCGTTGTTCCGTCCATTGATACTGGCGTATGTGATGCGCAAACACGTCGTTTTAACGAAGAAGCGGCGAGCTTAGACAACACAGTTGTTTTAACAATTAGTGTTGATTTACCTTTTGCTCAAAAAAGATGGTGTGCAGCAGAAGGAATTGAAAACGTCCAAACTTTATCTGATCATAAAGACGTATCGTTTGGACAAGCATACGGCGTGTTAATTGAAGAATTACGTCTTCTTGCTCGCTCTGTATTCGTTGTAAATGAGCAAGATGAAATTGTTTATGCACAGTATGTGAGTGAAGTGAGCGAACATCCTGACTATGAAGCTGCATTAAACGCAGTGCGCAACAACTAAATCTGATCAACAGGTGAAAACAAAAGTCCACTCTAGAGTGGACTTTTCGTGTGTAAATCTGTACAATACGGATCAGTAAAGTGAGAACAAAAGGGTGAAAAACAATGGAAGAACAATCAAATGTGGCAACATTATATGAATATTTAAATCATAGTGCTCAATTGTTAGAACAAACACTAGAGATCACTTATTTAGACGCTTTAGCAGAAGCAGGGGATAATTTATTCGAGAAAGGTGTTATTCAACCAGTTTCTCAAGATAAACATGCCCAGCTACTTGCATTAATGGAGCCTGTTAAAGAAATTTCTTTTTCAAAAGAAGAAATTCGCAAGGCGTTTCAACTTGCGGTTATTAAAGGGATGAAAGGCGTTGTTCAGCCTCATCACTCTATGACGCCTGATGCTGTGAGTTTGTTTATGAGTTACCTCGTTAATAAACTTCAAGGTACAGAAAAAAAGGGAGATGTTTTGGACCTTGCCGTTGGTTCAGGGAACTTACTTTTTTCAATCTGCAATCACGGAGAAGATCGAATCGGACAAGCGTACGGATTTGAAGTGGACGAAACGCTACTGAAAAATGCATTTGCTAGTGCAAATTTACAACAGCATGAAATACAGCTTTTCCACCAAGACAGCCTTCAATTAAAAGTTCCTAACGTGGATCTTGTTGTTGCTGATCTTCCTGTTGGCTATTATCCAAAAGATGATGTGGCCAGTGGATTTGAATTAAAAGCGGAAACAGGTCATGCGTACATTCATCATTTAATGATTGAGCAAGGAATTCGTGCGTTGCATGATGAAGGGTTTGGTGTACTGCTCGTACCGAATTTCTTGTTTGAAAGTGATCAAGCAGAAAAACTGCATGCGTATTTAAAAGAACATGCGGTTATTTTAGGCTTGCTACAGCTCCCTTCTTCAATGTTCTCCAATGCTCAGCAGCAAAAAAGCATCTTAATGATTCAAAAGAAAGGGAAGAACATGCATAAGCCTCAGCAAGCGCTTCTTGCAGAGCTACCATCCTTCTCGAATGCGAAAGCAATGCAGGACATGATGAGCAGTATTAATAACTGGTTTACAGAACAGCTAGGTCGGTAAAGCTGGAAGGGTATCATGAGGTTCATGGTATCCTTTTTTTATTGAAATGAAATATATGAATTGATGGTATATTTCAACTACTTAAATGTATGCGCTTTACCAATTTTGACCGCTTGAAATGCGTGTTTGAGAATGCTTAAATGATAGAGATGGCTTTAGATAAAAGGAGTGCAAGAAAACATGGCTACAATTATGGCAATTAACGCAGGGAGTTCATCCCTTAAATTTCAACTACTTTCCATGCCTGAAGAGACAATTATTACAAAAGGGCTTGTAGAGCGTATCGGATTAAAAGATTCTGTTTTTGCAATCGAAAAAAATGGCGAAAAGCACGAAACAACATCTGACATTGAAGATCACTCAGAAGCAGTGAAAATGTTGCTTGATAAGTTAACAAGCTTAAACATTATTTCTTCTTTAGATGAAATTGAAGGCATTGGGCACCGTGTTGTTCATGGTGGAGAAAAGTTCAATGACTCGGTATTAATCACAGATGATTTATTAGCTGGAATTGAAGAAGTATCGGAACTAGCACCATTGCACAACCCAGCAAATATTACAGGAATTAAAGCATTTAAAGAAGTATTACCAAACGTTCCATCTGTTGCGGTATTTGATACTGCATTCCACCAAACAATGCCAGAGCATGCGTATTTATACAGCTTGCCTTATGAGTATTATACCGAGTACGGCATCCGTAAGTATGGTTTCCACGGGACATCACACAAGTATGTGTCTGAGCGCGCGGCGGAAATGCTTGATCAGCCAATTGAAGACTTAAAGATGGTCTCTTGCCACTTAGGAAACGGTGCAAGTATTGCAGCGATTGAAGGCGGAAAATCAATTGATACATCAATGGGCTTCACTCCTCTAGCTGGTGTGACGATGGGTACACGTTCTGGCGATATTGATCCTGCTCTTATTCCGTTTATTATGGATAAAACAGGTCAATCTGTAGAAGAAGTGATCTCAACATTAAACAAGCAAAGTGGACTACTTGGAATTACAGGATTCTCAAGTGATTTACGTGATATTGAAAGTGAAGAAGAAAAAGGAAATGAACGTGCAAAAGTTGCCCTTGATGTCTTTACATCAAGAATTCAAGATTACATTGGTTCTTATGCAACACGTATGGGTGGCATTGATGTGCTTATTTTCACAGCTGGTATTGGTGAGAATAGTACAGTTGTCCGCGAGCGTGTTTTAAAAGGACTCGAGTTTATGGGCATTGAAGTTGACCTTTCAAAGAATAATGTACGAGGCAAGGAAACTTTCCTACAAACAGCAGACTCAAAAGTAAAAGTATTAATCGTTCCAACAAACGAAGAAGTGATGATTGCACGCGATACCGTTCGTTTAACGTAAACGATAGTACGCACCTTGCTCGGCTTGCAAAAGCCGTTGCAAGGTGCTTTTTGTGCTTTGCCTTTTACCCATATCTCAGATAAGATAATGATGGAGGTGTTCACGATGGAAGCGCGGTTTTTTATGATTCGAGAACGTGAGATTAAGCAAGCGTCAAACGGCTCGCTCTATGCAAACTTTGTTTTACAGCAGCAACATACCCTCCTTTCTGCTCGTTTATGGGATATTACCGATGACCAGCAGCAGAAGTTTTCACCAAAATCTGTTGTAAAAGTTGAAGGGACGCTCGAGACGTTTCGTTCAAAACAAATGTTAACGATTAAAAAGATTCGATTAGCGACAGAAGACGACCATATTAACCGAACCGAGTTAATATCAAAACCTGGGTTATCGAGAGAAGACTTATGGCATGAACTTCGAATGATGATGGATGAGATCCAATCACCGACTTTACAGCAAGTCGTAAAAGAGGTGTACAGCAATCGCGCAATTCGCGAGAAGGTAACGACGTATCCTGCGGCAAAAACATATCACCATGCATATTATGCGGGTTTACTCGAACAGATCGTCGAGTTAATGTCATTAGCGTTGCAAGTGCTTCCTCTATATAAAACCATTAACCGTGATACGGTACTAGCAGCGTGCTTATTAGGCGACATTGGCAAAATTCAAGCCCTTCATGATCCGCTTACACCTGAATATACGCAAGCTGGTGAACTCATTGGTCAAGTCATTTTGAGCATTGAAATGATTAATCAAGCGGTACATCAACAAGGGATTGATCAAACCGACCCTCAATTAATGCAAGTTAAACATACAATCCTTGGCCAATATGATCAAACAGAAGAGACGTCTGTTAAACCGAAAACCGCAGAAGCCATTTTGTATTTTTATTTGAAACGTATGAATACGGAATTACGAGCTTTGGAACAAGTGGAAGAGGGATCGTTTCCTTATGTTCCTTTATTTAAACGAAACATGTATGTAAACGCAAATGAGGAAGGAGAGAGTGAAGAGTGACTGAGCTTGAACGTTGGCAAGAGGAGCTACATACATATGAACGTCGACTGAAAAAACGAGCGAAGAAGGAAAGAAATATACATAATGTGCATAACCTGGAAAGATGGACGCAAACGGTCGATCCATTTATGATCCAATTTTATGAGTGGTTTCAAGCAGATCGGTTGCAACCTTCTGTTCAGACCGGTGTAAAACTAGAGTCAACGGATACTGTAGCTGATTGCCTAGAGAAAGAACAGCTCTTACATAAAGACTTAGCGCGTTTACGTTTATATGGGCTCGCGCAAGGTGGAACCAGTATGTATTCAACGACAACAATCCTCACACAAATTCCAGCGGTCCTGTACTTAACAAGAAAAGCAATTGATAAAATTCGTTATTTTTATCAGTTTCAAGAAAAAGGCGAAACGGCTGAAGCGATTTTGTCGCTGCGGTTATTTTTATATACTTACCTCCCCGATTATGCAAAGTACGAAGAATGGGAGTCTTTAAAAGTAGATAGTGCTTACATCGATGAGTCTGAACCGATGTATGTAGGGAAAGAAGATATCTTATCTGAAACAATCGTTATCCAAATGCTTAAACAAGTGACGCGAATGTATATGTATAAACATCTGACTGAAAAGAAGTTCCCGTTAAAACGTCTGGTGCTCGGTACCTATCAAGCAACTCTATCTTATCGCCATATGCAAACCGTCACAGAGGATGCACAAATGTTTTATCGAAAGCGCTGGCTCGCGAACAATCAAGCAAATTTTTAAACAAAAAAATGCCAAAACCTCTTGTCAAATGAAACATTGGCTGTTAAAGTTATGTATATTCATAAGTTAAGAGTTTGGTTTTATACAACTGGAGTGATTGCTCCGGTTCATTTTTCACCCTTTACTGTATAAAAATAATATAAAAAGAATTTTTATTCATAAATTGGAGGAGATTTTTGTGGCGAACGAAAAAGTAGTATTGGCATATTCTGGTGGATTAGATACATCTGTAGCAGTGAAATGGTTAGCGGATAAAGGCTATGACGTAATTGCAGTCGGTCTTGATGTTGGAGAAGGAAAAGATCTTGAGTTCGTAAAACAAAAAGCATTAACAGTAGGTGCAGTTCAGTCATATACAATTGATGCGAAAAAAGAATTCGCAGAAATGTTTGTGTTACCTGCGCTTCAGGCTCATGCGCTTTATGAACAAAAATACCCATTGGTATCTGCGCTCTCTCGTCCACTCATCTCAAAAAAACTAGTGGAGATTGCCGAACAGACTGGAGCAACAGCTGTTGCGCATGGCTGTACAGGGAAAGGGAACGATCAAGTTCGTTTTGAAGTCTCGATTCAAGCACTAAATCCTGATTTAAAAGTACTTGCTCCAGTGCGAGAGTGGGCATGGTCAAGAGACGAAGAAATCGAATATGCAAAAGCGAATCATATCCCGATTCCCATTGATTTAGACAATCCTTATTCAGTTGACCAAAATTTATGGGGAAGAAGCAATGAATGTGGGATTTTAGAAGATCCGTGGGCGACACCGCCAGAAGGTGCATACGAACTAACGGCTCCTTTAGAAAAAACACCTGATACAGCAGATACGTTAGAAATTCAATTTGAAAAAGGTGTTCCAGTTGCGATTAATAATCAAGCGATGGCGCTAGACGAATTGATTCTCTATTTAAATGATGTAGCTGGAAAACATGGTGTCGGACGTATCGATCACGTAGAAAATCGTTTAGTCGGTATTAAATCCCGTGAAGTTTATGAATGTCCAGGCGCAATGACGTTAATTCAAGCTCATAAAGAACTTGAAGATTTAACATTGCCGAAAGAATTAGCTCATTTTAAACCGGTTATTGAAAAGAAATTAACGGAAATTATTTATGAAGGCTTATGGTTTTCAAGCCTTCAGCCGGCACTTCAAGCGTTTCTTAAAGAATCACAACAGCATGTTACAGGTGTTGTTCGCGTGAAGCTCTTCAAGGGACATGCGATTGTTGAAGGCAGAAAGTCTCCGTATTCTTTATATAATGAAAAGCTTGCTACGTATACGCCTGATGATGAGTTTGATCACAATGCAGCAGTCGGCTTTATCTCTTTATGGGGTCTTCCAACGAAAGTGCATAGCATGGTGACGAAAGCGAAAGAGGAGGTCACAACGTGAGTAAGCTATGGGGCGGGAGATTCACAAAATCTGCTGAGGAGTGGGTCGATGAATTTGGTGCTTCGATCGGGTTTGATAAGCAGTTAGTTTTTGAGGATATTCAAGGCAGCATCGCCCATGTGACGATGCTTGCCGCCTGCGAGATTGTCACACAAGAGGAAGCAGATACGATTCTTGAAGGCTTGCAGCGTTTACAGAAAAAAGCCGAAAATGGAACGCTTGCTTACGAAGTGGCACAAGAAGACATTCATTTGAATATTGAAAAACAATTGATCGATGAAATTGGACCAGTGGGCGGAAAACTTCATACTGGAAGAAGTCGAAATGATCAAGTCGCAACCGATATGCATCTTTATCTTCATAAAGAAACAAAAACGATTATGGAAGCGATTCGAGCGATGCAAGAGGCTCTTGTTAAACAAGCGCAGGAACATGTGGAAACGCTCATTCCAGGGTACACGCATCTCCAGCGTGCGCAACCGGTGTCATTTGCTCATCATCTACTAGCTTATTTTTGGATGCTTGAGCGAGACTATAGCCGCTTAGAGGATAGTTTGAAACGTGTAAACCTTTCCCCGCTTGGAGCAGGTGCATTGGCAGGGACGACGTTTCCCATTGACCGTCATATGACTGCGGATTTGCTTGGGTTTGATGGCATTTACGAAAACAGTCTCGATGCAGTGAGTGATCGTGATTTTATTCTTGAGTTTTTATCTGCTTCTTCGACATTGATGATGCATTTATCACGTTTATGCGAAGAGATGATTTTTTGGTCGTCCCAAGAGTGTCAGTTTATTGAATTAGATGATGCATTTGCAACAGGCTCAAGTATTATGCCACAAAAGAAAAACCCAGATATGGCCGAATTAATTCGTGGGAAAACAGGACGTGTATACGGAAATCTCTTCTCACTGTTAACGACATTAAAAGGGTTACCTCTTGCCTACAATAAGGACATGCAGGAAGATAAAGAAGGCATGTTTGATACGGTGGTCAACGTGAAAGGATCATTGCGCATTTTTTCTGGCATGATTGCGACAATGACCGTAAAAACGAAGAACATGGAAGCAGCGGTGAACCAAGATTTTTCCAATGCAACAGAATTAGCCGACTATTTAGCAACAAAAGGAATGCCGTTCCGAGAAGCCCACGAGGTGGTTGGTAAGCTTGTGCTTACAGCGATTCAGCGCAACGTTTATTTGCTCGATTTAAACATGGATGAGTACAAACAAGCTAGCCCGTTGTTTGATGAAGAGATTTACGATGTCTTACAACCAAAAACCGTTGTCGCACGTCGGAACAGTGCAGGTGGCACTGGTTTTACTCAAGTTGAAGCGGCAATTGAAAAAGCAACTAGCATATTAAACGATTAACGAAGATGCGACTGGATAGGAATGATCCAGCCGTATCTTTTTTTGGAGAAGTAGCGGAAGCGTTACGACACTTTACATCCGTTAAATCGTTAATAGTTTACCTATTTTAAGGAATGCTAAGAAAAAGGAGGCGTTTTAATGGATAAACACGAACAAATAGCAAGCAATCAATCTGGGGAAGACGTGACTCACGATCAAATTCTTGCTTCTTATGAACAAGGTACAATTGACGATCAAACGACTGAACAAAAAAAGAAGAAGAACAACAACGTCACGGAGTAATTCCGTGGCTTTTTTTGTTGGGGTATCGTTAGCTAAAATAAGGTTATGAAAGAAAAAGGAAAGGCTTTATTTTGCGTATTATGTTCAAGGTGGTGTATCTTAAAAAGAGATAACTTAGCAGAGTGATGGTGATTAGTATGCGACATGCAATGATAACAGCTGGGACAAAAGGTCTCGGGTTAAAAGTGACAGAAGCTTTTCTAACAGCAGGCTATCGTGTGACGGTTACTTATTTAAGCGATGAGGAGAGAGCGCAAGCACTGAAGGAAACGTGGGGAGAGAACCGTTTGCACATTGTGCAGGCCGATGTGACGAAGCGGGATAATTGCAAGCAACTTGTTGATGCTGCGCGTTCTTTTGCTGGTCGAATTGATGTCTTTATACATAATGCCGGGCCGTATGTATTTGAAAAGAAAAAACTTATTGATTACAATGAATCTGAATGGGATGGGATGATTAATGGAAATTTAACGTCTTCATTTCATTTGTTAAAAGAGGTCGTCCCAATTATGCGAGAGCAACAGTTTGGACGTATCGTGTTTTATGGATTTCAAGGTGCAAATAATGCTCCTGGCTGGATTTATCGATCTGCCTATGCAGCAGCAAAAGTTGGATTGGTCTCATTGATGAAAACCATTTCAATTGAAGAAGCAGCATATGGAATCACTGCGAATATGGTATGTCCTGGTAATATTATGGGTGAAATGAAAGAAGCGACAATTGCAGAAGCGCGTCAGCATAGCGATCATAATACGCCAATTGGACGTTCTGGAACAGGTGAAGACATTGCTCGAACGGTCATGTTTTTATGTGAAGATAATGCTGACATGGTGACCGGTACAGTTGTAGAAGTGACAGGAGGAGTCGATGTGATTCATCGCTATCGATGAATAAATTGCTTAAAATGACACACGTTAATAAAAAAGAGGTGTCAGAATGAAAAAGGCGATTCTAGTTTTACTTCTTATCTTACTTTGCTTGCCATTTGACCTTAAAACAGCTGAAGCCGTCTCTGGAAATGAACTGATGGAAGCTTTCTCTATTCGTGTGACGGTTGTAGAAAACGAGGTCGAGTATCAATGGGAATTTGATAATCCTAGCCATTACGAATATGAAAGAGGAACGAAAGTGCTTAAAGGCGACCATGCAAAGGTTCAAGTTGTGAAAATGGTTTCCTTGCTACAGCTAGAGCAAGAGAAAACAACGGAACAATACAAAGAGGTATTGGAAAAATTGTATCCTGCCATGACGAGCTTTGAAATTCGTTGGATGGATGATCAAAGTGAACGATACGTGTGGAGTTGGAAAGAAAACGAAACCAAGGGGAGTGCTCCCCTTGGTTTTATTGCGTTTGACGAACGGGAATGGTCACAAGCGTCTTAGGGAAAATGGTTAAAGTCTCGACACCATCAGCCGTCACAACAACATCGTCTTCAATACGCACACCAGCTACACCAGGAACGTATATACCAGGTTCAATGGTAAACGTCATACCTTCTAAAAGAACGTCCGTATTATTTTCACTCATAGAAGGGAATTCGTGAACATCAATGCCAAGCCCGTGTCCTAGTCGGTGAGGAAAGTAGTCGCCGTATCCTGCATCCGTGATAATACGACGAGCTGTTTTATCGAGGTCGCCAATGACAAATCCAGGACGTACAGCCTCGATTGCAGCTTCTTCTGCGTGAAGAACGGTGTGATAAATGTGGACCTGTTCTTCTGATACGTCGCCATAAGCAACGGTACGCGTAATGTCTGAACAATAGCCACCAACGACAACACCTAAATCGAATAGGACAAACTCTCCTTCTTTTAAGGCACGATTTCCTGGTTTGCCATGAGGAGAAGAAGCGTGGTCACCGAATAAAACCGTTGTTTGAAACGACATCTCTCGTATGCCTTGTTTCTTTAGTTCATATTCAATTTCTGCAACAACCTCTAGTTCTGTTATCCCTGTATAGAGTGCTTTTGCGCCAAACTCAATCCCAGCATCGGCAAAGGCTGCTGCTTCTTGCAAAATGGCTAACTCATCATCGGATTTAATTAAGCGTCTTTGCATAAGCACATGTTCGCAATCCGCAAATGACGTCGATGCACGTAGTGCTTGCAGTGCTTGAACGCGTGCATACGTCACAGTCCGTTCCTCAACTAATATGGATAAATAGTCACCTAAATCGAGCTTTTCAATACTAGCTGAAATCTTGTCCCACACGTTTTCATGATCTTGATACGTCAACAGGTCCCCTTCGTAACCAGCTTCTCGAACGAGTGCTTCTTCCATTTTCGGAACAACGAAAAAGAAGTGGTCTTGAAAAAGAAAGAGTGCCATTAAGCGTTCATGGGGATCGGCACGTAACCCTGTTAAGTAAAATAAATTTTCCTTGCTCGTAATAAAGGCCATGTGGGCGCCTTCTTCTTGTAGATGTTTCTGAATATGTGTCAGATGTGATTGATTCATCGTGTACCGTCCTCCTCTTCTTCTTTATTATAAAACATAAAAGTAGGAATGTTTAGGTTAATTGTAAACCGGTTATGTAAAGAAAATAGAACATGAATTTGGAGGGATCAAGAATGGATGTAAGTTTTCATGGACATTCAGTTGTAAAAATTAAAACAAATGGAAAGACCATACTTATTGATCCATTTATTACAGGAAATGGACAAACGGATTTAAATGCGCAAGAAGAAAACCCAGATGTCATTCTTCTTACTCATGGTCATAATGACCATGTAGGAGACACAGTGGAGATTGCAAAGCGTTCGGGAGCGTTAGTTGTTGCTGTTGCGGAGCTTGCCACCTATATGGGTTTCCAAGGCGTTGAATCGGTTCATCCAATGTCAATTGGTGGTTCGTATGAATTTGATTTCGGAACAGTAAAATTCACGCAAGCGTTCCATGGTTCGTCGTATACAGAAGAAGACAATCAAAAAATTGTTTATACCGGAATGCCAGGTGGCATTTTATTTACCGCAGAAGGAAAAACGATTTATCACATGGGCGACACAGCCTTATTTAGTGATTTGAAAATGATAGGTGAACGAAACGACATTGACGTGGCCTTCGTTCCAATGGGCGATAATTTTACAATGGGACCAGACGATGCGGAAACAGCAGTTGAATGGGTCAACCCTAAACTCGCTGTGCCGATTCACTTCAACACTTTCCCACCCATTAAGCAAGATGCAAAAGCATTTGTCGAGCGTCTTCCAGAAGGAAAAGGGAAATTGTTAGAAGCAGGAGAAGGAATTCAACTATAAGTTGTTTGAAGCTGATTACAGGATTTTTGCCTGTTTTCAGCTTTTTCTAGTCATGTTTCGGTTCAATGATCATAAAGTAGTAGACAAGGAGGGATACGATGAAACAACGTGGAATCATTTGTCTATTGCTTGCTTGTATTATGGGTGCTTACGCCTTTGAACATTTGCCGTTTAAAGAAGCTGGATTAAGCCAAGTTTTTGCCTTTTCGTGGGTGGGGTTTTGCCTGCTTGTTGTGATTGGAAATGGACTGGCTGTTCTAAAAGCCCAGCGCCTCGAGAAGAAACAAAAGATGACGGTCAAGGCATCTACTGTAAAAAAGTTAAGACAGTATGGATAAGAAGTTGCTAGGGCACCACGTCAAGTCGTATACTTATAAGAAGTGATAGGGTGAAAGCGTGGTGCCAAAGTGACAAAACATGAGCAAATTATTGAATACATTACTCAACTTTCAATCGGAGGGAAAATTTCCGTTCGTCAAATTGCAAAAGCAATGTCGGTAAGTGAAGGTACAGCTTATCGGGCAATTAAAGAAGCAGAATCACAAGGGCTCGTTTCAACAATCGAACGAGTCGGTACCATACGAATTGAAAAAAAGAAGAAAGAAAACATTGAGAAGTTAACCTTCGCTGAAGTCGTCAACATTGTCGATGGACAAGTTCTTGGTGGTCGTTCAGGGTTACATAAGACATTAAGTCGATTCGTTATTGGCGCCATGAAAACCGAAGCCATGATGCGGTATGTATCACCAGGAAATCTTCTCATTGTCGGAAATCGATATCAAGTGCATAAAATTGCGCTTGAAACAGGAGCGGCCGTGCTCATTACTGGTGGATTTGATACGAGTTCTGATGTCATTAAACTTGCGGATGAATTAGAATTACCTGTTATATCCACATCGTATGATACATTTACAGTCGCTGCGATGATTAATCGAGCCATCTATGATCAGCTAATTAAAAAAGAAATTGTCGTTGTAGACGATATTTTAATTCCATTGGAAAAAACCTATTATTTAACAATAGGTGAGTCTGTTCAGGATTGGCAAGAACTGAATACACAAACAGGTCATAGCCGTTATCCTGTTGTAGACACGACGTTAAAAGTCCAAGGAATGGTCGCTGCTAAAGATGTGTTTGATCAATTAAAACAGCAGCCGATTGAAAAAGTCATGACTCAAAACCCTATTACTGTAAATGAAAAAACTTCTATCGCAGCGGTTGCTCATATTATGGTATGGCAAGGAATTGAGCTATTGCCTGTAACCGATGGACAACGAAGGCTGATCGGTGTTGTCAGTAGGCAAGATGTGTTAAAAGCGATGCAAACGACGCAAAGACAGCCGCATGTTGGTGAAACATTGGAAGAAATTGTCACAAGCAGAATGGAACAAGTAACTGAAAACAAACAAGAACCAATTTATCATATTGTGATTAGCCCTCAAATGACGGACCAATTAGGGACTGTTTCATATGGCGTTATGACAACGATTATGATTGAAGGAGCACGGCGTACGCTACGCATGCATAAGCGTGGTGATATTGTTGTGGAAAATTTAACGCTGTATTTCTTGAAGCCCGTGCAAATTGATACCGAAGTGAAAGTTATTCCACGCCTATTAGAAATTGGACGGAAGCACGGTAAATTCGATGTGGAAGTGTATCGAGAAGGAGAAATTGTTGGAAAAGCGTTATTAACGGCGCAGTTAATTGAAGGGTAGAACAAAAAATAGTAGCATATAAGCGTGTGACACGTAAAAAGACGAATGATCCTATCGGAAATTCGTCTTTCATTATGTATCCTTTTTTCTGAGCGTATAACGACATGATTTTTCTTAATCCTTTTAATGAAGTTGAGCCGTGTAGTGTTTGTGCGCACGTACTCCGTGGTACACATTAATACCACCAACTAAGAGAAAAATACCACCAACGATTAGCTGAATCGCAGTGAAATCAGATAGGAAAAGTAAAATAATACTAATGGAGAGTAAAACGCTCCCTAAAGCAAGTTGTGCCCGTGATTCTAAAATCTTCTTTTCAAGTGAGTCGTTTAAACGAAAGGCCTTAATGCGGCTAAAGAGATATAATAGAAAAGCTACGATCGCAATAATAACAAGAATTTGATTGATCATACAGATCCCCCTATAAAACATTCTGCTCTTATTGTACAGTTAATAAAAAGAAAAGACTAGTTCTGATTGAAAGAGGTTATCACATGTTTAAGCATATTATTGAAAAGATTGAGCAGTTCGAAACGATTATTATTCATCGACACGTTCGTCCAGACCCAGATGCATTAGGATCGCAAATGGGGTTAAAAACAATGATCCAACAAACGTTTCCCGAAAAACACGTCTATGCCGTTGGAGAGGAAGAACCTTCCCTTACTTTCTTAGGGAGAATGGACCGTATTGAAGATAGTCGCTATGAAGGTGCGCTTGTCATTGTTTGCGACACAGCGAATACGGCTAGAATTAGCGATGACCGATATGACAAGGGAGAGGTGCTAATAAAGCTCGACCATCACCCAAACGAAGAGCCTTATGGCGATATTGTGCTGGTTGATACAACGGTTAGTTCGACTTCTGAACTTATTGTAGCGTTACAAGAAGATACACCGATTCTTACATTAAATGAAGAAGCAGCCTTCTTACTCTATGCCGGAATTGTTGGAGACACTGGGAGATTTCGCTTTCGAAACACGACTGGCGAAACCTTAAAAAGGACCGCTCTTCTTTTAGATCAAGGAATTGACACTCAGCAATTATTTAACCAACTTTACCGACGTTCTTTACCACTAGTACGATTAGAAGGCCATATTTTACAGCATTTTGAACTATTCGATGACAAAGTAGGGGTCATGCGTTTGCCAAAAGAAACGCTTGAATCATTTCATGTTACGGCGAATGAATCTTCTCTACTCGTTAATTGTTTCTCTGGCGTTGAAGATATTCAAATGTGGGTCTTTTTTGTGGAAGAGGAAGAAAGCATTCGCGTGCGTTTGCGCTCAAAATCCATTGTCATTAATGAGATTGCCAAGCAACATCATGGCGGAGGTCACCCTGTAGCCGCTGGTGCAACAGCTTATTCTTGGGAAGAAGTAGAGATTATTATTGGTAAGTTAAGAGAACTAGCGAAACAACACATCTAAAAAGCTTATCGACATTATCGATAAGCTAGCGGTTGCTTCTTTGTTCTTCGTCAATGATCTCGACGTCAATCCGAAACTCTGGCAACGCGTAAGTTCGCGTAATTTTTACTGTGTATTGATTGTCGTTTAGTTTATAAACTTTATTTTCAACGGCGCTCTCCATCACTTCTGTTAAACTTGCGATTGTTTCAATATTTGTTCCTTGCAAATGTTGAAGTTCCTTTAGAATTTGTTGGCGGAGTTCGTAGACGTTTAGCTGACTAAGATGATAACGCTCGGCATTTAAAATCGTAACGGAAACGGTTTGAACGATTAATTGTCGAGCATTTTCTTCGTTTTGAAGCGTTAAATCGTTTAGGAACTGGGCATTTTTTTCTTGAAGTTCTTGAATAATAATGTCTTTCTTTCCAATTTCGCTATAAAGGCGATCGTGCTTTTGACCATATTCAGCGATAAAGAAAGACCAGCCAATTAAAACGCCAATCATTATTCCTGAAAAAAAACGGAGCCACCCGCGATGTTTGGAATAATTAGGAACAAACATTAGACAGGATCACCAACGATCCACCTCAGCAAAATGGACCCAGACTGGGCGCCGCAAAAAGCAACGAGCAGCATAGCAAGAGTTCTGTATATATCTTCATGAACGCCGCTAAACAAACCACTTTCAATTTTTGTAATGGCGTCAAAGGAACCGCCAATCGCAGCAACGATCGCCCATATTTTTAAACTGTTTGATAAGCTGAATATTTCACTGAGAACAGGCTTTCCAATTAAAAATGCACCAATACCACCAATTAAGGCACCACCAATCATCACACCAAAGGCGATAAAGAAATTCATTACTAAGTGAGCAAGCATTTCTCTCGTTAAAAGCATCATTCTCACCACCTATTTGTATGTATACTTATATATAAGGACAAACTACTTTTTTTATGACACTATTATTGCAACTAGACATTAAAGGAGAGTGATGGTGTTGAGCACCTTACTTTCAAACATTTATAGTGAACATAGTCTTTTAAAATCAGGATTAACCATTAAAGCCTATGTCCAGCAAGCAAAACAATTAGGTTACAAAAATATTGCCCTAACAGATTATCATACACTAAGCGGCGTCTATCCTTTTATTAAGGAATGCGAAGCGGCTGGTTTAAAGCCTTTAATCGGGATCGAGTGCACGGTTCTTGTAAAAGATGTCCGGATCGTGGTTCGTTTATTGGCTAAAAATGAACAAGGCTACCAGCAATTAATCGAAATCAGCTCAGTGATAGGGTTAAGTAAAGATAAAGGCATTTCTTATGAGCAGTTTCAACTGTATTCAACCGAATGCATCATTTTTTTATCGGAGCAGTCATTTATACAAGCAAAAGATTGGTATAAGCGGTGGCTAGCGCTGACGTCCCATAGTGAGGGGCGATTAGAGGTAAGAGGTGTACAAGATTACCAGCTTGTTGAGTTTGCTGATGCCCATCATCTTTTATGTGTCGCTGCTCCTCCTGTCCGATTCAAAGAGGAGGAAGACTTTTCTTTGTATCGTTTAATACGAGCGATTGGAACAGGAACAACAGTCGATCATGTCGTGATTGAAAAAGAGTTAGAAGACGGGTATTTGTTACGACTAGACAAACGAGCTGAGTCGTTTTCAAAAGCGATGTTACGTGAAACGGATCAAATTGCCGAACGTGTTGAGGCGTTTTCTCTTTTTCATGAACCGATCATTCCTTCCTATGACGGTTTAAGTCGTGAGGACGCTAATCAACTGTTGTATAAAAAAGCGTATCAAGGGATGCTTCGTCGATATGATGATCAACCAACAGAAGAAGCGGTTGAACGTTTACAAAAAGAGCTAGACGTAATTAATGAGCTTGGCTTTTCCTCGTACTTTTTAATCGTGGCAGACTTTATGCAGTTTGCACATCAATCCGCTATACTAACCGGACCTGGCAGGGGTTCTTCTGCCAGTTCGCTAGTAGCATATTCGCTTTTTATTACAGATGTTGATCCACTGAAACATGGACTTTTATTTGAACGATTTTTAAATCCTGAGCGATTATCGCTTCCGGATATTGACATTGATTTTCCTGATTATCGGCGTGATGATGTCATTCAGTATGTGAGAGAGCGATTTGGGGAAGATCGTGTGGCGCAAGTGTTAACGTTTGGTACGTTCGCAGCAAGAGCGTCGATCCGTGATGCAGGAAAAGCACTCGGGTTAAATAGTAGCTTTGTTGATCGAGTTGCCAAGGCAATGGAAGCCTCTTTGACGTTAGAACAAGCGGAGTCAAAAGGGGTATTTGCAAACTTTGAATCTACAGATCTTCATACGCTTCTTTTATATGCCAAACAGTTAGAGGGCATGCTTCGACATGAATCTACACACGCGGCAGGGGTCATTATTAGCGATCGGCCGTTAAAGGAAAAAGTCGCGCTGCAATATGGAAGTGATGACCGAATCATTACTCAAGCTGATATGGAGAGCCTTGATGCGCTAGGTTATGTGAAGTTTGACTTTCTCGGTTTACGAAATCTCACGCTGCTCGAACAAATGCTCCATATGATTAAGCAATCCACTGGCCAACACATTGACTTACGCTCAATTCCATTTGATGATGACAAGACATTTGCCTTGTTACAAGAAGGAAACTCAACAGGTATTTTTCAGCTTGAATCAGACGGAATGAGGCGTGTTTTAAAGCAATTAAAACCATCGAGCTTTAACGATATTGTGGCAACAACTTCTCTTTATCGACCAGGCCCAATGGCATTTATTCCAGACTATATTCAGCGAAAGCACGAGCGCAAAACGAAATTCTCTAAGCATGAAGCCATTAACCGCGTGCTGCAATCAACGTTTGGGGTCATTGTGTACCAAGAACAAATCATTCAGTTGATTCAAATTAGTGCAGGGTATAGCCTTGCTGAAGCAGACGTGTTTCGTCGAGCAATTAGTAAAAAACAACGTGAACTCATGAATAAAGACGCTTTTGTTGAACGATCTATTGAGCGAGGGTACACAAAAGAAGAGGCAGAGAATCTCTTTTCTCTCATTGAAAAGTTCGCTAATTATGGGTTTCCGAAGTCCCATGCGACGGCTTACAGTATGATTAGTTATTGGCTGTCTTATTTGCGTGTTCACTATCAAAAGGCTTTTTTTGCGGCGCTTTGTTCAGCAAACTGGCAGGACCATCAAAAATTATATAACTATATTTACGAAGCTAGAAAAGCAGGTGTTGACGTTCTCCCACCTTCTGTTACGAAAAGCGATGTGCTTTTCACAGTCGAGGATCAAGGGATTCGTTTCGGACTCTTACCGATTTCCATGGTGACGCGACGCGTTGTTGAGAAGATAAAAGAAGGAAGTAATGAGTCGTTTGCAGACTTTTTTGCGTTTGTCGCAAATGTGTATTCACCAGCTGTTAACCAACAAATTTTGACGGCGCTTGTTAAATCAGGGGCATGTGATTTATTCGGAATCTCAAGAGCTGTTCTTCTTGCAAATGTTGATAAAGCGATTGCCTTTGCAAAACAAATTGAAGATTTTAAGCAATCAGCAGGTGGGCTGTTTACGATTAACCCTGTCACACCATCTTACATTGAAATCGAACCGTCTACGAAGATGGAAGAATTAAGTTGGGAAAGAGAAGTGTTAGGCTTTTATTTTTCAGGTCATCCGATTGAAAATGTGAAAGAACGGTTAAATGAAAGTCAACGGACAACGTTGCTTCACGCGACGCCGTCAAGAAAAGAAATTCTGATCGCTGTTCTAGTTAAATCTGTGAAGAAAATTACAACAAAAAAAGGAAAAGCAATGGCTTTTTTTGTAGGAAGTGACGAGACAGAGGAATGCGATTGTGTCGTATTTCCTACTGTATGGCATGATGTAGAGCAAGTGATAACGGAAGGAAGTCTTGTGCTGTTAAACGGTGTTGTGGAAGAGCGTGAAGGAAAAAAACAATTTATTGTTCAACAAGCAAAAGATATAAACCAGCTCCCAACTTCAGAAAGAAAAAAGGGTCTGTCGATTCATATTGAGGTTGAGCAAGACACTCCGACAAAATTAAGTGATCTAAAATATATATTGAGTCGAGATCGGGGGGCGACATCCGTTACCCTTTATCGAAAAAAAAATCAATCAAAAATTAAACTGCCTGATAAGTATGCTGTTGAGCCAAGCAAGCGGACGCTTCAGCTGTTAAAACGATTATTTGGCGAAGGAAATGTTCACGTTGAAGAAGAGGATTATGAATCGTGAGCGAAAGAACTTTCTGTCAACCTATTGGCAGATGGAAGCAACGTGTTTATAATAGAAAGCGAACATTAGGTGGTCTGACCAGTCAGGTTTCATTATAAAGGAGAGAGAATCGTGCCTACTACTAGAGAAGAAGCGCTTCATATGCACCGTGTTAATCAAGGGAAATTAGAATCAAAAGCAAAGGTACCTGTTAAAGATGCTCGAGATTTGAGTCTAGCTTACTCCCCGGGAGTAGCGGAACCTTGTAAGGAAATTTTTGAAGATGTTGAATCGGTTTATGAATATACAATGAAAGGCAACATGGTTGCGGTAGTTAGTAACGGTACCGCGGTACTTGGACTGGGGAATATTGGTCCTGAAGCATCATTACCAGTAATGGAAGGAAAAGCAGTTTTATTTAAATCATTCGCTGGCGTGGATGCATTTCCTATTTGCTTGCGTTCAAATGATGTGGATGAGATTGTCAATACTGTTAAAATGCTGGAGCCAACATTCGGCGGCGTTAATTTAGAAGACATTGCAGCGCCTGATTGCTTTGTTATTGAAGAACGTTTAAAGAAAGAAACGAATATCCCGATTTTCCATGACGACCAGCATGGAACAGCAATTGTTACCCTAGCTGGATTAATTAATGCGTTAAAATTAAGCGGGAAAAAGCTTTCTGAAATCAAAGTTGTTGCGAACGGAGCTGGAGCAGCAGGAATCGCCATTATTAAGCTGATGCTCCGTATGGGCGTTCGTGATATTGTGATGTGCGATACGAAAGGTGCGATTTATGAAGGTCGTCCATATGGAATGAACGGCGTTAAAGAGCAAGTTGCAAAGCGTACCAATCCGAATAAGCAAGAAGGACAATTAGAAGACGTTATTAAAGATGCAGATGTCTTTATTGGTGTATCTGTTGCTGGAGCTGTAACAAAAGAAATGGTTGAAAGTATGAACGTCGACCCAATTATTTTTGCAATGGCGAATCCAGTGCCAGAAATTATGCCAGAAGACGCGAAAGCAGCTGGCGCATCTGTTATTGGAACAGGTCGTTCAGATTTTCCAAACCAAGTGAATAACGTACTTGCATTCCCTGGAATTTTTAGAGGGGCATTAGATGTACGAGCTACGCATATAAATGAAGAGATGAAAGTCGCAGCTGTTTATGCCATTGCAAACTTAGTTGATGAAAAAGACTTAACAGCTGACTATGTCATTCCTGCACCATTTGATCCTCGCGTTGCCCCAGCAGTTGCAGCTGCTGTTGCGAAAAAAGCAATGGAGACAGGTGTATCAAGAGTGAAAGTTGATCCAGAAGAGGTTGCGGAGAAAACAAGACAGTTGACGATCATCGATTAAGGAGGCACAATGGCTACCGATAAGCGCTACATCGAAATTATTCGTGCCCTTAGCGAGATTATTCAGCATGACGACTTAAAAAGTGGCGATAAGCTACCATCGGAAAGAGAATTAAGCGACCGACTTCAAGTCGGTCGCTCCTCCATTCGTGAGGCGCTGCGTGGTCTTGAACTTCTAGATATTATTGAGACTAAAAGAGGCGAAGGGACTTTCATGAAGGCAACTTCAAGCTATCGATTAGTGGATTTGCTGTTATCTTTTATTTTAAAAGACGACCAAGCAAGGAAGGATTTAAGTGAGACAAGGCGAATTGTAGAGTTAGAAGCGTTAAAATTAGCAATTTATCGCATTTCACCGGAAGAAATTCAACAACTAGATGAATTCATTACGCACTCAAAATTAAAATGGAGTCATGGCGATTTTCCAGTAGAAGCAGATTATCAATTCCACGAAACCATTGTACGAGCATGTGGAAATGTCTTGCTCTACAACATATGGAAATCGCTTGTGGCGTTTAATAAAGAAGCGATTAAAGAATCTTTAGAACGCAAAGGAAGACCGCCTGAGTCCATTAAAGAGCACGAGCTAGTCGTGGAAGCCATTAAGCATCGAGAAGTAGAAGAGGCGTTAGAAGCGATGAGTCATCACTTGAAAAACAGCCGTTTTTAAAGGATATAGCAAGGAGCGATTCCATGTTAAAAGATATGTTTTCAAAGAAAAAAAAGCGATATGCAACCATTCCATCTGAGCGAGCAAAGCAAGAAGTGCCAGAAGGATTAATGACAAAATGTCCATCATGTCGGACGATTATGTACACGAAAGACTTAAAAAAGAATTTAAGTGTATGCCGTACATGCGGACACCATCATAGAATGGGCGCGTGGGAGCGCATTGAATCGTTAATAGACGAAGGCACGTTTAAAGAAATGGATGCAGATGTGGTTGGCGGTAACCCACTTGGGTTTCCTGATTATGAAGGCAAGCTAGAAAAAGACCGTGAAAAAACGGGATTAAAAGAAGCCTGCGTTTCAGGAGAAGGAGAAATGAGTGGCTACTCTGTCGTACTAGCAGTCATGGACCCTGATTTTCGTATGGCAAGCATGGGTGCTGCCGTTGGTGAAAAGCTAGCGCGAGCAGCTGAACGGGCGCTAGAAACAAAATACCCGCTTATTATCGTTGCGGCATCTGGTGGTGCGCGTATGCAAGAAGGCATGATTAGTTTGATGCAAATGGCAAAAACAAGTGCGGCCCTTGAACGGCTAGATCGAAATGGCGGTCTATTTATTTCTGTCATGACCCATCCAACAACAGGAGGCGTCTCCGCTAGTTTTGCTTCACTAGGGGATTATAATTTTGCAGAGCCAAAAGCGTTGGTCGGATTTGCTGGGCGTCGAATCATTGAACAAACGATACGAGAAGAGCTTCCAGAAGATTTTCAAACTGCCGAATTCTTATTAGAGCATGGGCAATTAGATCGAGTGATCCCGCGACTTGAAATGAAAGAGACGCTAACAACCGTGTTGGCAATTCACCAGTAGATAGGGGGAGCGAACATGACGACGGAAAAAGAGTTTGAAAAACCAGTGATTGAGCTTCGAAATAAAATCGACGAGCTACGGAAATTTGCAAAAGAAAAGGAACTGGATTTAAGTTCTGAAATTCATAAAATGGAGACTCGTTTACGCGAATTAGAAGAAACGGTTTATACGAATATTCAGCCGTGGGAACGGGTTCAAATTGCTCGAGATCATGAGCGTCCAACGAGCCTTGACTATATTGAGTTAATGTTTTCCAATTTCTTAGAACTCCACGGTGATCGTTTATTCGGTGATGATAAAGCAATTGTCGCAGGAATTGCTACATTTGATGACCAGCCAGTAACCGTTATTGGCCATCAACGAGGAAAAGATACAAAAGAGAACATTATGCGTTACTTTGGATCGCCACACCCTGAAGGCTATCGGAAAGCGTTGCGCTTAATGAAGCAAGCAGAAAAGTTTAATCGACCTATCGTTTGTTTTATTGATACAAAAGGGGCGTATCCTGGCAAATCAGCCGAGGAAAGAGGGCAAAGTGAAGCGATTGCACGAAACCTTCTTATGATGGCAGGATTGAAAGTTCCAACGATTAGTATCGTCATTGGAGAGGGTGGAAGTGGTGGTGCACTAGCACTTGGTGTTGCCGACCGCATTTATATGCTAGAAAACTCAACGTACTCTGTTATCTCGCCAGAAGGTGCAGCGGCATTGCTTTGGAAAGATTCTACACAAGCGAAAAGAGCAGCTGAAACGATGAAAATTACAGCGCCTGATTTATATGAGCTGGGTGTCATTGACTCAATCATTGAGGAACCAAAAGGTGGAGCACAACGAGATGTACATGAACAAGCGGCTAGTATGAAACAAATTTTGCGCGATGCATTAGCGGATTTGAAAGCAAAATCTGTAGAATCTCTATTAGATGAGCGGTATGAAAAATACAAGAAAATGGGCCAAATTTCCGATAAACGAATCAAAGCAGAATCAAAATGATTTGGAAGTGCTTTCATTGATATGAAAGCATTTTTTGTAGTGTGGTAACACTTGTGTTCGTGAAATCAAAGTGGTATCTTTACTTGCAGAGACTATGTGAGACAATGTTTTTTGTCTTCGTGTTCGTTAGGAGGAACTGAATTGAAACGTATTGGTGTGTTAACAAGTGGTGGCGATTCACCAGGTATGAATGCAGCGATTCGCGCCGTTGTTCGAAAAGCAATCTATCACGGAATTGAAGTGTATGGTATTTCATATGGCTACCAAGGGTTAATTGAAGGCGACATTAAGAAAATGGAGCTTGGTTCTGTAGGGGATATTATTCATCGCGGTGGTACGATGTTATATACAGCACGTTGTGAAGAATTTAAAACGCTTGAAGGTCAAAAAAAGGGTATTGAGCAGTTAAATAAATTTGGAATTGAAGGGCTTGTCGTGATTGGTGGAGACGGGTCTTATCGTGGCGCTCAAAAGTTAAGCGAGCATGGATTCCCAACAGTAGGTGTCCCTGGAACGATTGATAACGATATTCCAGGAACTGACTTTACAATCGGGTTTGATACAGCACTAAATACGATCATTGACGCCATTGATAAAATTCGCGACACTGCAACGTCTCATGAACGTACGTATGTGATTGAAGTAATGGGTCGTCATGCTGGAGACTTGGCACTTTGGGCTGGTCTTGCAGATGGTGCAGAAACCATTGTGATCCCAGAAGAAGAACATGATATGAGCCTTATTCTTGCTAACATCAAACGTGGTGTTGAACGCGGGAAAAAGCACAGCATTATCATTGTAGCTGAAGGTGCTGGATCAGGTTTTGATTTCGGTGAGAAGATCAGTACGGAAATGAATGTAGAAACTCGTGTAACGGTCTTAGGACATATTCAACGTGGAGGCTCACCAACTGGAGCAGACCGTGTTTTAGCTAGTCGTCTTGCAGCAAAAGCCGTTGACTTATTACTTGAAGGAAAAGCGGGCATGACTGTAGGGATACAGCGTAATGAAATTGTGTACCACTCTATTAATGACATTTTAGATCAACCCCATAAGATTGATACAAATATGTACAAGCTCTCGCAAGAGCTATCTATTTAAGAAGAATTTGTAGGAGGAACAAAATGCGTAAAACAAAAATCGTATGTACAATTGGACCAGCTAGTGAGTCGGTCGACCAACTCGTATCGTTAATTGATGCTGGCATGAACGTAGCACGTTTAAACTTTTCACACGGAGATTTCGAGGAGCACGGAGCGCGTATCCGCAACATCCGTGAAGCTTCGGAAAAAGCAGGTAAGACCGTAGCCATTTTACTTGATACAAAAGGTCCGGAAATTCGTACCCAGACCGTTGAAAATGGTGCGATCGAGCTTGAAAAAGGACAGGAATTAGTTGTTTCAATGGAAGAAGTTGTTGGCACAACGGAAAAGATTTCGATCACATACCCAGGGCTCGTAAATGATGTACATGCGGGCAGCATCTTATTGCTAGACGATGGCCTCATTGGTCTTGAAGTGAAAGAAGTCCGCAATCAAGAACTCGTAACGGTTGTTATGAATAGCGGAACATTGAAAAACAAAAAAGGTGTGAACGTACCGAATGTCAGCGTAAACCTTCCTGGGATGACGGAGAAAGATGCAGCAGATATTACGTTCGGCGTTGAGCAAAACGTTGATTTTATTGCGGCATCATTTGTTCGTCGTGCGTCTGATGTATTAGAAATTCGTGAGCTCCTTGAAAAAAATGGTGCTGCGGACATCGCTATCATCCCTAAAATTGAAAATCAAGAGGGTGTTGATAACATCGATGAAATTTTGGAAGTGTCTGATGGCCTTATGGTTGCACGTGGTGACCTTGGTGTGGAAATTCCAGCTGAAGAAGTGCCCCTTGTACAAAAACAACTGATTGTTAAGTGTAATGAGCTTGCTAAACCTGTTATTACAGCGACTCAAATGCTTGATTCGATGCAACGTAATCCACGCCCAACAAGAGCCGAAGCTAGTGACGTAGCGAACGCAATTTTTGACGGTACAGATGCAATCATGTTATCAGGCGAAACTGCTGCTGGAGATTATCCAGTTGAATCGGTTCAAACGATGCATAACATTGCAAGTCGCACAGAACAAGCTTTAAACTACGAGCAAATGCTTAGCAAGAAGAGTAAAGAGTCGAAGCAAACGATTACGAGTGCGATTGGACAGTCTGTTGCGCATACTGCTTCAAACTTAGATGCGACTGCGATTTTAACAGCGACTGAAAGTGGACATACCGCTCGTATGACGTCTCGTTTCCGTCCAAAATCGCCAATTCTTGCCATTACAAGCAACGAAAGAGCATTCCGTAAGATGGCTTTAGTATGGGGTGTAACGCCTTTACTTGGTAAACAAGCAAGCTCAACTGATGAAATGCTTGATTTAACAGTAGAAGCTGCGATTGGCTCTGGTCATGTTGCCCAAGGAGATCTTGTAGTCATTACTGCAGGCGTTCCAGTTGGTGAAACAGGAACGACCAATTTATTAAAAGTCCATGTGCTTGGTGAAGTGAAAGCAAAAGGACAGGGGATTGGTCAGCGTTCTGGTGCAGGGAAAGTCGTGATTGCTGAAAATGCAGCAGAAGCAAATGCGAAAATGACTGAAGGCGCAGTATTAGTGACAAAATCAACAGATAAAGACATGATTGATGCGTTTGAAAAAGCAGCAGCTGTTATTACGGAAGAAGGCGGATTGACGTCCCATGCTGCAGTTGTAGGCTTAAACTTAAGTACACCTGTTGTCGTTGGCGTTGAAGGTGCACTCGCCTTATTCACAGACGGTGAAGAAGTAACCGTTGATGCTAAAACCGGAAACATTTACAGTGGAAAAGCGCGTGTATTATAATAGAAAGAAAAAGAAGAGCAAAGGCTCTTCTTTTTGCTTATCATCGAGGAGGCACGGATGTTGAAACGACTGCTGTTCCCTATCGCAATTGGTGTTCCTTTAATTGAACTGTTGCTTATTGTGCTATCCGTTCAATGGATTGGTGTATGGTACACCATTTTAGCTATGCTTACAACGAGTATCGTAGGGTTTCTCTTTGCACGCCGACAAGGAATGCAAGTACTGCGTTTGGCTCAATTACAAATGCAGAAACAACAAGTACCAAGTCAAGCGCTGATTGATGGTGCGTGTATTTTTATTGGGGGTGCGCTTTTAATGCTCCCAGGCTTCTTTTTAGATGTAGTAGGCGCATTCTTCTTAATTCCTTGGACAAGAGGAATTATTAAAGCTGGACTGCTTAAAGCCATTCACACAGGGATTGCTAAGGGTCAGTTTATTGTCATAAAAAGAAGATAACTTGTCAAAATATGCTGGTTATAGCCGTAATTTTAAAATTATGGTATGATATGAAGTGCTTAGGTTGTTCGAAAAGCACCTCATATTGTACCTAATGGTTTTAGGGTTTTTAATAATCTTGCTAGTGGGTATAGGAAGATGTAGCTTTTTTATGCAGTCTATAGAAAGTTGTTTTTAAGCTTGGCTTATGTCTAGTCTACTAGACTATGAGCACTTCCTAGATTCATACTCGAATCACGTTCTTTCACAATGAAGGAGATAGGAGAGTTCGCATCCTTTTGCGAAACCGCTTCACTTGGGTACCATACGTCTGGTGAAGGATTTATTAGAGAAAAGGAGAGATATAGGTGACTACTACTCGTGGATTAGAAGGTATTGTAGCAACACAGTCAAGCGTAAGTTCAATTATTGATGATGAATTAACGTATCAAGGCTACGGCATTGATGATTTAGCTGAAAATGCTAGCTTTGAAGAGGTCATTTATTTACTTTGGAACGGCGAACTTCCTACCAAAGAAGAATTGAAATCGTTTACAGAGCAGTTGGCTGCTGAAGCCGAGGTTCCTGAAGAAATTTTCGCTCAAATGAAAGCCTATCCAATTAAAGACGTACATCCAATGGCGGCTTTACGCTCTGCTATCTCAGCACTTGGTTTATTTGACTCAGATGCAGAAAAGATGGACGAAGAAGAAAATTACAAAAAAGCGATTCGTCTTCAGGCGAAAATCCCGACAATCGTTACAGGTTTTGAACGAATTCGCTCTGGTCAAGAGCCAATTCAACCGAACCAAGAGCTTTCCTTTGCCGCGAATTTTCTGTATATGCTGAATGGCGAGACGCCTGATGATCTTTCGATAGAAGCATTTAATAAAGCACTTGTTTTGCACGCTGATCATGAGCTTAACGCCTCAACGTTCACAGCTCGTGTATGTGTGGCAACCTTATCAGATGTTTATTCTGGCTTAACTGCTGCAATCGGCGCGCTTAAAGGCCCTTTACACGGTGGAGCGAATGAAGCGGTAATGAATATGCTTCTGGATATTAACGAACCAGAAGAAGTAGAGCCTTACCTAAGAAAAGCATTAGACAACAAAGAAAAAATAATGGGCTTTGGTCACCGCGTTTACAAAAATGGTGATCCACGTGCAAAGCACTTACGTGATATGTCAAAACAATTAACAAGTGTTGTGAACGAAACCAAATGGTATGAGATGTCCATTCAAATTGAAGAAATGATTACGAAAGAAAAAGGTTTGCTACCAAACGTTGACTTTTACTCTGCAACGGTTTACCACAGCCTCGGCATTAAACATGACTTGTTTACGCCAATTTTTGCAGTGAGCCGTACATCAGGTTGGTTGGCGCATATCCTAGAGCAATACTCAAACAATCGTTTAATCCGACCACGTGCAGAATATATTGGTCCAGATAAACGTTCATATGTTTCCATTGAATCAAGATAACAACTAGTTTAATGTAAAAATGGACGGAGTTTTTCCGTTCTACATATTTTGGATGGAGGGAATAGAAACATGGCAGCAGAAAAAATTCAAACAAATAATGGTGTATTAAACGTACCAAACGAGCCGATCGTACCTTATATTGAAGGAGATGGAACTGGTCCTGATATTTGGGCAGCAGCTTCTCGTGTACTAGATGCAGCAGTAGAAAAAGCTTACGGTGGCGAGCGCAAAATCCACTGGAAAGAAATCTTAGCTGGTGAAAAAGCATATAACCAAACAGGCGAATGGTTGCCTTCTGAAACATTAGAAGCGGTTCGCGAATACTTAATTGCGATTAAAGGACCGTTAACAACACCAATTGGTGGTGGAATTCGTTCATTAAACGTTGCGCTTCGTCAAGAGCTTGATTTATACACGTGCTTACGTCCCGTTCGTTATTTTACAGGCGTACCATCACCTGTTAAGCGTCCAGAAGACACAAATATGGCAATCTTCCGTGAGAACACTGAAGATATTTACGCTGGTATCGAGTTCCAAGAAGGTTCTGACGAAGTGAAGAAAGTCATTTCTTTCTTACAAGATGAAATGGGTATTAACAAAATTCGTTTCCCTGAAACATCTGGTATTGGGATTAAACCAGTATCGAAAGAAGGTACAGAGCGTATTGTACGTGCGTCTATCCAGTATGCGTTAGATGAAGGCAGAAAGAGCGTAACGCTCGTACACAAAGGAAACATTATGAAGTATACGGAAGGTTCATTTAAGAACTGGGGGTACGAGCTAGCTGAGCGCGAGTTCGGCGATAAAGTTTTCACATGGGCAGCGTATGATAAAATCGTTGAAGAAAAAGGCCGCGATGCTGCAGATCAAGCACAAAGTGAAGCTGAAGCAGCAGGGAAAATTATCGTGAAAGATTCGATTGCCGACATCTTTTTACAGCAAATCTTAACTCGTCCAAAAGAATTTGATGTTGTTGTAACAATGAACCTTAACGGTGACTACATCTCTGATGCACTAGCTGCGCAAGTTGGTGGAATTGGAATTGCGCCGGGCGCAAACATTAACTACGATACTGGCCATGCTATTTTTGAAGCGACACACGGTACAGCTCCAAAATATGCAGGTTTAGATAAAGTAAATCCATCGTCTGTCCTTCTATCAGGTGAGTTGCTTCTTCGTCACCTTGGCTGGATTGAAGCAGCAGATATGATCATGACGTCAATGGATAAAACAATTGAAAGTAAAGTTGTCACGTATGACTTTGCTCGTCTAATGGATGGTGCAACGGAAGTTTCTTGTTCTGGATTTGCGGATGAACTAATCAAGAACTTGTAAACGTCAATGTTCGAACCACAATTCGAGTAAGGAGATGTTAGCATGGCTATTACACGTAGAAAAATTTCTATTATTGGTAGTGGATTCACTGGGGCGACAACAGCATTAATGGTTGCCCAAAAAGAACTTGGTGACGTTGTGCTGGTTGATATTCCGGATATGGAAGGCCCGACAAAAGGGAAAGCGTTAGACATGATGGAATCAACGCCTGTACAGGGAGTTGATTCACGCATAATTGGTACGTCCGATTACGCTGACACGAAAGGTTCCGATGTGGTTGTCATTACAGCCGGAATTGCGCGTAAACCTGGAATGAGCCGAGATGATTTAGTATCCACTAATGCAAAAATCATGAAATCTGTTACAAAAGAAATTGTGAAACATTCGCCTGATTGCTACATTATCGTCTTAACCAACCCAGCAGATGCAATGACATATACCGTATTCAAAGAATCTGGGCTTCCTAAAAACCGTGTAATTGGACAATCTGGTGTGTTGGATACAGCCCGCTTCCGAACCTTTATTGCGGAAGAGTTAAACCTCTCAGTAGAAGATATTACGGGGTTTGTACTCGGTGGTCACGGTGATGATATGGTACCGTTAATTCGTTATTCTGCTGCTGGAGGCGTTCCGCTTTCAACACTACTTTCTCCAGAGCGAATTGAAGAGATTGTTGAACGTACCCGTAAAGGTGGCGGAGAGATTGTAGGCCTACTTGGAAACGGAAGTGCCTACTATGCACCAGCTGCATCGTTAACACAAATGGTAGAAGCCATTGTTAAAGATAAGAAACGCGTCATTCCTACAATCGCTTATCTTGAAGGGGAATATGGTCAGCAGGATCTTTATCTTGGTGTGCCGACCATCCTTGGTGGTGATGGAATCGAAAAGGTGATTGAACTCGAATTAACAGCGGACGAACAAAGTCAGCTTGAGAAATCTGCCGATTCAGTTCGAAACGTTATGGGTGCTTTACCAACTGCATAAAAACAAAAAAGCCTCTTGCTAGAGGCTTTTTTGTTTGTTTTTATAGTTATGCTCTAGCAACAGCAGGCTTTTTAACTTTTACGGTTTTCTCGTTTTTAACAAAACTGTTTTTAAATAGGCTAATGACTTTCGATGTAATCACAATTGATAAGATTGAAAGCAACCCAGGTATAACCCCAATAACGAGGAAGCTAAGCAGGACAACCGTAGCGTCAAAAAGAAAATTTGTTTTTCCAGGGTCAATGCCCGCTTTTTTCTGTAGAAATAACGCTAAGATATTTGCGCCACCAAGAGATGCTTGATTTTTAAAGAGTAGTGTTAGTCCTAAGCCAATAGATAATCCGCCAAAAACAGCGCCTGCAAACATAGGAACCGTAAAACTAGGTAAAAATGTATCCACAGCTGTTAAAAGCGATAACAATGTAACGGAGAGCGCTGTAATGATCGTAAAGGATAAACCCATTCGCATAAATGAGAAAATGTAAAACGGTATGTTTACTAGGAAAAACAAGAGAGAAAAGGGGAGGCTAATTAAATAGGAGAGGGTTAACGTTAATCCTGCCGTACCTCCAGTAACAAGTCCAGCGTGGCGCAATAAGAGTACGCCAATTGCGACGATAAAGCAGCCAGCCAAAATGGATGCCATCTTTTTAATAAAGTTCATGTAATCACCTTCATGTTGTTGTTATCTTAATTTTATATAACAATGGGCGACTTTTGTATAACAACTAGTAGGATCTTCTAAAATGTGGTTTAATAAATGAAGGGAAATGATAAATTATTTGTACAAAATGAAAAAGGTGATCTTTTTTTATGGATAGAATGGATTGCGATATCCTTAAATTGCTTCAAGATAACGGAAGAATGACGATTAGTGAATTGTCAAAGGAATTAGCGTTAAGTCGACCAAGTATGTCTGAGAGACTCGTCCGCCTTCAAGAAAAAGGTGTTATTCAAGGATTTACAACAAGAGTTTCATTGAAAGAAATTGGCAAGGACATTCTTCTTTTAATTCAAGTGAGTGGCTTAAAAGTCTCTTTATCTGATTTTGAACAGATTATAAAAGAAGAGAAAGATATTATTGAATGCCATCGTGTCACCGGAGAAGTAAGTTATTTCTTAAAAGCAGCTGTTTCTGATGTGAACAATATGCGTGCGCTAATTGACCGATTAATACCTTACGGAACGATCAACACCTCCACTGTATTAAATTCGCCTGTGCCATATCGGACGATCCTTCCTGACATAAAGGAATAGCACTATTTCATATTTTTGCTATACTAAGGGAGAATAGAGAGAAGAGAAAAAATAAGATAAGACCGTTCAAACAATAGATAAAGGAGTGTCAACTACCTATATGGCAAAGCGCATTTTAGTAGTCGATGATGAACCATCCATTTCCACTTTATTAAAGTACAACTTAGAACAGGCTGGTTTTGAAGTGGAAACGAGGCTAGATGGTCTAGCTGGGTTTGAACGAGCAAAAGAGGTTCCGTTTGATTTAATTGTGTTAGATCTTATGCTTCCGAGTATGGACGGGATGGACGTATGTCGGAATTTGAGGCAGGAACATATTTTTGTACCTATTCTTATGCTTACCGCCAAAGATGATGAATTTGATAAAGTTCTCGGCTTAGAATTAGGTGCAGATGATTACATGACAAAACCTTTTTCTCCTCGTGAAGTATCGGCGAGAGTTCGTGCCATTTTGCGGAGAGTAGAGCAAACCCAAGCTTCTAGAGAGGAAGTAGCGGTAAAAGGAAAAGGACGTGTCATTAAAGATCTCACCATTTATCCTGATAATTACGAGGTGTATGTTAAGCAAGATTTGTTAACATTAACGCCGAAAGAATTTGAACTACTTGTCTATTTATCCGAAAATAAAGGTCGAGTCCTCACGAGAGATCAACTTTTAAACGCTGTATGGAATTATGAATTTGTTGGCGATACGCGCATTGTTGACGTCCATATTAGTCATTTACGTGAGAAGATTGAACCTAACCCAAAAAAACCGGTCTATATTAAAACGATTCGAGGTCTCGGCTACAAATTGGAAGAACCTGTTTTAAATGAATAACGTTAAAAACCGGTTTATTGTTAGTATTATGCTCGTCGTTACGCTTGTTCTGCTAGCTTTAGGTTTAACAATAGGGGCATGGTCAAACGAGCAATATGTTAACTTTGTTGAAGAACGCATGAAAAATGAAACAGCTTTAGCAACTTGGACGGTAGCGGAAAATGGTTTCCCTGAACAAGAAGAGGCGCAGGAAATCGCGACGAAAGCTGGGGAAATTTTTGAAGGGCGTTTAACAATTATAGCCGCTGATGGAACAGTGTTTGGAGATTCGTGGGCAAACCCAGCACAAATGGAGAACCATTTAGATCGACCAGAAATTGTACGAGCTTTAGCTGATGACGATGTTGAACTGCGCTATAGCGAGACGATAGGGGAAGATTTGCTTTATTATGCGCAACCTCTTTATGAAGAGGACGAGCTTCTAGGCTATGTCAGGATTGGGCTGTCTGTTGAATCACTGAATCAAATAAATCATACCGTTTGGCTCGTCATTACAGCAAGTTTTATTTTGGCATTTTTAATTTTGTTTCTCCTTGTGAGCCGAATCACGAAACAAATTATACGTCCGATTGACCATGCTACGAATGCAGCAATTCGATTAGCTGAGGGTGACTATAAGACGAGAACATTTGAAGATCAGCACAAGGAATTAGGGCGACTTGGTCGATCCATTAATATTCTCGCTTATAATCTAGAACAACTTTCAAGACGTCATCAAGTACAACAAGAGCAAATGGCGGCGTTAATTGATCATATGGGAAGTGCATTGCTCTTTATTAATGTTCGTGGAGATGTGGAGTTAATTAACCGAACCACCGAACAAGTTTTTAATATAGAGTCTTCAAGCATTACAGGGAAACCTTATTATGAAGTCGTACCGAGTGAAGCATTAAGCAAATTCATTCAAACCATTTATATGACAGAAAACAAACAGCGGGGTCAAATTGAATGGACAGATCATTTTTTCACAAAAGTGTATGATGTGTATGGGGCTCCAGTTGTAACGAACGCTAGTCGACTACGAGGTGTAACGATTGTTCTCCATGATATTACAGAACAAAAGAAACTTGAGCAGATACGAAAAGACTTTGTTGCCAATGTTTCGCATGAACTAAAGACACCTGTTACTTCTATAAAAGGGTTTGCAGAAACGCTTATTGACGGGGCGTTAAATGATCAAGAATTAGCGATGCAATTCTCAGAAATTATTTGGAAAGAAAGCGATCGACTTCAGTCACTTATTATGGATTTACTTGAATTGTCGAAAATAGAAAATGCTCAATTTTTACTCCATCTAGAAAGCATTTCATTGAAAGAGATTTCTGATGAAGTCGTAACGCTTTTAGCGAATAAACTAGAAGAAAAAGAAATGACGCTACGTGTAACCGAAACCGGTCAATCGGTCATAGAAGGGGATGCCCAGCGTTTAAAGCAAATTATTTTAAACTTAGTTACGAATGCGATTGCGTATACGCAAGCAAAGGGTTCTGTCTCTATTCATCTAATTGAAAAAGAAAATGAAGTTGAATTGCACGTACAAGATACGGGCATTGGCATTAGTACACCTGAGAAGCTGCGTATATTTGAGCGGTTCTATCGCGTTGACCGGGCAAGAAGTCGTAATTCAGGTGGGACTGGCCTTGGGTTAGCGATTGTCAAACATTTAGCTGAAGCGCATCATGCGAAACTAGAAGTAGAAAGTGAAGAAGGCGAAGGGTCCACTTTTAAAGTGATCTTTCCTAAAAAGCAAGCTTAACAAGATCTTTACACATTGTTTAAGTGAACTTCATATAGGTGGCCTACACTATAGGAGAACGGTCTTATTTAGATCGATAATCCTCTGTCGGTCGACTTTGATGGCAAGAGCATGTGCTCTTGTCTTTTTTTTGCGTACGTTCGTTCCCATCTGTTTTCTTTTTTATTTGTGAGTATGGTACAATACCGATACATGTTAAGTCAGGAAGGGGAAGATCCCGTTTGAAAAAATTAGTTCTAATTGATGGCAATAGTATTGCATATCGTGCTTTTTTTGCATTGCCATTATTGAGCAACGACAAAGGTGAATATACGAATGCCGTTTATGGCTTCACAACAATGCTTTTAAAAGTGTTGGAAGATGAAAAACCAACCCATCTTCTTGTCGCATTCGATGCTGGTAAATCAACATTTCGTCATAAAACGTACGCAGAGTATAAAGGGACGCGTCAAAAAACCCCATCGGAGCTTTCTGGTCAAATTCCAATGATTCACCAACTTTTGGACGCATTTTCAATTAAACGTTATGAAGCGAAAGACTATGAAGCTGATGATATTATTGGAACACAAGCAGTAGAGGCTGCGAAAGAAGGTTATGAGGTTGTCGTCATTACTGGAGATAAAGATTTGCTTCAGCTTGTAGATGATCACATTGAAGTCGTTTTGACACGCAAAGGAATTACGGAAGTCGATCGGTATAATGAACAAAAAATTGATGAGCGATATGGGTTAAAGCCAAAGCAAATCATTGATTTAAAAGGATTGATGGGGGATACCTCGGATAATATTCCAGGCGTTCCAGGTGTAGGAGAAAAAACGGCTTTAAAACTACTAGCGCAGTTTTCAAACGTCGAAACTGTGTTAGATTCGATTGATCAGGTTTCCGGAAAGAAATTAAAAGAGCGATTAGAAGAGCATAAAGAACAAGCAATTTTAAGTAAAAAATTAGCGACGATCATGACGGAAGTCCCGTTAGATACTCCTTTAAATGAATTACTTTATGATGGCTATGATTATCATCAAGTGAAAGAATTGTTTAAATCGTACTCGTTTCAATCTTTATTAAATCGGATCGGAGCAGATGAAGAGGAGCAAGAAGAGGTATTAGACGACTTCAAATACGACATTGTTACAGATGTCACTTCTGATCACCTTGTCAGCCCTTCAGCTCTAGTCGTTGAGATTTTAGGAGAAAATTATCATCAGTCTGAGATTATTGGGTTAGGATTGACCAATGAAAACGGTAGCTTCTTTATTCCAACTTCGGTTGCAGTCGAATCTGAAGCGTTTCAATCGTTCATGGCGGATGAACAGAAAGAAAAATACTTATTTGATGCCAAACGAGCTGTAGTCGCTTTAGCATGGCAGGCTATTGAATTGAACGGTGTAGCATTTGATTTACAAATGGCGTCTTATTTACTTGATCCTTCCTTGTCTTCTCATGAAATTAGTGATATTGCTTCCCGAAAAGGAGCAGTGCGTGTGAATGAAGATGAGGCGGTGTATGGAAAAGGTGCTAAACAAGCTGTTCCTGAGCAAGAAAAATTGGCTGAGCACTTGGCGCGCAAAGCGAATGCAATGTTTGTGTTAAAAGAGACCCTTAAAGACGAATTAAAGCAAAATGAACAGTATTCGCTATTTGCCGAGCTGGAGATGCCTCTTTCTATCGTATTAGGGAGAATGGAACGAGAAGGAATAAAAGTTGATCGAGAACAGCTACAACATATGGGCGAGGACTTATCGAAGCGTTTAGAAACATTGGAACAAGCGATTCACAAAGAAGCAGGCGAGTCGTTTAATATAAATTCTCCGAAGCAACTTGGACAAGTATTGTTTGAAACACTTGGGCTTCCTCCTGTGAAGAAAACGAAGACAGGTTATTCGACGAGTGCGGACGTCCTTGAGAAACTTGCCGGTGCGCATCCGATTATTGAGCATATTTTGTTGTATCGACAGCTAGGCAAGCTCCACTCAACCTATATTGAAGGATTATTAAAAGTAGCTGATGAAAAGACAGGTAAAGTCCATACACGATTTAATCAAGCATTAACGCAAACAGGTCGGTTGTCTTCTACTGATCCGAATTTACAAAACATCCCGATTAGACTTGAAGAAGGTAGGAAAATTCGTAAAGCGTTTGTACCATCGAAAGACGATTGTGCCATCGTCTCTGCCGACTATTCTCAAATTGAACTACGGGTGCTAGCCCATATTTCTGGTGATGAACGAATGAAAGAAGCTTTTTTGAAAAACATGGATATTCATACAAAAACAGCAATGGATGTTTTCCATGTTGATGAAGAGAACGTAACAGACCAGATGAGAAGAAGTGCAAAAGCGGTTAACTTTGGCATTGTTTACGGGATTAGTGATTACGGGTTATCGCAGAATCTCGGTATTACGCGAAAAGAAGCAAAAGAATTTATTGACCGTTACTTAGCTAGTTATCCAGACGTTAAAGCCTATATGGAAAACGTTGTGAAAGAAGCTAAAAAAATGGGTTACGTGCAAACGATGTTAGCGAGAAGACGTTATCTTCCAGAACTTTCAAGTAGCAATTTTAATCAAAGAAGTTTTGCAGAACGTACAGCGATGAACACGCCGATCCAAGGGACGGCCGCGGACATTATTAAACAAGCGATGGTTCAGATGAGCGAAGAGCTTGAAAACTCTTCTATTGAAGCGACCATGCTCTTGCAGGTACACGATGAATTAATTTTTGAGGTAGTTAAAAAGGACGAACAAGCGCTAAAGGATTTAGTCACAAAGGTAATGGAGAATGCTCTCGAGCTAGATGTGCCGTTGCAAGTCGATGTGTCGAGCGGTCCTTCTTGGTATGACGCAAAATAAGGAGGAGAAGAGTTGTGCCTGAATTACCTGAGGTGGAAACTGTAAGGCGAACGTTACTCGAACTCGTTCGTCACAAAACGATTCAACAAGTCACGATTCATTGGCCGAAAATGATTAAGGAACCTGATGATGCCCAAGTATTTATGCGGCAAATCGTTGGGCAGACAATTCATGATGTTCGGCGACGAGGAAAATTTTTACTGTTTGAACTAACTGATTTTGTGCTCGTTTCTCATTTACGCATGGAAGGCCGCTATGGATTATATAAATCTGACCAAGATGTTGACAAGCATACGCACGTCATCTTTCATTTTGACGATTACACAGAATTACGCTATGCCGATGTGCGAAAGTTTGGGACGATGCATTTGTTTCAAAAAGGAACAGAGGAAACGATTCTTCCGCTCTTACAGCTTGGAGTTGAACCTTTTTCAGAACAATTTACAGTCGAATTGTTACAAACGGCTTATGAGCAATCTAAACGAACAATTAAAACGGCGCTACTTGACCAAAAAACGGTTGTAGGTTTAGGAAATATCTATGTAGACGAGGCGTTATTCCGTGCGGCGATTCAACCGGAGCGTCTTGCTTCATCCATAACAGCGGAAGAGATGACGGTGTTGCATCGAGCCATTATCGATACGTTGCAAGAAGCGGTTGATGCTGGAGGAAGCTCCATTAAATCGTACGTGAATGGCCAAGGTGAGATGGGCATGTTTCAGCAAAGTCTTCATGTGTACGGGCGGAAAGATCAACCTTGTCATCATTGTGGAACGCCGATTGTAAAGACGGTTGTAGGTGGTCGAGGTACTCATTTTTGTCCACTTTGTCAACATTAACACTCATGCTGTCCCCTCCATATACTATTTCAAAGATGGAATAGTAAGGAGGGTTTTTTTGTCGTCCTTAATTGTTTTAGCTATGGCATTAAGTTTAGATAGCTTTGGTGTTGGCTTAACATACGGCATGCGAAAAATTAAGATTCCTTGGCATTCGCTCGTTTTTATCGGTTTATGTTCTGGTATCTCGATTTTAATTGCGATGAGTGTAGGGACCACCCTCGCGCAGCTGATTTCTGTGTCAGCAGCGGAAATGCTCGGTGCTTTTATCTTAATTGGCATTGGAGCTTGGGCAGTGTTCGAGTCGTATCGACCTCAAAAAGAACATGTACAGAAGCAACAAAAACAAGAAGTTGATTTTACGATCAAGATGTTTGGGTTTGTCATTCATATTTTACGAGATCCAGAAAAAGCCGACATGGATTCATCAGGAACTGTAACAGGGCGTGAAGCACTTCTACTCGGTTTAGCACTTTCTTTAGATGCATTTGGTGCTGGGATTGCTGCTGCATTAATGGGTTTTTCTCCTCTTGGGCTGGCACTATCAGTTGCTTTTCTTAGTGTAATGTTTGTATTATTAGGGATGGTTGGGGGACACCGTCTTGCTCATGTGAAGTGGGTAAAACGATTATCGTTTCTTCCAGGCATTTTACTTATACTTATTGGGCTATTGAAGCTGTAGTGGAGGGGTAAGCGTCTTGAATATTGGCTTAACTGGTGGAATTGCAAGTGGAAAATCTTTCGTTTCAACATACCTTTCTGAAAAAGGTCTTCCTATCATTGATGCGGATAAAATAGCGAGACAGGTTGTAGAACCGGGAACACCTGCGCTTGAACAGATTGTGAATCAATTTGGTGAAAAGATTTTACAAACAGATGGTCATTTGGATCGAAAAGCTCTAGGCTCGATTGTGTTTGCAAGTGAAGAAAAGCGGAATCAATTAAATCGAATCGTTCACCCAGCGGTCAGAGAAAAAATGTTACATGATGCAGCGGCATATAAAGAAGAAGGCCACGACACGATTATTTTTGATATTCCACTTTTAGTTGAGAGTCATCTCTTTCATTTAGTTGACCAAGTTTGGATCGTTTATGTAGATGAAGAAACGCAATTAACACGACTTATGGAACGGGATGGATCAACGAGAGAAGAAGCGTTACAGCGAATTCGCGCGCAAATTCCGTTAGATCAAAAAATCCAATACGGTGATCAAGTCATCAAGAACTCAGGCACAAAGCAAGAGACAGCTCAACAAATTGATCAGCTGCTACGCGAACTTCAACAATAATAAAAAAAGCGTAAGAGGCTACATGAATGAACCATCATGTACGCCTCTTTTTCTTATTTTACGAAAATAATGGAGTTATCAGGTTCATTTATGTTATACTAATTCATAGAATACTAATAAAAAATATAACACATTTCAGACCGAGAGGATGAAATCCAGATGAAGACAAACATAGCGATCAATGGTTTTGGAAGAATTGGAAGAATGGTATTTCGAAAAGCATTCATGGAAGGCAACGTAACGATTAAAGCAATTAACGCCTCTTATCCAGCGGAAACGTTGGCGCATCTTATAAAATACGATACGGTTCACGGTCCGTTTATGGGAGAAGTATTTGCTCAAGACGGGAAATTGTTTGTGAATGGAAATGAAATCGTTTTACTAGCAGAAAGAGACCCTAAATTATTGCCATGGTCCGATCTGAAAATTGATATCGTCATCGAAGCGACTGGTAAATTTAAAACGCGAGAAACAGCTGGCTATCATTTAGAAGCTGGCGCAAAAAAAGTCATTATTACTGCTCCAGCTAAAGGTGAAGATGTCACAATTGTGATGGGCGTAAACGAAAGCGATTACAAGGATAGCGATGATATTTTATCAAATGCTTCATGCACAACGAATTGCCTTGCTCCTGTAGTAAAGGTATTAGAAGAAACATATGGCATTGAAAGTGGAATGATGACTACAGTTCATTCTTATACAAACGACCAAAAAAATATTGACAACCCTCATAAAGATCTACGTCGTGCTCGTGCTTGCGGTCAATCCATTATTCCAACGTCAACAGGTGCAGCAACGGCTATATCCAAAGTATTACCTGCTCTTGAAGGCAAATTAACGGGGATGGCCCTTCGTGTGCCGACACCAAATGTTTCGCTTGTAGACCTTGTGGTGCAATTAAAAACAGACGTCACGGTTGACGAGATCAATAGCACGTTTGTTCATGCCGCGAACCATTCTATGAAAGGCATTTTAGGCTATACGAGTGAACCCCTTGTATCGATTGACTTTAATGGGGAAGAGCAGTCCGCAGTTATTGATGGTCAGTCAACAACTGTGCTAAACAGTCGCCAAGTAAAAGTGCTTGCATGGTATGATAATGAGTGGGGATATTCATGTCGCGTTGTTGATTTAATGAACTACGTTGCTGAACGATTAACGAATAAAAAAGAAGCATATTCAGCTTCATAAACGAGTTTCCTTTTATTTCTACAAAATACGGTTGCAATAACGATTTAAAACAAGTATACTGAATCCCGTGAGTTCGTTTAACTACGGGATTCGTTTTTCTTGCAGCATGGGTTAGGACCTCTTTGGACTAACTTTCCCCCCTGTACGAATGCGATCCTACATGCAGAAAAGCTGTATGGCGAATAACGATTAAGGGGGATATCGATATGGATACAATGGGTCGTCATGTCATTTCCGAGCTTTGGGGTTGTGACACTGAGAAATTAAACAACATGGAATTTATCGAAAAAGTATTTGTTAATGCCGCTTTGAAAGCAGGAGCAGAAGTAAGAGAAGTCGCGTTTCATAAGTTTGCTCCACAAGGTGTTAGTGGGGTTGTGATTATCTCCGAATCACATTTAACCATTCATAGCTTTCCAGAGCACGGCTACGCAAGTATTGATGTGTATACATGTGGTCCAATTATTGATCCTAACGTTGCTGCTACATTTATTGCAGAAGAGTTAGGTGCGAAGACGAGCGAAGTAGTAGAGATTCCTCGTGGAATGGGTCCAATTAAAATCGACAAGAAAATGGAAATGAGCGAAAGTGCTCGTTAATGAATAAAAAGTATTGCATACTATGCAATACTTTTTTTGTGCGCCTAATACGCTTTCTTGCATAAAACGGAACCGTATCATAAAGAAACTTATGGTATGATAGGAAAAAAGGTGAAAAGGGAGATGAAGGCTTTGGGCGTTCGGGATACGTTCAATCGAGTATTTAGTACAAGAACAGAAACAGGGGAAATCCATCCAAACAAAGAATTGCAAACACGTTACTATAAAACCACAAAAGATAAGGCGATGGCAGCAATTGAAGAGTTGTTAAAAAAACGCGGCTTTCTCATAAAACGAAGTGAAGAGGAACGTGGTGAAATCGTTGGGCAATCAGCCAAAGGAAAAAAAGTGTTGATTGTCGTCTCTGTTATCACCGTTAAACCGTTTCGCACGGCTGTTGATTTTTCGTGCGCAACAGATACAGCTCTTCCAAGTGATTTTGGAAGTAGTAGAAAACTGACTCTTTCATTGTATCAGGAATTAGACAATACGCTGCCTTATATTGGATCTGCGCTTGGAAGTGAATTACTGTAACCTCTTGCCAGAACGAGTTTTTTTTACTATGATAGATTAAAATGAGTGTATAGGTCGCAAATGGAGATGATGAGATGCGCTGTCCCAAATGTCACCATAATGGTACACGGGTACTAGATTCAAGACCAAGTGACGAAAGTCGCTCCATCAAACGAAGACGAGAATGTGAGCAATGTATGCAGCGTTTTACAACCTTTGAAACGGTTGAGGAGACGCCTTTACTTGTCATAAAAAAAGACGGGATGCGTGAAGAGTTTAGTAAAGAAAAAATTCTTAGAGGACTCGTGCGCGCGTGTGAAAAACGTCCTGTCCCAATTGAAACACTAGAAGACATCGTCGTAAACGTAGAAAGACAATTACGTGATGACGGCAAGAAAGAAGTTCAAAGTGAAGATGTTGGAGAACTCGTTATGGGGTATTTGGCAGAAATCGATGATGTTGCTTATGTAAGATTTGCATCTGTCTATAGGCAATTTAAAGATATTAATGTTTTTATTAAAGAACTAACAGATTTAATGAACAAAGGATAAAAGGAGCTAAAGCGAAGCTGCGCTTAAGCTCTTTTTTTCGCTAGGAGGAAAGAATGTGTCTGGACACTGGAAAGAAGTCTTACCAGTTGACTCCTATTGTATAAGGCTAGCGGACTTTATTACGGAGGTGGACGCCCATGTGCTCACCTTACTTTATCAACCTTTAATTGGAGCAGATGCCGTTGGTCTCTTTAAAAGTCTTGTTGCGCAATTGCCAAACGGAGTCTATGAGGGTGATTTTCATACCCATCAACATTTAAGTTTAATGGTCGGACTCTCGATGTCTGATTTGCTTGAAGCCCGAAAAAAACTAGAAGCTATCGATTTAATGAGAACGTATCAACGAAAATCTTCTTCAAAGCGTGCCTTTATTTATGAGATCCAACCACCGATGAAGCCGCATCAATTTTTTAATGATGATGTGCTAAGTGTGTTTCTTTACAATAAATTAGGGAAAAATGGGTATCGAGGGATTAAAGAACGATTTAGCTTAAAGCAAATAGAGAGTGACGCGTTTGAAGAAGTAACAGTGGCGTTTTCCGATGTATTTGCATCGTTCCAACACTCAGAGATGCAACCAGCTTTAAGAAATCGACAAGGTGATGCAGAGCATGCCCATCTGGCTATTATAGGAAAAGACAAGCAAGGATTATCCTTTCATACATTTGATCATGATTTAATGAAACAATCGTTATCAAGCTACGTTGTTCCAAAAGATGTGCTGACAAAAGAGCGATTGCAGCTTATTGAAAAACTGGCATTTGTTTATCAAATTGAGCCCCTTACAATGGCGAATCTTGTGGAGCGATCCATCGTAAACGATGAGCTAGATGCGAAAAATCTTCGCAAGACCGTACAGAACTGGTATAAACTTGAGAGTAGTGCGGTTGCACCGGCGCTTGGTTTAAAGACCCAACCTGTAGCAAAGCGAACGGTTCAGGCCGAACCCCAGTCTGAAGAAGAACGAGTGGTTAAATTTTACGAAGAAACCGCTCCTCTTACTTTATTAGAATTAAGGCAAGAAGGAGCGGTCGTTTCGCCGCCAGATTTAAAGATTATTGAAGAGCTCATGGTTGATTATTTGCTGAATCCTGGTGTTGTTAACGTCTTAATTGACTACAATTTATTTCAAAACGATATGAAATTGTCCAAGCTTTTTATGCAAAAGATTGCAGGTCATTGGAAGCGGAAAAAAATTGGTACTGTGCCGGATGCGATTCATCTTGTGAAAACCGATAAGCAGAAGAAGAAAGAAGGCCAAGCAAACGCGGCTTCTGGAAGACGGAACAAACGTCAAGATCAATTGCCAAAATGGTTGGTACAAGAAAAAAATGATGAAAAAAAGCAAGAGATGAAAAAAGATACAATCACTCAGAAAGAAAAAGCGAGCGGCACTGCTGATACGCAAGAGCTTGCAGATCTAATGGCTGAACGTAATCGACGCCGAGCGCAGAAGGGAGAGTATTAAATGGATTCCATACAAAATGCGTTTGCTTCAATGGACAAAAATGGACGACTTCAAAAGCAAATTGCGGAGCAAAAGCGGCGTGTCACAACGTCTAAACCGGTTCAATCCTTTTTACGAGAACAACATGAAATTACCGAAGACATGATTGATCGTGGCTTAAGTAAGCTATATGAATTTAAGAAAGAGCGAGAGAACTGTGAAGCTTGTCCGGGTTTAGATAAGTGTCCTAATATGATGCAAGGATATCGCCCTACAGTTTATGTGGAAAGAGGCGGTCTTGAACTCACGTATTCAAAGTGTCCACTTAAAATCGACGACGAAGAAAAAAATAAGCAACAAAAGCTAATCCAGTCGTTTTATATTCCCAAGGATGTGTTGGAAGCGACATTTGACCACATTGATCAAGATGCGGCTCGAACAAAAGCGATTACAGCGGCAATTAAGTTTGCGGCACAAGCACAACCTGGAGAACATGGAGAAGGGCTATATTTATACGGCAAATTTGGTGTTGGAAAATCTTATCTTTTAGGCGCTATTGCAAATGATTTAAAAGAAAATGGCGTTAAAAGCTTTTTGATCTACACACCTGATTTCTTCAGGGAGATGAAAGGTGCGATTGGAGACGGTACTTTTCAAGAAAAACTTGAAGCCGTTCGGACAGCACCTGTTTTAATGCTAGATGATATTGGTGCAGAAACAACAACAGCGTGGACGCGAGATGAAATATTAGGACCGATTCTTCAATACCGTATGTCAGAACGTCTGCCAACGGTTTTTACATCAAATTATGATTACGATGAATTAGAGACACAGCTTGCTTACTCAGATAAAGGTGGAACAGAAGAGTTGAAGGCAAAGCGAATCATGGAACGAATTAAGCATTACACAACGTTTGTTGAAGTGGAAGGAAGAAATCGGCGTAGCTAAGAAGGGAGCGCATCCCTTCTTTATTTGTGCCTGTCATGAAGCCGATTGAATTGGAAGTTTAAGATTATCTATGATACGATTAAAGAGACTACTAGACTATTTGTGCTTGGGGGTACAAGAGATGAGTGTAGATGCGATTTTAGAAAGAGCAGTAAATGGTGAGCGCATATCTATGGCAGACGCCGTAGAACTATATAAATGTGATGACTTAGATAAACTAGGCCGAGCGGCTGACACAATTATGAAACAATGGCACCCTGAGCCTGTCACAACATTTGTTATTGGACGAAACGTCAATTATACAAATTTCTGTGATACATATTGTTCATTTTGCGCGTTCTATCGTCCTCCAAATCATAAGGATGGCTACGTTCTTGATGATGAAGTGATTTTTCAAAAGATCAAAGAAACGGAAGATGTTGGCGGTACAGAAATTTTGATGCAAGGTGGTACCAACCCGAATTTAAAACTTGATTATTATACAGATCTGTTAAAAGGAATTAAAGAACGGTTTCCAAACATTTGGATGCATTCCTTCTCACCGGCTGAAATTTGGAAGATAGCCGACGTCATGGATATGACTGTGGAGGATGTGTTACGTGAACTGCATGAAGCCGGCTTAGATTCAATGCCTGGTGGAGGCGCGGAAATTCTAACGGAAGAAACGAGAATGCGCGTAAGCCGTTTAAAAGTAACAGCGGATCAGTGGCTTGAAGCGATGAAAGCAGCGAAAAAGGTCGGCATGTTTGGTTCGGCAACAATGGTCATTGGATTTGGAGAATCGTTTGAAGAGCGAGCGCTTCATTTACAGCGTGTTCGCGATGCACAAGACGAAACAGGCTGCTTTACAGCATTTATTTCTTGGTTGCTTCAACCAGAAAATACAGGGTTAAAGCGTTTAGAGAAATTGACGCCTGAAGATTACTTAAAGAACGTTGCGATTTCACGAATCTTCCTTGATAACATTGCCAATTTCCAATCTTCATGGGTAACGATGGGGCCCGAAGTAGGGAAAAAATCGCTTCACTTTGGATGCAATGATTTTGGAAGCACAATGATGGAAGAAAACGTTGTTTCAGCAGCAAATACAACCCACAAAGTGAATTCCAACTTAACGTTAAAACTAATACGCGAAGCAGGGAAAATTCCAGCTCAACGTAATACGAAGTACGACGTCCTTCATCGATTTGAAGGGGACGAAAAGGTTGATAAAGATTTCGTCATGCAAAATTAATAAACCTCTTAAAATACTCTTGAGCGCACACGCTTGAGAGTATTTTTTTGTAGTGGCATGTTTTGTTTATTTTCACATAAGTTAAGAGTAGGTGAAGGATACGTGCAAACGTAGTTGGAATAGTTAGGGGGACTCAAGTTTGCTTGCCATTTATGTTAAAGAAGAAAAAAGTCGTCAAAGGCTTTATATGAAGATGGCTCAATCAATGGGGGAATTAATGAAACTTGGATTAGAGGCGACGGTTGAACAGAGTGAAGAAAATAAAATGGTTCTGTCCTTTATAGAGAAAGACCCGGATCTCACAGAGTCCTATCAATGTTTTCTGGCGGCTCTGTTAACAGAAGATGTTTTGGCAACGTATGAATCAGGTTGGTTAACGGAGGTAGCAAGTGAGAGTTACGAATCGTGTGAAGAAGAGCGCAAACAAATTGTTGCCATTGCACAATCAATCTTGAACGGGGATCGGGAGGACTTACTTTGTAAGCAGCTTGCGAGTAATCGTTGTAGAGCGTTGTACAAAGCGTTTTTTCAACAACTGCTGTCTGAAGAGCCGCTTTATTATGAAGCCTTTCTTACCTTTCGAATAAAAGAATACACGGAATTCTTAATGGATTGTATTGAGCTAGCAATTGATGAATATTGCTCAGAGCAAGAGCATCAAACCACGGTTGATGCGATTCGCCAAACTGTCGCGTTACAAAAGACGAAACAGTCTGTTATTTATTTAGTACATAATGAAACGTTTCGAATTTATGATGACTATTTTCGAGAGTTAACAGCAGACGAGTGCCAGTTTTACATTACGGAATCGCTTGAAAATGATGCGTTCGTAGGGAAGATGGAACAACTTATTTTATCACTAATTGAAATGTCCCCTGAATACATCTACGTTTTCACAAAACAACCGGACCACCACACCATTTTGCTTATTCAAACCATCTATCAAGAACGATTGAAAATTTATCCGCTCGAACGATATGTTTCAACAACGCTCGATCCTGTTTAGTAGCAATGAACCTAAATTAGACTTGCAATCGGTAGGACGATCTAGTTATAATAAGAAAAAAGTACAAGAAAAGTCATGATAAGGACAAGATTACTCAAAACGTTGCTCACTAGAGAAAGGGGTCTAGGCTGGAAGCTCCTAAGCAATGCTGAGTCATTACCACCTTTGAACTGCTTCAATGAATTAAGTAGTTGAAGCCGGCCCGCAACCGTTATGTGTATGTAGAGTATTTTAATAGGGTGGAACCACGAAACCACACTCGTCCCTTTTGTTTAAGGAACGAGTGTTTTTTATTTGAAAAAATTGAAAAAGAGGAAGGTTGAACCGACATGGCAGACATGGAGTTTGTATTCCCCGACGGAGCGAAAAAGTCGTTTCCAGAAGGAACATCAACAGAAGATATTGCGGCTTCGATAAGTCCAGGTTTAAAGAAAAAAGCGTTAGCAGGAAAGATTAACGGTGAATTAATTGATTTAAAAACTCCGTTACCTCATAGTGGGGACATTGAAATTGTGACACCACCATCTGATGATGCACTAGAAATTATGCGTCACAGTACGGCCCACTTAATGGCTCAAGCGGTTAAGCGTCTTTTTCCAAATGTAAAACTAGGCGTCGGTCCGGTCATTGAAGGTGGCTTTTATTACGATATAGATGCAGATGAATCCATTACAGCTGAAGACTTGCCTAAAATTGAAAAAGAGATGAAGAAAATTGTTGCTGAGAATCTCGAGATTGTACGGGAAGTAGTTAGTCGTGATGAAGCCATTGCTCGATTCAAAGAAATAAACGATCCCTATAAGCTGGAGTTAATTGAAGCCATTCCAGAAAATGAAGATGTAACGATTTATAAGCAAGGAGAATTTTTTGACTTATGTAGAGGGATTCATATTCCGTCTACAAATAAAGTGAAAGAATTTAAATTGCTTTCTACTGCGGGCGCATACTGGCGTGGAGATTCGAAAAATAAAATGCTACAGCGAATTTATGGCACGGCGTTCTTTAACAAAGAAGACTTAAAAGCGCACTTGCACATGCTTGAAGAAGCAAAAGAGCGCGACCATCGCAAATTAGGAAAAGAGCTTGGGATTTTTGCATTATCGCAAAAAGTGGGACAAGGTTTACCGATGTGGTTACCAAAAGGAGCAACCATCCGTCGAATTATTGAGCGCTATATTGTTGATAAGGAAGAACGTCTTGGGTATCAGCACGTCTACACACCTATACTTGGTTCTTCAGAACTTTATAAAACGTCAGGACACTGGGAGCACTACAGCGACGATATGTTTCCGCCGATGGAAATGGATAATGAAACGCTCGTATTACGACCGATGAACTGCCCGCATCACATGATGATTTACAAACAAGACATGCGTAGTTATCGTCAACTGCCTCTCCGTATCGCAGAACTAGGCATGATGCATCGTTACGAAATGTCAGGTGCCGTCTCTGGGTTACAGCGTGTAAGAGGTATGACGTTAAACGATGCCCACATTTTCTGTCGTCCAGATCAAATTAAAGATGAATTTGTTCGTGTTGTGCGTCTAGTCCAAGAAGTATATAAAGATTTTGGGCTAGAAAATTATTCGTTCCGTTTGTCTTATCGGGATCCAGAGGATAAGGAAAAGTATTTCGATGATGATGAGATGTGGAATAAAGCACAATCGATGTTAAAAGAAGCGATGGACACACTTGGTGCAGATTATTATGAAGCCATTGGAGAAGCGGCATTTTACGGCCCGAAATTAGATGTCCAAGTTAAAACGGCACTAGGTAAAGAAGAAACACTTTCGACCGTCCAGCTCGACTTCTTGCTACCTGAGCGGTTTGATTTAACGTATGTGGGAGAAGATGGGAAGCAACACCGTCCAGTCGTTGTTCACCGCGGGGTTGTATCCACAATGGAACGCTTTGTTGCGTTCTTGCTTGAAGAATATAAAGGAGCTCTGCCAACGTGGTTAGCGCCTGTGCAAGTGCAGCTCATTCCTGTTTCAAATGAAGCGCATCTGGACTACACGAAAGATGTTCAAGAAACGTTACAAGCAGCTGGAGTGCGGGTTGAGATTGATGACCGTGATGAAAAACTCGGCTACAAAATTCGTGAATCACAAATGCAAAAAATCCCTTATATGCTCGTATTAGGTGATAAAGAAGTTGAAGCAAATTCAGTCAACATTCGAAAATATGGAGAGAATGAATCAACATCAACATCCCTGAATCAATTTGTCCAGATGATTCAATCCGAAGCACGTAAATAAATGCATACCTCTAAACCGACTTTCAGCTTATGAACTTGCGAAAGTCGGTTTTTTGTTTCGGTACATATATGCAATAAGCAGAATGTTTAGGATTTTATTTCGTTTTTATGCTAGCATAGGTGAAGAACATGTATTGGAGGGATAAGATGAAAACAGTAAAATGGGGTGTTCTAGGTACAGCAACGATTGCGAAGAAGTCGGTAATACCAGGCATTATGGAATCATCACTAGGGGAACTTCACGGAATTGCAAGTCGTACACAGGAGGCAGCGGAAAAAGTCGCAACAGCGTTTTCCATTCCGAACGCATATGGATCTTATGAAGCGTTGCTTGCCGACCCAGAGATTGACGCGGTTTATATTCCTTTACCGAATCATTTACATAAGGAATGGGTACAAAAAGCAGCGGCAGCTAAAAAACATATACTATGTGAAAAACCTTTAGCACTAGATGCAAAAGAGGTAGAAGACATGATGAAAGCTTGTGAAGAAGCGAATGTTCTTCTTGTTGAGGCTTTTATGTATCGTCATCAATTACGTTACAAACAGATCCTAACTGATATCGAAAATGGTGAAATAGGCGAACTAAGAGGCATTCGTGCAGCGTTCTCATTTAACAATTCAGGGGATTATCAAAATTTTCGCATGAAGCGAGAGAACGGTGGAGGAAGTTTATTTGATGTTGGCGTGTACCCACTAAGTTTGGCAAGAATGATTTTTGGAGAAGAACCGAATGCCGTAACGACTCATAGTTTCACGCCGGCTACTCATGATTATGTGGATATGGTTACGGCAGGACTTGTTGAATTTCCAAATGGAAAGTTTTTAACATTTGATTGTGGCATGTGGTCAGCTTTTCGAAACGAGGTCGAAATTTTAGGAACTGATGGCAGGATCGAAATTGCAAACGCTTTTACAGGTGGTAGCGAGGGATATGACCTTTTTAAAGGAGACGAGGGTATCCATAAAGAAGTGAATGATACGAATCACTATGCAAAACAAGCGGACCAATTTGTTCGAGCTGTATGGGGAGAAGAAGCGCCATTATTTTCAAGTGAAGACTCGTTAAAAAATCAACAATTGCTAGACGCTTGTATGAAATCCCAACAAAATCAAACGCGTATTTCTTTAGGAGGCCATTAAATGAGAACGATTTCAATAGCAGGTGTGCCAAAGCCGATTTCATCGTTAATTATGGGATCAGACTATTTTTCGCCTGATGAGCAAAACCGAGTCAACGAAATAATTGATCAGTTTCTTAGTATTGATGGGAATACGATTGATACCGCCTATATTTATAATGGTGGAAAGAGTGAAGAAGCAATTGGGAATTGGATTGACAAAGGCAATCGTTCTAACATTAATTTGTGGACAAAAGGCGGGCATCCAAATCAAAAGGGCCACACCATTAACCAGTACGAGCTTACTGAACAGTTAAAAGAAAGCTTGGACCGTTTAAAAACCGACAAAGTAGAATTATATGCTCTTCACCGTGACGATCCGACAGTTCCGGTTGGCGCAATTCTTGAATGGCTCAATCGTTTTATTGAAGATGGGTATATCGAAGCGTTTGGAGGTTCAAATTGGTCTGTGGAGCGACTTGAAGAGGCAAATGCCTACGCGACTGAACATCAGTTAAAAGGCTTTTCTTTTTCAAGTCCCAATCTAAGCTTGGCTAAAGCACAAGATCCGTATTGGCCAGGTTGCTTAAGTTTGACAGGGACAGATGTTGATTGGCACAGCAATACGAAACTACCTGTTCTTTCTTGGTCAGCCCAAGCAAGAGGTTTCTTTACTGGTCGCTTTTCGAGAGAAGATCGAAGCAATGAAGATCTTGTCAGGGTGTTTTATAATGATCAAAATTGGGAGCGTTATGACCGTGCAACACGTTTAGCAAAGGAAAAAGGGCTGACTACCATTGAAATCGCTCTTGCTTATGTTATTAATCAATCGTTCCCAACAGCAGCTATTATTGGCCCTCAAAATCAACAAGAAATGATTTCATGTGCGAGAGGGGCCGCGTTAACGCTTTCAAAAGATGAAGTCGATTGGTTAGATTTAAAATAATTTAGTACAAGAAGTGATCTAAATAGATCTGAGCACAATGCTGATCTGAAATTGGCAATGGCCCTATCACAAAGAGGGTCACCGCCGATTTTAGATCTTTTTGGGCTATTTTTACTTAACGTTCAAACTGAATGGTCTCAACCACAATTACTTGTGCGTCTTCTAGTGCAATCGTTTCATGGTTTTCTTTTGCTGTCCACTCAACCATTTGTAAAGGCAGTAGCTCACAAGATTCTTGATTTGATCTTACTTCCACTCGGCCTTGAATACAACATAAACGTTGTCCGGTTTGAGCTTGATGCATGCCGATTTTTTCACCTTTGGCAATGGTTATGAACGAAATGTTTGTCGCTGCGCTAGTTAAGGCTAATGGAAAAGCGAGTGCATTCGAATGATGTTGTGTTAGCTTCTTGGGGGATAGGGTGGATACAATCATAAACCATCTCCTGCTTTTTTTAAGATGGACGCGATAAATGCTTCTTTCCCTTTTGTATACGCTTTTTGATCTGACGGAAATCGTTGAGCTAAATCAATTTTTAATGCCTCGTATCCTTCAGCATCTGAAGGATGTGATTGTAAATAATCACGAAACGTGATGAAAGATTTAAATGTAGGTGAAGCGTGCTCAACAATATGAAGAACGACTGATTTTTCTTGTGTTTCAAGACTAGTAAATTTCGCCATAACAAATCTGTCTTTTAAGTTAACGTTTTGCAAACGATAATAGTGATGTTGCTTTAGCTTCTCAAAAGGAAATTGCTCAAAAATCGTTAAAGATTGAATACCTACACATAGATCAAGTAGAGGTTTTGCTCTAATTCCTGGTATGGCTGTTGAGCCAATATGTTCAATCGTAGGTGAAAATGCCCGTAATAGGTGAGTTAATCGCTGTTTTTCTGTTTGAAATGTTTCTGACCAGGCTTTTTGATGAGACAGGAGATACACATCATTGTTTTTTAAACCAAGCAAAAAAAATCACTCCTTCACGTAGTGTTATTCATTTTACTGAATTTTCTCGTCAATCACCAGTCTGTTATTTGTCGCCGCAAAAGGGTATAATACTAGAAGAAATAAGGAGGTATTCTTTTGCTAACGTACAAAATGAAAGACATTGGTTATTCAATTGATTTGCCTTACGGGCAGCTTGATATAAGCGGGGATGAATCAGCTGGTTTTAGACCGTTTCAACTACTTGTTTCATCGATCGCAGTTTGTAGTGGAGGCGTATTTAGAAAAATTTTAGAAAAAAAACGGCTCTCATACAGAAATATTGATATAGAGGCAGATGTTGTTCGTAATGAAAAAAGTGTAAATGAAGTAACGGAAGTTCATTTACGGTTCATTATAGAAGGGGCAGAAGCGAGTCAAGAAAAGCTAGAAAAGGCGTTGGAACTAGCTACAAAAAACTGTCCAATTGTGCAATCGGTGAATGGAAGCATTTTAATTACGGAAACGATTCAAATCAAGTCATAACGATTGTGAACACCTCGGAGTGAGAAATTCCGAAGTGTTTTTTCTGCGTGCAATTTCAAACGAAAAGAAATTTTCTAAAGTTTTTCTAAAGTGGCACCATTTTACGACATTTATATGTATAATTAAGGAAATAAAAAGAAAAAGGGGATCATGGAATGGAACAAAGAAGTGAGGCGTACGACCTCGAAGAGATTCATACCGTTAAAAAACCAAATATTTTTTCATTTCTGTTTAGCCCAATTAAACAGTTCGATCGAATTCGTTATGAACCTAGAGCGCTAGGTCCAATGTTTTTGATTTTAGCCATTGTATTAATTGGTTTACTTATTCCTCTTTTAGCTGGACAAGGCGGTCTGTTGCCAACTGGGATAGGTGATTCCTATAGTGAAGACATGTATATGGATGAGTATTATTATGAGTCTGATCCACTTTCAAGTATAAACGTTGAATCTTTTATAATGGGAGTGGTTTTATGGATTTCGATTTTAGGAATATTTGCAATTATTCCACCTGCTTTAGCGCTCCTTCTCTTTGCTTTTAGTAAGATGCATAACCGTGAAACAACGTATGGAGCACTTTACTCAATGACGGTTTTCGCTTCGCTTGTGCCAAGCATCGGATTTTTATACATAATGATTATGAATACAATTGCAAGTACGTATGGCTATATCTATACAGCGCCAACGGTATTTGTAAGTGAAGAACATCTTCTCTATCCTTTTTTAGCAAGTTTAGAAGTATCAACCATTCTCTTTATCATCCTTATCGTCATTGGTTTAATGCGCACAGCTGCTTTTGACCGTCTGGTAGCGTTAGCGGTCGGTGTAGGGATGTATGCGCTGGTCTTTATTTTTCAAGTTATAGGAGGCATGTTGTAAGTGAAACTATGGGCAAAGGGAATTGTTGCGGGTCTTGTGGTCGCATCGGTTACCACATTTACGATCTATGGAATGACAACAGGGAGAGACTTAGCCGCGAGCGGGCAAGAAGAGTTATTTGATCTAGTTTCACCGATGTATGAAGACTTAAGTACAACGGTAATGGTGCCTGGTTCCTTAGAGTTAGTAAATCGACAAATCGTACAACCTTCTTCTGAAGAAGGGGCGTATGAGATATTAGTTGAGACAGGTGAAGACGTGGAGGAAGGCACACCTATTCTGCAATATAGTACAACAGAAATCGATTTTGAAATTCAAGATATAGAATTGCAAATGCAACAAAGCCAAGCAACCATTACAAGTTTAACGTCATCAGAGGCCGAGATAAACAGGCAAAAATCGAGCCCCGATGTTCAACCGACTTATTTAGAAGATGAGGAAACAGGAGAGCGAATGGAAGTAGAACCGCTCGTATCGATTGCGGAATTAGACGCTCAACTTACTGAACTGGCTCAGCAAAAAAAAGCTGAGAATTTCACTTTAACTCGACTTGAAAACCAGCTAGAGACAGCGAAGAAACAAAAAGAAGAGCGAACGTTGACAAGTTCCATTAATGGAAAGGTTCTAAGCATTAATGATCAGGGAGACACGACCGACGATTTCGGAAATTCATTACCGTTAATGGAAATTGCGGATACAACACAGTTTACCATTACAGGCAATGTGTCAGAACGTCAATCAATGGACGTTGAGCTTGGTCACGTAGCTTCGATGTACTCAGATTCAATTGAAGATGGATTTTGGACAGGAGAAGTGGTTGATGTGGCCTATTTTCCAGCTGAAAGTGATGAATGGTATGGCGATTCAGCAGGCTCTCAGTATCCTGTTACGATTCAAATTACAGAAGGCGACACAGAGCAATTGCGTCCTGGTTATCAAATGATGGCAGAGATCGTGACGAGTGAGGAAATGGGTTTAACGCTCGATATGGGACTCGTCCTTTATGATGAATTGGGCAGTTATGTGTTTGTGTACGAAGACGGGGTCGCGGTTCGTAGAGATGTTGAAATCGATTATGCAAACGACTATGCTGTCCAAATTTTAGAAGGGTTAACGGAAGAAGATCTTGTTATTGCCGATTATATGGGTATCGTAACAGAAGGCATGCTCATTACACCAAATGAAATCATGGAAGAAAATGATGAAGACGAGGGCTACGAAGACGGCTTCGAGGAAGAATATGAGATTGAAGATGGAGAATTGTTTGAAGATGACTTTATAGAAGAGGATGACCCTGAACTAGAAGAGCAAGAGGGGGATGATGAGTTGTGATTACGTTAAATCAAGTGACGAAATCGTTTCGATTAGGTCCTACCTGGTCACAAGTACTTGCGCCAATCGAGTTAACGATTGATAAGGGCAGCTTCATGTCTATTATGGGGCCTTCTGGTTCTGGCAAATCAACGCTTATGAATATTCTAGGTTGTTTAGACAAGCCGACAACTGGTCAATATTCGTTGGATGAAGAAATCATTGGCATGCAAACGCCAAAACAACTTGCTCGAATTCGGAACCGAAAAATCGGCTTCGTGTTTCAACAGTTTCATTTACTTCCACGGCAATCAGCCTGGAAAAATGTTGAGCTTCCACTAATTTATAGTGGAATGAAGAAAAAAGAACGGAAGCAGCGAGCGTTTGCAGCGTTAGAAAAGGTCGGGTTAGCAGATCGCGTACACTATAAACCATCGTCTTTATCAGGGGGGCAAAAACAGCGTGTGGCAATTGCCCGGGCAATAGTAAATAACCCGTCATTAATTTTAGCGGATGAACCGACTGGTGCACTTGATACAAAGACAAGTGAGTCAATCATCCAACTGCTGCGAGAATTGAATCAAGCAGGTGCAACGGTCGTTATTATTACCCATGAAACGGAAGTTGCTGCGAAAACAGATCGCATCGTTTATGTTCGAGACGGGAAACTTCAAGAAGCTGCATCGTAAGGTTGGGGAAAGGATTGAATCAGTGAATATTATTGAAAACATAAAAATGGCTTTTAGTTCAATCGCCGCTCAAAAGATGCGCGCTATTTTAACGACACTTGGAATTATTATTGGGGTTGCAGCAGTAATCATGGTTGTCGCAATTGGGCAAGGAGCTGAACAAAAGTTAAAAGAACAAATGATTGGCGTTGAGAATATTCGACAAGTTTTCTTTGAGCCTTCAGAAGAAGATCAAATGCAAAACCCGAATATATGGTATGGACAGCAATTTACAGAAAGTGATATTGAAGACATTGAGCAACTGTCTGATGTTCAAGCAGTTGTAGCAACAGCCTATGATTATCGAAATTTAACGGTCAATGAACAAGAGAGTGAAGCGGAAATTCTTGGCACAACGATGCACTATTTTGATCTTTATGGCTACGAGGCAATGGATGGAGCATTGTTAACACCTATTGATTTTCTAGCAGGAACAGGAAAAGCTGTTCTTAGCCCATCTTTAGCAGAGATGCTTTTTCCGTATGAGTCGCCAGTGGGGCAATCGATTAAAATTGGGGCATACCCCATTGAAATAGTTGGTGTATTAGCACCTTCAGAGAGCGTGCTTAGCTATGACAGTACACAAGTTATTATGCCCTATGAAACGTGGAAGCAAGTTTTTTTCCGGGAGGGTTATTCAGGGCTTAGCATCCGATCAGAATCTGTTGAGTCTGCTGAGTGGGCAGTAGCTGACACCATTCATACACTGAATACGAATCACGATACAGTAGACGCTTACCAAAGTCATGATTCTAGTCAATATTTAGAAGCAGATGCAGGCATTACACAAATTATTACAATCATTATTGGGGGAATCGCTGGGATTTCCTTGCTTGTTGGCGGCATTGGCGTTATGAATATTATGCTTGTATCGGTTACTGAACGAACAAAAGAAATTGGTATCCGTAAATCAATGGGTGCCACAACAGGGCAGATTATGCTACAATTTCTTGTCGAATCAGTTGTCTTAACCTTTTTAGGTGGAATGATAGGCATTGTTGTTGGAAGTGTTCTCGTGTTTCTAATTGGATCAGGCTTTAACTTAGATGTTGCTTTATCAGTCCCTGTGATTGTCATCGCTTCAACGTTTTCAGTTGTTGTAGGAATCATTTTCGGAATCCTTCCGGCAAATAAAGCTGCAAAACTGAACCCAGTTGATGCACTTCGTTATGAATAGATCTACATTCCGTTGACAGGGAAGTTGAATCGTGATATAGTAGCTTTTGTGTTAGTCAAATAAAGCAAGAAGAAGCACCCGCTTCTCACCTGTTGACGTTTGTTGTCAGGTTAGAAACCGTCAGTTTTTTAAATCAAGCTGATTAAATGTGGGTGCCGTGTGTACTCGCATTTTTTTGCGTATCGACGTTTTATATTGCTTTAGCTGCATCACAAAAACCACTGGAGGTGGCTCATTATTAGCAAGGACATGTTGGTCAATGAAGGGATTCGAGCTCGAGAAGTACGTTTAATTGGCGCTAATGGCGATCAAATTGGCGTGAAATCAAAGCATGAAGCACTGGAAATGGCGCAAAAAGTAAATCTTGACCTTGTCTGCGTGGCACCAAATGCGAAACCGCCTGTCTGCCGTATCATGGATTACGGAAAATACCGTTATGAGCAGCAGAAAAAAGAGAAGGAAGCGCGTAAAAACCAAAAAATTGTTACGGTTAAAGAAGTTCGTCTTAGTCCAACGATTGAAGACAATGACTTTAATACGAAATTAAAAAATGCGCGTAAATTTCTTGAAAAAGGCGATAAGGTAAAAGCTTCAATTCGTTTCCGCGGTCGTGCAATTACGCACTCTCAAATTGGGCGTGACGTACTAGAGCGTCTTGCAAAAGAATGTGAAGATGTTGCCACTATTGAAGCTCGTCCGAAAATGGAAGGGCGCAGCATGTTTCTCATTATGGCTCCAAAAGCGGAGAAATAATTATAGTTTTTAGGATTAGTTAAAAGGAGGACGTTATTATGCCTAAAATGAAAACTCACCGTGGCGCTGCAAAGCGTTTCAAGAAAACAGGAACTGGCAAGCTAAAGCGTTCACACGCGTTTACTAGCCATATGTTCCGTAACAAGTCTCAAAAGCAAAAGCGTAAGCTACGTAAGTCTGCGATCGTTCACTCTGGAGACTTCAAACGTATTCGTCAAATGCTAACATACAAGAAAAAATAAACTGTTCGTTCAGATAGAAGGAGGGATTTGCGATGCCAAGAGTAAAAGGTGGATATGTCGCTCGTCGTCGTCGTAAAAAGGTTTTAAAACTAGCTAAAGGATATTACGGTTCTAAACATACGTTATTTAAGTCCGCACAAGGACAAGTAATGAAATCACTTCAGTATGCATACCGTGACCGTCGTCAGAAAAAGCGTGACTTCCGTAAACTTTGGATCACACGTATTAACGCTGCGGCGCGTATGAATGGTCTTTCTTACAGCCGTCTTATGCACGGACTAAAGCTTGCTGAAATTAATGTAAACCGTAAAATGCTTGCTGAGCTAGCAGTAAATGATGAAAAAGCATTCGCTCAATTAGCAGATCAAGCAAAAGCTAGCTTAAATAATTAATAAAAAGTACAGCCCCGTGGCTGTACTTTTTTAAAGTATATAGGGGAAGTTATAGAATGATTATTTATCTATCGCTGCTTTCGGTTTTTACAATGCTGTTAATGGGTATGGATAAGCACAACGCACGGAACCGAAAAAGTCGGGTACCAGAAAAAAGTCTGTTTTTATTAGCACTCATAGGCGGAAGTGTAGGTCTTTTAGCAGGCATGTATGTGTTTCGACACAAAACAAGAAAATCTGGATTTAAATATGGGATACCAGCAATCATCCTCATTCAAATAGGGATAGGGTTGTTCATTTACTCGTTATTGTAGCATATACATGAAAAGAAGGAGGCGTAACTATGGAAGGCTTGCTAAATGATACTCTCGCCTATATTGAAGCTGCTGGATGGTACGCACCAATGTTGTTTATCATCCTTCACATTATACGTCCAATCCTTTTTCTACCTGTTTTACTCGTTACATTAGCCGGGGGCTATGTATTTGGCATGTTTTACGGGATGATTTTTTCATATGCTGGGTTAATGGGCGTGAGTCTGACCTTTTATTGGCTGATCGAGCGGTTTCCAAGCATCTATGAAAAATTAAAAGGGATTAAAGAAAAGCTTTTTGGTTCAAAAGGGAACGTGAATATTTGGCAACTACTACTACTACGAATTATGCCATTTGTCCATTTTCATGCACTATCATTCTATGTTATGGAAGAATCCAAAAATTATCGTGATTATGTAAAAACGTCGGCAATCATAAATATCTCACCTGCAGTTGTGTATACAGCGTTTGGAGGGTTAATTCATCAACTTCCACTTCCGGGAGTAGTGGCTTTTGCTTTATTTTTACTTTTATTTATGTTCATCTTACGTCCAAAAAAACACGATGACCCGATTCATACTGATGATATAGAGGCCCCGATACTGCAAAAGTAAGGGGTCTTTTGTTTGAAGTTAGTTTTTAGAAAATTATTAATTGACTTATTGTTAGCGTTTACATAAAATGAGTATATTCACATACGTGAAGGGGGGGTAAAGAAATTAGTCTAAGCGATGAATGAATCGAGGAGGAGTTTTATGAGAAAAAAACAGGAGAATTATTATGAGAAAGTTGAGAAAAGTCCTTCATTTAGACAGTTAATGAAAGAGAAAAAAGCATTCTTAATTCCTTCAATTATCTTTTTTATGATCTTTTATTTTTCTTTACCTATATTAGCTGTTTACACGGACCTTTTGACGGGACAGGTCATTGGTGAAATTACGTGGGCATGGGTGCTGGCTGTCGCGCAGTTTATTATGACTTGGACTCTTTGTATTTTATACGTGAAAAAAGCGGCTCGATTCGATAAACTTGCAGACAAAGTCATTGAAGAAAATGAAGAGAAAGAGAGGGTTAGCCTATGAATGCAGCAGTTATCTCTTTATTTTTAGCAATCGTTGCGCTTACCCTAGTTATTACATATTTTGCGGCAAAACGCACAAAAACAGCAAGTGAATTTTATACAGCTGGTGGGGGATTAACAGGTTGGCAAAATGGACTTGCGATTGCAGGAGATTATTTGTCAGCGGCCTCGTTTTTGGGAATAGCAGGGGCCATTGCACTATTCGGCTTTGATGGGTTTTTCTATAGCATCGGTTATTTAGTAGCGTATCTTGTTGTCATGTTCATTGTCGCTGAGCCATTGCGTAATCTAGGTAAATACACGCTTGCGGATATGATCCACTCTCGCTTTGATGCTAGAAAGGTTCGTGGTGTTGCGGCTGGAAGTACAATTACCATCGTTGTTTTTTACATGATTGCACAGCTAGTAGGGGCGGGAGCACTCATTCAATTATTATTTGATATTCCTTACACGTGGGCAGTGTTATTAGTTGGAGTCATGATGACAACGTACGTATTGTTTGGTGGCATGACTGCAACGAGCTGGGTACAGATTGTAAAAGCAACACTTCTCATGATTGCAACGGTTCTCATTTCAATCATGGTGCTGATTCAATTTAATTTCAATATTTTAGAAATGTTTTCGACAGTTAGTGCCAATGAAGGATCTGGTTTTTTGAATCCTGGTGGTCAAGGGAGAGCACCGATTGATTCCATCTCACTAATGCTTGCATTAGTTCTTGGTACGGCGGGACTGCCGCATATCTTAATGCGTTTCTTTACAGTCCGAGATGCGAAAACTGCAAGAAGTTCTGTTGTGACCGCTACTTGGATCGTAGGGATTTTCTATCTATTAACCATTTTCTTAGGATTTGGTGCTGCTGCATTTGTTGGTTCAGAGGCCATTATGGAAGCAAACCCGGCTGGAAATATGGCGGCTCCGTTGTTAGCACAAGAACTTGGTGGTGAACTATTTATGTCGTTTGTAGCCGCTGTAGCTTTTGCGACAATTTTAGCGGTGGTTGCAGGACTCGTTTTATCAGGAGCTTCTGCTTTTGCTCACGATGTTTACGGACAAATTGTTAAAAAAGGCAAAGCGACGCCGAAGCAGGAAGTTGTTGCAGCAAGACTTGCATCTGTAACTGTCGCTATTCTTTCTATTGTGCTAGCCCTTTTCGCACAAAATTTAAATGTGGCGTTTTTAGTGGCATTAGCCTTTTGCGTAGCGGCGAGTGCGAATCTACCTGTTATTGTGTACACCATTTATTGGAAGCGCTTTAATACGGCTGGAGCAATTACGGCGATGCTGTCGGGATTACTGTCTGCTCTCTTTTTAGTCGCTGTTAGTCCAAACGTGATTCGAGCAGATGGTGGGGCTTTTATTACAGGTGAACCGTTAATTGACTTAACGAATCCGGCAATCATTTCTGTACCAATCGGCTTTTTAGGTGGAATTGTCGGTACATTCCTTTCAAAAGAACGGAATGAGCAGAAGTACGCTGAAGTGAAAGTTAGAGCAAACGTAGGATTGAAACAAGCAGAGTAAATCAAATCGCAGTAAATAAGAAGCGTTCGGCTCAGAGTCGATCGCTTCTTTTCCTGAATCAAGTATTGGTAGGGTTTGATTTTTTTAGAAACGCTTTTACAGGTTGGTTCCATTCAATTACAGCTTGTGGATAGCGAATGCGAATTTCTTCCTCAAGAAAGTGGAAATCTTCATAGCGAAAGCCTTTTAATGTATGGGCATCCGTATGCATTTGAATGCGGGTGACGTCGAAGGAATCAGAAGTAGCCTCAAGGTATTTTTCCCCTTCAAACATAAGTCCTTTATACGTAATAAAGAAATTTTTTCTGACGTTATCTTCATCATCGAGAAAATAAAATTCGCGCTTCTCCTGTGCCTTAGAGAGCTTTCTTTCTGGTTTCAATGTATATTTTATGAGGCTATAAGCAATAACAATAATAGCTGTGATCATTAAGATTTGAAACAGAATCACAAGCATAACAAGCAGCTCCTCTCAAAATCGTCCTCTTTTTATCCATACGTGTAAAGAGATCGTTAGGTTTCATTATTAGTTATAAAGTTTCCCGCTGAACTTGTCTACTAAACGTTTGTTGAAAAAAAGAAATTTCGCTATACTACATATAATGATAATTGAAGGAGTGCTAAAAGTGGATCAAACGTTACAGATGTTAAAAGCTTTAACGGATGCGAATGGAATTTCTGGTTTTGAAAAAGAAGCAAGAGATGTGATGACATCATACATAACGCCTTACGCAGACACAATTGAAACCGATCATCTTGGAAGCTTAATTGCGAAGAAAGTAGGAAATGAGAATGGCCCTAAAATTATGATTGCCGGTCATTTAGATGAAATTGGCTTTATGGTAACGTCGATTGATGATAAAGGGTTTATACGTTTTCAAACAATTGGTGGTTGGTGGGGGCAAGTGATGCTTGCGCAACGAGTAACCATTATGACGAAAAAAGGAAATGTAACAGGGGTTATTGGGTCAAAACCACCGCATGTTTTAACGCCAGAAGCGAGAAAAAAACCTGTTGAGATTAAAGATATGTTTATTGATGTAGGGGCAAGTTCAAAAGAAGAAGCAGCGGAATTCGGCGTAACACCAGGTGATGCGATTGTTCCTGTTTGTGAGTTTACTGTTATGAATAATGAAAAGATGCTGATGGCTAAAGCATGGGATAACCGAATTGGCTGTGCCATCGCTATTGATGTGCTGAGACAACTACAAGATGAACAACATCCAAATATTGTTTATGGAGTTGGTACGGTTCAAGAAGAGGTTGGATTAAGGGGAGCAAAGACAAGTGCCCATGCCATACAACCAGATATCGGCTTCGGCGTAGATGTTGGAATTGGCGCTGATACACCAGGTACAAAAGGAGAAGGGACGCTTGGTAAAGGTCCGCAAATTATTCTGTTTGATGCATCTATGATCCCTCATAAAGAGCTTCGTGATCTCGTGGTCAATACCGCAGACGAAAACAATATCCCGTATCAGTACGATTCACTAGCTGGTGGCGGAACGGATTCTGGCTCTATTCATTTGACGGCAAACGGTGTACCTGCATTATCCATTACCGTAGCAACGCGTTACATTCATACGCATGCAGGTATTCTTCATCGAGACGATTATGAAAATACGGTGAAATTACTCGTTGAAGTCATTAAAAAATTAGACGCAGACACGGTAAAACAGTTAACGTTTGGCTAAAAAGGGAGTTCTATCATGAATGTGTTTGGTAAATGGTCATTTGTTTTAACATTCATTTCTGCGATTATGTTAAGTGTGTTTACGGTTTTTCTAGTTACAGGGTTTGCGACAACGCTTCCTGCATGGGTAACAAATGCACTAGGCTCGATTGCTTTACTCGTTCTTTTTGCAGGGGTAGGATTTAGTTTGGCTTCAATTGGTAAAGGGGAAACAGGGAAGTGGAAATTAGCCCCATGGGTATTAATTGGCATAAGTGTCATTGTGTTAATGATTTTAATGAACGTTGTTTACATGAATTAATCAATCATTATTGGTACGATCGATTGCGAATTAAGTCAATCCCATATAGAAAAATACTGACATGTAGCATGAACAGAAAAAAACGAAATCCACGAAAGCCGTATGTATCCATTGGATGTTGAAACATAAACCATACACTATAAGCGAGTAATACAAGCGCAACAAGTGAAAAAAACCACCGATAAAGCATAGGATCTTCCTTTCGAAGACAGACATGCTTCCATCTTATGCGTTTGTCACATTGAATAGTCGCAGCAAAAGCAATAGAAAAAGCGAGCGGAATCGCTCGCTTTTTTAGTTCAACCCTTTACTGATTTCAGAACAGAGCTGATCTTTACTCGATTCATCGGCTTGTTGCCAATAAACTTCAAAGAGAACTCCAAGGCCAGGAAGCATTTTTTCTTCGCCGCTTTGAATGGCGTCTAAAATCGTTGCTTCAACATCTTCTTGACTTGAACCTTGGATATTAGACATAATTGCACCACGTAAATTAAATCCCATTTGACAACCTCCTAAAGTAAATGAATCATGGATAGTATGGCTTAAATGGGCTAGTAATTATGTACAAAACCAGCTATTCTTTAGTTAGAAGTGATTGGATAAAGTGAGGGCAAATGCTTGAAAACGATTGAATCAACAAAAAATGAACGAGTAAAAGCTTGGAAGAAGCTTCATACAAAAAAGGGACGAGAACAAAGCGGATTATTTTTAATTGAAGGAGAGCATCTTGTAGAAGAGGCGATCGCGGCAACTTTTGACTTGGATGCGATTATCACGACTCGAGAGGAATGGCGTACGTCTTTTGCTGGCGATGTATTCTATGTCACTCCTGGGGTGATGAAGGAATTATCGCAAACAGAAACTGCACAAGGCGTAATGGCGGTTTGCAGAAAAAAGAAATGGAAAGAGCCTTATTCTTTAACAGGAACGTATGTATTTCTAGATCGTCTTCAAGATCCTGGGAATGTTGGTACTATCGTTAGAACGGCTTTGGCGATGAATGTAACAGCGGTTGTATGTGGACATGGTACCGTTGATTTATATAATGACAAGGTCATTCGTTCTACTCAAGGAGCGCTGTTTCATCTGCCTGTTTATCGTGGCGATTTACACCAGTGGGTAGATGCTTGTAAAGACGTGAATACACCAGTTATTGGGACAGCTCTGACAAATGCTAAGCCATTAAATAAAAATGTCACGTACGAATCGTTTGCTTTGCTTGTTGGAAATGAAGGTGAAGGGGTTCAACCTTCTTTGCTTGAAAAAACCACAGAGAATGTGTATATCCCGATACATGAACGGGCAGAATCGCTAAACGTTGGCATTGCAACTGGGATCTTATTGTTTTCTTTACAAAGGTAACCTTGCAAGTGACGTGTAAGTTGATTATAATAGAGGACAATTAAATACAATGAAAAGCAATGATGGAGAGTAGTACGTTTAAGACCACCTTACAGGGAGATGTTGCCATGACTGGGAGCAACATCAAGGAACGGATGAGCTGAATTCACTCTTGAGCTGTCGTCTTTAAAGGATGAATCCGGTGTTGAGCCGTTATAAGAATGAAGTCAACGTTTTACGTATGTAAACTAAGGGTGGTACCACGAGCTTTCGTCCCTTTCCATGGGGATGGAGGCTCTTTTTTTGTGTCTTGAACTATAAAGGAGGCTATACGATGCGAGATCAATTAGAGGCTTTAAAACAAGAGGCGTTAACAAAAATTGAAGGCGCGCAATCAGAAAAAGAACTACAAGAAGTGCGCGTCGCATACTTAGGAAAAAAAGGACCGATCACAGAAGTATTACGTGGGATGGGCAAATTATCGGCAGAAGAACGTCCTGTTATAGGTGCGCTAGCAAATGTTGTCCGAGACGACATTAAAACAGCGATAGATGCGAAGATGGAAACAATGGCTTCTGCGGCAATGGAAGAAAAGCTGAAGTCAGAGACCATCGATGTCACGTTACCTGGAAGAGAAGGGAAACAAGGGACTGTGCATCCGCTTAACAGTGTTGTGAAGGAGATTGAAGACATTTTCCTTGGAATGGGTTTCTCAATTGGTGAAGGACCTGAAATTGAAACGGATTATTACAATTTTGAAGCGCTGAATTTACCAAAAGAACACCCTGCTCGTGATATGCAAGATTCTTTCTATATTACGGAAGAGATGCTGTTACGCACACAGACATCACCAGTACAAGCGAGAACAATGGAAGCTCATGAAGGAAAGGGCCCTGTCAAAGTAATCGTTCCCGGAAAAGTATTCCGTCGTGATGATGATGATGCCACTCACTCCCATCAATTTATGCAAACTGAAGGATTATATGTGGATAAAGATGTACGCATGAGTGATTTAAAAGGCGTGTTAGAGTTATTCGCCAAACAATTTTTCGGACAAGATCGCGAAATTCGTCTACGTCCAAGCTTCTTTCCATTTACAGAACCGTCTGTTGAGATTGACGTTTCATGCGGTATTTGCAAAGGGCAAGGATGTCGTGTATGTAAGCAGTCTGGATGGATTGAAGTATTGGGTGCTGGGATGGTTCATCCGCGTGTATTAGAAATGAGCGGCTTTGACCCAAACGAATATAGCGGTTTTGCATTTGGAATGGGCGTAGAACGACTAGCTATGCTTAAATACGATATTGATGACATTCGTCAGTTTTATACGAATGATGTGCGGTTTTTACAACAGTTTCAAACAAAGTGAGGGGAGAGAGATAAATGTTAGTTTCATACGATTGGTTGCAGGAGTACATTGAGCTTCATGATGTCACGCCAGAAGAGATTGCTGAGAAAATGACGCGGAGTGGGATCGAAATTGATTTTATTCACGATCGGAATAAAGGCGCAAGCAACGTTGTGGTCGGGTACGTGACCACAAAAGAACAACATCCTGATGCGGACAAGCTGAATGTATGCCAAGTAGACATTGGTGAAGAGGAGCACGTGCAAATTGTATGTGGTGCGCCAAATGTTGATGCTGGTCAGTACGTTGCAGTCGCAAAAGTAGGGGCACGTTTACCAGGAGATGTGAAGATTAAGAAGGCGAAATTAAGAGGTCAGCTTTCTCAAGGGATGATTTGCTCGTTACAGGAGTTAGGAATAGAAGGGAAGCTTGTTCCGAAGCGCTATGCAGAAGGCATTTATGTTTTCCCGGAGGCAGCAGAAGTAGCGCCTGGCGACGATGTTTTATCCGCTATGGCTTTACACGATCGTGTGCTTGAACTTGATTTAACAGCGAATCGTTCAGACTGTATGCATATGATTGGCGTGGCTTATGAGTTAGCGGCATTGTACGATCGACCTGTGAAAATGCCTAAAATCAAAGTGCGCGAAATTAAAGAAACGGCGGAAGAGCATATTCGTGTACAAGTAGAAGATGCTGAAGATACACCGTATTATCAAGCTCTTGTTATTAAAAATGTAACCATTGCTCCGTCCCCAGCCTGGCTTCAAAATCGTTTGATGGCAGCGGGTATTCGTCCGATTAGCAATGTGGTTGATATTACGAACTATGTACTGCTTGAATATGGACAGCCGCTACATGCTTTTGATTTTCATGCGCTTGCCACAGGTGAAATTCACGTTCGCCGCGCAGCAGAAGGTGAAGCGTTTACGACATTAGATGGGATTGAAAGAACGTTAGCGAGCGAACAGCTTGTGATAACAAACGGGAAAGAGCCCGTTGCTTTAGCAGGAGTTATGGGAGGACTGGATTCTGAAGTAACAGATGCGACGACAACGGTTGTATTAGAAGCAGCTTCATTTTCACCTGCCCTTGTTCGAAAGTCTTCGAAACTAAGCAATGTTCGAAGTGACTCAAGTGCACGATTTGAAAAAGGAATCAATGAAGGCAGAATTGGAGAAGCAGCTAGGAGAGCCGCTTATTTAATCCAAGAACTTGCTGGTGGACAAATTCTAAGTGGCGAAGTGACTCAAGATCATCGCGATAAAAAAGAAACCACGATTTCGTTAAACTTAGAGCAAATGAACCATCGCTTAGGAACAGAATTAACCATTTCTGAAGTGGCTAGTATCATGGGTCGACTCCAGTTACCTTGTGAAAAAGTGGCCCAAGATCTTGTTGTTTCGATTCCACAGCGTCGAAAAGACCTTGTCATTAAAGAAGATTTGTATGAAGAAGTGGCGCGGATTCATGGGTACGATAACATCCCTTCAACGCTCCCACTGGGAACAACAACGCAAGGAAAGCGTTCTTGGAAGCAAGCTGTCCGTTCACAAATTCAACGTGCCCTTAGCGGTGCTGGGCTATCAGATGTAATCAGCTATTCATTAACGAGTCCGAAAAAAGCAGCTCGTTTCGTTGAGGATGGTTATGAGCCAATTCGAATCGATAAGCCGATGAGTGAAGAGCGCAGTGTAATGCGTACAAGTTTGTTGCCACATTTATTTGATATTGCAGCACATAATCGGAACCATCGCAATCAAGACCTTTTCATCTATGAATTAGGATCCGTGTTCTTAACGGAAGAAACAACCTTGACGGAATTACCTAGAGAAGAAGAACGGTTAGCAGGTTTAATAAGTGGCACGTTCCTTAACCATATGTGGCAAGCAGAGAAGAAACAAAGCGATTTCTTTTTATTAAAAGGGATGTTGGAGCAAGTGTTTGTTGAGCTCGCTTTAATGGATCGCATAGCTTTTAAGCAAACAGAGCAACAAGATTTTCATCCAGGACGTACAGCTGAAATCTTGTTTGACGGCATTGTGATTGGCGTAATTGGTCAGGTTCACCCTGCTCTACAAGCGGAGTGGGATATCGATGAAGCCTACGTGTTTGAGTTAAAACTTGAAGGACTTGTAACTTCAGCGAACCAAACGACTGTTTATCAAGGCGTACCGAAATTCCCAGCAATTGTCCGTGATATTGCACTTGTTGTTGATAAAACGATTCCAGTTGCTGACCTTACAACAGTCATTCGTTCGACTGGAGGCGATTTATTAAAGCACGTGAAGTTGTTTGACTTATACGAAGGCGAACATCTAGAAGACGGGAAAAAATCCGTTGCGTTTTCATTAACTTATCGACATAATGAACGGACATTAACAGATGAGGAAGTACAAGCACAGCACGATCAGGTACTTCAAGCGTTAACGGACACGTATCAAGCGAAACTACGCTCATAAAGACTAAAAGGAACGAGCTCTCTTGTCTTCAAGAGGGCTCGTTTTGCTTTGTCACCTATTAATGCAAGGTCAATGAGGGAAGCTTCTATTTATAAATTCAATCAATTTTTACCTAAAAAGCGAATGAGCATGGGATTGACTGGATTTAGCAGTTTCCAATTTTAGTGCGACATGGTATCATGAAGATTAGTTTCAACTAAATGCCTTAACGGTTTGGAGGTTCTCTCGTGGAAAATGATGACAATAAAACGAGGACGACAGTCCGTATTCAAGGTCAAACGTATAATGTGGTGAGTGAAGAACAAACTGCCCATGTCAAAGCGGTTGCCAAATATATAGACGGAAAAATGGATGAATTAAAAAAGAGAAATCCATATTTAGATACAACAAAATTATCCGTTTTAACAGCGTTAAACATTGCGGATGACTATTTAAAATTAAAGCGAGATATTGAAGGAGAGTAAGATGCTCAGTTTAGTGATTCTTGTATTGTTGCTTTTTGGCTTCTTTATAGGGAGACGTAGAGGATTTATTCTGCAGTTAATCCATTTAGTGAGCTTTTTTGTAGCAATTTTTATTGCGTGGCGTTATTATGAGCCATTAGCGAATACCATTCGATTATATATTCCCTATCCGGATTTTTCGAGCGACGGTACAATTGGGATGATTATTCAATCATTTGATGCAGAAAGTGTTTATTATTCTGCCATTGCGTTTGCGATCCTATTTTTCGTTACCAAAATTATCTTGCATATTATAGGTTCGATGTTAGACTTCGTTTCGCATTTACCAATCTTAAAAACCGTCAATCGGCTATTAGGTGGCGTATTAGGATTTCTAGAAATTTACCTTTTACTATTTATTTTGCTATTCGTCGCAACCGTAGTACCAGTTGAAGGTGTTCAAAGCGCACTTCAATCGTCTGTTGTTGCAGGAATGATGATTGAACATACACCTTATTTATCAGATTGGTTAAGTGAATTATGGGTAAGGCCTTCATTTTAATGACAGCTCGCGCATAGCGAGCTTTTTTTTGTAAAGGAGCGACAAATAAATGGATAAGAAACAAGTTATTAAAGCGCTTGAAGACATTGCGCTTTATCTTGAAATTAAAGGAGAAAACGCCTTTAAAATATCAGCGTATCGTAAAGCGGCTCAAGCACTCGAAAAAGATGAACGTCCCCTTCAAGAAATGGAGAAGCCGCAGGATCTACCGGGAATTGGAAAAGCGACAGCAGAAGTCATTAAAGAACTTAAGGAAACGGGTCAATCGACTGTTCTTGTTGAATTACAAGAAAGTTTGCCTGCCACTTTAGTAGAGTTAATGCATGTTCCTGGTCTCGGAGGGAAAAAAGTAGGTCGCTTATATCGCGAGCTAGGAATTGAAGACAAAGATGGACTGCTTCAAGCTGCCCAAGCAAATAAAATTCAGGCGTTAGAAGGTTTTGGTGCTAAATCAGAAGAAAAAATCATTCAAGTAATTGAAACGTGGAGTGTGCGGCCAGAGCGACTTCCACTAGCGGCTGTTTTACCGATTGCAGCGAACATTGAAGCACAGTTAAACGATTGTACAGGGATTATCCGCTACGGCCGAGCAGGTAGCTTAAGACGTTTAAGAGAAACTGTCAAAGATTTAGATTATATTATCGCTACAGATGAGCCTGCAGTTGTTAAACAACAGCTGCTCGAATTAACTGGCGTGACAGATGTTATCTCTAAAGGGGATACGAAAATTTCGCTCGATATAAAAATAGCGCACCATACAATTTCCGTTGATTTTCGGCTAGTAGAGGATGATGCTTTTGCGACGGCCTTGCACCATTTTACAGGCTCAAAAGATCATAATGTTCGAATGAGACAGTTAGCAAAACAACAAGGGGAGAAGATTAATGAGTATGGTGTAGAAGTGTTGGAGTCAGGTGACCTTTTAACGTTCAAAGATGAAACGTCCTTTTTTAAACATTTTGGTCTTGGCTACATTCCTCCAGAAGCAAGAGAAGACGGAACGGAAATCGACCTTGACCCTCAAGCATTTTCTTATGAAATGAAGTCGGACCTCCATATGCATACAACGTGGAGTGATGGCGCACAATCGATTGAAGAAATGGTTGAGGCTGCAGGAGAAAGAGGCTATCATTATATAGCGATTACGGATCACTCGCAGTTTTTAAAAGTAGCCAATGGACTTACAATCGAACGTTTAAACCAACAGCATCAAGCTATTCGTCAATTGAATAAAGAAAACAAGCATGTGCATGTGTTTACCGGTGTTGAGATGGACATTTTACCTGATGGTCGTTTGGACTATCCGGATGATGTCATAGCATCCGTTGATTTCGTTATTGCGTCCATTCATTCATCGTTTTCACAAAGCGAGGAGCAAATCATGGCTCGATTAAAAGCAGCTATGTTCCATCCGGCAGTTGATTTAGTTGCCCATCCTACAGGGCGTCTTATTGGAAAGCGAGAGGGATATAGCGTTGATGTCGAGCAGCTCATCCAGTGGTCAAAAGAAACGGGTACCGCACTTGAGTTAAATGCTAACCCAAATCGACTTGATTTAGAAGTGAAGTGGTTGAAACGAGCGGCGGAAGTAGGAATACCGATTTCCATAAATTCAGATGCCCATCGGATTACAATGCTTGATGATGTGAAATATGGATACGGACAAGCAGCGAAAGCGCGTTTAAACCAAAATCAGATCATAAATACTTGGTCAAAAGAGAAACTATCCGCATGGTTAACTACGAAAAAGCAAGATAGGAGGCTTTCATCATGGAGCACGTTCTCCGAGTACTAGAATATGGCAAGATGAAGTCACAGCTAATGACGTTTGTGGCATCGAGCCTTGGAAAGCAACAAGTACAGGCGCTAAAGCCATCGATAAATATGGAAGACGTTCAACTTATGCAAAATGAGACTGGTGAAATGAGTACAGTCATTCGCCTTAAAGCTCACATTCCTTTAGGGGGAATTAGTGATATAAAACCGCATGTAAAGCGAGCTGCAATTGGCGGAGTTCTTTCTGCTAGTGAGCTAACTGAAATAGCTGGAACACTATACGGGAGTAAGCAACTAAACTATTTCTTCGAGGAAATTGAGGAAGAAGGGCACATCGAGATCCCGCTTCTTCAAGAGTTGATTCAAGAGCTAGAGCCTCTATCTCCACTTGAAAAAGAAATTAAACAATGTATTGATGACTACGGTGCGGTTTTAGATCAGGCTAGTCAATCATTGCGTACAATTCGTCATCAGATCCGAAGCTTTGAATCAACAATTAAATCAAAATTAGAATCCATAACCCGTGCAAGCGGGACGAGAAAAATGTTGTCGGATGCAATTGTGACGATTCGTGGTGACCGTTACGTGGTTCCTGTAAAGCAAGAATATCGTGGTAGCTTTGGTGGGATTGTTCACGATCAATCGTCGTCAGGAGCGACATTGTTTATAGAACCATCTTCTATCGTGACGCTAAATAACCAGTTAACGGAAGCAAAAGCGAAAGAGAAAAGAGAGATTGAGCGAATTTTAACAGCCCTGTCTGCCCAGGTAGCAGAAGAAGCAGATCAATTGCTAACGAATGTAGAGATTGTAGCAAAAATAGACTTTATTGCAGCAAAAGGATATTACGCGAAATCAATGAAAGCCGTCCAGCCGAAGTTAAATGACCAAGGTGTAATTGATTTGAGGCAAGCACGCCATCCATTATTACCTGCTGATGAAGTGGTACCAAGTGATATCGCAATGGGCAACGAGGTTCGTTCACTTGTTATTACTGGACCAAATACCGGAGGGAAAACAGTCACGTTAAAGACAATTGGCTTGCTTACCTTAATGGGTCAGTCTGGCCTGCACGTTCCTGCGAATGAAGAAACGGAGCTTGCGGTGTTTGAACATGTATTTGCAGATATCGGAGATGAGCAATCGATTGAACAGAGCTTAAGTACCTTTTCATCTCATATGAAAAATATCGTTTCAATCCTTGAAGATATGAATGCTCAAAGCCTTGTATTATTTGACGAGCTTGGAGCAGGGACCGACCCAACCGAAGGGGCTGCCCTCGCGATTTCGATTCTCGATCATGTGTACAAAAAAGGAGCGTTAGCAGCGGCCACCACCCACTATAGTGAGTTAAAAGGGTATGCATTTAACCGTGAAGGGGCTATTAATGCAAGTGTGGAATTCGATGTGGAAACGTTAAGACCAACATACCGCCTGCTTGTTGGTGTACCTGGACGAAGCAACGCATTTGCGATTTCAAGGCGATTGGGTTTAGCGGAAGGTATTATTGATGAGGCGAAATTACAAATTGATAGTGATTCTACCCAAGTCGAAAATATGATCTCTTCTCTTGAAGATAGCCGGAAATTGTCGGAGCGAGAGTGGAGCGAAGCATCGAAAATCCGTTCTGAAGCAGAGCGTTTGCGATCGGATCTAGAGAAAAAACTTGAAGAATTTGAAGCCATGAAAGAAAAAGTAATGGAAGAAGCAGAAGCAAAGGCGGCAAAGGCAGTTGCAGATGCTCAAGAAGAAGCAGAAGTAATTATATCCGAATTAAGGGATATGCAAAAAGAAGGATACCGTGTGAAAGAGCATCAGCTCATTGATGCCCGAAAACAGCTATCAGAAGCAACGCCAAAGCTGAATAAAAAACAAAAGCAAGTGAAAAAAGCGGCAGAAAAAGCTAAAAAAACCCCGCAAGCTGGTGACGAGGTAAAAGTCATTAGTTTTAACCAAAAAGGGACAGTGCTTAAAAAAATTAATGAAACGGATTATCAAGTTCAGCTAGGTATCATGAAAATGACGGTTGCGCTAGATGACATGCACGTACTTGATCAACCGAAAGCACAAGAACCTCAGAAAACCATTACAACCATCCGCGGCAACGACGCACATGTGAAATCAGAATTGGATTTACGAGGTGTCCGTTATGATGAAGCGATGAATAAAATTGAAAAATACATTGATGATGCTTTGCTTGCTGGTTATCACCAAGTCTCAATCATTCACGGAAAAGGTACGGGTGCTTTACGTAAAGGAGTTAAACAGCTTGTTGCAAATCACCCTCGAATTAAATCATCTAGAGATGGTGGCATGAATGAAGGCGGGATCGGCAATACGGTAGTGGAATTAAAATAGGGGGCTCGTGTAAATGGAACGCTTATTGTCAAATGAATGGATCTTGACGATTGCAAACTACAGTGTAACCATTTTAATGCTGATCGTTTTTTTAGCCATTTTCGAAACGGTGACAAAGTACAATAACTGGGAAGAAATAAAAAAAGGCAATGTTGCAGTAGCAATGGCAACAGGAGGGAAGATGTTTGGTGTCGCCAACATCTTCGCGACTGCCATTCAGCAGTCAGAATCCCTTATTACGATGCTTTTATGGGGTGGTTTTGGCTTCACGCTTTTACTGTTTAGCTATTTTATATTTGAATTCTTGACACCGGGATTTAATGTCGATGAGGAAATCGGAAACGATAATCGTGCAGTTGGTTTGTTGTCACTTCTGCTTTCGGTCGGGTTGTCATTCGTTATTGCAGCGGGAATAAAACAATAGGGGTTTGTTTATGAAACTTTTAATTCGAATACTATATATTTGTTGTGGAATTTTTGCGCTAGCTGGGATTATTTTTTTACTCATGTATGCTTAAGAAAAGAGACGGATTGCCCCGTCTTTTTTTTTATAGATACGTTAAGCTGATCAATTTTTTATAAGTGAATTCGTGCAGATTTTAATCGGTCATGCTTCCATATATTAAGAGTCGCACAAAAAAAGAGATGTTTTGAAGAAAAGTAAAATTTTTTAGAAAAAATAAGAAAAAACATTTGGAAACTGTAAGCGATTACAATACAATGGAAGGGAGGAGAATGCATTTCTATTGTGAGGAGCCTGATTAAGGAGGAGAACGATGGAGACTGTTGAAAAAAGATGGACGAAGCACTATCCAACTAGTGTGAAGGAATCAATCAATTATGATAAGCATCCATTGCAATATTTTTTCACTGAATCTGCCAAAAAGTATCCTGAACATGAGGCTGTTCATTTTCTAGGCAAGTCAATGACATATGAAGATTTGCATAATGAAGCGTTACGATTTGCAAATCAACTTGTGAAACTGGGGGTGAAAAAGGGCGATCGTGTGGCTGTCATGTTGCCAAATTCGCCGCAATCAATCATAAGCTACTATGGCATTTTAATGGCAGGTGGTATTGTTGTTCAAGTGAACCCATTGTATGTGGAAAGAGAGCTACAGCATCAACTTTCCGACTCTGGGGCTAAACTTATTCTTTGTTTGAATTCCGTTCTTCCCCGAGTGCAAAAAGTAATGGATCAAACGCCCGTTGAGCTTGTCATTGTAACCGGTATACCTGATTACTTACCATTTCCTAAAGGGCTATTGTTTCCGCTTGTTCAAAAAAAGCAAGGGATTCCAAAAGTGAAGGTTGAGTATTCTGAACGGATATTAAGCTTTACTAAACTGATTAAAGAAGGCAAGGCAGAAGATCCCAATGTTTCTGTTTCGAGTTCAGACCTTGCGTTGCTTCAGTACACTGGTGGTACAACAGGGCTAGCAAAAGGTGTTATGCTTACACACTATAATCTCGTTGTGAATGCACAGCAATGCGATGCATGGCTTTATAAAGCAGAGCCTGGGAAGGAAAGAGTCCTCGGTGTGATGCCGTTTTTCCATGTATATGGAATGACGACGGTAATGAACGTAGCAGTAATGAAAAGTCAAACGATGGTTTTATTACCGCGGTTTAATCCAAAAGACGTGTTAAAAACAATTGAAAAGCAAAAGGTAACGCTATTTCCTGGTGCACCAACCATGTACATTGCATTGTGTAAACAAGACGATATCGGTGAATATGACTTAACGTCTGTTAACGCCTGTATTAGTGGTGCCGCAGCGCTTCCGCAAGAAGTCCAGCAGAAATTCGAAAAACTAACAAATGGCCGAATTGTTGAAGGATATGGTTTGACAGAAACCTCTCCTGTTGCATGTGCAAACCCAATTTGGGATAAGCGGAAACCAGGGAGTGTCGGCATTCCTTGGCCAGACACAGAAATTATGATTTATTCTGCAGAGAAAGATGGCCCGGCGGAAACAGGGGACATTGGTGAAGTATTTATAAAAGGCCCTCAAGTCATGACTGGGTATTGGAATCGACCAGAAGATACGAGTCAGACATTCCATGGAGACTGGTTTAAAAGTGGCGACATGGGCAAAATGGATGAAGATGGCTATGTGTATATAGTAGACCGTAAGAAAGAACTAATTATTGCCAGTGGTTATAATATTTATCCACGGGAAATTGAAGAAGTATTATACGAGCATGAAGAGGTTGTTCAAGCGGCGGTTGTCGGTGTTCCAGATGAATACCGAGGCGAAACAGTTAAAGCGTTTGTTGTGTTAAAAGAAGGATCAACAATGACAGAAGCAGATTTAAAAGCCTATTGTGCGAAGCGGATGGCAGCATTTAAGCTACCGAAGCTCTATGAATTTCGAAGTGAACTGCCCGCTACACTAACAGGTAAAATATTAAAGAGAGTATTATTAGATGAAGAACGAACAAAGGAAGACTCGCAGAAAAAAAAGCAAGCCTAGAGAAAATGGTTTCTTTGCTCAGCGAGTGGCGAGCAAGGAAACCTTTTCTTAGATCATTTGACAATAGAGCTCTCATTTATTATAATCAAATTATGAATGAATATTCATTCATGTTTGTTGCAGGGAGAGATTGTATTGAGTAAACGTAAAGGTCAAAAATTTGATCAAATCATTGATGCTGCTGTTCTCGTCATAGCGAAGCATGGGTTTCATCAAGCGCAAGTTTCTAAAATTGCAAAAGAAGCCGGAGTAGCAGATGGAACGATCTATTTATACTTCAAGAATAAAGAAGACATTTTGATTTCTTTATTTGATGAAAAAATGGGCGCTTTTGTGGAGACAAGCAAGCTCAAAATTGAAAAAGAAAAAACAATTGAAGATAAGCTGAAAGTATTAATTTCGTCTCATTTCTCTCAATTAGAAAAAGATTATCATCTAGCAGTTGTGACTCAGCTGGAATTAAGGCAGTCAAAAGTAGAATTGAGACAAAGAATAAATCAAGTTTTAAAAGGATATCTTCTCTTAATAGACGAAATAGTACAAGAAGGGAAAGAGCACGGCACGTTTTATGTCGACTTAGATCCTTTATTGGCGAGACAAATGATCTTCGGCACACTTGATGAGGTTGTATCAAATTGGGTGATGTCTGAAGGGAAGTTCTCGCTTAAAAAACAAACACATACAGTCCAAAAAATGCTCTTACACGGGTTAACTGGACGCTAGGAGAGGAGTTGAAAAGAATGGAGAATGTTGCGTGGAAGGTTGAGGATGGTGTTGCGGTTGTAACGTTGACCCGTCCTCCTGCCAACGCACTGTCACGAGCAGTGATGGCAGAATTAGACGAGATTTTTGAAAACGTATACAAAGATGAAGAGATTAAGGTAGTTGTGTTAAACGGAGAGGGAAGGTTCTTCGCGGCAGGCGCAGATATTAAAGAATTTACAGACGTTAAAGACGATCAAGAATTTGCTCAACTCGGTCGAACCGGGCAAGAAACGTTTTCAAAAATTGAAAACGCACCAAAGCCTGTTATTGCAGCTATTCACGGCGCAGCGCTAGGTGGAGGACTTGAACTAGCCCTAGCTTGCCACATCCGTCTAGCAGCGAAGGGAACTAAGCTAGGCCTGCCAGAATTAAACCTTGGCTTAATTCCTGGTTTTGGAGGGACGCAGCGCTTGCCGAAATTAATTGGGAAAGCAAAAGCGACTGAACTTATGCTAACGAGTGAACCTATTGGCGCAGAAGAAGCGTATCTTCTCGGTCTTGTAAATCACGTCGTACCAGAAGAAGAACTTTTTTCACATGCCATGTCCCTCGCTAGAGTCATTGCAACGAAAAGCCCTTTAACGGTTGAAAAAACATTATCCCTTGTACATGAAAGTGATAATGAGTTAACCGTAGGCTTAGAAAAAGAGCGGGATGCGTTTGCGGAAGTATTTAAGCGCGAGGACCGTAAAGAAGGCGTTCAAGCGTTTTTGGAAAAAAGAAAACCTGTTTTTAACGGGAACTAATAGAGGAGGTTCAAGCATGAATATTTATGTTATTTTAAAACGCACATTTGACACAGAGGAGAAAATTTCAATTTCAAATGGTCGAGTACAGGAAGATGGAGCTGAATTTATCATTAATCCTTATGATGAATATGCAGTTGAAGAAGCGCTTGTACTTCGTGATGAGCACGGTGGCGAAGTAACGGTTGTGACAGTCGGAGAAGAAGACGCTGAAAAGCAGTTACGTACGGCATTGGCGATGGGTGCTGACAAAGCAGTTTTATTAGATCGTGAAGATGTAGAAGAAAGCGATCCATTTACGACGGCATCTTTGCTACACGCTTATTTTAAAGATCAAGAATTTGACATTATTCTTGCAGGAAACGTTGCGGTTGATGGTGGGTCCGGTCAAGTTGGACCACGTTTGGCTGAACTATTAGATATTGCTCAAGTAACGACTATTACTGATCTTTCAATTGACGGGCAAACAGCGACAATCGTACGTGATGTTGAAGGGGACGAAGAAAAGCTTGAGGCGCAACTCCCTCTTCTTGTAACAGCACAGCAAGGGTTAAATGAGCCTCGTTATCCATCGCTTCCAGGGATTATGAAAGCAAAGAAAAAACCACTTGAAACGCTCGATCTTGATGATCTAGATGTAGATGAAGATGATGTTGAAGCAAAAACAACGGTGAGCGAAGTGTACTTGCCACCTGAAAAACAAGCCGGCAAAAAATTAGAAGGTGAACCAAACGAGCAAGTGAAAGAACTCGTTTCATTATTACGATCTGAAGCAAAAGTGATATAAGGAGGGCACACGACATGAGTAAAAAAACACTTGTCATTGCAGAAGCAAAAAATGGGGAATTACGAAATGTTTCTTTTGAATCGATTGGCGCAGCAAAACAACTTGCTGACGGTGGCGAAGTTGTAGCAGTTTTAGCTGGAGATGCGATTAAAGACCTAGCAAAAGAATTATTTGCATATGGAGCGGATCGCGTCATTGCAGTTGAAAACGGTGACTTAAAACATTACACGACAGATGGATACAAGCAAGCACTGCTCCAAGTGTTTGACAAAGAAAGTCCAGATGCGGTTGTACTAGGTCATACGTCAATTGGTAAAGATATTTCTCCACGTCTAGCAGTAAAGATGGATGCGGCGCTTTTCTCTGACGTTGTTGGCATCGAGGATGGTCAATTTACAAGACCGATTTATTCCGGAAAAGCGTTCGAGAAACGTACAACGGAAAATGAAAAATTGATTGTAACGATTCGTCCAAACAATATAGCCGCTCCAGAAAAAACTGAAGGCAGCACAGGTGAGGTTGAGACCCTTTCTGTCGATATTAAAGATTTACGAACGATTGTAAAAGATGTTGTGAAAAAAGCAACTGGTGGAGTCGATTTATCTGAAGCCAATGTCATTGTTGCTGGCGGTAGAGGCGTTAAAAGTGAAGATGGCTTTAAACCTCTTGAAGAATTAGCCGAGCTTCTTGGTGGCGCAATTGGTGCCTCTCGTGGTGCATGTGACGCGGAATATTGTGATTATTCGCTTCAAATCGGGCAAACGGGGAAAGTCGTAACGCCAGATCTGTATTTTGCGATTGGTTTGTCTGGAGCTATCCAGCATTTAGCCGGAATGTCAAATTCAAAAGTCATCGTTGCGATTAATAAAGATCCTGAAGCACCAATTTTTGATGTTGCGGATTACGGCATAGTTGGCGATTTATTTGAAATTGTGCCGCTTCTGACAGAAGAATTACGCAACGTACTCGTTACAAACTAATCATAAAGTCACTTGCGTGAGCAAGTGACTTTTCTTTTTAATCTTTATCGTTTATCATAAATCAACAGTGGGCACTCTAATTAACGAGCATATTGTTTTCTTGCTTTAAACTGGAGTGTTATACTTTAAGTACGTTTTTATGGAAAGGGGATTTTAAAATGGCAATTGTAAATGCAACTGATCAAAATTTCGCAGATGAAACAAAAGACGGAGTCGTTCTTGTAGACTTTTGGGCACCTTGGTGTGGACCTTGTAAAATGATTGCACCTGTTTTAGAAGAGTTAGATGGAGATCTTGGCGATTCAGCAAAGATTGTAAAAGTCGACGTTGATGAAAACCAAGAAACAGCTGGCAAATTCGGCGTCATGAGCATTCCAACATTACTTGTTCTTAAAGACGGTGAAGTAGTCGATAAAGCAGTAGGCTTCCAACCAAAAGAAGCACTAGCTGAACTTCTTAACAAACAAATGTAAAACGATCCGCCTTCTTTTAAAGGGAGGCGGTTTTTTTACACGTAGGGGGATTGTTTATGACGGATACCATTCAAAATAAACTTCCGCTTCTTCCTGATAAACCCGGTTGCTACTTAATGAAAGATCGGCAAGGCACAATTATTTATGTAGGAAAAGCGAAAGTGTTAAAAAATCGCGTTCGCTCATACTTTACCGGAAGTCATGATACGAAAACACAGCGTTTGGTTTCAGAAATTCATGATTTTGAATACATTGTCACCTCTACTAATATTGAAGCGTTAATCCTTGAGCTGACGTTAATAAAAAAGCACGATCCTAAGTATAATGTTTTGCTGAAAGACGATAAAAGCTTTCCATACATTAAAATCACGAATGAAACACACCCACGCCTTGTCATTACGCGACAAGTAAAAAAAGATGGTGGAAAGTATTTCGGTCCTTATCCGAATGCTGGAGCCGCTTCAGAAACGAAAAAGTTGTTAGATCGGCTTTACCCACTAAGAAAATGCCGGAAAATGCCTGATTCCGTTTGTTTGTACTACCATATCGGTCAATGCCTCGCGCCTTGTGTATATGAAGTGACAGATAAACAAAACCAAGAAATGATTCAAGAAATTACGCGGTTTCTAAAATATGGTCATACGGAAATTAAAGAAAGTTTACAAACGAAGATGACGGAAGCGGCGGAAAAGCTTGATTTTGAACGCGCCCAAGAACTGAGAGATACGCTTATTCACATGGACAAGGTCATGGAGAAACAAAAAATGTCGTTCACCGATCAATCAGACCGGGATGTATTTGGCTTTACCTATGATAAAGGCTGGATGTGCGTACAAGTATTCTTTGTTCGTCAAGGGCGATTAATTGAGCGAGATGTTTCGTTATTTCCGATTTATCAAGAGGCAACCGAAGAGCTACTCACGTTCATTGCCCAATTTTATTTGGAAAAAAATCACGTCAAGCCTAAAGAAGTGTTTGTGTCTGAGACTGTAGATGCTGACTTACTTACAGAGCTTTTAGAGATCAAAGTAACACAGCCAAAAAGAGGGCAAAAAAAATCTTTGCTTGATTTAGCGGAAGAAAATGCTGCGATTGCGCTGAAGGAAAAATTTTCGTTAATTGAGCGTGATGAGGAACGGACGATTAAAGCCGTTGAACGTTTAGGAACGGCGATGAATATCCATCCACCTTATCGAATTGAGGCGTTTGATAATTCAAATATTCAAGGAGTTGATCCGGTTTCTGCGATGGTCACGTTCATCGATGGAAAGCCAGCACGTAAGCACTACCGCAAATATAAAATAAAAACGGTAGAAGGTCCAGATGACTACGGATCGATGCGAGAAGTCGTCCGTAGACGCTATCTTCGCTTGTTAAAAGAAGAGGCTCCATTACCAGATCTCGTCGTCATTGATGGAGGGAGTGGGCAAATTTCTGCTGCAAAAGAAGTACTGGAAGACGAGCTTGGGCTAACCATTCCTGTTTGCGGATTGGCGAAAGATGCGAAGCACAAAACGTCACAACTATTAATGGGGAATCCTCCTGAAATTGTGCCCTTAAAGCGAGACAGTCTTGAATTTTACTTGCTACAACGTATTCAAGACGAAGTCCATCGATTTGCAATTACGTTTCACAGGCAAACACGATCAAAAAGTTTCTTTCAATCGCAGTTGGACGATATACCTGGAGTCGGTGAAAAGCGTAAGCGAACGCTTTTAAAAGCATTTGGTTCAGTAAAAAAAATGCGTGAAGCGGACATGGCGCAATTGGAAGCATATGTGCCAAAATCAGTCGCAAAACTAGTATATGAAAAACTGCAGTCTGAATCATAAACTGCAGTTTTTTTAATTTACACCGCTAACGTATCTTTATGGTCGAAATGAACCGTGAAGCGAACTGTCTTCCCTTTTTTCACAAAAGTAGCTGCCGTAGCAATGGCAAAATGGGTTTCAAGGGTTTCTGCTAGAAAACCTGCTTCTAGTTGATAAGAACGCTCATCATCCTTTGTCATCCAGTCTCCGCTTAAATCAAAATGCCATTCATTTTTTTTCTGTTTGGAAAGATGCAATTCTCCCCAATAAACTTGTTCAAAAAACGTATGTAATTCTTCTACTTTTTCTAATTTGTATTTACGCGCTAACGATTTTCCTACCCAGTATAATAGTTGATCATGCTCTTTGCCGAGAACGAGCTGCAGCACATCATTTCGAATTAAGTCGTAGCCTACAAAATCATTGGTTGATTCACTCATAACAGCACCTCTTTGTTTCAAAAATTGCTCCTTCTATAGTACATTTCTTTGCCTCGTTTGTCAGCCTTTTTAAAAATCCAATTCGATTGAAGATTCAAAACCCTTTTAAATCAATAAGAATTGAATCCGTTTTCTTGACTCGAAAATGCCCTCGGAGTAAAATGAAAGTGTTCTGTTTGTTTCATAGTTTTATTGATTTTGTGAAAATAGGCGCGAAATGAAGTAGGAGGTACTGCTATACGAAAGAGATAGAAATTTTCATTCATTTCTAAAAGGGGTAAGAAACTGGAAAACATTTGTGGAGGGAAACGTGTATGCCGAGTAATTTAGAGTATTTTAATCGTAGACTGCATTCGTTATTAGGAGTTATTCCTATTGGTATTTTCTTAATTCAGCATTTTGTGATCAATCATTTTGCAACTAGAGGTCCTGAGGCGTTTAACCAAGCGGCGCACTTTATGGAAAGTTTGCCATTTCGTTATGCGCTTGAGATTTTCGTTATCTTTTTGCCAATTATGTTCCACGCAGTTTATGGTATTTACATTGCGTTTAAAGGAAAGAGCAACACAAGCCGTTACGGATTTTTTAGAAACTGGATGTTTTTACTTCAACGTATATCAGGTGTCTTTTTAGTCATTTTTATTGCTTGGCATGTGTGGGATACAAGAGTTCAAGCAATGCTTGGTCAAGAAGTGAATTACGAAATGATGGCAGATATCTTACAAAATAACTGGATGTTTGCATTTTATATAGCTGGTATCGTTGCAGCGACATTCCATTTTGCGAATGGATTATGGTCGTTTGCCGTATCTTGGGGAATTACAGTAACGCCGAAATCACAAAAAATCATGACATACGTATCAATCGCAGTATTTATCGCACTTACATATGTAGGCGTCGCTGCGGCTCTAGCATTTGTGTAAAAAAGACATGCAACGTGTAGGGAGTGGACTTAATGAGTAAAGGTAGAATAGCTGTAGTGGGCGGCGGTCTAGCCGGATTAATGGCCGCAATAAAAGTAGCTGAAAAAGGGGTTCCAGTTGATCTGTTTTCAATTGTACCTGTAAAACGTTCGCACTCCGTTTGTGCGCAAGGTGGAATTAACGGAGCTGTAAATACAAAAGGGGAAGGCGATTCACCAGCCTTACATTTTGATGACACGGTATACGGAGGCGATTTCTTAGCAAACCAACCTCCTGTAAAAGCAATGGCTGACGCCGCGCCGTCGATTATTCACTTAATGGACCGTATGGGCGTTATGTTCAACCGTACCCCAGAAGGATTACTAGATTTCCGTCGTTTTGGTGGGACGCAACATCACAGAACGGCATTCGCAGGTGCGACAACGGGCCAACAGTTGTTATATGCATTGGATGAGCAAGTTCGTCGTTACGAAGTGCAAGGTCTTGTTACGAAGTACGAAGGTTGGGAATTTTTATCTGCCATTGTTGATGATGGCATTTGTCGTGGACTAACTGCACAAGAATTAAATTCAGCAGAAATTCGAAGCTTCCCAGCGGATGCTGTCATTATGGCAACTGGTGGACCGGGAATTATTTTCGGAAAATCAACAAATTCCATGATTAACACTGGCTATGCAGCTGCAAAGCTTTATGAGCAAGGTGTCGCGTACGCTAATGGTGAGTTTATTCAAATTCACCCAACGGCGATTCCAGGGGATGATAAATTACGTCTCATGAGTGAATCGGCTCGTGGTGAAGGTGGACGAGTTTGGACATATAAAGACGGCAAGCCTTGGTATTTCTTAGAAGAAAAATATCCAGCGTACGGAAACCTCGTACCGCGTGATATTGCAACACGAGAAATTTTCCATGTATGTGTAGACGAAGGTTTAGGCATTAACGGAGAAAACATGGTCTACCTTGATTTGTCTCATAAAGATCCAAAGGAACTTGACATTAAGCTCGGTGGGATCATTGAAATTTATGAGAAATTCATGGGTGATGATCCTCGTAAAGTACCAATGAAAATTTTCCCTGCTGTTCACTATTCGATGGGTGGCATGTGGGTTGATTACGATCAAATGACAAATATTCCTGGATTGTTTGCTGCAGGTGAGTGTGATTATTCACAGCACGGCGCGAATCGATTAGGTGCAAACTCGTTGCTATCGGCGATTTATGGCGGAATGGTTGCTGGACCGAAAGCACTTGATTATATTAACGGCTTAGAGCACGCTGCTGAAGACTTATCTTCTTCAATGTTTGAAAGAGAAGTGAAAAAAGAGCAAGATAAATTCGATTCGATTCTTCGAATGGATGGAAAAGAAAATGCATACGTTCTACACAAAGAGCTTGGTGAGTGGATGACAGACAACGTTACGGTTGTTCGTTACAATGACAAGCTATTGAAAACGGATGAAAAAATTCAAGAGCTTATGGAACGTTTCAAAAACATCAACATTAACGATACTTCTCGTTGGTCCAATCAAGGTGCATCGTTTACTAGACAACTTGAAGGCATGTTAAATCTAGCGCGTGTGATTACAATTGGTGCATACAATCGTAATGAAAGCCGCGGCGCTCACTATAAACCAGACTTCCCAGAGCGTAACGATGAAGAGTTCTTGAAAACAACAAAAGCTTGGTACAATCCAACAACTGGAGCTCCTGACTTTGAGTTTGAAGACGTCGATACTTCATTGATTAAACCTCGTAAGCGTGATTACACTCAAAAAAGTAAAGGAGCTGGAGCGAAATGAGTGAAATGATTACGATCATTATCTCAAGACAAGATGGTCCGGATGGCGGAACATACGAAGAAGAGTTTAAACTTCCTTATCGACCTAACTTGAACGTTATTTCTTGCTTAATGGAAATCCGTAGAAACCCTGTAAACGCTAAAGGGGAACATACAACGCCTGTTGCGTGGGATATGAACTGTCTTGAAGAAGTATGCGGAGCTTGTTCGATGGTTATTAACGGCAAGCCACAGCAATCATGTACAGCGTTAATCGACAAACTGGAGCAGCCGATTCGACTAGAGCCAATGCGTACGTTCCCAATTGTCCGTGACTTAATGGTTGACCGTAGCCGTATGTTTGACTCGTTGAAAAAAGTAAAGGCTTGGATTCCAGTAGATGGAACGTACGATTTAGGTCCTGGACCGAGAATGCCTGAAAAACGTCGGCAGTGGGCTTATGAATTGTCTAAATGTATGACATGTGGTGTATGTTTAGAGGCTTGTCCGAACGTAAATTCAAAATCCGAATTTATCGGACCGGCTGCGCTGTCTCAAGTTCGACTTTTCAATGCTCATCCAACTGGTGAAATGAACAAAGAAGAACGTCTTGAAGCTTTAATGGATGAAGGTGGTCTTTTGAACTGCGGGAACTCACAAAACTGTGTGCAGTCTTGTCCGAAAGGCATTCCATTAACAACATCTATCGCTTCTCTAAATCGCGCAACAGCGCTTCAATCATTCAAAAACTTCTTCGGTAGTTTCTAAAAATTAGAGAGAAGGGCTGTCTTTCTTAGACAGCCTTTTTTTTATAAAAGGAGAGACCTCAATGCGTTTACCAGACTATATAGAAAATCTAGAAAGTTGGAAAAAAGAATTTTCTTATTTTACCGATATCCGTGTTCGTTTTTCGGAAACGGATGCATTTGGTCACGTCAATAATACAGTAGCGTTTGTTTATTTTGAGCAAGCTAGGCTAGAATTTTTTGAAAGTAAAGGGTTAATGGAAGAATGGATGAAAGGTCAAGGCTTAATCATTGTAACAGCAGATTTACATTGTGATTATGTAGCACAAATTAAATACGGTGACACTGTTCAATTAGGTGTGAAAATTCATCGAATGGGCTCGTCATCAATGGATGTACATTATGTCGGATTAGTGAACGGCAAACCGGCATTGTTTGGCCGCGGTTCTCTCGTTCAAATTGATGCATATTCAGGAAAAGCGTCTCCATTCCAAACAACGTTTAAAGAAAAAATCCACGCATAAAAAAAGCCCTTTGCAGGCTTTTTTTATATTTGAATTTCCCCAAGTCGAATAAGCTCAATAACTGCTTGAGAGCGCCCCTTAACTCCCAATTTCTGCATTGTGTTCGAAATGTGGTTACGAACAGTCTTTTCACTGATAAAAAGATGATTAGCTATTTCTTTTGTCGTCTGATCTTGGACAAGTAGTTCGAATACTTCGCGTTCCCTCTTTGTAAGCAAGGGTTTAGGTCCGAAGTCTGCTCCTTTCAATATGTTCACTCCTTCATGCCGGGCTAAGAGATGGTTGTCATCACCAGAAAGGCTTTAGTCAAAACAGTATATGTATAAAGATTGGAAGGTGTGAGCCTTCATGTAAAAACTTATCGATAAGATTGTTAGATGAAGCTTTTGAGCAATTTATGTCGTAATTAGTCAAAATACAAAGAAACGAGGATTCTTTTGTGTTGAAAGGGGAAAAAGGGCATGCTATAATGACGATGTTTTAATCGAAGGTCTAAACAACAGTAATGTTTAGTTTTTTTATGAAACATCTTGTTATTTATTGATCATTCGGGGTAAGAAGTTTAGAAAGATCAAACTTAGACACAACTAAAAATTATTCTATAGAAAAGAGGAAACAATTATGCCAGAAAAAACATTTAAAATTACGGCGGAAACAGGTATTCATGCACGTCCAGCTACGCAATTAGTTAACAAAGCAGGTCAATTCTCTTCTGATATCACGTTAGAGTACAAAGGGAAATCTGTTAATTTAAAATCAATCATGGGTGTTATGTCACTCGGTGTAGGTCAAGGTGCAGATGTAACGATTAAAGCTGAAGGATCTGACGCTGATGATGCACTTGCAGCAATTGAAGAAGTTGTAAAAGAGGGATTAGGCGAATAATGAGTAACAACTTAACAGGAATCGCTGCTTCAGCTGGAATAGCGATTGCTAAAGCGTTTGTTCATGAAGAACCTGACTTTACGGTGAAACAAAAAGAAGCAGCGAACAAAGAGACTGAAGTAGAGCGACTAACGTCTGCTTTGGCGCAATCAACAAAAGAACTTGAGCAAATTAAAGAAAAAGCGCACAAAGAACTTGGCGAAGACAAAGCGGAGATTTTCTCTGCTCATTTACTCGTTTTAAGTGACCCAGAACTTATTGATGCTGTCAAAGCTAAAATTAATGAAGATGGTGTTACAGCAGAGTTTGCGCTAAATGAAGTAGCGGATATGTTCATCACAATGTTTGAAAACATGGACAATGCCTACATGAAAGAGCGTGCTGCGGATATTCGTGATGTCTCTAGACGTGTGTTAGGACATCTTATGGGTATACAAGTCGTTTCTCTTGCCGCGATTGCAGAAGAAACTGTTATTATTGCTCATGATTTAACTCCTTCTGATACGGCGCAACTGAATCCAGAAGTGATTAAAGGGTTTGCAACGGATATTGGCGGACGTACGTCTCACTCGGCAATTATGTCTCGTTCTCTTGAAATCCCTGCTGTTGTTGGGACAAAAGAAGCAACGAAATCCGTGAGCAATGGCGATATTATTATCGTTGATGGAATTGATGGTAACGTCATTATTAATCCATCTGAAGAAGAACTTGCAGCTTACAAAGAAAAGCAAAGCAAATTTGCTGAACAAAAAGCAGAATGGGCGAAGCTTGTTAATGAGAAAACGTTGACAAAAGATGGCGTTCATGTTGAGCTAGCTGCAAATATCGGCACGCCTCAAGATCTTGATGGTGTAATTGGTAACGGCGCTGAAGGAATTGGGTTATATCGAACAGAGTTTCTTTATATGGGCAGAACAGAACTTCCAAGTGAAGAAGAACAGTTTGCAGCGTATAAAGAAGTAGTTGAGCGTATGGAAGGTAAACCTGTTGTGATTCGTACATTAGACATCGGTGGCGACAAAGAACTTCCTTATCTTGACCTACCTGAAGAGATGAACCCATTTCTAGGTTTCCGTGCCATTCGTCTTTGCCTAGAAAAGCAAGATATGTTCCGAGATCAGTTACGTGCTCTTCTTAGAGCAAGTGCATTCGGGAATTTGAAAATTATGTTCCCAATGATCGCAACGATTGAAGAACTAAGAGAAGCAAAAGAAATCTTAGCTGATGAAAAAGCAAAACTTCAAGCTGAAGGTGTTTCGGTTTCTGAAGAACTTGAAGTAGGGATTATGGTTGAAATTCCGTCTACAGCTGTTGCTGCACCACAGTTTGCAAAAGAAGTTGATTTCTTTAGTATCGGAACAAACGATTTAATTCAATATACAATGGCTGCGGATCGTATGAATGAGCGTGTTTCGTATCTTTACCAACCATACCACCCGGCTGTATTAAGACTAATTGATATGGTTATTAAAGCAGCTCATGCAGAAGGTAAGTGGGTTGGCATGTGTGGCGAAATGGCTGGAGATGAGATCGCCATTCCATTGCTTCTCGGACTTGGTTTAGATGAATTTAGTATGAGTGCGACTTCGGTATTGCCGGCTCGTAGTCAGCTAAGTAAACTTTCAAAAGAAGAATTGAGCGATTTTGCTCAAAAGGCGCTACTTGAAAGCACATCGGAAGCAGTCGAAAACTTAGTGAAAAAGCATTACGCTTAAAAAGGAAGCCATTTTTGGCTTCCTTTTTCTTTTGATTAATTGGCTGGCTGTTGCGAGAACGTGAAGGAGTTAGGTACAATAGGAGAAAGAGAACTGTTCGACTATCTATGGAGGTGTTTTGATTGGAGAAAGCTTATGACGTACATGATCGCCAATTTGAGGATATTGAAAGGTCTTTACGAAAAGTAGCGGATTTAGTAAGGCAGAAAGGGAGAGAGATTTTAACGCATTTCCCTATTACGCCTCCGCAATTTGTGGCACTACAATGGCTCAATGAATACGGGGACATGACCATAGGAGAACTTTCTGATCGTATGCACCTTGCATGTAGTACAACGACAGATTTAATTGATCGAATGGAAAAGAACGAACTTGTCACACGTGTACGTGACGAGTCAGATCGTCGTGTCGTTCGTATACACTTAAAGAAAAAAGGACAAGAGATCATTTTAGAAGTCATTAAAAAGCGGCAGCACTATTTAGCTGAGATGCTTGAAGACTTCTCTTGTGAACAAGTTAACATACTTGAAGAAAATTTAAGCATGTTGTTAGAAACAATGAAAACCAAACGAGAGATTCGTTCATAATATTGTAGGAGCGACAGTTCAGTTGAGGAGAGAACACTATGGATAAACCGATCGGCATTATCGATTCGGGTTATGGTGGTTTAACGGTTGCAACGGAAATGATGCGACAGTTGCCAAAAGAAAGTATTTATTATGTTGGAGATTCAAAGCGATGCCCTTATGGACCAAGAACGGTTGAGGAGGTTCGTCGTTTTACGTGGGAAATGATTAATCATTTACTTGAGTATGAAGTGAAAATGCTCGTGATTGCCTGTAATACAGCAACAGCGGTCGTTCTTCATGAAGCGCGCGAAAAACTATCGATTCCAGTTGTTGGTGTGATTCAACCAGGGGCAATTTCAGCAATGAAAGTAACGAATAACCAACATATTGCTGTTATTGGAACATCCGGGACGATTAAGAGTAATGCCTACCCGTATGCGCTGGAAGCAATTAGCGAGAACGTAAAAGTAGAAAGTTTGGCGTGTCCACTATTTGTTCCGCTAGTTGAACAAGGGATCGTAGCTGGAGAAGAAGCAGAAGGCATTGTAGAGGAATCCCTTGCACCAATTAAAAATGGTCAATTCGATACGTTAATATTAGGCTGTACCCATTACCCATTGTTAAAGCCGGTAATTGAAGCGTATCTCCCGTCTCACGTTAACGTGATTTCATCAGGCGAGGAAACGGCGAGAGAAGTGAGCAGTGTATTGTTCCACCAATCATTAAATCGAAAAGCGGCTGAGGCGCCGACGCACCAATTTTTCACAACTGGGGCAGCAAAGCCGTTTGAAGAATTCGCTCGGAAGCGACTTCATCTTTTCCCAGCAAAAGTGGAATCAATTACATTTGAACATCGTTTAAAAATTGAGCGTTAGGGTACAAATAAGGTAAGTTTTTTGAGTGAAATGCTTTATGTTTTTGGGAATCGAGTGTATGCTAGTACTATAGTGAACCACTAAATTTTGAAGTAAACAAGCTTCAGTTAAATAAAAAGGAGTGTAACAACGAATGGCTTTTGTAATTTTAAGTCCATGTATTGGCGAAAAAGCTGGCGAGTGTGTTGACGTTTGTCCGGTAGATTGTATTGAAGAGGGAGAAGATCAATACTACATCAACCCTGATATTTGTATCGATTGTGGTGCTTGTCAAGGCGTATGTCCAGTAGATGCCATTGTAGAGGAATACGAAATGGCCCCTGAAGATGAAAAGTACTTAAAGAAAGCTGAAGCATTCTTCGGTGTAGAATAAATAAGCTAGAAGAGCCTGAGGTTCAATCAGGTTCTTCTTTTTTATATGCTAGACATTTGGTGATTTTTTTGTATAATATGTAGTGGAAACCATGAAGCACAGATGTGATTAATAAGGTAAGCCACCTGCAAATTGTATCTTGCAAATATAAGGAGATAGGTGAACATGGAAAAAGAATATCGCGTATTGTTGTATTATTACTACACCACGATTGAAGACCCGGAACAATTTGCTATCGATCATTTAGCATTTTGTAATAGCCTTGATTTAAAAGGAAGAATATTAGTTGCGAGTGAAGGAATTAATGGAACGGTATCTGGATTAAAAGAACAAACAGATCAGTATAAAACAGCACTGGAGTCAGATCCGCTTTTTAAAGGGATTGTGTTCAAAGAAGATGTAGAAGACAAGCATGCGTTCAAGAAAATGCATGTTCGTCCGCGAGAAGAGCTCGTGACATTACGTCTTCATGAAGATGATGTAAACCCGTTAGAAATGACAGGGAACTATCTTTCTCCTTCCGAGTGGAAAGCAGCGATGCAGGAAGAGAACACCGTTGTGATTGATGCCCGCAATGACTATGAGTATGACGTTGGTCATTTTAGAGGTGCGGTTCGACCAGATATTAAGACATTTAGAGAATTACCTGAATGGATTCGTGAAAATAAAGAGCAATTTGAAGATAAAAAGATCTTAACATACTGCACAGGCGGTATCCGCTGTGAAAAGTTTTCAGGCTGGTTAAAGCAAGAAGGATTCGAGGATGTATCCCAACTACATGGCGGTATAGTCACATATGGCAAAGACCCTGAAGTGCAAGGTGAGCTATGGGACGGTCAGTGCTATGTCTTTGATGAGCGCTTGACTGTACCAATTAACCAAGTAGATCCCAAAATAATCGGGAAAGATTATTTTGATGGTGAACCGTGCGAGCGCTATGTGAATTGCGCAAACCCAGAGTGTAATAAACAAATTCTTGCTTCTGAAGAGAATGAACACAAATATGTACGTGGATGTACGCCGGAATGCCGTGTTCACCCACGCAATTTATATATTAAAGAACAGCAGTTGTCACCTGAACAACATCAAGAACGATTGGACGTTTTAGGTGAAACACTACCTGTTCGATCGTAAATAGCAGCTCTACTGCAAAAGCTTATTGACTAAGTCGATAAGCTTTTTTTATTTTCTTTGAACAAGCTGGTCTAAACGATCGAGGATGCTCGTATACATGAAAGTACAACCATTCTGGGAGGGAAAGCAATGCGGAAATTAATTGGAATTAGTGCGCCTCTAATTGTCACACTCACTTTGGCGGTTGGGTGTTCAACAGGAGCAGATGAGCCTGTAAGTTTAGACGAGCCGGAAATCACGTACACGAATGAAACGGAAGAAGTCGATCCTTCCTTGATTGATGAAAGTGAAGCTGGGGAAGAAGCATCAGATGAGGACGAAGATGAAGATGCTTCTGATGCAGACGAAACAGATGAATCAGCCGAAGGTGCTGAAGGCTCTGAAGAAACAGAGCAAACACCTGACCAAGATGTAGATGCGCAAAATTTGCGTCAGCTCTATTTATTCGATAGCAACGGTATGGTCGTACCTCAAACGATTGAATTGCCGAAAACAGATACAACGATGAAGCAGTCGCTCGAATACCTTGTGGCAGATGGACCTTTACAAGATGTATTGCCAAACGGGTTTAGAGCTGTCTTACCTGCAGGCACAACGGTGGATGTTAATCATCTAAAAGAAGATAAAATTGCAGTTGCGAACTTTTCAAACGAGGTAGAAGACTACAATTTAGAAGATGAAAAAGGCATGTTTGAAGCCATTACTTGGACGTTAACTCAATTTGATGATGTTGACGAAGTGAAAATTGAAGTAAATGGGGTTGAGCTTGAGCAACTACCGATGAGCGAATCGCCAATTGTCGGAAACTTTAGCCGAGAAGATGGCATTAATATTGATTATGGCAATGTTGTTGATTTTACAAATAGCCAAGATGTAACGGTATACTTCCTCGGTTCTCATGAAAATGAAACCTATTACGTTCCAGTAACGCGACGAGTCGCAGAAACAGAAAATGAAATAGCTACGGTTGTCAATGAACTAATTGATGGTCCTTCCATAGGTATGCGAACGTTGCTAACGGAGATGAATGATGAAATCGAGTTGTTAAATGAACCGGAAATCAAAGATGGGGAACTCGTTTTGGACTTCAATGAAGCGATACAAACGATGGTTGGGGAAGACGCTTATATTGAACAATCGATTATTGAATCGATTGCCCTATCGTTAACGGAACATCGTGATGTAGAGAAAATTTCGATCTTGGTAAATGGCCAAGAAGACATCTTCTCAGAATCGGGAGAAGCGGTAGAGACCATTCAACGTCCCGCGCATGTAAACAAAAATCCACTATAAAAAATTGGGCACCTGTTCCTACAGGTGCTCTTTTTATTATGTTATACTATACGACGAACTAAGAGAAAATCTTCTGGATAAGAAGAGGGGTTAAAAGTATGAGAGTGGATCAACGAAGCGAGAATCAAATTCGACCAGTGGAAATTATACCGCATTTCACGAAGCATGCGGAAGGGTCAGTTTTAATTACAGTTGGCGATACAAAAGTTATTTGTACAGCAACGATCGAAAATAAAGTGCCGCCTTTTCTGCGGGGGCAAAAAAAAGGTTGGCTTGCAGCGGAATATGCCATGCTCCCTAGAGCGACAGAACAACGAACGATCCGTGAAGCAGCGAAAGGGAAGCTTAGTGGAAGAACGATGGAGATTCAACGTTTAATTGGCCGTTGCCTGCGCACAGTCGTCGATTTAGACAAGCTTGGCGAGAAGACGATTTGGATCGATTGCGATGTCATCCAAGCTGATGGAGGTACACGTACAGCCGCTATTACAGGGGCATTTGTCGCAATGGTGTTGGCTTTACAAAAAACTTCCGGATTAAATGCGATTCCCGTAAAAGACTATGTTGCTGCGATATCAGTCGGAATTGTTGATGAGCACGGAGCGATTTGTGATTTAAACTATCAGGAAGATTCCAATGCTGATGTAGATATGAACGTAGTGCAAACAGGTGCTGGTCAATTTGTTGAAATTCAAGGCAGTGGAGAAGAAGCTGTATTTAGTCGAGCCCAATTAAATGAACTGTTAGATCTGGCTGAAGAAGGAATTCAACAACTAATTGAGGTCCAAAAATCAATCGTGGGAGATTTGTTTTTGCCTAATTCAAAGGAGGCATGAATGATGAATGAAGTCATAATTGCAACAACGAACAAAGGAAAAATAGAAGATTTTAAAAAGTTGTTTCAGGGCACGTATGAAGTAAAATCTCTTTTAGACTTTCCATCGTTTCCTGAAATCATAGAAGATGGTCAAACGTTTCAAGAGAATGCTAGAAAAAAAGCAGAAGTGCTTGCAAAAGCTATGGGTCAACCTGTCATTGCCGATGATTCAGGTCTTGTCATTGATGCGTTGGATGGAAGACCAGGCGTGTTTTCAGCACGCTATGCTGGTGAAGATAAAAACGATCAAGCCAATATTGAAAAAGTGCTAGAAGACTTGAGGGGTGTGTCCGAAAGAGATCGTACAGCACGGTTCGTATGTACGATTGCTTTTGCAGATCCAGAAAAAGAAACATCTTTTTTTGAAGGAACGTGTGAAGGTCTTATCGCTCATGAACAAGCAGGTGAGCATGGATTTGGCTATGATCCTATTTTCTATGTTGCCGATAAAAATAAGACGATGGCTCAATTATCTCTTGAGGAAAAGAATAAAATGAGTCATCGTGCAAAGGCGATTCAAAAGTTAAACGAGTATTTGTTAGGAGCGTCTTCATGAAAATTCTAGTCATAAGCGACACGCATGGTTGGGAACAAGAGCTTGAATCATTTTTGCAGCCTTTACGTGACCAAGTTGATTTGATTTTACACGCAGGTGACTCGGAGCTACAGGCTGATTCAAGTCAATTAAAGGACGTTGTGACCGTAGCAGGAAACTGTGACGTTTTTTCTTCGTTCCCTGCAGAAAGATTACTCGAAGCAAGTGGTTTAGTTATTCAGTTAACCCATGGCCATTACGAAGGCGTCAAAAGTTCATTAACTGAATTAGCACAGAAAGCACAAGAGAATAAAGCCACAATTGCGGTCTATGGTCATACCCACATTCCAAAAGTGCAGCGGTTCGGAGAGGTCATAACGATCAATCCGGGTAGCTTACGACTGCCAAAAGGCAAGTATGCAGGCTCTTATTGCGTGGTAGACATAACCGACGAGGCAATTCAAATTAACTATTTCACGATGGACGGTACGGCAATTGAAGCGCTCGAAGCAACCTTTAACCGAAATGACGTCTCTTAAGAAAAAATTGTTAAGAAGTAGTTGACACATTTTATTTAATCATGTATATTTATAAGCGTCGCAATTGTTGTTGTGGCGCTTATACATAATGTAGTTTAGTGGTAAAACCTCAGCCACGAGCAATGCTTCATGAAATGCAACGAGTTGTTCCGACGCATAATACTTCCTTGATAAGCGAGAAGAGGAAGGAACATGATTGTAGGGTGCGGAATAAAATGAGGATAATCTAAAAATAATGCGGGTGTAGTTTAGTGGTAAAACCTCAGCCACGAGCGACGCTTCATGAATTGCGACGAGTTGTTCCGACGCATAATACTTCCTTGATAAGCGAGAAGAGGAAGGAACATGATTGTAGGGTGCGGAATAAAATGAGGATAATCTAAAAATAATGCGGGTGTAGTTTAGTGGTAAAACCTCAGCCTTCCAAGCTGATGATGTGGGTTCGATTCCCATCACCCGCTCCATTGTCCCAGTAGCTCAGCAGGATAGAGCAACGGCCTTCTAAGCCGTCGGTCGGGAGTTCGAATCTCTCCTGGGACGCTTATAATTTCGACGGAAACACCCGTTATATTAACCTTTCCTTTGCGGGAATGAAGCGGTCAACGAAACGGTCAATTCAGACGTTAGACCTCCAACTTTACGCATCGGGGAGGTTTTTTGTATGTCCAAAAAGAAAGCTTCGCTTTCAGTAAGCGAGGACTTATCGGATGTTTTCACTAGCGTCCAGCGGGAGAGTTTTACGGCTCCCGAAACGAAACAAAACGGTATCACTGTCAATCAAGCGTTAATGATTATCGTGAGGCAGATGAAAGCGTCAGGCAAACGTCCACGCACTATAAGCGATTATGAAACATACGTTAATCAGCTAATTAATTATACCGGAATAATGTACGTCGCGGATGTAGGGGTGAACACAATATACGAATGGTTGTCGAAAATGGAAGTCAGTAACCAGACGAAGTTAACGCGACTAAAATGTATTAAAGCTTTTTTGGGAAAGTGTTTTGATAATGGTTGGGTGGAAGCGCCTTTTTGGAAGCAAATCAAAATAAAAGCTGATATACCTGTCAAAGAGGGAGCGGTCGATCGAGATATTGAATTACTGCTTTCTTTACTTGATTTAGGCGACTTTGTTCAGCTAAGAGATGCTACGGCGGTTATGGTGCTTTATAAAACTGGCATACGTATTAGCACCCTTTCAGCACTTGAGGAACGACACGTCGATTTAGAAGATCAGTTGTTAAAGTTAGACGGCGGAGTGTTAAAGAATCATGAGCAGTTGTTTCTCCCTTTCAATGACACTTTAAAAAGACTGTTTACGGTTTTGATTAAACAGAACGACCTTGTTCGTCGTGAGTATGGCGTACATAATTCGTTAATCTTCATAACGAGTAGAGGAACCCAGATATCGACAAGTCAATCCCATAATAATATACAAAAGCAACTTCACAAATACTCGAAGAAGTTCGGCATAAAGAATCTAAACCCGCACGCACTTCGCAGAGGCTACGCAAAAAACCTACTTAAGAGAGGCGTTGACGTAGCGACTATCTCAAGGGCATTAGGACACAGTGGTTTAGATGTTACTACGAGGTATTTACACTTAGATAAAGAAGAGATAGTGGACAAGCTTAGAGGTTACGTATAACGCGCAAAAAGCCCTCGTAAGGGCTCGTTACTCTTCGCGGTTATAATACAGCAAGTCCTCGACATTGTACCGTTTACGAAAGCTCTGAGCCGCAGCCAAACGATTAAGAGCGTCAAGTAGGTCGGTCAATTGTTCGAGGTTAATACGCTGTACGTCTCCGTTGACAAACGCGCGAAGGGTTGCGGGTCGTACGCGGGATGCATGCGATAGCTGGTTTTGTGATACGCCTAGCTCCGCCATGATCTCGCGAAGTCCCCACGAGTAGCGATCGGTTACAGACATATGTACTACGCCTCCTGCCTAAATTTTACCGCAGCGGGGGCGCGCTGATAATTTGGCTCTTGAAGTCTGACTCCTGTAGTCATATAATCGAACTAAAGATAAAAGGGGGTACTTATGTTTGCACCATCTTTGACACCAGGTACAATTAAGCTCGTTAGTTTTGATATTGACGGATCATCGGAAGTCGACCGAGTAAGAGGATGGATCGACCTTAGTCATAAGCAAGCTTACTACCAAATAGGAGAAGAGTTTCTGATGTCGGGCTACAATTATAATGAGGCATCACGTGAGTACGACGTCTCCTTATATGACCGCGTGCAGCTCCTAAACAGTTCATCGGTAATTACAGACAGAGAATTTATATCGATATTCTTTAAACTGGAAAAAATGTCGCTACACACTTTTTTGCGCGAACACTTTGATAAAAAGCTCGATTACAACTTTGGACTTGAAACGATTCTAAACGACTGAGGCGAAACTGCTTCGGTCTTTTTTCGTATTATATAGAATAAAGTGAAAAAAGTTGGTAAAATGAACATAAATAAAATTGACGGGGGATATTACATGGGAAGAGATATGAGTATTGTTTCAAAATTACTTTGGATTGTAGGATGGGGAATAGCCGCGGTAGGTTTAATAATGAGTTTAGTTATTATGTTCCGCTTAAATACTTATTTAGATTTTGAAAGTTTTTATGGAGTTGAGTTACATCCATTAAGATTTGTGTTTGCTTTAGGTGTTCTAGCTTCGACAAGCGTACCTGGATTAATTTTAGTAGGTATTAGTGAGTTAATCGCAAATAATTTAGCAGCGCAGTTTGAAACAGACAGTAGTAAGAGAGACTTGTTCCGCAATATCAACGAGATAAACTCAAAACTAAATCAGCAACAGAGTAGTAGCTAACGATCTTCTTAATGAGGATCGTTATTTTTTTTGTCCAAAAGTGCACGTTTTTAATTTGGGCGTCGTATTATCATTCGAAGGCGAAAAAAGTTTTATAAAAAGTGTGCGAAACCGAAATCTGAGTTGTTTATATAAAGTATAAGCAAAAAACAAAGGAGGTCGTCGGAAATGTCCGATGAACGGTTAATATCGGTTGAATCTCAGACGGAGCACTCGATCACCTCCGGTAAGTCGGAAACGCGCATATTCGTTAAGATGTACGTCGACGCTCGTAAAGCCGGGCTCATCGCTGACATGGGCGATCACAACTGGACGACTTTGTGCATCATCGCTTCCTTTATGGACGAGCGTGGCGAATGCTACCCGACCCAGTCGCAAATAGCTTCCGCTTTAGACGTATCGAGACAATCCGCTAACGCCCGTGTGAAGAAACTCGCGGAGTATCGATGGCAGGGGCGACCGGTTATCGAGGTAACGAAGGGACGCACGGTAGAGGGTCGATGGGATAACGCGAGGTACACGGTTCTGCCGATTAGCCAATTGCGAATATTCGATGCCGAGCCGGAGGAGATCGTTCGGTAATACGGAACACCGTGTAATAGCGACCCGACACGGCTGGAACGGATACGGCTAGGGTTGACACTAACAAGAACTAGGTTTTAACAAGAACTATTCTTTAACAAGAAAGTAATTACAGGAGTTAAGAGAAAGGGCAATTCGGTCACTAACGTTCCCTCAGCTTGCGTAAAGAAGATCACTTTCCTTAGCCATAGAAACCGCGACAATCTTTTAATAAAAGAAAGGAGCAACGCGACAAATGATAACTGAAACTATTGACCACCGTGCCGCCCTCATCGAGGTTGCGACGTCCCAACTCACGGTACACAGCAAACAGTCGGAATACTCCCCGGAGATGTCAGCGAAAAAGTGGCGTAGCTTCCTCGCTGGTATCGCCAAAGAAGGCATACTATTGCCGCTAGTTGTTACGAAGGGGTTCCGAGTCATAGACGGTAAGCATCGTCTTAAAGCCGCGAAAGAACTCGGCATAGAAAACGTGCGAGTGATCGTGGAGGAAATCGGTGAGGACGAAATACCCGCGTTCATCACGGAATCCAAACTTAACCGCGACGATCTTAAGCCGGGACAGAAAGCGGCGTTAATTATACGTTTGTACTACGAGGAGGAACGGCAGAAGGCGGGAGGGAGATCCGGAACTCGCACAGACCTCGTACCAAATCTGGCACAAGGTTCGGAGGAGACCGGCAAGACAAACGAAATTCTCGCGAAGAAAGCCGGCGTCGGCAAATCGAACATGGCGTACCTAATCGCCGTCTACCGTAATCGACCGGACTTATTCGAATTAGTTTTCGAAGGTTCTTATTCCGTCAACAAAGCGTATACGCAAATGAAAGCCGACGAACAGCCGGACGAGCCCACAGAAGAGGCGACAGTTACATTAGACGCAAGGAAATTAGTTGCGGAAACACTAGAGCGTAATTCGAGCGCTCCTAGGTACGATGACTCTTTGCCTGCTAGTGATCCGCATAACGTCGTAGTAGATATGCGAGAGCAGGTAATGTCGATGACGAACGAAGTTTTACATCGTAGTAAGACGATAAACGCCACGAAGGGTGACGTCAAGAAGAGCGCCCGCGAGCAACTTATGGCTTTAACGCGAAGTTGCGTTATAGCGTTGGGAGAAACATCCGAAAAAGACGACGACTCTGAAATTCTATATGTGTGCCTTGAACTACTGCAAAAATTAGAAGGAGGAGATAAGTAATGGAACAGTACAAAAAAGAGGTAGGTCAGAGAGTTCTAACCATATTCGAAAGCAGAGTTTCTAAAAAATTATTCGAGGATGCGAACGTGAACGAAAGGTTAGCAAGAGCGTCCTTACTTGTCGAGGAGAACCCTTTCGTAACAAACCCGTTTAGACGTTACGGAATATTAAAGCAAGGAGAAAGTAATATTAAAATTCTTAACGCATTTCAACCCAACTTATGGGCGCAAGATTTCGCATTTACCGAAAAGAAATTAGATAAGATGACCGTGGCAACTGCGGTAGAAAGAGCTGAGGCTTCGGCTTGGTATACGCTTGAAAACTACCAAAATATAAGACAAGTATTGAAAAGTGCTGGCGTTAGTCAATACCAATTTATCAGAGCATTTATCGAAGCTGCATTGATTGAGTCCGCATACTATACGAGATTGAGCGGGGCTGAATTAACGGATGCTGTTAAGAAGCGTATAGATATCGCATTAATGAAACGTGCTGTTCGAGATAAGTCAACATTTAAAACTGTACTAACTCAATTAGGTGTTAATGATCGAGATAATGAGGCTTTATTTCAGTTTACCACGGAGATGGAGCTGACGGACGTGCTTAGAGAGTTTATTATCGTGGACCCTTACTACAATAGAAGAGCCGCGCATATCGATCAGTTTAAAGAAATCAACTCTCAAAGGAGTGTACAACTAGAGCACACTAAAACCCCTTTGTTCGCAGAAAAGTTGTTAGGTAAGTTAATTAGCAAATATCCCGGCGCGGCTAGGAAGATGCTTAAAGCAAAAGACGCCTCATAACGTCGCCCTCAGCAGGCGATAAGCAAGCGATAATCGAACGCTATTAAACGAAGGAGGAATCGGAATGATTGTATATCTAGTCGAAAAGGATAACGGAGAATCGTACGAGGATTACGAAGCGTGGGTTGACGGAGTTTATTCAACTTTTCGGAAGGCTTCGGAATCACTATTAGAGGATGGATACACTCTTTACTACGAAAGCTTACTTCGTATTAATGAGTTACGGTTCTACCGGCGCGAGTCTGACGAATATTTAGCGCGTGTATATGACGCAAAGATAATCGAAATGGAGGTCGATGCTCGTGATTAAACTAACGGAAAACTACGCCATCCGCTCGGACGGTGCGCTCAATTTTCAATTGCTCGAATACCGTATCGTCGACCCTACGAAAGCGCCCGGATGGAAACGAAAAGTCGCCGAGAACCCGGCTTTAGACCCCACGCCACGTCCCGTATGGCAGCCGCTCGAATCGTTCCACGGGCGAATGGAATCGGCGCTTAATCGCGTAGTCGTCCTCGAAAGCATGCGGTGGGTCAGCGAACAAGAAGACGGCGACCCTGCTGAATTAGAAGCGCGGTTAACGGTCGTACACGATATGCTCCGCGTAGTAATGAGGACGCATGATTTTATCGCGGAATTAAAGCCGAGCGACGTCGAGAGGTAGAGGCGAGGACATTTATGCCTGAGACGACTAAGAACGCGTACAGTAGGCGAAAACTAAGCGAGAATAAACGAGGAGGAAACGACATGGCGAAAACTGAACCGGTAGTATTGACGAAAGATCAGGCGGAGGCAATCGAGGATTACGAGTATAACGGAGGCAAAAGAATGGCGCTGAGGGTGAAGTTGTCCCCTACAAACCGTTTTATGGGTGAATTCGCGTGTTTAAATGATCTTACAGACGACGAATTGGCGAGAGCTCTCTACGTAGGCTACACCGTCGAGAAAACGCAGAAGGAGCGGGAGGCGGACGTTAAGGCTTATTACTATCAAATGCGTGACGAATGGGAATTAGGTCGTGCTTCCGGTATAATTGCGGCGTTAAACCTACTCGGCATTACTATTGAAGGGGTGAACGACTAATGACCGCCCTTGACGAAGCCCTCGACCTCACCCGCCAATACGGTATGCAGTCGTTCGTGTTACGGATACGTCGCGCCGGAGGAACGTTTAACCGCGAAGGTCCGCTGGTGGCGTTTAATACGATGACGGTGGCGGAGTTGGAACGATTATTTGACGGAGGTGAGCGCGAGTGACGGCTTTCCTAATTTATTCGCATATCATATCCGCGATGTTCGGCGCATGGATATTCGGAGCTTTCCTGAATCGCGAATGGAAACGTGAGATGACGAAACTTCTAAACGAAATGAGGGACGGTAGATGAAACGGTTAAAAGACGAAGAACTAACGGCAATACGCGAACGGTGCGAGAAGGCTACGGCGGGTCCGTGGGATATATGTGACGGGACTAGTGTGTACGAAGTTGGCGAAAAAGTATTCTTCGCCGAAGTATGTGAAACTGTTCGCCCTCCTGACGCAAACTTTGTCTCCCATGTCCGCGAAGATGTTCCGAGGTTATTGGCGGAGATAGAGGATCTTAAGTCGAAAGTGCTCGTCTTGCGAGCGCACATCTCCGCAAACGGCGCTGAAGCTCGGCATACGGAGAAAGTTGTTAGGGCGTTAACGGAAAAATTACGAGAGATTGACGCACATGTCCGGAGCACTCCCGATCCCGTACCGCACATAATAAAAACGCTCAAATCGGCTCTTCCGGAATATCGCGGTAAGGAGGACGCGTAAATGCCCCGTATCTCTACGAAAGACTGGCGAAATCTCCCGCTCGACCGCTGGAATCCGACGACCGTCCATAGTATGCTCGCCGACCTCAACGAAGCTCGAAGTGGCGTCACCTACGAACCCTTCGGAGGCGGGTCGGTACAGCAGCGGTGGGCTACCGAAAAGGGGCAGGTTAAGCAGGCGTTGACCAAGTACGGCGCGCCAACGATTAAACGTTATATCGAAATATGTTTCGCGAATAACCCGAAGCCTAATCCGCAGTATCCGGTACTATCGTGGGGCTTTATGTGGGCGTACCTTCGCGTAGAGTTATCGAAGGCGCAGGCGGAAATCTTAGCGGCGGGCGAACGGGAAGAGGCGTTGAAGCTCGCGGAGGAGAGAGCGGCGGCACAGGCGGAGCAGCCCGATCCGGACTGGTGGTAGGCGCGGTAAGAGACGGAATAATAACGGAGTGGAGGCGATTTTATGGCGTGTAAATACTGTAAAGCACGCGGGAAGACGTGGAGTGGAGACGACCCAAGATGCGCGTTTCCTACAGGTGTATTTACTTCTGATAACTGGAATTGCGCGGCAATGAACTATTTACGCCAAATTTCCGAAACAAACGGAAACCATGGTAGGGACGACGATAGCGCAGGTAGTATTGGTTTCGTCCGCGCAAATAACGACTACGCGTCTGATGACTACGACGGTTTAGGAGGGTATGTAGTTATGGCTTGGTATAAGAATCGTGGTGGGACTGGAAACGCCCACTTTATGGACGACAACGAAACTCATTTACTTACGATCGATCACGTTGATATGGCGCTTGCTACGAATCGATTTGACATGGAGGCGATTTGATGACGAATCACAACGGAATCTTAGGCGGAGACTTTGACGCTAAGGCGCTCGATCACGCGCATGCTTTGCATGAATACGTACAGGCGGCGGTGAGAAAAGGATACGCGGAGGGATTTGAAGCCGGCCGCGAGTTTGAGAGAGGAACAGAGAATTTATGGCGGCAGGAGGTTTTATAGATAATGTTAACGGCGGATCAAATAGCAGACCTTCGACGCGTCTACAGCTTAAGTCAACAAGCATTCGCGGAACAGATAGGCATTAGTCGAGTCTACGTGACGTTCATTGAATCGAGGGAGCGCCCCGTGACGTCAACAGTCTCTGCGAAGGTGGTGGAGAAGTTCGCGCTTGATGTTCAGAAATTAGCGGAGATTTCAGAGATTGCGAATAAATACAGAATGGAGGCGGTAGATTGAACAGCGTTTGCGCCAAGTGTAAAAATGCTGCGAAATATTGGCTTATTTATCACGACTATTACCGCTTTCTTTGCGCGGAACATATTCACGATGCACATGATCTCGAATTAGTTCTGAAGATTAACGACAGTATTACGGAGGAGTGATCGCGATTGACTAACGAAACTAACGAATCCCGCTGCATCCTCGCCCCCTCCTGCGGAATCGCCGGCTCCCCTGACGCTTGCCACTCGCAATGCCCTGCGTACATCCAAATGCACTCGGCGGCTGGTCGGCATACCCTCGCTGGCTTACCGTCGGAGTACGCGCTGGTCGATCTCGCCACGGCGGCGCCCCGTAAAGATCAGCCGTCAGCTTACGCGATAATCGATCGGCTCGCGGGCACGTTCTCGCGCCAATTCGAGGAGCGCCCGAATATTAAATCCGTCTATCTATACTCCGCGGAACCCGGCACCGGCAAGACGACGACCGCGGCGGCGCTACTTAACGCTTATCTGCGGACACATTTCGTGGAGGCGGCGCGGTTAGGACGGACGCCTCACCGAAAGCCGGCGGAGTTCTTCGACCTTAACGAGTATCAGACCGCGTATATTCTAGCGTCTCAGATGCGGGACGAAACGCAACTACAGGCGATCGGCAGGCGATTAGGTAGCGCGGCGAAGGTGCCGTTTCTCGTCCTCGATGACGTGGCTATTCGAAGCGCGACGGAGAACTTCCGGGCGATGGTTCACGCCGTGATTAACGCGAGGATAGCGAGTGGATTGCCGACGGTGTATACGAGTAATGTCGATATGGACGGACTAGAGGCGGTATATGACGCGAGGCTGGCGGATCGGATTCGCGATAAATGCCAAGTCGTCCAGTTCGTAGGGCGGTCGAAACGGGGGAAAAGAAAATAGACAGTATCCATAAACTGTAGGGAGGAATTTTGCAATGTTAGTTAAAGAAGAAATTTTCGAATGTCCTAGGTGCAATGAGCAACTCACTAGTCTTTTTAACTCAACTAGCGGTTGGAATGTAGTTTGTACCAAGTGTGACGTAGTTGCTAAAAAAGTAGGAGTTCGGGTTATTGAAACTGTAATTGCAGGGTGAAGCTATGATAAGCAATATGACCAAACTATAGGAGGTGTCCGTATGAAACTACGTTACTTGCTCGGCTTGACCGCGCTCGCCCCCGTCGCTCTCATCGCTCGAAACTACGCGCACCGCCGTAAGCTCGACGCTCTTTACGAAAAGGCGCGCGGTATCCAAGCGGAAATGGCGGCGATAGAGGTAAACGAAGGCGCGGACGAGCCCGGCTGGACCGTTATCGAAATCGAACTAGCCGATCCTTACGACGGCTTTTACGCGGTGGGCGATCCGGTCGTAATTATTAATCCGTACCTTCACGCCAATTACCGTGAGCCGGAACATGGCATCGTAACCGACCGCTGCGAAAACGAGCACGGGGCGTATATCTACCGCGTGTCCGGTCAGGACGGCTGGCTCAACGAAAACTGGCTCGACTATGACGATTACGGACCTAAGCTATTAACGCTTACTGCCGCGCCGACTAAAACGTTCCCTAACGATGAGGTCGCGGTCGACTACTGGCTGGAAACGTTAAGTGGCGCGAAGGCTACGGGCGATGCGCGAGAGTATGAGGCGGCCACGGAGGCGCTGGCGGAAATAAGCAGGCGAAGGGAGGGCGCGTAAATGTCGAACTATGGCGAGCAAATACTCAGTAAGATCGTAGAGAGTGGCGACCTTGGCGCAATCAAACGGTTCGGCATTAAACGCGACCACTTTGCTACGGAAGGTGAACGCCAAGCCTACGATTTCATTCGCTCATATGGCGCGGAGAACGATAACCAGCCGCCATCCTACGCTACCTTCGCCGCGGAGTGTGCAGACGTATTATATATGCCAGGGATAACGGATAGTTTCGAATGGATGACACGCCAACTAAAAGCAGACGCAGCACGCGAGGAACTACTAAAGCGAATGGAAAGCACGGAGTTTAATAGAACGTTAGAGCAGACGTCTGATGGCGTGGAGATGGCGAAGTACCTCGAAAGAGTTGCGCAGGATGTCATAGCGGCTAATACCGTTGAGCACGCGGTAGGCAAAACGTTCGAGCAGTTAAAAGTAGATTTCCAAACGGAATATCAATCTCGAAAAGAAGGGCGGTCATTTAAAATATGGAAAACACCATTCGAATCGCTAAACAAAGAAATTGGCGGGCTTTACTCCGGAGACATATACGGATTCTTTGCAGAGTCGGGACGTGGTAAGTCTTATTCGATAATCGTATTCGTTCATTTCCTGCTTATGCAAGGCGCAAAAGTATTCGTAAAATCGTTCGAGATGCACTCTTATCGTTGGCTTTCGCGTTTGTTTTCGGTTATGACCGCGGAGCAATCACTATTAAAGAACGAACGAGGCGAGGTCGTTGGCGTTCCTAACCGCGAGCTCCTAACGGGTAAGCTCTCGGAGGAATACGAGGCGGAGTTTATGCGTATGCTGGATGAGATTAACGACTATTATCCCGGCGAATTACTGCTACAGGCAAAAGGGGAATCGGGCGAAGGTAAAATAACGCGCAGTCTCAATGAGCTTGACGAGGAATTATCACGCCGACCGGACATTGACGTGGTGGTCATCGATCCTATTTACGGATTCAGTGACGTATACGGACGCAATAATAACCGTACTACCGGCGGGGCGGCGGAACAGTCAGCGCGGAGATTTGAAGGATTAGTCGGAGACCACAACGTCGTCGGTATTTACGCGGTGCAAGCCGACGTTGACCGAAAAGAGAAGGGAGAAGATGTCGGATCACACGAACTCCGTATACCTAGTCGCGATAAAGTAAAAACGACTAAAGCATTATTGGAGATTGCGACAATTCTCTTCGGCTTCGATTCGAATAATGACGGACTGGCGGCGCTAGGAATCGAGAAGGGGCGCGACGGTGGAGAGGACTTCGAGCTCGAATTAATATCGATGCTAGACGTTGGAGTTCTGCGTGAGCCCGTAATAAGTCCGACTCAGTTTATTTAAAAATAGCATGTTGATAAAATTTATTTTTTGCGACTTATCCACATGTCGAATATTAAATTACAAGGTTGTGTACAATTTATCAACAGGTTGGGGATAAAATTAGTGTGTTGCTTTATTATCAGGCTTAGTTTAACATTCGGTTTGTGGAGAACAAGCTTATCGCACACTACTAATTTCCTAATCTGAATTTATGCGAAGTAGGTGATTAGATGGATACTGAGGTCGATTACCGCGCCGAACTAGAAGCTTACGATTGGTCTGGCGCGACGTGGTCCTTTGACAAGTTAATAGCACGATCGCCCTTTCGTGCACACGATAACACCCCGTCCTTTTACGTCCACCTCGACGGAGATGCCGCCGGAACCTGGGGCGACTCAGGCGCGGAAGAAGGATCGGAATACAAACGTGGTGGCTTCGTCAAGCTCCTCGCTTATCTGCGGGAGGAAAGCGAAGCGGACACGCGCGAATATCTCGGATTAAACTACGACGCTGACCTCGCCAATAAACCACGTAAACGAACGCTTAACATCGGTCGCCTGCGCCGCGCAATCGCTAGCACCGCTAAAAAGACGCGGCAAACGCTTGACCACGCGATCTTAGCCGGACTCGCGGCGGTAAGTCCGTATCTAGTAAAACGCGGCATTTCCGAGGCGACACAGCGCTTATTTTCGATCGGCGCCGCTGACCACTACGTCGCGATGCCGTGGTTTCACGCGGACGGCTCGCTCGCTAACGTTAAGTATCGTTCCACGCGGCAGAAATCGTTTTGGTATGCGAAAGGCGGCGCGCCGATACACGACCTCATATACGGCATCGACGTCGTTTACCGCGAGAAATGGCGTGAGGTTATGTTGTGCGAGTCGGAAATAGACGCGTTAGCGAGCGTCGAGGCGGGCTGTAACGCGATTGCAGCGGGTGGGTCGACATTTTCGGCAGCTAGACGAGACTTAATCGTGCGATCACCGATTGAGGTAGTCGTGATAGCCGCGGACAATGACGAGGCGGGAGACAAATTTGCGCAGGAAGTGATCGGGCAGTTGGCGAGGACAAGCGTTGAATTGCGTAGGGTCAAGTTCGCGGCGGACGAAAAAGACGTGGCAGAGGCGCTGGCTGCGAGCGGTGTCGAACGGGTTCGGGCGCTTCGTGACGGGGCTGAGAGCGTGGGGAGTCCGAATTTGTCGAAAAGAATTTAGAATAATTTAGAAAAAAGTATACAAACGCGAACCTTTCCGTGGTATCATTCCTGTATAAAGTTTCCTGACCGCGTAATTTTAAGGGTTAGGATACGTCATCGGGAGGCGCTGTTATGCAGTATGTTGAATCCTTATCAAACGCAATGATCGAAAATAATATTAAACAAGTAGACATCATTAAAGCTACGGGGTTAAAGAAAGCTCACGTTTCAAAGATCGTTGCGGGATCAATTGAGCCGGGATTTTTACATCTGTTCTCAGTGATTAAGTATGTTATGCCTGAGAGGCTGACAGAGGTTATGGATGAATTTTCTTTAGAAGTTTCAAATAAAGAAAGCATCATGTCATCTTTCGAATATGCCACTTACTATGATCGAGTTGAACTTTTAAAGTCATTAATGTCAATTTATAAAGAAAGTTCGAAAAGAGATATGCAAGAATTTGTTTCGGTTTATGAGCTAGTTAATTCAGATAAAAAACCTGATGATTTAATTGAGCTATATAGAGAGGTATACGGTTCCCTTAAATCAAAAGAAATGCAAGTTAAAGTCTACACTTGTGAGTCTTTACTCTACTACCGTTCGAATGATGTTATCACAATGATTAAAATGGCTGAGAGAATTATTTCTAAGGTTAGCGACTTGAACGAGACTTTCTTTAAATACGCTTTGGCAGCAAAAATAAAAGCTGCTTTTGCGACGGGGTCTTTATACAATGAAGGAGATATTCACTTAGTTAGGGAGGTTTGTGATGAGGTAATAAGCAATCCGGTAACTTCGAATATGACTTTAGCCGCGACTTATCACACGCTAGGTCATTCCTATTTATACGAGAATCATCCTTTAGCGCTTAAAAACCTTGAAACAGCCGTCAATTTTTATGAGTTATGCGGGAATAAGGGTATGGTTAACGAAGTAAGAAGTAATGATATTCCATTTCTAAATAACATCCACAATATGACGTTTGATCTCACGAACGTTTGCGCGGAAGAGAGACTTCATTATTACGCGAGAAAAGGTGATAGGGAAAATTTTAATCAAGTTATTAGTAAAATTGACGACCTTTCTACGCCTTATATTAAATCTTACACCGCGATGATGGATAAAGATTTGATGAATTTGTTTGAAGCTCACATCTCGTTCCTTAGAATGGGAAATTTATTTTTTGCAAAGTTTGTCCAATTGGCAACAGAAAAATTTAAAAACGAAGAGGAGATAGTTATATGAAGAATTTATTAAAAGGAATTGTAATTGCTGGGGTTTTAGTGTTTGGAGTAGTTGTAGTGAGTTCTAACGCAAATGAAGTGGCTGGTCCAACTAACGTACCTCATTCCGAAACAGATATTGGCGGACCGGGAAACATTATTCACCCAACAACTTAATAAATAAAAAGGGCGTCCAAGTGGCGCCTATCATCTTACATAAAAAGTATCCTAACTTAGTGATAATCACATTTAGGAAACTCTGAATCTGGGGTAACTAAAACTATTGAGTTAGAGTCTACCTCAAGAAAATTACAAATGCTTTGGAGAGTGTCTAATCTAATGGATTCTCCTTTATTAAACTTAGCACATGTGGTCTTTCCACAAACCGGGTGCAGATCCTTAAGTTTAAGGTTCTTATCCCTTAACGTATTGAATAAAGGTTCATATGAAATCATAGTATCCTCCGCGGAAGGTTGTGATAAAAAATAAAAAAGTTTAATAAAAAGTGCACGTTTTTACTTTGGGCGTCGTAGTATCAATTAGAAAGAGAGGTTGATTTAATGGACATTGAAAAATTAATAAACGACAAAGCAAGAACAGCATTGAAAACAGCCAATGAAAATGACTTCGAAGATCTTGTTATCATTCTAAGATCTTGGTGGAGACCTAAGATTAGGGCGACCGCAAATAGCTTGAATACGACAGCGAATGAAGTTGAGGCACTTTATGAGGACGAGCTGTTAAAAGTTTTTAAAATCTACGACGGGAATCGTAATTTTGTAAACTTACTAACTGTATCCTTAAAAAATGCCAGAGCTGATTTTTATAGGACAAGCAAGAGAAGAAATGAGCGCTATGAACTAAGCATCGATAAGCCAACTGACTGCGGGAACAGTTCAGTTGACATCCAATCAGACTATGTACTAGAAAATGAAGTGATTAAAGAGAAAGAAGACCAGCGGGAACTGATCTTCTCACTCACGGATGCAAAGACGACGGGAATCGTCAGAGCATTCTTTGAAACTCAACCCCTACCTTCGACCAAGAAAGTAAATAAAACTGAACTTGCTAAATCAGCTGGGGTAAATAAGCGAACTGTTATGAGAGCCTTGGAAAAGATGCGCGAGAATTATAATCCTGAGATTCACGGAACACCTTTTTTGTCAGCTTAATAACAATTCATATAACATCGAGTAAAAACTCGCTGCTACTGTTATTTGACATGCAATAAAGCATGAAGCTAATTGATTTACAAAAACTGTTAGCAATTTACTAACTAAGATGATTATACACTTTTACCAACTATCGAACAAGCGAACGAGTGTTCCAAAGAGTTACTTTAGTCCAATATTATACAAAAATGTTTCGACAAAATATATTTCCCAATTGACAGAAATGATAAGGAGACGATCCCAATGTATAAACAGTTTACCCAATCTTGGCAATATTCAAACGTACTTAGCGCCACTCTCACGCCATCCGCTCCCGCCGCGGTCGCCCTCGCTGACCTCGCGTATCAAGGCGCCGACCTCCACGATTTTGACCCGGCGGATTACCTTCGTCCTATCAAGGGGGTGCGCGTCGGATGAAGCAGTATATCGTAAGCGACCACGCTGCTAAACGCGGCATCGACCGGCTGGGCATGACGCCGAGCACCGTTAAACGCGAGCTAATGACGCTTATGCAACGCGCAGAGTTCCAAGGCGTCACGGAAGACGGCGGGCGCGTATTCGATCACCACAACCGACGTATTCGTTTTATTGTCGCGATGGATAGTAACGTAATCACCACCGTCTATAATATGCGAAAGCCTCTGGCGGACGTAAGCGCCAAGCCGCTGGACGAATCGCTGCCGGACACGTTACTGGACGCGGTTAAAAAGCAGGCGGCGAAGCTAGTAAGCGGACAAAAACGCCAGCTTCGTAAGCTCGAACTAGCGCTAGCGGAAGCCGAGGTTGAGCTCGCGCAGAAACGACTCAACCGTTTAAAGGCGAATAACCCGCGCACCAAACAGGCAATCGACCGTGACATTGCGGTAATTATCGGAGTCATAGCCGAAAATAAGGCGGAAGTAGACGCGGTACAGGCGCATATTTCCCAATACGCTACGTATGCTTGAGGTCGCGGCGTGGTTCGTTACCCTCGGCATATGCGCGGTGATATTCAGGAAAGATCGTGTGGAGCGTTAGACTCCGCAACTACTAGGGCGACTCGCCGTCCTTAAATCGAGAAGTGTTCGCGTTTAGTGAGCGAAAAACACTCGATAACTTATCGCTGTTACAACGTATGTAGGCGTATAAAGAGCGAGGGAAGTGTATTCGAGGATTTGGCGGGCGCCTTGGTTACAACGTATGTAGGCGTATAAAGAGCGAGGTGTATCACCGCATACCTGCCGCCACTACTACGCGTTACAACGTATGTAGGCGTATAAAGAGCGAGTTTATTGATGCTTCGCTCTGCGATTGAGGGCGCGTTACAACGTATGTAGGCGTATAAAGAGCGAGAACAAGGAGTACGTGAACAATCCCATTGACGAAGACGTTACAACGTATATAGGCGTATGAAGATGAATTTGTATAGATTCTGCCAAGTGCGAATCCTAAGCGAACATATTAATGGAGGTAATATAGATGAAAGTTGTAAAGACGATGAATTTTGAATTACTTAAACCTATTAAAATATCGTGGGACGATTTAGGTAAAACTCTTAGATCGGTTGAATATGCGGTTTGGAAAACGAAAAATATATCGATTCAAATGAATTGGGATTACCAGAACATAGCTTACGGATATCAGCAAAGGTTTGGTGAAAAGTTAGGTTTTGACAAATTAGGCACCGGCAGGAAAAGAGATTCTGACCTATACCAACAATCAATTAAAGAGTTTTCGTACGTAGGGACGTCAGCGTTAAACGTGGCTACTCGTGAAGCAACCAGTATATTTAATAAACATTTTAAGGGTGTATTAGGCGGAGAAACCTCTATCCCAAGTTTTAAGCGTGAGCAGCCCATACCAATTCGCGCACAGAAGACGAAATTAACCAAAGAGGGTGGTCTGCGGACGATTAAATTCCCACTCCTATCGAAGTCCGGCGCAAAGGAGCGCAACCTCCCGACCTCCTTCGAAGTTGAGATACGCACGAAAGGCGGAGCCCTCGCGATATTTGACCGACTCGTTTCCGGCGAGTACCGCCTATGCGACTCGAAGATCCTGCGCAAAAAGAACAAGTGGTACGCCTCACTATCGTACTCATTCGAAGCGACCGAAGCTAACCTCGATCCTTTTCGCGTTATGGGAGTAGACCTCGGCGTAGTCAAAGCAGCTTACATGGCGTTTAATTTCGACGACTGGCTCCGATACGACATCGTAGGTGACGAGATTAGCGAGTTTCGCCGCCGAGTAGAAGCGCGCCGCAACGCTTTATTACAGCAAGCGAAATATTGCGGGGACGGACGTAAAGGGCACGGGAGAAAGACGCGTATTAAGCCGATCGAAAAGCTTCGCGGAAAGGTCGATAACTTTCGTCGAACGAAGAATCACGTTTACTCGAAATATATCGTAGACATTGCTGAGAAGAACGGCTGCGGCACAATTCAATTCGAGGATTTGTCCGGTATTAATAACCGCGAAAAGTTCCTCGCGAATTGGAGTTATTTCGAGCTACAGACGTTCGTCGAGTATAAAGCGAAAGAGCGCGGAATCGCCGTTAAAAAGATAAATCCGCGGTATACGTCGCAGCGGTGTTCATGCTGTGGACACATTGCGGAAGAGAATCGCGAAACTCAGGCGCAGTTTAAATGCGTGGCTTGCGGATTCAAGAGTAACGCGGACTTTAATGCGGCTAAGAATATCGCAGAGCCGAACATTGAACGTTTAATTGAAACGGAATTAGGTCGTAGAAAGACTGCTAGCTAGACGTCGGAAAAGCGTTCCGGCGACGGTATCTTGGCGTGTTGACTATCGCTAGGGTATCGTCGCGGGCGCGGCTTTAGCCCGAATATATTACGCGCACAAACGCGCAGCGAAGGGGACGGTTATTTTATGGCAGTAAATAAAGGCGCGGCAGCACTCGAATCATTGGACGCGACACAAGAAGGTAAGGAGTCGGCGAGCTTTACGAAATTTAAAACGGGCACGGCGCTTAAGGTACTCGTTAAAGGCGCGCAAGACCTCGCTTCCTTCCATAGTTACGGTATCTTTGGCAAGGTTTACTCGTTTACGCCGGACCCGCCGCCGGAACGTAATGCGAAAGGGTTTATCGTAGAGGGCACGGAAACGCCTTGGGACTTAGCCGCGAAATATCATCAAGACCGCGCGAATCAAGCGAGGACTGCCGGCGACACCTCTACGGAAGATGACGAGAAGGAATCGGCTAGACTTTACCGCGGTAAGGAACGATATATGATGGGATTCTTCGATCTTACCGAAGGCAAAGATATCGTAGTCGACGTATCAAAAGCGCAAGCTCAGGCGATTCACGCGACGATTAAAGAATACGAGGAGGAGATTGCGGCGGGCGACCTCGCGTTCAAGTTGTCGAAAAGTGGCTCCGGTACGAGCACGTCGGTATCTCTTTCCCCGATCGTAAACGTTAAGAAGGGTCTAACCGCGGAGGAACAGGCGGCGTTTGAAGCGGAAAAAGGCAAGCCGTTCAATGATACGCTATTCGATTCGATTCTGTACGAAGCTAATCACGCCGAACAGGTCGAAAACCTCGTTAAAGCGGGCTTCGACGTAGGTAAGATCGGTCTGACCGCGAGTCAAGAGGAAGCTTCGGAATATGACGTAGAAGACAGCGAGGATCATCCGTTCTGATCCGCGCGATTTAGCCGGCTAATTAAACGTAAAAATAAACGAAAAGGGGACGGTAATATGCGATTAATTCCACGGAAAGATAGACGCAAGCAAGCGAAGGAAAAGGGCGTACCTTTCACGCCAGTTTATTCGGAAGGGAAAAAGCCGCAAACTCACGCGGAAATGTACGGTAAGGGACGCGAAAGGTTCAGCAATAAATTCGTTCATTTTTCGAAGGAGGACGTTTAATGGCGCATTCTACGCAAGTGGTCGGCAAGGTATCGGAAATGACGGCGGCACGGGCGCTTCTTAACCTCGGATGGGAGGTCGCGCAGCCGCTATGTGCGGAAGTGTACGATCTGGTCGCTAAAGACCCGGTGAGCGGCGAGTGGGCAACCGTGCAAGTAAAAACGCTGCATATCCGTCCCGATCGTCGAAACGCGCTAGTCGTATTTGCGCGGAAAGGTAACGGTACAGCGTACTCCGAGAGTGACTGCGACTACATCATCGGTGTCCGAGACGAGACGGTGTACATGTTCGAAAACCGCGGGTTGCAGGAGTATTGGTCGACGGAAGCAAGCGTGGCGAAACGTTGGGTTAAGTTGAACGTGGTAGGCGAAGAAACTACGAAAACGGAGGCGGTATAATATGACGGCACTAACAGGCGTAAAGGTAATCGAGGCTAAGGCGGGCGTGATCGAAAAGGTGGCGTATGAGGGCGCGGAGTACGTACGAGTCGAGGAAAGCGATGCTACCGAAGCGGGTAATATCGTTCTAATCAACGCTACTAACTTTAGAGACGCAGAAAGTGGTGAGTATTTTGAGTCTATTCAGCCTGACTTTGACGGTGATACTTACGTTCGTTTCAAAGATAACATTGACGAGACTCAAACGCGGGCAGTTTTTCGAGGTAATTTAACTATATTCCGCAAAGTCGAAACCCCTGCCGCCGACCTAGAGGCGCGCCTATCTGCGGTAGAGTCCGATGTGGCTGCGTTACAGAAACGAGCGACTAGCGAAGTTGAAGGCGAAGGGGACGCGGAGGAGCCGTTGAAGGTCGGAGATTACGTCGTAGCATTGCCGACCGCGGACGATCCTTACGTGATAACGACTACGGAAATGAGGCTCGGTAAAGTTACGGATACAAGAGGCAGCGGAATTATCATAGAAGTCTTAGCGCATGGGTACGAGGATTATGTCGGCAGAATTCATCACGTAGACTCCGAGCATTTCCGCAAAGCAACTCCCGCGGAAGTAGCCGCCGCTAACACGCCTAAACCCGCCCCGCCAACGTTCGGGGACGGAGACTTCGCGAAGGTGATTGGTGGAACGCGATACGACGATATTGAGGCGGGAACCATCGTAAAGATCGACGAATCCGAACGCGACCACCGCGGTGAGATTAGGATTAAGCTATTAGACGGCTCCGACTACGATTATGCAAAACCGTCTGCCATCGAAAAGGTTAGCGCGGAAGACGGTAAATGGGCGAAGATTAAGCGCGAGAAAGACGAGTATAAAGAGGGCGATTTGGTCCGTTTCTTAGGTGCGGAAGGATGCCACGGATTGAACGATTATGAAGGTATTACGACTATTATAGAAAGCGGAGGCGGGTTTGGGGAATTTATTCTAGAAGTTCCGGAATATTTAGGCGAACTTGAATACGGAACGTACACGTTGCCCAAGTCTATGGAACTCGTAACCCCGGTCGAATCTCGCTTCGACGTTTAATAACGCAACTATCCTAACGGAAAATTTGACGCAGGAAAAGGAGGTCGGTCGCTATCGGAAAATTAACGTTAAATGTCGATCGGGCTGGCGCCGCCAAAGAACGCCAACAAAAGGCGGTCGCGGCGCAGAAGTCCGCTAAGACGGCGGAAACGTTGCCGGAAGCATGGGCGCGGCTCCTCGGTAATCCGAAGTTAGCCGACAACGACCGCCGGAAATTAACCGAAATTAAGGCGGCGATGGACGAAGGATTAATCGGACGCGATCCGAGGGACTCCGTAAACAAGCGGGGCGCTCCAAAGGCTTTTAGCAAGGCGGAGGCGCTTCGGCTATACCCGTCGGTTGCCGAAATGACCAGAGAAGCTAAGCTAGCGGATTTAGTTGCGAAAACACCTGATAACTACGTTTTAGCTAACACTCCGGAAACTTTGAAGCAGATGGAGCTCGACGTAATCAACGCGGACATTGTCGCAATCGACTGCGAGACGTACGGTGAAAATAAAGACGCGCTAGACCCGTGGAAAGGTGAGATGGCAGGATTCTCCGTCTCGACACGGGAGCGTCATTATTACGTACCCTTAGCGCACGAAAACGAGGTCAACGTTAAATTAGACGATTTATCTACGGAGCTTATTCGCGCGATGGAAACAACTCCTAACGTCATGCATAACGCCCCTTTCGATTGTAAATGGTTTTGGGTGAAACTAGGCGTCAACCTAATCGATAACCTCTACGCTGATACACGAATTATGGCGATGACAATGGACGAGAACCGGTCGCATCGGTTGAAAGATTTAATTAGCGATTGGCTAAAAAAACCAAGCGACAATTTCGATGAGTTATTCGCTAATACACCTTTCAATAAAATAAGGTTAGAGGTCGCGCTGCCTTATGCTGCGGGTGATACTGAGAAAACGTTAGAACTGTTCGACTGGATTATGGAACATCTTGGTACTGACCGATTGAAGGAGTTGCGTGACTTAATCTTCAACATAGAGATGCCTGTTGCTAGAACTTTTATATGGTCAGACATTCGCGGTATTAAGTTTGATGTAGAGTCAGCTAATAAGTTAGATGAGAAGTTTTCTTTAGAAGAATCGGATTTACAGGCTCGAATCCACGAAATTTTCAAGGAAGAAGTGAACCTTAATTCGCCGGCTCAGTTAAAGAAAAAGCTTTACGAAGACTTGAAGCTTCCGGACATTGATAATGGTTCAACGGGAGTTAAGACGCTCAAACGAATAGAAAAAGAACACGAAGTAGTTTCGCTTATTCTAGAGTACCGCGGTGTAGGTAAATTACGGCAGGCTTTTACGTCTAAATTACCGCATAGCGTGAAATCGGACGGAATGATTCATCCGTGGCATAACACGTTTGGTGCGGCGACCGGACGGTTTACTTGTAAAGACCCGAACACTCAGCAGATTCCCGCTAAACGACCGGAGGTTCGGAAACTGTTTACGACTACTGGACCAGACCGGATACTCGTTTCTATCGATTACTCTCAGATAGAGTTACGCGTACTGGCGCACCTAGCGAACGAGAAGGCGTTGATTCACGCTTTCCATGAGGGTCGCGATATTCACTCGACAACCGCTGCGATGATTTCTAATGGAAAATATACGTATGAAGATATTGAAAAATATAAGGACGTCGAGGGTCACGAATGTCAGAAACTTCGTAAGCAGGCGAAGGTCGTAAACTTCGGAATCGTGTACGGGATGAGCGCGAAAGGTTTGTCGAACACGTTGGAAATAACTGAGAAGGAAGCTAAGACGATTATCGAAAATTACTTCAAAGGTTACAGCGGGATCGAATCATACATGGATACTCAAAAGAAAACCGCGCGTCGTCAAGGTTTCGTAACGGATATATTCGGTAGAAAAAGACGATTAGCAAACGAATATAAGGCGAAGGATCGGTTTAAAGGGTACGGGGCTGATCGACAAGCAGGCAACTTCCCAATTCAAGCTACCGCGGGTTCTATTTTAAAGAAAGCTATTGGCGATTTAGAGCCTGTATTACCTCCAATGAATACCTATATATCTTTACAATGCCATGATGAATTAGTTTTCGATTGCCCTTCAGATATTAGTCGCGAAAACTTGATGACTATAAAGAAGGTTATGGAAGACGCAGTTAAATTAATCGTCCCAGTAAATTGTGACGTTGAGATAAATCCCGAAAGATGGCTTGAAAAAGTCGACATTAACGAGTGGTTTGAAAAACGAGAAGGAGCGTGATTTTATCGAAGGACTAGCGTTAGCGCAAAAGATGGCGCAAGACTTAAACGATATGCTTTACGAGTTCCATCAGTACCCACAGCCGTACGATGACGAAATGGACGCGGAGCTGCACGACCAGTACGCGAGAGTCTTACGCGAACAGCTCGGCGAGAAGAACGCTTGGCGTAAATATATCTACGGACCCGACGGCGTTAAGCGCCCCGCATTCGGACCGTCCGCTTCCGGCAACTCTGACCGCGAACTCTACGAAAAGGCGGTAGGCGGTCGTAAGGCAGCCGATCCACAAACGCCGACCCCGAATCAGCGCGACTGGACTTCGTTAGGAAGCGCGATTGGCGACCTCGTTCAGCGTGAAATCTTGCTATGCGAACGCCACTTCGAAAAGTTTACGGGGCGGGCGCCAAAGTTTCGTTTCGAGCGTACCGACCGCGGCGAGCCTAGCTTCGAACACTTTCGCAAAGTCGTCCACGAAGTCGAATATAACGGCGAGCGATTTGCGCTTAACGGACTCCCCGACGGCATTCTAATTTACACCGCGGAGGATGGCGCCGAATACCGCGTGGGGCTCGAAGTGAAGTCGTTCCAAAAATCATACGCGGAGTTTAGGAAGCTAACGGAGCCGAAGGAAGGTCACGTATTGCAGACGTATTGCTACTCGGAAATGTACGACCTCGACTACTATATCGTGCTGAATCAGCTTACGTACGGCGTTAAGTGGGCGCAGGAATTAAACCGCAACAAGACGTTCGGGCTATACGTCACCGACGCGGAAAGAGACGTGGTGCTCTCGAAGTTTGCGCGAGTTACGAAGGCATGGCGCGAGCGAAAGCCGCCGGCGATCGACCTGCTCGACGATTGGGCATATAACGACTTCAAAGGCGCGATTGTCAAGTCGACAACGGACGAGGAATTAGCGGGGCATCGCGAGCAGCTATCGAGGGTATTACGAAGCCGAATGCCGGACTGGAAGAAGCAGCGACTACAAGCAGCGGTACAGCAGATCGAGGAGGTGCGCGGATGAAAAGTATTAAGAGGTCAAAATTAGTCGTGAGTAAGAACATTAACACGCTTAATACAATTCTTCAAGATACAATAGACGAGTTTAATGAGGAAGGTTTATCTGTTCAGATACAAGAAGTGTACTCGGAATCGGCAAGGCGTGGCGGTAATAATGATTGGCACAGTAGTATATACGATTATATTTTAGTTGTGGGATATGAAATATGACTGTTAAAAAGACCCTCCGCATCCTCGCGTTCGATACGTCCATGAAACGACCCGGCGTCGCCATCATCGAAATTAAAGCGCGCCGCCCTCGTATCACGGCGCTATCTCACATCGCCCCGGAATCCAAGCGCCCTCACGGACACCGCGCGAAGATAATCGAAGGATGGGCGTTGACATTCCTCGATCGACACGTAAAGACCGCGGGCTTCGACTATATTACCCGCGAAGATTTTAGCGCCAAGTCGTCGGGCACGAACTACCCCGTAATGGCGGCATGGTCAGCGTGCGAGCGAGCGGTAAATACGTTCGGGCTCGCGTTTGATAAATTCGAGGCGCCCGGCAAACGACCGGCGCTCGGCGTAGGACAGTCGCAGGTTAAGCGGCTGGTAACGGGCAGCGGTAAGGCGGAGAAGGACGAAATAGCGGCGGCGGTTCGGCGGTATACGGGCTACACGGGCGAGTTTGCGGTAGATGACGAATCGGACGCGGCGTCTATCGGGCTAGCATTCGCGATTAACGCCAATTTAATCGATAAGATAACGGAAGGGGACGGTAAATAATGACGAAGTATAAGATTTCTAGCGTTAAAACGAAAAAAGGCGAGTCTCATAGATTGGCGGATAAGTTAATAGGCGAGGTAGTTGAAATTTCTAATGTACAATTATCCGCTCCATTATTCGCGCAGTTCCTCGATTACGAAGATAGAATCCTTCGAACATCCTCAGTCGAAGCCTATAACGCTGATTGGGAAACGTCGAATATCCTAGTTATCCAAACTAAAAATAGCATCTATACGTTCCACAAGGTAAAAGATGAAGCTTAGTCGCGACCTACTCGCCAAGCTACGTAAAGCCGCCGCAGAGGACGTAGCCGACCTAAAAGAGCGCCGCGAACGCGCCAAGAAGCGTTACCGATCGTTAAGCAAAGAGTATCGCGCGGCTAAACGGATGTACCGTAAGTCGGCGAAGGAGGAACGTAAAGTCGATGGAAATATTAGCTGAAAATGTGTATACGACTAGTCACATCTTATTGGGGATAATTATATACGGGCTTATTATAGGGGCAGCTTTTCTGTTGTACGTAGCTGTAACAGAAAAGGAAGCTCTGGTTTCTTTAATTATAGGCGGGTTCCTTTGCCTCTTTTCATGGGTAGGTATTGAACATTTCAAATCGGAGCCAGCAGTTACTTATAAAGTAATCATCTATGACTATAATGAAGTTTTTAATCAAGGATACGAGATCATATCAAAAAATGGCGATATTTATACCATTGAGAAGGTGGATGATTAATGTTCGAAGTAATCGCGTATCTATGCCTGCTTTTCATATTCTTCTCGATGGTGCTCGTACTCATAAACGATACCGCGGATAAGGCGCCGGTCAAGTGGACGGCGTTCACGTTAATCGCGATCCCGACCGTCTATTACGGATTGGAGCTGATCGTATTCTAATCGTCTACTATTCGATGACCGGCAATACCCACCGCTTCGTCGCCCGCCTCGGATTGCCTACGGTTGACCTGAGCGCTAAGCCCACGACTGACCAACGCTTTATCCTCGTAACGCCTACGTATAATTTCGGCAAAATCCCCGCGCCGGTCTCCGATTTCCTATACCGCAACGGCGATCTCATGGCGGGCGTCATCGGTGGGGGCGATCGCGTATGGGGCGATAACTTCGCAAGAGCCGCGCGGTCAATAGCGGAGGCTTACGAGGTACCGCTGCTAGGAACGTTCGAAAAGGCGGGGACGACGCAAGAATTCGAATCTATAACGGAAAGGTTGCGATACATTGACGACTAAAACGCCTAAGTATATCGAGCTTAACAACGAGGTCATGACGCAGGTGGACGGCGCTTTTCAATTCGATAAAGATGCGGAGGCGGTGCGCTCATATTTTCTCGATAACGTAAATCAAAATACGATGTTCTTCCACGACTTAGAAGAGAAAATGGACTATCTCATTAAAAACGACTATTACGAGGCTGAAATACTCGACTTATATACGATGGCTGAAATTAAACGCGTAATGAACGTGGCTTACAGAAAGAAATTTAGATTTCCTTCGTTTATGAGCGCATTCAAGTTTTACAACGATTACGCGCTTAAGACGAACGATAAAGCGAAGATACTAGAACGGTATGAGGATAGGGTCGCTATCGTCGCGCTGTTCTTCGGCAATGGAGACGTAGAAAAAGCGGTCGCGCTTACGGAATCAATGATACGCCAAGAGTTTCAGCCGGCTACTCCAACGTTCCTCAACGCGGGAAGGAAACGGCGTGGCGAGCTAGTGTCGTGCTTCCTGCTCGAAGTCGGCGATTCGCTCAACGATATTAGTCGCGCAATTGATACGTCGATGCAGTTATCGAAACTAGGCGGAGGCGTGGCGCTAAACCTCTCGAAGATACGAGCGAAAGGTGAGTCGATTAAAGGAGTGGAAAATGCGACGAAGGGCGTCGTTGGCGTAATGAAGCTGCTCGATAACGCGTTTCGTTACGCAGATCAGATGGGGCAACGTCAAGGCTCCGGCGCGGCTTACCTTAATATCTTCCACGCGGACATCAACGAGTTTCTTGATACGCGGAAAATATCGGCTGACGAGGACGTCCGAGTTAAAACGCTATCGATTGCGGTTGTCATCCCGGACAAATTTATCGAGCTCATGCGGGAGGATCGCGCTGCGTATCTATTCTATCCGCATTCCGTTTATAAAGCATATGGCGTTCATTTAGACGATATGGATATGTCGGAAATGTACGATCAACTGGTCGATGACCCGCGCGTCCAAAAAGAGCAGATTAAACCGCGTCAGTTGTTCCAAAAACTAGCGGTTCTGCGTTCAGAATCCGGTTATCCGTATATTGTATTTTCTGACAACGTAAACAAAGCGCACGCAAACGGACATATTAGCGACGTTAAGTTTTCGAACCTGTGCAGCGAAATTTTGCAAGCGTCAGTCGTCAGCTCCTATACGGACTATCCAGAAGAGGACGAAATCGGCATGGATATATCATGTAATCTCGGCTCTATAAATATATTAAACGTCATGAATAACCGATCGCTTGAGGCTACGGTCGCCCTCGCAACTGACGCTTTAACTCGCGTGTCAGAATCGACGAGCATCGCAAACGCTCCGGCTGTACAACGCGGTAATCGTATGATGAAATCTATCGGGTTGGGCGCGATGAATTTGCACGGCTACCTCGCAGCTAAAAAGATTCCGTACGAGAGCGAGGAGGCGCGGGACTTCGCAAATACGTTCTTTATGGCGATGAATTACTTCTCGATTAAGCGGTCGGCGGAAATCGCGCGGGATCGAGGCGAGACGTATTATCGCTACGATGAAAGCACGTATGCGAGCGGTGAGTATTTCGCGGATTATATAACGACGGACCATACGCCGAAGTTCGATAAGGTGGCGGCTTTATTCAAAGGGATGTTCGTACCGACTCCGGAAGATTGGCGCGAGCTGAAAGATTTCGTCGCGGAACACGGACTCTATCACAGTTACCGTTTAGCGATAGCCCCGACCGGCTCGATCAGCTACGTACAATCTGCGACGGCTTCGGTTATGCCGATTATGGAGCGTATAGAGGAGCGGACTTACGGTAATTCGAAGACGTACTACCCAATGCCAGGATTAGCGCCGGAGACATGGTTCTTATATAAAGAGGCGTACGACATGGATATGTTTAAAGTCGTCGACCTTATCGCTACGATTCAACGCCACGTCGACCAGGGCATCTCATTTACGTTGTTCTTGAAGGACACGATGACGACGCGGGACTTAAACCGGATTGACTTATACGCGCACCATAAAGGTGTGAAGACGATATACTACGCGCGAACGAAGGATACGGGGCAGGACGATTGCTTAAGTTGCGTTGTTTAAATTGATAGGAGGCGATTATTTGACGGAAATACTAACCGCGGCTAACTGGTCGCAGCCCGACGACAGCTTCACCGAAATGTTTTACCAACAAAACGTGAAGCAATTTTGGCTCCCGGAGGAAGTTGCGTTAAACGGCGACCTCCTAACGTGGAAATATCTTTCCGCGGAGGAGAAAACGACGTACATGCGAGTCCTCGGCGGCTTAACGCTACTAGACACCGTTCAAGGTGACGTTGGCATGCCGACCATCGCGTCAGTGATCGACGGACACCAGCGTAAAGCCGTGCTTAACTTTATGGCGATGATGGAGAACGCGGTACATGCGAAGTCCTACTCGAACATATTCCTAACGCTCGCGACTAAAGAGGAGATCGACGCTACCTTCGAGTGGGTCGAGCAGAATCCGTATTTGCAGCGGAAGGCGTTTATTGTACGTGAGTATTACAACGATATTCCTCATAAAGAAGCTAAATTTGACGTTTATGCCGCGTTAGTAGCTTCTGTATTCCTCGAAAGTTTCCTATTCTATAGTGGATTTTACTATCCGCTACATTTCGCCGGTCAAGGCAAGCTTACAAATAGCGGCGAAATAATCACACTAATAATCCGTTAATGTGGCGGCTTACAGTGGTGACACTGTTCGAATAACCTTCTTAATTGCTGGGACACCCTACAAATCAAATTTCTATGAGAGGAGAGAAGATAGTAGGGCAATCAGCAGCGAAGCCTTATCTATCGAATCTATGAACGGTATTTATTTTCTTGAAATCGGCGGAGCATTTTATATAGGAAAGGATGCAAAGATTGAGAACAAATCCCGAATTAAAAACCATCTGGCTCTACTAAAAGAAGGTTCCCACTACAACACCAAACTTCAACTAGCTTATGATCATGTCAAAGAAATAGATTACGGCGTCCTTTTAACATGCGAGTGTACTTTAGAGGGATTAATTGAACTAGAAATAAAGTACATCAAACTCTACGACTCTTATAACTACGGATATAACTTGACAACCGGCGGTTACGGACTACCTGGTTATAAGTTCAGCGCAAAGCAGTTAGCTGTCAAAAGTGAGAGAGTTATTGGGGACAGAAATCCAATGTCTAAGTTGAGTCGCGATGACTTCCATGAGGTTGTGTCTATGTTAATTAAAGGAAGCACTAATGTGGATATAGCTAAGAAGTTTGGACTTCACGATAGATACGTTTCTTTGATCAGACACAAAAGAAGATTTGTTGAGTGGTGGAAAGACTATCCAGATTACTTGCCGATTAATTCAGAAGGGAATATAAACGCTCGCGGTAAGGTGAGTCGGGAAGTGTTCAAAGAAATTGTTTACATGCTTAGGGATGGAAAAACAAACGCCGAAATTGAGAGAAAATACGGTTTATCTGCTGGTACAGGTAGCAGAATCCGCAATAAAAAGTTATATAAACAGTGGTGGATTAGATTAGAAGAAGAGGAACGTTCAACGACCAGAGCTTAGGCGGTGAAATTCCGCAATACTCGTAGGGCGCAAGCGATTGGCGCGGGTGAGAATCCCTTAAATCGAAAAGGAAGGGCAGTTGTTTAACTGCGTGATATGGTCTGTTCTTGTAGGTAACTACAAGCTGCTAAGGCGGGCTAGAATTAGCGGTTCTAGTCGAACACAAAGGACGAAGCGATCCATGGCGTTTACACCGGACTACTCGCGCAGGAAATATACAACGGATGGGACGCGGAGAAGCAAGCGCAGGCTAAAACGTTTGTCACTGGATTGTTAGAGGATTTGTGCGAAAACGAGGTCGCCTATACCGAAGACTTATACGGCGCGGTCGGACTTACCGGCGAAGTCAAAAAGTTCCTCCGCTACAACGCGAACAAGGCGCTCGCCAACTTAGGCTTTCCGTCGCACTTCGAAGACGAGCCGCAGAATCCCGTCATCATCAACGGACTATCTACGAAAACGAAGTCTCACGACTTTTTTAGTCAGAAGGGGAACGGTTATAAGAAAGCGACGGTCGAGCCGCTACTAGATTCGGACTTTATTTTCGGGGAGGACTTAAATGGATAGTACATCAACTAAAACAATGTTTTCATCAAAAACGGATTTATGGGCTACTCCGCAACAATTTTTTGACGAATTAAATGACGAATTTGGATTTACGTTAGATCCTGCAAGTACCGAAGAAAATGCTAAATGCGATAAGTTTTACACTTTAAATGATGACGGACTCGTTCAGGATTGGTCGAATAATATAGTCTGGCTAAATCCCCCTTACGGTAGAGTGATCGGTGATTGGATGAAAAAAGCATATGAAGAGTCTCAGAGAGGATCTACTGTAGTTTGCTTAGTACCTGCTAGAACGGACACTAAGTGGTTTCATGAATTTGTATACGGTAAAGCAGAGATTAGGTTCGTTAAAGGGCGACTCAAATTCGGTGAGGCTACCAATAGTGCGCCATTCCCTAGCATGGTCGTTATTTATAATCCGAAGGAGGACGCGCAATGAGAAACGCTTATCTATACGGAATCCCGCTCCTGGTACTCGTCACCTTTACGTGGAATCAAAACGCAAGCACCGGCGTCTACTACGCGCTCCTAACGCTAATCGCTCTAGCTGCGGGCGTGTGCGCGGAAAAGTTAACGGAGATAGAGGCGAGGTCAGGCGAATGAATATGCCGAAGGTAATACGCGTAGGTTCGGTAGATTATGTTGTGAGCACGCAGAAAGATATCTACGAGCAAGGCGTACATCTGGCGGGACAGGTCGTATACCCGCAAACAGCGATTATGGTAGACGAGGAGATGTCGCCATCACGTAAGGATAACGTTCTAATCCACGAAATTACACACGCAATATTTAACGAAGCGGGCTATAACGAGCAGGACGAGGACTTAATAAACCGCGTGGGCAACGTTCTTCACGGAATGCTACGCGACAATGATTTCGGATTTATACGCGAAAGGGAGGCGGAATGATGGCGGATATTAACGTAAAAGTAAAACGACTACACTCCGACGCAGTTATCCCGCAACTAGCAACGGCTCAATCGGCAGGCTTCGATCTAGTCGCGGTAGAGGACGTAATAATCGAGCCGGGCGACACCGTTAAAGTGCCGACGGGACTCGCGTTTGAGTTACCGCCGGGCTACGAAATGCAGATACGACCGCGCTCCGGTGTGACGTTAAAGACGAAGCTACGCGTACAGTTCGGGACTGTTGACGCAGATTACAGGGGAGAGGTCGCGGTGATCGTTGATAACACCTACGCTTCTCGCTATACACGTTGGGGGCTAGGTAAGGACTATAGCGCGAAACTATTAGACGGAGTAACGACTATGCCGCTATATACTCTCTACATGGATCACGCCTATATAATCCGCGCAGGCGACCGCATCGCCCAAGCCGTCATTCAGCGAGTGCCGTTCGTAACGTTAACGGAAGTTGGCGAGCTTGGCGAAACGGGTAGAGGCGCGGGAGGGTTCGGGAGTACGGGCACGAATACGAAGGAGGACGAATAATTGGACGTAAAACTACTGGCTCACACGGCACTAAGCGATGAATTTTACGAAAGAATATCGCGGATATGGGACGATTTATCTTACAACGGATCAACCGACGGTCAAGCCGTAGCCCTCTCCGCTATCCGCACGTGTTACTCACCCGGAAAGCCCTCGGAGATAGTCGCGAAGGAAGGCGCCCGCTACTTCGGCTCTAAGGCGACCGACGGCGAATCGGGGACGGAAGCCGACCGCCTGTTCCGCATGATATTCCGCAGTAAGCATCTTTCCACGCTTGAACACTTGACGTACACATTCGCGGTCGAAGGCGTATCCCGCGCTCTACTCGCGCAACTTACTCGTCATCGCGTCGGCTTTTCGTTTTCCGTACAGTCGCAGAGATACGTTAAGTTTGGCAGCGGGGATAAGTCGGGCGGCTTCGATTATGTAACGCCGGAAAGCGTCAGCGCATCGGATAAGACGTTAATGGGCGACGATCTAGAAGTATACGACGCGAACGAGCTATTCGCGAAAGCTATGGACGACGCGCAATCTAATTACGATATGCTACGGAAATTAGGCGTCCCTGCCGAAGATGCCCGCGCTGTCCTTCCGAATGCCGCGGCGTGTAATCTCGTAATGACCGTTAACCTACGCTCGCTTCTCGACTTTTATGCGAAGCGCCAAAAAGGGCGGGGCGGTCAGCACGAAATAACGCAGTTGAGCGAGGAGTTACGCAAGTCAGTCGTAGCCGTCGAACCTTGGACGGATCAATTTTTTGCGGAGGTGTAAGTATCGGAATAAAACTCGTAGCCTTGACGCTGCCCTTGGTAGTGTACGTAATGTCTGCGACATTAGACGATTATAAAGCGGAGGTGGACGTAGATGGAGCGAGAGGCGCGGTTTACGAGGAACACGAAGCCGGAAGCGGAGAAATTAGCGGAGCTGAAGAGGACGCGTCAAGCACTAGCGAAACGACCGCGGGGAACGGCGAAGACGAATATGTACGCGGCACTCACGATGAAAGCAACGATACTAGCGCTGGAACTTCGGAGATTACGTGGCTAACGTTTGAATCCACTGCCTACATCGCGCTATGCGACACGGGCTGCTCCGGAATCACGTTCACCGGCGTCGACGTCCGCTCCTCGATCTATTACGAAGGCGATCGGGTCATTGCGGTCGATCCCGCGGTTATCCCGTTAGGCTCGCGCGTTGAGGTACGCCTAGCCGACGGCGCTACGTTTACCGCGAGGGCAATCGATACGGGCGGCGCTATTAACGGGCACATCATCGACCTACTCGTCGAGACCGAGGCGGAAGCGTGGGCGTTCGGCAGGCAAAGCGTAGAGTTGCGCATATTAGACGAATAAAGGACGGAGGTGTAACGCATGATATCACGGCAAGATTACGCGCGGTTCGAGCCGCCGGCTGACCCGGAGCCTTACGTAGAGGAATGCGAAGAGTGTGACGCGCCGCTCCGAAAAGGAGACGTGGTGTACGAGGTAGGGTGCGGATTTTATTGCGGTGATGATTGCTTAATCCGCGGGATGACGCTTAACAAAATTACGCTTTAGGAGGCGGTTAAATGGCGAAGACGGAACAAAAGACGCATGTAATTGACGGAGTAACTTACGTAGAGGTGGCGCGGAAGGCGGAAGTTGGGGAGAAGGTAATTATTGTTGACAGGGATTCTCCGCAGGAATCGTACAAAGATGGAGATGTTTTAGTAGTTTCCTTCGTTAGTTCAACAGGTATTCGTAGCGTTGATGCCATAAACGATGTCAATTTCACAGGATATATTAGTGATAGAGAATACCACGTACTCGAACCAGAGGCTTATGACCGCGACGAAGTTATCGAAACGTTAATCCGTAAGGTGGACGCCCTCGAACAACGCCTAGCCGAAGCGGAAGAAGGCGAACGTCAGCTATTCCGGTTGTTCTCGCGACTAGACGACATCTGCGAAAACTTAATCGATAAGGCGGAAGATGCCGAGGCTGACATCGCCCTGCTCGACGAAAGAACGGGAGGGCTGCGTAAATGTCGTTAAAAGGCGTTGCTCTCGTCGGCAGAATGCGTAGTGGTAAAGATACGGTCGGCGCCATCTTAGCGGACGACTACGGACTCACCACCTTCTCGTTTGGCGCGGCGTTAAAGCGGTTCGCGCACGATATATTTCCGTGGGTGCCGCCTGATCCGAAGCCACGCGAGCTCTACCAGCACATGAACGTTATGCGCGACTACGACCCCGACGTATGGGTGCGGCAGCTATTCGCCAAAATCGACGCGCTCAACGATGAAGCGGACTATAACGGGTATCAACGGGTGTGCCCCGTCATTACGGATGCCCGTCAGCTAAACGAGGTTGCCGCCTGTCGCGCTAAGGGTTACGCCATCATCCGCGTTGAAGCCGACGAGGAGACGCGCAAGGAACGGATGATAGCGGCGGGCGACGACTACTCCGTGGAGGCGTTAAGGCACGTTACAGAGACGGAGATTGACGATATAGAAGCGGATTACACGATTAACAACGGTACCGGCGTCGAGCTGGCAGCGTTAAAGGCGCAGGTGGACGAGTTAATGAGCCGTTAATCCTCCATGCGGAACGCATAAACACCTTTCGGGTACGGTAGGTGCGCTTGTTTAGCCGCCTCGCCATCGCCGATCAGATAAAAGCGTACCGGCGGCGCCTTAATCGTTATGTCCGCGCCTTTTAGTACGGTAGCCGCTCGCTTGCAATATCCGCGCGTGTCGAACTTAAACGGCTCGGCGTCGGCTTTTACGAGTTCCGGCTTGCCCGCGATTAAGTAGCCGGTTTCCGCGTCGTAGCCGAATACGAGCGCGAACGGTGTTTTACGAGGGATGCCGATAATGTCGCGGAGCCCCGCGGAAATGGCGATCCGACCTTGATTATCGAGCGTTATAAAGGCGTTGTTTGATTGCGAGCTAATCCACGTTATAGCCATGTTAATACCTCCGAAAATATACGTTATTTTACCAATTATTATATACGTTAGATGGACGAAGTACAAGCGAAGGAGTGACGTAGATGGGCAAAGCCGATCGAAAACGATGGGACGGAAACGTTCGGTCTATGGAAATAATCGCGAAACCTTATGCAGATATAACGGAGGGCGATCGTCAATTCCTCCGAGAAAACTACACTTCAGCGGGCGGACTATTGCCGAACGCTTACTCCGGCGGGGCTTTCTTTACGCCAACCCACGTCGCTAAATTTATGTGGGACGCGCTTCAACCGCTACTCCCCGATAGTCCTCGCGTATTAGAGCCGTCAGCCGGAGCGGGCGTTTTCCTTGAACATGCGCCGGAAGATGCCAAGATAACCGCGCTCGAGCTCGAACGGACCAGCGCGAAGGTAACGACTTTACTTTATCCGGACGCGGAGGTAATCGAGGGCGACGCGCTTGCTCACTCCCGACGTAATTACTACGATTTGGTGATCGGCAATCCACCATATGGGGTCGCAATTGAATTCGAGCCGACGCTAGAAGACGAAGAATGGGCGTTGTCTAAGGCGAAGAATAAACGGAAAGGGAAGTCGGAGGTCGCGTTTATTGAACTCGCGATTAAAGCGGTTAAGCCGGGCGGGTATGTGGCGTTTGTCCTACCGCTGGGACTTTCTTATGGAAACTACGCGAAAAAGCTCCGCCAACTCATGCACGAAACGTGCTGGCAGGTAGCTACGATTTTGCTCCCCGGCGAAACGTTTGCCGCGACGGGTACGACCATATCAACGCAAATCATGATCATACGTAAAGCGCCGGAATGGACGAAGTTAATCGAGCCTGCTACGAAAAAGTGGAACAGCAATTTCCGACGCGGTGGAGATAAGGATATTACAGAGTTTGGTGCGCGGTTCCTTGAAGGTCAGCCGCCAGCCTATTTCGCGAAAATAACGGACATCGGTATCGACAAGCACGGTAAAGTAACGGTCATTGACGGGGAGGACTCGCAATTAGACCAACTACTCGACGACTTTACGGACGACAACCTGATGCGTGCGAATCTATATCCGCACTTACCATCGTGGCATAGCATCGACAAAGGGAACGACGCGTTTTACTTCGCGCACGGTAATGATATGTGCGACGGGCATCGAGACGCGTCATACACGTTTGCTGACGGTCCTTACCGCTGGAACGAGCTGACATTAGGGACTGGCGAGGATTTAGGTGGATATGGTACGTGGGTTGACGACTGCTTAAAATGGCAGAGCGAATTGTTAAAAGCCTCGCTACAGGAACGTAACGAAGCTAGGCAGGCGGAGGTAGTCGTTTAAAGTTAAGTTGCGGTACTTTACGCGACAATGGATTGGCTCGTCAAGACGCGCTACCCCGTCGCCACCTTCGGTCTTACTCGCGCGGTAAACGGCGTGTCTAGCGGCGGTCGGCACGCCAAGCTCCATAATGCCTGCGGGCTTACCGTTCTCAAACGCTAGTAGCCAGCCGAAATCGCCATCGGTGCGGTAGCCGGTGACATAAACGTCCTCTTGCGCGTAATTAACGTGCTTTAGCCAGTCGCGTGACCGCTTATTTTTCTGATACGTAGAATCGGCGCGTTTAACGACGATGCCTTCGAGTCCGTAACCTTTTACCGCGTCGTTATATTCCGCAGCTATCCCGTGGTAATAGCGTACTTCCTCGATGTGCGGCGCTTGAACTGCGAGTAATTCCGTTAACTGGCGCTTACGTTCGAGCAAAGGCACGCGAGGCACAACGATATCAAACGGGTAATACGTCACTGGCGCATCTTTAACGGCGGTCGCGATTTTAGTCGCATTCGTAACGCGGAACCTCGCCATTAACGCTTCAAAGTCGGGCGCCCCCGTAGTGGGATCGACCTGGACTAGCTCGCCGTCGACCGTAGTGTTAGCGGGCAGGGAAACGGCGAAGTCGTAGAGCTCGGGGAATCGCGCGGTTACGTCCGTGCCATGTCGCGTGTAGAGGCGGTAGGAGTCGGTACCCTTAACGATGAGCAAACGGATACCGTCGAGCTTTAGCTCCGTAATGTAATCCGCGCCATCGAACGGGTCATCTATATTATCTAACTTATGCAAAAGCATTGGTTTGATAGGTTTAATATTCATATAGCAATTTTACCATTTACGCGTTTTATATAGATTAGGAGACTAATGGAAAAGGGGCGATTATTTGGGCGTTAGTAAATACGATAAATCGGCGCAACACAAACGTTTAGCACACGAATACCCGGCGTTATCCACCGCGCCACAAGTCCGGCTACTCCTCGCTGACTGCCACGCGCTTAATCTGCGGGCTGAAAGCGGAGATACAGCGGCTATCGACGTGCTTGCCGACTTAGGGATGGCAATTAAGCGGGCAGGATTGACGCCTAGACAGCGGGAGGCGTTACATTACGTTTATGTGCGTGATATGACGCTAGAGGAAGCCGCGGCGGTAATGGGATCGCATAAGCAAAACGTGAAAGACTTTCGGATGGGCGCGGAACAAAGAATAGCGGACGTTTACTATTATTGGGCGGGACATAGAGAGGGGTACGATTCATGAGTGATTATAAGACGGTACAAGACGTAATTGACGGGGATTTGGATAACGTAGAGGCGCGTATAGAAGCGGTAGAGTCGTTTTTGTTAGGAGCACGACTGAACGGGCACAAGCTAACCAGCGGCGAAGAAGACGCGCTTAATTCGTACGTACTCCGCGATGATCTCCGTTGGTCGCACCCGGACAAAATGACGCTGATCGACTATCCGTTCGAGTCGCGATCGCAGACGGAAAGGCGCGCGAAGAAGAGTTTACCGCTTAAGCTAGCGGAGGAACGAGGTGCGGACGGGCGCGATTATCGCCTGCCTACGAAAAAGAAGCGGTCGCGATATGAAAATTGGTACGTCGATAAGCACGCGAAGGCCCGTAACAAAGAGCGCAGAGAGGCGTATCAAGCGTTTACGAAGACGCAGCCGGTCGTTGAATACCGCGTCGATCCTGCGGAAATAGAGGCGGAGCTGCGCGCAAAGTACGGGCGGAAGCTAACATAATCGTCCGATTCCCTTTTTATTTCAAATAAATGTGTACATCGTACACTGTATATGTTATATTAAAATTATCAACTACAAGAAAGCAGGGTGTTATAAAATGGAAACTAATATAATTAAAGCTGTACGTTCTCTTGTGGAAAAAGAAGTAAAACTTAGTAAGATAGAAGATGCAGTAAAAAGAGGCGGAAGTTCCGATGTAATCATGGCGGAAATCAAAGAAATACTGGAGATCACTAGAACTAAGCGGCAGCTATTCTTAGACGACAGTTGTGATGAAATTAGTTACCAAAATGGTAAAGAGATCGTAGCTTTCGAGTCAATAAAAGATTTATATTCTTTCAGATCTAATGAATCAAAAACCTCTTTTGGGTATGATAGAAACTACAGATCTATTAACGTTGAAGATGAGACTATTGTAGGTAAAACCGAAAAGCGTGGAGTTCCGGCACTTCTATTGAAAATAAAGGACAACTACATTGATTAAATCGTTCTTTCGACGTATCCTTAAAGCGGAGGGGATACGATTGTCAAACGATTTACCGAAATTGCCGAAGCTGCTCACGAAATCCGATATGGCTACGCGCTGGGGTATCGCCCGTAACGCGGTCAAGAATCGCGAGGACCGCCACGACGATTTCCCGCCGGTCGCCACCCGCGTCGATAACGGACGCCTCCCGCTCTACCTCGAAGTGGACGTAGAGGCATACGAAGCACGTCGCGGTTACAACCCGAAGAAGATCGTCGAATAGGCGGTCTTTTTATTTTCCGTTACTTTTGCGCGGTTAGATGCTATAGCGTAATGAAGAGAGTTCGGAAATAATTTCCCGCCACAATGATTCCTCATCGATCTCATCTAGAGGCGTCTCAAACGCTTCCTCAAACGGACACTTATCGCCATCATTCATCTTTCATTCTCCCGTAATACGCCAATAGCCGTTGTATCTCCGTCTTTAGCACGGTCCTAGTACCTCCGGTAGCGCTCGTTCGCATCCCGTGCCACCAACGCCACTGTACGAGTACCCCGTCGTCTTCGGGCACGCCCGCCACTTTAACGTTTTGCGACGTAAGGTAGCGCCGCGTCGCATGGAGATCGGCGGTAATCCGCTTTATAAGGCGTTGGTAATTTTCCGCGGGCAAGCTATCGGCTACGTTATGTAGGTAGTCGCGAGTCAGGCGGGTCAGGACGTAGGCGCGTATGGTGTGCTCGATGCTGTCGTCGACGTGGAGGTCGTCGAAGCCGGGGAATGGCGATAGGTAATCATCGTAAGGTTTCATCGGCGAGTACGCCCCTTTCGGTAAGTTTACGATTATCATACACGAATACACGTTCGATTAAAAGAGGTAATACGAACCAATTCGAAGGAGACGATAACATGTCGGATATAGCGAATCTAGGAAGAATTCGTAGTAAAGACGCTACAATCCTACTAAAAGCGTTCCAAACTGCTGATTTAGTCGCAGAGTTGGCGCGGAGGAGAGAAACTGCTAGCTACTTCGAGCTTGAAGAGTTGGAGGACAGCGCTGATCTATCGTTAACAACGAAGAATGCTCACGGTGATTATTCGGTTAGCTACGACTATAAAGGACCTGCGCGGATATTGGTCGTTGAATTACCGCCGACAGAAGCGGAGGAGGTTGCGGAATGACGGTAAACGAGTTGATTGCGCAGACAAGCGAGCAACATAACGTATCATACGATCAAGCGGCGGAGGCTTTCGAAAGGTACCACGGATCATGGTCGAATGAGAAGGTATTAGAAGCGATTGGCGTGCTGGGTGACGGAGGTATACACGGAGAAAGAGTTGGACGAATACTGACGCTCATTTCGGAGGGTAACTTAGCCGCATCTTTTCAAACGTTAGCAGCGCGTTGTCTCTTATACGATGCAGGTATTATCGACAACTTACCTAGAGCTTTTCGCGATAGACTACGGAAATCCGGCTATGAAATATAAAGCGAAGGAGTTGGCGCGATGAGACGGTTGTATTATCGATATATGTACCGACTGACGGGAAATGAAGCTTACTTAGTGAAGATCATCGGACTCACTACGAGGAAGTACGCAAGGATTATCGCAAAAGGAATGAAAGACATGGCGCCTAAATAGGGCGTCTTTTTTGCGCTTATATTTAAACGATAATTCAACGGAGGTTATGTAAATGGGGCGAACTAACGCGTATTTTTACTGCTACTCGACGAATATGTACAACCACCTTAAAGCCGCGGGTCAGCGGTTTATTTGTACCGGACTTCATACGACGACGAAGCGGCAATTCTGGCAATATGACCGCACAGAAGCGCTAGAAAAGGCGCTGGATGAGTACGGAGGCGATCGCGGGTGAAGGCGGCGCGAACGAAAGAAGACGTATTTATGGAGCTTCTAAACGAGTGGTACGCCGATCAGATAACTCTGGCTTGGAACATGGGCGATTGCGAAGAAGACGTCGTGAGAGCGGAAAGAATTCAGGCTGAATGGATAAACGATTACAAGGACGCAAAATAGACGTTATTTTAAGCAGCTACAAACGATAATTCTAAGGGAGCGGATCAATGATGACGAGGAAAACGGGGCAATTTACGCATCTAGCGCAGGAAGCCGAGGCTAGAAAGGCGAAAGCGCTACGGAAGGGCGGCAACGGGCAGGTTCCGCATGACATGTGGCGCCGGTTATTGCCTATCGCGATGGAATACAACCGAGGCTATGGCGCTGCGGCTACGATCTATACGTACCTGCTCGCGAATGTAAACGGGCAGCCGGACAACGACCGCTATATGAGCGCATTTACGAGTGTCGACCGTATAGCGCGGGAAACAGGCATCGGGAGGAACCGGGTGGCGCCGCTAGTGGACGTGCTGGAAGCGGTGGGACTGCTTAAGACTACGTATGATTATACGGGGAACAAGCGGGAGAAGCTGTACTTTCCGCAGTATTATAGCGAGCTGAGTGACGGGGAGATTCGAGCTAGGATGGCGGTAATAGGGGGTTAATCACTGTACAGTGACTTAGGTCAATCACTATATAGTGACTTAGGTAAATCACCGTATAGTGACGGTAATAATAACGAACTTGTAATAACAAACGTAATAATAACAAACAAGTAATTGCGAACGTTAAAGGATAAGTGCAATTCGGGAAGAAGATCGCTTCCCTCAGCTGTCGTCATGAAGATCACATTCCTAAGCATATAGAAACCGCGACAGAACTTTATAAAAGAAAAGAGCATGCGCAGCAAAGGAAAATGTTAGCCGCCGCGCCGCTCGCCATTTTCGAAGGAGGTCGCTATGATCGAATTATCACGTTGGTTTGTCACGGAAAGCAAATCGTTCGCCGGCTACGGGGATTACACTCCTAAGTTACGTTTTTGGGCGCAGTTTCCGATGGCTTACGCTAAGTTTATGTATTACACCGCGCAAGATAAAATACGAGGAGTGATTCGATGAAAATGGACGATAACGTAATCAAGCATGCAGAGGAAATCGCGAAGTGGCTAAAAGAGAACGCCAACCCGCACGCCACCGTAATCATCACGGACTCACACGTTAAGCTTACGTCAGATGAGCACGGTGTTCCGTTTAAATAGAAAAACCGCCGGTCAACGGAACCAGCGGTTAATCTTACGGTTGATAGGGCGTCTCACGGCGCGTCCCATTATACGCTTGTGATAGCGCCCTTTACCTACGGACTTAATATCGCCGCCAATCTGAAATGCTTTCATAATCGCTCTAAACATACTAACCGCCTCCTCGTCGTACGTACAGTATAGCACGGCATAATACGATATGTCAACGGTCTATATGCGATATTAGGGCGATATACTGACGGTTATAGACGCATGTACATATAGGCTCGTATCCACCACGTTATTACCGCGTGTGAGGGGCGTTTATGCTCGCGGATACTTACGCCTATTAATAGGAAGACACACGTCGTAGGCTATGATAGGGTGCGCTATGTTGACGGTAGGCAACGGGGATCGTACGGATACGTACGGTATGCCACACGGATATAGGTACGCGGTACCGTACGCCAGCAACGCCTGCCTGCTGTGGAAGGGTCGTCGAAACTTCGGGGGTCAGCGGAAACTTTATGCAGTATTTTATACATCGTTCTTCTGCGTAAAGTAACGGTAGATCAACGGTTTAAGCGTTGTATAAACGAAGTTGAAAGCGTAAGGAAACGAAGGGGAAGCGAAAGGCTTGAAACGTAAGGGTTCCGCCGAAAGCCGAATGTAACACAACTTAATTTTGTTACGTTCGTTATTCGCAAATCTTGCATAAGTATTCGCTAATTTCGCGGCGGCACCGTGACCCCCAACGGGGTGGTCGATAATCCCTGAGCCTGCCGTACGCTACTTGCGCACAATTTTTTGAATCGGGGGTGTAACCTCGGAGGCACTCTCTAGCTAACCGTCCGATGTATCCTCCGTGGGCATCCGTATTTATATCGTATTCTCACCGTCTCTGTGCGTCTTTACTCCGCGCTTAATATAAACGGACCCCCCTCGGCATATAAACGCTCACAGCACGCTAAAAAGACGCTTAAAATAAGCGCAAAAATAATAACGGTCAGTCGTCATCTATATGGCGGCTTATTTTTCGTGGAAGGAAGCGATAATTTGACGAAAGTAAGACGATGGACTGACGAATTAGTAATCGATGAGATTCAGAGGATCTACGAAAACGGGGAGCCACTGTCTCCTAGGTATATTAACCGTAATCATGGAGGTGTTTATCGTCAAGCGTTCAATCGATTCGGTTCTTGGCGGAAGTTAGTAGAAAAAGCTTTAGGATTGGAGTATGAAAATGTTTTAGCATGCCGAAGTTGGACCACTGAAAAGATTGTAGAAGAAATTCGCGGTCGAAAAGCTGAGGGTAAGCCGTTAAGTGCAGGAATTGTGTCGGAAGAGTTTAAGTCTCTCCACGATGCCGCTGGTTTTCATATTGGTTCGTGGAGGGAGGCAGTAGAGTTAGCAGGCTTTGATTATGAGGAAGTACTTAAGCCCGGTTTACGCAGAAAATCTGAATCGTCCACGAAAATAACAAAATCAGATGTAATAAAATTTATTAGAGATAGGCACGGTAGGGGAGATAACATTACCTTAAGTTGCGTATTAAGCGAGTTTCATAACTACGCAAAAGCTGCTGAGTATCGCTTTGGAGGTTGGGCAGAAGCTGTACGACAATCTGGAATAGACTATGATGAGATTAGGCAAGGTAATAACGCAAGGAGGGCAGGGCATCAGTTTGAGAAGATATTGGGTGACATTTTAACTGAGTTGGGTTGGGATTATACCAAGTACGGTAAAGGTAAATGGAAACCTGACTTCATTCTAGCGGAAGGAGACCATTGGATGGATGCTAAGTTATCCTTTTGGACATCTAGTATACCTGCGATGATTGAGAAATATTTACCCTGCACTGAAAAACTGTCTATAGTATACTTAAGAGGTCCAGTTGAGGAATTAATTGACGACCAAGGTGTTACAAAAGTGTCAGTTTATAGACTTATCACACAACTACCTAAAGAAGTGGAAAAGTCGTTTATAGAAAAACTGAAATTAATCGAGGAATTAGCAGATAGAGCCGACGTAGCTTAAAGGTTATTTTTAATATAAACGTTGTCAATATCTTCTTGTTCAATCCCTATATATCTCAGAGAAACCCTTGGCGATGAGTGATTTAAAGCTTTCATAATTAAGGTAATATCAACACCGCCATTGTGAGCATGATAAGCCCAAGTCTTACGTAGCGAGTGCGTACCGATCTTACCGTTAACGCCCGCCCTAGCCGCTGCCTCGTTTAATACGCGGTAAGCTTGCACGCGAGAGATAGAAGCGGTACCTTTGCGCGATGGAAATAGCGGGTCGGTATCGTTAGCTTTTACCGGAACCAGATCGTTAATTGCCGATACAGCGGCGGAGTTAAGAACGAAGCGCCGCGACTTGCTCGTTTTGACTTCGGTTATCGTTACGGCTTTTTGCCCGCGAACATCACCGACCTTTAGCGCGAGTAGATCAGAAACGCGAAGTCCCGTATTAATGCCGAGAATAAAAAGAAGCCGGTTCCGACCGTGTAAAGACGCTTTCATGCGGTTTATTTTGCGTTTATCTTTAATCGCAGACACTTCGTTCATATTAACGCCACCTTTACGTTAGTTTTGTTAAGTATATGCGCGCAGGTAGACGGAAGTCAAGCGAAATTAAGACGGAAATAAACGAACGTTAATTTTACGCTTTATAAACGCTTGTAAATAACGCTTTTACGCGGTTTTAGGTACAAACACCCTAGAACGGCATAAGAACGCTAATACAAAGCGAAAAACAGGGAGGAAACGCTATGACCGATTTATCAACGAATACCTGCGTCTCGAAAACGGGACCAGTTACGAAGCCCTGCGCCTGCTCCTCGGTATGTGCCGCTAAATATGGCGTAGAAGTACGTAGACTCCGCGCCGATATTGGAAAGGCGGAGACAGCACGCGAGAAAGACGAAGCAGCGTATAAATGGCGCAAGTTTGTCGATGACTACGCGCACAAAATTTAACGGGAGGGACGCCGATGGAGCTTAATCGTGAAGCGCGGCAGGAACGTATAAACGTGCTTGAAGCGCACTTGCGAAAATTAATCGAATTAATTAAAGCGCAGAAACATACCGACTATCACGTTGACCAAATGCGGAAGTATCGCGAAGAGCTGACGAAGCTTAAACGTATTCACCGCGCTGAGGTCGATATGCTTTACTTTTTCTACGAATACTTTTCGGAAGCACGCAACCCCGGCAATCCCGATAACTTGGTGCCGACGACCGCGGTAGACCTTAACGACGCGCCGGACTTCCACCGAAAACTATCGTCGATCTTAGACTCGGTATCGAACCGTAATAAGACCGCTAGAATCGCGTGGGCAGCTTCGCGTGGTCATGCTAAGTCAGCGTATCTATCAAACGCGTTTCCGGTGCATGAGATCGTCTATCAAAAGCGCCGAATGATCCTTATTATATCGGAGACTAACGCAGGGTCGATTAAATTTATAAAGTGGGTCGCGGGACAGCTTAAGTTTAATCTGAAATTACGCGAGGACTTTGGCGAGGTATTATACGAACAGAAGACGCGCAACGAAAAAGACTCGGAAACCGCGTTTGTTACTACGACCGGAATCAAGATGGAAGCGACGTCGCTCGGAACGCAGATTCGAGGGTTCCGTAACGGCTCGCAGCGACCTGACTTAGTTTTATTGGATGATTTAGAGTCATTAGACTCGAATAACACGCCAGAACTACGGGCAAAAGCGAAAAACTGGCTCAACCAAGATTTAATGCCGGCGGGCGATCCTACTAAGACCGCGTTTATCTTTATGGGTACACTAGTCCACTTTGACAGTCTTTTAAACTACGTCTTAAATGAACGGCGCGACTTTATCCGAAATAGTTTTCCCGCGTTAATCAGTCAGCCAAAGCGTAGAGATCTATGGGCGGAATTTGAGCGTATTTACAAAGAGTACGAACCGAGCGACGCAGAGATAGAGGAAATGCTTGAAGATGAATCGGAGGACGCGTTATCAACGCCAAACGCGAAAGCGGCAATTTCGTACTACAACGAGAACAAGGCGGACATGGACGAGGGCGTCGAGGTACTTTGGGAAAATAGATTTCCGATGCCCGCGCTAATGATTGAGAAATTAAACATTGGCATGCGCGCCTTTAATACGGAGTTTATGAATAATCCAATCGACGAAGATTCGCAGATATTTAAGCCGGAGTCATTTACGTACTATGCTGGCGATATTAATTTCACACACCGCGACTATTATTTTTATATGGGAATAGACTTTGCGATGGGTAAACAACGAGGCGACTACTCCGCCTGTATAACGGTAGCAAAGCATAAAAAGACCGGGAAGATTTACGTAGTTGACGCGTATGGAGAACGAGTTCACCCGGACGTATTTATGCGGGATATAGTCGGAAAGGTTGCGCAGTTCCAGCCGGACGGTATCGCAGCAGAGTCGCAGATGGCGCAGGAGTTTTTCGTACATAAGTTGCGAGAAGCGCTAAAGACGATCGGTTATCCCGCACATAACCGCGTTAAGAACATTCAGCAACGATCGCGAAAGGAATTGCGTATAGAAGCACTTTTACCTGATATCGAAAACGGAAATATCCTTTTTAAACGCGACCATCAATTGCTATTAGAGCAGTTCGAACGTTACGGATCAAATTGGCACGATGATTTACCCGATGGACTCGAAATGGCAGTATCCATAGGTAAGAAACCGCGAGCGAGGCTTATTACAAAGCCCGCTTATTTGTGATTACTCAGGAAAGGAGGTTAACCAATGCCAAGAAAGACGAAAGCACAACTAGCAGCGTCCTTAACAGGTCAGCAACGTTTAGCCGCTTTGTTAGTCGTAGAAAAAGAACTTGCCCCTACCGAAATGCAGAAAACTCACGATCAAATAGCGGAGCAAGTTGGGGTAACGCGAAACACAATTTATGAATGGCGTACGCAAAATCCAGATTATATTGCTTATTCGGCAATTCTAGCAGACGAGTTTTTTAAATCCCATCTTACGACGGTTTATAAACAGCATATGAAGCTAATCGACGCAACTCAGCCGTCTACGAAAGCAATTGAACTATGGTATCGCAAGCACGGAATGCTAACGGATAAGACTGTCGTAGAAGAAATTGATTCGCGCGCAGACTCTAACGAAGATATCGAAAAAGAAACTGCGGAATTAGAAGCGCAATTAAACGAAGAGGAGGCGGAATAATGGCGGGCATATTTAAAACAGGCGCACAATTTCCGCCGGAGTCCTCTATCGAACGTTTGGCGAAATATGAGCGAGGTCGCAAGATATTCGCGGGTAAGACTTACGAAGTATTCGACCGTGCTAGCGATATTTTAAAAGACACGCCAGCCGCGCCTCAATTAGAGAAGTTGTACATCGCGGTTAACTTAATGGACGTACTTATTACAAAACCCGCGGACATGCTCGTCGGGGAAGCGCCGGTATTTGAGACGGGTAAGCCCGACAACTCTCCGGAACAAGTCGCGATGAACCGTATCGTAGAGGAAAACGACCTCGCGCAGATGGTACATGAAACGACGGTCGGCAACGGTTTCCGAGGAGATGCGTTTTATAAGACGTATTTCGATTACCGCCAAGATTTCAGCGAGCTTACGGAGATACCCGACGGTGTCACTAAAGAGCCGATAATTGAGTCGCAGAATCCATCTTACGTGTTCCCGGAGCTTTCACGCGGATCAACGAAGAAGTTTAAGGCGGTCAATATCGCATATGTAGAGTGGGTTGAAACAGGAAAAGACGAAATCCCTTATCTCGTTGTTGAGCGTCATGTGCCAGGCGAAATCCAACACTCACGGTACAAGCTTCAATTTTCCGAGGGAAGCGTAGACGTTAAATATGGCGTGCCGATTACAATTTATCGAATTGGAGATGCGGTCAATACTGGTCGAGAATCAGACGTCGAGTTTACGGGAGTTCCACGGATTCTCGTACACCACGCGCCGTATAAAACAACGGATGAAACGTGGGAAGGGATAAGCGGAGTTGAAAAGCTAGAATCCGTTTTAGCTGCGATACAAGATCGACTTGTACAGATTGATTACATCTTATGGAAGCATAGCGATCCGACTGCTTATGGTCCTGACTTAGAAGGGGCGCACGGAGATTCGGTACAATTTGGTGGTAAATATATTCCGATAGAGGAGAACGATGCTACACCTGGATATATGACGTGGGACGGTCAGCTAGACGCGGCTTTTAAGGAGCTCGACTATTTGCTCGGATTAGTCTATCAAATGTCGGAAACCCCGCAGTGGTTATTCGGCACAACGATCACCGCCGGCGATAAAGGCGGAACAGGCACGTCTCACACGGACGGTGCGGCTATCCGAGCGCGGTTTATGCCGATACTCTCCAAGGTTAAGAGAATTCGCGTCCACGTCGATAAGGCACTGCGCGAGGCGGTGTGGACTGCGATGGAGCTCGATAATTACGCGAACGAGGACGTAGAGGGGTTTGAGCCGTATACCGCGGTTTACCCAAAAATACGATGGAATGACGGCTTACCTCGTAACGAGAAGGAAGAAGCCGAAATTATGGCGATCCGTACCGGTAACAAGCCGACTTTAGACGTACGAAGCGCGATCAAAAAGCAAGACGACGTTGACGACGAGAAAGCCACGGAAGTTATCGCGCGAATTAAAAAGGACGAAGAGGACGCTTACGGAACGGTAGATGCGTCTATTTTTAATTTGCCGGAGCCCGTAGCGGATGAGTAATCGTTATAACCGCGAAAAGCCTCGTTACCAAGCGCAGACCGCCGAACTAGCTAATGCATACAAGACGGCGACGTCCCGCATACTCAACGAGTTACAGCGATTGGACGTTACGGATATGTCGCGCCAGCAGTCAGCCGCAGCACTCGCAAATGTCTCGCGCCAACTAAAGCAACTAGACGCTGATAGCGCGAAATGGGCGGAAACAAATATACCGATTGCGGCGCAACAAGGCGTGGAGCGCGCCATCATAACGCTAGGAGATGCGCGTAGCTTATCGGAGGCAGGCGGTATAGTAAGATTCAACCGCGCCAATGATAACGCGATAGCTGACGCAATACTCGATACGCAAAAGGATTTGCTTGCAGTTACACAAAATATCGACCGCCGAACGAAGCAGGTTGTACGTCACGTAACTGGCGAGTCTATACGCGAAAACATGGCGGCAGGGGTAAACGGCAGAAAGACGTTAAGAGCCGATATTTTAGCGAAGCTACAAGTAGAGTTAGCCGACGCTATCGATACCGGCATTATAGACGCGGGCGGTAGACGGTGGAAGCCGGGGCATTACGTAGACATGCTGTCTCGAACGAAGATGGCGGAAATATATGATATAGCGAATATGAACGAAGGTATTATGCGCGGTGCTCTCTACGCGGTTATATCGAGTCACGGCGCTATCGACGCTTGCCGATTTTACGAGGGGACGATCATGCGGTTAACAGCGGAAGCGCCCGGTGATTACCCGACTTATGACGAGCTAAAAGCGTCGCAGCAGATTTGGCATCCGAATTGCCGTCACACGTTTAGCGTTATCCGTAATCCGGACATCTTACCTGAGGAAATACGCGGAGAAGCGATCGCAAAGGATGAATTAGCGCAACGGGCGTTGGCGACGGGTGAACGTAATCCGATGATTGACGAAGATTTTAGCAGCATGACAACCGGAGAGATTTTAAGTATTTAACACATGCCCAAACGTTGAAGGCGTAAAAAGCTACGGGCAATTATTTAATAGCCGACGGGCTTAAAGCGGGAGGTAGGACATGGCAATAGAAGAGACGGAACAAATCGAAGCTACAGAAGCACAGGCGAAGGTGAACGATGAAACTACGGTTGAGGAACCGGAAAATAAGCCGGAAACAAAAACGTTCACACAAGAAGAAGTAAACGCGATGATCGCAGACCGCTTAGGACGCGAAAAGAAAAAATACGCAGACTATGACGACGTAAAGGCGAAGGCAAGCGAGTTTGAGAAACAGGCGGAAGAACGAAGGCTTGCGGAGATGTCCGAGAAAGAGAAAGCCGAAGAATTAGCGAAGAAATACGAGAGTGAGCGCGAGGAACTTGCTGGACAGTTAGAAGCTTTTAAAAAGCAAGTCGAGCAGGAGAAGGTTAAAAATGCGTTCATCACTAAGGCGCAAGCAGCCGGAATTTCTTATATCGATGACGCGCACGCACTGGCAGACTTATCCGCGGTGCAAGTGACTGATGAAGGCGTTGCGGGAATCGATGAGGTAATATCCGCGCTGATTGAAAATAAACCGTTTCTAGTTGCGCAACCAAAAGTCGAACAAAAACAAATTGGCGGACCAAGTAATCACGGAGCGCCATCAGAAGTAAAAACGCTCGAAGCCCAACTTGACGAGGCTAAAAAAAGTAAAAATATGAGCAAGGTTATTGAGTTAAGTAATAAAATCAAACAATTTACTAGGGGGAACTAACAAATGGCAATGGTAAAAACATACGACTTTCAAGATCAGGTACGATCATTAGAAGAAGGTATTTCTTTAATTATCGACGACGCACCTACTCTTCTAGGTTTGGTAGGAATTAACGGAGCGCCTTTAACGCAAACAAAATACGAGTGGATGTCAGATAACCTTAACTCTAACCGCGCTAACCTCGCGTCTAGCGTAGATGATGCTGAAACGGTTTTATCCGTTATTGAATCCGACGGAGAGAAGTTCCGTGTCAATGCAGTACTAGTTGCTGGTGAAGAGTATATGAAAGTAACCGCAGTTAACGGCGATTCTGTCACTGTAGAACGTGGTTTTGATGACACTCCATCCGCTGCTCTTGTAGCAGGCGATGAAATTAGAATTGTATCTCGTCCTCAATTACAAGGCGCTGGTCCAGGTCAGGATGAGTCGCATGATCGATACACTGATTACAACTACACGCAAATTATCGAAAGATATGCAGCAGTAGCTAATACTCAACAAGCTGTTAATACTCATAATGTAACAAACGAATTGCAATATCAGGTAGAGTTGCGTATGAAAGAACTTTCGCGTGAAATGAACGATTGGTTAATTTATGGTCGTCGTTTGTCTGGAACTCGCGGCGTTCCTTCTATGACGGGAGGTCTTCTGTATTTTGCGGACAAAAAAGGTTCGGCTAAAGAGAATTTAGGTGGTGAAGAGATTAGCGCGAAAAAAGTAAACGATCTAATGGAGAAGGTTTACCAGCGCGGCGGAAATGTGAATACAATCCTTACGAATACGGCTGGCGCGCGTCAATTCTCGAAACTAGCAGGAGATTCTATTCGTACGGAGCGTACTGACCAAGCGACTGGACACCGCATCTCGACGTTTGTGTCTGATATTACAGGCGGAAATGAGGCGACTGTAATTGTTGACCCTAACTTCCCTAAAAATAAAGTTGCGTTATTTGACCGCTCTATCTTGTCATTAAGCCCACTACAAACCCGTGCTCTCTACGATACGGATGCTACTTTGCCAGGTGCTGACTACGTGTCACGTCAAATCCGTGGTGAATATGGGGTTACAGTTAAAAACGCAAAAGAAAAGATTGCTATTCTCGAAAATATCTCAACTAGCGTAGGCTAATAAACGGGGCTTCGCGCCCCTTAACGATTTAAAACGAAGGAGGACGATATTGTGCCGATTTCCGAAAAAGACGCGCAACGAATTAACTTATCTATGCCGGTGGCAAACGATCTAAAGTTAGGAGATCTATTAAAAGCGTTACAAGAGGCGTCAGGCGGCGGAGAAATCGAGGTATCTTGGTCGGGCATAACCGGCAAGCCTTCGACTTTCCCTCCGGCTACTCATACACACGACATCGCAAACGTTAACGGTCTTCAAAATGCACTCGACGCTTTACAGGCGGAGATTGACGCGCTTAAAGGTGAGGGTGGCGCTTAGTGGCAAAATATAAAGCAAATCCTTTTTATTCCGTCAAAATAGACAAAAAGCAAGTCGAGTTTAACTTTTTCGGCGAGTATGAAACGAAGGATTCGGAGGAAATAGCGAAGTTAGATGCGCTTACTCCTTCGTATCTACAACGACTAGAGGAAACCAAGCCCGCGGAGGAACCACCGAAGCCAGCCCCGAAAAAGGCGCCAGCTAAACGTAAGACCTCCGCAAAATAACGAAGGAGGCGGTTGAATGGCGGTAACTCTACAAGGCGCGGAAGATTATATTAACGCGTATATTATCGACAATGAGGACTGGGCGGAAGCGGACGAAACGAAAAAACAACGGATTGTAAACGTCGCGGAACGCACGCTCAGAACCGAATTTGCTCAGAAAGAATATCGCACGCGCGAGGGGATTTGGCGGAAGTACATCATCCCGGACGAAGCGGTTTACGAATTTGCCGCGGGACTGTCCGTAGTATTTAACGATACAAACCGGTTACAACAGCACGGCATCGCAGGCTTCTCCGTGACAGGGGTCGCCTCTTTTACTTTTAAGGAGAACAACGTTAAGACGCCGGGCGGAGCGGCTATGAAATCGTTCATCGGTCAGGAAGTTTACGATCTAATTAACGAATCCCCTGAGAATGCGGACTTACCGAAACTAGGCGGTAAGCAAGTGAAATGGACGGTGTTGTAGCGTGGCGATCGTACCTTTACGAAATGAAGTAACGATAAACCGCGCTGGTGGCGTAGACGACTGGGGTAATCCGAGGCCTGCCGAAACTTTTACGTTATCTTGCCGGGTGGACGAAGGCTCGAAGCTTACGGTATCGAAGACCGGCGGACTAAATAACGCAGAGACGACCGTCGCCGAGGCGAAGATACTGTTTGATAAGCTCGCGGACATCCGTTACTCCGATAGTGTCACGTTTAAAAACGAGCTCGGAGTCGAAATCACGCGTAAACCGATGAGCATCAACGTGAAACGGATGATTAACGGAAAGCCGATATCAACGGAGGTGCTCGTATGAGTTTCGAATTTGACGGCTCGCAATTCCTCGCTAATCTCGACCGCTCGGTTGCCGCCGGACAACGTGCCGCGCAAAGTAAGATGTCGGACTCGATCGATGACCTCGCGCTAATCTCGCAGAATATAGCGCCTGTAGATTCCGGAATGCTTAGACGGCAAGTGGCGAAGAGTGTGCGGAGTATGAGCGGTGCGTTGGAAGGTACGATATCATTTTCTGCGACGGAAAATAGCGCCGGGTATGGACGATTTAATTACGCTCTTTGGACGCATGAATATATGGGCGACGGACAAGTATCATCGCCGGGCTCCTATCGTGGGTACAGCGTGGGTTCGAAGTATCTAAGCCGACCACTAGAGGGCGAGCGAGCGCGTTATATGAAAGACATCGCGAATGCGGTCAAGGAGGCGATTGGCTAATGCGTGTGATGGACTTAATAACGTTTATCCGAGCGGAAGTACCCGGTCAGTATTACGCGAATAAATTACCGCCTACGGGCGAGCACGTGCTGGCGAGTTGCGCTTCAGTAACGATTCACCCCGGCGGGACTTACGATGAGTGGACGGGCAAGCGAGAGCCATCGTTTCAGATATTAGTGCGCGGTGAACCTTACGGTGATCCCGAAGCAGAGGCGCGGGCTTATCAAATATTTAGCGCATTACAAAATAGAAGAGACGTACAGGTTGGCGCTGACTCACTATCGATTATTCGACCGGTGGGCTCGGCGCCTTTTTATATTGGCGCGGATGACAACAACCAGCCGATTTACTCAATGAATTTCAATACGATTATCCGAGGAGGAGTTTTATAAATGGCAGACAATCAGCGAGGCATTAACGTGCCTATTGGCGCAGCTACGGTAGACTACGGGGAAGGGTCAGACCTCGTTAATTTCGGCATTACAAAGGGTGGTGTCAATCTACAACTAGCCTATACGCAAAAAGACGTGACGGTCGATCAGTACGCTAATACGCCGGTTAAGTCGATTGTTAACGGATTAACTGCGCAAGTGACCGTACCTTTCGCGTTAAATGATCTCAAGAAGCTAAGTACGGTTATGCCAAACAGCACGTACAAGGAAGTCGGAGATAAGAAGTTGCTAACGGTGTCCGGACTCGCGGGTTATGACTTACTGGCAAACGCCAAGTCTCTCGTAATTAAGCCAATCGATCCGAATACAACGCCGAATGACTACGTTACGATACCGCTTGCAGGCGCGATGGCTAACATCGAGTACACCTACGACAGTGAGAACGAACGTATCGCTAACATTACGTTTATGGCGTTTGTTGACGCTGAACAGGGCGGGACGTTAGTTAAATTTGGCGATGTATCAATTGAAGACGCAGGAAGTGGCGGGGGCGAATAAGCCCTTGCTTTTTTAAGGAGGGAAGACGATGGACTTTAAGGCTCTGCTACAAAAGAAAACTACTCTAACGCTCGGCGATAAACGGGTGGACGCGCAGAAACTGACTTATAAGAAGTACAAAAAAATGCAGGACTACGTTCAGAATCTACCAGGTAACATCTTTTCGTTAATGTTGACGCCGCAAGAAGATTTCTATCAAACGGCGTTGGTGATTTTTCATCATAACCTCAACGAGCTATACGACGTCGTAGCCGTGTTAAGCGAGATAGATCGCGAGTATCTCGACGAACACGCGGGCGTAAACGAGGTTATTGATTACTTAGTTGCAACGGTCAAGGCTAACGATTTTCAAAGCACGTTAAAAAACGTGAAGAGCCTGTTGCCGGAGAAGACGAATCCAGTACCGGAGCAGGCGACTTCACCGTTGAGCAATGGTTAATAGAATCCGCGCTTATTCTAGGCGTGACGCAATACGAAATTGAAAACGAATACTACTTCGTTGACCTTCCCGAAATTCTCGCCACCAAGCGCAGACTTCGGGCTATTGATCGTTTACAAACGGAACAGTCGTTTTTGTCAACGAACAATCGAGCGCTAGGAGACGAAGATAGTGCGGAATATAGACGGAATTTAATGCGAGAAGCAGGCGTACGGACTCAAGCGACATTCGATCGCGAAAAGTTCGAGGAAGCGCGTAATATTCTCGCGTCAATTATGTAAGGAAGGAGGACGAAAATGGCGAATGCAGGCGATATTGTCGCAAGGCTTCGACTAGAGAACGATGATTTCAGACGCGGAGCAGAAGCGGCGAAACAGGACATGGACCAAATGTCGGCAAAAGCGCAGGAAGCGTCGGCGTCGATAAGTACGATACAGAAAATATCCGGTGCGGCTTTTGCGGGTGTAACGGCAACGATCGGGACGTCCGTAGCGATGGCGGCAAACTTTGAACAGGGGATGGCGCGAGTTAAAGGGATAACGGGCGCTACTGACGGAGAATTCGCGGCGCTTGAAGATACCGCGAGATCGCTCGGGCGGTCGACACGATTTACAACGCAACAAGCAGCGGAGGGCATGAGCTACCTCGCGATGGCAGGATTCGACACAAATCAAATAATTTCGTCAATGCCGGGCGTATTAAACCTCGCAAGCGCGGCGCAATTAGACTTAGGTAGTTCCGCGGATATCGTATCGAATATTATGACGGGATTCGGATTGTCCGCAGATGAGACGGGAAGAGCCGTTGACGTACTCGTAGAAACGATGACGAGCGCAAATACGGACCTACCTCAGTTGGGTCACGCGATGAAATTCGTCGCTCCGGTAGCGGCGGCATTAGGTTTAGATATCGAGGATACAGCAACAGCTATAGCGAAAATGTCGGATGCCGGTAATCTTATTGCCGCTTAGTAGAGCGATCTACTTCGAAGAATTGGGGAAAAACGGTGGAGGCTAAGTGTCCGCTTCTTTTATTTGTCTAGGAGGGCATATTATGTTAAAACAATGTCAACAATGTTCTACTGAATTTGAGTCCAAATATAAATTAAAGAAATTCTGCTCGCAAGAATGTAAAACCAGATCATACTATAAACCATTTACGTGTGTAATATGTTCTAATGTTTTTGAAAGTAAGCATTCTGATCGTAAATACTGTTCGCACACATGTAGAGGTGTTTCTCAGAGAAAAGTGGTTAACTGTGCCTGCGATCACTGCGGAGAAACCTTTGAGAGAGCCCCTAACGAAATGAAAAAAGGGAAACACAAACACTTCTGCTCTGTAAAATGCAGGCAGGCTTATATATCCTACAATAAAGGAAAATACAGTTATAAGTGGTCTAAAGTGAATATTCCTTGTGAGGTATGTAAAGAAGATGTGGAAAGACAACCTAGCGCTGTGAGAGAAAGAGTGTTTTGTGGAAGTGAATGTTATGCGTATTGGTTGTCGGAGAATAGATCAGGCGAAAACAGTCCTACATGGCGAGGCGGAGCAGACCCGCATAGAGGAGTTAATTGGGCACAAATAGCAGAAGAAATAAGAGAGCGCGACGGTTATGTTTGTGCAGAATGTGGTTCGAGGCAACTTGAACGTAGGCATGACGTACATCACATTATACCGTGGCGCTTTTTTGATGACATGGACAAAGCTAATGACCATGATAATTTAATTACTTTATGTAGAAGTTGTCACAGTAAACAAGAATCTCATAATTGGATTGAGGTTCCTACTGATTTACAACATAAAATAGTGGACATATGCTAATACCGTGAGGGCGTGGATCACACGTCCTTGTAACGCGTAGGAAGTGAGCGATATGATAGCGAAAACCTTCCCAAGAGTCTCCAACGTCTCATGTAGACGAAAATGTACGCTGAGCCGGACCGGAAAAGACCGGTCAATAACCAATGGGCGAAAGCCCCGGAAGTAGAGGATAAAAAACCTTTACGATAACATACCTGATACAAGGCGGACGAGCAGGCACCGCGCTTCGTGCGGCGTTACTTTCTCTCGCCAATCCCACCGGTCAGACAACGAAAGCTATGGAAGATCTCGGCATCGAAGTTACGACCGCCGACGGCGCTATGAAACCTCTACCGGAATTAATCGGTCACATAAACGAGAAGCTTGACGGCATGACGGAAGCACAAAAGACGCAAACCGTGGCGCAATTAGTTGGACGAGAAGCCGCGTCAGGATTTATCGCGTTGCTCGAACAAGGCGAAGACAGCCTCGCTGAATATGCGGACGGTCTACGTAATGCCGAGGGCGCAGCGCAACAAATGGCAGACACGCAAAATGACACGGTGTTAGGGGCGTTTGACGCGCTTAAGTCCGCTCTTTCGGACGTTGGTATTTCGATAGGGCAAGAGTATCTGCCCGCGGTTCGGGAAGTAATCGACGGCGCGACGGATATGGTTCGAAATTTTGGCGAATTAGATCCGCAATTAGTGAGTATGGCGTTAAATTTCGCCGCTGTTAGTTCGGGGATCGCGCTCGCTACAACGACAATTATAAAACTAGGGGGCGCAGTTCGCGGTTTATTCGCAGCTATGGGTCCGGGGGGTTGGTTAATTATAGGACTGTCCCTGCTAGGGGGAGCGATCGCGGCGTATGTTATGGAAGCTGATAAAATGACGGAAGTAAGTCTCGAAAATGCTAACGCCATGATCGAGTCAGAAGCGTCACTGCGAGGACAACTTGATCGCTACGATGAGCTTGCGCAAAAGACCCGTCTATCAAACGATGAGCTCGGCTTATTTATGGACTACAACACGCGGATAGCTAACGAGATTGACCCGAGTCGTATCGAAGCTTTACGCAATGAGCAGGACCAGCTCGCGGAGAAGTCCGGACTTTCTAACGCAGAGCTTAACGAGATGGTCGGCTTAAATAACGAGTTAATCGGCGTTCTGCCGGACGCGTCGGCAAGTGTTACCGAGCACGGCAACGCGATATTAGGTGGTACCGATCATCTTCGCGAGTATAACGAACAACAACGTGAGGCGATTCGCCTTGAGCTCGAAAACCAGCGAATTATTGCCGAGGCAAATTACGCGGAGAATTTGGAGACGCGTAAAACGTTAACCGAAGAGATTGCCGGACATCAGGAAAAAGTCGTTGAGACTACCGAACTAATTGCGAGTGTTGATGCGGAAATACTTGAAACGAAGAAACAAATTGGTATAGCTGATGCAGAGAACGACGGAATTGCCAAGCTTAGACTCGAAGGGCACCTAAATGGTTTAGAAGACACGAAGCAAAAACTACTAGACAACAAAGCGGAAGAACACAACATCATGCTCGAAAAGCAAGGACAACTAGAAGCGGTGGAGCTACAGCTAGCACAGATCGATGAAGTAGATGCTGCGTTGGCAGAGGTTATTTTATCCGAAGTAGGTCTTAACGGAACCCGTGAGGATGGAATTGGATTACTCGATGAAGCGATAGGCAAAGAAAAAGAGCAGGTCGCTGAGTTGCAAACCTTAGTAGGCGAGCAAGGTGGGCTCAATCAAGAGGTGCAAGAGGAGATAAACCGCCGCCAAGCGAACATCGCGGAATATGAGCGTGCCAAAAATGAGCTACAAGGTATTTCCGGCGTACAGCTCGAAGTTAACGAACGCGTAAATGCGGAAGCCGCCGAGCTCGACCAAGTTAACGCCGCATACCGCGAAGGCACCTCCGCTATTGACCGTAAGACTTCGGCTCAAGCCGGAACTAACGCGAAGATAGAAGAGGGAACCGGTAAAGCTCGCGAGCAAACGGCGGAACTCGGTAAAGACGTTAGCAAAAACGTTAATGTAACGGATAACGGAACCATCGCGGCTCTCGACGAAAAGGCTAGGCGTCCTGTAACGAAGCTAGTCACGTTTAAAGAAACGAACTCACCTAACGCTGGTCGATCTACGGATGTTTCCGGCATGAAGCGTTTCCAGCGTCACCAAGGCGGACCGGTCGAACGAGGTGCGGGCGCTTACGGACAGTTTACGCCTGTTAACATGCTGCACAGCGGCGGGCAAGCGGAGGAGGACGTGACGCAACGTTTCCGCGCATCACTTGAACGGTCGGCATTATTTAACGAGGTAGACGTCCGTTTGCTCCGTAACGAAACGGTCCTTACGGAATCACAGCAAGCGAACCTTCACCGCATGATTCAAGCGGGTCAGACCGGAGGCTCACAACCGGACAACTCGCCTTACTTTGCGCAGATGGTCGGTTTACTCGGCGGAATCGAGCGCGCTATAAAAGAGGCGGACGGGGATGGTAACGTTAATATGCGTAAGCTTGGACGTCAGCTAGAGCCGTTCGTCAGCGAGTTCCAAGCGAAGGGCGTCGACCGACTCAACCGATGGACGCCGTAGGAAGGAGGGCACATATGGAATACAAGTACGATATATTCGCGCCGGTCTACAAGCGTCTCAAAGTGCCGGCTACGAAAGATAATTTCACGATTAAATACGATGATGGGTCGGTGCTTAATATGGCGTCCGACCTTTTTACGTTGGTTCGTAGTTTTAGCGTAGAATCGCCGAACCCCACCGTATATAGACGTGTTATACAAGGAAAGCCGGGCGCTACCGTAACGGGTCGGGACTTAAACGAGCGAAAGATACGATGTGTATGCGAGCTTTTCGCGCTTAACGAAGTCGACTATACCCTCGCGGAAAAGGAGCTGTATAAGGCGCTCTATAAAGACGCGGAGTTTTACGTCGTACAAGACGCGATGCCTACGAGACAGTGGCGGGTTACGGTTGACGAAGCATTTACTCCAACGCAATCCGGTCCCACCGCGGAGTTTACAATTACGTTTACGATTGCGTCCGGTTTTGCGGAATCTATTGGCGCCCTAGACGATCCTCAGACGTTTGACTACGATTGGTCATTCGCTGACAACATACCGTTGTACGAAGACTTCTCGTATACCCACACCATACGTTCGTTTGCGATTTATAACCTCGGTGACGTACCGCTTGATCCTAACAATGCGCCGATCTACCGTATTTATTATACTGGCGCGTCAAACGGACTTACGATCGAAAATCGGACGACTGGAGACGTGTGGCGTTACAGCGGAACGACTGGCGCGGGAGATACGTTAACCATTGATACCGTGTTCGCGCGGGTAAACGGTCTGCCTGTCACGGAGCGCACGAATTGGGTGGATTTACGTTTCGCGCCGGGCAGGAACGATATAAGAATTACGGGGACGAGCGGGAGCTTCGAGATTAAATTCGACTTCCGTTTTTTGTACTTTTAAAACGTAAAAATACGCAGTAAAGGAGACGTTATATGGCGCAAATTAATACGCCTATTAATCGCCAAGTGGCGCAGAGACTCGAATACATTGACGACATTCACGAACTATCAACGGAATCAGACAAACGGAGTAAAGAAGCGAAAGAAAGCGCAGACCTCTCGACTCATAAATCGGATGTGACCGCGAAGCAATTGAACGAAGCGCTGAAAGAGGGCGACCAGCCGGCGGAGACACAAGCGGGTAGGGTGAACGGAGTTACCGGAGAAGTGGCGGAGACATTACCGGCTAGGCTCGATAAGGATTACGCAGAGACTACCGCGCAGTTGGCACAAACAGCCGCTAATCTTGGTAACCGTGCATCGATGCTTGCTGTTGGTGCTGGATTATCTGAAGCTACTCAACGAGAATTTGAAGATCGCGGGGTAAATGTTAAGTGGTTCGGTGCTAAAGGGGACGGTCTGGCTGATGACTACGAAGCAATAAAAAGAGCGGTCAGTCATGCAGTTGATAAAGAAATAGGATTCATCTATTTTCCTGATGGCTGGTTTAGAATCGGGAGAGGGGTTCGGAAAGGCGGGTTAGAATTAATAAACGTGCACAATATAGAAGTTTATTTTTCTGCCGGAGCCGTACTTTACATGGATAATCTCAATAATAGCGGTGAGGGTGAATCTGATCAAGCGAATGGGATATTTGTAGGGGAGGGCTCAACTAATTTGCAATTTATTAATCCTAAAATATTTTGGAAAGATTACCCTTCGCGCAGATCACAAGGTTACGGATTAAGAGTAGATGGTGATTACAGAGAATCGCTTGCGGTGAAAGGTATAGAAGTAGTCAACGGTTATGCAAAGAACACTCCACAAGGTGGATTTATTTTTCACGGTGTAACCGATGTAAAAGTTAAGGGAATTACGTTAGTAGATACTTGGGCTGATGGCGTACACTTTAATGCATGCAGGGGCGAGTTGATTGCTGAAGATATATCCGGAATAAACTGTAAAGATGATACGTTAGCCTTCGTCACTTACTATGACATTGATAACCCTGATAACCCTTTTGTATATAACAACGGACGACCGCCATTTTGCTCTCCTGATTTGGATACGAGAAACAACAATCACGCTCGGGCTAAGAACATTTACTCGGTTGGAGGTCAGGCTAATGGAGTGAGGATTTGTGGAGCCGTTGACATTACTGTGGAAAATATCTATACAGAGAACAAAAAAGCAGCCTTTCAAGTTGATTCTGCTATAGAGAATAGACCTGGAATAGGATGGACCTATTTAGCATCTAAAAAAATAAAAATAAACAATGTGATGTCCAGGAGTAATAATGTGGCTTTTGAAGTCAACGCATTAGGTGTTTCTGATTGGGATACCAATAGATTGTTTGGCTCCTTTGATGTAGATATTTCAAATGTCGATTCCGCAAATGAAGCATTGTATAGTGGCTACATCCGCAATTGTAAGGGTGTTCGGGTGACTAAAGTAAAAGCTATCGAGGAGTTTAGAGTTCGTAATTTCTCAGACGTAACAATCACAGATCTCGAAGGAGAGTATCTTAATGTTATTGGGATATCAGATTGGGTAGGTAACGCGACCGACTTACCAATTAGGGAGCTTATTGGTAAAGATATAAATGCGAAAAAAATTGTTTTTAGCGCTTTGAGTTCTTTATCTATTTCCAATGTTATTTCAAAAAATGCAGAAACAAATGCAATTGATTTCGTCAATTGTTCAAACGTGTTAGGGGACATTGAAATAGTTAACCCAAATCGAAAGAAAACAACTAACCTAGCTGATTCAACACCTTTAAGACTTCTCCGTGTTAACGATGTAGACTTAAATTTTCACATTCAAAATGACGGTTCTCCTATGCATCCTTTTGAGGTGGGGGGTTCAGCCACACAAGAAACAAGGTCGAGAAACGTAAGGTTAAGAGGCATTGTCAAGTCAGAAGAAAATGAAACTTATTTAAAAACAAGAATACAAGGGCTTGAATTTGGAGTAATTGATGGAGAATACGATGTCCAATTTAAGTACAGAAATCAACCGTGGCGATTGTTCAACCGTTTACCCAGAAGTGCTGCATCAGGACCTCCAACTTCAGGCTATCACTATAGGGGAGAGATAGTTTTCAACAGCAATCCAATCTCTGGCGGTTATGAAAAATGGTTATGTACAGCTTCGGGTACACCGGGTATTTGGAAAGGTGTAGGACTAATTGAATCTTAGGGAGTGTTATAAATGGCTTTAAGGATGGATGTAGAGTTGGATAGCGGAATGTTAGTACATGACGCTTATGTAAAAGTAGATGCTGTCATGGGAAGTAGAAAGGGCATGGAGTTCACGTTAAATTATTACGTGGATAGAGATGCGTCAAATACACGTCCTTTTTTTCTCCAAGAGAGATATAATGTCGCTCCTAGATTAGGCGGGGGTGCCCAAGATATCTTTAGACAGTGTTATGTGTATTTAAGACGAAATTATAATAAATTTGAAAATGCAGTTGATATTATTGAAAAATGGGAAGAGGGTAAGACTCCGCTAACTGCTTCGGAGATTGAAGAACTAAACGCAGAATAGGACGCTACCGTGACGTAATAAAAAAGAGGAATTCTCCCTTTTATGTCGTAATTTGTAGATGACATGAGAGGGAGGAGATTTTATTAATACGGTATATTTAATAATTGAATTGGTAAGACCTTTATTTGAATTATTATATTTTCTTGCTGGAATAGGAATGATCATAGCCCTATTATTAGCTTTAAAACAACTGAGGGTTATGAAAGAGGACATGGAAACGAAGAATAAAAGAGCTGCTGTAGAAAAGAGTATCGAATATTTAGGTGAATTTTCTAAGAATATTATTCCTAAATCTCAAAAAATCGTCAAACAGGTGCACGAAAATGAACTTCCTGACAACCCACCGAAAATGAACGAAGTATTTTTATTTCGGAAAGAAGAGGATACTGAAGAAATTAAACAATTTTCAGAAAGACTGTACAAACTAGGGGCTTTAGATGTGCTCAACGAATTAGAGTTTTTTAGTGCGGCTATGGTTCACGGTTTAGCAGATGAAGAAGTGACATATACACCTATTGTTAAGCCTTACACAAGCGTAGTTGCTTTTTTGTACCCGGCTATTTGTACGTACAGGAAGAATGACTTAAATGCTTATACTAATGTAATGGAATTGTTTAAGATTTGGAACGGTAGGTTACAAAAAGAAAATCTTGAATTGGCAAAACAACAATTAGATCAAGATATTTCATCGATACCTAACATACAAATAAAAAGCATAGGAGTTAAATGACGATGAGGTGGTTAACTATTATGAAGAAAGTAATCTCAATATTGGAGTGGAAAGAGAGAAAAAGAAAATTAATTAATGAAGAAAAAAGCTCTTCAATTGAAACAGCGTATACTTTTCTAAAGTGGCAAGCCGGAAAAGAAGCTACAAACGCTCATTGACTTATTCGTATTATGCATGGACGCTACTGTCTGGTAATTGTCGATTTTAATTATACGTAAATGGCGCCCTTATCGGCGCCTAACGAAAGGAGGCGTTACATGTACGTAACCCACGCAACCCCTCCGGTACTCACCGTCACTCCGATGCGTCCCGGCGCCGCAACCGAACGCCTAACGGACTTCTCCGATTTCCGGCGCAGGCGTCGTATTAGCGAAGAAAACACCGTCGCTTTTACGCTACACCGTACCGCACGAAACGCGGAGCAATTCGAAGCGCTCAACGGTCATGCTCGTGTTAATCTCGATAGTGTTGCCTACGTGTTAGCGGACCATGAGCGGGAGCACTACGGAGGAGCTACGGAGAAGTCGGTAACGGCGGAACAAGAAATTGAATACGGACTCGGCGCGGTTTATCAGGACGTGTCGATAACGAAGACCATGCGAATCAACGAGGCGCTAGAAAATGCGTTTCGCGGAACCGGGTGGTCTTTTGTCGTTGTCGGGACGTTTACTTCGCGCGAATTCGAAAACTTCGGCGGAGCTTCCGGCTGGCGGTTATTCCTGCAAATACTTGGGCGCTACGACGCTGAGTACGAGGTCAGCGGGCGAACGGTGCTCGTTCATAACCGCATCGGACGCGTCACCGACGGTCAGCTTAGGCATGGGCACAACCTTAATACTTTGCGCGAATCAATTAACGAAACGGTCGTGCGGACGTATATAGAAGGTGTGGGCGCGCTAGATGAAGACGATAACCCTGTCGTAACCGCAACTTATACGTCGCCGAACGCAGGCAAATACGTTGATCCCACTACGGGTAAGCGCGTTTTACTGCACGCCGACAAATATTCGAATGAAACGATTTATCATTACGATACTTTGCTCGCGAATCTGAAGGCGGCGCTACAAGATTATCCGGACTATAACATTACGGTCACGTACGAGGAACTTCGTAAAAACGGCGTTAAGTTACACGACTTCGACATCGGTGACTACGTTTGGGTTATTTACGAGCCCCTCGATATTCTCTTACAAGCTCGCGTCCTAATGATTGAGGACTATCCGTTTAATCCTGAGAAAAGCCCGGTGATCGAGCTCGGTAATTTTACGTGGGATGTGAAACGTACGGTTTCCGCGCAGTCGAAAGTAGCTGCGAAAGTAACGAACGTAGAGAACGCGGCGAGACAGTCGCAGTCCATCGCAGTCCGCGCGGAAGTTACCGCCAAAGAAGCGCTTGCGGGCGTAGGCGCCGGTTCGGAAACGCTGACGTCTCACGTTAACGATAATAGGCGCCACTTTACCGATCTAGACCGCGCGAAGTTAGAGGACGCGGAGACGATCGACGGCGCCCAAGCGAAAGCGACGCAAGCCCTAACGGAGTCTCGGTCATACACCGACGCGGAAATCGCGAAATTATTAACGGATATAACCGCTCTTACCGCGCGAGTCAAGGCGCTAGAGGACGGCAACACGAACCTACCGGAAGGAGGCACGGAATAATTAATGACACCACCGTCCACATACGATCTCCTACAGAAAATAAGCGAGATACAAATACAACTCGCGGAAGTGATGAAGGAGTCGCAACACCAAACGAGTCTTATTGTATCAATGCACGAAGATAATCGGAAACTTGCGGAACAGGCGGACGCTGCCGAAGACAAAGCGGAATTAGCTTTAGCTCGCGCAGATCAAGCGTTAAAAGAGCTCGAACAAGAGCGCGAGGAAACGAGAAAGGCGCAGAAAGAACGGAAGGTAGACAGGCGCTGGCTCCTCGGAACCGCGCTTACGATACTCGGTCTAGTAACGCCGATACTAATACGCTTTTATTTTAACTAACGAAATTATACGAAAAGGGGACGATATAATATGATGCCGAAATTAGTACAAGATTTTATCCCGAAGAGTAACGGAAATCGCCCGGGACACGCAATGACTCCCGAATATATCACCGTCCACGAAACGGGCAATCAAAGTAATGGCGCCAACGCGGAGATGCACGCGCGGTTTATAAAGAATCCGACTACCGCCGCGAGCTGGCATATTACAGTGGATGACGGAGGCGTAGCAATTCAACATTTACCTTTTAACGAGAACGGATGGCATTGCGGAGACGGTCGCAACGGTACCGGCAACCGTAAGTCAATCGGCATAGAAATATGCGTAAACCGCGACGGGGATTTCGAAAAGGCGAAGAACCGCGCGGCATTTATAATTCGCCATCTTATGGATCGCTTTAATATCCCGATGAAGAACGTCGTTCAGCACTGGGACTGGTCGCGAAAGAACTGCCCGCAGACTATACGCGCTACCGAAGGATTCCCAGCTTTTAAACAGCGCATTCCCGCGTCTGTAAGCGAAGGGGTTACGAATAAGCCCGCGCCTTCACCTGCGAAACCTTCAACTCCCGCTACGTCGAAATCCATCGCGCAAATGGCAGACGAAGTAATCGCAGGCAAACACGGAAACGGTCACGATGCCCGTCGTAAATCCCTCGGCATTAGCGCTGCTGAATACGCTAAAGTACGCGACGAGGTTAATCGTAAATCCGGCGTAGGTGCGGCTAAACCGGCGGCGCCGAAGAAAACCAACGCTCAACTCGCGCAAGAAGTCATCGACGGCAAGTGGGGCAACGGTCAGCAACGGACTCAGCGTCTTAACAACGCGGGTCATAACGCAAGCGCGGTGCAGGCGGAAGTTAACCGTATCTTAGGCGGAGGTAATTCGTCTAGCCGTAAGTCAGTCGATCAGATAGCACGCGAGGTGATCGACGGTAAGTGGGGGAACAACCCATCGCGAGCTCAACGGTTACGGGCGGCGGGTTACGATGCCAATGCGGTGCAACGTCGCGTGAATCAATTACTATAACGAAGGAGGATGTAAATATGAAACAGAATATCACATCAGGCACGGTGACGCGTTTCGTCGTGTTATTAGTTGCGCTCGTAAATAGCGGGCTATCAATGGCGGGGTTGTCTCCGCTACCATTCGACGAGCAAGGATTGGCTACGTTTATCGACCTCGGATTCCTCGGAGCCGCATCGCTATGGGCGTTTTGGAAAGATAACGATGTGACGCCGGAAGCACGCGCGCAGAAGAAAGTAAAGGCGAAGAAGTAGGCGCTTGATTGAGCGTTAGCGAAAAAAAAGCCCCGCGCTAAGAGAGGCGGGGAGTTCCTACGATACCTTTGTTCAACTTGGGAGGTTTTGCCTCCCTTGCTACATATACTTTTCTACTCGATTTATCTCCTTCCATATCCCGCGCAATCAACGCCTTAACATACTCGTTAAAGTTTGTCGCCTTCTCCGCGTGCTCTAGTAGCGCCGTTTCTTCCTTCGTAAATGTTACGCCTTTTCTCGGATTGCTCGCCATACATACCGCCTCCATCATCTTTTTAGTTTAATCGGAAATCCTTCGTCTGTATCACGCGGAAGGGTAACGACCCCACCGCGTATTCCACATCGGTAATCACCCATACATACGGAAATATCGGCGCCTTACCTTTCGGCTGCCACGATTCTTCTCGCCATTTTCCTTCATTATAATAGTCGACGTACCGGTTAAGCTTCGCGTCAAACGTTTTCGCGCTATAGACCGACCGCTGTATCTCGATGTAAAACGGAGCCCCGCGCCACAGGGCGAAGGCGTCCGGCTCTACCGTCCCTTTAGCGCCAAGCTTCGGTTCCACCTCGAATATCCGCGGCGCCTGTACGTCTCTTAACGCGCGGTAACACTCGGCGATACGTAGAAAATGCGGTATCTTCGCGCTATCCCGTTTTATGCCGCTATCCGCGCAAGTATATACGTAAGGCTGTCGGTCGGTTATCGCTGTGATCTGCCCGTCGCGTCGTAGTCGTTTGAGCACGAAGTTAGCGCTCGTTACCGGCTGTTTTAACTCGCGGAAATACAGGTCGGCTATATCGTCGCGGCGAAGGACACGAAACCGGCGGAGGTCGTTAATGATCGCCAAATCACGTTTCTTCATCGCCCGTACCTCCGTCTAGTACGTCAAAGATCGAAAGGGGAGTCGCGGGCTCAACAGCCTTAACTTCGGTTGCCGCGCGTACTTCTTCCGGCTCGACTTCGCGTTTATGAGGCGCCAACAATTCCCGCGCTTTCGGCAGCGTTAAATACGGCGATTGTAGCTCAGTCAGGTCATCGAGTTTGAGGAGCAATCGACCGGGCGTGCCTCGGCTTATCGACTCCGCGCCGGGCGTCCCCGTTATATTCGCGTTGAGGCGATCAGTATGCCGGAAGCCCATGCGCACGGTTAAGTTATTTTTAAGCTTGCCGTCGAGTACCTTCGCGTCGCCTCGCTGCATCGAAAGGATGAGAAACACGCCTAACGCTCGCCCGATGGACGATATATCTTCGACCACGCGCATAAGGTCACGCTCATTTTTAAGCAGCACCACCTCGTCGATACAGAGCACGATATTAGGCGGGCGTACTTCCGCGGGCAAGTCGTGCGTGTGCGTTTCTTCGTGCCGGTCGAGCAGGTCGCCTCTGCGCTTTAACTCCGCGTCGAGTTCGTCTAATACGCCAGCCAAAGCGTCGATCGTCGTACACACGGTCGCGACGTGCTCAATCCGTTTAAACGCGTGGAACTCTGACCGTTTTAAGTCCGCTAGGTACAGCGTGAGGTCGGTGGGATTTTGCGTCGCGATTAACGTCGTTAGTACCGCGCGTAGTTGCGTTGACTTACCGCTACCCGTCGTACCTGCGATTAAAAGATGCGGGTGCTCCGTCATATCGTAGCTGACGTACTTGCCCGCGCGACCTACGCCACAGACGATAGGCAAGCGATGGTTAGCCGCGGAAGAAGCTATATCCGTATAGTTATACGTGAGGGAGGCGGGGAGGTCTGCGCTATAAACGGACAGCTTAAACGTTTTGTTGTCGCGGGTTAATTCTACGTGCTCGCCGAATTGTGCCTCGAATAGCCATCGTTTGTTTTCGACGTCCGCCGGGTTCAAGCCGAGAGGTACCGTAAAGACGTAACGGACGCCTGCTTCGAGGATATCGACCGCGTGAATCTTCGGCATGATGATTTGCGTTGTCTGACCGTTGCGGTACGTTAAATGTAAACCGCCGGCGCGAAACGTTTTATTTAGCTTACGTGTTGCGATTTGTTTCCTAGTAAACATCGTGATTCCTCCTTTAAAGTAGCGGATTATTAAGTACGAAATAGATTAGCGTGGCAATGACGCCGAACGGCAAGGACGCTTTAATGATGGCGCTGATTCTTTCCGCGATGACGATTTGGGCGTTTCTGGCAAAATGCTTTTCGATTAGCGCGCCAATTACGAGCAAACCGCCGGCTCCGATAACAATGCCGTAACCTTGTAAGACGAGCGGAGTAAGCTTTAAAATACCGCTAAAAGTGACCGTAGTATTCATACCGATTTCCTCCTCTTATTCCATCTAAAGCTTCCCTCGGCAATCCCTCCCTCGCTACGCTTTAAACAGATTTATTGTTGTATGGTACATTGCGATGTCCACTGGCGGAAACTTAAGTAGCATTACATTTGCCGATACTTTAGCAGCGACTTTAGTAAAGCTTACGCGGCTAGCTCGTACATGTTTCCACTTTTATGAATAGATTTGCTTAAAAAAGAGGATAATTGGACAAGATTATCAAAATAACTTACGAGGTGATGCCGAATGGGATTAGGTAAAAAGCGTTCTAAATTTGGGAAGTGGCTTGATGATCGGGGGATATCTCAACAGTGGGTCGCAGATAAAAGCGGAGTGGGGAGGACGACCATAAGCAAATTAGCCTCAGATGATAACTATGACGCATCATTTACAACAGTCAGGAAGATATTGGGTGCGATAAAAACTATAGATGAGCGAGCGGATGTACATGACTTGTTCAATATATAATAGAAGAAACGCGAATTTCGTTTGATTTAGCGTTAGAAACGTGGTAATTTAAATGTACGAGGTCTTTCCGGTCGAATGACCGTATCAACGAACGCCTCAATTCCCGGATACAAAGCGGATTTATATAACGAGGACAAAAGTCGGTCGGGAGTTCGAATCTCTCCTGGGACGTTCAATAAGTGATAGACGAAAAACCTCTTACAGATGTAAGAGGTTTTTTTATACACGCCGTTTACCACTTATTATAGGGGAGGAATTTTCCATTCATTGTGACAACAACTCGATCACCTTTTGGATTTTCTTCCTTTTCAATATCAAGTGTGAAATCAATGGCACTCATGATGCCATCACCCATTTTTTCTTGTATGACTTCTTTAAAAGTCGTTCCGTATACTTGAATAATTTCATGGAATCGATAAATAAGCGGATCGGTGGGGATCGTTTGGTCGAGCGACCCCTTTGTAGGATAAAGTTGAAGAGTGTCCGAGATGGAATCATCTAATTCTAAGCATTTTACCAATGCATCCGCTTCTTCTTTGTTTAACGTGTTTTGTCCCATAATTGCAGAGGCGATATATACGGGATGAAGGTTTGTTGCTGCCGCTAAATCATCATAGGTGAATCCTTTTTCTCTTTTTGCTAATAAAATGGCATCTGTTGCTTCTTCTTTTTGAAAGCGTTGATACGTTCTTTGCTCCACAAGTCATCTCTCCTTCTTGATTTCCTAATTCATTGTTTAAAGGAAAGCGTACCAAAGATGTAAAAAATGTTCAGGGAGGCTGTGAACCTTTCTTACATCTTTTTTTATTTATGTCTTTGTAGAGTCGTCAATAAGACTGCGCCATTTTTGAAAAGCGGGTAGAGCTTCATAGTACCCTTCCATTGTTGAGGTTTTGCAATAATGAATGACCCAAGGGCTCGGTTGATGAGCAATGCCTACATCGTAATTGTGTGTTGAATAATGTAAGCATTGAGCCGTATCGTAAAAATGCCAACCTCTGATCTCTTCTGGCCAAGAGAGATCATATTGGGTAGCCATTAACAGGCCGTCAACACATGCCGCTTTTCCATACATATAAGTGGTTTCCATACACGTTGTTTGCGTATACGTATCACGAACTTCTATAATTTTCCCTATTTTATTTTCATAAGGACTTTGCCACCACATGCCATGATGTGGAAGCTGGCGAGCGCCAATGACGCCGAATAATCCCAATTTTTTATTATTGTGAAATAAAAAGAGAAGGTCATAGAGAAAGGATTGATTTAGAATGAATGCATCTTGATGAAGGTACACTTTGTATGTACCTTTTGCTTTCTTCATACCTTCATTATACCCAGCTGTCATGCTAGTCGCGTTATAGATAGGCACGGTTTCAATTGACATACCGGAGGGAATTGAGAGTTGCTGAATATGAGCGAGGCATTGTTTATAAAGCGTTTCATTACTCACGCAACTAATAAAGCTAATGGTTGTATTTGAAATCATGTTGCCCTCCTTAATCATGTCGATTTTTAGCGTATAAAAATAGTTCATCCAATCGGTTTGATTGCAAAAGAGGGGAAATTTGTTTTACTTCGTCATCTGGCCAATGCCACCATTGAATGGTTAAAAGATTCTGTCGTTGTTCCTCAGTAAAGCGTTCGCTAATCTGTTTAGCGGGGTTTCCAGCAACGATCGTATATGGGGCTACATTTTTTGTCACAACAGCATTGGCTGCAATAATGGCTCCGTCTCCAATGGTAACCCCGGATAAAATAACAGCGCCGCTCGCTACCCAAACATCATTGCCAATGATAATATTCCCTTTACTTGTTGGGTGCTCATTTGTTTTTGCTATATCAGGATAAAGAACGTTAAATGGATAAGTCGTCACCCAGCCTACTTGGTGATCAGCACCTAAAAGAATTCGAATACCGGCGGCGAAAGAACAATATTTTCCTATTTTTAACGTAACTTCTGGAACGAGGTGAAGAAGATCGATAGGGGACCCGTATGAAAAAGAACCGATGTCAAAGCCTTGTAAATTTGGGTGGTCATTTAAAAAAAACATAAGTTACCCCTCTCCTTGATTCTCTAACATTCTATTCAGCGATATCATCGCCTATGAAAGGGGCCAAAATAAAAACGCCCTTATTTATTGCGAATAAGAGGCGTTGTTTAGCGTATGTGTTTGGTTTTGGAAAGCATATAAAAAAGAATGAATGTCCTCGTTTTTATAGTCTTCAGAAATGGAATAAACCGTCCAACCTTTACGCTCTAAAGAACGTATCTTTTTTTTATCTTTAAGAAAGTCTTGTTGCTTCAAAAATGCAACACGATACGGAACAAGTGCAACATAAACAGCTATTTGGTCAACAACATAATCCGGAGAGGCATAAAAGCCGCGTTCTTTTAGAGAACGACAAAGATTTTGTTGTGACTCATTTTTGCATTCGTTCCAATGATTCGTAACAAGCACGAGAGAAGGACGCTTGATCGGTTTAAAGAAATGGAAGAGAAACGAGAAAGGAGTGAACGTACGTTTCTTTTTATTTCGGTTTGTCTGCATAGGATCACCTCTTTGTTTACTATCCCCGTTTTTTTGAAAATTATAGCCACTTTTTAAAAGAAATTTTCTGACGAGTAATCCTTAATCCCCTGATGCTGTAAGCGTATACAAATGACAGAAAGATTAAAATTCTTTTTAAAAAAGGGTTGACCTGCATTTTTAACAGGCGTATAGTAAGTCTCAATAAAGATAAACGAAAAAACAAATGTGTTTTTCAGGTGGATTCAATTTTCGCTTGAAGAAACGGAAATAAGGGGAGATTAGCATGAGAAGCGACATGATCAAGAAAGGAATTGATCGCGCACCTCATAGGAGTCTTCTTCGTGCGGCTGGTGTAAGTGAAGAAGATATGGATAAACCTTTTATCGGGGTTTGCAATTCATATATTGACATTATACCTGGGCACATGCATCTCAATAAGTTTGCAGAAGTAGCAAAGCAAGCCATTATTGATGCCGGAGGGATTCCGTTTGAATTTAATACAATAGGTGTAGATGATGGGATTGCAATGGGGCATATTGGGATGAGGTATTCATTACCAAGTCGAGAAATCATTTGTGATGCGGCAGAAACTGTTATTAATGCACATTGGTTTGATGGTGTTTTTTATATTCCAAACTGCGACAAAATTACGCCAGGTATGCTTATGGCATCAGTTAGAACGAATGTACCCTCGGTTTTTGTATCAGGTGGTCCGATGGAGGCAGGAAGAACAAAAGATGGGCAAAGCCTTTCACTTGTTTCTGTCTTTGAAGGCGTAGGCGCATTTTCGTCAGGAAAACTGACAAGAGACGAATTGCTTGAAATCGAACAGCAAGCATGTCCGACATGTGGTTCTTGTTCAGGAATGTTTACAGCAAATTCTATGAATTCTTTAATGGAAATGTTAGGCCTTGCGTTGCCTGGAAATGGTACGCTCGTTGCTACTTCACAAGCACGCCATGACTTAATTAAAGATGCGGCTAAGCACCTCATGAATTTAATTGAAAAAGATATTCGTCCACGAGACATTGTCACAGAGGAAACGATTGATGATGCATTTGCATTAGATATGGCGATGGGTGGCTCAACGAACACCGTGCTCCACACACTAGCCATTGCGAATGAAGCTGAAATTGAATACGACATGACGCGAATTAATGAAGTGGCAGAACGGGTACCTTATCTTTGTAAGGTAAGTCCAGCCTCTGATTATTCAATGGACGATGTTCATAAAGCTGGTGGCGTTGCGTCTATTATAAAAGAATTAATCCACATGGGTGCGATTAAAGGAGAACGGTTAACGATAACTGGTCAATCTCTTTACGATACCGTTGCCCATGCAGAAATTACAAATACAGATGTCATACGAACTCGTGAAACGGCATATAGTCCGGTAGGTGGCTTGTCTATCTTATATGGCAATATTGCTCCAGATGGTGCTGTTATAAAAGTCGGAGCCGTTGATCCGTCAATCAAAATCTTTGAGGGTGAAGCGATCTGCTTTAACTCACAAGAAGAAGCGCAGGAACAAATTAATAAAGGCATGGTTACAGAAGGGCAAGTTGTCATTATTCGATATGAAGGCCCTAAAGGTGGACCGGGTATGCCGGAAATGTTAGCGCCGACTTCTGCAATTCAAGGACGGGGCTTAGGTACAAAAGTAGCGTTAATGACAGACGGTCGCTTTTCAGGTGCTTCTAGAGGGATTTCAATTGGTCATATTTCGCCTGAAGCTGCTGAAGGAGGCCCAATAGCCTTTGTCGCAGACGGTGATCAAATTACAATTAATCTCATTGACCGCACGATTCATTGGGACGTGGCAGATGAAGAACTAGCTCGTCGACGAGAAGGCTGGATTGAACCAGAACCGAAAGTGAAAAAAGGCTATCTTGCTCGTTATTCAAAACTTGTTACGTCCGCCAATACAGGCGGTATTATGAAAATTTAATAGACGAATACGTTGAGAAGGAAAGTAGCGTTCATTTTTATCTACAGAGAGCCGTTGGTAGCTGGAAAACGGTGATAAACGATACGTGAAACTCACCTTCGAGTACGACTTTGAAAAAAGAGTAGGAGTCGTCGGATGATTGAAGAAAATCATTCGTTATCAAAAAATGAGGCTAATGCATTATTAGTGAAAAGGGTGGTACCGCGAGAGACTTTCTCGCCCCTTGTATGACGATCATACATGGGGTTTGAGAAGGTCTTTCTTTTTGTATATAGGCGGAAGGGAGAGAAGACAAATGCTACATGCAAGTGAACAAACAGAAGAGAAAAATAAGAATTTGCAGGAGAAAAGCGGCCCGTGCAGTGGCGCTGAAATTTTGCTAAGGTCGTTAGCGAAAGAAAACGTCGACGTGATTTTTGGTTATCCTGGAGGGGCAATCCTTCCTACCTATGATGAGATTTATAAGCTAGGTATTAACCATATTCTAGCGCGTCATGAACAAGGTGCGATACACGCGGCAGAAGGGTATGCACGGGTAACAGGCAAGCCAGGTGTTTGCATCGTTACATCAGGGCCGGGGGCAACAAATGTCGTAACCGGCATTGCAGATGCAATGATCGATTCGTTGCCATTAGTTGTGATTACCGGTCAAGTTGGAACAAAAGTTATTGGAACCGATGCTTTTCAAGAAGCGGATATGCTCGGAATTACAATGCCAATCACAAAACATAACTACCAAGTTCGTTCTGTAGAGGAGCTATCGCAAACGGTAAAAGAAGCATTTCATATCGCTCAAAGTGGTCGACCAGGACCAGTTTTGATTGACTTGCCAAAAGATATCTCCCAACAAGAGACGTTGTTTTCTTATAATAAACCTGTTTACTTACCTGGTTATCAACCAAACGCCAGACCTAATAAGCAGCAAATTCGAAAGGTTCTGGAATCTATTCAGACAGCTAAAAAACCTGTTTTGCTTACTGGTGCAGGTGTCCTACACGCCGGAGCTGCTGAAGAACTAACCGCTTTCGTTGAAGAAACGAATATTCCGCTTGTATCAACATTACTTGGTTTAGGTTCTTACCCGGGAAATAATCAGAATCACTTAGGGATGGCTGGCATGCACGGAACGTATGCGGCGAATATGGCGCTCCATGAAGCAGATTTTCTTTTAAATATTGGTTCACGATTTGATGATCGCCTGACTGGGGTTTTAGAACATTTTGCTCCAGATGCTAAGATCGCACACATTGATATTGATCCTGCTGAGATTGGAAAAAATATTCATGTTGATATTCCAGTTGTAGGCGATGCTAAGGCAGCTTTAACGTTGTTGCTAAAAGGCAACCTTGGCTCCCTTTCACAGCATGATAAGTGGCGTGAACAAACGCAACGGTGGAAGAAGGACTATCCACTCTGGTATAAGCTCGATAAAGAAACGATAAAACCACAAGAGCTTATTGAAAAATTGTACGAAGAAACCGAGGGAGAAGCAATTGTTACAACAGATGTTGGTCAACATCAAATGTGGGCGGCGCAATTTTTTTCCTTTAACAAACCTAATCGCTGGGTCACTTCTGGAGGGCTCGGGACAATGGGCTTCGGTTTCCCTGCGGCGATTGGCGCACAAATTGCTGAACCAGAGCTACCAGTCATTGCGATTACGGGGGATGCTGGGTTTCAAATGACACTCCAAGAAATGTCGATCTTACAGGAGTTGCAGCTTCCGGTGAAAATCGTCATCGTAAACAATGCATCACTCGGAATGGTTCGGCAATGGCAACAACTTTTCCATGGTGAAAGGTATTCTCATTCTCTTTTTCCGATTCAACCAAACTTCACCAAATTAGCAGAAGCTTATGACATCAAAGCAATAAAAGTTGACAAACGGTCAAAATTAGGAGATGCCATTAAAGATACGTTTAACCATCAAGGTCCTGTTTTGCTCGAAGTGTGTGTCGCACAAGAAGAAAATGTTTACCCAATGATTTGTCCAGGGCAAGGTCATCATTGTATGGAGGGAGTTGAGCCACTATGAAACGGACGATAACGGTTCTCGTTCAAAATCGCTCAGGTGTATTGAACCGCATTACCGGTCTTTTTGCTCGAAGGCAATACAATATTGACAGCATTACAGTCGGCGTAACCGATAACCCAACCGTTTCGCGAATGACATTTGTTGTTGTAGCGGATGCAATGGAAAACATTGAACAAGTGATGAAGCAACTTCATAAGCAAGTGGATGTTTTAAAGGTAAAAGATGTAACGGACGAAGCAACAGTATCTAGGGAACTTGCATTAGTGAAAATTTCCGCAACTGCTGAGCAAAGAGCAGAAATTGGCTCTTTAGCTGAAACCTTCCGTGCACAAATGATTGATGTTGGAAGAGACTCGCTAACTTTGCAAGTTACTGGACATACAGACAAGGTAGAGGCTTTTATTGAATTAATCAAAACATACGGCATCCATGAAATTGCACGAACAGGTGTAACAGCTATCAATCGAAGCGTGAAATCACAAACAGAGGCATCTCGTTTAACACTTATTCATTAAAAAAGGGAGAGATTATCATGGCAAAAGTTTATTACAATGGTGACGTGAATGAAGGGTTTTTACATGAAAAGACGGTTGCGGTTATTGGATATGGTTCTCAGGGACACGCACATGCGCAAAATTTAAAAGAATCCGGTGTAGATGTAATCGTTGGACTCCGTCAAGGAAACTCTTGGGAGAAGGCAAAGGAAGATGGTTTTAACGTTTATTCCGTACAAGAAGCGGCAGAAAAAGCGGAAGTCATCATGGTTCTATTACCAGATGAACAGCAGCCAGACGTCTATAAAGAATCAATTGAAAAGGAATTAACAGCAGGTAAAGCCCTAGTGTTTGCCCATGGTTTTAATATTCATTTTAATCAAATTGTTCCTCCAAGTCATGTAGATGTTTTCCTTGTAGCCCCTAAAGGACCGGGTCATTTAGTTCGCCGAACGTTTACAGAGGGAGCTGGTGTACCAGCATTGATCGCTGTTCAACAAGACGCAACTGGAGAAGCGAAGAATCTTGCGCTTGCTTATGCGAAACAGATTGGTGCAGCCCGAGCTGGTGTGCTAGAGACATCGTTTAAAGAAGAAACGGAGACAGATCTATTCGGAGAACAAGCGGTTCTTTGTGGCGGAACTTCCGCGCTTGTAAAAGCTGGATTTGAAACGCTCGTGGAGGCTGGGTATCAGCCAGAAATTGCTTATTTTGAATGTTTGCATGAACTAAAGCTCATTGTTGATTTGATGTATGAAGGTGGTCTAGAGTATATGCGCTATTCCATTTCAGATACAGCGCAATGGGGAGATTTCCAAGCAGGGCCACGCATTGTAACTGACGAAACGAAGAAAGAAATGCGTGCGATCTTAGATGATATTCAAAAAGGGAAATTTGCAAAAGGTTGGATTTTAGAGAATAAGCTAAATCGTCCTGAATACAACGCGATTAATACAGCAGAAGCGAATCATCCTCTTGAAGTGGTAGGACGCGAACTTCGAGAAATGATGCCATTTGTAAAACAATCTAAATCGAAAAAAGGAGCCGTTGGACATGGGCAAAGTTAATATTTTTGATACGACTTTGCGAGATGGAGAGCAATCTCCAGGGATTAATCTTAATCACAGAGAGAAGCTGGATATTGCGTTTCAGTTAGAGCGTCTGGGAGTAGATATTATTGAGGCTGGGTTTCCAGCCTCCTCAAAAGGGGATTTCCAGTCGGTTAAAGAGATCGCTACACAAATTAAAGCCTCATCGGTAACAGGTTTAGCTCGTTCGAAGGAAAGCGACATTGATGCATGTTGGGAAGCGCTGAAGGCAAGTGCTGAACCAAGAATTCACGTATTCCTTGCGACCTCTCCTATTCACATGCAATACAAGCTGAAATTAACGCCAGAACAAGTGATTGAACAGGCGGTAGAAAGCGTCAAGTATGCAGCAAAGAGATTCCCACACGTTCAATTTTCAGCAGAAGATGCAAGTCGTTCTGACTGGGGGTTTTTAGCAAAAATAATCGAAGCAACGATTGACGCGGGTGCTTCGGTTATTAATCTACCAGATACAGTTGGGTATACGATGCCAAAGGAAATATCCGAATTATTTGAATATATTAGCCAGACTGTACCAAATATAGATCGAGCCATCCTTTCGACCCATAATCATGATGATCTAGGTATGGGTGTGGCGAATTCATTAGCTGCTATTCAAGGTGGGGCGCGACAAGTCGAATGTACCATAAACGGGATTGGTGAACGGGCAGGAAATGCTTCACTTGAAGAGATTGCCGTCGGGTTACACATTCGTTCTGATTACTATGAAACAGGGACGAATATCCAGCTTAATGAATTGAAGCGAACAAGTGCCTTAGTAAGTCGGTACACATCCATGCCTATTCCAAAAAATAAAGCTGTTGTTGGGTCAAATGCGTTTGCGCATGAATCAGGTATTCATCAAGACGGAATGTTGAAGCATAAAGAAACCTATGAAATTATTACGCCAGAATTAGTAGGAGCAACGTCTTCAAATCCACTTGGAAAACATTCTGGACGACACGCGTTTCAAGAAAAAATGAAGGCGCTTGGTTTTAAAGGATCTTCTGAAGAATTGATCACGCTTTTTAACGCGTTTAAAACGTTAGCAGATAAAAAGAAGATGGTTACGGAAGATGATTTATATGCGCTAATGATTGATCAAGGCGACGAGGATCAAGAACATCAGTACAAACTTGAAGCGCTACAAGTTTCTTATGGAACGAATCAAACACCAACTGCAACGATAAAATTAAAGCACGTCAAAGGAAGCGAATATACAGAGGCGAGCACAGGGTCAGGCAGTGTAGAAGCCATTTACAATACACTAGCCAAATTGACCGATTTTCATTATCGATTGAAAGACTATCGGATTCAATCCATTACAGAGGGAGAAGATGCGCTAGCTGAAGTACACGTTAATCTATCAAAAAACGATCGATCTCATTCAGGTCGAGGCGTCGCCAATGATGTATTAGAAGCATCAGCAAAAGCGTACATTCACGCTGTAAATCGATTTTCACATGAAGAAAAACGACTACAAGAACCATCGACTTCAACAGTAGGCTAGGAGGCAAATGATGAATAAAACAATTACGCTACTAGCTGGGGACGGCATTGGACCAGAGATTGTAAAAGCTGGTAAGGAAGTGCTGGAAGCTGTTGCCAATCGCTTTGGTCACCAGTTTACTTTTCAAGAAGCACATATTGGAGGGGCGGCTCTTGATGCTACAGGAGAACCGCTCCCAAAAGAAACCATTCAAAAGTGTAAAAACGCTGATGCTTGTTTACTCGGAGCCGTTGGTGGGCCGAAATGGGACGAAAATCCTCCACACCTTCGTCCTGAAAAAGGGTTATTGGCTATTCGACAAACCCTTAATCTTTATGCAAACTTACGGCCTGTTCAAGTGATGGATGCCCTCGTCGACGAATCTACACTTAAAAAAAATGTCATTCAAGGGGTAGACGTTCTCATTGTCAGAGAATTAACTGGCGGAATTTATTTTGGAACGCCTCGTGAACGTCGGCAGATCGATGGGAAAGAAGGGGTAGTTGATACACTTGTTTATAAAAAAGAAGAAATTGAACGGATTCTCCACCGTGCCTTTCAATTCGCTCAATTAAGAGGGCGTCATGTAACGTCTGTAGACAAAGCGAACGTCCTCGAGTCAAGCAGAGTATGGAGAGAATGTGCAGCAGAAATTGCGCAACAATATCCGGATGTTACCCTTGAGCACATGCTCGTCGACAATGCGGCCATGCAGCTTATTCGAAATCCAAAGCAGTTTGACGTGCTTGTAACTGAAAACTTATTTGGTGACATTTTGAGTGATGAAGCTTCTATGATAACAGGATCGCTTGGAATGTTGCCATCTGCGAGTTTAAATTCATCGTCGTTTGGTCTTTATGAACCTGTTCATGGATCAGCACCTGAACTAGCTGGACTCAACGTTGCGAATCCACTGGCGACGATCTCCTCAACGGCTATGCTATTACGCTATAGTTTTGAAATGTCTGAAGAAGCAGATTGTGTGGAACAGGCAATTCGTACCGTATTAAATAAAGGCTATCGAACAGCTGATTTAGCGCATAATCGAGCGACCGCCTGTTCAACGAGTGAAATGACGGCTGCTATCATTAACGAAATCAACGTTGCGATACATTCTTAGGAGGCTTTGAAGATGGGAAAAACGATTATTGAAAAAATATGGGAGAAACATACGATTGTTTCCGAAGCGCAGAAGCCAGATTTACTTTATGTCGATCTACACATGGTGCATGAAGTAACGTCTCCGCAAGCTTTTGAAGGTCTAAGAATAGCAAATCGTAAGGTCCGCAGGCCGGAAAGAACATTTGCGACCATGGATCATAATGTGCCAACTTTTAATCGTTATGACATTCAAGACCAAATTGCCCGCTTGCAAATGGAAACGTTAGCTGACAACTGTCGGGAATTTGGCATAGAAATTGCCGATTTAGCGCACCCCGATAATGGCATTGTGCATGTAATCGGTCCAGAGCTTGGTCTTACACAACCAGGTCATGTCATTGTATGTGGCGATAGTCATACGTCGACCCACGGTGCATTTGGAGCACTTGCATTTGGAATTGGAACGAGTGAAGTGGAGCATGTACTTGCGACGCAAACGGTTTGGCAATCCCGCCCTAAAACGTTACAAGTTCATATTACTGGGCGATTAGGTACCGGAATTGCTGCAAAAGATGTCATCCTTGCGATTATCTCAAAATTTGGCGTGAATGTTGGTACTGGCTCAGTCATTGAATTTACGGGAGAAGCGATACGTGGAATGACAATGGAAGAGCGAATGACGATTTGCAATATGTCTATTGAAGCAGGGGCAAAAGCAGGATTAATTAGTCCAGATGTTGTAACGTATGATTATTTGCGCGGTCGAAGTCGTGTACCTGATGGAAAAGAATTTGAAGAACTTGTTGCATACTGGTCAACGTTAGCAACCGACCAAGATGCCACATACGATCACTCTGTTACCATTGATGCAAGTGAAATAGAGCCAATGGTTACGTGGGGAACCAACCCTGGTCAAGGACTTCCGATTTCAGCAGTGGTTCCAGATCCAAGTATGGCTGTAAATGAAACGGAACAACGAGCCATTTCCCAAGCGTTAGCTTATATGGATTTAGAACCGCACACGCCACTAAATGACATAGCCATTCAGCATGTGTTTATTGGCTCATGTACGAATTCTCGTTATAGTGACTTGGAAGCAGCGGCTCGAATTGTTAAAGGGCGAACCGTTCATAAAACAGTTACGGCAATGGTCGTTCCTGGTTCTGAAAAGGTAAAGCGAAGAGCAGAAGAAGAAGGGTTAGACCAAGTCTTTATTGAAGCCGGTTTTGAATGGCGTAGTTCCGGCTGTAGCATGTGTCTTAGTATGAACCCGGATCGAGTACCTGAAGGCGAACGTTGCGCTTCGACGTCTAACCGAAATTTTGAAGGACGACAAGGAAAGGGTGCGCGCACTCATCTTGTCAGTCCACCAATGGCCGCAGCTGCAGCGATTAGTGGAAAATTTGTTGATGTACGTACATTTGATATAAGGAGTGATGTAACATGAACCCGATCCGCCTTCATATTGGCAAAGCAGCGGTGTTAGATCGTGTGAACGTGGACACCGACCAAATCATTCCAAAGCAATTTTTAAAACGAATTGAACGAACAGGTTTCGGAAAATTTTTATTTTACGATTGGCGGTATCAGGCTGAAGGAGTGGAAAACCCTCATTTTGAGTTGAATAAACCTGACGCCCAAGGAGCAAGCATTTTAATAAGTGGTGACAACTTTGGCTGCGGCTCTTCAAGAGAGCACGCCCCGTGGGCTTTATATGATTATGGATTTAAAGTTGTCATTGCACCGAGTTTTGCGGATATTTTCTATAATAATTGTGTGAAAAATGGGCTTCTACCTGTTAGGCTTTCAAACGAAGAAGTAAAGCGGTGGATGGAAATTGCAAAGGAAGAAAAAGGTCAACTAACTGTTGATTTAGTTGAGCAGAAAGTAACGTTTGAAGAAGAGGTTTCTTCCTTTACCATTGATGAGCATTGGAAAAATATGCTGATAAATGGTTGGGATGAGATTGATTTAACGTTGAAACTAGAAGAAGAGATCACCGCTTTTGAACGAAAATATACGGCATCCTCGACAGCTAGATTCGGGTAGCGAATACGATTTTTCGACACCCTTTACTCCTTAGTGTTAAACTAAGGAGTTTTCTTAGGTTTTGAAAGAAAGGGATTAGGGAAGGAATAACGAATAAAAACATGGAGACCTTTTGGATAAGGAAAACGTACGTGTTAAAGTAAGGGATAAGGAAAGCAGGCGATAAAATTGGAACAGGATAAGCAAAAAAAGAATAATGTCATTTTATTTCCTGGTTTAGTGAAGCGTTTAGTAGAAGAAGGAATGAATGAGCTTAAACAAAAACAGGCAACGAAAGCCCATCAGTTGTTTAAAGAAGCTGCCTCACATGACGAAACAGATCCACAAGCACGGTTTGGCATTGTTTTAAGTCTAATAGAGTTGGAACGACAGGAAGAAGCGGTCCAAGAAACAGAAGTGTTGCTGAATGAAGGAATTGGAAATTACTTTGAAATTTTGCAGGTTCATGTTTCTTTACTTGTTCAACTTTCGCACTATGATCAAGTTGTTCATTTATTAGAGGCCGTATTAAGCGAAGATAAAATTCCAGCTAAAGACGCCGAAATGTTTTATGAACTTCTTCATTTTAGTAGACAGATGAGCGAGTCGAAAAACTATGATGCCAAAGTGTTAACGGATGATAATCAGGAAGAGACAATGATGGAACTCAAAGCAGGACTTCAAGCTGCAAATGAACCAGCAAAATGGAATGCTTTGCAAAGTGTGCGGAAATTAGGTTTAACTTCGCTACAAGGCGAGATCCGTAAATTTGTGGAAAATAAGCAAACGAATCCGCTTATGCGTACATATGCACTTCAACTTTTGCACGAGTGGGGCGACTCCAAGCCACTGACGTACGAACGAGAAGATCAAGCGATTATTGTTACACCAAGTGAGCTTGAAGAGCCTGGAAAACGACAGGTTGATCAAGCTATTCGAGCAGCGCTTGAAGGGCAGCTAGAGCAAGATGATCCAACCTTATTACATATGGCAAAGCAACTTCACCACTCATATTTATTAATGACGTACCCATTTGAACTCAACCCTGAGAATCCTCAAGCATGGGCATGCGCGTTTCATCTTGTCGCTGCAGAACAATTAGGATTAGATACGGATGAAGCAGATATGGTGCAATGCTATGGCTGCGAACGATTTGATGTTTTGTCTGCATCCAATGAAATCGAAGCGCTTGAACAAGATATTTTAATTGAAGCACAAAATCAAAATGACTGGTTTCATACATAATGAAGGAACATGATTTGTATTATATTTAGGAATGTAGTGTCGGTTAATTTAAGGAAGAGGAAGACATTGAAAGATAAAATCGATATGTTATAATGGAATGGTTGTCAAAAACGTGATAAAGTAGTGTAGAAATTACATGTTGGAGGGAAATATTATGTCTGCAAATTGGGAAAAAACAGAACAAAATACAGGCGTCTTAACGTTTGAAGTTGAAGCAGATAAAGTCAACGACGCTTTAGATAAAGCTTTTAAAAAAGTTGTACAGAAAGTGAATGTACCTGGGTTTCGTAAAGGGAAAATGCCTAGAAGTCTTTTTGAAAAGCAATTTGGTGTTGAGTCTTTATACCAAGATGCCATTGACCTTATGCTTCCAGAAGCATATTCAAATGCTGTAGAAGAAACAGGAATCTTTCCGGTTGATCGTCCAGAAGTGGACATTGAGTCAATTGGCAAAAACGAAAAAGCGGTATTTAAAGCGACGGTAACGGTTAAACCAGAAGTGAAACTTGGTGACTACAAAGGATTAGAAGTAGACGTCCCAAGTACAGAAGTGACAGATGAAGACGTTGAAGAAGAAGTAACAAAACTTCAAGAACGTCATGCTGAGCTTGTTGTTGTTGAAGACGGAGAAATCCAAGACGGCGATACAGCTGTTCTAGATTTCGAAGGCTTTGCGAACGGGGAAGCATTTGAAGGCGGAACGGCAGAGAACTATTCACTAGAAATTGGTTCTAATTCGTTTATCCCAGGTTTTGAAGAACAACTTGTTGGTCTAAAAACAGGCGATGAAAAAGATGTAGAAGTAACGTTCCCTGAAGAGTACCACGCAGAAGACTTAGCTGGTAAGCCAGCAACGTTTAAAGTGAAAATTCATGACGTTAAGCGTAAAGAGCTTCCTGAACTTGATGATGAATTTGCAAAAGACGCTAACGAAAATGTTGAATCTTTGGACGAGCTTAAAACGGAATTACGTAAGACGCTTGAAGACCAAAGAAAGACTGATTCAGAAAATGCAGTACGTGACGCCCTTCTAGAAAAAGCTGCTGATCAAGCTGACATTACTGTACCAGAAGCGATGGTTAATTCTGAAGTTGATCGTATGCTACAAGAATTTGGACAACGTCTCCAAGCTCAAGGCATGAACTTAGAAATGTACTTCCAGTTCTCTGGTCAAACAGAAGAAGATATGCGTAGCCAGTTCAAAGAAGACGGAGAAAAGCGTGTACGTGTAAACTTAACGCTTGAAGCGATCTCTGAACAGGAAGACGTTCAAGTATCGGATGAAGAAGTGGAAGAAGAAATTCAAAAAATGGCTGACATGTATCAACGTTCAGCTGACGAAATTAAAGCATTGTTATCTGCACAAGGTGGTCTTGATACAGTGAAAGGTGATCTTAAAATGCGTAAAGCCATTGACGTATTAGTTGATCATAGCAAAGAAGCGACAGCTTAATGTGAAAGGTGCGGGCTAACTCCCGTACCTTTTTCAATTATCAAACGTCATCCTGCATGAAAGCAGTCCTATATTCATATGCTTAGTATGATTGCCCTTTAAATTGAACAAAATGATAGTAGCTTAAAAAAAAGGATTTTTTGATTTAAGCTTGAATTGTACTCAGAGAGGGTAGAGGAATAGCAATCTGCTTGAACTCGTACATAAAATGCATATTTCTAGTTTGTTGAATTAGTCTATGCTAAAATGATTTGACATTACAGTTTAATTGTATTCAAATCGAAAAAAGAAATCCTGTAAGGGGTGAGGTTATGTTTAAATTTAACGAAGAAAAAGGGCAGTTGAAATGTTCTTTTTGCGGAAAAACACAAGATCAAGTGAGAAAGCTAGTAGCTGGACCTGGCGTCTATATATGTGATGAGTGCATCGAGCTTTGTACAGAGATTGTGGAAGAAGAGCTTGGAACGGAAGATGAAGTGGAGTTAGAAGAAATCCCGAAGCCAAGTGAAATTTGTGTCATTCTTGATGATTACGTTATTGGTCAGCGTGATGCAAAGAAATCATTAGCCGTTGCAGTCTACAACCACTATAAGCGAATCAACTCAATGGCTCGCTCTGAAGATGTAGAGCTGGCGAAAAGTAATATCACGCTCATTGGACCAACAGGAAGCGGTAAAACATTACTTGCACAAACACTTGCTCGAATTTTAAATGTGCCGTTTGCTATTGCTGATGCGACTTCATTAACAGAAGCTGGTTATGTAGGTGAAGATGTAGAAAACATTTTACTCAAACTAATTCAAGCGGCTGATTATGATGTGGAAAAAGCGGAAAAAGGGATTATTTATATTGATGAGATTGATAAAGTTGCTCGTAAATCCGAAAATCCATCAATTACACGAGATGTTTCCGGTGAAGGTGTTCAACAAGCACTATTGAAAATTCTTGAAGGAACAACAGCGAGTGTACCGCCACAAGGTGGTAGAAAGCATCCTCATCAAGAATTTATTCAAATTGATACGACGAATGTTCTCTTTATTTGTGGTGGAGCATTTGATGGAATAGAACAAATCATTAAAAGCCGTTTAGGTAAGAAAATCATTGGCTTTGGCTCAGATGATTCAAAACAAGAAGAGCTAAAACCAGGCGAGTACTTATCAAAAGTGCTTCCAGAAGATCTTCTTAAATTTGGCTTAATTCCAGAATTCATCGGACGTCTTCCGATTATTTCAAGTCTTGCTCCTCTTGATACAGATGCCCTCGTTGAAATTTTAACGCAGCCAAAAAATGCGCTCGTTAAACAGTATCAAAAACTACTTGAGCTTGATGAAGTTGAGCTAGAGTTTACAGAAGAAGCATTGAAAGAAATTGCGAAAAAAGCAATTGAACGTAAAACAGGTGCTCGTGGACTTCGTTCCATCATCGAAAGCATTATGCTTGATGTAATGTTTGATCTTCCTTCAAGAGAAGATGCAGTGAAATGTATCATTCATGAAGGCTGTATTACCGATGGTGCGGCGCCGATTATTAAATCAGCTGATGGAACAGAGCTGTCTTTAAACAAACCGAAAGAAAGTGCGTAAGAGAAACCACGTTGGCGATGAGCTAACGTGGTTTTTTTGCATCGTGTTTAGAATTGGAAATAATGCGCTTCGATGTTTAAGACTAATGGCTTGCCTCAAGGTCATACTAACGACAACATACTATTTAGGAGGCATACAAATGGGCTTTACAACGATTGCATTATTTGTCCAATTATTTTTTGGCATTATCATCGGAGTTTATTTTTGGAACTTGTTAAAAAACCAGCGTAGTCAAAAAACGTATATTGATAAGGAATCTAAAATCGAATTAGATAAAATGAAAAAATTACGAGCAATCCGATTATCAGAACCGTTAGCAGAAAAAGTTCGTCCGAGATCATTATCAGAAGTTGTTGGACAAGAAGATGGGCTTAAAACATTAAGAATGGCATTATGCGGCGCAAATCCGCAGCATGTCATCATTTACGGTCCTCCAGGAGTCGGGAAAACAGCCGCAGCTCGACTTGTACTCGACGAAGCGAAAAAAAGTGACCAGTCGCCGTTTCAGTCAACGGCGGTTTTTGTAGAAGTAGATGGCGCTACGTCAAGATTTGATGAAAGAGGGATTGCCGATCCGTTAATTGGTTCTGTACACGATCCAATTTATCAAGGAGCTGGCGCAATGGGCCAAGCTGGTGTTCCCCAACCTAAGCCAGGAGCTGTGACAAAGGCACATGGTGGAATTTTGTTTATTGATGAAATTGGTGAATTACACACGATCCAACAGAATAAATTATTAAAAGTGCTTGAAGATCGAAAAGTTTTTTTAGAGAGCGCCTATTATAGTTCAGAAAACGACCAAATTCCTTCCCACATCCATGATATTTTCAGACGAGGCTTACCAGCAGATTTTCGCCTAATTGCTGCTACGACGAGACAACCAGAAGAAATGCCACCTGCGATTCGTTCTCGTTGTTTGGAAGTGTTTTTTAGAGGATTAGATCCGTCTGAAATTGAAGAAATCGCACAGCGAGCAGCTGAAAAAGCAGCGATGACCCTTACTACTGAAGCCTCAAAAAAGATCGCTTCTTACGCCACGAACGGTCGTGAAACCGTTAATATGCTCCAAATCGCTGTTGGTGCAGCCCGTGCAGATGGTCGTCAAGAAGTTCAACTGCAAGATATTGAGTGGGTGGCGCATTCAAGTCAAATGGCACCGAGACCTGAGCGACAAATTCACGAAACACCTGCGATCGGGTTAGTAAACGGCTTAGCTGTTACAGGGCCAACCAGTGGTGCATTACTTGAGATTGAGGTTCTCGTTCACGAAAACGTAGGTCATGGGAAGCTGACGATAACTGGAATTGCAGAAGAAGAACAATCCGGGTCACAAGTTCGCTCTATTAAGCGGAAAAGTATGGCTCGCTCCTCGGTTGAGAACGTCATTTCTGTTTTAAAACGGAAAGGTGTACCAACGAATGATTATGATATCCATGTTAATTTTCCAGGTGGAACTCCTGTAGACGGACCGTCAGCCGGTATAGCGATTGCGACAGGGATTTATTCAGGGATTGAACAAGTACCTGTATCAAATGAAGTCGCCATGACAGGTGAGTTAAGTATTCATGCAAAAGTAAAACCAATTGGTGGTGTCATTGCAAAAGTAAAGGCAGCAAAAATGGCTGGTGCAAAAACCGTCATTATTCCAAAAGAAAACGAACAAGCGATATTAAAGAAAATTGATGGAATTGAAGTGATTGCAGTTACAACACTAGATGAAGTCTTTGATTTAGCGTTCTGCAAGGAGGAAGATGATGAAAATGTCATTCCTGCACAAACCTTCTCAACTGGAGGAATTGTTCCAATCTAATTAATGGACAACAAAGCCCTTCGTAAGCTAGAATGAGTAGATGGTTAACAAAAGCGAAAATGGATGATTGAAGCGTCACTCTTCTAAGAATGGCGCTTTATCCATTGTGTATATCATCGTTTTAAATTTTCAGCATAGAAATAAGATGATTAGACATAATGAATTTTTTATAAAGATAAAAGCGGAGGTGTCATGCGGATGGTTGACCAATTACAAGAACGCCGAGTTCCGCTCCTTCCTTTGCGTGGTGTATTAATCTTCCCAGGGGCAATTATGCACTTAGACGTAGGTCGTGAAAAATCGGTAAAAGCATTAGAAGAAGCTAAACAGAACGATCAATATTTATTTTTAGCAACACAAAAACAAACAACAAAAGAAGATCCAACGGAAGAAGATTTATATAGAGTAGGAACGTTTGCGAAAATTGTGCAGTCCACGAAGCTTGCGAACGGAACGGTTCGTGTGCAAGTCGAAGGCGTACAGCGTGCCGAGCTTGTCACATTTAATGACCATGGAGATGTGTTAGTTGCAGATGTTACTTTGTTCGATGAGGATACAAAAGCAGATTCTGAAACAGAAGCGTTAATGCGAACACTGCTTTCCATGTATGATCAATTCTCGAAGCAATCAAAACGTGCTTCTCAGGAAACTTTAGCAACATTAAAAGAAACAACGGTTCCCGAGAAATTTGCTGATTTAATCTCTGCAAATTTAACGTTAAAATTAGCACAAAAACAAACGCTACTTGAGTTAATCGATGTAAAAGAGCGGCTAAAAAAGCTAATCGAATATCTTGGGAATGAGCAAGAAGTATTAGGATTAGAGAAAAAAATTGGCCAACGCGTTAAGAAATCAATGGAAAAGACGCAAAAAGAGTATTATCTTCGCGAGCAAATGAAAGCTATTCAAAAAGAGCTTGGTGATCGTGAAGGAAAAACAGGTGAAATCGCAGAGTTAAAAGAAAAAATTGAAGCTGCGGAAATGCCAGAACATGTGTATGAAAAAGCATTAAAAGAATTAAGTCGTTACGAGAAAATGCCTGCAAATGCAGGTGAGAGTTCCATTTTGCGAACGTACTTGGACTGGCTCGTCCAGCTTCCATGGACCGCTCAAACAGAAGATCAGCTTGATGTGAAAAAAGCAGGCAAAATCCTTGATGAAGATCACTATGGATTAGAAAAAGTAAAAGAGCGTGTGCTTGAATATTTAGCCGTTCGAAAACTTACGAATTCGATGAAAGGACCGATCCTTTGTCTTGCAGGCCCTCCTGGCGTCGGTAAAACGTCGTTGGCTCGCTCAATTGCACGTTCGTTAAATCGTAAATTTGTACGGATGTCGTTAGGTGGGGTGCGTGACGAAGCAGAAATTCGAGGTCATCGTCGAACGTATGTCGGAGCCATGCCAGGTCGTCTCATTCAAGGAATGAAACGTGCGGAAACCGTTAATCCAGTATTTCTCTTGGACGAAATCGATAAAATGGCAAATGACTTTAGAGGAGATCCAGCATCAGCACTACTTGAAGTGTTGGACCCTGAACAAAACAATACGTTTAGTGATCATTATTTAGAAGAAGCATATGATCTTTCCAACGTTATGTTTGTCACAACTGCAAACAATATTGGCACGATTCCTGCGCCTTTATTGGATCGAATGGAGATCATTTCAATTCCTGGTTATACGGAGCTAGAGAAAAAGCAAATTGCACGTAACTATTTACTCCCAAAACAAATTAAAGAGCATGGTTTAACAAAAGCGCAAATGCCAGTAAAAGACGAAGCGCTCACAAATATCATTCGGTATTATACGCGTGAAGCAGGTGTCCGAAACCTTGAACGCCAATTAGCGACAGCGTGTCGAAAAGCAGCCAAAATGGTTGTGATGGAAGAACGTAAACGGGTAACGGTTACGGAAAAGCTAGTAGAAGAGATGCTCGGGAAGCCAAGGTTCCGCTACGGCATGGCAGAACAAGAGGATCAAATCGGTGCTGCGACAGGATTAGCTTATACAGCCGCTGGAGGTACAACACTGGCGATTGAAGTGTCTGCCGTTAAAGGAAAAGGCAAGTTAACGTTAACAGGAAAACTTGGTGACGTGATGAAAGAGTCTGCCCAAGCGGCGTTTAGCTACATTCGTTCCCGCTCGGAAGAATTGTCTATTGCGGCTGATTTTAATGATAAGACTGACATTCACATCCATGTTCCAGAAGGGGCAACGCCAAAAGACGGTCCATCAGCAGGTATTACGATGGCGACAGCGTTGATTTCTGCCTTAACTGGTCGAAAAGTGAAGCGTGAGGTCGGAATGACAGGCGAAATTACGTTAAGAGGCAGGGTTTTACCAATTGGTGGGTTAAAAGAAAAAGCAATGAGCGCCCATCGAGCAGGTTTAACAACGATTATTATCCCGAAAGACAACGAAAAAGACATTGACGATATTCCTGATAGCGTTCGGGAAGAGCTAACGATTGTGTTGGTTGAACACTTGGATCAAGTGTTGGAAGTCGCATTGAATGAGAGTGAAGAATAAAAATGAAAGTAACAAAAGCTGAACTAGAACATGTAGCAGTTAAACCGGAACAATATCCAGCAACGCGTTTACCAGAACTTGCGCTAGCAGGTCGATCTAACGTTGGAAAGTCTTCGTTTATTAACAAAATGCTTAATCGAAAAGGGTTGGCCAGAACGTCTGGTCAACCTGGTAAAACCCAAACTCTTAATTTCTATGAAATTAATGAAATGCTGTATTTCGTTGATGTTCCCGGTTACGGATATGCAAAAGTATCAAAATCAGAACGTGCAGCATGGGGGCGAATGATTGAAACGTATTTGTCGGAAAGAGAAGAGCTTAAAGCTGTTTTACAACTAGTGGATGCTCGTCATAAGCCATCTGAAGACGATAAGCTAATGTATAACTGGATGAAACATTTTGAGATTCCTGTTATTATTGTCGCAACAAAAGCAGATAAAATCTCAAGATCTAAATGGCAAAAGCACTTAAGTATTATAAGCAAAGAACTTGATCGTGACCCAGATGATCCGCTGCTTTTATTTTCCTCAGAAAGTGGTTATGGAAAAGAAGAAGCTTGGAAAACGATTCAATCTCATTTACAGTTGGCGAAAAATAAGTAGTGTATGCACTGCTTATTTTTTACTTGTTTTGATTGTCTCTGATTGTTCACAAAAAAATTTTGAGTCCTTATTTAGACATGTTATAATTTAGGCATGATATAATGAGAATTGGATAAATTAGAAGTAAGAGATTGGAAACGTACAGCTTTAGGGGGCTTTTTAAATGCATACGATTGTCGTAGGAGTGAATTATAAGTCTGCCCCGGTGGAAATTCGCGAGAAACTAGCTTTTGATGAAGAGCAATTGCCAGCGGCACTTGCCCAGTTGCGTTCAGCGAAAAGTATTATGGAATGTGTGATTCTTTCAACGTGTAATCGCACAGAGCTTTATGTTGTTGCAGATCAAATTCATACCGGAAGGCACTTCACGAAAACTTTTTTAGCAAACTGGTTCTCCATTAATAAAGATGAATTAACGTCATATTTGACGATAAAAGAAAATGATCATGCGGTCGAACATCTTTTTCGAGTAGCGTGTGGTCTTGATTCAATGGTTATTGGCGAAACACAAATTTTAGGTCAAGCCAAACAAGCGTTTCAACTTGCCCAGTCATTGCAAGTGACGGGAACGGTGTTTAATCAATTATTTAAACAAGCCATTACACTCGGTAAACGAGCTCACAGTACGACGGCGATCTCCTCTCAAGCCGTTTCAGTTAGCTATGCCGGTGTGGAGCTGGGGAAAAAAATCTTTGGAAGCTTTGAAGGAAAGCGTGTACTCATTGTGGGTGCAGGTGAAATGAGTGAGCTTACCGCAAAGCATATACATGCGAATGGAGCCGCTTCCATCGTTGTGATGAACCGTAGTCTTGATAAAGCGGAAGCGCTTGCGAATCAGTTTAACGGGGAAGCCGTGTCCTTTCAATATTTAACTGAACAATTAAAGCAAGCAGATGTGGTGATTAGTTCCACAGGTGCAAGGGAATTTGTGCTTACCCAAAACAATACGTCAGATGCGTTACAGGAACGAGAAGATCGTCCTTTATTTATCATTGATATTGCTGTTCCCCGGGATGTCGACCCTGTGTTAAATGAATGGGAAAATGTTCATATTTACGATATTGACCACTTGCAGCATATTGTCGAGTCAAATAAACAAGAGCGTGAGAAAGAAGCAGAAAAGATTTCTCTCATGATTGAAGAAGAAATTGTGGAGTATAATACGTGGGTAAACACACTTGGTGTCGTTCCTATTATTACAGCTTTACGAGGAAAAGCATTACAAATTCAAGGGGATACGATGTCAAGTATTGAGCGTAAACTACCTCATTTAACTGAACGAGAGTTAAAGGTGTTGCGTAAGCATACAAAAAGTATTGTGAATCAATTGCTTCGTGATCCGTTAACAAAAGTAAAAGAACTTGCTGCTGAACCAGATGCGCAGTCTTCTTTACAATTGTTTACTGATATCTTTGCGCTTGAAGAATCTTTGGAAGAACAAAAGGATCGTGAACGACAAAGTGAGATGAAAGCATTATGGAGACAGGAAAGTGGATCATTCACCGAATTAGATGAAAGCATTGCACTTCGCTCATAAACCTTTCTAAAAGATGTTTACAACCAGTTAGTTGGCGGGAATAATTGATGAAAGGTAATGACAAGAGATCGTCTCTTAAGAAAGCCATTTCACACTAAATGAAAATTGTACGAGCAGCAAGCATAAGAAATAAGCGCATCAGTCGGCGACCTTAAGAGAAAGGAAGTAGGTGGACATCTTGAGCGTAAGATAGCTGTCTAATTTCTTTTTTTATGAAAACATCGGTTCTCGCAAATGCGTGAACACGTGTTGAGGAGAACGTCGTCGTTGCGCTTTTTTCATTCACTTTGACGTGAAACAAGTGAATACATAACGATAAATACATAAACGAACGACAGCTGTTTTAGGAGGAAAAGGATGAGAAAAATTGTACTTGGTACAAGAAGAAGTAATCTTGCCATGACGCAAACGAACTGGGTCATTGACCAGTTTAAACAAATGAATGCACCGTTTGAGTTTGAAATAAAAGAAATTGTAACAAAAGGCGATCGCATTTTAGACGTCACGCTTTCCAAAGTTGGTGGAAAGGGGCTTTTCGTAAAAGAAATTGAAGAAGCTTTACGCACAGGGGAAATTGACGTGGCTGTCCATTCTATGAAAGATGTACCGTCAGAAATTTTGCCTGAATTTGATTTGAGTGCCATTACTGACCGTGAAGACCCGAGAGATGCCATTATTAGTGAAAATCATGTTCCTCTTCACGAACTGCCAGAAGGTGCAATCATTGGGACGAGCAGTTTAAGAAGATCTGCCCAAATTTTACACATGTATCCGCATTTAAAAGTTCAGTGGATTCGTGGCAATGTAGAAACGAGATTAAGAAAATTAAAGGAAGAATCCTTCTCTGCCATTGTACTAGCCGCTGCTGGTTTGAATCGTTTAGGGTATGAAGAAGGCACTGTAACCGAGTATTTGCCTGCAGAAGATTGTATTCCAGCGATTGGCCAAGGTGCGCTAGGGTTAGAATGTCGACAGGATGACGATGAAGTGAAAGCCCTTCTTAATCGGATTAATCACCAACAAACAGCCTTAGCCGTTAGAGCGGAACGATCGTTTTTACACAAGCTTAATGGTGGATGCCAAGTGCCTATTGGCGGGTTTGCAACTGTTGATACTGATGGGGAGATTTCGTTAACAGGGTTAGTGGGCTCACCTGATGGAAAAGTGATTTTAAGAGAATCATTAACAGGTCGCGATCCTGAAAAAATGGGACAAGACTTAGCTGAGTTGCTTTCGGCTCAAGGAGCGGAAGATATTTTAAACAAAGTGAGAGAGAATTTAGATCAGTGATGCAACGGTTGCAAAATAAACATATTTTGCTTACACGGGAAAAAGAAGATGCAAAGCTGCTTGCGAAAAGAATTACGGAAGCAGGAGGTACCCCTCATTATTTACCGTTAATCAACATTGTGTATCGTGAATCGTCAGAAGAAATCTATTCACATATTGCTGAATATGATTGGCTTGTGTTTACAAGTGCGAACGGGGTTCGTTCATTTTTTTCTAATTATAAAGATGGTCCGATTCAAGGGAAGATTGCGGCTGTTGGAAAAAAGACAGCGAAGGTCCTTGAGTGCTTTCACCAAAATGTAGCGGTGATTCCCAATGTACAAATAGCGGAATCGTTAGCGCAAACCTTATTAGACCATATTACGCAACGTGATAGCGTGTTAGTGGTAAAAGGTCAACTAGCGGGACAAGTTCTGATAAAAACGCTAACTGCTGCCAATATAGATGTAGACGAACTTGTTACATACGATACCGTCATGCCTAATGATGTCTATGAACAAGCCGCTCGTCTTCCGAATGTTACATTTGATTATGTCACATTAACGAGTGCTTCGACGGCGACGCATTTTCATGATGTGCTACAGAAGTGCCCTTTATCATATAAAACATTTGCCTGTATCGGTCCAAAAACAAGGAGTAGAGCTGACCAGCTAAGGTTAACACCAACGATAACCGCTCAGTCTTATTCAGCTGAGGGATTATTTCATGCGATTATGATGAAGGAGGAACAAACGGATGAACACAACATTTAATCGTCACAGACGATTACGCAAAACGAGTGGAATGCGGGCGATGGTTCGAGAAACGACACTATCTGCTAATGATTTTATTTACCCTTTATTCGTTACAGAAGAGGAGAATCAAAAAAACGAAGTCTCGTCCATGCCAGGCGTCTACCAATATTCATTAGATCGTTTAAATGAAGAAGTTGAAGAAGTACAAAAGCTAGGCATTCATGCCATTATCCTATTCGGTTTGCCGCATCATAAAGACGAAATTGGTTCAGAGGCATTTGCTAGTCATGGTGTCATTCAACGAGCCACTAAACAAATAAAAGAAGTTTTTCCAGACATGTTAGTGATTGCAGATACATGTTTATGCGAGTTTACTGATCACGGTCATTGTGGCATTATCCGCGATGGAGATGTTGTGAATGATGAGAGTCTTGAGCTTTTAGTTCAGACCGCTGTTTCTCAAGCTGAAGCAGGGGCTGATATTATTGCCCCTTCAAATATGATGGATGGCTTTGTGGCAGCGATTCGAAAAGGCTTAGATGAAGCGGGATATGTTGATATACCGATCATGTCTTATGCCGTGAAATATGCGTCTGCTTTTTACGGACCATTCCGTGATGCTGCGAATAGCGCACCAGCATTTGGTGATCGAAAAACGTATCAAATGGATCCTGCTAATCGTGAAGAAGCATTACGAGAAGCCGCATCTGACCTTGAAGAAGGAGCAGATTTTTTAATTGTTAAACCGGCACTGTCTTATTTGGATATTGTTCGAGATGTGAAAGAACGGACAAATGTGCCAATTGTCGCTTACAACGTTAGTGGTGAGTATGCCATGGTGAAAGCAGCTGCACAAAATGGCTGGGTAAACGAAAAAGCGATCGTACTTGAAAAGTTATTAAGCATGAAGCGAGCGGGTGCTTCACTCATTTTAACGTATTTTGCAAAAGATGCTGTTAAATGGTTACAAGAGAAGAATTAGGGGGGAATGGAAACAATGGCCAACTATGAAAAATCAAAGCAAGCGTTTGAACAAGCAAAACCGCTTATGCCAGGTGGAGTAAATAGTCCAGTGCGTGCATTTAAATCGGTTAATATGAACCCGGTTTATATGAAACAAGGAAAAGGATCAAAAATAACGGATTTAGATGATAACCAGTACATTGATTATGTTCTATCATGGGGACCATTAATTCGCGGTCATGCGGATGATATGGTTGTAGAAGAATTAAAAAAAGCAACAGAGCTTGGTACGAGTTTTGGAGCGCCTCATGAATTGGAAACAAAGCTTGCTGAATTGGTTATTGAGCGTGTCCCTTCAATTGAAGTCGTGCGAATGGTGAACTCTGGTACGGAAGCAACAATGAGCGCCTTACGTTTAGCTAGAGGCTATACAGGACGCAATAAAATCTTGAAGTTTGTTGGCTGCTACCATGGACACGGCGACTCTTTACTAATTAAAGCAGGGTCCGGTGTTGCGACTTTAGGTCTACCTGATAGTCCAGGAGTGCCAGAATCTGTTGCAAAAAATACGTTAACGGTTCATTACAATGACTTGGATAGTGTGAAGTATGTATTTGATCACTATGGAGATGATTTAGCCGCTGTTATTATTGAACCTGTTGCTGGTAATATGGGTGTTGTGCCTCCTGAACCTGGATTTTTAGAGTCGCTTAGAGAATGGACAACCGCCAACGGCACTGTGCTTATTTTTGATGAAGTGATGACTGGTTTCCGCGTAGGCTTTGAGTGTGCGCAAGGCGAATTAGGGGTGACACCTGACTTAACGTGTCTTGGCAAAGTGATTGGCGGAGGACTTCCTGTTGGTGCCTTTGGTGGGAAACGTGAAATAATGGAACAAATTGCGCCAAGTGGTCCAATTTATCAAGCTGGAACCCTTTCTGGGAACCCGTTAGCTATGACAGCAGGGTACTATACGTTGTCGCAGCTGACAAGAGAGGATTACGATACGTTCCGTCGACAAGGGGAACGTCTAGAACAAGGGCTTGCAGAAGCAGCATCAGCTCACGGCATTCCTCATACGATAAATCGTGCCGGTTCAATGATTGGTTTGTTCTTTACGAATGAGAAAGTAACCAATTTTGAGCAAGCAAAAACATCAGACTTAGATTTATTTGCAAACTATTTCAGAGGCATGCTTGCAGAAGGAATTTCGATTGCGCCTTCACAATTTGAAGGGTTGTTCCTTTCCACGACGCACTCTGATGAAGATATTGAAGAAACGATTGCTGCTGCCAATCGAGTGTTTGCGTCCCTTGCATCGAAATAAATAGAATGCACACGGAAGAAATCTTCTTGAATGAAACGATCATTCAGGAAGATTTTTTTTGACTACATGTTTATCGTTCTGTCAATTTCATAACGAATGAGAAAGGTAGCATATTCATCGTCGCGTGCACATAGACGTAATAGTGTACGTGTACAACGGATCACGGTGAAAAAGGAGGAATTAAATTGTCTCAAGAACAGTCGTCAGCATTAACGTTTTCAATTGAAGACTCTGTTTGGCTTAATAAAGGACAACAAATTGATGAAATTATTGGGATGTCCCTCACACCTGAAATTTCTGTCATGCAAATGGATGATCACGTCACGATTCAAGGTGGCCTTCGTTTTGTTGGTGAGTACAAAATGATGGAAGAAAACAGACAGATGGATGAGGAAGAGATGGATGAAGATGAAGATTCTTCATTTACAGCTCTTAGTGATTTCCGTAACTCTGGTGATATTCAAAAAGAGACAGAAACAGGCACTGGACAAATTGAGCATGTGTTTCCAATTGACATCACAATTCCAATGACTCGCATTCAGCATGTAGATGATATTTATGTAGAAGTGTCTAGTTTTGATTACGATTTACCAGAAAAAAGTTGTATTCAGCTTACTGCTGATGTTTCAATTAGTGGCGTAAAGTCAGACGAGCAACAGCGTGAAATTGAATTGATTGATGCAGAGTATGATTATGAAGAAACAGAAGAAGACATTGAAACGGTCGTGCAGGAAGAAGAAGCGCAAGAAGAAAGCACTGCATTCCAATTTGAAGCGTATAAGTCTCACCAAGAAGAGCCTGAAGAAGAGGCTGAAGAGGTGCAAGTCGCTTATGAGCCAAAAGAAGAGGCGCCTTCATATGAACGCAATCGTTCAATGGAGCAAGATATAATTGAGACATTTCAGCAATCAGACTGGCAGGAAGAAGATCATCAAGTGAAAGCTCAATCAGATCCTACCACATACTCAAATCAAGATGTGGAAGAAGCTCCGGCTTATCGATATGTAACAGAAACAGAGCAAATGGATGTCCATGAAAGCTATGAGCCTGAAGAAGTGGATATTGAAGAGGAGGTACAAGAAGCTGTCAAAAAAGAAAGAGATAGTGCTTCTTACTTAACGAGTATGCTTCGAAACGAAGACGAGCAGTTTTCAAGATGGAAAATGTGTATTATCCAAGAAGAAGAAACGCTTCAAGTCATTGCCGATCGCTACGAACTTTCCACTAGCCAACTTACGCGATACAACAACTTAGATAGTGAAAAAGTTGAAGAGGGGCAAATTATCTATATACCTTCGAAGAGTAAGTAGGTGACCTATGATTGAGCGCTTAAAAAATGAGTACGGGTTTAAGGAAGCATCTTCTATCGAGGGAAACCAGCTTGAGACGGATAAAGGGGTAAAACAGCTTTGCTACTGGAAAGATGAGGACTGTTTGAAATGGCATATAGCATGGCGTGACCACTGTAGTGTCGCGCCTTATATGATTATGAATCGTATGTTGCGAACAAAAAAAGGCTCTGCTTATATTCAAGAGGGAGATGCTTATATTAGTGTACATGATGTGATCCGCTCAAATGAGAGAGAAAAAGGAAGCGAAGCACATTGGGGAGAACTAGTGGGCGTAATGATCATAAATGGGCGGGAAGATCGAACCGTTAAACCGTTATCGGGAAACATTGAACAGGAGTATCCATTTTTAGAACAAGCCAATCGGCAGCAAAAGTTGTTTTTTTATACGTTTCTTCAAGAAGCCAATCGTCGCTTAAATCAAGCAAAAAAGGTCTTGCGAGCTGACGAAATCGAGGTTCCTAAAATGGCGAATATAAGCAATCTTAGAGGGGGAATCTATGGATCACTGTTTGTTGTTGAAGGGGGTACGGAAAAGCCCGAATACGGCTATGATTCCTTGAATGCTTTTCTAAAAGAATGGTATTTAAATGAAGGAGAACAGTCCCTTGAGGCTCTATTAGACGCAGTTGACCAAAAAGCACAACTTACTGCTTACGAACGAAAAGCCATTATGGCGACGGTATTACTTCCAGATGAGTTAAAGAGACTAAACCAGGTATCGGAGACGATGAATGAAGCAGAAGTAAGCGAGGTCATTGCTCATTTGAAAGAAGAGTGGGATCGGACTCAGTCTTTTGCTTCAACACTAGCAAAATGGCTTGATTCAAAGAAGGTGAAGAAATGAATGCGTTTATAGAAGCATTACTCTATTATTATGATTTAATGCCAACTGCCATTGAACAAAAAGGCAAGATTTATCGAGTGGAGACGGAGCAAGGGGTCTTTGCTTTAAAAGAGTCGAGTATGGATCCTGTACAGGCAGAAGAGTGTATTCATGCTGTTAGAAAACTGGCGCGACTTAAATATCAGTCATTTGTTCCCATCGTGCCAACAAAATTTGGGGAACATTCCTTATTTATTTCTGGGAAATCCTATTATTTAATGCCGTGGATTGAAACGCAAGATTATCAAGGAAGACAGTCTGTTGAAGAAGTGATGGCAGATTCAATTGGGACGATTCATCGAATGACGGTAAAATCTCAAACCGCAACGAAAGAAGTCATTGATCAATCTTGTGAACGATTACTATCAAGGTGGGAGATGCATTCTCTTGAATTAGCTCGATTTGCAGATGAAGCTGAAATGAAACCTTATTTATCTCCATTTGAACTGTCGTTTCTGACTCATTTTAAAATGTTTGAACAGTTAGCTGATGAAGCAACGACTCACTTGGAGAAGTGGTACAAGACTACTGTTGACAAAGGATCTTATCGCAGTGTCTTAACCCATGGTCGCTTATCGAGGAGCCACTTTTTGCATGCGACGAATGGACAACATTTATTTATAAACTTTGAACGGGCAAGTTTGGATACGCCTGCAAGAGATTTAGCGACATTGTGTCGTCACGGCTTTCCGCATTCCCTATGGGATGAAGATGAAGTGCTGCGCTGGTTTGCACGGTATGAACAACACTTACCATTAATTAACGCAGAAAAGTATCTAGTGAGTGCTTATCTTTTGTTTCCTGAACCGATTTACTATACGATGATGAATTATCGTCAAGGTGGGAACGAGCTTGAATTAACGCAAAAACTTGAGAAGCGCATTTATGCGCTACGTAAAGTTCAGCGTTTTGTTCCGAAAATTGTGCCGCAAGATGAAGAACAGGCAAGTAATCAGTCCTAAGCTGATGCTTGCTTTTTTATGATTTTACACTTGAAAAAAAGAAAAAAATGGCATTAAATAGATAGAAGAATGCGTAGTTTAGGACGATGCGGGTATGCTTAAAGTAACAGCAGACGTGAGGGAGTAGGTGTAAGGGATGAAACAAGGAATACCTTATGAAAAGCTTGAAGAAAAAAAGAGTAAGCTTAGCGCTGAAAAAAAAGTGCTTTTTGAAGAGGTCGTCCACTATATGGAAGCCGCAAGCTTTTCGAAACGGAAGCGATACCAACTGCTACATCAAGTGTTAGATGAATGGATCTATGCTGAAAAACATAATCTTGAATTAGCTCTTAATCAAAAAAATATTTATACGTATTGTGAGAAGCGAACAAAGGGACTTCCTCAAATGTCAACAGCGTTAAAAACAGCATTATTGCTGAGAGGCGGAGTTTTTCTTTTCGTTATCTATTTTGTCTTACAGCTTATTATTCAAACAGTAGGATTATTTGAGCCGAATATCCAAGCAGCGTCCTTTTCATTTCTGCCAATCTTATTGCTAGCAGGATTTGGTTTATTAGGTGTCTATGTATTTGACAAAAGTAGTCAAAAAGAAAAGACCTTTATGTGGAAGATGTCAGGTATTCTTCTACAAGCTGCTGCTTTTCTACTCTTTTTTGCAAGTATGCGATTGTGGGATGGTGTGCTAACGATCCAATTAAACTTGTTGAATTCATTTATTCTCGCACTCTTTTTTACTGTTACGTTTTTTCTAGTTGGAAAATGGAAGCAACAACTTGAAGAAAAAGAAACGGAAAGGGATCAAAATGATGTCATCTTATTTTCCTAAGATGAGTCTTAGACGATCCCAAAGAACAAGCAGATAAAAAAGACGATCATAAGGGTTAAAAGGAATAAATCAACCGCTGTTGGTAAAAGCAACGTGCGAATGAGCTGAAACACTAAAATCGGCGGTAAACATTGCAAACAAATGAACTTAAAGCGACCAAATTTTTTAGGCGGACCAGGTGGGGGACATGGGGGTGGAAACCCTTGAAATCGTTTCGCCATCGTGTCAGTTCCTCCTTAATCGTATTGTTTCTGTAGTGTATGCACAGCGCCTAAAACTGTTGCAAAAACAGTTGAAGATGTATAGACTATAGAAAATAAGTCAAAGCTGTTATTGACGAAAGTGAAAGCAAACGATAAAATACGAACATAACCTATAAAACAAGCTATGATCAGGAGGAGTAAAGAAACTGCTTCTATAGAGAGGAAAGACCTCGGCTGAAAGTCTTTCTAGAAAGTAAGTTCTTGAAAGTCGCCTGTAAGCTTTTCTGTTGAACGATGAAGTAAACAGAAACGGACCGAACCGTTATTCGATTTGAGTTGCACAGAGATCGTTCTGTGAACAAAGGTGGCACCGCGAACAATCCCTTCGTCCTTTGAGACGGAAGGGTTTTTTGTGTTTTATTTTAAAAAAGGAGGACTGTTTAATGACGGAACAGCATGCAATGCCGACAAAATATGATCCGAGTGAAACAGAGAAGAAATGGTACGACTATTGGAAGAAAGGCAGTTTTTTTACACCTACTGATGATCCGAATAAGGAACCGTATTCAATTGTCATTCCTCCGCCAAACGTAACTGGTAAGCTCCATTTAGGCCATGCGTGGGACGCGACGTTACAAGATATTCTTGCTCGTACAAAACGTATGCAAGGGTACGATACACTTTGGCTACCAGGGATGGATCATGCTGGGATCGCAACGCAAGCAAAAGTAGAGGCTCGACTAAAGGAACAAGGAATTTCCAAGCATGATTTAGGTCGAGAAGGGTTTCTTGAGAAGTCATGGGAATGGAAAGAAGAATATGCGGAATTTATTCGTCAGCAGTGGGCCAAAGTCGGAATTTCCGTTGATTATTCAAGAGAACGATTTACGCTCGATTCAGGCTTATCGGATGCCGTCAATGAAGTGTTCGTATCTCTTTATGAAAAAGGGCTTATTTACCGAGGCGAGTATATTATTAACTGGGATCCACAAACAAAAACGGCGCTTTCTGATATTGAGGTTATTCACCAAGACGTCCAAGGTGCGTTTTACCATATGGAATACCCGTTAGTAGATGGTACAGGGTCAATTAAAATTGCAACGACTCGTCCTGAGACGATGCTCGGTGATACCGCGGTAGCAGTACATCCTAAAGACGAGCGTTATAGCCACTTAATCGGTAAAAGCGTTAAACTTCCTATCGTCGGGCGAGAAATTCCAATTGTTGCAGACGACTATGTTGATCGTGAATTTGGTTCGGGCGCTGTTAAAATTACACCTGCGCATGACCCGAATGATTTTGAAATTGGCAACCGCCATGATCTTCCTCGCGTCTTGGTTATGAATGAAGATGGCACGATGAATGAACACGCAGGCATTTACCAAGGGCTTGACCGATTTGACTGCCGTAAAAAAATTGTTAAAGACCTTCAAGAAACAGGCGTCCTATTTGAAATTGAAGAACACTTGCATTCAGTTGGTCATTCTGAACGAAGTGGTGCCGTTGTTGAACCATATTTATCCACACAATGGTTCGTGAAAATGAAGCCTCTTGCGGAAGAGTCACTTAAGATGCAAGAGGATGAAGAAACCAAAATTACGTTTGTGCCAGAGCGCTTTGAACATACGTATACACGCTGGATGGAAAACATTCGCGACTGGTGTATTTCAAGACAGCTTTGGTGGGGCCACCGGATCCCTGCTTGGTATCACAAAGAAACCAATGAACTGTACGTAGGAAAAGAAGCGCCAGCAGATAGTGAAAATTGGATTCAAGATGAAGATGTATTAGATACATGGTTTTCGTCCGCGTTATGGCCATTTTCTACAATGGGCTGGCCGAATGAAGACGCAGCAGATTTAAAGCGATACTATCCAACCGACGTTCTTGTAACAGGCTATGACATCATTTATTTCTGGGTATCACGGATGATTTTCCAAGGAAAAGCTTTTACGAATAAACGACCGTTTAAAGATGTGCTGATTCATGGCTTAATTCGTGCAGCGGATGGCAAGAAAATGAGTAAATCACTTGGGAACGGTGTTGATCCGCAAGACGTCATTGAAAAATATGGCGCCGATTCCCTTCGTTTCTTCTTAGCAACCGGAAGCACGCCAGGCAATGACTTACGTTTTTACTGGGAAAAAGTCGAATCTACGTGGAACTTTGGAAACAAAATTTGGAATGCGTCTCGCTTTGCCTTAATGAATATGGAAGGCTTAAGTTATGACGAAATTGACATAACGAAAGAAAAGACGATAGCTGACAAGTGGATTCTGACACGTCTTGGTGAGACAGCGGAGACTGTGACCCGCTTAATCGATAGCTATGAATTTGGTGAAGCGGGACGGACGCTGTATTCATTTATTTGGGACGATGTATGTGATTGGTACATTGAAATGGCGAAGTTAACGCTTTACGGCGAAGATGAAGAAGCAAAAGCTACGACTCGTTCCGTTCTTGCTTATGTACTCGATCATACGATGCGCATGCTCCATCCATTTATGCCGTTTATTACAGAAGAGATTTGGCAGCACTTGCCGCATCAAGGAGAGTCGATTACGGTTGCAGAATGGCCATCGTTCACCTGCTCCTTTAGCGATCAAGAAGCTGTCGAAGATATGGAAACGTTAAAGACGCTAATCCGATCAATCCGAAACACACGTTCAGAATTAAACGTGCCAATGAGCAAGCAAATTGAACTGTTTATTCGTCCAGCAGATGATGGCATGAAAGCCCGATTAGAGCGTGGTTCGCTTTATATCGAAAAATTTGCTAACCCAAGTCAATTGATCATTCAAAAAGACCTACAAACACCGGAAAAAGCGATGTCTCATGCGTTAACAGGAATGGACATTTTCTTACCGCTTGCAGGTTTACTTGATTTAGATGCAGAAATTGCTCGCTTAGAAAAAGAAAAAGATAAGTTAACGAAGGAAGTTGAACGGATCGAGAAAAAATTGGGCAACGAAGGCTTTGTTGCGAAAGCACCAGCTCATGTCGTTGAAGAAGAAAAAAGCAAAAAAGAAGACTATGAGTTAAAACGCAAAAAAGTCATCGATCGAATTGAAGAATTAAGTGCCTAAACAAATTGAGCTCAAGCGAGTATACGCTTGAGCTTCTTTTAAGGAGGAAGTACATTGAAAACGAGTAAAGAGGCGATTGAGTGGATTCATTCTCTTTTACCTTTTGGCATAAAACCAGGTCTAAAGCGAATGGAATGGATGCTTGAACAACTGAATAACCCCCACAAAAAGCTAAAGGCCGTTCACATTGGCGGAACAAATGGAAAAGGGTCTACCGTCAGCTTTTTACAACATATGTTGATGGAAAAAGGCTGGCAAGTAGGTACGTTTACGTCACCGTATATTGAACGTTTTGAAGAACGAATCTCGATTAATGGAGAACCCATCTCAGAAAAAGACCTTGTTTGGGGAGCAAATCAAGTACGTCCGCTTGTAGAAGAACTTGCAGAGACTGAGCTCGGTTCGCCGACCGAATTCGAAGTAATTACGACAATCATGTTCGTTTATTTTGCTACGCGAAAGCAACCTGATCTTTGTTTAATTGAAGTTGGACTAGGTGGTCGATTTGATTCAACCAATGTACTTGAACCGCTCGTATCCATTATTACAATGATTGGACACGATCACATGCATATTTTAGGAGACACGTTAGAAGACATTGCATATGAAAAAGCAGGTATTATAAAAAAAAGCACGCCTGTTATTATTGGTGATGTAAAAGGTGAGCCAAAACAGGTCATCGCCAATCAAGCTGCTACTCAAGATGCGGCTGTATACTTATTAAATGAAGACTTTTCTTATGAAACAGTTAAGTCCGACCAATTTAGTTACCACGGAACTACGTTTGGCTCGTACCGCTTATCTATGCTTGGGACGCATCAGCATCATAACGCAACCCTTGCATTAAAGGCGATTGAAATACTGGATGACGTGTGCGAAATGTCGACTTCACCTGAAGAAAAAGCAAAGGGGTTACTACGCACAACGTGGCCCGGGCGATTGGAGTGGCTTTCCAATCAGCCAGCACTAATCGTTGATGGTGCTCATAATCAAGAAGGATTTTTAGCACTTGCGGACACCATTCAGCATCAGTTTCATGAAAAACGAATTTCGCTGTTTATCGGAGTTACGGAAGGTAAAGATGTGACGCCGCTAGTAAAACAACTAAAAGAATTAATGGTTACGTACTATTGTTGTTCCTTTTCATTTTTCCGAGCAGCTCCTGCGCAACAACTATATGACCAAATTGAACACACTACAGAAAAACTGCTTGTTGAAAACTGGAAGCAGGCGTTAAAAGATCGATATGAAACAGCTACTGAGGACGAATTAATTATTATTACAGGTTCGCTTTATTTTATTGCCGACGTTCGCCAATTTGTGCAGCGTTTAAATAACTAGCAGGTAAATGACCAATTTTGTTGAATCATAGAACAGTCCCATAAAAAAGGAGGCGTTGCGGGATTGGATGATTCACTATTCATTAGTATTTATTTGACGATTGTCGGCATGGTAGTAGGCTCTTATTATCTAGCTTTTATCTCAAGAGGTTCATTTAAACAGTCCGTAGCGGGGCGATCGCGCTGTGCAAGCTGCAAACGTCAATTGCGAGCTAAAGACCTTGTGCCAGTGTTATCGTTCCTGCTTTTAAAAGGAAGGTGCCGGTATTGCGCTCATAACCTGCCTCGTCATTTTCCTCTTGTTGAAGCCGGAACAGGTGGACTATTTTTCCTCGCTTCGATTCATGCAGAAAGCTTATCAGAACTCTTCATGTCAATTCTTCTCGTTTCATTATTAGTCCTCATCACTTTAACCGATATTCAATCGTTTCGTATTCCGAATCGGATTCTGTTGCTTTTTTCGATTCCGCTGCTTCTTCTTCGTTTTATGAATCACCCCTACTCATTTCAAGGCTTTTCCTTCACTATTGGTCTTGTTCTTTTATTTATCTTACTTTATGCTTATCAAAAAGGGCAATTAGGTGGCGGAGATGTAAAACTATTTGTCGTGTTCATGGTTTTACTGGGGATTCAGTCTACGCTCCTTATTATCATGATTTCTTCAATGGTCGCACTTTTATACACCGTGACTCGGCGTTCCGTGTGGGCAAACTTTCTAGAACAAAAACGCATCAAGCTTCCGTTTGCGCCATTTATTAGCATTGCGACCATAATTGTTTATTTTTCACCTAATCTGGTCTAAATGAAGACAAGCCTCATAGTATAGTAGAAAGGGGTGTTTATTCATGAGTGATCAAAAGCATACGATGAATTTTAAATTCTCTCAATCAAACAAAAAATCAAATCGTCCTGCACCCGACAATGAATCGCATAATCCGATTGAAGTTTGTAGTTGGGATGAACCTACTGACGAAGAGCAGTTATCCAATCAGCAAGACGACGATTTCGAGCCAAAAAGAGATAAAGTCATTGATTTTACGGACAAGTTAAAAACAAAGAAAACGGGCAACGAACCGTTTTGGGATGATGGGGATCGTTCGCGAGCGCCAAAACTTCCACCTAAAAACCGAAAAAATAAAATTCAGCTCAACCTTCCTTGGCCAATCATTGGTGCAGTGATGTCGGCCGTAATTGTTGGGTTGGGATTAGGCGTAGTGGTTTTTCAATTTTTTATTAATGATGATACAGGCTATAGCGAAGCTGCTTTGCCAGCGCAAGCGACAGTATACACGGATGTTTCCTTTCCTAGCCTTCATGTTGATGTTGTTCAAGGAGCCGCGTTTACCGATATAGATACCGCTCAACAAGTCGTAGATGAAACAAAGGATAAAGGATTCCCTGCTGTCTTAATTACTGGTGCAGAGAGTCAATACATGTTCTTAGGTGTGGCGAATGATCAAACAAAAGGGACGAAATTAAGCGATTATTTTGGCGATAACGGTCAGGAGACTTATGTAAAAACGTACACAGTTGAAGGAGGAGAAGTGACTCTTGGTGGGGAAGATGCAGCTACTTGGTATACAAATGCAAATGCGGTTTACCATTTCTTAAGCAGCGTCTCGTCTGAATTAATGGTCGCAAACGAAAGTGGATCCATTAATGAAGACAATCTATCACAATTAAATCAATCTGTTGAACAATTGCGCAATTCACGAGACGTGGCTTTTTCACAGATGAATGAATTAGCAAAAGAAAATAGTTTACGTTACGCGGATACGTTATTTACCGCTGCGAGTGCGCTGAACGACTATCAAGCGTCAAACAATCATGAAGCACTTGAACATGTCCAACAAGGACTGCTTGAGCTCATTGTGGAGTATGAAGAAGTGCTAACATCAATTAATGAAGTCTAAACAAATAGCGTTTTCGATAACATCTTGTAAAGGGCTGATTATCGGAGCGCTTTTTAAATTGCATGACTTTTGAGAAAGGTTTTTCTTTCGTCAGCCGAAAGATTTCGGTATACTCAATAAAAAGGGAGGGAAACCAGTGAAAGAATTAACCGCAAGTTCATTGTATCAGTTAAAAACCGTTACAAATCCCGTTATTTCTCCAGACGGCAACCAAGCGATAGTCGTTGTGACGGAATTAAAAGAAGAAGAGAATGCATATGAATCGCATTTATATGTTGTAAATTTAAAAACGAGTGAAAAACCAACGCAATTAACTTTTGGAAAAGGAAGTTACGTCTCGCCAAAGTGGTTACCATCCGGTGATGGCTATACATATCTCGCCAGTGTAGATGGCAAGAAAAAGCAAGTGTTTGTGAAACGAGGTTTGGCACAAGAAAAACAAGTAACCGATGAAAAGCAAGGGGTACAAACGTATGCCTTGGCAGCAGATGGTAGATCGATTGTTTATTCCGCTTTGTATAAAGAAACGACAAAAGAAGAGAATAAGCCACAACCACTTGTTGTTGATCGGATGAAGTATAAATCCGATGCAAGAGGCTTGTATGATGAAAGCATTGTTCGTATCGGTCACATTGATTTGACAACGAATAAGCAGCAATGGTTAACAAGTGAAAAAGAAGATAGCCAGCTACTCGATTATTCCGCTGATGGAAAGCATCTTTTGTTTGCAAGTGACCGTTTAGATAACAAAGATTTTTCGTTTACTTCCCATGTCTACATGCTAAATATGGATACAAATGAGGAACAACAAGTGACGAAAGAACCTCACGTCATTACAGGTGGGGCATTTTCTCCAGATGGACAAGCAGTGGCATTGCTTAGTCATCAACGTGAATATGAAAATGCAACATTGCCGAATCTCGTTATATATCATTTAGAGACAGGAACTGTTTCGAATGTAACGGAAGATTTTGATCAGTATTTAGGTGACGGTGCAATTGGTGATTTTCTTCAACAGAACGGATCAAATGGGATTCGATTTTCTAATGATGGGGATGCCGTTTACAGTTTGGTTTCTAACAGAGGAGCCGTCAATGTGTGGCGCTTTGCTTTATCCGGTGAAAAAGAAAAACAAACGAGCACGGATGCGCATATTAACGGCTTTGATTTCTTTGAGAATGAATTATATGTAACGCATAGTCGTGTTGAGGAACCGAGCGAATTTTATCATGTCAATCAACAAGAGGAAGAGCTAGAACGACTAACAACCTTTAATCAGAAGGTCGAGCAGACGACTTCCTTCTCTGTTCCTGAACCGTTTCATTTAAATCGTGAAGATGGTTCGTTTGTAGAAGGTTGGTTAATGAAGCCAATCAATTATGAAGATGGACAATCGTATCCTTTAATCGTAGAAGTGCACGGTGGCCCGCATGCGATGTATGCCAATACGTATTTTCACGAGTTTCAAATGCTAACGGCGAAAGGCTATGGTGTGCTCTATACAAATCCACGCGGAAGTCATGGCTATGGTCAAACCTTTGTTGATGCGGTAAGAGGAGACTATGGAGGTGGTGATTACAAAGATCTTATGGAGATTCTTGATCACGCTGTTGAAACCCATACGTGGATTGATCAAGCAAGGATAGGTCTGACCGGCGGGAGTTACGGCGGGTTTATGACAAACTGGGCTGTCGGACATACGAATCGTTTTAAAGCAGCAGTGACACAACGCTCGATTTCTAATTGGATCAGTTTTTATGGTGTTAGTGATATTGGTTATTATTTTTCCGATTGGCAAATAAAAGCAGAACTAGATGACATCGAAACGTTGTGGAATCATTCTCCCTTAAAATACGTCGCGCACGTTGAAACGCCGTTGTTAATTTTACATGGCGAGAACGATTTAAGGTGTCCAATTGAACAAGGCGAACAGTTATTTATCGCGTTAAAGCGTCTTGGGAAAGACACACGATTGATACGTTTTCCTGAAGCAAACCATGAATTATCGAGAAGTGGAAAGCCTAATTTAAGGATTGAGCGATTAGAAGCCATTCTCGGCTGGTTTGAGCGCTATTTAAAAATATAAAGAATTGTGTAGCAAGGAGGCTTATTGAGTCTTCTTGTTTTTTCATTTTCTGGAAATGATGCTTGTTTTTTATACGCAATTATTGGTAAACTAATGCTAACACTTGTACAATAAAGAAAAAAAGTAGAGGTGTCCCATGAATCCATCCCTCCTATTAGCTTCAAGTTCCCCAAGGCGAAGCGAACTCCTTAAGCAATGTCGTATTCCATTTACCGTGTTTTCAAGTGATGTTGATGAAACGCTTCATGAACATCAAACGGTTGAAGAAGCAGTCTGTACGTTAGCAAAAAGAAAAGCAGAAGCGGTCGCGAACCAATTTCCTCAACACGTGGTTCTTGCTGCAGATACAATTGTTTCGTTAAATGGCGAGCATTTAGGGAAACCAAAATCAAAGCAAGAAGCCAAGCATATGCTACAGGCTTTATCTCATTCAACTCACGCTGTGTCTACTGGTGTAGCCATTATAAGTCAAGATCATTCGGTCCATTTTTCAGAAACCACATCTGTGACGATGACGACGATCGATGAATCCTTTTTAGAGCGTTATTTACAAACGGATGAATGGATAGATAAAGCAGGTGCTTATGGGATTCAAAGTTTAGGTGCATTATTTGTTTCAGAAATAAAAGGCGATTATTACACGGTTGTTGGCTTACCTTTAGTAAAAACAATTCAAGCATTGTCCGCGTTTCACATTTACCCCAACATTCCTTCGTAAAAGGAGCGATCAGCGTGTCGATTATTATTCGTGATGTTCCACTTCAAGAACGCCCCCGAGAACGATTCCTTCGAGAGGGGGCAAAAGCACTCTCAAACCAAGAAATACTTGCCATTATGTTACGAACCGGTACGAAACACTATTCTGCACTACACGTCGCTTCAACCTTGCTTTCAACGTATAAAACACTGACTGCATTAAGCGAGGCGTCTCTAGAAGAAATGAAGCTCGTAAAAGGAATTGGTGAAACAAAAGCGATTGAGTTATCCGCCGCCATTGAACTAGGCAAACGCATCTTACGTGAGGGAAAAGGTGAAAAACGAGTGGTTTCTTCACCAGATGATGCGGTGCAGCTAGTGGTCGATGACCTGGTGGGCATTCATCAAGAGCATTTCGTTGTGCTTTATTTAAATACAAAAAATTATGTAATAAAGCAAAAAACTGTTTTTATTGGCAGTTTAAATGCAAGTATTGTCCACCCGCGAGAAGTATTTAAAGAAGCGCTTCGTACTTCTTCCGCTGCTGTTATTTGTCTTCATAATCATCCTAGTGGGGATCCTTCACCGAGTCCAGAAGACATTAGTGTGACAAAAAGGCTGTATGAAGCTGGGAAAATTCTCGGTATTACTTTATTGGATCATATTATTATTGGCGACGAAGCGAACTTTATTAGTCTAAAAGAACGAGGTTTTATAAGTATGTAAAAATAACGACAAACATGAAATGATTTTTTTTTGCCTGGGGAACTTTAAGGCTATTTTTTTTGCGTACATTTCGATATAATAAAGGGTATGAGTTTAGGTTATAGTGATGTCAAAACGTAGCGAAAGCACGCGCATCATTTATAAATGGATTGAGAAACCACGAACCTACGTGAAATAAAGGGAGGATATCTGTCTATTTTTAGGTCGCATTGATAAAAGCGGAAGAGACAGTATACATACATGTTTGGAAGCAGAGATATTGGAATTGATTTAGGTACAGCAAATACACTTGTTTATACAAAAGGAAAAGGGATTGTTCTACGTGAACCATCTGTTGTTGCGTTACGAACAGACACAAATTCGATTCAAGCTGTTGGGGATGATGCAAAAAAAATGATTGGTCGAACACCTGGGAACATTGTGGCAGTTAGACCGATGAAAGACGGCGTAATTGCAGATTTTGATACAACAGCAACGATGCTTAAACATTTTATTCAACAAGCGATGAAAAACAGTTCGATGTTTAGCCGTAAGCCTGCGGTTATGGTTTGTGTTCCGTCGGGGATTACTGCAGTTGAAAAACGTGCAGTTGAAGATGCGACGAAGCAAGCAGGGGCAAAAGAAGCGTACACACTAGAAGAACCATTTGCTGCGGCAATTGGCGCAAATTTACCAGTATGGGAACCAACAGGAAGTATGGTTGTTGATATTGGTGGCGGAACAACGGAAGTCGCAATTATTTCATTAGGTGGGATTGTAACAAGTCAATCAATTCGTGTGGCAGGCGACGAAATGGACGATGCGATTATCCAATATGTGAAAAAGACGTACAACCTAATGATCGGGGAACGCACAGCAGAAACGCTTAAATTAGAAATTGGTTCGGCAAGTTCTGATGATGAAGAAAACCAAGATATGGACATTCGCGGTCGCGACTTGTTAACAGGCCTTCCTAAAACCATTTCGGTAACGTCAGCAGAAATTTCTGGTGCTTTATCAGATACAGTTGATACGATTATTGAAGCTGTAAAAGATACGCTTGAACAATCTCCGCCAGAGCTTGCTGCTGATATTATGGATCGTGGTATTGTTCTAACAGGTGGAGGGGCTCTCCTGAGAAACTTGGACAAAGTGTTAAGTGAAGAAACAAATATGCCTGTAATTGTTGCTGAAGAGCCGCTTGATTGTGTAGCAATCGGAACGGGAAGAGCGTTGGAGAATATCCATTTATTCCGTACTAAAGCAGGTTCAGCTCGATCAAATTGGAAATAGAGGGATAGGGAATGCGATCTTTTTTCTCTAACAAAAAGCTTATCGTCCTATTAGTGAGTATCATTTTTTTAATGGCGCTAATTGGCTTTACAATGAGAGATGACCGAAATTTATCCCAACCTGAACAAATTATGCGCGATGCGGTTGGTTGGGTTCAAAACCTTGTGTCAGCTCCTGCACATTTTTTCGGGGGGATCTATGAAAACGTAAGTGAAATCATCCATGTATATGACGAAAATCGCTTACTACGCACAAGACTAGAGGAATATGCGCAACTATCGGTTCAGAAAGATTTACTAGATGAGGAAAATGAGCGGTTAAGAGGAATGTTGGAAATCGACGAAACGCTAAGTGACTACTCGCGTATTTCAGCAGTTGTCATTAATCGCTCTCCAGATGCGTGGGAACAGTATATTGGCATTAACCGCGGTGAAACAGATGAAGTAACAGACGATATGGCTGTAATTGATTCGCAAGGTGGGCTTGTTGGGAAAATCAATGATTCAAGCAAATTCACCTCATATGTACAGTTATTAAGTGATAATGACCCAACAAATCTTGTGTCTGCACAAGTATTGGTTGAAGAGGGCGATCAAGATCCGGCAATGGGCTTTATCGAAGGCTATGATGTAGCAGAAGACCGATTAATTATGCGGAAAGTTGACATTGACGTGGAAATTTCAGAAGGTGAGATGGTCACAACTTCTGGTTTAGGTGATGTGTACCCTTCAGGGTTGTTAATCGGTGAGGTGGTTGAAGTAGAAGTAGATGAATTTGGCCTTTCGCAAAACATTTACATTGAACCGACTGCTGATTTCTCAACGCTTGACTACGTGTTTGTGGTACAAAGACATTTGCCAAGTATGGATACAGATATAGAAGAGCTAGAAGAGGACGAAGAAGGTGACGGAGAATGAGTCGAACGTACTTTTCGATCGTCCTTGTTTTTCTATTCGTCATAGAAGGTTCTCTCCTTCCATATATGCTCGCTAATTACACAGAGGCGACGCAATATGTTGTTCCAAGGTTAGTGTTAATGACCATTGTTTTAGTAGGCTTATATTCTGGAAAGCAAGTCGCGTTAATCTATGGACTTGCTTTCGGCTTACTTTACGATGTGGTCTATACAAATTACTTAGGTATCTACATGTTTGGATTTGCTTGTCTAGGATATTTAGCAGCCGTTCCTTTAAAAGCAGTGAAAGAATCGGCGCTATGGGCCGTTCTACTATGTGTGTCAGCTGTGTTTCTATTTGAGTATTTTCAGTATGGTTTATTTTATATTTTAAGTGTAACGTCAATGACAGGTGGAGATTTCTTTTTGAATCGATTAATTCCGACCCTTGTCTTAAATAGTGCATTTGCAATCTTACTTGTACTACCGTTTAGAAAATTAGCGGACTATGTCAATGAGCAAGCGAGCTTTCGTAATCGTTAAAGCAGGAATTATGTGTTGAACGTGGAATCTATTGTTACAATGGGAGTTAGTAGAGGTGAATGTGAATGTCACAAGTGAAATCACTGGTAACAATTAAAGGAACAAAGGATGGGCTTATTTTCTTATTTGATGATCGTTGTTCATTTGAGCAGTTAATTGACGATTTACGTGAAAAACTGTCCTCTGATTATTATAAGAGTGAGAAAGATGATCCAATTGTTTACGTACAAATTGATTTAGGGAACCGTTTATTGACAGAAGCCGATCGCAAGATTATCGAATCCATCATTACTTCTAATAGTCACTTACGCGTACATCATTATCATTCAAATGTTATGACTGTCGAAAAAGCGAAAGAGATGCAAGAAGAAGTGCAAACGGTGACACTTACGAGAATGATTCGATCAGGCCAAGTCGTCAAAATGAAAGGGAACGTTTTGTTAATTGGTGATATTAATCCTGGCGGCTGCTTAATGGCTACTGGTAATATTTATATTATCGGTGAATTAAAAGGGAAAGCACACGCAGGATATGAAGGAAAAACAAGCGCGTTCATTTGTGCAAGCTATATGTCGCCAACAAGCTTACATATTCATGAACAGATGATTCACTTTGCAGATGAAGTCGTTGAAGATACAAGCATGCAAGCAGCATATATTGAAGACGATAGTGGTGAGATTGCATTAACAAAAGTTCAACGATTATTTGATGTTGAGATTAGAGGTTTAAAAGAAGCAGAAGCTGTTTCTTAATTTGAATCGTACGAGAGAAAGGGGATATGAGCGTGGGCGATGCAATTGTAATTACAAGTGGTAAGGGCGGTGTAGGTAAAACAACTACATCTGCAAACATTGGAACTGCGCTTGCTCTAGAAGGAAAAAAAGTTTGTTTAATTGATGCGGATATCGGCTTACGAAATCTTGATGTTGTAATGGGTTTAGAGAACCGAATCATTTTTGATTTAGTTGACGTTGTTGAAGGAAATTGTGATTTGCATCAAGCGCTTATTAAGGATAAACGTTTTGATGGCAACTTATATTTATTGCCAGCAGCGCAAACGAAAGATAAAACGGATATCTTGCCTGAACAAATGAAACGTCTTGTAGATGAATTGAAACAAGAATATGATTTTGTTATTATCGATTGTCCAGCAGGAATTGAACATGGTTTCCGGAATGCAGTAGCAGGTGCGGATAAAGCAATTGTTGTCACAACACCAGAAGTTTCCTCCGTCAGAGATGCGGATCGAATCATTGGACTTCTTGAGCAAGAAAAGATTGAACGACCGAGGTTAGTTATCAACCGTATTCGAACCCATCTAGTTAAGAACGGCGAAATGCTTGATGTTGATGAGATTACGAAAATCTTAGCGATTGATTTAATTGGCATTGTTGTTGATGATGACCAAGTGATTAAACATTCGAATAAAGGGGAGCCAATTGCGCTTCATTCTACAAGCAAAGCGTCTATTGCCTATCGCAATATTGCACGACGCATTTTAGGTGAAACAATTCCTCTTATGTCACTTGAAGAATCGACAACGATGTTTACGAAAATAAAACGATTGTTTGGTGTACGATAGATAAGTTTAGAAAAAGCAGCTACTGAGGAGAATCCTCGGCAGCTGCTTTTTTCAAAAAAATAAAGAGCGCTTTACGCTCTTTGGTTTCCTTTTCGAGAGAGGTAAGTTGGACCTAAGACGATCGATTGAGAGTCCTGTTGACAAAGATCGTAAACAGCCAAAGCCGAAATCGAAGCCGCGGTCATTGCCTCTGTGTGAACCGGTAAAGCATGTTTTGCCTTTACTTCGACTTCAATAATGAGTTCCCAGCTGCCTGAATGTACTTCCCAATGAAACGAAATATCTATGTACGTTAACGCTTTTGAGTGATTATTAGGAAGAAGCGTTGATGTATGTTTAGCAGCCATAATGCCAGCAAACCGCGCGTTTTCTAAAACTTGTTTATGTTTCAGATCGCCATGTTGTAATTTTTCGTAAAGCTCTTTATCGATCTGAACGCTTGATTTTGCAAACGCATGTTGTTTTGCTGAAGTCATTGAAGAAATATCAATAAAGCCACTATGATCTACTTCGTGCCTTCGCCTCATCCTACCCCTCTTTTCTCGACGTATCTATACCTATTATGATAATCGACTTAACCAGCTGGCGTCAAGATAAGCCCCTCATTGTTAACCTTATAAAAATTAAGTTGACAATAAAACGTCAATTCGATAATGTAAAAGAAAAAAGAATGAGGAAGATTGCGATGGGGATTAAAGATTTAACAAAAATTTCTATGATGACGGCTGTCCTTGCTGTCTTAGGGGTTATACCACCTATTCCGCTACCTATTTCTCCGGTACCGATTACAATTCAATCAGTCGCACCAATGATGATTGGTGGGGTGCTAGGTGGAAAACGTGGCGGTCTATCCGTACTGTTATTTATTTTTCTGGTTGCTTGTTCGCTTCCGTTACTAGCCGGTGGACGAGGAGGGATTGGATTTCTCTTTGGTCCGACTGGTGGGTACATATTTGGATGGGCTGTTGTGGCTTTTGGAATTGGTTTCTGTGTGACAAGGCTGAAACATAAGTCGTTTATCAAGGTGTTTAGCATAAACCTTTTGTTTGGCCTAGGCGTTTTATATGTATGTGGAGCAAGTTACCTTGCTGCTACTTCTGGGATGGGCTTTGGAGAAGCACTCTGGTTAAATGTCTTTTACATTCCTGGAGATGTGGTAAAAGCGCTACTGGCAACCGTTATCACGCTACGGGTGTTAAAAGCAATGCCAACAATATAACAATTGAATACAAAAAAACTTCCTCTGACCGAAATCAATGAGGAAGTTTTTTCTCTTAACCGTTCTTAAACGCGGTGTTGTGAATACTCGTCTTGTTTGGTTATCCGCGCAAGATTATCGATTTCTTTTTCTGTTAATGATTCACTTTGAGCAGCTTGAACATTTTGGCGAACTTGTTCAATGCTGCTTGCACCTGCAATGACGCTTGCAACAGGTTTATGAGATAAGCAATAGTTGAAAGCCAGTCCGTTCATGGAATGTGCACGTGCGTAGTTCTGCATAAGAATATCTTTTAACTGAGCGAGTTCTTTAGTGGAGTACGATAAATATCCATCTTTTGCAGCATCCACCGACTTCAACGTTCGATCACTCAAGATTCCTTTTGCAAGTGAGCCTCGCGTAATGACGCTTACGTCATTTTCCTGTAAATAGGAGAAGTACTCTTCCGGACGGCGGTCTAATAAACTATACTGCATCATCACGGAAACAATCGAAGAACGTTCAACATACTCTTTAATGACATTGGGTCGAATCGACGAAATACCATATTCACGAATATATCCTTCTTTTTTTAATTCATCGAAAGCGGCGATGGTTTCGTCGATCGGGTCATCGATAGTACCACCATGTAATTGGTAGAGGTCAATATAATCAAGCTTTAAGCGAACCAAGCTATCTTTTGCAGCTTGTTTGATATGGGCTTTTGAAGGATCCCACTCCCAACCATCTTTTCCTTTCTCAAATCGATTGCCTGCTTTTGTGCCAATAATGAGCTGGTCTCTTTTCCCTTGAATGGCTTGACCAATAATGCTCTCGTTCTCGCCAAAATCATATAAATCCGCTGTATCAATGTAATTCACGCCTAAATCAATTGCTTCATCTACAATGGCAGTTGCTTTGTTCCAATCTGTCCCGAGCGACATGCCACCTAATCCTAATTCACTAATAAATAGAGAAGAGTTTCCTAATTGATTTTTTTTCATACGATCACTCCTTATGGAAGAACTATTCCCCAATTATTTTAGTATTAATCTGAATAGATGAACAGGACAAGTCATAAGATGGAATGTATAGATTTGCGATAAGTAACGGGGAGGGTTCTAAGTGGATCGAAGAAAACAAATTGAAAAACAAATTGCTTCCAAACAAAAACAAAAAGAAAGCGCTCCAAATACTTCTTCAGCAACGCGTCCTGGCTTAGACAAGTTCGCTGAACAAAAACCTGAATCAACTCGTTTCCATAAGGTTCTACTACAGCTTGTGATTGCTGGTTGTTTATTCTTTGCGATAGGGATTGTGTATGACGGCAACCATCGAAATTTAGACAGTGTACAGGCGGTAGTAGACCAAGCGTTTGAGGAACATTTTCAGTTTGCGGCGGTATCTTCATATTTTGAAAGCGTGTTTGGTTCTCCTTTAGCGCTACTTCCTGATCAAAGAATGCAAGAGGGATCGGATGATGTGGTCAATTATGCCTTGCCAGCTTCAGGGACGATTAAGGAAAGTTTTTCTAAAGACAGAAAAGGCATTTTACTTGAAACAGGCCTAGGAGAAGACGTTAAAGCTGTTAAAGGCGGTCACGTCATCGAACTTTACGAGGGAGAGGATGCCTCAGGGCAAGTTGTAGAACTTCAGCATCAAGATGGAACTGTTTCAGTGTATGGGATGCTAGATGATGTGAATGTACGGCCTTACGACATTCTTTCAAAAGGAGCAGTTATTGGCTCTGTTGTTGAAGCGGATGAAGAGCAAGCGGGCATGTTTTACTTTGGTTTAAAACAGGATGGCGATTACATTGATCCGAGCACAGTGATCAACTTTGATTAATCTCTTAAAAAAAGTCCACATTCATCCGCTTTTTTGGCTCATTATTGCAATGGGTGTCATAACTGGACGATTTAAAGAGGTCGTAATGCTTCTTGTGATTGTACTTATCCATGAAATGGGTCATGTCTGGATGGCGCATCGCTTTGGGTGGAAAATCTTAAAAATAGAATTATTACCTTTTGGTGGTGCTGCTGTGTTAGAACCAAAAGGTATTCGACCTGCTCGAGAAGAATGCTTTATTGTTCTTTGGGGACCAGCACAACATATTTGGATGATTGCTTTGTCCTATGGCCTGTATCATTTTTCTGATGTTTGGCTTTATCAAGATCATCAACTTTTTGTTAGTCATAATATCGCGATCTTACTCTTTAATTTAATCCCTATTCATCCGCTAGATGGTGGAAGACTAATTCAACTGCTTTTTTACAAGTTGTTTCCTTACAAACAAGCGATAAAACTTTCTTTCGTAACATCAAGTATTTTTTTGTTTAGTGGGTTTCTTTTCGTCGTTTTTTATTCCATGCAGCTCAATCTCATCATGATTTTCTCTTTTTTACTCCTTACACTCATTTTAGAGTATAAGCAAAGAGAATATCGGTTTATCCGTTTTTTAATGGCGAAAAAAGAGGATTATACGTCGAATCACGCTGTCCCTATTCTTGTTGAGAAACAGGCGACGATCAAAACCGTCGTTGAAAAAATTAAAAAAAATGCAGTACATACAGTCGTCGTAAAAGACGGAACCAATCAAACAACCTTTTCACTGCAAGCTTTATTAGATGTCTACTTTCGTGAAGGCGGTCATGTACCTTTGCATACCATTCCGAAAAGCTAGCGGAGAGTGTTGTCCTTTTTTTTATCATCCTTTAAACTGAAAAGGAGTGAAAAAGGAGCAACGATTGGATATGACGAAAACGATTTTAATGAAACAAACAGCTTTAAAAAGAGAAGCAGTTTTGGTTGATCAAGAGAAGGCTGTGGAGTGGACGATTGAGAGTGAGTTCATTCCTCATCTTATCGGTTCAGTTTATAAAGCAAAAGTAGAGAAAGTTATACCGAATATGCAGGCAGCATTCATTGATATCGGGAGCGATAAAAATGGCTTTTTACATCGAGACGAGCTTTATGCTTTTCAAAAAGATCAACGTGAGGGAAAAGACGAGCTGTCTATCGCACAATACTTAAAAGCAGGGACAGAATTAATCGTTCAAGTAACAAAAGAAAGTGACGGGACAAAAGGACCAAGATTAACCGAAATCATTTCCTTACCTGGCCATGGGATCGTCTACTTACCAGCTGGTCAAGAAGTGTCGATATCAAAAAAAATTGACGATGAAATTAAAAGACAAGAACTGAACGAGAAAATCTCGCCATTATTAAAAGAAGGTGAGGGGGTCATCGTTCGTACGCAAGGAAGCGGTGCCTCGATTGACGAAATAAGCGAGGAATTAAGGTTTTTACGTGCTTTGTGGCAGAAGACACAAACCCATCAAGCCCAAATTCCGTATCGACTGTATCAAGGGTCATCCCTAATTGAACAGTTAGTGAAACGTCAATCGAAAGAAGAGCTTCATGAGTGGGTCGTTGATCATTATGATGATTTTAAGCTCGTCCAGCAGTTGCTTCCTGCTTCGTTAAAAGATCGAGTCCGTTTAGTTCCAGGCAACGAGGATGTTTTTTCAACAGTTGAGAAGCAGTTGGACAAAGCATTAAGGCGTCATGTGTGGCTAAAAAATGGTGGTTACTTAATTTTTGATGAGACCGAGGCTTTAACCGTTGTAGATATTAACTCTGGCAAGTATAAGAAAAAAAAGGATAAGTTCGCTATGGCCATTGAAGTGAACCAAGAAGCGGCGATAGAAATTTGCCGTCAATTACGGTTGCGCAATTATAGCGGAATGATTTTAATTGATTTTATTGAAATGGAAAACGAGCGTGCGCAAAAGAGAATCGTGACACTAGTGGAGAAAGAGCTTGAACAAGATTTAGTGAAGACGAGTGTTAAAGGGTTTACAAAGCTTGGCATGCTTGAATTAACGAGAAAAAAAACAGCGCGACCGATAGCAGAAGGAATGCAAGAACCATGCCCAACCTGTCATGGGAGCGGACGCGTTCTCACGGATTTTGGTCACGCATTTCAATTAGAAAATGAATTAGTCGGCTATCGTGGTGAAGCGTGTATCATTATTGGGGCTCATTCATCGATTAGGGAGCTTTTTTATGAAAACGATGAAGCTGTGTTAAAACGATTAGAGGCATGGATGGATGCACGCATTTATTTCGTGGAAACCCATTCGTTAAGCAGCAGGAAACCATATGAAGTAATGTTTCACGGAGATTATGAATCTGCGAAGCAACGACTTAAAAGCCTTGCGATCAGTGATTGACAGTGGATCAAATCTTATGCTATGATGATGTGTGTTAGTGATTTGGTAGCACCCAATGAACTTACAACCGCGCGGATTAGGTGTTAAATGGACGTGTTCCTGCCTAAAATGGCGAGTCTTATGTTATGAGGAGGTGCAGAGATGTACGCAATTATCGAAACTGGTGGGAAACAAATCAAAGTAGTAGAAGGTCAAGAGATCTATGTTGAAAAACTAGATGCTGAGGCTGGAGCAGAAGTAAGCTTTGATAAAGTTCTATTTGTAGGTGGCGACTCAGCTAAAGTCGGCGTTCCATTTGTAGACGGTGCATCTGTTACAGGCACGGTTGAAAAACACGGTCGTAACAAGAAAATTATCGTATACAAAATGAAAGCAAAGAAAAACTATCGTCGTAAGCAAGGCCATCGTCAACCTTATACAAAAGTTGTTATTGGCAAAATTAACGGGTAAGACCGATGATACGTATTCAATTTAACCATGATCAAGAAGAGAACATTACCATGTTTACAATGAGTGGCCATGCCGAAGCAGGACCACATGGACAAGATATTGTTTGTGCAGGTGCTTCAGCCGTTTCAATTGGAGCGATTAATGCTGTTCATGCGTTGTGTGGAGTGGATCTTGTTGTTGATTTGGCTGGTTCAGAAGGTGGCTATTTACACTGTGAAGTTCCAGAAAATCTGGATACCAAAACATATGATGATGTTCAATTGCTTTTGAAAGGGATGGAGCTATCCCTTCAATCAATGGAAGAATCATATCGCTCATTTATGAGTATTGAAACCGACAGGAGGTGACGATATGTTAAGAATGGACCTTCAATTTTTCGCTTCGAAAAAGGGAGTAGGTAGTACGAAAAACGGTCGTGATTCTCGTTCAAAACGCCTTGGTGCTAAACGTGCCGATGGTCAAGCTGTAACGGGAGGATCAATCCTTGTTCGTCAAAGAGGTACACGTGTTTACCCTGGAACCAACGTTGGTAAAGGTGGAGACGACACACTATTCGCGAAAGTGGACGGTGTTGTTAAATACGAGCGTGTTGGCCGTGACCGTAAACAAGTAAGTGTATATCCAGCATAAAACCTTGCATTCGCAAGGTTTTTTTTGTCGAAAATCATTATCTGAAAAATGATCAAAAAGTACTACATAAGCTAGCAGCTTTTGGAATTCAGGTGCGACTTAACACTAATTTTGTCGAAATACACTATAAAAAAAGGAAAAGATGAAGTAAACTAGAATGGTGAATAAATAGGTAAAATTAGGAATTAGTTAAGGAGGACTCGTTGAAGTGAAATCAACAGGTATTGTAAGAAAACTAGATCAGCTCGGACGAATTGTTATTCCAAAAGAATTAAGGAGCATGTTGAATATAGAAATTAAAACACCGCTTGCGATTTTAATTGATGGTGACCAAATTGTATTAGAAAAGTATCAACCCTATAGCGCATGTTTGATTACTGGGGAGAGTTCAGATGAGAACCTTATGCTTGCAAATGGTAGTATTTGTTTGAGCAAAGAAGGCGCTGAACAATTGATTAAAGAATTGCAAGATCGAATGGATTCCAAACACCGTTAGCCAAAAAGAAGGCAACGGTTTTTTTGTGTCGAAATCATACACTAGGGGGAATAAAACATGACAAAAACACTTATTGTAAATGGGAAGGTTTGGACAGGAACCCAAGAAGAGGTTGTGCTGTTCGACATTCTTGTAGAAGGAACAAAAATTCTAAAAGTAGAAAAAGAAATTGAGCGACAAGCTGATTGGCTAGTCATTGATGCGAAAGGGGGATGGGTGACACCTGGAATGATTGACGTCCATACGCATCTAGGGGTCTATGCACAAGACGTAGGAAAAGCTGGTCACGATTTTAATGAAACTACAAAACCATGTACACCGGAAGTTCGGGCACTAGATGGCATTCACCCAGAAGATAGTGGATTTGCTGATGCGAGAAGAGCAGGAATTACGACTGTGCAAGTGTTGCCTGGCAGCGCAAACGTCATTGGTGGAGAGACATGTGTCATTAAAACAGTGGGAAATACGGTGGAAGACATGATTGTGCAGTCGCCATCAGCGATGAAAGGGGCGCTCGGTGAAAACCCGAAAAATATCCACGGCCCTAAAGGGAAAATGCCTCTTACGAGAATGGGCGTTGCAGCTGTACTTCGTCAAGAATTAATGAAGGCTCAAGATTATGGGAAACAAAAAGAGCAAGGCACACTCACCATGAGAGATTTAGGGATGGAGCAATTGCTTCCTGTTGTAAAAGGGGAACTGCCAATGCGAATTCATGCCCACCGAGCGGATGATATTGTGACAGCCATTCGAATTGCAAAAGAATTTAACCTAAAAATGACCATTGAGCATGTAACGGAAGGGCATTTAATTGTAGATGAACTACGTGCGAGTGGGCATCGTTTTACAATTGGACCAACATTTTCGGCGCGGTCAAAACAGGAGTTAGCGAATAAAAGCTGGGATACAGTGAAACGATTTGCCGATACCGGTAGCCCCTTTACAATTACGACGGACCATCCCGTTATTCCAATTGAGCATCTGATTACAACAGCATCTCACGCCTTGAAACATGGTGTGAGCGAGAACACGATGCTAAAAGCATTAACCGTTTATGCGGCAGAGCATTTACAAATAGAAGATCGATTAGGTACGCTGGAGGAAGGCAAAGATGCCGATATCGTCATATGGAGCGAGCATCCTCTTGCGATGACTTCAGTCGTCCAACAAACGATTATAAATGGTGAGGCGGTCTATACTAAGCAGTAAAGACTAAGTAGGGAAGTAGGTTTGAATGGTGAATCGTGATCAAAATCGGATTAACGAGCTTTATCAATCGATTTGGTGTGCGGCTAATGATGGTGAACGGAAACGGTATATTACAAAATTAGCTTTGCTACAAGCGCAAGTAAAAACTAGAAGAGGATAACAATGTATAAAGAAGAGACGATAAAAGAAGCGAAACGACGAATGCATCCATATGCATGCGAAGGCTTTTTAGAAGGCGCGGGAAACGAGCAAGCAGACGTTTTATTTGTAGGAGAAGCACCAGGCAGAACGGAAATTGTCACAGGAAAACCTTTTTCAGGTCAATCAGCAGAAAGTTTCCAAACCTACCTGCAATCTATTCAGCTAACGCGGGAAGAGATCTTTGTTACGAGTGTGGTTCGAAGCAGGCCGTATAAAACAGACCTCAAAAGTCAGCAAAAGCCGATTGAAGAGAGAGGGAATCGAACGCCAATCAAAAAAGAGATAAACGCCCACGCAATCCTTTTAGATGAAACAATTGACCACATTAACCCCAAAGTTATTGTGACGCTAGGTAGAATTGCGCTCGAGCGAATTGTTGGTTCGTCGTTTAAAGTGAACGAACAACATGGAAAGCCTTTTTGTAGTAAAATTTTACGTTATTCAAAAGAAGGCGTTTACGAACGCAGCAACAATTGGTTTATAATCTTTCCCACATATCATCCGTCCTCTGTATTTTATCGGCAGCATTTGAAAGAAACAATTGCAGCGGATATGCAAGGTCTGAAGCAACTACTAACCGTTGATTAAGTTAGCCATAACGGTCTTGGTGTTGCTTTTTCTTTTTTAAATAATCTTGGTCTTCCCGCGCTTTTATCCATTTCTCTTCGAAATAAGACGCTGCTTTTGCTTTTTCATCATCAATATCTCGGTCATTCAGGTTCCCGTCTTTATCGTATTTTTTGCCTCCAGGGTAATTTGCATACCTTCTAGCTCGCGTGTAGCCCATCTGCAAAAATTTTCTTGCCATATCCATGCCGACCAAATCATCCGCTTTTTTATAAGCGAGAAACTGTTCATAGATTGTTTCAGAAGATTCTTTCGCGACATCAGGAGTTTTAAACCGCCAATTTGGGAGAATTTCACTTTTATATGGTTCAATCATTAATACGCCTTGTTCTCCACGCCCGACACGATACTTCTCAGGCTGCTTTCGATGATCCGCGTCTTTGTCCATCTGGTCATAGTAACTCATTGTCATCCCTCCATTTCATTTTCATACCCGATTTAAGCAACTGTAAGCAAAAAAGACTCGAGTTTCGTTCAACTCCAACGTTTCTTTTAAAAAAAGATGAGTAATCACTACTGGATTAATCATCTCTTGTGCTCGAGCTTTTTATGGTTTAATAATTGATTGGAAGTTAAATAAAGTATCGGAAAGGGGAACCTCTCGTCCTGCAAGACATTCGGCGAGTGCGTAGCCAATATAAGGTCCAGCTGTTAAACCAGTAGAACCGAGACCGTTCGCAATCCACACGTTTTCGTAGTTTGGCATTCTTCCGAAAAGCGGCATGTGGTGAGGGCCAACAGGTCGAAACCCCACTTTTGTTTCTACATACGATGCAGTTCGTAATCCTGGGGCAACGGAAAACGTTTCATGTAGTAAGGTGTGAACCGCATCGGCAGTCACGGACGGATTAAAATTCGTATGATTTTCATACGTAGAGCCAGCAACAATCTTCCCGTTAGGAAAAGCTAACAGATATTGATTTCCAGGAGGGATGACCACAGGCCATTGGGATGTATCTTGGTCAATTTGTAAATGAACTATTTGTGCTTTTTGATCGCGAATATCTACTGCGATGGAAGTCCGTTCGAATAGCGGCTTCACCCAAGCGCCATTCGTAATTATTAATTCGTCGTATTCAAGCTCGCCTTCTGAAGTGAAAACGGCTAACCGCCCGTTCGCTTGCTCTTCAATTGACGCTTTTTGATGAATAATGGTTGCGCCTAGACGTTGTGCGGCTTGCTGCATGGAGTGATTTAACGATTGACCGTCAACACGCCCAGCTCCTTCTACGAATACACCATAATAGCGTGTATCGAGAACAGGGAATCGCTGCTGTATGTCGTCCCCTTCAAGATAAGTCAGTTCACCAATTTCCGGGGCGTCTTGTCGTTTAATTTTTGCGCGTTCGATGGTATCAAGAACATTTTCTTTTTTTTCGTGAATCCAGAGAGCACCGGTTCGTTTGAAACCAGTATCTTCGCCGCCGAACGAAGCCAACGTTTCTACAAATGATGGGTAGTAGGCAGCACTGTTTTTCACGAGCTGATACCAAGCTTGATTTCGTCGTTTTGATAACCAAGGACACACAATTCCAGCAGCAGCATTTGTTGCTCGATTTGGATGCTTGTCATCAACGAGAACGACATCGTACCCTTGCTTTGCTAAATGAAATGCGGTGGAGCTACCAACAATGCCTCCACCAATTAAAACCATTCGTTTTCTCATAAAATAATGCCTCACTTTTTGCGTATCAATCATTAGAAAAGCGTAGCGAATCAAAGCAAAAATGTCAATTTCAGCATTGACATCATTTTTTTTCATACGCATAGTGTAAAGAAAAAGGAGGCGGATAACATGCTAACCATCGGCATCACTTCTTCGATTGTTGACGCAGGGAGACTAAGTACGGCGCTAGATAATATTGCGGCTATCAATGGGAAACAAGTTCTGCCATTTGTGCTTCCAAATATTGAACCAACGAAAGCTTGGTCATACGTAAAGCAACTAGATGGTGTGTTAATGACAGGTGGAGGCGATATTAATCCAACGCTGTTTCATGAAGACCCTCATCCTCAACTAGGGAGTATTACACCAGAGCGAGATTTATTTGAGATGGCACTTGCAAAAGCGGCTTTAGCAGAAGAGAAACCGGTGCTTGCGATTTGTCGAGGCATGCAAATCTTAAATATTGCGGCTGGAGGAGATATGTATCAAGATTTACCGAGCCAATTTCAAAGCGAATTAATTCAGCATCAGCAACGAGCTCCGAGAGAGTATGGTAGCCATCAAGTCCAAATGAAGGATTCTTCTATACTCGCATCAATTGTTGGAACACAAACCATGTTTGTAAACAGTTTTCACCATCAAGCGGTTAGACAAGTATCTTCCCCTTTAGCGGTGGTCGGTTGGACAAATGACGGTGTTATAGAAGCGATTGAACACGAAACACACCCTTTTCAAGTAGGCGTTCAATGGCACCCTGAAAATATGAAGGATGAGCATTCAAAAAAGCTTTTTCAAGGTTTTCTCAAAGCTTGTGAGTCATGGAGAAGCAGATCAAAAGCAAATTAATGTGCGTTCTTTTATACTGAAGAAAAGGAGGCAGACTACATGGATTTTCGTGAATATAAGCAATACGATGGGGTGGCGTTAGCAGACTTAATAAAAAAACGGAGTATTCAACCGTTAGACGTCCTTCAAGCTTGTTTAGAAGGGATGAGGGCTCATCAACAATTAAATGCAGTCGTCTCAACTCGGGAAAAACGAGCAACAGAAGAATTGAAAGATCTCCACGCGGAGCAACTCTTTCAAGGCGTTCCGTTTTTATTAAAGAATTCATCTCAAGCGTTAAAAGGGGAAGAAATAAATGCTGGAAGTCCATTACTAACAGGATCTGTTGCTAAAGAGTCCAGTCATTACACCAAACGCTTGCAACATGCTGGGTTTATTATGATGGGTTATACGAATTCTCCTGAATTTGGTTTGAAGAATATCACGGAACCGAAATTGTACGGGGCAACCAAAAACCCGCATAATGATTCATATTCTCCAGGTGGTTCGAGTGGTGGAGCTGCAGCGGCGGTGGCGAGTGGGATCGTCCCAATTGCTGGAGCAAGTGATGGAGGGGGTTCCATACGTATTCCTGCTTCGTTCACAGGGCTTGTTGGCTTAAAACCAACACGAGGTCGTACACCTGTCGGACCTGGTGCAGGACGTCAGTGGCAAGGAGCAGCGATTGATTTTGTCTTAAGTCGGTCGGTACGGGATAGCGCACGGGCACTAGATGTGCTGCAAACGTATCAACCAGAAGCGGCCTTTCATACACCTTTATTTGTAGAAGGGTTTGAAGAGACGATGCATCAAGCACCACCTATGCGTATTGCGTACTCCTATGAGTCGCCAGTTGGTACACCTGTTTCAGACGATGCGAAAACCGCACTGATGCAAACGGTTCAGTATCTTGATTCTCTTGGGTATGAGCTAGAAGAAGCGTCTCCATCCATTGATGGTCGTTATTTAATGCAGCAATACTATTTAATGAACGCTGGCGAAATGGCAAATATGCGTAGGCGTTTAGAGAAAACAATTGGTAGAGCTCTTCGTGAAGAGGAGCTGGAAACGGAGTCGTTTGTTCTCTCGGAGGCTGGAAGACATGTGTCGGCAGCTCAATATGCCAGTAGTCTGACTGCATGGGACGAGCATGCAGCAAAAGCGATGGCTTTTCATCAAAACTATGATTTGTATTTAACACCAGGAACTGCATCGATTGCACCGAAAATTGGTGAGCTCACGCCATCTTTAGAAGAAGAGCAGAGGTTGAAAGACTCAGTGCAGAGACTTGGCGCTCAGGATCAGCTTGATCTTGTTTATGAGATGTTCTTACCAAGTTTGACGTACACCCCTTTTACACAACTTGCAAATTTGACCGGGCAACCAGCGATGAACATCCCTGTATATCAAACGAATCAAGGTATGCCTATCGGTGTTCAAGCGATAGCGTCTAAAGGAAATGAAGCGTCACTAATACGCTTAGCGGCAATGCTTGAACAAAGTGATTTGTGGCAAGGATAAGGTCGTCTTACTTGTATGTTTTTGATCGTTTTTACTATACTAAGAAGTGACGTAGAAAAGGAGCTGGTAAGCATGTATCGCAAAGTAGAAGATTTTATTCAAGAATGGAAACAAGAATCTTATTTAACATCAGCGGTTTTAGACGCTGTGTCAGATGAAAAATTAGGACAAGCGATTGAAGAAGGACACAACACTTTAGGTTGGTTAGGTTGGCACTTGACGACATCTCCTGTCTTTTTTGTAGGACAACTAGGTGTGAATCTTGACGTAGAGCTTGCGGAAAAACAGCCGAGCAGTGCGAGTGTTATAAAAGATTCATATGATCGCGTAAGTCAGGCGTTGCTTCAAGCAATGGAAAAGATCGAATCAGACAGCTTTATGGAAGAAGAGCTCGAAGCCTTAGGTGCAACGATGACAAAAGGAACGATGCTACGTATGCTCGTTAGCCATCAAACGCACCATCGTGGGCAAATGACGGTTCTCCTTCGTCAAGCAGGGTTAACGGTACCTGGAGTCTATGGGCCAACAAAGGAACAAACAAACTAAGAAAATAATCGTGTAGATGTGAAACGTACTGATCATGATCAGTACGTTTTTTTTATGTTCATTTGTAAAGGTGGTCTTCATGCTTTTTACAAAAGCTTTACACGAGCCATATATGAACTTAATACTTGCCATCTATACTTGGGCTTGTAAGAACGATACCGAATGCTTAACAAATAGGGGGAAACAAACAGATGAAGAAGTTAAACCTTGGAGCAGTTTTTGCAGCATTTCTATTAACAGCAGCTGCATGTGGATCAGATGAGGGAACGAATGGTGATGGTGACAACGCATCAAATGGTGGAGATAGCTCCAATGATAATAATACGGAAGAAGTATCAGGAAGCATTCTTGTAGCAGGATCAAGCGCAATGGAACCGCTTGTAGCCGCGGCAAGTGAAGTGTTTATGGAAGAACATCTGGAAGCAAGTATCTCTGTACAAGCTGGTGGGTCTGGTCAAGGACTTTCTTCCATTGCAAGTGAACAAGTTGACATCGGGAACTCGGATGTATTTGCGGAAGAGAAAGACGATATTGATGCAACCAATCTTGTTGATCACCGCATTGCGGTTGTAGGAATGGGTCCAGCCGCTCACCCTGAAGTCGGTGTAGACGATCTATCAACGGAAGACATGATTGATATTTTTACAGGAGAAGTAACGAACTGGAGTGAAATCGGTGGCGCAGATGAAGAGATCGTTCTTGTCAACCGCCCAGATTCTTCTGGAACGAGAGATACATTTGTAAAATATGGCCTTGAAGGAAATGAGCCTTCATCTGATGCAATTACAGAAGATTCATCAAGTACAGTGCGTCAGATTATTAGCGAGACACCTGGTGCAATCGGCTACCTTGCTTTCTCGTACTACGATGACCAAGGTTCGGTTTTACCGTTAGCAGTAGATGGCGTTGAGCAAACCGATGAAAACGTCATGTCAGGAGATTTCCCAATCTGGGCCTATATGCACTCTTATACAAATGGAGAGCCTGAAGGGTTAACAAAAGCGTTTATCGACTTTCTGTTCAGCGAAACGGTTCAAGATGGTGTCATTCCAGAAATGGGCTACATTCCTGAAACGGGGATGCAAATAGAACGAGATGCTGAAGGAAATGAAACAGCAAAATAAAGAGAAGAAAAGGGGGCTTTGGTTAAAAAGGCCGAGCCTCTTTTCAAACATTGATTTTCATTGAGGAGAAGATCAAGGAGGAACGTATTCATGCCAGCTACCCAATCTGTAGCAGACCGTTTGCTAGATAAAAAGAAAACAATAAAAACAGAACGCAAAGGGAAATTGATTGTTTACACATGTGCAACCATTATTATTTTAACAACTGTATCGATTACACTTTTCCTAGTCTTTCGCGGAATGCAAGCTTTTGTTGCTGACGGCGTTAGTCCGATTGAATTTTTAACTAGTCTAGACTGGAATCCGGCCCGGAGTGCCGATCAAGGCGGACCAGCTTATGGTGCTTTACCTTTTATTGTCGGCTCGTTTGCCGTAACCATTTTAGCTGCGTTAGTGGCTGCGCCGCTTGGAATTGGTGCTGCCATTTACATGACTGAAATTGCGCCAAGTTGGGGACGGAAAATTCTCCAACCAGCAGTAGAGCTATTAGTCGGAATTCCATCAGTTGTTTATGGGTTTATTGGCTTAACGCTCATTGTTCCTTTTATACGTGAAAATGTTGGTGGACAAGGATTTGGCTTATTAGCTGGAATGGTCGTATTATCCATTATGATTTTACCGACTGTGACAAGTATTGCGACCGACGCGCTTCGATCTGTTCCAAATGGGATTAGAGAATCATCGCTCGCTTTAGGGGCAACGAGATGGCAAACGATTCGCCGCGTCATTGTGCCAGCTGCTGGACCGATGCTGTTAACGGCGATTGTTTTAGGAATGGCCCGTGCCTTTGGTGAAGCACTTGCTGTACAAATGGTAATCGGAAATTCTCGAACCATTGCAGAATCTTTACTTGATCCAACTGCAACATTAACGACGATTATTACATTAAACATGGGACATACGGTACCTGGAAGCACGGAAAACAACGTGCTCTGGTCATTAGGATTAATTCTTCTAGTGATGTCTTACTTGTTCATTATCATCGTTCGTTTCTTGTCATCTAGGAGGCGTTTTTCATGAATAAACGATGGACAGATCGATTAGCGACATCCGTATTTACACTGATTGCGCTTCTCATTGTAGCCGTATTAGCAAGTTTGATTAGTTATATATTGGTACGTGGGATTGGCCAACTGGATTTGAACTTTTTAACAAGTCCGCCGAGCTCGTTTCGTGAAGGTGGAGGAATTGGTCCACAACTATTTAACTCTTTTTACATTCTTGTTCTAACAATGTTATTTACTGTTCCCCTTGGCCTTGGTGGCGGGATTTACATGGCTGAATACGCAAAGCCTGGCAAGGTAACAGATTTTATTCGTACATGTATTGAAGTATTAGCGTCCCTTCCATCCATTGTTGTAGGTCTTTTCGGTTTACTTGTCTTTGTACAATTAACCGGCTGGAGCTATTCAATCTTAGGCGGTGCACTTGCGTTAACAGTCTTTAATTTACCTGTCATGGTGCGTGTCGTTGAGGATTCCATTACAAGCGTTGCCCGTGAACAAAAAGAAGCAAGCTTAGCTCTTGGCATTACGCATTGGGATACGATTCGGACGATTATTTTGCCAGCGGCATTCCCAGGAATTTTGACAGGAGTTATTTTATCAGCAGGACGTGTGTTTGGTGAAGCGGCTGCGTTATTATTTACGTCTGGCGTGACGACACCACGACTTGATTGGGCAAACTTTAATCCATTTTCAGAGACATCACCATTAAACGTGTTTCGACCAGCAGAAACGTTGGCTGTTCACATTTGGAAAGTAAACACTCAAGGGCTTGTTCCGGATGCTAGAGATATTGCGGACGGTGCGGCGCTCGTACTCATTATTGCTGTTCTGTTATTCAATTTAATGGCCCGACTTCTTGGACGCTATGTACACAAAAAATTAACGTCTGCCAAATAGGAGGAATTCCATGTCAACTTTAACCGTTCGAAAAGAAGAACAACAGACTGAGATTGTAACGGAAAACACGTTACTAAAAGCAGAAAACATTAACATTTATTATGGAAAGAACCACGCTGTTAAAGACCTTTCTTTAGCAGTCAATCGCAATGAAATTCTTGCGTTAATTGGTCCTTCAGGCTGTGGGAAATCGACATTTTTAAGAAGTATTAACCGGATGAACGACTTGATTCCATCAGCAAGCGTTACAGGGAAAATGATGTATGAAGATGTGAATTTGTTGAGTGACGCGGTTAATGTAGTGTCGCTGCGCAAAGAAATTGGGATGGTGTTTCAAAAAGCAAACCCATTCCCAAAGTCGATTTATGATAATCTGACCCACGGACTCCGTTTTCACGGTGTGCCGAAGAAAGAATGGAAAGGCATCGTGGAAGAGTCGTTAACGAAAGCGGCTTTATGGGATGAAGTGAAAGACCGTTTGCACGAGTCTGCACTTGATCTTTCTGGAGGACAGCAACAGCGCTTATGTATTGCGCGCACGCTCGCATTAAAGCCAGAAGTCATTTTACTAGACGAACCAGCTTCAGCACTAGATCCGATCGCCACTGCAAAAGTAGAAGAATTAATGATCGAGTTAAAGAAACAATATACGGTTGTTGTGGTAACGCATAATATGCAGCAAGCTTCTCGTGTATCGGACCGAACGGCATTCTTTTACAACGGTGAATTAATTGAAACAAACTCTACGGAGAAATTATTTAGTAATCCTGATCATAAGCAAACGGAAGCCTATATTTCTGGTCGATTTGGTTAAGGAGGAGGCATCTTAATATGGTGGCAACGTTAGAAGAAACCAAAGCAGTTTATCAAGTAAGAGATTTTAATTTATGGTACGGACAAAATCATGCGTTAAAAAATATTAGTTTAGCGTTAAATGAAAAAGAAGTGACGGCGATTATTGGTCCGTCCGGTTGCGGAAAGACGACGTTTATCAAAACATTAAACTTAATGTCAAAGTTAAATCCAACGATTAAAATGTCGGGAGAATTGAACTATCACGAGCAGAATCTGTTGCATACATCAATGGACTTAGCGGATCTTCGTAAACAGGTCGGAATGGTGTTTCAGAAACCGAACCCGTTTCCAAAGTCAATTTATGAAAATGTCGCCTATGGTCCACGTGTTCATGGTGTTCGTAAGAAAAAAGAATTGGATGAAATTGTTGAAACTAGTTTAAAAGGAGCGTTTCTTTGGGATGAAGTGAAAGATCGACTAAGTAAAAACGCCATGGGCTTATCAGGTGGGCAACAGCAGCGCTTATGTATTGCTCGTGCGCTAGCAACAAAGCCAGAAGTATTATTAATGGATGAGCCAACGAGTGCGCTTGATCCATTATCAACAACAAAAATTGAAGAACTAATTACGTCTTTAAAAGGAACGTATACCGTTGTGATCGTGACACACAACATGCAGCAGGCGGCACGGATTTCTGACAAGACCGCATTTTTCTATATGGGTGAACTGATTGAAATTGACGATACAAGAAAAATATTTTCAAATCCTGAACATAAGCGGACTGAGGCTTATATTTCAGGTCAATTCGGTTAAGGGGCGAAGCATATGTTACGTAGCATGTTTGTGCAACAGCTTGAAGAATCCGTCACGCATATTCAGGAATTAGGAGAGCGAACCCTTGTGCAGCTCGATCGGGCCATTGCTTGCTTTGAGACAGGGGATACGAGTAAAGTAGATGAGATTATAGCGAATGATAAGAAAATTAATAAGCGAGAGCTTGAATTAAATGAGCAAGTTTTTGATATTATTGCGCGTCAACAACCTGTAGCAAGTGATCTTCGTAAGCTAATTGTTGTGATGAAAATAAGCGGCGATTTAGAACGAGTTGCTGATTTAGCGGTTGATATGGCAAAAGTATCGCGACGGATTTCAGCAGTAGACGATGACACAATTAGCGAGCTTTCTTCATTGGCAAAAGATGCGCGGGCTATGGTCGCAAAAGCACTCGTCGCCTATAAAGAGAAAGATGTGTTTGCAGCCCAGCAGCTAGCGAAGGAAGACGACGTAATTGATGAACGGTTTGGAAAGTTTATTAAGCGTTTGTTCAGACAAGATGTGAATGAACAAAATATTGAAGAAACCACGCAACTAGCTTTTATCGCTCGGTATGTGGAGCGGATTGCAGATTATGCGACGAATCTATCAGAGTGGATTATCTATGAAGCGAATGGGCACCATTTTGATTTAAACTAGCGAGAACCTCGGTTCTTGCTAGTTATTTTTATGCTATACTAGAAGGGTGAATTGAAACCTATTCTATTGCTAGAGGAGGGCAACGTGTGATTCCTGCCCAAACCTTTTTACCATACTTACAGTTTCATAATCATGTATGGCCGCTTTTCTTTATCGGAGCAGCCGTATGGTTGATCCTCACGTGGTTTGATTTGCAAACAGGCAGAAAGCTTATTGCCGTGTTTGTCAGGTTAACACAAGTTCTTTTACTGTTAACAGGTGTCGTGATTTTATATATGTATCAATTTACCCCTTATTATAGTGTGAAAGGGGCAATTGCCCTTTTACTGTTTATCTTTTTTGAAACGAGTCGACTGGCATTAAAGCGGAAGAACTATTCTTTATTTGCGCTACATATAAGCATCTTTCTATTTTCTGGATTAATGGTTTGGCTGTTAGGGATAAATGGTCGTTAGCAGTTCTGGAGTATTTCTAGATGGCTATCAACTTTCATTAGAATAAATCCGATAAAGAATACGAGAGCACTTGCGCTCGTATTCTTTTTTGCTAAGGTGGAGAATGTGTTGAGTCAAAACCAGTACTTAACGATGTTTATTGAAGAAGGTCATGAACATCTTTCACTTATAAATGAACAACTGCCTCAACTATCAGAAGAGGACAATCAAACGACTACGCTTAACGATGTCTTTCGGTCGGCGCATACAATTAAAGGTATGGCCGCTTCAATGAATTTCACTGTTATGGCCGATGTTACACACCAATTTGAGAATATACTAGACGATTTAAGAACAGGGAATGTGTCTTTAACGGATGAGCATATGAATCTCTTTTTTATGATTGTCGACTTTCTTGATAGTTCGCTTGAATCGATTGAGGAAAATGGAACCGAACTTCCTTATGGGAGAGAGTTAGAACAACAACTTCAGTGCATGAACCAAAATGAAGTCGGTCCGCTTGAGCAAGCTGATATAGATAGCTATACGTTGCGGATGCTGGAACAAGCGCTTGAAGAGGGGATTCCACTTAAAACGGTTCATGTTGAAGTGGATGAGCAAGCGATGCTAAAAGGCGTTCGTGCATATATGGTGGTGAATGAACTTAGTAATTTAGGAGAAATTTTACATACAAGTCCAAATACTGAAGCTCTTGAAGAAGGCTTGTTTGATCGTAGTTTTCAAGTGATTGTAGCAACAGGGTCAGAGGCTCACGCCGTTGTTTCAATCATAGAAGGGTTAAGCGAGATTACAAGCGTAAACGTGAAAGATTTCGTACTTGAGCAAACCGAGTCAACTGCAAGCGTGAATAGGAAGGAACAAAAGGTTGTTGAAAAAGGAGAGCCAGCAGATGCACGTGTGCAGAAATCCATTCGTGTGCAGCTATCTAAATTAGATGACTTAATGTATATGTTTGAAGAGCTTGTAATTGAAAAAAGTAGGTTAGCGCAATTAGCGAAACAAATTGAACAGCCCGATTTAACGGTGACGGCAGAGAAAATGAATCGGAGCATTAGTCATTTGCAATCTGTGATGCTCTCTATTCGAATGATGACGTTAGATACGGTATTTACTAGATTTCCAAAAATGGTCCGCAAAATTGCAAAAGAAGTCGACAAAGACATTCATTTTGTTATGGAAGGCGGGGAAACTGAAATTGATAAGGCTCTGATTGATGAATTAAGTGATCCTTTGCTCCATTTATTAAGAAATTCGATTGATCATGGCATCGAGCATCGTGACATACGAAAGGCTCATCACAAAGCGGAAAAGGGAACCATCACGCTACGCGCTTTTTATAAAGGTAGCCGGGTTGTGATTGAAATTGAGGATGACGGAGGTGGCATCGACCGGGAACGAGTGTTGCAAAAAGCGTTGTCTCTTGATTTGCTAACCGAAGAGGATGCAGCAAATCGAACCGATGAAGAAGTCTTTCAACTTCTCTTTCAATCTGGGTTTAGTACAGCTGACACAGTAACCGATTTATCAGGTCGAGGAGTTGGTTTAGATGTTGTTAAGACAAATTTAGAAAAGATTGGTGGAACCATTGAAGTCGCTTCTCGACCAGGCGAAGGATCTACCTTTTTCATTTCACTACCATTAACGGTTTCAATCATGGAAGCACTACTTGTCCGTGTTAACAACGACACATTCGCTATTCCGGTCTCTGCTGTACTAGAAACTGCAACAATCAAAACGGAAGACATTCACTATTCGCAACATCAAGCAATGATTGATGTCCGTGGTCTCTATACTCCCGTAGTCTCTTTGCGAACGTTTGTGGGAATAGAGGTGGATGAGCAAGAGGAGTGGTCGGTGGTGATCTTATATCAAAAAAATAAGTTAGTCGCGTTACGTGTAGATGATTTCGTTGGCCACAGTGAAATTGTCTTAAAGTCTCTCGGCTCATTATTAAAAGGAACGACGGGGTTGTTAGGGGCCACCATCCTTGGAGATGGAAAGATTGCAATGGTTTTAGATACCTCCATGTACTTCCAGAATGAGTGGAGGATGAATCATGAGTAATCCATTAGAAAAATTGCTCCTTTTCACAGTAGGCGAGCAAGACTATGGCATGCATTTGCAAAATCTCCTTTCAATCGAACCTGTTAACGGGATTGCTTCTGTTCCAAATACGGCGAAAGTCATAGAAGGGGTTGTCCTCGTTCGTGGAGAGCTGATTGCTGTCGTAGATATGAATCAAATTTTAAACGGCACAAAAGCAACGATTACAAGGCATTCCCGGTTATTAATTTGTACCTCGCAAGAGAAAGACGTTGCGCTACTCGTTGATCAGGCGAGCGACATTTTACGTGTCGAGGCTGAGGCATTTCAAGACACAAATGATGTTCAGTCTAAAACACCATTTATTCATCAGTTTGTACAAGCGGAGACTGGTCTCGCGTCAATGATTGATCTTCACGAGCTGCTGACGTACATTGAAACCAATAAAGCTGTAGTGTAATGGTTCAAAAATCTTTATAGACAAATAAACGAAAGTACTAAAAAAAGAATCTTCCTGAAAGACGTTGCGATACGCCTTCAAGAAGATTCTTTCGCGTTATATGACAATTTTGCTTACTTTCTCGCTTTTGCTTTTGTTAGCAAGATGAAGATCATGCCACATCATGAAGCAAAGAACGGTCCATAATTTTCGACTGTAGTCTGCTTTTCCTTGGCGGTGATCTTCTAACATTTGCAGTAAGAAGGATTTATTGAAATATTCATCCGCACCGCTCGTTTTAATCGTTTGTTGTGCCCAGCTGTACAGCTCGTCTTTAAGCCATACGCGGATCGGTACAGGGAAACCGAGTTTTTTACGGGAAACAATGGAGTCTGGTACGATCTCTTTCATCGCTTCTCTTAGAACAAACTTTGTTGTATTGTTTGCTAATTTTAAATCTGTTTGCAATGAGCGGGCAAATTCAAAGACTTCTTTATCAAGAAATGGCACGCGTAATTCAAGCGAGTGGGCCATTGTCATACGATCCGCTTTAACAAGAATATCACTAGCAAGCCACGTATGCATGTCCACATACTGCATCTTTGTGGAATCGTCATAGTGACGGACCGCATCATAAAGTGGACGTGTCACATCCGTATATGGATGGGACGCATCATATGAATGAAACAGCTCTTTCTTTTCCTCTTCATTGAAAATAAACGCGTTCCCGACATAACGTTTTTCAATAGGTGTTGTTCCTCTTAATAAAAATCCACGCCCTTTAACAGACGAAGGTAAACGTTGCGCAAATCGGTTTAAAGCTGGGTGCAAGCTTCTTGGTATTTTATCAAAGAATTTTAAATCTAACGGCTCGCGGTAAATCCGATAACCACCAAATAATTCATCAGCACCTTCTCCGGATAAAACAACTTTTACGTGCTTCGCTGCTTCCTTTGCAACAAAATAGAGGGGAACAGCTGCTGGATCGGCAACAGGCTCGTCCATATGCCACATAATTTTAGGGAGTTCCTCTAAAAATTCCTCTGGCGTAATTAATTTTGAAACATTCCGGACGCCTAATTTTTCTGCGGAGTCTTGAGCTAAATCAATCTCGCTATAGCCTTGTGTTTCAAAGCCGACTGTAAAAGTTAATAGTTCTGGGTGTCGTTCTTTGGCAAGCGCGACAATTGCGGTAGAATCAATGCCACTTGATAAGAATGAACCAACAGGAACATCTGAACGCATATGTTTCTCTACGGAATTTGTTAACACGTCTTTCGTTTCGTTTACTAACGACTCAAGCGATTGATTGCGAGAGTGCTGGTAGAACGAGCGATCGCTGTAGCTTGTAACGTCGATTGATAAATGCTCATCAATGGTTAAGTAGTGACCCGGTAATAGTTTTTCTACATGATTTGTTAATGTATGTGGTTCTGGTACATATTGAAACGTTGCATAATGCTGTAACGAATCTGTACGTATTTGCACTTCATCAATGTAAGGCATAAGAGATTTTTGCTCTGAACCAAAATGAAGACGGCCATTGTCTCTCATGTAATAAAACGGTTTAATACCGAAACGGTCGCGACCACAGAAAAGGATTCTTTCTTCAGTATCCCAGATTGCAAAGGCAAACATCCCGCGCAGTTTTTTGATCATGTTTTTGCCTTCATGCGCATACATCGCAATGAGTACTTCGGTATCCGAGTGCGTGCGGAACGTTACCCCTCGCTCTTGTAATGCTTCTCGAAGTTCAATATAGTTGTAGATCTCGCCATTAAACACCATTTGATAGCGACCTTCTTGATAAGAAAAAGGCTGTGAGCCGTTTTCTAAGTCAATGATGCTTAAGCGTTTAAAGCCTAGTCGAACAAACTCGTCTTTATATTCGCCTGTTTGGTCAGGTCCACGATGGTGGATCATCTCTAAAGCTTCCGTCCACGTCTGATCATCAGCGTGGTTGTTTTCGTTATGTTTGTGTAAGAGCTCTCCAATAAAACCACACATAAGTGAGGCACCTCCGAATAAGTAGGATGAAAAAATGGCATGAAAAAATGGGTTGGAAGATCCAACACCCTCAGGTTTATGACCATTCTTTTCAGGGTAAAACATGAGTAAATTAAACGATATCATCATAACAGATGGAGGGAGAACAATGAAAGAGCCATTTGCCATTGATAAGAATGTCCTGAAGCAGTTGCACATTATTAACAGTTTAGAAGTTCGTACTGATCTTACTGTTCAATCTCTCTATGCTCGTGCTGTTCTTACGTATTCAAGTTATTACTTTAAAGAACAATATTTAAGAAAGCAAATTGATCAATCGCTTGAATGTCGTGATAAGGAAACATTTTATATTCTTACTTCAGAGCTCTCGTCTCACATCGAAAGTCATAAAAATGGAAAGACCATTTCTGAAAATGGCTATAATTTATTTTTGACTTTTCATTAAGATCAGGCCAAGTATGTTGGTCTGATTTTTACGTTTTTATGATTTATCTTTTAAATGGATAAGATATCCTTATTGTAGTATACACTTAGGAAAAGGTATACGAATATATAAAAATATAATGGAAAAAATTGATTTTTACAATCCTCTATGCAAATCTTAATAAAGAATTGATTCAAAAGATAGGAGTCATTCACTCATGAAAAACGAAACCGTTTATTGTCAATCTGAATTTGATACATTAACAGAAGTGATTGTGTGCGAACCAACGTATATGACAATTAAAGAACCGATCAACGAAACGCAACGGAAGTATATGAAAGAGAATATTGATAAAGAATTAGCTTCTTCCCAGCACCGTACGCTTATAGAAACGATGCGGGCTGAAGGCGTTAATGTGCGAATGTTGCCGCCTCAAGCATCCTTTCCTGAACAAGTCTTTATGCGCGATAGCGGATTTACGATTGAAAACGTATTATATGTTGCGCGAATGGAAAGCGAAATTCGACAAGGTGAGGAAAAAGAGCTTGCGAATTTTTTAAAAGCCATAGATCGTCCGTTTCAACCTATTCAAGAAGGGACAATTGAAGGCGGAGATGTCATCGTCACGGAAGATGTTATTTATGTCGGTGCGAGTGGTCGTACATCCTCAAATAGTTTATCCATGTTAGAGCAGAATCATGGTAGTAAACAATTTCAATGGGTGCCGTTTGATCATAAGTACTTGCACTTGGATTGTGTGTTTCAACCAATCTCGAAACATGAAGCACTCGTATATCCGGAAGCCATTGATGCCGAGGCTTATCAACTGCTGTCTGAACGTTACGATTGTATTGAAGTTTCAAAAGAAGAACAATTTAATTTAAGTGTTAATGTACTGTCGATAGGAGAAAAGCGCATTTTAGCGCTGCCGCAAAACAAAAAAACGAACCAAGCGCTACGAGATCGTGGATATACGATTATTGAAGTTGATTTTTCAGAGATTATCAAATCAGGTGGTTCATTTCGATGTGTCACCTTGCCTATTCACAGACAGCCTTAACGCATAGCGTCACCCTTTTTGGTTACATTACAACAAGAACCTAAAAAGGGTGGATCGCAATGGACAATCAAGAAGAACAAGAATACGAGAAACGATTAAAGATCATTTCATTAGGCGGCGGAATTGATAAGCAAGAAGCGCAAAAGAAACGGGGGAAGCTATTAGCACGAGAGCGGATTAGTCAGCTTGTTGATGCGAATAGCTTCTCTGAGTTGGATCGATTTGCATCAGGTTTAGACGGTCAACCAAGCGATGGTGTCATTACTGGTATTGGCAAAATAAATGAGCAAGATGTTTGTATTTATGCACAAGACTTTACAATTGTCGGTGGTACGCTCGGAGGCATGCACGCACAAAAGATTTGCTCATTAATGGATCTAGCATACAAACATCGGATGCCGATTATTGGCTTGCTTGATTCAGGGGGGGCACGTATTCAAGAAGGCATTGAGGCGCTGCACGGTTATGGAGAAATATTTAAACGAAACGTTCAGTACTCAGGCGTAATTCCTCAGCTATCGGTTATGCTTGGACCATGTGCAGGAGGAGCTGCTTACTCTCCAGCATTGAGTGATGCGATCTTTATGGTCCGATCGATCAGCCAAATGTTTATAACAGGACCGAAAGTTCTCCAAGCAATAAGTGGAGAGACGCTATCGCCTGAAAGTCTTGGCGGTGCAGATATACATGCAACCAAAAGCGGACTAGCTCATTTTGTTGCCGATACAGAGCAAGAAGTGTTTTTACAAGTGAAAGAGTTTTTATCTTTTTTAGAAAATCAAAAGACGCCAGATGGGTCTAACATGGCTACAACAACAGGAATCGAAACGTGTTTACCAAAAGATGAGCGTGAAGTATATAATGTGAAAGAAATTATTGCGTGTCTTGCAGACCAACAGCATTTGTTTGAATGGTCAAAAGGATTTGCAAAAAACATCGTGACGGGTTTTATTCGTTTAAATGGAAAGACGGTCGGTGTTTTAGCAAATAATCCGCTTCATTTAGCTGGTTGCATTGATATTGATGCAAGTGATAAAGGTGCACGGTTTGTTCGTTTCTGCAATTGTTTTCACATTCCATTGCTCGTGTTAGAAGATGTTAGTGGATTTATTCCTGGAAAAGATCAAGAATACAAAGGTTTATTGCGCCACGGTGCTAAACTTATTTACGCATTTGCTGAAGCATCTGTACCGAAAATCACCGTCGTACTTAGAAAAGCATACGGAGGTGCGTTTGTCGCATTAAATAGTAAAGGAATAGGTGCAGATCTAGTGGTTGCTTGGCCGTGTGCGTCTATTGCTGTTATGGGGCGGCAAAGTTCAAGAGCGATCGTGGAGGAAAAGTCTAGTATTGATGTAGAAAAGACGGATTCTCCCTATTATGCTGCAAAAAAAGGGTATATTGATGATGTAATTTTGCCAAGGGATACCCGTTCGTTTTTAATTCGTTCGTTTCGCTATTTAAATGCCAAACCTGTTGAGGAATCAAGAAAACAAGGGAATATGCCAATGTAAGGGCTAGGAACTAATAGAAAACAATCATAAATTCTTCTTCGATTTAACGCTTTTTCGTTTTTAAATGGACGCTCTTATGGTACGATACGAATGATTAACGAACATTATTGTACGAGAAAGAGAGTCGTTTTAAATGGTGATCTTATCTGAAGGCTGGTTTCAGTTTATCCTTATTACTAGCTGCATTGTTTTACTAGCAGTGACCCTCTTTATTGTCCATCGTAACATTCAAAAGAGAAGTGGGGATACAAGAGGTAGAGAAAGGACAAGTTCCTTTTTAGTCTTTATAACAGTGTTGACACTATACTTTGCTATTTCTGTTTTTGTTCCAACGGTATATAGTGGCGATGTTGTTATTGCAGACAATCAAGAAGAGCATATTGAACAAGAACAGGCGCGTTACGTAAGTTTAGGATCGGTTTATCGCGTTCATGCAATTGATACGAGAGACTATACGAGAGATATTCAAGATAGAACGGTAGCCTTTCAGATTCAATCGTTTCAGCCTCTTTATGAGGTTGTATCTGAACATGATGATTTCATTCGGTCTGATGGTACGATTGATGTAGCAAGCTACATTGATGACGTGGTTTTACCTGTCTTTGAACAATTGGAAGCTGAAGAAGTGACGTTAACGCAGCTTCGAGAGTCGTTGCCGCATATTGACATAACGATTGAATAAGCGAAAAACTGGAGGTTGCTATGAGTAAAAGTGAAGATGGTATTTTACAGATATCTACAGATGAATTGAAAGACGAGTTACAAAACAAAAAACCTCAAGACGAGCCTATTGTTATTGATGTTCGCGAGGTAACTGAATATGAAGATGGACATATCCCAGGGGTTCCACTTATTCCGATGAATGAAGTGCCATCCATGCTTAAAGAAATGGATGAAGACAAGAGCTATATTTTGGTTTGCCGAAGTGGACGAAGAAGTCAAAATACAGCAATGTACATGAAGGAACAGGGGTTCAACAATGTCCGTAATTACGATGGTGGGATGTTAGACTGGGACGGCGAGCGTTCTTTTGGTCAAGAATGGATCGTTAAAGAGCCGAAAGAACTGTACACAAAGAAATAAGTTTTAGTTTGTTGAATGGAATTAGAATGAAAAGAATCTTTATGAGTGTGCTATGAGCACTTATAAAGATTTTTCTTGTTTTTTTGTTGAAACAGTTTTTATTTAGATTTTTATTTTTAAATTCGTGACATTTGTTGTAATCCGATGACGTTTTGCCGACCTCCAAGGAAACAGTGCGTATTTGAAAACGTTGGAGCGTAATTTTACGCATAAATGGATAAAACGTGTCCGAGGAAAAGAAGACACCATGAGCGTAAATAAACGCGCAGTGAAAATAAATGTCGCCAATGTGCCTGTGGTAAACGATCGCTTTTGTGTAACGCTTAGGAATAATGAAATTGAATCATTCTTTTAGGTTTATGAAGTGTCATTTAGGGAACATACTATAAGGAGAATCGTTGATTTTGTTTAGAGAGGGGTTTTTTGTAATGGATGCAAAGAAAACAATTGTTGCTGTAGCATCGGCAGCCGTAGCAGGAGCATTGACGGTTTACTTAGTAGATGGTGATAAACGAGCAGATTTAAAAGAAAAGAGTCAAGACTTTTTAAACAAAGTGACAGGGAAATCAAAAGATGAAAAAATTAAATCTTTCCAATTGGGGAACCCTAGACCCTATACGGAAGACAGCAAAATGGTTGACGAAGGATCTTTATACAGTATCCAGCGTTATAACGAAAAGTATCAATAATTTTGTAAAAGCTGCCTTCTTGGCGGCTTTTTTGAACGTAGGAGTGGATCAAAGAAATGCGAATTCAAGAAGATGTGATACATAACATTCCTTTACTGATTGTCGAGGAAGAAGAACGTGGTGAAAAACCAACGTTGTTTTTTTATCATGGCGTCACAAGCGCAAAAGAACATAATTTACATATTGCGTATACGATTGCAAAGAAAGGATTCCGAGTGGTGTTGCCAGATGCGCTTTATCATGGTGTTCGACAGCCAGGAGAGGGCTCAAAAGATCCGTACCTACATTTTTGGACGGTTGTCCAACAGTCAATTGAAGAGTTTCCGCATCTTGTAGAGGCGATTCATGAACGATTTCAAACCGAGGAGAACCAGCTTTTCATTGGTGGTACTTCGATGGGCGCAATTACTTCCTATGGGATCTTACAGCAATATGATTGGGTCAAGCATGCATGTTTGTTTATGGGAGCACCTCAATACGAAGAATTTGCAAAATTAATGTTTGAGATCGCTACAAAACGTGGTATGAACATAACAGAGGAACAAAAAGAAGCCACTTTAGAACAGGTACGTATGTATGATTTATCGCGGGATGTACAGGTACTTGAAGATCGTCAGCTATACATCTGGCACGGTATGGAAGATCAGACGGTTCCTTATCAGTTCGCTCACGATTTTATTGCACAACTAAAAGCATCTTCTATCGTTCAAGACAAGCAAGTGACATTCTATCCTGAAAAAGGGGCGGATCACAAAATAACGCGAAGTGCTATGCTCGATGCTGCGAATTGGTTTGAAAAACAAGTGGAAAGCCAGAACCGGGTGACGATGTAAAATGATTCGTAAACTTGGAAAAATCTTCATTGTTATTATTGGTTCGTTTTTACTTGCAAGTTCACTAAATTTCTTCCTTCTACCAGCTGATGTATTTGCGAGTGGCTTTACGGGTGTCGCCCAGCTTTTATCCTATGTTGTGCCATTATCTACAGGGATTCTACTATTGCTATTAAACATCCCAGTCGCAATCCTTGGCTGGCTTAAAGTTGGAAAAAGCTTCACGATCTATAGCTTTGCAAGTGTTGTGCTGACAACAATCTTTTTAGAAGTGTTGCCTGTTTATGCCTTTTCTGAAGACATTATGTTAAATGCCGTCTTCGGTGGGGTTATCGCTGCAGGTGGCGCAGGATTGCTTCTTAAATGGGGCGCATCTTCAGGTGGTTTGGATATTATTGTACTCGTGTTAGCGCGAATGTCCGACCGGCCTGTTGGCAGCTTTTTCTTTATTTTAAATTCAATCATTGTTGTGGCATCAGGAATTATGCTAGATCCTGAAAAAGCATTATTTACGTTAATTTCTATCTATGTAACCTCTCGTTTTATCGATGCCATCCACACTCGCTATGTAAAACTGACTGCAATGATTGTAACAAAAAATGCAGATACACTTAATAAAGCCATTCATCAACGTTTAACAAGAGGGATTACGCGTATACCAGCTAAAGGCGGGTATACGTTTGAGGAAAAAGAAATGTTAGTGATTGTTATTACGAGGTACGAGCTGTATGAGCTGAAAAATATTGTTGAAGAAGTCGATCCGGCTGCGTTCACGAACATTGTTGAGACAGCGAACATCTTCGGGTTGTTCCGGAAAGATTAATAGGAGGAATTTGTTTTGAAAACGTTGAATGTACTAATGGGCCTGACGTTTGCTTTTACATTAGCAGCTTGTGGTGGCCAGGCTGAGGAAGAAGAAGATCAGAATATTCCAGCTGGAGGAGATTCTACTATGTCTGAGGAGTGGGTATTTACAGTTGATCATCAACTTTCAGATGATATGCTATTTGTAGACATGTACATTGAAAACGGAACAGATGAAGCACAGACGTTAACCTTTCCATCGCAACAATTATATGAAATCACACTTGTGAATGCACAAGAAGAAGAAGTATTTCGTTACTCGGATGAGCATATGTTTGCTCAAAGCGTAACGGAAAGAACGTATGAGCCAGGCGAAATTGAAGACGTGCGAGAAGAGATTTCTACAGAAAATATGCCAGCAGGAGCGTATATGATGACAGTGGAGCTTTTAGTTGACGAAAGTATTGTTGAATCACTAAGCGATCCAAATACGTTTACACGGTCTGTTGAAGTAGAAATTAGTGAATCGTAATAAAAAGAAAGAAGGTAGAGACTCGTCTCTACCTTCTTTCTTTTGCTTTTTGCTGGATACGTTCTTTTAATGCTTTCCACTCTGGCGTTCCAGCTTCCGTTTGCGGAATGGTAACGGTCTTGGTGTCTTCTTCACGCTCAGTGGTTTTCCAAAAAGACTCAAATGGCTGTTTCATCATGATTTCACCAACCTATTAACTTAATCGTAATAAAGAAAGTAATTCTTCATCGCTTAGTTCTGTTACTTGTGAGGAAGAGGCTAAAATGCCGTCGGCCAAATGTTGCTTGCCTGTAATCATTCGATCAATTTTTTCCTCAATTGTCCCTTCTGTTAGCAACTTGTAAACATGAACTTCGTCTGTTTGGCCAATTCGATAGGCGCGATCGGTTGCTTGGTTTTCAACTGCTGGATTCCACCATCGATCGTAGTGAATGACGTTCGTCGCTTTTGTTAAATTTAAGCCAACGCCGCCTGCTTTTAGTGATAAAACAAAGAAGGAAGGGCCTTCACGATCTTGAAAGGTTTCAATCGCTTCTAGTCGTTGTTTCTTTGTTAATCCTCCATGTAAAAAAGAGGTTGCACCATACGTTTCTTCTAGATAGGAACGTATGAGTTTGCCCATTTCTTTATACTGGGTAAAAATGAGTGTACTTTCTTTTCGCTCATAAATTTCATGAATCAATGTTTGGAACGTTTCCCACTTACCGGAACGATGCGCTTCAATAGGCGCTTTTAAAAATTGAGCTGGATGGTTACAAATTTGTTTTAAACGCGTGATTGTCCGTAAGATAAGTGCGCGCCGCTCCATTGTTGAAACCGAATGAATTTGGTCTTCAATATCATTGACAATTGCTTGGTATAAGCCTACTTGCTCAATCGTTAATGGAACGTGCTTCAACTCCTCATGTTTTGCAGGTAAATTTAATTCTGAGTCCGTTGTTTCTTTTGTACGTCTTAAAAGAAACGGATGAATCACTGTTCGTAGCTGTTGCTGGCGCTCGTTGTCTCCGTCTTTTTCGATTGGTTTAATGTACGTTGCATAAAACTGCTTATAGTTGCCAAGTAAGGACGGATTCAGTAAATCCATTAATGACCATAGTTCCGTTAATCGATTTTCAATCGGCGTTCCAGTTAACGCAATTCGATGTGTCGCATGGAGCTTGCGAATGGCTTTACGCTGTTTGGTTTCTTTATTTTTTATATGCTGGGCCTCATCTAGAATAAGGCCATTCCAATTGTACTCGTGAAGTAGACGTTCATCTCGTAATGCAAGGGTATAAGATGTAATGACTAAATCGTATTCACTCAGTCGTTTATCTTTTTCAAGAATTCGATCGTTGCCATGGTGAATAAATACGTTTAGTTCAGGAGCGAATTTTTGACATTCTGCTTCCCAATTATAGAGCAGGGAAGTCGGACAAATGAGTAAAAAAGGCTCCGCTTTTTGCTGTTGTTGCTCAAGTATATAAAGGAGGTAAGCAATGGTTTGAATAGACTTTCCTAAGCCCATATCATCTGCTAAACATCCTCCAAACCCAATTTGGCGCAAGTGAACGAGCCAACTAAAGCCTTGTTGTTGATACATGCGTAAGCTGCCTTGGAGTGTGGAAGGCACAGGTACAAGAGCAGGTTCGCGTCGGTACAATTGTGGTAGCTTCTCTTGAACTTTTTCCGACCACTCAATAGAAAGGTCAATGTCATCAAGTTCTTCAAGACCGTCCTCTTCTTGATCTAGGCGCCATGCATCTAAATACGTATACTGATCTTGAATTTGATCCAAAAAGTTCTTAAGCCGTTCTGCAAGGTTTGGATCCCACACGAGCCATTGATTATTAAGATGTAAAAGTGATTTTTGTTCACTTACGTACGTTTGAAATTCTTCTTGCGACATTTCTTGAGACCCAACCATAATCGAATAATCAAATTGTGACAGACTGTTCCAATTCAAAATAGGGTCAACACCGCTATAACGATCTTGCTGCATGTCTTTTAATTTTACTTTGATAGATGGTGTTTGTTTTAACTGGTTAGGCACGATTAAGGTTACACCAATTTGCTCAAATCGATCATGTTGCATAAACAGCTCAAATGCCTCTTCGCTCGTAACCGTAACAGTTGGTGCCGATAAGCTAATAGCCGATAGCGAATGGAAATCATCTTGTATGTGCGATAAATCTTTCTTTAATTGAGGAATGGGATTTGTCAGCCAAGGATGATCCCCTGTTAACAATTGTTTAACCGGTATCACTTGCTCACGATTTGTTCGATCAATCAAGGCAAGGGAAAGCGTCCAGTCCACTTGGTTTTCCTTTGGTTCATTTAATACAATGGCTGTTTTAAACGGTTCTCGTTGCTTTACCCCTAACCGGTCTTGAATCGCATGGGGTGACCAATTTTCTTTCGTTGTCATTGGGGTTCTCGTTTTTAATGTTGATAGAAGAGGCTGTAATGGTTCTTCAACAGACTGCTTCCATTCATCATAGAGGACCGTGACCTCTTCTTCTTGTAATAACTCACGAATTGTGCAATCAATCAATGCTTCCATAATAGATTTGCGCTGAGCATAGTGCTCCTCTTCCTCTTGCTCCATGGATTGATTTTCTTGACTGGTGGCGATGGAGAACGATGACATTGGTATCGACGAAGCCCAATTTATATACCACTGTTCTTTTACTTTTAAAACCCATTTTCCAGATTGATTCGGTTCAAAATAACCCTCTTCAATTAAAGTGTAAACGTCATCCATAAACCGGAGCCAAATGTTAAAATCGTCTGCTAGCTGGAAATCTGTTTTCCATGTGCGAAACAAAGGTAGGAACTGAACAAATTCTTCTAAAGTGAACGAAATGCCTTCTATTGGAAAAAAATGTGTTTTCCATGAATCGGCCGATTGATAAATAATTGTCGATCCGACATAGGACTGAAATTCACGTTGAACGAGAGGGACGTGAATAATTGACCGTGATAGTGTTAAGAACGTTCCGTAAAAAGAAATAGGATCGTTTTGAAACAGTCGTAACTTTAATTCGAAAGGGGAGTAGAGAAAAGGATAAATAAACCCGCTTTTCGCTTGATTGGTTTGACCTTTTGCCTCTGCCCAAACGAAAAAGGACTGATTGACCCAGCCACTATGAATCCATATGGATGATTGGTTCACGACGTTTCAACTCCTCAATAAACGCTCGATACGATTGATATCGTTTATATAATGCTTGTTTGTATTGCTGATAACGCTCGGTTTTGTTTATACGCTTATAGATAGAAGCAAGTTTTTCAACGTACTCAGCTGCTTCCACGTAATATTTTCGTGTGCGTTTTTCTGCCAATCGAATGATAAATTGATGAACAACTGGTAGTGAAAGAGCTGGTCGCTCTTGTACAAGCTGCTCTAATAACTGTTGCTTTTGCTCATGCAAATCAAGTGGATTTGTTTCATGTTGCAAGAAATATTGCTGTGTACGATCATAATCAGGGTATTGAATTAAAATCTGTGCATAAACGAGCTTATTCGCTTCACTAAAGAGCCGTCGCTCCAAAGGGGGGAGCAAATAATCTAACACAAGTTCTTTTTGTTGCTCCGAATAATGACTCATCAACGTCTGAAACCGTTTAAAAGAAGGGGCCTTTAACCAACGATCCCATGTCTCATATTGAATAGACGATGAATGATGCAAAGAGGCAGATTGATCATAGTAGTCCTGCAAAACACCTAGCTTATCTGTTTTGTTAGGAAAAAATGTCTCAAACCATGATAATACTTGCTCATATCGTTCTCGATGGGTCAATAAAGACAGGTGTGCAACGGCTTCATCAGGTGTTAATGGTTGAGCTTGCTGCATTAACGACTTTGCAAGGGATTCTTTTCCGATATATAAGAAGAAGTAGCTCATCGTTATGCTAAATGAGCGAGACGCTTTCTTCATATCATGCTCATGAAAATAATGATCGAGCTTATCAATTTGATCTGCAGAGAATGCTTTCATAAACGTATAGAACAATCTCGAGTAAGGAGCGTGTTCGTCTTCCATTGAAGCAATCAATGATGACCCTAATGTTTTAGCAAAGCGAGTCTTTAATTTTTTTGATTTAGAAAACGACGACTCATACATCTGGTGGGTAACAGTATCAAAAAATTGATTGAACCGTCTCTCGAGTGACGCCCACTGGCCATCTCCTTTTACTTGTCCATATAAAAAATCAATGATAATAAAGCACCCATTGAGTTGTTCATCTTCTTTAAATGTATGTAAGTGATCTCGTACCTCGAGCCCATATGACTCGATTTGAGCTGGTGCGAGGTAACGGGAAGATCGAAGTTTGCGATTCAATCCTTTTAAATAAGGTTCCATTTCTGTGCGCAAGCGCCGATAAGCGTTAGACAATTTTTCACCTCATGATAAAACAGTATCTCTCTATTTTACCTTTTTTACTGAGGAAAAAAAAGTCTAGCTAAGGATTTGAGCAAAAACCGTTAAACTCAAAAAAAAAGCACAAGATGTGCTATCAATAGAAGTGCGCTAAAGCTTTAACAGTTTTTCTACTTGTGAGCGACGGTTTACCAGTTTTTTTAGTCGATGTTTATGTTCGACCATCGCTTCTTCATTCTTTGCTTCCATTGCCTCAAAAAGCTCCATAAGGATGTAATTGATTTCTAGATTCATCACATTAATCATCGTTTTCGGGCCAAGCGATTTTCCATTTTCCTTATATTGAATCATCGGTACATTTTTATTCGCCATCCCTTGCTCACTCCCTTCAATTTCTACTGTAGAGGCAATATCTCCGTGCTCATAGGTTGTGACATAATGTGGGCCTTCCGTCATTCGCTTCACAATGCCTGTTCCTTTTTCAGATTGCAATAAATGTTCCAGTACATCAGAAAGAGTAGCATCGTACACATAAAGTTTTTTGGCTGTCATGGTCAAAAAATGATCGTTTCGGATAAAAGGAAGTTCATGAACCAAGTCTTCAAATTCTATAATAAGATAAATAAAATTTGAGTCATAGCGCCAGTGAAGTTCATACTCATTTGCCATCATTTTTTTTATAAACTGATGTAGCGCTCGTTTTGTGATTTTAATTGAAAGTTCTTGAAATTCTGTCGGCCAAGGAATTGCAGTCATATTCTTACACTCCTTTTACAAAAGGCACTAAATGAGAGATTGCTTTAGTCTATGTAAAATCGCAAAAAAAAAGAAGCTATACGCCTAGTTATGGAAGAAAATAGGCGTATGACTTCAATTAAAAACGGAAGGAATACCGTTTGGACACAACATCATAAAAACCGAGGGAATTATATAAAGATTTTGTGGCTTCATTATTTAAACCAGTTTCGAGCTCAATGCCTTTAATATTACGTGTTTCAGCCCAGTAAATAATCCGAAGCAACAGTTTTTTTGCGATGCCTTGGTTCCGGTACTCTTCTTCAACATAAATCTCGTTGAGCCAAATGTACTGTCCGCCTTTTTGAAAGCTAGTCATTGTATTGAAAAAAGCAAATGCAACTGCTTGACCTTCGTAGCGTGCAATAAAGAAATACGTTTGTGATTGAGGGAGAAGGGCTTCATTCAAAAGGTGTTCAATTTGCATCATCGCCTTTTTACCAGCAATGTTGTGAAGCTGTTTTTCAAAAAGATAGGTCAGTTCGCGTTTTGTTTCAGCCGTTGTATCCGCTGAAAGTTCATCAATTTCAACCATGAGGTCCCCTCCCAAAAATAGAAATTAAAGTGTCAAGGCTTTTTCAAGATACGCAGCAATGCCATCTTCTTCGTTTGAATCGGTAACTGCATGTGCAATGTCTTTTAACTCTGGAATCGCGTTCCCCATTGCAATCCCTTGTCCGGCAAACTGAATCATTTCTAAGTCATTTTCCTCGTCGCCAAACGCGATAATATGCTCAGTGTTAATGTTGTAATGTTTTGCTACTTCATGTAAAGCGGTCGCTTTCGTAACATGGTTCGGGGCAATCTCAAGAACAGATACGTGGCTTTTCCACCAACGCTGTAACGTTGTTTCGGTATTTGTTTGGTCGAGAGTATCGCGCAATGCTTGTACGCGGTCCACTTGAGGTTCAACTAGAATAGCAGTAGGTGGTTCTGTTAACAATGATTCTATTGACCCTGAAGCAATGGGCTCAATGCCGTCAGTTAAAAAATTTGCAAAAAACCCTTCATTTTTCATCATATAAAAAGAGTCATTCATTTCAACCATCATATTTTCAATGCCGACTTCTTTACAAATCGAAATAAGGTGAAGGCTTGTCTTAAGATCGATGGTTTCTTTTGTAGTCGGGTATTGTTTATCAAGAGGATGATGAACACTCGCACCATTAAAATTAATAATAGGTGACGTCAAATTTAGCTCTTCGTAGTAGCGTTTGCTTGCTCTGTAAGGTCGCCCAGTTGCAATAGCAACAATATGGCCTGCTCTTTTCGCTTTTAAGAGCGCTTCTTTTGTACGCGGGGAAATCGTTTGATTTTCTGGAAGTAATGTGCCGTCTAAATCTAAGGCGATTAAATGTCTTTGTTTCATAAGCGCTCCTTTATTTAAATTAGTAACAAAAAATACACGGAAGCACATTTGGATTCAACTATAGATGTGCTATGATGAGTACGTAAGAGAGATCCTGCTTGAAAGGAGTAATAAATATGGAAACGTTTGCCTCAAGCTTGGGATTCCGCGCATTATGGACACCAGAGTTGCTTGTAACGATTGTCGTGATAGCCATTTTATATGGCTTACTTGTGCGAAGAACAAAAACTGGCACAGTGAAAAACATGATTTTCTTCATGAGTGGTTTGCTAGCGCTTTATTTAGGCTGGGGAAGTCCACTTTATGTATTTGGGCACGTCATGATGACGATCCATATGTTACAAATGGTTTTTGCTTATTTTATCGCAGTGCCTTTGCTATTACTCGGTATTCCGAGGCAATGGTATGAAGCATTTTTAAATAGTAAATGGGCGTTTCGACCGCTACGTTACATCTGGAATCCAATTGTTGCACTGCTCTTATTTAATGGTCTATTTTCATTCTATCACGTTCCGCTCATGTTTGACACGCTTATGCAAGCACCGTTCTTACATAGTCTTTATCAGTGGGTATTACTTATTGCGGCGGCGCTAATGTGGTGGTATATTTTAGCTCCTGTGCCGAGCACGTACAAGCTTCCTGAGTTACGACGTATTTTTTATATTTTTGCAAATGGTTTATTAATTACACCTGCTTGTGCACTCATCATTTTTGCTCCTAATGCTATGTATGCTGTATACACCGACCCGTTAATTTGGGCGAATGTCATGGCGTATTGCTTACCTGGGGGAGCAGGACCAGAAGCATTGCTTACAGCATTCGGAAGTCCTGAGGCACTTCAGTTTCTCGATGCTCGGACGGATCAGCAATTAGCTGGTGTTTTAATGAAAGTATTTCAAGAAATTGTTTATGGGATTGCCATTGGCTATGTCTTTAAACAATGGTTGAAAAAAGAAAAAATGCAAGATGGTGAATTAACCATTAGCGATATTCCCCAATCTCAAGGGTGAAGGGTGGTTTCTTTGAAAGTAGTTGGAGCGATATTCACAGTATTGATGCTATCAGGGTGTGGATGGATGTATGAAATGGGTCAGAATTCTGAGTTTGATATCTCGGAAGCTGACATTACGATTCCTGCTTTTACATTTGTGAATCAAGAGAATGAAGCAGTTGGCTCTAGTGATTTGGAAGGTGACTATTGGCTGGCGAATTTTGCCTTCACAAACTGTACGACCGTTTGTTTAACGATGATGCCAAATATGAACCAGCTTCAAAATGATTTAGAGTCAGAAGGTCATAATGTTCAGTTTGTTACATTTACCGCAGACCCGATTGCGGATACGCCGGAACAGCTGAATCAATATGCACACAACATCGGAGTAGAAAATAAAAATTGGGATTTCTTAACAGGATATTCAATTGAAGAGCTTGAAACATTTTCAAATGAAGCGTTTCGAGTTCCTTATGCACACGGTGAGCAACCGGAAGATATTATTCATTCTACGAGTTTCTTTTTAATGAATACAGAAGGACACGTTGTAAGAAAATACAACGGTCTGGAGATGAATCAGGAAGAGATGCTTGAAGATATTATCGCGACGATCTCCCAAGAAAATATGTAATAAGCTAGCATCTAGCCTTTGGCTAGGTGTTTTTTTGATTTCATCACTTATATGCTTCAATAAACATTACTTGAGTAAAAATAAAATAAAAATACAGTTGAATTTATTTTTATTCATATTTATAATAGGTAAATATCAAGAGAAATCGTTTCGGGAGTGAGAGGATGAAGGTTGGTATTATCGGCGCTAGTGGATATGGTGGCATAGAGTTATTACGGTTTTTACATGAACACCCTCAAATTCAATCTATTAATCTTTATACATCAAATGATGATGGTCGGCCATTGACTTCACAATATCCGCATTTGTTAAACGGGAATAAATATACATTGAGGCCGTTGGAAGAAGCCGAGTTGATGGACGACATTCATACTGTCTTTTTAGCGACTCCTCCAGGTGTTTCTAGTAAGTGGAGTGGCTGGTTACGCAATCAAGGTATGCGTGTTATTGATTTGTCAGGAGATTTACGGCTTGCATCTCCAGCAGTCTATGAAACTTGGTACAAAAGAGAAGCGGCGCAAAAGGAGCTACTTGAACAATCAGTATACGGGCTAAGTGAATGGAAAAAAGAGCAAATAAAAAATGCCTCTCTCGTAGCCAACCCAGGCTGTTTTCCGACGGCTATTTTGTTGGCACTCTTGCCCGTTTTGAAAGCGGATTTCATTCAACCTCAGTCTATTATTATCGATGCCAAGACAGGAACGTCTGGTGCAGGGAAGAGCCCTTCATCGATCACCCACTTTAGTGAAATGAACGAGAATTTTAAAATATACGGCGTAACGTCACACAAGCATACGCCTGAAATTGAGCAACAGTTAATGGACGTGGTTGAGAAAGAACTGACCGTTAGTTTCCAACCACATCTAGTTCCAATGTCGCGGGGAATTATGGCAACCATGTATGCCACTGGCACAAATGGAGTGGATGCTCAGCAACTACATACTTGTCTAACGAGCGCATATGAACACGATCCATTCGTTCGAATACGAGATATTGGAGATTTTCCAGCGACAAAGCATGTGTACGGAAGCAATTATTGTGACATTGGTGTGGCTTACGATGAGCGCACAAACCGGGTTATCCTCGTATCAGTTATTGATAATTTGGTAAAAGGAGCTGCAGGTCAGGCGATACAAAATTTCAATATTATGAATAACTTTGAAGAAAAAACAGGGTTAGGGATGCTGCCTATTTACCCGTAAATGAGGTGAAACAATGTTTGTTAGTGAGCAAATACACACGGATGTAAAGGTAATAGAGAACGGTTCAATTGCTGACGTAAAAGGCTTTTATACCACAGGCGTTCACTGCGGTTTAAAGAAAAATAAATTCGATCTTGGCCTTATCTATTGTGATCGTCCAGCAGAAGCGGCAGGCGTTTTCACACTGAATCAAATTCAAGCTGCCCCACTTAGGTTGACGAAACAGGCTTTAAAGAAAAGCGGCCAATTACAAGCGGTCATTGTTAACAGTGGCAACGCAAATGCAGTAACAGGCAAGCAAGGAGAAGCAGATGCAAAAGAAATGCAACAGTTACTAGCTAAAAAAATAAATGTATGTGATGAATTTGTTGCGGTTTCTTCTACAGGTGTAATTGGAGAGAACCTGCCAATGACTAAAGTAAGAGCAGGCATTGATGCATTATCTATTCATACTCAACCATCTGCATTTGCGGAAGCGATTTTAACAACAGATACGGCAACAAAGGAAATCTGTGTCGAAGTGATCATTAATGAACAAGTTGTACGCATTGCAGGTGTAGCAAAGGGTTCAGGAATGATTCATCCAAATATGGCGACGATGCTTGGCTTTTTGACGACGGATGCAACCATAGAGGCACCAGCTTTACAACAACTATTAAGTGAAGTCACAGATCAAACATTTAATCGAATTACTGTTGACGGTGACTGTTCAACAAATGACATGGTACTAGCCCTTGCATCAAAAGCGGTAGATCATCAAGTGTTATCCAAACAACACCCACAGTGGGAAACGTTTAAACAAGCATTTCAACGATGCGCCACGTCGTTGGCAAAGATGATTGCGCGAGACGGAGAAGGCGCGACGAAGTTAATTGAAGTGAATGTGAGTGGCGCAGCATCGGATGAAGAAGCAGGTCAAGTGGCAAAGACGATTGTTGGTTCAGATTTAGTGAAAACAGCTGTGTTCGGTAAAGACGCGAATTGGGGCAGGATTATCGGTGCGATTGGGTATAGCGGTTGTACAATGTCGCCAAATAAAATTGATATTGCCATTGGACCATATCCAACACTAGTAGAAAGCGAGCCTTGTGGAACAAATGACGCCGCCATTACTGCTTATATGACGGAAGAAGAGACGATTGTGCTTACGATTAATTTACATATCGGCGATGGAACAGGAAAAGCTTGGGGTTGCGATTTATCCTATGATTATGTCCGAATTAACGCAGGTTATCGTACTTAGGAGGTTGTCAATATGAGCAAACGAACAGTAATTAAAATTGGTGGCAGCATGCTTGCTGAGTTAAGTGCGGACTTTTACAAGGGCTTAGCTGAACGACAGCGGGCAGGCGAGGAAATCATTATTGTGCATGGTGGAGGACCCGCTATTAATGAACAACTCGTTAAAGCAAAGATTACGATTGAATTTGATCAAGGTTTACGAAAAACAACAGGCGAGGTACTGGCGATTGTAAAAGATGTATTGTTTGAGCAAATGAACAAGGGCATCGTCAAGACGCTTCAGCAAACAGGTGTTGAAGCTGTTTCATTAAGTGGATTTAAACATGCATGTATCCAAGCAGAACTAATCGATGAAGCACGATTAGGATTTGTTGGCGCTGTTACGTCGGTTCAAACAAAAATAATTGAAGAAATTTTGTTAAAAAATGCGATTCCGGTAATCGCGCCACTTGGACTGACTTCATGTGGAAGGGAAGTCAATATTAATGCAGACACTGTTGCTGCTTCTATAGCAAAAGCATTAGCGGCAGACGAGTTTATCGTCGTAACGGACGTTGATGGCGTTTATATTCAAAAGCAAAAAAAAGCAAAATTAAATGAAATTGAAATCAATCAATTTATTGAGCAAGGTGAAATTACCGGAGGAATGATTCCAAAAGTGACAGGCGCATTAAATAGTTTGTCGGATCATCTAACCTGTGTTCGAATCGTGAGCGGAAAAGAAAAATTAACCTTAAACAGCGGTACAATGATTGAGAAAGGGACACTTGTTCCATAAAGAACGGAGTCGAATATGAGCTATTTATTTCCTACTTACACGAAAAAAGAAATCCAGTTAACACAAGGAAAAGGATCATACGTATATAGTCAAGACGGAACATGCTATCAGGATTTTATGTCCGGTATAGCCGTGACAAATTTAGGACATGGTCATCCTGCCATTGTTCAAGCGTTACACAAACAAGCAGACTTACTCTGGCATGGATCGAACCTTTTTCATTATGAGATCCAGGAGCAAGCTGCTAAAATGCTGGTCGAAAAAAGTGTTTGTGACGCTGTGTTCTTTTGTAACAGTGGAGCTGAAGCAAATGAAGCAGCCATTAAGCTTGCGCGCAAAGCATCAGGAAAATCGCATATCATCACGATGAATCAATCGTTTCATGGTCGCACACTTGGTTCAATGGCGGCGACTGGACAGGAAGCCGTTCATCAAGGGTACGGTCCAATGCTCGATTCATTTACGTACGTGCCATTCAACGATTCCGAAGCGCTTGAGTTAGCGGTTCAGCCTGAAACAGCTGCGATTATGATTGAAGTGGTTCAAGGTGAAGGCGGTGTGCACATTTTAAGTGAACAATTTGCCAGCACCATAATGAAGCTAAAAAAAGAAAAAAACCTTCTCGTCATTATTGATGAAATCCAAACAGGCATCGGACGAACAGGTACATTTTTTGCATATGAGCATTATCAACTTGACCCTGATGTGATTACGGTAGCCAAAGGGCTTGGGAATGGATTTCCGGTAGGGGCGATGCTTGGTAAGTCCAATCTAATAGAACATTTTCAAGCAGGTGCTCACGGGTCGACTTTTGGAGGAAATCCGTTAGCGATGGCAGTTGTTAAAGCGGTTTTAGAAACGATGAGTCAGCCGCAATTTTTACAAGAAATAAAAGACAAAGCCGATCGATTTAATGACACGCTGCGACAAGAGCTCTTAGCATGTGCGAGTGTGAAAGACATTCGAGGAAGTGGGTTTTTAATTGGGATTGAGACGACCGTTCTTGCACAAGAGGTTATTGACGCGTGTGAAAAGAAAGGACTGTTGCTTTTACCAGCAGGGAAACACGTCACCAGACTTTTGCCCTCACTTTTAATAGAAGAACAGGAGTGGAATGAAGCAGTATCGATTTTAAAAGCGGCTCTTAATTGAAGTGGAACAACCAATTTTTTTTGCAAGTTAATGTATTTTTATCCGAATTAAAGAATATTTATTCTTCGTTGAGGTGATGAAAGTTGAAAGGATACGTTTTGTTAGAAAGCGGAGAACAGTTTGCAGGAAACTGGCACGGCAAGGAACCAGTTAACGGGGAGATTGTCTTTTTTACAGGCATGACTGGCTATCAAGAGGTGATAAGCGATCCATCATTTAAAGGTCAAATTGTTGTCTTTACGTATCCGATGATTGGAAATTATGGAATAAACGAACATGATTTTGAAAGCAATGGACCGCAAGTAGAAGGGGTTGTCTTAGCGGAAGTAGAGCAATCTCCTTCTCATCATAGTCAAATGGAAAGTTTTTGTTCGTATTTAGAAAGGCACGATATTCCGTATGTCACAGGAATTGACACACGAGCAATCGTGAAACGAATCCGTAAACATGGAGATATGAAAGCGACACTTACATCAAATAAAATGACAAAGAAAACAGGGGAAGAATCATTGGAACACCAAGAAGTTGTTCCGCTCGTAAGTGTTCAAAAAAACAAAGTGTATAATCCTCATGGAAAGCAGCATGTCGTGTTAATTGATTACGGCTATAAACATTCTATTGCTCGAGAATTATCGACAAAAGGAATGAAGGTGACGGTGGTTCCTTACCAAACCTCAAAAACAGAAATTGAGCGCTTGCAACCAGATGGTCTTGTTCTTTCAAATGGACCTGGAAACCCAAAGAAGCTACACGCCCATCTTGAAGAGATTCGTGAGCTGGCACGCATCTATCCGACTCTTGGCATTTGTTTGGGGCACCAGCTACTCGCCTTAGCATTTGGCGCTGAAACAGAAAAGTTAGGATTTGGGCATAGAGGGGCCAATCAACCGGTGCTCGATTGTCATACGAATCAAGTGTACATGACGAGTCAGAATCATAGCTATGTAGTAAAAGAAGGTTCTATCCAAGAAACAGACTTCACCGTCCGCTATATCAATATCAATGACAAGAGTGTAGAAGGGCTCATGCACAACCATTTACCGATTCTAACCGTTCAATTCCATCCAGAAGCAAGTCCAGGGCCAGTCGATTCAAACGCCATTTTTGACACATTTATACAACAGCTTCCTGTAAAGGAGAGAGATCATTTATATGCATAAACAATCAATCAAAAGTGTCCTTGTCATCGGGTCTGGACCGATTGTCATTGGTCAGGCCGCTGAATTTGATTACGCTGGCACCCAAGGTTGTCTAGCTTTAAAAGAAGAAGGCATTCGTGTCATTCTTTTAAATCCTAATCCTGCAACGGTTATGACAGATGAGCATTGTGCAGATGTTGTCTATTTTGAACGCTTAACTGCAAAAACCGTTGAAGACATTCTTGTAAAAGAAAAACCTGACGGCTTGCTTGCAACGTTAGGAGGCCAAACAGGATTAAATTTGGCGTTAAAGCTTCATGATGAAGGGACTTTAGACAAACATGGCGTGCAGTTACTTGGTACACCAATTGAATCAATAAAAAAAGGTGAGGATCGTGAATTGTTCCGGGATCTAATGAATGAGTTGAACGAACCTGTGCCAGAAAGTGACATTATTCATACAGTCCAAGAAGCGGTGACGTTTTCACAAACAATTGGATTCCCGATTATTGTACGACCTGCCTACACCTTAGGAGGTTCAGGAGGCGGAATTGCCAAAAATGAAGCAGCGTTACGCACAATTGTTGCAAATGGTCTTAAGCAAAGTCCGATCAATCAATGTTTAATAGAGAAAAGTATAGCTGGATTTAAAGAGATCGAGTATGAGGTAATGCGAGATAATAACGATACGTGCATCACAATTTGTAATATGGAAAATATCGATCCGGTCGGTATTCATACTGGTGATTCAATCGTGGTTGCACCTTCTCAAACGTTATCAGATCGTGATTATCAAATGCTTCGATCTGCTTCAACGAAAATTATTCGAGCACTAGGAATTATTGGCGGGTGTAATATTCAATTTGCTCTTGACCCTCATAGTGATCAATATTATTTAATTGAAGTAAATCCTCGTGTTAGTCGTTCTTCAGCGTTAGCATCTAAGGCAACAGGGTACCCGATTGCGCGGATTGCGGCGAAATTGGCAGTTGGTTATCACTTACATGAGCTCTTAAATCCAGTCACCGGACACACATACGCGAGCTTCGAGCCGGCGCTTGATTACTGTATTGTGAAATTTCCTCGTTGGCCTTTTGATAAATTTTACAATGCAGACCGCAAGTTAGGTACTCAAATGAAAGCAACAGGCGAAGTGATGGCGATCGAGCGCTCTTTTAATGCTGCGCTCCAAAAAGCAGTCCGATCATTAGAAATTGGCTATTATGATCTTGGTAAAGGTGAGTTTTCCCATGAAGACGATGCGACATTATGGAAAGCAGTAGTGGAAGCAGACGACCAACGATTGTTTAGACTGTTTGAACTTTTACGCAGAGGCACAACGATTGAAGCGTTACATCAGCAGACGAAAATTGATGCGTTCTTTTTACAGCGATTCGCTCAATTAATAGCGTTAGAAAAAGACATTGAACAAGTGTCTCTAAAACGTGTAACAACTGCGCAAATGAATGATTATAAAAAAGCAGGGTTCTCGGATGCGACGTTAGCGTTTTTATGGGAAGAAGACGTAAATAACGTTCGAAACGTTCGTCAACAAATGAACATTAAACCGGTTTATAAAATGGTGGATACGTGCGCAGGAGAATTTGAAGCACAGACGCCTTACTTTTATTCCAGTTACTTTGGTGAAAATGAAAGCGTGCCGTCAACAAACAAAAAAATTGTGATTATCGGTTCGGGTCCGATCCGAATCGGGCAAGGAATTGAATTTGATTATTGCTCTGTACATGGAGCGAACACCGTAAGAGAGCTAGGTTATGAAGCTATTATCATCAATAACAATCCTGAAACCGTTAGTACAGACTATATGACGGCTGATCGTCTTTATTTTGAGCCACTTGCACTAGAAGATGTGCTAGCGGTTATCGAAACAGAGGCTGTTGCTGGCGTCATCGTAACGTTAGGTGGCCAAACAGGCATTAAGCTGACAAAAGAGTTAGAGGAGGCAGGGGTGCATGTCTTTGGCGTCTCCGCAGCGACTGTCGATCAATTAGAAGAACGTGATTCTTTTTACGATCTTCTTTCATCGATTGATGTTGAACCAATCCCTGGAAAAACCGTAGCTTCGATGGAAGAAGCGATTGCTTCATGTGAACAAATGACCTTTCCAATTTTAGTTCGTCCTTCATTTGTAATTGGAGGGCAGGGGATGGCGATTTTGCATTCAAAAGAACAGCTGGAGGAATATTTAGTCAACCATCCTTATAAAGGGTTATTTCCACTTTTAATGGATACGTATGTGCAAGGCATTGAAGTGGATATGGATGTCTTGACTGATGGAAAATCAATTCATGTTGCTGGAATATTTGAGCATATTGAACAAGCTGGCGTTCATTCTGGAGATAGCTTAGCAATTACCCCGCCGTTTCGACTTAGTGAAGCGATTAAGCAACAAATGGTGGACATGGCTAATAAGCTCGCTCAGGCAATGACATTTAAAGGGGTTTTTAACATTCAATTCGTTCTACAAGACGAACGTGCGTACGTGATTGAAGTGAATCCTCGAGCATCACGAACGGTTCCTTTACTCGCCAAGCTTTCTGGTGAACCATATATTCATTATGCAACGCGTTTAATGGTCGGGGAAACGTTGGAACAATTAAATGTCAAAACGGGCAAACTCCCTTACTTTGCAGCCAAAGCACCGGTTTTTTCTTATGGGAAACTAGCGGGGCTCGATCCGAAATTAGGGGCAGAAATGAAGTCAACTGGTGAATTACTGATGATTGGCAAGACACCGGAAGAAGCATTGGCGAAAGTGAGTGCGCCGTTTGAAACTCTCCCTGCGCTATTTGAAAAAGAAGAAGAAAAGTCGATTTTCTATTGTGTGGAGCCTGCGCTTGAAAAAGCTTGTAATCCCTTTATCGAACAGTTAGAAAGAGAAGGGTTTACCATTGTGAAAGCGGATTTTGATCAATGGGTTTCTTCTCCAGAAGCCAAAGCGCTGATTGATATTTCTTATCCAGGTCAAAATGGAAATGAAGGCAAACGTCACAAAGCATTGGCAAATCAACTTACAGTTCTAACGGAAGTGGAAACGTTAGGTGCGTTTCTCCACTATTTTTATCACCCGTCATTCTCGTTACAATCGATTCAGGAGTGGCGTTCAAAAACGTTTGAAAAAAAGGAGTCGATCTCATGCAAAGCACTGCCGTCAATTTAACGGGAAAACATCTGTTAACGTTATTCGATTATTCGGTTGAAGAAGTGACTTATTTACTTAGTGAAGCAGCCAAAGGGAAAAAAATGTTTCAAAACGGCGAAAGTTCGTCAGTATTAAAAGGAAAATCACTAGGAATGATTTTCGAAAATGCGTCAACAAGAACAAGAGTCTCGTTTGAAGTAGGAATGACGCAATTAGGAGGCCATGCGTTATTTCTAAGCCCTAAGGATTTACAAATAGGACGTGGCGAGCCGATTAAAGATACCGCTAATGTATTATCTCGTTACGTAGATGCGATCATGATACGTACGAATTCACATCAGACTGTAGAAGAGTTAGCTGCGCATTCATCCGTTCCTGTTATTAATGCACTAACGGATGCTTACCACCCTTGCCAAGCGCTTGCGGATGCATTAACAATTCAAGAAAAGAAGGGAAAGCTTGCTGGTCTGTCACTTGTTTACGTAGGAGATGGAAATAATGTGGCGCATTCACTCATGGCTGTCGGTGCAAAAACAGGCATGAATGTGACGATTTCAAGTCCTAAGGGATATGAAGTAGACCCAATTATTTTAAAGCGTGCGCAAGATGCCGGTAAGCAAACAGGAGCAGTGATTTCACTGCAGGCCGACCCACATTTAGCCGCAAAAGGTGCTGATATCGTTTATACAGATGTCTGGACAAGTATGGGGTATGAAAATGAACAGAGCAAGCATATACAAGATTTACAAGCCTATCAAGTTAATGACGAGCTGATGGCTGCTGCGCATAAACAGGCCATTTTTATGCATTGTTTACCTGCTCATCGAGATGAAGAGGTAACAGGCAGCGTCATTGATGGAACCCAATCTGTTGTATATGACCAAGCTGAAAATCGTCTTCATGTGCAAAAAGCGATTCTGCGTTCGGTAATTGCACATAATGGTATCACTTTCGGGGGACTCTAATCCGCAGAGGTGGTGGAATCATGGGTCAAAATAAACAATTCACTCCAGGGCAAAAAGCCCCTAATAACGGCATGTACGTTGAGATTGGGGAAACGGGAAGCATGATAACGAGACCGAAATCGGTTCATTTACATGCTGGAGACGAATTTCCTGAAACAACAAATGACGATCGAAAATGGACACAACAGCGGAAACCATAAACTAAGAGGCTACACACAATGTTGCATACATGTGTGTAGTTTTTTTAGTGGAATGATAAAAAATCACTTTCACATTTATGAAATTATACATAAGCTATAACGACTATCAACTATTCAGGAGAGATGAACGACATGCCTGTTTATGTCCGTTATATAGACTTAAATGGCTGTAAGAATAGCTATTGTATTCCAGAAAAACCAAATGGATATGCGCTTTTTATGCTGCTTGATTACCGATTATTAACACCTGACACTGCAGAGCAATTAATTGAGACATTTGTAAAAAAAGGCTACACCGTATTTTCATCTAATTTGCTGTTAGCTGAATGGGGTTCCAAAAAAGCGGTCAAACATGCTGAACACTTAATTCAACTCCTTTTACGGCAAGAGACGATTAATGAACGTATATTTTTATGTGCAGAAGGAACAGGTGCACTTATTGCACAGCAATTGTTTACAAAAGAAACGATCCAGATTCGAGCAGCTACATTTATTCATCCCTTTTTATCGTTACAGGACTGCTTGCATGCTTATAAAAAAGACGAACTAGCGTTAAAGCGGTTTAAAAAAGAAATGCGTTCTCAATACGGCATAAGCCAACTCCAACCAGCGTCGTTAAAAGCCATTGATCAAACGTTATTTGCACCTTGTACATTACCTGTTTTACATTTTTCGGAAAACGAAATCGTGAAGGACGAATTAAAAAAAGAGTTGCTTAGTGAACAATCCCGTCTATTTAGTGAAATGAGTCGTTTTTATCAAGCTTTTATTTCAAGAGATCGGTGAATGTCAGAACAACGTAAGGAGTCGTGATAATGAAGAAAGTTACCGTGATTGGCGGACTAGGTTTTTTCGGAAGCCATCTAAGCAATCGTTTCTTAGAAGAAGGTTGGGAAGTAAACGCGATTGATTCAATGGAGAAGAATGCCGAAGAGAAAAAAGCGATTGACATGACCATGGGTAGAAATGCTAATTATACATGCTTTCCCGATGCTGCGAGCAATTGCATAGACCGTGCAAAATCGTCATGTTATATTTACGCAGCTAGATCTTCTAGAGTTGAAGAGGTTGTCGCGGTTGCCGAAAAATTAGATAAGGATGACCTTTTTGTGTATCTCTCTATGTCAGAAGCTCACTATCTTTACAGAACAGGTAATGACTCTCAATATGAAGAAGAGGTTGTTTCAATTGAAACAGCATTATTGAAAGTAGCAACAGACCGTTCGTTTTCAATTTTAATTTTACGTGCGCCGTTAACGTACGGACTTCATAGCGATATACCTCTTTCCTATGTTGCTGAGAAAGTCGAGTCGAACGAGGAACTTTTATACATCGATGATTTTGTGACGTATATTTTTGAAACAATTCAATCGTCTATCGCATCTTCTGCTTTAGAAGAAAAGAGGAATCATACGATTGATCGAGATGAAATTCTACACGATTCAGCAACAACATCGATCAATGAAGGATATCTCCTTTATAAAGAAGCACAAAAAAAGTGGATCCGACAAAATGACTTAAAATAACTGGTTTTCCATCAGTTTCTCGTACTTGCGTTCGCTTACTAAAAACGTTACTCTTAATATAAGGTTCAATAGGGTAAAAGGAGGCGGAACAAGTTATGGAACAGTCATGGGAAGTTTTAGTTGATGCATTACTCGTCGGGGATGAAGATGCTGCCTGGGAATGTGTCCGTCGCCTTTCAGATGCTGGATATGATAGTATTTGGATCTATGAAAACCTACTAACGAAAGCGATGGCGCATACAGGTGTGTTGTGGGAACAAAATAAAATTACAATTGCAGATGAACACTTAGCGACATCGACATGTGATTTCGTGTTAACGCGCTATTATCATTATATTCGTCAGTGGAAAAAACCTAAAAATGGGAAAAGCATGATGTTTTTATGTTTAGATCAAGAACAACATGACTTAGGAATAAAAATGTGCGCTTGTTTACTGGAAGAATATGGATGGACGACGCGCTTATTAGGCGCAAGTGTTCCGCTAGAACAAGCGGAAATGATGGCGAAAAAATGGCAGCCAGACGCTATTGCCATTTCAGTTTCTATTCCATACCATGCTCGGAGCTTAGATTTATATATTGACACATTAGAAAATTTACCACATAAACCAACCATTGTTATTGGCGGGCGCCTTGTTTCAATGTATGATTTAAGTCCGTTATGTAATGAGCAGACCGTTTTAATCGGCACTTTAACACAATTAGCTGAATGGCAAGAAAGCCAATTAGGGGTGAAGGCGGATGTCCGAAACTAATCAATTACCTGTTCCCTACTTTGAGCTAGATGAAACGTATAAAATTGTTACACGTTCAACGCAAGCAAACCAAGCATTTAAGCAAGCAGAATCTTTCTTGGAACTTTTAGATATAGGAAGTGTGGAGAAAGTGAAACGCTTTTTTTCTAGTCGAGAAAGCGGAAAGATTGAAATGAACATGGATACCATTGAAGCACCTTATGTGTTGCATAATATGTTCGTCAATTGGGATGAGAGTCGAATTCATGTTATCTGTATTAAACAAGATGGAAATTTAACGGAGCTTATTGAAAAAGTACAAAAGCAAAGTCGGCGTTTAGCGCAAACGGACTTTGAATTACTTGAGAAAAAAGAAGAGCTAGAAGAGTCGCTAAGTATGATTAAACAATTGTCTGCTCCGTTTATATCCATTTCTTCAGAACTTGCGTTTGTACCGTTTTTTGGTGACTTAGATGAGCATTTAATCAAACAAAACCAAGAAATCATTTCGAAAAATGTGTATCAAGCAAATTTTGACTACCTCTTTTTTGATTTTAGTGGTGTTGGAAACGTCACGAGTTTAGGAATGAGGGAGTTGTTACGTTTAGTCCAAGCTTTACAAATTATGGGGATTGAAACACGCGTTATTGGTCTTAGGCCAGAGCATGCTCAACTTGTTCATGGAAATGACATTCAAAAACGCGCTGAGTTTAACGGAAGTTTAGCAGAAATGATTCGCAAACATATGTAAGAAAACGCTCAGAGAGAAGCCATCTCTACTGAGCGTTTTTTTGCGGTTATTCAACCGTTTTCTTATAAAAAGAGTTTTCGTAGAACATGAGGTTCGGGTATTTCTCTTTTGCCGTTCGCATTTGAAATTCATTTTCAAATAAAGCAACAATCCGACCTTCTTTATCGATGACGAGATTACGCTGTTTGTCTTTAAAGAGATTCATATCTTTTTCTTCTCCGTCAATCCAACGTGCAAAAGAGAATGGTTGACGATCCATTTGGATGTCGACATGGTACTCACTTTTTAAGCGATGTTCAAGCACTTCGAACTGGAGGACGCCGACCACACCGACAATTTGTTGTTCGATATATTTATTATAGGTGCGAAATAGTTGTATGGCGCCTTCTTCTGTTAATTGTTGCAAACCTTTTTCATAAGACTTATGCTTTAGCGCCTCTTTAACGGTAATTGCTGAAAAATGTTCTGGCGAGAAGTGAGGCATCTCACTAAACTCGAACGATTCTCCTTCAACAAGGGTATCACCGATTCGGAAATGACCAGGATCAAACAAGCCAATAATGTCACCAGCGTATGCTTCATCAACAATGCTACGGCTCTGAGCCAAGAACTGAGTCGGTTGAGAAAGTTTTAATGGTTTATTTGTTCTTACATGTTTAACGGCCATCCCCCGTTTAAATGTACCAGACGTAATTCGTAGAAACGCAACTCGATCTCGGTGTTTTGCATTCATATTCGCCTGTACTTTAAAAATGAAGCCTGAAAACTGTTCACGTTCCATCGGATCAATTGTTCCAATGGAGCTGTCTCGCGGACTTGGTGCAGGTGACAAATTTAAAAAGTGGTCAAGGTATGTTTGAACCCCAAAGCTTGAAATCGCCGAGCCAAAAAAGATTGGTGTTAGTTCACCTTTATTAATTTTGTCGAGATCATAGTCATCCCCTGCAACATCTAGTAGTTCCAATTCTTCACGAAATTGTTGTACAAGCTCTTCATCTCCAACAACTTCATCAATTTTAGGATCATCGGGACCAGTGACGGAGATAATATCAATATCTTTCGGATTGTTCGGGTTAAAAAGTTCTAATCGTTTATTGATCCGATCATATACGGCTTTAAACGATTGCCCCATGCCGATTGGCCAGCCCATTGGAAACGAGCGAATACCTAATAGGTTTTCAAGTTCTTCCATCAGTTCAAATGGATCTCTCCCTTGACGGTCAAGCTTATTAATGAACGTAAAAATTGGGATTCCACGAAGCTTACAAACTTTAAATAACTTTTTCGTTTGAGCCTCGACCCCTTTCGCTGCATCAATTAACATCGTCGCAGAGTCAGCTGCCGTTAATGTGCGGTAGGTATCTTCTGAGAAGTCTTCGTGACCTGGCGTATCTAAAATATTGACGTGATAGCCGTCATACAAAAATTCAAGAACTGAGCTTGTGACGGAAATACCACGTTGTTTTTCAATTTCCATCCAGTCACTTGTTGCGTGTTTGGCATTTTTTCTGCCTTTAACCGTACCGGCTTCGCGAATGGCTCCACCAAACAACAAAAGTTTTTCTGTTAAGGTTGTTTTCCCTGCATCAGGGTGGGAGATAATCGCAAAGGTTCGTCTTGAATTAATTTTATCTGTTATTGTTCCGTTCATGTTCATCCTCATTTCCAAACGTCGATTTCCCTATTATAACAAGTTTTTCTTTGTGTTTCACTTTCCTTTTTGAATTAGGGTCAATTCACTTGATTATAAAAAACCAATCAGTTACGTTAATAAAGATATGAAGGAGGTTTTTAACAAAATGACTGAACAAGAAAAAAACATGGCGTTTATGCAAATTGCAATGAAATACGTACCTGAAGCGAAAGAAATGTTAGAAGCAAAGGGGATTGAAATAGGTTTCGATGATCTTCAGCCGATGTTAGCTTTGTTTACAAAAGTAATGAATGAGGCATATGAATTAGGTCAAAAGGATGAGGAGCAAAAATGACACAGCAGCCGTTAACGACATTTATGAAACCGGTCCAAGAAGGGATTGGCTACATAAAAGATGGTCACTATGAACAAGGATTGGAAAAAATGAAGCCTTTTATTAAGATGATGGAAGAAGCAAAAACGTTACCGATCCAAATTTTTTACTATTATGCAGTAGCCCAGTTCAAATCAGGAGACGTTGAAGGGTTTATGTCCACATACGAGTTAATGAAGATGCAAGAAGCAGCAAATGGAGCTGAAGAAAAGATGAAGGCTGATTTAGATGCTTGGTTTGAAGCGTTGCTGAACGGATTAAACGAGCAATAAAAAGGGTTCGTCCTATGAAAAGCGAAATAGTACTAGACAGCTTCTTAAATTGTTTGCTAATATTAGTATCAGGTACTAATTTCTGTTTGAGATGGAAGGGGATTCATCCATGGCAAAAGCAGGCTTACTCGGTATGGGACGCTATGTTCCTGAAAAAGTAGTCACAAATAAAGATTTCGAAGCATTTTTAGAAACATCTGATGAATGGATTCGTTCGCGCACAGGAATTGAAGAGAGACGTTTCGCTGAAGATGTAGAAACGTCAGAAATGGCTTTTCAAGCAGCTCGACAAGCGTTAGAGATGGCGCAAGTAGAGGCTGAAGATATTGATTTAATTTTAGTTGCAACGGTGACACCAGATATGCCGTTCCCAAGTGTCTCTTCAATGATTCAACATCGATTAGGTGCGAAAAAAGCAGCTGCAATGGATATAAGCGC